>NZ_KQ949100.1:10375-157222 GCF_001514305.1 Streptomyces dysideae
AGGCGTGGGAGCGGAGCGCCCCCGGACAATCGACGCGGATGCGGAACGGACGGCCCCGGAGGTGTGACTCAGCCGCGCGGCTCGCGCCACATCGGCCACATCTGAGGGCCGTCCGGCAGGTCCAGCGGGCGGTCCCTCAGCTTGAAGCCGAGCCGTTCGTACAGCGTGCGGCTGCGGGTGTTGCTGGCCTCCAGATACGCGGGCAGGCCCTCGCGGTCGCAACGGTCCAGGACCGAGGTGATGAGCGCCGTGCCGAGGCCCTCGCCCTGGCGTTCGGGGCTCACGGCGATCATCCACAGGTACTCGTGGGCGCGGCCGGCCGGGTGGATGCCGGCCGTCAGCCGGCCGATCAGCTCGACGCGTTCGTTGTCCGGGTCGACGGCCTCCCGCAGCAGGGCCGGGCCGTCGTCGTCGGCCTCGTGGGCGTCCGCCGGCACCGACAGCCACAGCGCGCAGGCCGTGCCGTCCTCGGTGAGGTCGATGCGGCCCTCGGCCAGCACGACGTCGACGAAGGCCGCCATCAGCCCGGGATGGGTCGTACGGCGATGCTCGTCGCCGGGGAAGACCCAGCCGCTGACCGGATCGTCCTGGAACGCCGCGTCCAGGAGCCGCGCCACCAGCTCCCGGTCCCCCTCGCCCGCCGTCCGGATCGCCACGCCCATGTGTGTCCCGCCCCTTCGTCTCAACCGGCCTTGATCGTAGGGCGGTTGGGGCACAGGCACCGGGCGGGGAACGGAGTTTGACGGGATCCGGACGGTACGCGAGGACGGTGCGAAGGGGCGGGCCCCGCACACCGTGGGGATGTGCGGGACCCGCCTTGCCGGAGTCGCACGATGCGGCCGTGCGGGGTCAGGAGCCGCGCGGCCCCGACGGCTCCGGGGCCTCGACGACCGTCAACTGCTGCGCCGGGTGACGAACTCGGCCAGCGCCAGCAGCCCGCCCGCCGCCTCCGGTTCGGGCACCGCGCGGGCCAGTTCCTGCATCGCGCGGGCCATCCGGTCGGCGGCCTGGACCTGCGCCCAGTCCCGCCCGCCGGCCCGCTCGACGGCCAGCACCGTACGCTCCAGGTCCTCCTTCTCGTACGGTGCCCGGTACAGCTCGGCCAGCTCGGCCGCCGCCGGAGTGCCCGAGGCGAGCGCGGCGACCACCGGCAGGGACTTCTTGCGGGCGGCGAGGTCCGCGCCGGCCGGTTTGCCCGTGCGGCTCGGGTCGCCCCATATGCCGATCACGTCGTCGATGAGCTGGAAGGCGAGCCCGGCCTCCCGGCCGAACGCGTCCAGCGCCGCCACGTCCTCCGCCGCCGCCCCCGCGTACAGCCCGCCCAGGGCGCAGGCGCACCCCAGCAGTGCGCCGGTCTTGGCCTCGGCCATGGCGAGCGTCTCGTCGAGGGTGACCTCGGCGGGGGCCCGCTGCTCCATGGCCGTGTCCGCGTGCTGGCCCGCGCACAGCTCGATCACGCAGTTCGCGAGCCGGACGCCGGCCGCCGCTGCCGCCGGGTGCGGGTCCTCGGCGAGCAGCCGCAGGGCGAGTGCCTGGAGGGCGTCCCCGGCGAGGATCGCGTCGGGGTCGCCGAACACGGTCCATGCGGTGGGCCGGTGCCGGCGGGTGGTGTCGCGGTCCATCACGTCGTCGTGCAGCAACGTGAAGTTGTGCACCAGCTCCACCGCCGCGGCCGCCCGTACGGCCGCCGTCCGTGCCCCCGGTCCGCCGAGCGCGGCGGCTGCGGTGAGGACGAGGGCGGGCCGGATCGCCTTGCCCGCGTGGCCGGCCGCCGGGGTGCCGTCCGGGTGCTCCCAGCCGAAGTGGTACAGGGCGACCCGGCGCATGGAACCGGGTAACGAGTCGATGGCCGCGCGCAGTTCGGGGTCGACCACGGCCCGTGAGCGCTCGAGGATCGTCGCCGCCTCGTGTCCGTCGAGCGGCCCCGGGCCGCCGTCCGTCTGGGTCCCGATAGGGCTCCGCCTTTCGCGCGTCTCGGTCAACCACCCTCCCTTCATGGGGTGTTGCTGCGTCTCCGTCACGGGACACGGCGCCGGGCGGGGAGAGATCACCGCCAGCGCCCGATCTCGACGCCTTCCAGCACGCCGAGCGCGTCCGGCACCAGCACCGCGGCCGAGTAGTAGGCCGTGACGAGGTACTTGATGATCGCCTGTTCGTTGATGCCCATGAAGCGCACGGACAGGCTCGGCTCGATCTCGTCCGGGATGCCGGCCTGCTGGAGGCCGATGACGCCCTGCTCCGCCTCGCCCGTACGCATGGCGATGATCGAGGTCGTACGCTCCGCGCTGACCGGGATCTTGTTGCACGGGTAGATCGGCACACCGCGCCAGGTCGGGATGCGGTTGCCGCCGATCTCGATGGTCTCCGGGACCAGTCCACGCTTGTTGAGCTCGCGGCCGAACGCGGAGATCGCGCGCGGGTGGGCGAGGAACAGCTTGGTGCCGCGCCGCCGGCTGAGCAGCTCGTCCATGTCGTCGGGGCTGGGCACGCCGTCGTGCGGCTGGAGCCGCTGGTCGTACTCGCAGTTGTTCAGCAGCCCGAACTCGCGGTTATTGATGAGCTCGTGCTCCTGGCGCTCCTTCAGCGCCTCGACCGTCAGCCTCAGCTGCTGCTCGGTCTGGTTCATGGGCTGGTTGTAGAGGTCGGCCACGCGCGTGTGGATGCGCAGCACGGTCTGGGCGACGCTCAGTTCGTACTCACGGGGCCTGGCCTCGTAGTCGACGAAGGTGTGCGGGATGTCCGGCTCGCCGCTGTGGCCGGCGGCGAGGTCGATCTCCTTCTCGCCGTACTTGTTGGTGCGCTGGTCGGGGATCGAGCGCTGCTGCTGGAGGTGTTCGCCCAGGGAGTCGGCGCGCTCCGCGACCTGCTCGAAGTCCTGGCGGGGCAGCACGAGCACGGTGCAGGCGGTGTGCGCGCGGGCGGTGTACTCCCAGATGGCGTCGGGGTCGAGCAGCGCGTCCTCGCCGAAATAGGCCCCGTCGGCGAGCACGCCGAGGACGGCATCGTCCCCGTAGGGACCGGTGCCGATCTTCTCGACCCTGCCGTGCGCCAGCAGATACACCTCGTCGGTCGGGTTGCCGAAGGACGCGATCACCGACCCCGCGGAGAACTCCCGCTGCTGGCAGCGCTGGGCGAGCTCGGCGAGCACGTCCTCGTCGTCGTACGACCGCAGCGCCGGCAGTTCGGTCAGCTCCGCCGGGATGACCTCGACGCGATCACCGGTCTTCACGAACGTGATGCGGCCGTCGTCCACGGCGTAGGTCAGACGCCGGTTCACGCGGTACGTACCGCCCTGCACGTTCACCCATGGCAGCGTTCGCAGCAGCCAGCGGGAGCTGATCTCCTGCATCTGCGGTGCGGACTTGGTCGTGGTGGCCAGGTTCCGCGCGGCTGCCGTGTCGAGACTCTGCTGCGGCTTGGCCTGCTCGGTGCGGATCTCTTCGCCTACCGACATATGAGAATTGCCCTCCCGGTCTGCCGCGGCGCCGACTGCGCCGGGCATCGATCTGCATGACCGAGCCTTCCTCACAGAAGGTGCTGATGGTATTACCCGAAAGAGCGGGAATGGATCATCGCCGACTGGGCACGCAGGGAATCCTGTCCAGTCGTACGCCTGAGACCTCCCTGTCCGAATCGACTCGCACACTGTGCGATCAAGTAGTCCTGTCTGCCCGTTTTCGGTACAAGCAGCGGTACGAGACGGCCGCGGAGGGCGGCCGGCGTACGGCACGAAGGAGGCGGCATGGCCTCACCCATGTCCGCGAGCAGGTTCCTGACGAGACTCCGGGCGGAGGGCGCGACCGTCGTCGAGGTCGGCGACTGGGAGCACCACAACCGCAATCACAAGGGGCCGTGGGGCCCGGTCCACGGCGTGATGATCCACCACACGGTGACGAAGGGCAGCGAGCACACGGTCGAACTGTGCCGCAGGGGCTACGCATCCCTCCCGGGCCCGCTCTGTCACGGCGTCATCACCAAGGACGGCACCGTCCACCTGGTCGGCTACGGCCGCGCCAACCACGCCGGCCCCGGCGACGACGACGTCCTGCGCGCGGTGATCGCGGAGAAGGCGCTGCCGCCCGACAACGAGGCCAACACCGACGGGAACCGCCACTTCTACGGCTTCGAGTGCGAGAACCTCGGCAACGGCAAGGATCCCTGGCCGGACGAGCAGCTGGACGCGATCGAACGGGTCGCGGCGGCGATCTGCCGCCATCACGGCTGGACAGAGCGGTCGGTTATCGGCCACCTGGAGTGGCAGCCGGGAAAGGTGGATCCGCGGGGCTTCACGATGGCGTCGATGCGGCAGCGGATCCGCGACCGCCTGAAGTGAGGGCCGATGCCGGCTCACCGGCGGCGACAATGGAGCCGTGACCAGCCCCGACAACGTCCCCGACCTCGCCACCCTCCGCCCCCGGCTCCCGTCGCCGGTGCAGGAGGTCACCGACGAGCGCTTCACCCGCCGGGGTGTCCGTCTGCTCCTCAAGCGCGACGACCTGATCCACCCGGACCTCATCGGCAACAAGTGGCGCAAACTCGCCCCCAACCTCGCCGCCGCGGCCGGCCGCCCGATCCTCACGTTCGGCGGCGCGTACTCCAACCACCTGCGCGCCACGGCCGCGGCAGGCCGCCTGCTCGGCCTGCCCACGGTGGGCGTCGTACGGGGTCAGGAACTGGCCGACCGGCCGCTGAACCCGTCGCTGGCCCGGTGCGTGGCCGACGGCATGCGGCTGCACTTCGTCGACCGGGCGACATATCGATGCAAGGGCGAGCCGGAGGTGCTGGCGAGCCTGATGCACGCGGCCGGCGCCGAGGGGGCGTACGTCGTCCCCGAGGGCGGCAGCAACGCGCTTGCCGTACGGGGGTGCCGGGCGCTCGGCGAGGAGTTGCGCGGGCATGCCGACGTGGTCGCGCTGGCCTGCGGGACGGGCGGGACGCTGGCGGGGCTGGCGGCGGGGTTGGGGCCCGGGCAGCGGGCGTTGGGGGTTCCGGTCCTGAAGGGCGGCTTTCTGACGGACGACATACGGGGGCTCCAGGAGCGGGCCTTCGGCGGCCGACGCGAGGACTGGTCGCTCGACGAGCGTTTCCATTTCGGGGGGTACGGGCGGGTGACCCCCGAGCTGGATGCGTTCGCCGCGGACTTCGAGGGGCGGCACGGTCTGCCCGTAGAGCGTCTCTATGTCGCCAAATTGCTGTACGGACTTGTGGCACTGGCGGAGGAGGGGGCGTTCGGGGCGGGGGCCACGGTGGTCGCCGTGATCACCGGGGCCCCGTTCGCCGGGTGACTACCGGCCCTTCCTGCCGAACCGGCGCTTCGTCGCCTTCTTGGGGGTCAGCTTCTGGGCTTTGCGGTGCAGACCCAGCTCTTTGTAGGCCGCGATGAGGGACCGGGTGGTGGTTTGGGTGTCCTCGTGGTCGACACCGAGGGTGCGGAGCTGACGGGCGCGTACGTCTTCGAGCAAGGCCACGCCCGCCGGCAAGGAGCGCAGCTTGCACATCGTGACGGCGAGGTGCTGGGCCGAGCTGAGGGTGGCGGGGTCATCCTCACCGAGGACACGGCGACGGCGGGCCACCGTGTCGTCGAGCACACGGCGGGCTTGTTCGAATTCACGCAGCCTGTGCAGGGCGACGGCGAGTTCGTGCGTGCCCTGGAGTGTCGCGGGATGGTCCTCGCCGAGGATTCGGCGACGCCGGGCACAGGAGTCCTCCAGCAGGCGCCGGGACTCCACCACATTGCCGAGGTTCGACAGGTTCACGGCGAGGCTCTGCATGGTCCTGAGGGTGTTGGGGTGATCTTCGCCGAGGACACGGCGGCGCCGGGCGAGGGTGTCCTCGAGCAGCTCGCGGGCTTCGCGGTACTTGCCCGTCTTGTGCAGGGTGCCAGCGAGGTTCTGGGCCGAGCTGAGGGTGATCGGGTGATCGTCGCCGAGCGTGCTCCGGCAGCGGGCCCGGGTCTCCTCGTGCAGGCGAAGAGCCTCGGCCGTCTCGCCCAGTTCGGTCAGGGTATCGCCGAGATTGATCGCGGACTGCAGCGTGTCGGGGTGGTCGTCCCCGAGCACACGACGGCGCCTGGCCAGGGTGTCCTCGTCCAGTGCGCGGGATGCGACGTGCTCCCCCGTCATGCTGAGGGACATCGCCAGGTTGCTTGCGGACCGAAGTGTGTCGAGGTGGTCGTCCCCAAGGACCCGACGCCGCCGAGCCAGGGTGTCCCGAGCTCCGCGCAGCGGTTCCTCGCGGTCACCGAGATTGCCGAGGATCGCGGCGAGATCGTTGGCGGACTGCAGGGTGTCGGGATGGTCGTCGCCCAGTGTCCTCCGGCGACGCGTGAAGGCATCCTCGATGATCGGCCGGGCGCCCCGCATGTCGCCGAGGTCCGACGTCGCGTGGCCGAGGTACTGCGTGCAGGTCAGCACATCGGGATGATCAGGCCCCAGCTGCGCGGTCCACGCGTCACGAAGGGTGACTGCGACCTCAGCGGCGATCCGAGGCTGGCCACTGCGGATCAGAAAGTGCACGGCGTCCCGGAGCATGGGGCGCAGCTCCGCCCGGTGGGTCGGATCGATGTGCTGTGAGACGAGGTGCGAGGTCAAGCTGGCCCAGGCAGGCCAGTTGCCCGGCGAGTAAGGATCTCCCGGCTCGACGGCTGCCACGATGGCGGCCACGTCGTCATGGATCGCCTCGGCCTGCCCCGGGTCGACGTTGTCGCGTACGACCGCCTGCGTCAGACGGTGGATCTGGAAGGCCTCGCCGTCGATACGGGCGAGGCCGTAACGCCGCAGCGGCTCGAGCGCCGCCCGCGTCCGCATCAGGTCCTCGGGGTCGCCCGGAATCGTGGACAGCCGTGGGCGCGCCGTCTCCAGCCACTCCGTGGGGATCGGCTCGGGCCCGAGGAACGCGGCGAGCCGGAGCAGGGCGGCGGCGTCGGGGTGTGCGTCGCCGAGGCCTTCGGTGGCGATGCCGACCGCGGCGGCCAGCGGCGCCGGGTAGTCCGGCACCCCGCCCTCGCGCAGGATCCGGCCCGTGCTGTCGTTCAGCAGCCGCCGGTACCGTTCGACGGTCATGCCGTTCTCGATCACACCCGCGGCCTGGGCAAGCGCCAACGGGAGGTCGCCGAGTTCCTTGGCGAGCGTCTCGGCCTGTTCCTCGGCGATGCCCGGGACCCGGCTCCGCAGGTACGCGAGCGAGTCCGCCCGCGTGAACACGTCGAGCGCCGTCGGGCGGGCGAGGCGGCGCCAGTTGGGATTGCGCGAGGTGATGAGGACGTGCCCGGGCCCCTCGGGCAGCCAGCGTTCGACCGGGTCCGGATCCTCGGCGTTGTCCAGAATGATCAGCCACCGCGACCGCTTGCGCAGATGCTGCAGCAGCATCCGGGCGTTGTGCTCGGCCCCGGCCTCCGCGACGGCGATGCCGATCCGGTCGGCCAGCTCGCCGTAGCGGACCGGGATCTGGTCGGCCTGTTCCGCGTCGACCCACCACACCAGGTCGTACTGGCCGGCGAACCGGTGCGCGTACTCCAGGGCGATCTGCGTCTTGCCGATGCCGCCCATCCCGTGCAGGGCGTACACGACGGAGTGCCGTCCGCTGAGCAGACCGTCACGGAGCTGGACGATCTGCGCCTCACGGCCGGAGAAGTCGCGGTTGCGGCGGCGTACGTTCCACACCTCGGGCTCGCCGGCGTCGCCGGGCAACGGGGGTTTCGGGCTGTCCGGCAGCGCCGCCGCGCCCGGCGCCGGGGCGCCCGGGAACGCCGGCGGGACCGTCGGGCGGCCGCCACCGCCGACCGCCCTGCGCAGCGCCTCGACGGCGTCCGCCTCGCCCAGGCCGTGCAGATTCGTGCGTACCTTCGCCGCGAGCGTCGCGGGGACGTCGTTGTTGGTCAGCGGCTCGATGGCCAGCGGTATCAGCCGGTCCCGCCGCGCGACCACCGCCGACCGTTCCTCCTGCGTCCAGCGCCCTGGTTCGAAGTACGCCGGGGAGAACACCGCGACCACCGCGTCGGGCTCCTCCAGCCCTTCGTCCATGCGCTTGACGAAGTCGTCGCCGGTCTGCCAGTCCCACACGTCGAGGTGCACCCGGTGGCCGTCCTGCTCGAGATGCCACCCCACCCACTCGGCCCACAGCCGGTCCACGCCCGCGTAACTGATGAAGAACCGCTGTGCGGCGCCGGTCATCGAGCCCCCCCGAGTCACCCTGTGCCGATCGTGTCCCGTCTATGATCCCCCGTCAGACGTGGCAGGGAGTACGGAAACGCAGCCCCGGCCTCACGCCGCCTCCCGGTAGGCCGCCGCCTCCTCCAGGTCCAGCCTGCGCAGCAGCGTCCGCAGCATCTCGTCGTCGATGTACCGCCCGTCCCGCAGCTTCACGAACACCGCGCGCTCGGCGCCGATCATCTCCCGGGACAGCCGCCGGTAGGTGTCGTCGACGCTCTCGCCGGTGATGGGGTTGACCTGGCCGAGGCGTTCCCAGACGGCGTTGCGGCGGCGTTCCAGGACGGTGCGGAGGCGGTCGGCCAGTGGCGGCGGCAGGGCGTTGCGCTCGTCGGAGAGGAGTTCCTCGAGGTGCTGTTCGGCGACCCGGGAGGCCTGCGCCTGGGCGTTGGCCTCGGCGAGTGTCTCGGCCTGCACGTCCCGGCCGGGGAGCTTCAGCGCGCGGATCAGCGTGGGCAGCGTCACGCCCTGGACGACCAGGGTGCCGATGACGGTCGTGAAGGTCAGGAAGAGGACGAGGTTGCGTCCGGGGAACTCCTCGCCGCCGTGCACGGTGAGCGGGATCGAGAAGGCGATGGCCAGCGAGACCACGCCCCTCATCGCGGCCCAGGAGATGATGAACGGCCCCTTCCAGGTGGGGTTCTCCTCGCGTTCGCGGACCCGCGCCGACAGCATGCGCGGCAGGAATATCGCCGGATACACCCACACGAACCGGGACACGACAACCACCAGGAAGACGGCCAGCGCGTACCAGGCGGCGCGGACACCCTCGTACTCGCCGAGGCCCTTGAGGACCACCGGCAGCTGCAGTCCGATCAGTGCGAACACCGCCGACTCCAGCACGAAGGCGACCATCTTCCACACCGCCTCCTCCTGGAGCCGGGTCGCGAAGTCGACCTCCCACGCGCGGTGCCCCAGGAACAGCGCGACGACCACGACGGCCAGCACTCCGGAGGCGTGCACCTGCTCGGCGGCCGCGTACGCGACGAACGGGATCAGCAGCGAAAGCGTGTTCTGCAGCAACGCCTCCTTGAGGTGCGTGCGCAGCCAGTGGATCGGCACCATCAGCACCAGCCCGAAGCCGATCCCGCCGGCCGCGGCCAGCAGGAACTCGCCGATCCCGCCGGCCCAGGTGGCGCCCTCCCCGACGGCGGCCGCGAGCGCGACCCGGTACGCGGTGATCGCGGTGGCGTCGTTCACCAGGGACTCACCCTGCAGGATCGTGGTGATCCGGGACGGCAGCCCCACCCGGCGCGCGACCGCCGTCGCCGCGACCGCGTCCGGCGGCGCCACCACCGCGCCCAGCACCAGTGCGGCGGTCAGCGGCAGATCCGGCACGATCAGATACGCCGCCCAGCCGACGGCGACGGTCGCGAAGAGGACGTAGCCCACCGACAGCAGCGCGACGGGCCGCAGCTGTGCGCGCAGATCGAGGTACGAGCTGTCCGTGGCCGCAGAGTGCAGCAGCGGCGGGAGGATCAGCGGCAGGACGATGTGCGGGTCGAGGGTGTAGTCGGGCACCCCGGGGACGTACGACACCACCAGGCCGGCCGCGACCAGCAGCAGCGGCGCCGGTACGGGCGTACGCCGGGCCACCGCGGCCACCACCGCGCTGCCCGCCACCAGCAGAAGCAGCGGCATCACGCCCATACCCTCGCCCACCCTCTTTTTTCGCGCGGCCTTCCGCGCGCCCGTCGTAACCTGGCAATCATGAAACAGTGCACGCATGCCGACGCGCTGCCGCACCCCGAACCCGGGCCGCTGACCGCGACCTGTCCGGAGTGCCTGGCGGACGGTACCCACCCGGTACAGCTGCGGCTGTGTCTCACCTGCGGTCACGTCGGCTGCTGCGACACCTCGCCGGGCCGGCACGCGTCCACGCACCACGCGGACTCCGGGCATCCTGTGATGCGGACCTTCGAACCCGGCGAGAACTGGCGCTGGTGCTTCGTCGACCACGTACTCGTGTGACCCTGGATGTCGGCGGACGACTCGGGTTCCGGACGGTTCGACCGTCTGACGCCTGGGTACGTCAAACCGGCGCGCGCTCTTCCCAATTGGAGCCGCAGACCCCTAGACACGGAGCGTATCCGCAGGTTTACTGTGAGTGACGGCACGGGGTTGGGGTCCTGGGGACAGGAAAGTCAAGAGCGCGATAGCGTCACCGCTGAACCACACATCGCGTTACACCGGGGGGCGACCCTCGGCCCCGAAATGCTTGTACCACCTTGGAGGTGAGGGTGTCCCAGATCGCAGGCGAGCCCGCGACCCAGGACTTCGTGGAAGTCCGGCTACCGGCTGCGGGTGCCTACCTGTCGGTGCTGCGTACGGCTACTGCCGGCCTCGCAGCCCGTTTGGACTTCACCCTCGACGAGATCGAGGACCTGCGCATCGCGGTGGACGAGGCCTGCGCGATCCTGCTTCAGCAGGCCGTGCCCGGCTCAGTGCTGAGCTGCGTCTTCCGCCTTGTCGACGACTCACTCGAAGTCACCGTCTCGGCCCCGACCACGGATGGCCATGCCCCCTCCAGGGACACCTTCGCCTGGACCGTGCTGTCCGCCCTCGCGGGCAAGGTCTCCTCCGCCGTGGACGAGGACAAAACCGTTTCGATCAGCCTCTACAAACAGCGCGGCGCGGGACCCGGGCCGGCGTGAGGAACGGGGACGGGCCGGTGCGGGACGAAGAGCGCGGCACACGGGAGCTGCCGGCCGAGGGCACAGGCGGTCCGAGCGACACCCGGCGCCCAGGGGACGTCGTCGAAGGCATGGCCGGCATCCCCGAGCAGGCCCGGCCGCATCCCGAGGACGACTCCTCGGCGGCCGGCTTCCCGGTCGACGGGCAGCGGGATGAGGAAGGTGCCGTGCAGGGCGCGCCTCCGGCGGGGCGGATCGAGGTCTCCCCTGTCCGAGCCGAGGCGAGGGCTCGGGGAAGGGCAACGGGCGGGACGATGGGCGAGCACGAGCGAAACGCAGAGGACGGCGCGGTGGGTACGCACAGCGTGCAGGCCACGCAGCACGACCTTCAGGACCGCAGTGGGGCGCGTGCCCTGTTCGTCAAGCTGCGCGAGCTGAAGGAGGGCAGCGCGGAGTACGCGGAGCTGCGCAATCAGCTGGTCCGGATGCATCTGCCGCTCGTCGAGCACCTCGCGCGCCGCTTCCGCAACCGCGGTGAGCCGCTGGACGACCTCACGCAGGTCGCCACCATCGGCCTGATCAAGTCGGTCGACCGCTTCGACCCGGACCGCGGCGTCGAGTTCTCGACGTACGCGACTCCGACGGTCGTCGGCGAGATCAAGCGGCACTTCCGTGACAAGGGCTGGGCGGTCCGCGTCCCGCGCAGGCTCCAGGAACTCCGGCTGGCGCTGACGACGGCCACGGCGGAACTGTCCCAGCAGCACGGCCGCTCCCCCACGGTCCACGAGCTCGCCGAGAAGCTGGCGATCTCGGAGGAGGAGGTCCTGGAGGGCCTGGAGTCGGCCAACGCGTACTCCACGCTCTCCCTGGACGTCCCCGACACGGACGACGAGTCCCCGGCGGTGGCGGACACGCTGGGGGCGGAGGACGAGGCGCTGGAGGGCGTCGAGTACCGCGAATCACTCAAGCCGCTGCTGGAGGATCTTCCGCCGCGAGAGAAGCGGATCCTGCTCCTCCGCTTCTTCGGCAACATGACCCAGTCACAGATCGCACAGGAGGTCGGCATCTCCCAGATGCACGTCTCGCGACTGCTGGCGCGGACGCTGGCGCAGCTGCGGGAGAAACTGCTGGTCGAGGAGTAGGCGGGCGGCGGAGGACGGCGTAATGGCTACCTCTTGCCGTCCTGCCCGTCGCTCTTCTGCACGTTTCCAGGCCCTCGGATCCCGAGGGCCTGGGTCGTCGCGGGGTTGATCAGCAGCACCAGCGCGGTGACCGCGACGACGGCGAGGGCGATGCCCGCCGGGATCGCGATGCTGTCGGTCTGGAGCAGGTTGTAGGCCACCGGCAGCGCCATGATCTGAGTGACGACGGCCGGCCCCCGGCTCCAGCTCCGCTGCCCCATCAGCCCACGGGCGGCGAGCAGCGGCAGCAGCGCCAGCACGATCAGCGTGATGCCGCCGGTGACGGCGGACTGCCGGTCGTCCGGATCCCCCGCAAGCCCTGCCACGAGCATCCAGGCCCCTCCGCCAACCAGCGCGAGCCCCTCCAACGCGGCCAGCCCGGCCGCATACATCAGACGCCGCGGACGCGGACCGGCGGTTTCGGAAACGACTGGGCTCTGCTCATTACTCACCCCAGCAGGTTAGCCCGCACACCCCGGCCCACCGGATCCGAGGCACAGGCCTGTTTCCCCACCCCCGCTCACACGCCCCGTGGCAAGGTTCACGCCCGTATCTCTTACTTGATCCCTGGCGCGACCTGTGCCCGGTACCACCCAGTAGGTACGCTGCAACTCATGCGTGCACTCCTCGTGGTCAATCCGGCGGCAACCACCACAAGCGCACGTACGCGCGATGTCCTGATCCACGCGCTCGCGAGTGAGATGAAGCTCGAGGTGGTCACCACGGAGTACCGCGGCCACGCGCGGGACCTCGGGCGGCAGGCGGCTGAGGGTGGGAACGTCGACATGGTGGTCGCCCTCGGTGGCGACGGCACGGTCAACGAGGTCGTCAACGGGCTGTTGCACGCCGGCCCCGCCCCGGAGCGCCTCCCCGGCCTCGCGGTGGTCCCCGGCGGCTCCACCAACGTCTTCGCCCGCGCCCTGGGCCTGCCCAACGACGCCGTGGAGGCGACCGGCGCCCTGCTGGACGCGCTGCGGGAGAACCGGGAGCGCACGATCAGCCTGGGTCTGACCTCGGGCACACCGGGCACGGACGACGAGGCGGTGCCGGAGCGCTGGTTCACCTTCAACGCGGGGCTCGGCTTCGACGCCGGCGTCGTCGGCCGGGTGGAGCAGCAGCGCGAACGCGGCAGGAAGTCGACGCACGCCCTGTACGTGCGCCAGGTCGTACGCCAGTTCCTCGGCGAGACCCACCGCCGGCACGGGACGATCACGCTGGAGCAGCAGGGCGAGGACCCGGTCACCGATCTGGTCGTGGCGATAGTTTCGAACACGTGTCCGTGGACGTATCTCGGCAATCGTCCGATGTACACGTCACCTAAGGCGTCGTTCGATAAAGGCCTCGACGTACTCGGCCTCAGCCGCATGACGACACCCGCCGTCGCCCGATATGGCACCCAGTTGCTCACTTCGTCCCCCGAGCGCGGCCCTCACGGCAAGCACGCTGCCTCTCTGCACGACCTGGACCAGTTCACCTTGCATTCGAAGGTCCCGTTGCCCCTTCAGATGGACGGCGACCACCTGGGGCTGCGTACGAGCGTGACGTTCACAGGCGTACGCCGTGCACTGCGTGTGATTGTGTGAGCAGAAGGGGCTAAAGTCCTTTCACTCGAACGTTTAGGCCAGGGTCCACCCCATGGAAGTACGGCTGTGACCTAGTCGACACCGAGGAATCAAAAAAAACTTTCCGGAAGGGGTTGTATCCGCCGCTGAGGTTTGCGAGTCTCTACGTGGCGATCGGGACGGCCCGCAACACCGGCCTCCCACTGATCACCGGAACCCCTCTTCACATCACAGGACCACGTCGGCAAACCTGGCGGTCGGCCCTTCACTTGTTGAGGGATTCGTGAAAGCGTTCACATTCACAAGCAACTTGCATGTAATACCAAGGAGAGGTAGCAGCCATGGACTGGCGTCACAACGCCGTTTGCCGCGAGGAAGACCCCGAGCTCTTCTTCCCCATCGGCAACACCGGTCCTGCGCTGCTGCAGATCGAGGAAGCCAAGGCCGTCTGCCGTCGCTGCCCGGTTATCGAGCAGTGCCTGCAGTGGGCGCTCGAGTCCGGTCAGGACTCCGGCGTCTGGGGTGGTCTCAGCGAGGACGAGCGCCGCGCCATGAAGCGTCGCGCCGCCCGCAACCGGGCCCGTCAGGCAACCGCCTGACACACCCCGCCCCGCAAACAGCCTGAGCTTGGCGGCGCGTACAGCGAGTACGCATCTCCCGCCCCCGAGCCGCAGCGCGCAGTACCCCCGATGCGCTTAGCGATTGCAGAGCAGCAACGAGCACTAGCCCTGGACCACATGGTCCGGGGCTCTTTGCTGTGCCGTGCCGCGCGGCCCCCTACTTGTGCGCCCGCACCGGAATGTCCAGGATCACCCGCGTTCCCCGCTCCGGTGCCGGCACCATGTCGAACGTGCCGCCCAACTCGCCCTCCACCAGGGTCCGCACGATCTGCAGGCCGAGGTTGCCCGCGGTGTGCGGGTCGAAGCCCTCGGGCAGGCCCACGCCGTCGTCCTGGACGGTGACCAGGAGACGGGCCTCCTTCGTGGTGCCGCCGCGGACCGCGGAGACCTCGACCGTGCCAGTGTCGCCCTCGCGGAAGCCGTGCTCCAGGGCGTTCTGGAGAATCTCGGTCAGGACCATCGACAGCGGGGTGGCGACCTCGGCGTCGAGGATGCCGAAGCGGCCGGTGCGCCGGCCGGCGACCTTGCCCGGGGAGATCTCGGCGACCATCGCGAGGACGCGGTCGGCGATCTCGTCGAACTCCACCCGCTCGTCCAGATTCTGGGACAGCGTCTCATGTACGATCGCGATTGAGCCGACCCGCCGTACCGCCTCTTCGAGGGCCTCCCGGCCGCGGTCGGACTCGATGCGCCGGGCCTGCAGACGGAGCAGGGCGGCGACCGTCTGGAGGTTGTTCTTCACCCGGTGGTGAATCTCCCGGATGGTCGCGTCCTTGGTGATCAACTCGCGCTCGCGGCGACGCAGTTCGGTGACGTCCCGGAGCAGGACCAGGGAACCGATGCGGGTGCCCTTGGGCTTGAGCGGGATCGCCCGGAACTGGATCACCCCGTCCGCCGACTCGATCTCGAACTCGCGCGGCGCCCATCCGCTGGCGACCTTGGCGAGCGCCTCGTCCACCGGCCCGTGGGTCGGGGCGAGTTCAGCGGTGGTCATGCCGAGGTGGTGGCCGACCAGGTCGGCGGCGAGGCCGAGACGGTGGTAGGCGGACAGCGCGTTCGGGGAGGCGTACTGAACGACGCCCTCCGCGTCGAGGCGGATCAGGCCGTCGCCGACGCGCGGCGAGGCGTCCATGTCGACCTGCTGGTTCGCGAACGGGAAGGCACCGGCCGCGATCATCTGCGCGAGGTCCGAGGCGCTCTGGAGGTACGTCAGCTCCAGGCGGCTCGGGGTGCGCACGGTGAGCAGGTTGGTGTTGCGCGCGATGACCCCGAGGACGCGGCCCTCCCGTCGTACGGGAATCGACTCGATACGGACGGGGACCTCCTCGCGCCACTCGGGATCGCCCTCCCGCACGATCCGGCCCTCGTCGAGCGCGGCGTCCAGCATGGGGCGGCGGCCGCGCGGGACGAGGTGGCCGACCATGTCGTCCTGGTACGAGGTGGGGCCGGTGTTGGGCCGCATCTGCGCCACGGAGACATAGCGGGTGCCGTCGCGGGTGGGGACCCACAGGACGAGGTCGGCGAAGGAGAGGTCGGAGAGCAGCTGCCACTCCGAGACCAGCAGGTGGAGCCACTCGAGGTCGGAGTCGTCGAGTGCGGTGTGCTGGCGTACGAGTTCGTTCATGGAGGGCACGGTTGCGAGCGTACCCGGCGGTCTGTGCAGGCCCTAAAAACGGCCGGGGGCCGTCGGCGGCCCGGAAAACACCCGCGGGCCGCGGCGCCTGGGAGGGACCCTCAACCCTCCCGGCACCGCAGCCCGGAGCAATATCGGCCGCGGGGTGTGCGGTCCCGGTCGGCCGAAGGATGAGGAGCCGGGGCAGTCAGGGCAGAGAGCTCCGGTTCCTCCGTCCGCCTTCCTGTGCGGGGAAGACGGAAGTCTGTGCGTTTTACTGCTCTCCTTCGCAATTGTGGACTAGACCACTCCGGTGTGTCTATGCGTTGGAGGATGTTTGTTGTTGGCGCTTCGTGCGGGGCTTCTAACTAATCGGACGCCCTAGCAAGCATCACGCAGCCTAACCCTTGTGGGTTCATGTGCGGGGCCAGATGGACAGGGCAATTTCCACGAGTGCCTCCAACTCCTCACGACGTGCGCCGTCGCGCGCCTGCTGGGACATGCCCTGGATCATCGCGCCGACGTGCCGGGCGAGCGCGGCGGCATCGGTGCCGGCCGGCAGCTCACCTGCGGCGATGCCCGCTCGGATACGGCGCTCGAAGGCGGCGATGTTGGCATTGCGCCGCTCGCGCAGGGACTCCTCGACTTCGGGGGTCGAACAGTTGGTGGCCGCGTGGACGACGAGACACCCGTGCGGGCGGGCCGGGTCCGTGTACCGGACGGCGGCCTCGCGCAGCATCCGTTCGACGGCGGCCCGGGCGGTGGGCTCCTCGGCGAGGGCGCGGTCACTGAAGGAGCCGTACCGCGCACCGTACTCCCTCACGACCTCCTCGAAGAGCGACCGCTTGTCGCCGAAGGCCGCATACAGGCTCGGGGCGCCGATGTCCATGACGCGGGTGAGGTCGGAGACGGAGGTCGCCTCGTAGCCGCGCTCCCAGAAGGCGAGGATCGCCTTCTCCAGCGCGGTCTCGCGGTCGAAGGAGCGGGGGCGGCCGCGGCGCCTGGACGCCTGCTTACCCCCGTCGTCGTGCGCTTCTGTCGCCCGGGTCTCCACCATGGGGTGGATTTTATAGCGGGGACTAGAGAAATGGCAGCCTCGTGATCTATGGTCATTTCTGTATCGACCGCTAGACAAATATGGAGGCGGCGCCGACATGGGCGTACTCACGGGCAGGACGGCTCTCGTCACGGGGGCGAGCAGGGGGATCGGGCGGGGCATCGCCGAGCGGCTGGGGCGCGACGGGGCACGGGTCGCGGTGCACTACGGCAGGAACGAGGCGGCAGCGAAGGGGACGGTCGCCGCGATCGAGGCGGCGGGCGGATCGGCGTTCACGATCGGGGTCGAGCTGGGGCGGCCGGGGGACGCCGAGGCGCTGTGGGCGGAGTTCGACCGGCACGCGGACGGACTGGACGTCCTGGTGAACAACGCCGGGATAGGGAACGCCCGGCCGGTCGAGGAGATCGAGGAGTGGGACTACGACCGGCTCTTCGCGGTGAACGTGAAAGCACCGTTCTTCATCGCCAAGCACGGCATGGCACGGCTGCACGACGGGGGCCGGGTCATCAACATCTCCTCAGGGCTGGCCCGGACCGCGGTGATGCCGAACTACATGGCGTACGCGATGACGAAGGGCGCGCTGGACGTCTTCTCCCGGGACCTGTCGAAGGTGCTGGGCCCCCGGGGCATCAGGGTCAACTCGGTGGCACCCGGCATCATCGACACCGACAACACCGCCGAGCTGCTGTACGGGACCGACGAAGGCTGGGCGCAGGCCGCGGCGATATCGGCGCTGGGGCAGGTGGGGACACCGGCCGACGTCGCGGACGTGGTGGCGTTCCTGGCGTCGGACGCGGGGCGATGGGTCACGGGGAGCTGGGTGGACGCGACGGGGGGTTCACTGACATAGGAACCGACGGAGGAGCCGACGCAGGAGGGGCCGTCGGCCGGGCGGCCGCCGCACGCCGCCGTCGCCTGGGAGGCGGAGCCCGACTCTGTTAGATTGGTCTAAACCACATAGCCCCTCCGGGAACCGGTTGAGTCCCTCTCTTCAGATCGGCAGGCCCAGCGTGGAAGTTGTCATCGTTCCGGACGCCAAGGCGGGCGGCGTGCTCATCGCCGAAACCATGGCGCGGCTCCTGCGGCGCAAGCCCGACGCCCTGCTCGGCGTGGCCACCGGCTCGACGCCGCTGCCCGTCTACGCGGCGCTGGCGGACCAGGTGCGCTCCGGTGCAGTGGACGCCTCGCGGGCGCGGATCGCGCAGCTCGACGAGTATGTGGGGCTGCCCGCCGAGCACCCGGAGTCGTACCGTTCGGTGGTCCGCCGCGAGGTGCTGGAGCCGCTCGGGATCGGGATGGACGCGTTCATGGGGCCGGACGGCACCGCCGAGGACATCCCCGCGGCGTGCGAGGCGTACGACAGGGCGCTGGCCGAGGCCGGCGGGGTGGATCTGCAGCTGCTCGGGATCGGGACCGACGGGCACATCGGGTTCAACGAGCCGTGTTCGTCGCTCGCCTCGCGGACCCGGATCAAGACGCTGACCCAGCAGACCCGGGTGGACAACGCGCGGTTCTTCGACGGCGACATCGACCAGGTCCCGCACCACGTCATCACCCAGGGCATCGGCACCATCCTGGAGGCGCGGCACCTGGTGCTGCTCGCGACGGGCGAGGGCAAGGCGGACGCGGTCGCCGCGACCGCCGAGGGGCCGGTCGCGGCCGTGTGCCCGGCGTCGGCGCTGCAGCTCCACCCGCATGCGACCGTCGTGGTCGACGAGGCCGCCGCGGGCAAGCTGAAGCTGGCCGACTACTTCCGGCACACGTACGTCAACAAGCCGGAGTGGCAAGGGATCTGACTCCGCAGGACGGCCGCGATCTGTCCTCGTGCTCAGGTGTGTGTCACTCACACGAACAGGAACACGAAACGGGGGAACGAGGGTGGTCGAACTCGGCGTGAGCAAGCGCGGCGCGCGCAGGCGCATCACGAACGGGCGGTCTGCAACGCGGCTCTGATGGACGGCACTTCGCCCACCACGACCGACCACTACCGCCCTTGGCGCGAACGTGCGAAGGCGCCGGATCCCAAAAGGGTCCGGCGCCTTCGTCGTCGTAGCGGCTACTCCCCCGCGATGACCTCCGCCGCCGCACGGCCGCAGACGCGGGCCGCGCCGTGGGTGGCGATGTGCAGGGCGCCGCGCGGGGGCGCCTGGGGGACGCCCATCTCGACGACGATCGTGTCGGGGCGGGCCGCCAGCAAGGCGTCCAGGGCCGCCGCCATCCAGGGGTGGCGGTGTTCGTCGCGGACGACGGCGACGACACGGCGGGCGCCCGCCGCGCGCAGGGCCTCCGTCGCCGCGTCGTCCCCGGCGAAGCTGCCCGTCTCCGTGCCCGGGAGCAGGCGGGCCAGTTCCGCGGCGAGACCCCAGGGAGTCTCGTCGCCGACGGCGATGTTCGCGACCGGGGTGAGGGCGGCGACGTAGGGCGCTTCGGTGAGCGGGGTGAAGGGCACCGGGCCGCCGGTCACCGTCAGGGCGCGGCGGGCCGCGACGAGCCCGATGTCCGCCGGGACCCCGTCCGCGGCCGCGGGAGCGGTGGCGGCCGTCCAGCGAGCCAGCGCCCGGACCCGTTCCGCCGCCTGGGCCAGGCGTTCCTCGGGGAGTTCGCCCGAGCGCACCGCCGCGACCAGGGCGTCCCGCAGGCGGCGTACGGTCTCGTCGTCGGCGAGGCCGCCGCCCACGCAGATCGCGTCCGCGCCGGCCGCGATGGCGAGGACGCTGCCCCGTTCGATGCCGTAGGTGCCCGAGATGGCCTGCATCTCCATGCCGTCGGTGACGATCAGGCCGTCGTAGCCGAGTTCGCCGCGGAGGAGGTCGGTGAGGATACGCCGGGACAACGTTGCCGGGCGGTCCGGGTCCAGGGCCGGCACCAGGATGTGGGCGGTCATCATCGCGCGGGTGCCGGCGGCGAACGCGGCACGGAACGGGGACAGTTCGCGTTCCGACAGCACCGACCGGTCCGCGTCGATGCGCGGCAGCGCGTGGTGGGAGTCGACGGCCGTGTCGCCGTGGCCCGGGAAGTGCTTGGTGCAGGCCGCGACGCCCGCCGACTGGAGGCCGGTGACGTAGGCCGCGGTGTGGCGGGCGACCAGGGTGGTGTCGGCGCCGAAGGAGCGTACGCCGATCACCGGGTTCGAGGGGTTCGAGTTGACGTCGGCCGACGGGGCCCAGTTGAGGTTCACGCCGCAGGCCGCGAGGCGGCGGCCGAGTTCCGAGGCCACCTGCCGGGTGAGCTCCACGTCGTCCACCGCGCCCAGGGCGTGGTTGCCGGGGAAGGAGGAACCGGTCCGCACCTCCAGCCGCGTCACATCACCCCCCTCCTCGTCGATCGCGACCAGGATGTCGTCCCGCTCGGCGCGCAACTGGGCGGTCAGGGCGGCGACTTGCTCTGCGGAGGCGATGTTGCGGCCGAACAGGCCGACCGAGGCGAGGCCCTCACCGAGGCGGCGGAGCAGCCAGTCGGGGGCGGTGGTGCCGGTGAAGCCGGGCTGGAGGACCGTCAGCGCGTCGCGCGTCAGAGTGTCGGGGCCGGCGAAAGTCGTCATCGGGTGGCGTTATCCCTTCACGGCGCCGGCGGTCAGGCCGCTGACGGCCCTGCGCTGCAGGAAGACGAAGAGGATCAGGATCGGGACGGCGAACAGGGACGAGGCGGCCATGGTGGCGCCCCAGTCGTCGCCGAAGGCGGTCTGGAAGCTGGACAGCCACAGCGGCAGGGTCTGGGACCCGGCCTCCTTGTTGAGAACCAGGACCAGCGGGAACTCGTTCCACGCCGTGATGAAGCCGAACAGGGACGTGGCCATCAGGCCCGGCGCGAGCAGCGGAAGGATCACCTTGCGGAAGGCCTGCGACCGGGTGCAGCCGTCGACCATCGCCGCCTCCTCCAGTTCCCTGGGCACGGCGGCCACGAAGCCCCGCAGCGTCAGGATCGTGAACGGCAGGATCATCATCATGTAGAAGATCGTCAGCGGGACGAGGCTGTTCAGCATCGAGGCGTCCCGCACGATCATGTACATCGCGATGATCATGACCTCCCAGGGCGCCATCTGGGCCAGCATGAAGCCGATGATGAACCCGCGCCGCCCCTTGAACCGCATCCGGGCCAGGGCGAAGGAACCCGCCAGGGCCACGACCAGGGCGAGGCCGACCGCGCAGAAGGTGACGACCAGTGAGTTGGTGACGTACGTCCAGAAGTGGTCGACGTCGATCGCGGTCCCGAAGTGCTCGAAGGTGATGTCCGTCGGGAACCAGACGGGGTCCTCGGAGATGATGTCGCCGGTCGGTTTGAAGGCCGTGGCGAACATCCAGTACACGGGGAAGACGAAGCCGATGAACAGGACGACGGCCGTGACGTTGGGCCACAGGCGGCCAAAGAGCGAGCGGTTCACAGCCCGGCCTCCTCTTCGTTCTCTTGCTTGAGCACGATCCGCAGGTAGTACGCGCTGATGACGAGCAGGATCAGGATGGTCAGGACCGCGATCGCCGCGCCCATGCCGTAGTGCTGGTTGCCGACGCCCTCGATGTAGGCGTAGACGGGCAGGATCTCGGTGAGCCGGTCGGGGCCGCCGCCGTTGATGGTGAAGACCTGCACGAACGCCTTGAAGACCCAGATGATCTCCAGGAAGGTCGTGGCGTAGAGGAAGGGCCGCAGGAAGGGGAGGGTGACCGTGGTGAAGCTCTGCCAGGCGCCCGCGCCGTCGAGGGCCGCGGCCTCGTAGAGCTCGTCGGGGATGGTCGTGGTGGCCGCGTAGAGGTTGATGGCGACGAACGGGATCGACTGCCAGACGATCAGGACCGTGACCACGAAGAACGTCGACAGCTGGCTGCTGGTCCAGCTGTAGTCGGCCATGGAGTGCCAGCCCAGCTTGTCGAGGACCCAGTTGACGACGCCGAACCGCTGCGCGAACAGCCACTGGTAGACGGTGGTCGCGGCGACCACGGGCATCGCCCAGGCCAGCACCAGACCGACCAGCAGCGTGACCCGCATCCGCCGGCCGAGGCGGGCCAGCAGCAGGCCGACCAGGGCACCCAGGATCATGATCAGGACGACGTTGGCCGCCGTGAACAGGATCGAGCGCAGGGTGACACGCCAGAAGTCCTCGCCGGTGAGGACGTCCTTGTAGTTGTCGACGCCGTTCCACTCGGTGACGTGCTGGATCAGCTGCGCCATGTTGAGGTTCTGGAACGACAGCAGGACGTCCTTCAGCAGCGGCCAGCCGAGCAGCAGCACGGTGGCCGCGCAGGCCGGCAGCAGCAGGAGGTACGGGGCGAACGCGCCGGCACGGGACGCGGCTCGCGGGGTGGGGCCGCCGGGTTCCCCGGCACCCGCCGTCTTGCGGACGTCCGCCGGGCCGGAGGGCGGCCGTTCGGTCTGCACGGTCATGCTCGCCATCTCTTCTCTCGACCGGGATGTCGCCGGGGGCGGGGCCGTCTCGGGCGGACGGCCCCCGCCCCGCCGCGGAAGCTCACCAGCGGGCTTCCACGGCTGCGCAGGCGCTGCTACTGCTGCTGTGCCAGGCGCTTGTTGAACTCGTCCTCGACCTGCTCGGCGGCCGCGGCCGGGGACTTACCGTTCAGGACGGCGGTCATGTACGTCTTGATCGGGTTGGGCGCGTTCTCCACGGCGGCCCACTCCGGGATCAGCGGCGTGGTGCCACCGCCCGCGGCGGCCGGCGCGGCGGCCTCGGCGGCGGCGTTGCCCGTCAGGTTGGTCTGCAGCGACTCCTTGTTCGGGATGACGCCGTTGAGCTTGGCGAGCTGGCCCTCGAACTGGTCGGACAGCGCGATCTTCAGGAACTCCTGGGCCAGCTCCTGCTTCTTGCTGCCGGCCGCGACCGCGAGGTTGGAGCCGCCGAGGAAGACGCCCTCGGGCTTGTCGGCCGTGGCACCCGGGATGGTGAAGTAGCCGATCTCCTTCTCGATCTCCGGGTTGGCCTGGATCGCCGTACCGGCCTCCCAGCCCATACCGATGAAGGCGCCCGTCCTGCCCTTGGCGAAGACCTCGCTCTGCTGCGGGGTGGACTCGTCCTTGTCCTTGGGCGCCTTGGACAGCGCCTGGAACTTCTTGTACGTCTGCATGGCGGCGGCGACCTTCGGGTCGGCGAGGTTGGAGACGTACTTGTCGCCGTCCTTCTTCACCAGCTCGGTGCCCTCACCGACAGTCAGGCCGACGAAGTGGTACCAGTTCTGGCCCGGCAGGTAGATCGGCTCGGCGTCGGTCTTCTCGCCGATCTGCTTCAGGTCGGCGTAGAACTCGTCGCGGGTCTTGGGGAGTTCCTTGATGCCGGCGTCGGCCCAGACCTTCTTGTTGTAGATGACGACGCGGTTGGCGAAGTACCAGGGCGCCGCGTACTGCTTGCCGTCGAAGACCGAGGAGTTGTTCAGGGAGTCGGTCCAGTCCGCGCCGATCTCCGACTTCAGGCCGGCGAGGTCGGCGAGGCCGCCGGTCTTGGCGTACGCCGGGGTCTGGGTGTTGCCGATCTCGAAGACGTCCGGCGGGTTCTCCTCGGACAGGGCGGTGGTCAGCTTCTGCTGGATGCCGTTCCACTGCTGGATCTCGAACTTGACCTTGGCCTTGGTCTTCTTCTCGAAGGCGGCGGTCACGTCCTTCTGCCACTGGTCGGGTGACGAGCCGTCCATCACCCACACCGTGAGCGTCTGGCCCGCGTAGCCGTCCGCCCCGGCCTTGTCGTTGGTGTCCTCGCCGCCCCCGCACGCCGCGATGGAGACCATCATGCCCGCGATACCGATCGCGGATATCAGCTTGCGCTTCACGCCACACCCTCCTCAGGGATGCCACAAACCCCCCTGCTCCCCGCGGTGACCGTGGGGCCGGGACCTGGACCAATGGTGTAGACCAGTACCGGGAGCTTGAACCAGACCAGCGAGCCTGTCAAGGGCGGAGAATGGGCTCTGACCAGCCGTTATGCGACCTACATATGAAGGAACCTTTAAGTAAGAAGCCAGCGAAAACACCGACCCCGGAGGGCACACCCCCGGTAGACCACTTGGTGGACTAGACCAACGGAGCCGCCGAGGGTATACAGAAGGGATCACGGAGCATGCGGGGGACATCCCGGTACGCTGCCGTGCCACGATGTGAGCCGCATCCGCAGCCGGGAAGGCAGAGCATGAGCACCGACGTCAGCAGTGCGGAGAACGAGGGTGGGGCGACCGTCCGTACCGCGCGCGTGCCCAAGTACTACCGCTTGAAGAAGCATCTGCTCGACATGACCGAGACACAGGCACCGGGCACGCCGGTACCGCCCGAGCGGACGCTGGCGGCGGAGTTCGACACCTCCCGCACGACCGTGCGCCAGGCCCTCCAGGAGCTGGTCGTCGAGGGACGCCTGGAGCGCATCCAGGGCAAGGGCACGTTCGTCGCCAAGCCGAAGGTCTCGCAGGCGCTCCAACTCACCTCGTACACCGAGGACATGCGCGCCCAGGGCCTCGAACCCACCTCGCAGCTCCTCGACATCGGCTACGTCACCGCCGACGACCGCCTCGCCGAGCTCCTCGACATCACGGCAGGTGGGCGCGTACTGCGCATCGAGCGGCTCCGCATGGCCAACGGCGAGCCGATGGCCATCGAGACGACCCACCTGAGCGCGAAGCGCTTCCCGGCCCTGCGCAGGTCGCTCGTCAAGTACACGTCCCTCTACACCGCCCTCGCCGAGGTCTACGACGTCCATCTCGCCGAGGCCGAGGAGACCATCGAGACCTCGCTGGCCACCCCGCGCGAGGCCGGTCTGCTCGGCACGGACGTGGGCCTGCCGATGCTGATGCTGTCCCGGCACTCACTGGACCGGGACGGGCAGCCGGTGGAGTGGGTGCGGTCGGTGTACCGCGGCGACCGCTACAAGTTCGTGGCCCGCCTGAAGCGGCCTCAGGAGTAGCGGACGCCCTATCGGCAAAGCCTCCGCAGGAGTACTGCACGCGGTGTAGCGCAACTCAAGAACGTCAGCTGGAAGCCGGGCCTGGTCATCACGAGCGCGCTGGTGTGCGGACTGTGGGGGTACTTCCTCTGGGTGGGCGTCCACGAGCCGCTCGGCGGCATCAACCAGCTGTTCCCGATCTTCGGCATCTCCAACCAGCTGCTGGCCGCGGTCGCCCTGGCCGTCTGCACGACCCTGCTGGTGAAATCCGGACGCCTCAAGTGGGCCTGGATCACCGGGATCCCGCTCGCCTGGGACGCCACGGTCACGCTGACCGCCAGCTACCAGAAGGTGTTCTCCAGCGACCCGCGCGTCGGCTTCTTCAAACAGCGCAGCGTCTACCAGGACGGCATCGACCGGGGCGAGGTCATCGCCCCCGCCAAGTCCATGGACGACATGCACACCATCGTCACCAACTCCACGGTGGACGGTGCCCTTTCGGCGGTCCTGGCCCTGCTGATCGTCGTAGTGATCGTGGACGCCGGCCGGGTCTGCGTCCGGCACATCCGCCGTCCCGCGCTCTCCACGCTCAGCGAGGCGCGGTACGTGGAGTCGAAGATCACCGCCCCGGCCGGGCTGTTCCCGACCCGGGAGGAGAAGGAGGAGGCACGCGATGCGATCGGCACTCCGGCGGGCCCGGCGGGCGGTTAGGGGGGTGCGCTGGTACGTACGGGAGCTGACCGACGAGTCGGCCTACGACCGCTATGTCGCGCACGTACGCGGCGAACACCCGGACGCCGACGTACCGTCCCGGCGGGCCTTCGAACGGATGCGTACGGACCGTCAGGAATCGGACCCGCGCCAGGGGTTCCGCTGCTGCTGACCTCTCCGACCTGGACCGGAATACGGACGAGGGGTTCCGCATCTGCGACACCGTGACCTAGATTGCCTGCGCAATTACGCCGGTGATCAATGAGGGAAACGGAGCCGCCAGATGTCACAAGTCCCAGAAGCGGGCAGAGGGACGGTGACACCCGTGCGTGTCGTCATCGCCCTCTGTCTTGTCGCGCCCTTCGTGGCGATGCTGTGGGTCGGTTCGTACGCCAAGACCGACCCGGAGTTCGCCGGTATTCCGTTCTTCTACTGGTACCAGATGCTGTGGGTGGTCATCGCCACGGCGCTGACCATGATCGCGTACAAGCTGTGGCAGCGTGACCAGCGCGCCCGTCGGGAAGGTCCGGGCCGATGAACGACGGTGTGAACGGCGTCGCACTCGGCGTCTTCATCTTCTTCTTCCTGGCCGTCACGGTCATGGGCTTCCTGGCCGCGCGCTGGCGCAAGGCCGAGAACGAGCAGACCCTCGACGAATGGGGTCTGGGCGGCCGGTCGTTCGGCACCTGGGTCACCTGGTTCCTGCTCGGCGGCGACCTCTACACGGCGTACACCTTCGTGGCGGTCCCGGCGGCGATCTACGCGGCGGGCGCGATGGGCTTCTTCGCGGTGCCGTACACCATCCTGATCTACCCGCTGATCTTCACGTTCCTGCCCCGCCTGTGGTCGGTCTCGCACAAGCACGGGTACGTGACGACGTCGGACTTCGTGCGCGGCCGGTGGGGCTCGAAGAGCCTGTCGCTGGCCGTCGCGGTGACCGGCATCCTCGCGACGATGCCGTACATCGCGCTGCAACTCGTCGGCATCCAGGCGGTGCTGGACGTGATGGGCGTCGGCGGCGGCGAGAACACCAACTGGTTCATCAAGGACCTCCCGCTCCTGATCGCCTTCGGCGTGCTGGCGGCGTACACGTACTCCTCCGGCCTCCGCGCACCCGCGCTGATCGCGTTCGTGAAGGACACGCTGATCTACATCGTCATCGCGGTGGCGATCATCTACATCCCGATCAAGCTGGGCGGGTTCGACGAGATCTTCGCCAAGGCGAGCGAGGCCTACAGCCAGCCCAACCCCGCGACGGGCGCGCCGCGCGGTGCGCTGGTGCCGGCCGAGGCCGGCCAGTGGACGTACGCGACGCTGGCGTTGGGCTCCGCGCTCGCGCTCTTCATGTACCCGCACTCCATCACCGCGACGCTCTCCTCGAAGAGCCGTGAGGTGATCCGCCGCAACACCACGATCCTGCCGCTGTACTCCCTGATGCTGGGTCTGCTGGCGCTGCTGGGCTTCATGGCGATCGCGGCCGGAGTCCAGGTCGCCAACGGCCAGTTGGCGATCCCGCAGCTGTTCGAGAACATGTTCCCGGCATGGTTCGCGGGCGTGGCCTTCGCGGCGATCGGCATCGGTGCCCTCGTCCCCGCGGCCATCATGTCGATCGCGGCGGCGAACCTCTTCACCCGCAACATCTACAAGGACTTCATCAAGCCGGACGCCACACCGGAGCAGGAGACCAAGGTCTCCAAGCTGGTCTCCCTCCTGGTGAAGGTGGGCGCCCTGGTCTTCGTCCTCACGATGGACAAGACGGTCGCCATCAACTTCCAGCTCCTGGGCGGCATCTGGATCCTGCAGACCTTCCCGGCCCTGGTCGGCGGCCTGTTCACACGTTGGTTCCACCGCTGGGCGCTGCTCGCCGGCTGGGCGGTCGGCATGCTCTACGGCACGATCGCCGCGTACGGCGTCGCCTCCCCGACCCAGAAGCACTTCGGCGGCTCCTCCAAGGAGATCCCCGGCATCGGCGAGATCGGCTACATCGGCCTCACGGCGTTCGTCCTGAACGTGGTCGTCACGGTGATCCTGACCTTCGTCCTGAAGGCGGCGAAGGCCCCCGAGGGCGTGGACGAGACAAGCCCGGAGGACTACACGGCGGACGCGGGCGACGCGGGGGTGAAGACGGAGCTTCCCAAGGTGGGCGCCGGCCACTGAAACGCGCCCCTCAAGGGGCGCGGGGCTGTGTCGATATGTGGCTCCGCCGCGTGGGCGCGAGCAACCACACACAACCCGCAGCGGGCCGCCGAGGAGCAAGACCTGCGGCGGCCCGCTTTCGTGCACACTCACCTGCATGGACATAGCGATTCGGGCAGCGAAACCCACCGAATACGAAACGCTCGGCGAGATCACAGCCCAGGCCTACCTCCAGGACGGCCTCCTCTCTTTCGGCGAGAGCGACTGGTACCTCGGCGAACTGAGAGACGTCGCCAAGCGAGCATCCGCCGCAGACGTACTGGTCGCCGCCCAGAACGGCCAGCTCCTCGGCACCGTCACCTACGTCCCCTCCGGCGGCCCCATGGCCGACCTCGCCCGCCCAGGAGAGGCCGAGATCCGGATGCTGGCCGTCAGCCGAGCGGCCCGGGGCAGAGGTGCCGGAGAAGCCCTCGTACGCGCCTGCATCAACCGCGCGAGGGTCGCAGACGGCTGCACCGGCATCATCCTGTCGACCCAGCGCACCATGCACGCCGCCCACCGCATCTACGAACGCCTCGGGTTCGTCCGCTCCCCCGAGCGCGACTGGAACCCGATCCCGGGCGACGAGTTCACGCTTCTCACCTATGAGTTGACGCTGTAAAGTCGCCGCGACACAACATCTAGGGGTGTCACCGAGACCCGGCACAAGATGTATGCTCATGCTCGCTGTCGCCGCAGGGGAATCCGGTGCGAATCCGGAACTGTCCCGCAACGGTGTACTTGCGTGTATCTGCACGCATGTTCAGTCCGAGGACCTGCCGACAGCGCGCCCGGCCGTCCGGTCCGGGTGCCCTGACGTCCGGGCCTCGCGGAATGGGCCGGTGGGCGCGACGCCGCGTGCGCTCGTGTGCTGCCCCCTGCCCTCCCGCCGAGGCCCCCGTGCCGAGCGAGGGAGAGCCCCACGTGACCATCGCGCCAGCCGATCCGGTTTCAGCGACCGCCCCTGTGGACGAAGACGGCCCCGGAACCGCGCTGCTGCGGACCCTGACCGAGCTGACCGCCGACCTCCCCGACGCCGACCCCGGCCGGGTCGCCGCCGCGGCGCTGCGCGGCCGGTCCGCCCGGGCCGACGAATCGGAGCTGCGCGAGCTGGCTACCGAGGCCGCCGCCGGACTCATCTCCGAGGACCCCGCCTACTCGCGCCTGGCCGCCCGGCTGCTGACCGTCAGCATCGCCGCCGAGGCCGCCTCGCAGGGCGTCACGTGGTTCACCGAGTCGGTCGCGGTCGGCCACCGCGAGGGCCTCATCGCGGACCGTACGGCGGAGTTCGTGCGCGTGCACGCGGCCCGCCTCGACGCGCTGATCGATCTCCAGGGGGACGACCGCTTCGGCTACTTCGGCCTGCGCACCCTGTACAGCCGGTACCTCCTGCGGCACCCCATCACCCGCAAGGTCATCGAGACGCCCCAGCACTTCATGCTGCGCGTCGCCGCCGGTCTCGCCGAGGACGACACCCCCCGGTCCGTCGACGAAGTCGCCGCGCTCTACGGCCTGATGAGCCGCCTCGACTACCTCCCCTCCTCCCCCACCCTCTTCAACTCCGGCACCCGGCACCCCCAGATGTCGTCCTGCTACCTCCTCGACTCCCCGCTGGACGAGCTGGACTCCCTCTACGACCGCTACCACCAGGTCGCCCGCCTCTCGAAGCACGCCGGCGGCATCGGACTGTCGTACAGCCGGATCCGTTCCCGCGGCTCCCTCATCCGCGGCACCAACGGGCACTCCAACGGCATCGTCCCGTTCCTGAAGACCCTCGACGCCTCCGTCGCCGCCGTGAACCAGGGCGGCCGGCGCAAGGGTGCCGCCGCGGTCTACCTGGAGACCTGGCACTCCGACATCGAGGAGTTCCTGGAGCTGCGCGACAACACCGGCGAGGACGCCCGCCGTACGCACAACCTGAACCTCGCGCACTGGATCCCGGACGAGTTCATGCGCCGCGTGAACGCCGACGAGCAGTGGTCCCTCTTCTCCCCCTCCGACGTGCCGGAGCTGGTCGACCTGTGGGGTGACGGGTTCGACGCCGCGTACCGCAAGGCGGAGGCGGACGGTCTCGCCAGGAAGACCATCCCGGCCCGTGACCTGTACGGCCGCATGATGCGCACCCTCGCGCAGACCGGCAACGGCTGGATGACCTTCAAGGACGCCGCCAACCGCACCGCCAACCAGACGGCCGAGCCGGGCCATGTCGTCCACTCCTCCAACCTCTGCACGGAGATCCTGGAGGTCACGGACGACGGGGAGACGGCGGTCTGCAACCTGGGGTCGGTGAACCTCGGCGCGTTCGTGGTCGAGAACGACATCGACTGGGAGCGGCTGGACGAGACGGTCCGCACCGCCGTCACCTTCCTCGACCGCGTCGTCGACATCAACTTCTACCCGACCGAGCAGGCGGGCCGCTCCAACACCAGGTGGCGCCCGGTCGGCCTGGGCGCGATGGGCCTCCAGGACGTCTTCTTCAAGCTGCGCCTGCCCTTCGACTCGCCCGAGGCCAAGGCCCTCTCCACCCGTATCGCCGAGCGGATCATGCTCGCCGCGTACGAGGCCTCCGCCGACCTCGCCGAGCGCAACGGCCCGCTTCCGGCCTGGGAGAAGACCCGTACCGCCCGGGGCGTCCTGCACCCCGACCACTACGACGTGGACCTCACCTGGCCGGAGCGCTGGGCGGCCCTGCGGGAACGTGTCGCCGCGGTCGGCATGCGCAACTCGCTCCTCCTCGCCATCGCGCCGACGGCCACCATCGCGTCGATCGCCGGCGTCTACGAGTGCATCGAGCCGCAGGTCTCCAACCTGTTCAAGCGCGAGACGCTGTCCGGCGAGTTCCTCCAGGTCAACTCGTACCTGGTGGCCGAGTTGAAGAAGCTCGGCGTCTGGGACGCCCGTACCCGCGAGGCGCTGCGCGACTCCAACGGCTCGGTGCAGGACTTCGCCTGGATCCCGGCGGATGTACGGGCTCTGTACCGCACGGCGTGGGAGATCCCGCAGCGCGGCCTGATCGACATGGCAGCGGCGAGGACCCCCTTCCTCGACCAGGCCCAGTCCCTGAACCTCTTCCTGGAGACGCCGACCATCGGCAAGCTCTCCTCGATGTACGCGTACGCCTGGAAGTCGGGCCTGAAGACGACGTACTACCTGCGCTCCCGCCCGGCGACGAGGATCGCCCGCGCGGCGTCCGTAACTTCGATTCCCGCACAACAGTTGGACAGTACGACCGATGCGGTCGCCTGTTCTCTGGAGAACCCGGAGAGCTGCGAGGCCTGTCAGTAGTCACAGGCTCCACCACTCGAAGAGTGGGGGCGTCGGCCTTTGTGGTCGGCGCTTGCTGTGACCAGCACCAGCCATCACCAAGAAGGAGGTGACCTTGATGGCTACGTTCCGTACAGGGCAGCAGACCCACCCGACTGTGCTTCCTCAGCAGTCGGCTCTGGAACCCGGCTCAGCAGACAACCTCGGGAGCATGGACGAAACGGGAGCCGGGCGCCACAACACGGCAGCCGGTACGGGACATGTGCGAGGGGAGACGCTTGGCAGTTCACCTGCTGCTGAGCGCGTCACCTCGGACCGTTCGGTCCGAGAGAAGGGTCGTGAGGCCCATCCGTACGTGTTCGTACTCGACAAGCATGGCGCGCCGTTGCAACCGTGCAGCTCGGCGCGCGCTCGGAAACTGCTGCGCGCGGGGCGTGCGGTTGTACACCGGCACACGCCGTTCGTGATCCGTCTTAAGGACCGCACCGTCGCCGAATCCGTGGTGGACGGAGTGGAGATCGGCATCGATCCTGGCAGCAGGCACACGGGGATCGCGGTGTTCACCGCAGTCAAAGGTGAGCGACGAGGGCGATTTGCGCTTCAGCTCGATCACCGTGGCGCGACTGTCCACAAGAACATGCTCCGGCGTGCTGCTTTCCGACGTCGCCGACGCGTCGCAAACCTGCGCTACCGCGCCCCACGCTTCAACAACCGTGCTGTCACGCCCGGTTGGCTCCCACCCTCGCTTCGCCACCGGGTGGACACGAGTCTCGCCTGGATGGAAAGGCTCACTAGTTGGGCTCCGGTGAGAACGGTGCACATGGAACGTGCGGTGTTCGACACCCATGCACTGACTCAAGGGAAGGAGTCCCTGGACGGGATCGAGTATCAGCAGGGAACCCTCGTCGGCTACGAGGCCCGTGAGTACCTGCTCACCAAGTGGCGTCATGCGTGCGCCTACTGTGGAGCCACCGGCGTGCCTTTGAACATCGATCACATCCGCCCTCGCTCGCGAGGCGGCACTGATCGCATCTCCAACCTCACGTTGGCCTGCATTCCCTGCAACCAAGCCAAGGGGAATGCCCCGGTCGAAGAGTTTCTGGCTCATAGCCCTCAGCGACTCGCGAAGATCCTCGCTGAAGCGAAGGCACCACTGACAGACGCTGCTGCTGTGAACAGCACCAGATGGGCGTTGTGGCGTGGCCTCGATGCCCGTTGGCGAACCCACGTTTCCTCCGGCGGACGCACCAAATGGAATCGCATCCGCAACTTCCTGCCTAAGACTCACGCTCTGGATGCCCTCGCCGTCGGCACGGTCGATGCCATCACCCGACATCCGCTACAGGTGCTGACAGCCGGCTGCACCGGACGAGGCACGTACACCCGCACCCGCACCGACAAGCACGGCTTCCCCCGCTTGCGCCTGCCCAGGAAGAAAACCGTGCACGGATTCCAGACCGGAGACTTCGTCCGGGCCGTAGTTCCCACGGGCAAGAAGGCCGGGACGCATACAGGTCGGGTCGCAGTCCGCACCAAAGGCAGCTTCAACATCACCACCCGGCACGGAACTGTGCAGAGCATCCATCACCGGCACGTCCGCCTCCTCCAACGAGCTGACGGATACACCTACACCACAGAGAAGGAGACAGGGCGCCCCCAGACATGACCTCTGGGAAATCCGCCCCTCGCACCTCATGACCGCCGCACCCGAACAGCACAAGAACCTCCTCGACCCTGGCTTCGAGCTGACCCTGCGCCCCATGCGCTACCCCGACTTCTACGAGCGCTACCGGGACGCCATCAAGAACACCTGGACCGTCGAGGAGGTCGACCTCCACTCGGACGTCGCCGACCTGGCGAAGCTGTCCGAGGGCGAGCAGCACATGATCGGCCGGCTGGTCGCGTTCTTCGCGACGGGCGACTCGATCGTGGCGAACAATCTCGTGCTGACGCTGTACAAGCACATCAACTCCCCCGAGGCACGGCTGTACCTGAGCCGCCAGCTCTTCGAGGAGGCCGTCCACGTCCAGTTCTATCTGACCCTCCTGGACACCTACCTCCCGGACCCGGAGGACAGGGCGGCCGCCTTCGCCGCGGTCGAGAACATCCCGTCCATCCGCGAGAAGGCGGAGTTCTGCTTCAAGTGGATCAACGAGGTCGAGAAACTGGACCGCCTGGAGTCCAAGGCCGACCGCCGCCGCTTCCTGCTCAACCTGATCTGCTTCGCCGCGTGCATCGAGGGCCTGTTCTTCTACGGTGCCTTCGCGTACGTCTACTGGTTCCGCAGCCGGGGTCTGCTGCACGGCCTGGCCACCGGCACCAACTGGGTGTTCCGCGACGAGACGATGCACATGAGCTTCGCCTTCGACGTGGTGGACACCGTCCGCAAGGAGGAGCCGGACCTCTTCGACGACCAGCTCCAACAGCAGGTCACCGACATGCTGCTGGAGGCCGTCGAGGCCGAGCTGCAGTTCGGGCGCGACCTGTGCGGTGACGGCCTGCCGGGCATGAACACCGAGTCGATGCGCCAGTACCTGGAGTGCGTGGCCGATCAGCGCCTCACCCGCCTCGGCTTCGCTCCGGTCTACGGCTCCGAGAACCCCTTCTCCTTCATGGAGCTGCAGGGCGTCCAGGAGCTGACCAACTTCTTTGAGCGGCGTCCGTCGGCGTACCAGGTGGCGGTGGAGGGCACCGTGGACCTGGACGAGGACTTCTGACGGTCCGCGACGGCGTGGATCCGGGTGCGTGGGTCGTACGTCTCATCGGCGAGGAGGCCGCACCATGCGCCGTACGACCCGCCACAGGACCCTCGCCCTCGCAGCGCTGACGCTGCTGCTCGCGGGGTGCGGCACCCAGGCCGGCAGCGGCGGGGGCGACGGCAGCGACACCGTATCGCCGTCGCCCACGGAGTCGTCGCCGTCCTCACCGTCCTCGTCACCCTCTCCGTCCTCGCCTGGCTGTACGTCCGTGCCGGAGCTCGACGCCGGCGACAACGGCCGCACGGTGTGCCTGGCGGTGGGGGGCACGGTCCGTATCAGCCTGGACGGAACCCAGAGCCGCCCGTGGAAGCCGGTCACCGCCGACGGCAGCGTCCTCGAGGCCACCAACAGCGGCATCGTCCTCCTGCCTGGCGACGCGAGCTCCGCGTTCGAGGCAGTCTCGGCAGGCACGGCGCGGCTGAGCTCGTCGCGCCCGCTGTGCGCCGCCGAGACCGGCCGGGTCTCGTGCGAGGGGCTTCAGGAGTGGTGGGTCACCGTGGTGGTGAAGTAGCCCTGGCGCCGCGGCCGGGGGCAGGAGTCGCCGGGCTCCCGGCGGGCCCCCTCAGCCTCCCTGATCCGGCGGTCGATGCGCCGGTCGTGCACGATCCCGATCAGCGACGGGAGGACCAGCAGGACGAGGATTCCGAGGACGGCGAGCATTCCGGTCAGTCCTTCTGTCTGTGCGGTAGTCATGTCATCACTCTCGCGCTGGACACTCCTTACCAACAGTGGCAGGACTGCCGCACACCCTCGATTTACTGCCAACGGCAAGGCACACTGGGGGCATGCTGAAGAACGTCGCCGCCGTCCTTCTCGACGGCGTGCACCCCTTCGAACTCGGCGTCGTCTGCGAAGTGTTCGGCATCGACCGCAGCGACGAGAGCCTGCCCGCCTACGACTTCGCCGTGGTGTCGGCGGAGGGACCGACGCTGGGCACGCACGTCGGCGGACTGACCGTCACCACGCCGTACGGCCTGGAGCGGCTGGAGGAGGCCGACCTCATCGCGGTACCGGCGGGCAGCGACTATGTGTCGCGCGACTATCCGCCCGAACTCCTCGACGCGCTCCTCCGGGCCGTCGACCGCGGCGCCCGGGTACTCAGCGTCTGCTCCGGCGTCTTCGTACTGGGCGCCGCCGGGCTGCTCGACGGGCGGCGGTGCAGTGTGCACTGGCGGCAGGCCGAGGAACTGTTCCGGCGGTACCCGCGGGCGATCATCGAGCCGGACGTGCTCTACGTCGACGAGGGCCCCGTCGTCACCTCGGCCGGCACCGCCGCCGGCATCGACGCCTGTCTGCACATCGTGCGTCAGGAACAGGGTCCGGAGGTCGCCAACAGGATCGCCCGGCGGATGGTCGTACCGCCGCACCGGGACGGCGGGCAGGCCCAGTACATCGAGCGCCCGCTGCCCCGCTCGGAGTGCGACACCGTCGGCGAGGTGCTGGCGTGGATGCAGCGGCACCTCGACGAGGAGGTCACCGTCGAGCAGCTCGCCGCCCGCGCGCACATGGCCCCGCGCACCTTCGCCCGCCGCTTCCAGCAGGAGACCGGCACCACTCCCTACCGCTGGATCCTGCGCCAACGCGTTCTGCTGGCACAGGAGTTGCTGGAGGCGTCGGACGAGACGGTGGACGCGATCGCGGGCCGAACAGGGTTCGGCACCGCGGCCGCGCTGCGCCACCAGTTCGTACGGGCGCTGGGGACGACCCCGAACGCCTACCGGCGGACGTTCAGGGGACCCGAAGCCGCCTGACCCTCACCTCGGCACCGGCCGCAGCAGCAGCCTGTGCGGCCGGAGCGTGATGCCCACCCGGGTCGTGTCGTTCGATCCGGACACCTGCTCGAAGCGGTACTTCGTCGCCACCGCCGCCGTGACGAGCGTCAGCTGCGCCATCGAGAAGTGGTCGCTCGGACACTTGCGGTTGCCCACGCTGAACGGGTTCATGGCGTATTTGGGCACGTCCGTGGCGCGTTCCGGAAGCCACCGGTCGGGGTCGAACTCCAGGTTCCCTTCGTACGACTTCGGATCGCGCTGGATCGCATACGGGCTGTAGATGATGTCGGCCCCGGCCGGAATGCGATACCCGCCGAGCTCCGTGTCGGTCACCGCCCGCCGCGTCAATATCCAGACGGCGGGGCGCAAACGCATCGCCTCGACGACGACATTGTTCGTGTGGGTGAGCTTGCGGACGTCTCCGAATGCGACGGGACGGCCACCACCGGTGACGGATGCGACCTCCGCGCACACCTTGTCCGCGTGTTCCGGGTGTTCCGCGAGGACTTGCAGCAGCCACATGATCGTGGACGCGACCGTTTCGCTGCCCGGGGTGAGTATCGCGACGACCTGGTCGTGGATCTCCTGTTCCCCGATCGGCTCGCCATTCTCGTCCTTCGCCTCCAGCAATGCCGTCAGCAAATCGTCCGGCTTTTGACCAGATGCCCTCCGTTCGGCGACGATCTCGTCGACGAGGAGATGCAAATCGGCCAGCGCCCGGTTGAATTTGCGGTTGGGCGGCAGCGGCAGGTTGTAGAGCGGCCCGAGGGGCACCACCATCCGCCGGTACATGCCGCGGAAGACGGTGGCGAGGGCGACGCACAGCCGCTCCGCGTGCTCGTCCATGGAGGCGCCGCGCAGCAGACAGCGGGCCGCGATGCGCACGGCGACCCGGAACGACTCCGAGGTGCAGTCGATGGTCTCGCCCGGCTGCCAGCGCTCGGTCAGCCCGTGCGCCTCCTCCTCCATGATCGGGCCGTACGCGGGGATCGCGTCGAGCCGGAAGGCGGGCTGGATGGTGCGCCGCTGGCGCCGGTGCCGGGGCCCGTTCGCCGTGGCCACGCCCTCTTTCCCGACCAGGCCCTCGAGGGACTCCCACAGTGGGCCGTCGATCTTGAAGTTCGGGTTGAGGGCCAGGGCGCCGGTGAGCTCCGGCGTGGTGACCGCGTACACCGTCTTCGGGCCGAGCTTCAGCCGGACGACGTCGCCGTGGTCGCGGAGTCGGGACATGAAGGCCAGTGGGTCCCGGACGAGCTTCAGGCCATGGCCGAGGCCGGGGACACCGCCGCCCGCGAGGGGTGGCTCACGCAGCTCCGGAGCCTCGCCGGCCGAGGCTTCGGACTTCACGGACTCGACGGTCATTTCTCACCTGCCGCTTCGTTGTTGACGTACGGGGGCGTGGACCGGTCGTCCCAGCTGTCGACCATGTACCGGCCGGACTCGTGGTGGAACCAGTAGACGGAGCTGAACCAGTTCCGCATATTGCAGACACAGGCCCGCACGGCGGCACTCAGTTCCTTTCCGTGAAGGGTGCCGTCGGCGAGGTCGTCGGCGAATTGCAGGGCGTCCCGCTCGGCGACGAGGAATTCGGATATGCATTCCTCGATCCGCCGCCTGACTTCCGCCACGGCCTCCTCCAGAGTCAGCCCATCGTGTTTGATGAGGCTGATTCCGAGATTGTGAACCTCGTCTCCCGCTATTTCCTTGGGGAGTGAACAGAGGTCGTTGTACCAGGCGGCGAACTCCTGACTCAGGAGTGCCGCGCGCCGATATACCGGGTGTTTCCGCACGGCGTCCGGGAGTTCATGCCCGGCGCTCTGCTCCAGCAGGTCGGTCCAGATCCAGTGCGCGAAAGTGAGGCGCCGCAGTGCGAGATATTCCTCGACCGTCGGGACGATTCCCTCGGTACGGTTGTGGAATTCCTGGTCGTACGCCTCGATGACCGCGTGGAAGTGCCGGGCGAACCGGGTGTTCCAGGTCCCCGGCAGGAACGCGTACAGCCGCACCATGCTGTCCGCGAACCCGGCGACCAGCGGATCCTCGTGGTGCAGGTGGTCCTCGGGGGAGTCGAGGGCCGCGTGCAACCGGAACCTGAGCCGCCGCCAGGCGACCGGGCGCCCGTGCACGATGTCACGGTCGTGCCGGTCGTCCCAGACGAAGAACCACGCACTGTAGTCCGCAATCGCCTGCATGACCTCGTCGGTAGCGCCAATGTAGTAGCCCGCCATGAGGTCCGTGTAGCACAGGCCGTCGGCATATTCCTCCACCTTGTCCGCCGGCATGAGCCGTTTATCCCGCAGCCAGGTACGGGTCTTCTCCTGGAGTCTGGGCCAATACGGGTGGAGTTGCCGGGGAAACGCGGCCTCGATCACCGGGAGAGCGAGCGAGGGTGGAACCGCGATCGCCGCAGATGTCGCTGTGGTGCTGTGTGAGAAAGCATGCACGAACAAACCCCTCTCAGCCGCCAGTTGCGCGCGCCCCTCCCGCTGTACCGGGCGTGCGCCGTTGCGTATCCCCACCCTCCCTATTCAGCACCACAACTGACCGACCTGGGAACGGATTTGCTTCATTCACTCCCCCACAGTGCTGAGAAGCTCCCCCTGCGTGACTGAATATGGATCACTAGATGCGCATATCCGATCGAATGTGCGACGGACAGACGAACGACGCCTGGTCAGGGTGGGGATCCTGAACAGACGCCGTGCGTGCGGGACTTGTGGGTCAGTCGTTGGCGACCACGGGGTAGCGGGGCTCGTTCTCGGCCATCTGCCGCAGCGCGTCCTTGCGCTCGCGCTTGGAGAGCCGGTCGATGTAGAGGTACCCGTACAGGTGGTCGGTCTCGTGCTGCAAACACCGAGCGAAGTAGCCGGTGCCGCGCACCTTGATCGCGTTGCCCTTCTCGTCCTGCCCGGTCACCTCGGCGTAGTCCGGACGAGCCAGGGCCGCGTACGCGGTCGGCACCGACAGACAGCCCTCGTTGCTGTCGTCCAGGCGGCGCTCGTCGGCGGGCAGCTCGACCAGCTTGGGGTTGCAGACCACGCCGACGTGCCGGACGCCCTGGTCGTCCATGCAGTCGTAGACGAAGACCTTCAGGTCGACGCCGATCTGGTTGGCGGCCAGGCCCACGCCCTCGGCGGTGCGCTGCGAGGCGAACATGTCCGCCACCAGCTGGTCCAGCTCCGCACCGAACTCGGTGACGTCCTTGCACTCCCTGTGGAGCACCGGGTTCCCGACGACCGTGATCGGCCGCGAGGCGCCACGCGCCCGCCAGGCGTTCTCGCGCTCCTCCGTCTCCTCCGTGTCGTTGACGAAGCCCTCGTCGTCCACGGGGAGCACGCCCACGTGCTGCTGATCGGTGTCCTGCTGCGCCATGACCGACGTATGCCTTCCTGCAACCATGAGAAATTCTGCGAGTACAGCCTAAAGGGAGCTGTCGGGCAGGAAGCGCTCAGCAAACCTCTTCGAGGTCCCGCCAGTCCCGGGAGTCCGGGCTGTCCGCGACCCATCCGTCCAGCAGCCCCCGTACGAGCGAGGCCGGCGCCGCGACGCCACACTCCCGCTCCGGCACCCACAGCTGCCCGTCGGTCCGATGCCCGAGCGGCCCGGGATGCCCCGGCTCACTGTGATCGTGCGGATCGAGATGCTCCCCGTCACCCTCGTCCGACGGCATCCGCGACTCAGAACACATCCGGCACAGCAACCGCACCGACGAAGACCAGTCCTCCGCAGCGAACCCGGCATCAGCAGCCAGCTGCTCCAACGCATCCCGGTCCGCCTCGGTGGCAGCCTCCAACAGCACCACCCACGTCGGCACCGGCGACGGAGCCCACAACTCGATCTCGTCGAAGACGGGATAGGCGTGCCCGGCGGAGGTGGTCCGCTCACCGTGCGGCACCCCGTCGTGCAGGACGACCTCACCCCAGCGCCGCCCGGACGACGGCAGCGGAATCGACAGCACCTCGATCCGCGCGGGATCCAGCCGGCGCCCCCACACGACCTCGGCCTCCCCCTCCGGGGACAGCCGTACGGCCGCGCTGCCGAGGTCCATCCCGACGGGTTCACCCGCCTCGGTGGCACCGCCCGGCACCCGCAGCCCGTAGGCCTGCCAGGCCCGCCGGGCCAGCGGCCAGTCCTGCAGGGCGGTCGCGGCGATCCCGACGTTCCACCAGTCGGGCGCCCCGGTCTCCCGGTCGAGCAGCGCGACGGCGCGCAGCCCGGCGGCCCGGGCCTGCTCCCAGTCGTGCCGGAACTTGTGGAGGAGGGCGAGGTTGAACCAGGACTCGGACAGCCAGGGCTCCAGGTCGGCGGCCCGCGTCAGCAGCGCGCCCGCGTCCTCGTACCGACCGTCGCCGATCAGCGTGAACGCACGGTCGGTGGCCTGCCGCCAGGAGGCGGAGGGCCGGTGCCGTCCCTTGCCGAAGATCCTCACGATTCCCGCCTGCCAGTTCCGTGGAGTGGGCTGGCTCATGCCCCCGGACACCCTCTCCCTCGCATCCAACCACGTACGCCTGGAGGGGCGCTCATTACCCATGGGTTACCCAGCCGAAGGCAGGGTCAGACAGTCCCTCGACAGCACTCTGGCCAGCGACTCCACTACCTCCGGCGCGTAGTCCCCGGCAGTGCCGAGCCGCAGCTCCTCGAGTGCCTTGAGGGGCCCGCCGGGTCCGGCGTCGCGCACCTTCTCCTCGTAGGCGTTCACGGCCCGGACGATCCGTGCGGCCACGGGCTGTTCCCGGCTGGGATCGGCCAGCCGCTCCACGACCGCCGCCACCTGTGAGTTCACCCCGGTCTGCCGTACGACGGCGCCGCCGAGCAGCGCGATCCGCCGCTGTTCCTCGGTGGGCAGGGCGGCGGTGGCTCCGGCGGGGACCGGGTCGACGAGGCTGAGCTGGCCGATGTCGTGCATGAGGGCGGCGTACTCCAGGACGGTGAGTTCGGCCCCGGACAGCCCCAGGTCCCGTCCGACGGCCCGACTGAGCGCGGCCACCCGGCGGGCGTGCCCGGCCGGGGTGTATCCGGCGATCTCGGTGGCCCGGGCGAGGGAGGCGATGGTCTGCCGGTAGGTGGTCCGGACGGCGGCGTACCGCCGGAAGGACATCTGGGTGAGCAGCAGCGGCAGCGAGAAGACGGGCACCGCCCACAGCCCCACGACGGCCACCGCGAGCGCCATCACCGCGCCGGTCGCGCAGACGGCCGACCCGATGCCGAGGACGGCCCGCAGCTCGTCCCGCAGCAGCGGTCCGAAGGGCCACCGGGTCCGGGCGTGCGCGAGGGCGGCGGCGAGCACGGCGTCGCACAGGGCGGTGAGGGCGAGGATCGCGAGCAGCAGGAGCGCGTAGGCGGCGCCCCAGCCGCCGAACGTGCCCTGGTTGTAGAGGGGCTGGAAGCAGACGGCGGCGAAGCCGACGGTGAGGACGCGCCGGGCGAGATGGTCGAGCGTGGGGCGTCCGCGCGCCAGGTGCGGCACGCTGCCGAGCAGCGCGGCGGCGAGGACGACGGCGACGACCTGGAGGACGCCGTGGTGGGTGGCCTGCCCGCCGTTCGCTCCGAGCAGGGCGTACGACAGCGCCCCGGCGGCCCCGAGCGGCGCGGCCTCCCTGACCTGGGCGCCGGTCCACCGGGTGAGCTCGCCGACGGTGACGAGGACGCCGAAGGCGAGGGCGGCGCCGCGTTCGTCGAGGCCGTTCCAGAGGGTGCCGAGGAGGGAGACGGTGGCGAGGAGCGCGGCGGAGGCGTGGATGAGGGTGCGGATGGGAGACGCCCTCATCGGTGGACCTCGGGACGGCTCGGAACAGCGGGGGCCGGCGGGCGTGCCTCGTCGGCCGTGACCGCCGGATGCCACCCGCACCGCTGTACGACCCGCACCAGCGCCGCCACCATCCGCGGATCGAACTGCGCCCCCGCGCACCGTTCCAGCTCCTGCAACGCAGCGGGAACGGGCCGGGCCCTGCTGTAGGACCGCGTCGACGTCATCGCGTCGAACGCGTCCGCGACCGCCACCACCCGCGCCGACTCCGGGATCTGGCCCCCGAGCAGCCCGTACGGGTACCCGGTCCCGTCCAGCCGCTCGTGGTGGTGCAGTACGGCCGCCCGGGCCTCGCCGAGGAAGGAGATGCCCCGCACCATCTCGTGCCCGTACTCGGGGTGCAGCTCGATGACCCGGCGTTCCTCGGGCGTCAGCGGCCCGTCCTTGCGGAGCAGCCGGGTGGGCACGCCCAGTTTTCCCACGTCGTGCAGGATCCCGGCGAACCGCAGCACCTCGACGCGTTCGTCGTCCATGCCCAGCTCGCGCGCGATCATCATGGAGGCCTGTCCGACCCGCTCGCTGTGCCCGCGGGTGTAGCCGTCCTTGATGTCGACGGCCTGGACGAGCGCCCGGATGGTCGCCTGGTGGGCGGCCCGTTCCCGGTGGTACTGGCCGAACACCCACCAGGACACACACATCGGCAGCAGCACGAGCAGCGCGGCGACGGGTCCGTACGGGCTGCGCCACAGCACGGCCATCATCAGCCCGGCCAGCCCGTGCACGGCGACCGGCGCGAGCGACCGCGCGAACAGCCCCCGCCGGGCCCGCCGCCCGGGCACCCTCCCCCGCTGTCCCAAAGGCGCGGGAGGTGCCCCCACGGCGAGCGCCAGAATTCCGCCGTCGAGCACGGCCAGCACCAGGCAGAACGCCAGCACCGCACCCCCGGCCGGCACCAGCGCGTACGGAAAGTCGGACGCGACCACGGCATCCCGCCCGTCCAGCGCCCAGTGCACGCGCGAGGCCGCCCACACGCCGACGGCGAGCTGCGCCGCCCGCCACAACCGCCGTAGCCGGCGCGGCCGTTGCCCGACCGGCGACAGCAGCGCACCCAGCACCGCGACGAGCACGGCGGCGGGCGGTGGCAGCAGAAAGGCCCCGGCCAGCAGCACGGGATAGAAGGGGCCGGCGAACCGCCCCCGGGCGGCGACCTGCTCGCCCGCGGCATACAGCGCGGCGAGGAGTGCGACCGCCCACCAGGGCGTACGGGCCGAGGACAGGGGCAGCAGACCGAGCGCGGCCCCGAGGACGACACAGGCGACGTACACACGTGCCCGCGCCGGTAGCGCCTCCATGACGTCCCTCCCGCCCCTGCCTGCTCGGCTTTCGGGAGCCTAGGGCGAGGGGAGGGGGACCCGCGGGCTTATGGCCCGCGGTTTAGCACGTTCGAGTGACGACAACCCGTTCCAGGGAAGGAAGTTCAGGACTCCTGCGGCGTGGCGGTGACGTCGTGCTCCGGCACCGTCTGCCCGGAGCGGATCAGGTCGAGCCGCCCCAGGACCTTGGCACGCAGGTCGGTCGGTACGTCGTCGTGACCGCAGCACCGCTTGACCAGCTTCTTCACTGCCTCTTCCAGGCCGTACTTCTCCAGGCACGGCGAGCACTCCCGGAAGTGCTGCTTGTACTTGTCGCGATCGACGTCCGGCATCTCACTGTCGAGGAACTCGTAGAGATGATCGAGTACCTCACTGCAGTCCGTCTCGTGCGGCTCTCCGCAGCTCATGAGCCCGAGCCTTTCGCTTCGTTCGACTCTCCGGCGCCGGCCGGGACCAGTCCGCGCTCGCGGGCGTAGTCCTCGAGCATGCCGCGCAGTTGACGGCGGCCCCGGTGCAGCCGGGACATCACCGTACCGATGGGTGTCCCCATGATGTCCGCGATCTCCTTGTACGCAAAGCCCTCTACGTCGGCGAGGTACACAGCGATGCGGAATTCCTCGGGGATCGCCTGAAGTGCTTCCTTCACGTCCGAGTCGGGCAGGTGATCGAGCGCCTGCGACTCGGCGGAGCGCAGACCCGTCGACATGTGCGACTCGGCGCGCGCCAGCTGCCAGTCCTCGATCTCCTCGGCCGCGGAGCGCTGGGGTTCGCGCTGCTTCTTGCGGTACGAGTTGATGAAGGTGTTGGTGAGGATCCGGTACAGCCACGCCTTGAGGTTGGTGCCCTCACGGAACTGGTGGAAGGACGCGTACGCCTTGGCGTACGTCTCCTGCACCAGGTCCTCGGCGTCGGCCGGATTGCGCGTCATGCGCAGGGCCGCCGAGTACATCTGGTCGAGGAACTCGAGCGCGTCCCTCTCGAAGCGCGCGGTGCGCTCGGCGGTCGACTCCGTGCTCGTGCTGCCCTGGCCCTCGGGCTGCTCCGCCTGGCCGTGTTCGGTCCCTGCGTCGGTACCGGGAACCGGACCCACCTCCTCAAGATTCCGGGTGGCGTCGAGACCGATGCCACCTGAATCGGAGAATAGACGACCTTCGGTCGGGGCGTGGTGGCGATCCGGTCCGCCCGCCGCCCAAACAGGTGCGGTCCTGGCCGCGTGCAGCACCGTCCAGTCCAGGTCAGTGCTGCTGCTGCGGCTCGGGCAGATGGTCGAACCCATGCGGCGGACTTCCTCTCCTACGACGTCGGTGCTGCGCGTTCAGCACTTCTGTCCGCCACAACAGAGGGGACCGCCGCATCATTCCCGAACCTTTACCCGAGTGATCCGGCCCACGTGACAACACTCTCGGTGATGATCGCGAGCGCCCGACCCTGATCCAACGGCGCCCTCTTCGGCACGGCGAAGCCATGATCACCGTAGGGCACCTCGACGAGTTCGTACGCCCCGTCCGGGAACTCCTCCGGCTTCCCGAAGGGATCGTTGCCGCCCTGCACGACGAGCGTCGGCACGCCGGCGCCGAGCAGTTCCTCGGCGCGTGACTTCTCGGGCCTGCCCGGCGGATGCAGCGGGAAGCCGAGGGCGAGCACGGCACGGGCGCCCAGTTCGACGGCCGTGCGGCAGGCGACGCGGGCCCCGGCACTCCGACCGCCGGAGATCACGGGCAACCCGGGCTTGGCGAGCGCGGGCCACAGCCCCCGCCATCCCACGTCCAGGGACTTCGGCGCGGGCGCCAGCTTCTTCCCGGCCACCCGCCAGGGCTGCTCGACGAGGGCGACGGTCACGCCGTGTGCCGGCAGCACCCGGGCGAGCGCCTGGAGGTCCCGCACCTCGATCCCGCCGCCGGCGCCATGGCTGACAGCAAGGACCAGCCTGGCCTTCTTGGCGGGGTGCCAGGTGATGCGAGCGGTCCCCGCGTCCGTCTCGACGCTCTCGATGGTCACGTTCGTTACTTTCATCACGTTCGTCACGTCAGAAGAGTGTGCCCTCTTCGGGGCCCTCCAGCTCCTTCAGCAGCTCCGGGCCGTTGTTGCGGACGTTGCTGACCGCCGTGGACACCGGATACGCACGCATCAGCCCGGGCGGCGGCGGGGCGAGCAGCTCGCGCAGGTCGTCGAGGTCCGTGCGGGACGGGTCGAGCCAGGAGTCCCAGCGGTCGGGGGTGAGCATCAGCGGCATCCGGGGATGGATGTCGGCCAGCACATGCGGCCCGTCTGCCGGCGCGACCGCCAGCGGCGTCTTCTCCGCCTCGGTCGTGATGACGGAGCACGTCACCCACCAGGCCTGCGGATGGTCGTCGGGCAGGGTCCTGTCGCGCCAGAACTCGTACAGCCCCGCCATCGCGAACACCGACCCGTCGGCGGGCAGCACGAAGTACGGCTGCTTGCGCGGCCTCTTCTTCTTGCCCTCGACCTCCAGGTCCCGCTCCTGCGTGCCGGTGACCCACTCGTAGTAGCCGTCGGCGGGGATGACGCAGCGCCGGGAGGTGAAGGCCCGACGGTAGGACGGCTTCTCGTGGACGGTCTCGGCACGCGCGTTGATCATGCGGGCCGCGCCCTCGGGGGTCTTGGACCAGCTGGGCACCAGGCCCCACCTGAGCTTCCGCAGCTGGCGAACCGGCTGAGGGTCGTCGGCGTCTTTGAGGGGACGGTCGAGGACCGCGTAGACCTCTTTGGTCGGAGCCACGTTGTAGTCGGGCGCCAGGGCCTCCTCGGGCTCCCACTTGTCGATCCCAAAGATTCCTGCGAGATCCTCGGGCCTACGACTCGATGCATACCGTCCGCACATACGTGCCACACTGCCAGATTCGACGAGACCTACGGGAGCCACTGCCGAACATGCACACCACCGCATCCGACTCGCTCGCCTCCCTCTGGGACGAGGTCTTCGGCAGCCAGCCCGACCCCGACCTGTGGGTGGTGATCGCGACCCTCGTCGCCTCCCTCGCCGTCGTCGCCCCGCCCACCGTGTGGCGCATCTCCCGCAACGCCATCACCATCGCCCACGAGGGCGGCCACGGCCTGATCGCGCTGCTCACCGGCCGCCAGCTCACCGGCATACGCCTCCACTCGGACACCAGCGGTCTCACCGTGAGCCGCGGCAAGCCGCACGGCCTCGGCATGATCCTCACCGCCGCCGCCGGTTACACCGCTCCCCCGCTCCTCGGCCTGGGCGGCGCCGCCCTGCTGGCCGCCGGCCACATCACCGCGCTGCTGTGGCTGGCGACGGCGCTGCTGGTGGCGATGCTGGTGATGATCCGCAACGCGTACGGCGCCCTGACGGTGGTCCTCACCGGCGGCACGTTCGTGGTGGTGTCCTGGCTGACCGGCCCCCAGGTACAGGCGGCGTTCGCGTACGCGGTGGTGTGGTTCCTGTTGGTCGGCGGGGTACGCCCGGCGTTCGAACTCCAGGCGAAGCGGTCGCGGGGAGGGGCGGGCGATTCGGACGCGGACCAGTTGTCAAGGCTGACGCATGTGCCGGCGGGGATGTGGCTGTTCCTGTTTCACGCGGTGAGCCTGTGCTCGTTGATAGGCGGCGGTCGCTGGTTGCTGGAGGTCTGAATCACGCCCCTTCAGGGTCGCGGGACCGTATCGACGTGCGGCTCCGCCGCGTGGGCGCGACCAGCCACAACGGGCCCGCACCCGAAACACAGCCTCCTTATACAGTGGAACCCATGGCCCCGAACCCCGCCGCAGACACCGCCCTCTGGCCCGCCCCGCACGCGAGCGGAGCCGTCGACGCGACGGTCCACGTGCCCGGGTCCAAGTCGGTCACCAACCGAGCCCTGGTCCTCGCAGCCCTCGCCTCCGAGCCCGGCTGGCTGCGCCGCCCCCTCCGCTCCCGCGACACCCTCCTGATGGCCGGCGCCCTGCGCGCGATGGGTGTGGCCATCGAGGAGGGCGTCGGCCCCGACGGCACCGGCGAGGCCTGGCGTGTACTCCCCACGGGCCTGCGGGGCCCCGCCACCGTCGATGTCGGCAACGCCGGCACGGTGATGCGCTTCCTGCCGCCCGTCGCCGCGCTCGCCGACGGCCCCATCCGCTTCGACGGCGACCCGAGGTCGTACGAGCGTCCCCTGCACGGCGTGATCGACGCGCTGCGCGTCCTGGGTGCCCGCATCGACGACGACGGCCGGGGTGCGCTGCCGCTGACGGTCCACGGCGGCGGCGCTCTCGACGGCGGCCCGGTGGAGATCGACGCCTCGTCCTCGTCCCAGTTCGTGAGCGCCCTGCTGCTCTCCGGCCCGCGCTTCAACCAGGGCGTCGAGGTCCGCCACGTGGGCTCCGCGCTGCCCTCCATGCCGCACATCCGGATGACCGTCGACATGCTGCGCGCGGTCGGCGCCCAGGTGGACACCCCGGAGTCGGGCGGTGAGCCGAACGTCTGGCGGGTGACGCCGGGCGCCCTGCTGGGCCGGGACCTGACGATCGAGCCGGACCTGTCCAACGCCCAGCCGTTCCTGGCGGCGGCCCTGGTGACCAGCGGCAAGGTGCTGATCCCGGACTGGCCGGCCCGTACCACCCAGCCCGGTGACCGGCTGCGCGAGATCTTCACCGAGATGGGCGGTTCCTGCGAACTGACCGACTACGGCCTGGAATTCACCGGTTCGGGTGCGATCCACGGCATCGACGTGGACCTGAGCGAGGTCGGCGAGCTGACCCCCGGCATCGCGGCGGTGGCCGCCCTGGCCGACTCTCCGTCCACGCTCCGCGGCGTCTCCCATCTACGCCTGCACGAGACGGACCGGCTGGCCGCGCTCACCAAGGAGATCAACGAACTCGGCGGTGACGTCACCGAGACCGCCGACGGCCTGCACATCCGCCCGCGCGCACTGCACAGCGGCGTCTTCCACACGTACGAGGACCACCGTATGGCGACGGCCGGCGCGATCATCGGCCTCGCGGTCGAGGGCGTGCAGATCGAGAACGTGGCGACGACGGCGAAGACCCTCCCGGACTTCCCCGCTCTGTGGACCGGGATGCTCGAGGCGTAGAGACACGGGGATACAGTCATGCGCCGCTACGGCAAGCACACCGACGAGGACGACATCCGCTCCCGCCCGAACCGCAAGGGCAACCGGCCCCGGACGAACATCCGGCCCAAGCACGAGGACGCCGCCGAGGGCATGGTCCTCACCGTCGACCGCGGCCGCCTCACCTGCCTCGTCGACGAGCGGATCGTGATGGCGATGAAGGCCCGCGAGCTGGGCCGCAAGGCGGCGGTCGTGGGCGACCGGGTGGCCATCGTCGGCGATCTGTCCGGCGACAAGGACACCCTCGCCCGGATCGTCCGCATCGCGGAGCGGAAGTCGGTGCTCCGCCGCACCGCGGACGACGACGACCCGTTCGAGCGCGTGGTGGTCGCCAACGCCGACCAGCTGGCGATCGTCACGGCCCTCGCCGACCCCGAGCCGCGCCCGCGCCTGATCGACCGCTGTCTGGTGGCGGCGTTCGACGGCGGCCTCACCCCACTGCTGGTGCTGACGAAGTCGGACCTCGCCCAGCCCGACAAGATGCTGGAGCTGTACGGCCACCTGGACATCCCGTACGTCGTCACCAGCCGTGAGGAGCTGGAGAACGGCGACGCGGCGGACCGCGTACGCGAACAACTCGACGGCAAGATCACGGCGTTCGTCGGCCACTCGGGTGTCGGCAAGACGACCTTGGTGAACGCGCTGGTGCCGAAGGACCGCCGCCGGGTGACCGGCCATGTGAACGCGGTGACGGGCCGCGGCCGCCACACCACCACGTCGGCCCTGGCGCTCCCCCTGGCGGAGCCGGACAGCTGGGTCGTCGACACCCCGGGCGTGCGGTCCTTCGGCCTGCACCATGTGGATCCGTCCCGGGTGATCCACGCGTTCCCGGACCTGGAACCGGGAACCGAAGGCTGTCCGCGTGCGTGCAGTCATGACGAGCCCGACTGCGCGCTCGACGAGTGGGTGGCCGAAGGTCACGCGGACCCGGCGCGGCTCTACTCCCTGCGCCGGCTGCTGGCCACACGGGAGCGCAGGGAAGGCGACTGACCTCCGCCTTGTTTGCCTTCGTGCGGGTCCGGTAAGGGCATAATCGCACCGAGCCGGATCCAGGCCCGAACAAAGCCAGACGAAGCGGTCACTGAACGTGGGGATGCGGGAGGACAGCACATGGCGTGGCTGCTGGTCATCATGGCGGGGTTGCTCGAAACCGGCTTCGCGGTCTCTCTGAAGCTGTCGCACGGTTTCACGAGACTCTGGCCCACCATCGCCTTCTGCGTCTTCGCGCTCGGCAGCTTCGGCCTGCTGACCCTGGCCCTGAGGAAGCTGGACGTGGGCCCGGCGTACGCCGTGTGGACGGGGATCGGCGCCGCGGGCACCGCGATCTACGGGATGATCTTCCTCGGCGACCTCGTCTCGACGCTGAAGATCGTCTCGATCAGCCTGGTGATCGTGGGGGTCGTCGGGCTGCAGCTCTCCGGCTCCGCGCACTGAGGGCTCAGTTCACCAACTGGCGGTGCAGTGCGCCCCGTACGAGATCGGCGACGCCATCCTCGCCGGGCGGGGCCGCGACACAGGACAGGGCGAGCCGTACGACGAGTTCGCACGAGCGCGCGAGATCGGCGCTGTCGGACTTGTTGGCCCCCGGCCCGGACAGCGCGGTCACGGCACGGTCCCGCACGATGGCCACGAAGTCGCCCGGCGACGGCAACGGCCCGTCCGCCCGCCGCTGCGCCGGCACCGCCGAGGAGGACGGTACGGCGGACAGCGTCGGTGAGGGCAGGCGCTCGCTCCAGCAGCCGGTGAGCATGGCCCGCACGAGGGCGTTCTCGCGGGCGGTCGAGGCGGTCCACTCGGCGGTGGCGGTGAGCCGCTCCCGGGGATCACTGTGCGTGCCGAGCGCCCGCTCCACGCCGGCGAGATAACCGTCGGCCGCTCTCCTGACCAGCGCCCTGGCCAGCCCCTCCTTGCTCCCGAACTCGTTGTACAGCGTCTGCCGGGACACCCCGGCCGCCGCGGCGACATCCACCATCCGCACGGCAGACCAAGGCCGACGCGCCAGCGCCGTATAAGCGGCATCCAGCAGGGACTCCCGCGCTGCAGGCATCATCGCCTCCCTGGGCGAGCGGCTCTGCGCCCAGATTTGACGCGTGCGCGAGCACTGTCAAGGGTTCGCGAGGGCACACAGGGGCGCCTTTCGACAGGGATGCGCGGGGGCACGGCCGCGAGGCCGCAGGCAGCCGGCCATCAAGCGGGTGGTGTCCCGTGGCGTGGTGTGGTCATGCGGACCGCGCGGCTCCGCTCGGCTCGCCGGGGGAAGGCGCCGGCCGGCCCTCCGCCCAGCCGTCCGCGCCACTCACAGGCGGCTACGCCCCAATCCCGCGCGGCACCGGGCACGCAGCTGCGCTGACCTGCCTGGTCACGGACTCCGCGCCGCCACACCACTTCGCGGGACGCCACCATCAAGCGCCGGGCATCCGCACCGCCGCGACCGCAGACAGCCGTCAGCCTGCGGGCAGCCGGGCCACGGAGGGCGCCCAGTTGCGAGCAGCCGCATCGCTGAAGCCGTACGCCCCCACACCCGCCCGGCCGCGGGCAATCGTGCCGCTTGGGGCGGCGCCCGTCCCAAAGCAGGCGGCACCCCGTCAGCGCCGGGCCGCGCGCCCCACCCCGCCCCGACACCAACCCCGCACACTCTTGATCCCGAGGCCCGGTAGCCCCACCCCAACCACGACAGATACCGTTCCCTACATGCCCGACTACCTCGACGACCTCCGCCTCGCCCACGTCCTCGCGGACAACGCCGACGCGGTCACCATGGCCCGCTTCAAGGCCCTCGACCTCAAGGTCGAGACGAAGCCGGACATGACCCCGGTGAGCGAGGCGGACAAGGCCGCCGAGGAACTCATCCGCGGCCAGCTCCAGCGCGCCCGCCCGAGAGACGCGATCCTCGGCGAGGAGTACGGCATCGAGGGCACCGGCCCCCGCCGCTGGGTCATCGACCCGATCGACGGCACCAAGAACTACGTCCGCGGCGTCCCCGTCTGGGCCACCCTGATCTCCCTGATGGAGGCGGGCGAGGGCGGCTACCAGCCCGTCGTCGGCGTCGTCTCCGCCCCTGCCCTGAGCCGCCGCTGGTGGGCCGCGAAGGGCCACGGCGCCTTCACCGGCCGCAGCCTGTCCTCCGCGACCCGCCTGCACGTCTCCGGCGTCTCGAAGCTGACGGACGCCTCCTTCGCGTACTCCTCGCTCACCGGCTGGGACGACCAGGGCCGCCTCGGCGGCTTCCTGGACCTGACCCGCGAGGTGTGGCGCACGCGCGCGTACGGCGACTTCTGGCCGTACATGATGGTCGCCGAGGGCTCGGTGGACCTCTGCGCCGAACCGGAACTCTCCCTGTGGGACATGGCCGCCACCGCGATCGTCGTCACCGAGGCCGGCGGCACCTTCACCGGCCTCGACGGCCGCCCGGGCCCGCACAGCGGCAACGCGGCCGCGTCGAACGGCCTGCTGCACGACGAGTTCCTGGGGTATCTCAACCAACGCTACTGAGCGCCCCCTTGTTGGCCACCTCTTTGCCTGCCACTCTGAGAGTGCCCCCACTTGTGAATTTGTGAAACAATGAACAAACGGTGGGGTTACTACAGGAGGTGGCTCCATCCCATGCTCGTCCGCGACGCCATGAGCACGGTGGTCCTCACCATCGGCCCCGACCACACCCTCCGCCAGTCCGCCGCCCTGATGTCCGCCCGCCGAATCGGCGCGGCCGTCGTCCTCGACCCCGACGCCGGCGGCATCGGCATCCTCACCGAACGCGACATCCTCAACTCCGTAGGCCTGGGCCAGAGCCCGGACACGGAGCGTGCCCACGCCCACACCACCACGGACGTCGTGTTCGCCGCCCCGACCTGGACCCTGGAGGAGGCGGCCCACGCCATGGCGCACGGCGGCTTCCGTCATCTCATCGTCCTCGACCACGACGAGCCGGTCGGCATCGTCTCGGTCCGCGACATCATCCGCTGCTGGGCCCCGATGCGTCAGCACGCGCCCGCCTGAACAGACCGGCGGGCCGAACCCCCTCGATGGCCTTGATGACCTCGACGAGGGAGTCCGGCCCGCCGCAACGACAAGCGATCCAGTGCTGATTCAGCCACGCAGGGCCTGGACGGCGGCCTCCCAGCCGCTTGCCGAAGTCTTCGCCCGCCTGGCGGAAGTTGCCGATCGCGCGCTCGGCGATGTCATCGCGCGAGACCTTGGCGATGAAGCCCGCCACGTGCGCCTCCTGCGACATTCCTATATTAGACTTCATCTAAGTCAAGCAGAGCTCCAATCTAACACCTGGTCGCGACCTGGTCGCCCTTGCTGTTAGGCTGGTGCGTATGAGTGACCTTCTGGAACGGCTGCGCGGGCGCGGATGGCGGATGACCGCGCAGCGGCGCGTCGTGGCCGAGGTCCTCGACGGCGAGCACGTCCACCTGACGGCCGACGAGGTCCACTCGCGGGCTGTCGCCAAGCTGCCCGAGATCTCCCGGGCGACCGTCTACAACACGCTGGGTGAGCTGGTCTCCCTCGGCGAGGTGCTCGAGGTCGCCACGGACAAGCGCGCGAAGCGCTACGACCCGAACGCCCACACTCCGCACCACCACCTGGTCTGCGCCCAGTGCGGCGCGATCCGCGACGTCCACCCGACGGGCAACCCGCTGGCCGACCTCCCCGACAGCGAGCGCTTCGGCTTCACGGTCTCGGACGTCGAGGTGACATACCGCGGCGTCTGCCCGAACTGTGCGGCGGCGTAAGCGTTCCCCCTAGCCCCGGCCCCTCTTGCATGGGCGCCGGGGCTTCGTGCTGTCTGCGGGCTTCCTGAATCTGACAGACCGTCATATGGTCAACGGCACCCACCAGTCCGTCCGTTCCGCACTCCGCGAGGAGCCCCGTGGGAGAGCCAGCACCGGCACCTGGAGAGCCGTACCCGAAACTCAAGGCCCACGACCTGACCCGCGTCTTCGGCCGAACCCCCCACACGGTCGACGCCCTCGGCCCCCTGGATCTCAGCGTCGCCCCGGGCGAGTTCGTCTGCCTGGTAGGCCCCTCGGGCTGCGGCAAGTCCACGCTCCTGCGCATAGCGGCGGGCCTGCTCCGCCCCAGCACGGGCACCCTGGAGATCCGTACGTCGCTGCGGCCTGATATGCGGCTCCGCCGCGTGGCGCGCCCAGCGGCGATGATCTTCCAGGACTACGGCATCTACGACTGGAAGACGGTCCGCGCGAACGTCCGCTTCGGCCTGGACATCCAACGCGTCCCCCGCCGCTCGGCGAACGCCCGCGCCGACGAGTGGCTGGCCCGCATGGGCCTGTCCGACTTCGCCCACGCCTACCCGGCGACCCTCTCGGGCGGCATGCGTCAACGGGTGGCGATAGCCAGAGCCCTGGCGGTGGAACCCGAACTCCTCCTGATGGACGAGCCGTTCGCGGCCCTGGACGCCCAGCTCCGCACGATCCTCCAGGACGAGCTGCTGGACCTCACCCAGACGACCCGCACGACCACCCTGTTCATCACCCACAGCCTGGAAGAGGCGATCGTCCTCGGCGACCGGGTCCTCGTGATGTCCGCCCGCCCGGGCCGCATCATCGCCGAACACCACCCGCCGTTCCCCCGCCCACGCACCGGCGACATCCGCGCCACCCCCGCGTTCACGTCCCTGAAGAGCGAGTTGTGGGACCTGCTCAGGAAGGAGGCGGCACCAGCATGACCACCCTCTCCGAACCCCCGCCCGAGACCCTCCTGATCCGGCGCCCGGGCCCCCAGGAACTCCACCCCGCCCGCACCCACCACCGCCGCCGCCGAGCCCTGGAGCTGACCCTCGCGGCAGCGGTCCCCGTTGCCCTGGTCCTCCTCTGGCAACTGGCCGCGACCCGGGCCTGGATCGACGACCGTGTCTACCCGGCCCCCTCCACGATCCTCGCCGACGGCTGGGACCGGGCGGCGGCGGGCGACCTGTGGCCGGACGTGTGGGCCACGCTGAAACGCGTCCTGGCGGGCTACGCGATCGGCACGGCGACGGGCTACGCCCTGGGCCTCCTGATGGGCTCCCTGTCCCTGGTACGAGCGGCCCTGGAACCGCTCCTGGACGCCCTGTACGTCGTACCGAAACTGGCCCTGCTGCCGATCTTCCTGAACATGTTCGGCCTGGGCGAGGGCCCGCAGGTGGCGCTGGTGGCGGCGACGGTCTTCTTCTTCGTCTGGATCTCGACGATGTCGGCGGTGATGTCCGTCCCCGACGGCCACCGGGACGCGGGCCGGGTCTTCGGCGCCTCACCGTGGCAGATGTTCCACCACGTGCTGCTGCCGGCGTCGCTGCCGCAGGTCCTGGTGGGCGCGCGGATAGCCGCGGGCGTGGCGGTCCTGGTGATCGTCGCCTCGGAACAGATCGCCGCGACGAACGGTCTGGGCCACCTGATCTTCGACTCGCGCGCCCTGTTCCAGAACGACGTGATGTTCGTGGGCATCGTCTGCGTGGCCGCCCTAGGGGTGATCTTCTCCGAACTGGTCCGCCTGCTGGGCCGCGTGCTCACCCCCTGGGCCCCGAGGGACCGAGGAAGGGGCCAGTCATGAGAAGAAGCCTCGGATACGCCGTAGCGGCCGCCCTCCTGACGTCGGCGGCCTGCTCGTCACCCCAGGACGGCGATACGACGTCGAAGGCGGCGGCGGAGAAACGCACGGTCCGCCCGGTGGCCGGCTGCGACGCCCGCTCCTGGACGAACCCGGCGGACCTGTCCCCCACTCGCACCCCGGCCCGCTGCTCCCCCGGCGCCCCGGCTCCACTGCCCCTCTCCGAGCCCCGCGAACTGACGATCGCGACGGGCACACTGAGCGCGGAGTACGTGGCCCCTCTCCAAGTGGCCCTCGACAAGGGCGAGTTCAAGAAGGAGGGCCTGGACGTCACTCTCAAGGTCCTCCCCACCCCGGACGCCCTCCCCCTCCTCGCCAAGGGCGACATGGACGCCCTGTGGGCGGCCCCCGAGGCGGCCGTCATGAACGGCATCAAGGGCGGCTTCGACATCAAGTGGGTCGCGGGGAACTTCTCACCCGACCCGAAGTCGAAGAGCGGCCTGTGGGTGAAGCTGCGGAACGGCGAAACCGCGGGCCGGGCCCCGATGGCCGGCCGCAAGCTCGGCACGATGATCGGCAAGGGCTCGGTCATCGCGTACCCCATGGAAAAGGCCCTGGAAACCCACGACGGTGGCCTGGCCGACATCCAGTACCAGCAACTGGGCTCGGCCGACGTCCTCACGGCTCTCCAGAACGGCGGTGTCGACTCGGCCTGGCTCCTGGACCCGGTCTGGCGCAAGGTGGACGGCGAGCCTGGCTACGCCTTCCTGGGCGGCCAGCCGCTGGGCGAGCCCTTGGGCGGCATGCTGTACGGCCGCACGCTGCTGGCCGACGACGTGGACGCGGGGGTGGCACTCCTCCGTGCGTACATCCGGACGCTGAACACGTACTTCCCGCCGGACTACAAACAGAACGCGACCTTCGTCGCATACCTGGCCGAACTCCTCAAGGCAGACGAGCAGATCCTCAGCTCGACCCCGTCCCTCCGCATGGACTGGGAGATCCGCGAGGGCACGACGACCCGCCTCCAGTCGGCATACGACGCCCAGGGTGTGACGGAGGGCACCCCGCTGCCGGAGTCGAAGACGGTGAACCGCGCCTTGTACGAGGAGGCGGTGGGCCACGGAAACCCCTGAGAGGACCTGAAAACACCTGAGGCCGGAACCCTTTCGGATTCCGGCCTCAGATCTTCAGTAGCGGGGACAGGATTTGAACCTGCGACCTCTGGGTTATGAGCCCAGCGAGCTACCGAGCTGCTCCACCCCGCGTCGATGAACTGAACGTTACGTCAGTGACGTGGGAAGAAGCAAATCAGCTACCTGTACACCCAGCACCACCGACGGCACAGTCACGCCGACAGTTCCTCCCGAAGCGCGTCCCGCAACCGAGCCGCCCTCTCCGCAACCTCCCCCGGCCCCAAGGACACGGCCCGATCAGCCCACCGCTGCCCTTCCGCCAGCTCGCCGCGACGCGCGTAGAGCAGGGCAAGCCGCAACGCCGCCCGCGCATGCCCCGCATCCGCCGCCCGGGTCCACCACACGGCAGCCTCCGGCTCGCTCCCCTCCCGGGCCAGCAGCAGCCCCAGATTGAACGCCCCGTTCCGAGACCCGGCCTCGGCGGCCGCCCGGTACCACCGAGCCGCCTCCACGACATCGCCCCGCGCAGCGGCAAGCATCCCCACCCGCACCTGCGCCCGCCGATGCCCCTGCGAAGCCGCCCGCTCGTACCACTCCTCACACTCGGTCTTCTCGTGCACCGCCTCGCCCAGCTCATGCGCCGGCGCCGGCGGCCGCCGGGCATCCAGCACGGTCGCCAGCCGATACGCCGCCTCCGCACTGCCGCCCCCCGCCGCACACCGCAGATGCCGCTCAGCGGCGAGTTCGTCGCCGTCCCGCAGCCGCGCGATCCCGACCTGCAACGCCGCCTCCGTATGCCCGGCGGCCGCAGCGCGCTCGTACCACCGCAGCGCGACCACGTCCTCGCCCCGCCCCGCGAACAGGATCCCGAGGTTGAACGCCGCGTCGACGCTCCCGGCCTCCGCGGCCTTGGAGAACCACGGCTCCGCCCCGCCCGCGTCCCCGCTCTGCAGCAGCAGGATCGCCAGCGCGTTCGCCGCTTCCCGGTGCCCGGCGTACGCCGCCCGCCGGTACCACTGCTCGGCCTGCGCGGTACGCCCCTGCTCGGCGCAGAGCAGCCCGAGGTTGTACGCGCCGTTCACGTCCCCGGCATCCATCGCGGCCCGGTACCACCGCTCGGCGGTCTGCGTCTCGCCGCGCTCGGCGTGCAGCGCGCCCAGCGCGTTCGCCGCGTTGCCGTCGCCGTCCTGCGCGGCCCGCAGCCACCACACGGCGGCGCTCTCGGTGTCGCCCGCGTCCCGCAGCAGGAACCCGAGCGCGCAGGCGGCCCGTGCCTCGCCGTCCTTGGCGGACGTCAGATACCAGCGCCCGGCCTCCTTGAGCTCCCCGCGCTTCTCCAGGATCGCCCCGAGGTGCAGCGCGGCCCGCCGGTGTCCGCGCGCGGCGGCCTGCCGGTACCACTGCTCGGCCTCTTCCAGCCCTTCGACGCCGTCGTCGGCCCCGGTCTCGCCGGCGCGCGGCGCGTCCCGGTCGAGCGCCCGCGCCAGCCGGTACGCCGCCTCCCGGTGCCCTCGCTCCGCCGCGGCCCGCATCCACGGCGCGGCCCCGCCGTCACCGCGGTGTTCGAGCAGATCGGCGAGCGCGTACGCGCCCAGCGCATGCCCCTGCTCGGCGGACTGCCGCAGCCAGTACTCGGCGGCGGGCTCGTCGCCGCGCTCACGGTGGTGCCGGCCCAGCGCATGGGCGGCCGCGGCCGAGCCGGCGACGGCGGCGATCCGCCACCATCCGGCGGCGTCGTCGGCGTACCCGCGCTGATGGAGAAGGACTCCGAGGTTGTTGGCGGCGGCCCGGTCGCCGGCCGCGGTGGCAGCCCGCAGATGGGGTTCGGCTCCGTCGAGATCACCGCGGCGCAGCAGCATGGCCCCGAGGACGCTCATCGCCTCGGCGTCACCGGCCTCGGCGGCGAGCCGCCGGCGTGCCTCCTCGGCGGCCTCGCCGGTCTCGTCCCGGTCCGTGGTCTGCGAGAGGTCCCCCGCCGGCTCCAAGGCGTCGCCGACCGGCTGCACGAAATCGCCCGTCGGCTGCGAAAAGTCGGCAGGCTGCACAAACCGCCCTGTCTCCAACAGAGTTGCCTTGTCCCCCATAACGTCCATCGTCGCACCACCTGCAACCTGGGTACACCTGGTATACCGCAGCCATTGAGGTCACTTCAGCGTTTTGTCGACATGCCCACAGAGAGACAAGTCAAACACAGTTTTGCCAACTCCCCACGACGGCGCGGCCATCCGACCCTCCGGCACATGCGTTCGCACATCACGAAGGCCCGGATCCTCGTAAGGATCCGGGCCTTCGTCTGCAGTAGCGGGGACAGGATTTGAACCTGCGACCTCTGGGTTATGAGCCCAGCGAGCTACCGAGCTGCTCCACCCCGCGCCGTTGTTCTGCAACCGTATCACGGCGCGGGGTGGTCATTTGATCAGCCTCCCGGACTGCCCGTCGGGCTCGGAGTCGGGCTCGGACTGGCGCCGGGACTGCTGCCGGTCTTGTCCTCCTCCGCCTGCGCGTCCTCGGCCCGCTGGAGCGCCTCCTGAAGGTCCTCCTGCGCCTTGCCGTACGCCTCCCAGTCACCCTTCTTCAGGGCTTCCTGGCCGGCGTCGAACGCCTTCTGGGCGTCGTTCAGCGCTTCTTGGACCGTGGGGTCGGTGGTCGTCGGCGGTGGCGTCGTGGTGTCATCGCCGTCGTCCTCCGGTGGCTCGGGGGTCGTCCCCTCCGCTCCGAAGACCTTGGTCAGGGCTTCGTCGAGGGTGTCCTCGAAGGCGGTGCTGCCGCCGTAGGTCACCAACACCTTCCGCAGCAGCGGGTACTTGAGGCCGCCACCGCGGACGTAGACGGGCTCCACATACAGCAGTCCGCCGTCCAGTGGCACCGCCAGCAGGTTGCCGTACTCGACCTCCGAGTCACCGCCGCTCAGGAGTCTGATGGTCTCGGCGATGTCCTGTTCGGAGTTGAACTGGCTCTGCACCTGTTTGGGCCCGTTGACCGTGGTGTTCGTCGGCAGCTTCAGCACTCTGATCTTGCCGTAGTCGCTGGTGCCCGCCTCGGCGTCGACCGCCATGAAGGCGCTGAGGTTGTCACGGCCGTTCGGTGTGAACGTCGTCGTCAGCGAGAACACCTGGGACTTCTGGTCGGGCATCTTCATGCTCAGGTAGTACGGCGGCACCGCGTTGCCCGACTTGTTGGTCGGGTCGTCCGGCACCTGCCACACCTCGCTGCCGCTGAGGAACGTCTGCGCGTCGTTCACGTGGTAGCGGCTGAGCAGCTCGCGCTGGACCTTGAACAGGTCCTGCGGGTACCGCAGATGGGACATGAGGTCGCCGGAGATGTCGCCCTTCGGCTCCACCGTGCCCGGGAACGCCTTCATCCAGGTCTTCAGGACCGGGTCCTGGGTGTCCCACTGGTAGAGCTTGACCTCACCGGTGTAGGCGTCGACCGTCGCCTTCACCGAGTTGCGGATGTAGTTGACCTGGTTCTGCTGGGCCACCACCGCGCGCGAGTTGTTGGTCGCGGTCAGCGAGTCGGCCGTGGTGTCACCGAGGGTCGTACGGGAGGCGTACGGGTAGCCGTTGGTGGTCGTGTACGCGTCGACGATCCACTGGATCTTGCCGCCCACGACCGCCGGGTAGGCGTCGCCGTCGATGGTCAGCCAGGGAGCGACCGCCTCGACGCGCTCCTTCGGAGTGCGGTTGTAGAGGATCCGCGAACCCTCGCCGATCGCCCCGGAGTAGAGGATCTGCGGCTCGCTGAACGCCACCGCGTACGCGGCCCGGTTGACCGGGCTGGAGAGGTTGACCCCGCTGTCGCCTTCGTAGCTGTAGGTCTTCTCACCGCTGTCGTCGGAGTAGTCGATCTCCTTCTGGGGACCGCCGACGATCGAGTACGTGTTGGTCTTCTCGCCGTAGTAGACCCGCTGCTGGTACGTGCCGAGGTCGCCCTTGGACGGCAGGTCGGACTCGGTGAAGACCGGGCGGCCCTGGCTGTCGACCGAGGTGCCCTCGGCTGCGACGGCGCCGTACCCGTGGGTGTAGCGGAAGTGGTCGTTGATCCAGTTGTTCTTCGGAATGCCGTCGAGGTTCAGCTCTCGCAGACCGATGACCGTGTCTTGATCCTTGCCGTCCTTGCTGTACCGGTCGACGTCCAGGTTGGTCGGGAACCCGTAGTAGTTCCTGATCTGCTGGAGCTGCTGGAACGTCGGCGAGACGATGTTCGGGTCCATGATGCGGATACTCGCCGTGGAGCCGACTTCGTCGCGCAGCTCGGTCTTGTCGTCGGTGGCGCTCGTACCCGGGTACTCGGTGACCTTGGCGTCGTCGATGCCGTAGGCCTCGCGCGTCGCCTTGAGGTTCTTGGTCACATACGGCGCTTCCTTGGCCTGCTCGTTGGGCTGGACCTGGAACTTCTGGACGATCGCCGGGTACAGACCGCCGATGAGGATCGCCGAGAGCACCATCAGACCGAAGCCGATGACCGGCAGCTGCCAGGTGCGCCGCCACAGGGTGGCGAAGAACAGCACCGCGCAGATGACGGCGATGCAGAACAGGATCGTCTTGGCCGGCAGATAGGCGTTGGCGTCGACGTACCTGAGGCCCGTCCAGTTGTCCGTCGCCTTGAAGTCACTGGACTTGACCGCGAGTCCGTACCGGTCGAGCCAGTACGCGACCGCCTTCAGGGTGACGAAGATGCCCAGCAGCACCGACAGATGCCCGGTCGCCGCGGCGGTGGCGCGCGCGCCCGGGCTGGTGACGCGCAGCCCGCCGTACAGGTAGTGGGTGAGCGCGGCGGCGATCACGGAGAGGATCGCGGCGGCGAAGCCGAAGCCGAGCAGGAACCGGTACCAGGGCAGGTCGAACGCGAAGAACGACACGTCGAGGTGGAACTGGGGGTCCTTCTGTCCGAAGGACACACCGTTGACCCACATCAGCCAGGTCCGCCACTGACTGGACGCCGAGGCGCCGGCGATCAGCCCCACCAGGGCGGTGATCCCGAGCAGCAGCCACTTCTTGTACGGCGCGATGCCCATGCGGTAGCGGTCGAGGCTCTGCTGCTCCATCGACATGGCGCTCAACGGCGGACGCAGCCGGTGCGCCAGCCAGATGTTGAAGCCGACCGCGACGGCCATCAGCAGACCGAAGACGAAGAAGAGCCCGATCTTCGTCCATAGAGTGGTCGTGAAGACGGACGAGTAGTTCACCGACCGGTACCAGAGCCAGTCCGTCCAGAACCCGGCGAACATGGTGAAAACCATGCCGAGAACGGCAAGGACGCCCAGCGTCATGAGCAGGGTCCGGACACGCCTGGACGGGCGGCCCACTCTGATCCGTGGCCCCGTCGGGCCTCCGCCGCGGTCCGGCATCTGGAAAGCCAAGGTGCGCACCTCGAAGTTCGCTGTCGATCCGTCAGGCCCTCGTGTTCTCGGGCCGTCCGGGGGGCCTCGTGATCGTAGGCCCACACCTATGCAACTTACTCACGGTTTACTCGGTTCCCGATTCCGGTCGGGAACGAGGCAGGATTGTGACCATGTCCAACACTCCCATGGCGGCGAGCCCGCTCACCCGGGCCGTACTCGAGATCGACGAGTACGTCTCCGGCCTCGGCTGGGACCAGCCCGCCCGCCTTTTCGCCCTCGTAGACACCGCACGGCTGCAGGCCCAGGAACCCGGCCTCGCCGCCCAGCTCGGCCTGGGGGACGAGCAGGAGTCCTCCGGCCTGACCCCGATCGAGCAGGACGAGATTCCAACGGGCAAGCCGCTCGATGAGTTCCTCGCCACGATCGCGTGGCCCGACGCGGTGGTCGGCTGCGCGCTCGCGGTGGAGCGTCTGATGCTGCCGCCGTCCGCCGAGGCCCAGGTCCCGCAGGGGCTGAACGGGGCCAAGCTGACGCAGTGGGTGGCGGACCATCCCGAGCGCCAGGAGGTCCGGATGACGGTCGCGGTCCTGCGCGACGGCGCCCGCGAGTCGGCCCTCCGCCTGCGCGAGAAAGACACCCCGACGGAGGTCCTCACAGGCCCGGACCTGGTTCCGGGTCTGGCAGAGGCACTGTCGGCGACGTTCGCGGACTGAGGTCTTCCGGTACGGCGATGGGGGCGCCCTCGATGTGGAGGGCGCCCCCATCGGCGTGTGCGGGCCTGCCGCTCAGCCCTTGGTGGTGCACTTCGGCAGGTCGGCGGTGTCGCCCGCGCGGATGTCCTTGAGGGCGCCGAGGGCGTCGTCCATGGTGCCGACCTTGACGAGGGTGAGCCCCTTGGGGGTGTCCTTGGCGGCAGCCGGGCAGTTGTCGGCGGGCGTGAGGAAGTACTGGGCGCCCTTGCCGCGCGCGCCGACGGTCTTCATCTCGATGCCGCCGATCGGGCCGACCTTGCCGTTGTCGTCGATCGTTCCCGTGCCGGCCACGAACGTGCCGCCGGTGAGGTCACCCGGGGTGAGCTTGTCGTAGAGGCCGAGCGCGAACATGAGGCCGGCGCTGGGGCCGCCGACGTCGGCGAGCTTGATGTCGATGGTGAACGGGAACGTGTGGTCGGTCCCGGCGGAGATGCCGACGATGGCGCGCTTCTCACCGCTGTCGTCGGACGGGGCGGTGGTGATCGTGATGTCCTCGGTCTTCGTCGCCGTCCGCTTCTCCTTCTCGGCGGCGGCCTGCTCCTTGGCGGGCACGATCGTGAAGACGACGTCCTCGCCGGGCTTGTGCTTGGTCACCAGTTCGGCGACGTCGGAGGGCTCCTTCACCGCCGTACCGTCGACTGCCTTGACCACGTCACCGGCGTGCAGCTTGCCCTCAGAAGGGGTCCCCTTCACCACGGTGGAGACGATCACCCCGGACTTCACCGGGATCTTCAGCTCCTTCAGGGCGGCGACCTTGGCGCTCTCCTGTGACTGGCTGAACTCCTCGGCGTTCTCCTGGGTGGACTGCTCCTCGGTCTTGCCGTCGGGGTAGAGGGTGTCGTGCGGGACGACCTTGTTGTCGTGCGCGAGCCATCCGTAGACGGCCTCGACGAGGTTCATCTTGTAGTCGGCGCTGGTGACCCGGACGGTGGTCATGTTCAGGTGACCGGTCGTCGGGTAGGTCTTGCGTCCCGAGATCTGCAGCACCGGCTCGCCGTCGTGGTCCCCGAGGGTGTTCACCGTCGGCCCCGGGGACATCTCCGAATACGGCACGGGGATGAACACTCCCGCGCACAGGAGCGCGATCAGCATCAGGGTGGAGGCGAGCATCGTCGCGGTGCGGCGTGGCATGCCTCGACAGTACGGGACGCTCCTGTCAGAGCCCCGTCAGGGCCGTCTGTCCGGGGACGGGCGTCAGCTCCCGGTGTCGGACTTCTCCATGGCCTCCCGGAACCGCGCGTATCCGACGAGCTCGGGCCCGTCGCTGCGCACCTTGCGGGTCCGGTTGGCCCAACTGCCCCACAGACCCGCGCCGATCGCAGCCACAAGCGGAATCAGCAACCAGGCGAGCGCCGCCATGCCGTCCTCCCATCCTGGTGAGCGACCGCAACTGACTGATCAGCAGATTAACCATCCGCAGTGACAACGCTCACGGCAGGGGTGCGGTTACGCAACCGGAGGGGTTCAGCAGGCGCCCACCCGCCCTCCCGTCGCCCGACCACCACCCCTCAACGACGGCGCTACGCGCCGACCCATTCTTCTGTGCCGTCGGAGAACGTCTGGTGCTTCCAGATGGGCACTTCGTGCTTGAGATCGTCGATCAGCTTCCGGCAGGCCTCGAAGGCCTCGCCCCGGTGGGGGCAGGAGACGGCGACGACCACGGCAAGGTCTCCGACCCCGAGGTCCCCGACGCGATGCACCGCGGCCAGCGCGCGTACCGGATAGTCGGCGACCACCTTCTCGGCGATCCGCCGCATCTCGGCCTCTGCACTGGGATGGCAGGAGTACCCGAGCTGGTCGACGTCGGCGCCCCCGTCGTGGTTCCGCACGGTTCCCACGAACAGCGCGGTCCCCCCGGCGGCGTCGTCCCCGACGGCCCGGAAGACCTCGTCCAGGGAGAGGGCGGTCTCCCGGATGCCGATGAGCTTGATGGGGTCGTCCGCGGCCTGCTCGCCGGGATGATCGTGAGTGGATGCCATGGCTCCATCGTGCCTCACGCCTCTGACAACGCGGAATGGAACTTGCACCAGGCACGCGCGTGTGGACGCTTGAAGCCTCCTACAGGCCGGATCCGCCCGGCCCTCCTCAGATCCGCCGCCGAGCCTTCCGGGCCCGCCGCACCACGGCCGCCGCACCCAGCAGGGCCACCGTCGCCCCCGCCGCCCCGGCCGCCGTCGCGTCCTTGCGCCCGAGCCGCCGCCCGGCGACCGTGTGCCGCCCGGAAACCTCGTCCAGCAGCTCCGCGAGAACCTCCTCGTTGGTCCACTGCGGCCGCCACCCGGCGTCGTGGAGCCGGCTCCCGCTCACCACCCAGGGGTACATCGTGTACGCCAGGTCCCCGGCCGGAGACGGCGTGAGCCCGATCCGGTGCAGCCGGGCCGCCGCGCCCAGCGCCACCGTCGACGGCAGCTCCATCCGCCGGATCCCGCTGAGCTCCTCGACCTCCTCCTGCTCCAGCCACCCGTCGCACCCGACGGAGAGCTCCCCGTCGACCTTCTCCAGGACGGCGTACTCCAGGGCGCTGCACAGATCCTCGACGTGGCAGAACTGCCAGGCGGGCCGCGACCCGGCCACGACCAGCAGCCGAGGGGACTCGAAGTACCTGGTCAGCGCGGTGTCGGTACCGCCCACCAGGACGGCCGGCCGCGCCACGGTGACATTGAGTCCGGGATGGGCCCGGGGCGCCCGCCGCGCGAGCCGCTCGATCTCCAGCAGATCGCCGACCCCGGTCGCCTCCGCGGTGGCCCGCAGCTCGGCGTCCTCGGACAGCGGCAGCTCGTTGTCCGGCAGCGCCCCGTAGACCATCGCGGACGTGCACAGCACGACCCGGTGGACCCCGGCCGCCGCCGCGGCGGTCAGCACGGTCTGGGTCCCCCGTACGTTGTAGGCCGTACGGGCGGCGGCGTCGGTCTCCAGGTCGAGATCGAGCGCCAGATGGACCACCACGTCCGCACCGCGCAGCTTCTCCGCGATGGCCGGATCCCGCACGTCGAGGATGTGCCACTGGGCCGCCGCGCACTCGCCGCGCCGCTCGTCGATCGCGATGACCTGCTTGATCTCCTCCGACGCGGCGAGCCGCTCGGTCAGCAGCGCGCCGACCCCGGACGCGGCACCGGTGACCGCTACGACGGGCCCGCGCACGGCGGGACTGGTTGACTGGTTTCGCGCTGCGCGAACCTGCGGATCAGGGGAACTCACCGGGCGTCTCCAGCGGTTGTCTTCAGTACGGACGCGAGTGACGCGTACGTACCAGGTGGCATCCATCCTGCCGCAGGCCGCGAGTCGGCGAAGCACCGAGGCCCGAACCGCCCATGGTGTCTACGCTGGGTGGTGTTATCGGGCAGTCGCGCCGCCGGGGAGAACCGGCGGCCTTACCAGCCGAGGAATCCCGTGAGTGACACCCCATTCGGATTCGGCCTTCCGCCGGAGGAGCCGGACGACGGCGACGAGGGCAAGAAGAAGGACCAGCAGAGCGGTGGTGGTCAGGGCCCGGCCAACCCGTTCGGTTTCGGCGGGCTGCCCGGCGCCGGGGGCCTGGGCGGCCCGGGGGCCGACAATCCGTTCGCTGCCATGTTCGGATCGCTGAACCCCACCGACCTGGGCGCCGCCTTCCAGCAGCTGGGCCAGATGCTCTCCTACGAGGGCGGCCCGGTGAACTGGGACATGGCCAAGCAGATCGCCCGCCAGACGGTCTCCCAGGGCACCGCGGAAGGCTCCAAGGACGCGAGCGTCGGCCCCGCCGAGCGCACCGCGGTCGAGGAGGCGGTGCGCCTGGCCGACCTGTGGCTCGACGACGCGACGTCCCTGCCGTCCGGCGCGGGCTCCGCCGTGGCGTGGTCCCGCGCGGAGTGGGTCGAGGCGACCCTGCCCGCGTGGAAGGAGCTCGTCGACCCGGTCGCCGAGCGCGTCGGCACCGCCATGGGCGACGTCCTGCCGGAGGAGATGCAGGCCATGGCCGGCCCGCTGATCGGCATGATGCGCTCGATGGGCGGCGCCATGTTCGGCACCCAGATCGGGCAGGCCGTCGGCGTCCTCGCCGGCGAGGTGGTCGGCTCCACCGACATCGGCCTGCCGCTCGGCCCGGCCGGCAAGGCCGCGCTGCTGCCGGTCAACATCGAGACGTTCGGCAAGGACCTGGGCGTACCGAAGGAGGAGGTGCGGCTGTATCTCGCCCTGCGCGAGGCCGCCCACCAGCGCCTCTTCGCGCACGTGCCGTGGCTGCGCTCGCACCTGTTCGGCGCGGTCGACGGCTACGCGCGCGGGATCAAGGTCGACACGGCCAAGCTGGAGGACGTGGTCGGCCAGTTCGACCCGCAGAACCCCGAGCAGCTGCAGGACGCCCTCCAGCAGGGCATGTTCCAGCCGGAGGACACCCCGGAGCAGAAGGCCGCCCTGGCCCGTCTGGAGACGGCTCTGGCGCTCGTCGAGGGCTGGGTGGACGCGGTGGTGCACGCGGCCGCGAAGCCACGCCTGTCGTCGGCGGACGCGCTGCGCGAGACGCTGCGCCGCCGCCGCGCCTCGGGCGGCCCGGCGGAGCAGACGTTCGCCACGCTGATCGGCCTGGAGCTGCGCCCGCGCCGCCTGCGTGACGCCTCCCGCCTGTGGGCCTCGCTCACGGACGCACGCGGTGTCGACGGCCGGGACGCCCTGTGGGCCCACCCGGACATGCTGCCCACGGCGTCCGACCTGGACGACCCGGACGGCTTCGTGCACCGCGAGCAGCTGGACTTCTCCGAGCTGGACAAGATGCTCGGCGAGGCGGCGGGGAAGCCCGACCTCAGGAAGAAGGACGACTCCGAGGATCACGACAAGGGCGACGACACCGAGTGAGCCTGTACGACGACACGGTCCTCGTGCTGAAGGGCTACGAGGACCAGCCCGAGCTGCGCCAGGCGTATCTGGACCATCTTGAGGCGCATCCGGACGGCATGTGGAAGGTGTGCGGGGACGGCCACATCACGGCGAGCGCGCTGGTGATCGACCCGGATCGGGAGCGCGTCCTGCTCACGCTCCACAAGAAGCTGCGGAGGTGGCTCCAGATGGGCGGCCACTGCGAACAGAGCGACGGCACGCTCGCGGACGCCGCGCTCCGCGAAGCCACGGAGGAGTCCGGGATCCCCTCGCTGCGCCTGCTGCAGGGCACCCCGGTCCGCCTGGACCGGCACCACACGCCCTGCGCCTGGCACCTGGACGTGCAGTACGCCGCCGTAGCCCCGCGTGGATCCGTGGAGGCGATCAGCGACGAGTCGCTCGACCTGCGCTGGTTCGGCTACGACGAGGTGGCGGACGTGGCGGACGACTCTGTCGTACGGCTACTGGAAGCAACCCGCGCCAGACTCTGAAGCGGTAAGGGGTGACCGCCCTGGCGGTCACCCCTTACCGGTACTCAGCTCCAGACGTTGCCCTGGTTCTGCCCCCGGGCCCCCTGCTGCCCCATGCCGTACTGGGCGGCCAGGCCCGACCCGATCTGGGCGTTCTGCGGCGGCAGCAGCTCGCTGGGCTGGACGAGCGCGTAACCGCTGCCCATGAAGCTGAGCTCCCAGCCCTCACCGGTGCTGCCGCGGCGCCGCCACACCCCGGAGGAGTGCGTCTGGGCCTGCATCTGGACGCGCAGGCCGGTCGACCAGGCGACGATCGCGTCGGCGTCGCAGTTGACGTACTTGTCGGGGGTGACCTGCAGCAGCAGCGGCGCGCCGGAGGTCATGAGGGCGACCCTGCCGCGGCCGGTGATGTTGAGCTGGTACTTCCCGGAGCCGGAGATGCCGTAGAGGCTGTCGACGGCGATGACCTCGTGGTGCAGCGAGGAGTCCATCGCCAGCACGTAGCTGCTGTCGACGGTCAGCCCGTCCTGCTCCACGTCCATCAGGTGGACGTGCTGGGCGAGGTTGGCGAGGTAGACGGTGCCCTGCCCGTGGCAGCGCATCAGGTCCAGGCCCTCGCCGGTGTGCGCACGCGCGCGTCCCTGCTGGTTGCTCTGGTACTCGGCGTCGAACTCGACCATCCCCTGGTAGGCGACCATGGTGCCTTTGCGGGCGAGGACGTCGTCGTGGCCCTCCAGGGCGACCCGGAGCATCTGCTTGTTCTGCAGGCTCCAGCGGTCCTGGGTCTGCTGGTCGTTGTAGGCGAAAAGCGGGCTCTGCATGGCGTTCTGGCTCCCCCTCAGCCCCGGACCCGGAGACGGTCGGTGCTGTCCTCGCTGGGCTGGACGACGACGATGCCCTCGCCGGAGAAGGCCATCTGGTAGGCCTCGCCGCTGCCCCGGCCGATCAGGGACTGCGCCCGGAAGCTGCGCTTGCCCTTCACCTTGAGGTTCGGGGACCAGGCGACGAGCGCGTCCGGGTCGACGTAGGTCTCGTTCTCGCCGCCGCCGCAGTCGACGACGATCGGCTTGCCCCGGGAGGTCAGCGCGACCCAGCCCTGCCCGGAGATCTTGGTGTTCCACAGGCCCTGTCCGGCGAACTTCGCCAGCCCCTTGACCCGTTCGGCACCCCACTGCAGATGAGCGTCGAAGGCGAGCAGGTTGGTGGCGTTGACGGAGATGCCGTCGCCGTTGAGGTTGATGACGACGACGTTGGCGCCGTAGTCGGCGAGGTAGAGCAGTCCGTCGCCGGAGCATTTCATCAGGGGCGCGCCCTCGCCGGTCATCCAGTCGCGCGCGATCTGGCGCACGGCCGGCGGGTTGGGCTCGTACTGGATGAACCCTTCGTAGGCGACCATCGACCCCACGCGCGCGAAGAGGTCGTTTCCGGTCTGCATGGCGACCTTCAGCATGTGGTTGCCGTGGTTCTCCATGCGGGCGGTGACGGGTGCGGGGGCGTAGCCCGCGAGCGGCTGGTTCATGACGGGCTCCCTCAGATCTCGTACGGCTGGACGACGATGAAGTTGCCTGGCGCGGCCCGGAACTGGAGGTTGACGCTCTCTCCGGTGGCGCCGGCGTAGGCGTTGTGCCGCATCCGCACCTGGCTGGAGACGACCACCTGGGCGGCGGACGACCAGGCGACCACGGCGTTGGCGTCGGCGAACGTCGTGGGCGTGACCGGCAGCACCACGGGCGTGCCGTGCGTCTTGACGACGATCGTGCCGGTGCCCTGGAACTGCATCGTGAACAGCGCGCCGCCGGGGATGCCGTGGCCTTCGATGCGGCGGACCTCGTACTGGAGGCTCTCGTCGAAGGCGAGGACGTTCTCGGCGGAGACGCAGATGCCGTCGCCCTGGAGCTCGATGGGGTGCAGCATCGTGGAGTTCTCGGCGAGGAAGACCTGGCCCTGGCCGGTGCAGCGCATCAGCTGCATCTCCTGGCCGGTCGCGTTGCCCACGATTCGGCCGGCGAACCCGGCGCCCTTGTAGCTGAAGTCGACCTTGCCCTGGTAGAGCACCATGCTGCCCTGCCGGGCCAGCACGGGCTGCCCGCCGATACCGAGGTCGACGCGGACGAGCTTCTTGGTCTGCTGCGTCCAGCGCTGCCCGGTGGGCGTCTCCTTGAACTGCTGGAGCGCCGCGACCACACCCGGCCCCTGAGGCGCGCCCTGCGGGACACCCTGGGGCGCTCCGTAGGGGGCCTGCTGGCCCGGGGCCTGCCCGACGGGGGGCTGCTGGCCGTATCCGGGGGGCGGGGTCGGCTGGCCGTAGCCCGGAGGCGGGGCCGGAGCCTGCGGGGCCTGGGGCTGGGCGTAGCCCGGGGGCAGCGAGGCGCTCGAGGCGGGCTGGCCGTACGGGGGCTGCTGGCGGGGCTGGCCGTAGGGCGCGGGCGCCGGGGCGGGTGGCGGCACCTGGGTGCCGCCGGGCGGCGTCATGGGCGCGACGATGGTGGGCTGGGCGTGCACCGAGGGGGCGGGAGCCGGCGGCGGGGTTGCCCCCGGCGGCGGCGCGAAGCCCTGCGCGGCGGGCTGCGGAGCCGGTGCTGGAGCGGGGGCGGCCGGGGCGCCGAACGCGGGCGGCGCGGCGGCCTGCGGGGGCGGCGCGAAGCTCGGGGCGGCGCCGGACTGAGGCTGCTGAGGGGCGGCGGGCGCCTCCTCTTCGAGGACCTCGCCGCCGAAGTTCTTCAGCAGCGCGTCCAGACCGCCGTCGAAGCCCTGCCCGACCGCGGCGAACCGCCAGACGTCCTTCAGGTAGAAGTCGCCCAGCATCACGGCGCGTTCGGTGGAGAACTCCGAGCCGTTGAAGGAGTACCGGGCCACCTCCTCGCCGCCGGCGACGATGCGGATGTATCCGGGGCTGATCTGCGACATCTGCCCGGCGCCGTCGAGCGTCGCCGTGAAGGACAGCTTCTGGATCTGAGCGGGGATCCTGTCGAGCGTGACCCGGAAGGACTCCGTGTCGCCCGCCTGGGCGCCGAGGAGCTGAATGGACTCCTCGGGGGACTTCGGCTGGTTGAAGAAGACGAAGTACTGGTCGTCCGAGAGCCGTTCGTCGGCGTCGAGACCGAAGCAGCTGATGTCGAAGGTCAGTCCGGGGCCGGAGATCTGCACACCTACGTACAGATCCGTACCCGCGGTGAGGTCACTGATCCTGGCCTTGTGGCCGCGTTGGAATTCCCTGGCCATGCGTTACGACCGTCCCCCATCCCGAATGTGAGTGCGTCGCGCCAGGCTAACGGCAAACTCGGACACCGGACGAAGTCGGTACAGAGCCGGTACACAACCCGCTCCAGGCCGTACCGGGATCCCTGCCCCGGGTCACTCGCCGCGCGCGCCGGGCAGATGGGGCAGCCGGTCGGCCGCGACCACCCCTTCAAGGTAGCCGCGCGCCCGCTCGGTCCGCGGATACGCCTCAAGGAGCCGCCAGAAGCGCGGCCCGTGGCCGGGCACGAGCAGATGCGCCAGCTCGTGGACGAGGACGTAGTCGACGACGTATTCCGGCATGCCCTGCAGCCGGTGCGACAGACGGATGCTGCCCTCTGCGGGGGTGCACGAGCCCCAGCGGGTGTTCTGGTTGGTGACCCAGCGGACGGAGGTGGGCCGGGCGCGGCCGTCGAAGTACTGGGTGGACAGGCGCTCGGCGCGCTCGGTCAGCTCGGCATCGCCGAGGACCCGTTTACTCTCCTGGGCGGCCAGCTTGTCGAGCATGACGCTCACCCAGCGTTGCTCCTCGGCCTCGGACATCCGGGCGGGGATGAGCACGACGGTGCGATCGCCCTCGCGGTACGCGGAGACCGTCCGACGTCGACGGGAGCTCCGGCGGACCTCGATCGCGCTCGTCTTGGAGCCGCTCGGCGGCGGGCTCGTCGTGCTGCGCTGTGGCATTCCGGCGCGGTGCAGTGGGTCGGCGGGCACGCCCCGACGTTACCCGCTGCAAGCGGGTGAAGTCCCGAGTCCGGGACGGTTCGATGCCGATCCCCCACCATGCGTTTGATTTGTACGACGAATACTCACCACCTGTGGACAACTTTCCGCACCGAACCGCGCATCCGGGCATGCTGGCACTCACCGGCGGAGCTGCGACCGACCTCCACCGGCACACGGGGACGTACTCACGACGCAACGGGGGCCTGTCATGCAGTCGATGGTTCCGGCGATTCCGGTGGTTCCGGCGGTTCCGGCGGTTCCACTGGTGAAGCCCGCGCTCAGGCGTGGCTGGCGCGATCTCAAGACCGTGCAGCTCGGGATGGCTCCGGCGCACGCGATGACGCTGGGTCCGATGGACACGGCGACGGGCAGTTTCCTGGAGCTGCTCAACGGCACCCGCGGGATGGAGCTGCTGCGCGAGGAGGGCCGTCGTATGGACCTGCCGGACGGTCATGTCGACGCGCTGGTGGACCGGCTGGCGCGGGCCGGGCTCGTCGACGACGCGCGGGGCGGCGGGCCGGCCGCCGCCGAGCTGCGCACCAAGAAGGAGGTTCTGGACCGGCTCCGCCCCGATCTGGCCTCACTGTCCCTGACCACGTCCGAACCGGGCGACGCGATCAGTCGGCTGGCCGCCCGCCGATCCCTGCGGGTGCAGGTCCGGGGCGCGGGCCGGGTGGGCGCCGTGCTGGCCTCGCTGCTGTCGGGCGCGGGGGTCGGCGAGGTCGACGTGCGTGACATCGGGCGCGCCGAGCCGTGGGACGTGGCGCCGGGCGGGCTGCCCGCCGAGGCGGTCGGCGAGCGCAGGGACGACGCGGCCCGAAGGGCGGTACGCCGGTCGGCACCGGACCGCCCGCCCCGCCGCGGACCTCAGTCGCCTCCCGAGGGGGACGGCCCCGGCCACTCCCTGGTGATCCTCGCCCCGCGCGACGATGTCGCCGTGCACACACCCGACCCGTCCGCCGCCGCCCCCTTGATCGCTTCCGGCACGCCGCATCTGTACGCCGGTGTCGTGGAGGGAACCGGTGTCGTCGGCCCTCTGGTCCTGCCCGGTGAGACAAGCTGCGCGGGCTGTATGCACCAGGGCCGCACCGACCGGGACCCGGCCTGGCCCCGTCTGGTCGCGCAGTGGCGCTCGGGTTCGGGCAGGTCGCGCGAGGTGCGGCCCTGCGATCTGACGCTGGCCACGACGGTCGCCGGGCTGGCGGCCGCACACGCGCTCGCCTTCCTCGACGGCCACACGCCGTCGAGTACCGGCGCTCGCTGGGAGGTCTCCCTACCCGCTCTGAGCTGGCACGCCCGGCCGATCTGGGCGCATCCCGCATGCCCCTGCGGGGCCGCGGAGAAAGGTGGAGGCGAACGCACCTCCAAAGACAAGGAGACGCACGAGACAATGGCGGAGCAACGGCCGTCAAAGGAGCTACGCCGCAAGGCAGACGAGGCGCGGCCGGCTGGGACCTGGAGGGCGCATGTCTGATCTTCCCCGCAAGGCGGTCACCCGTACCGCCAAGCTCGCCGCGCTCCCGCTCGGCTTCGCCGGGCGGGCGACCTGGGGACTGGGTAAGCGGATCGTCGGCGAGTCCGCGGAGATCGTCGGCCGCGAGCTGCAACAGCGCACGGCGGAGCAGCTGTTCAAGGTCCTGGGCGAACTCAAGGGCGGTGCGATGAAGTTCGGGCAGGCGCTGTCCGTCTTCGAGTCGGCACTGCCCGAGGAGGTCGCCGGCCCCTACCGGGCGGCGCTCACGAAACTGCAGGAGGCGGCACCGCCGATGCCGACGCGCACCGTGCACTCGGTGCTGGCGGAACGGCTTGGCGAGGACTGGCACGACCTGTTCCTGGAGTTCGAGGACAAGCCGGCCGCGGCTGCCTCCATCGGCCAGGTGCACCGGGGCGTGTGGCACGACGGCCGCGAGGTGGCGGTCAAGGTGCAGTATCCGGGCGCCGGCGAGGCCCTCCTGTCGGACCTGAACCAATTGAGCCGTTTCGCCCGCCTGCTGGGCCCGCTGATCCCCGGCATGGACATCAAGCCCCTCATCACGGAGCTCAAGGACCGGGTCTCCGAGGAACTGGACTACAGCCTGGAGGCCCAGGCCCAGCAGGCACACGCCGAGGAGTTCGAGGACGACCCGGACGTGGTGGTGCCCGGCGTGGTCCACCAGTGCGACCAGATCCTGGTCACGGAGTGGATCGACGGTATCCCGCTGTCGGAAGTGATCGCCGACGGCACCCGCGAACAGCGTGACCGCGCCGGCCAGCTCCTGGCCCGCTTCCTCTTCTCCGGCCCGGCCCGCACCGGCCTGCTGCACGCCGACCCGCACCCGGGCAACTTCCGTCTGCTGCCCGGCGGCCCGGACGGCGAGGACGACTGGCGCCTCGGTGTCCTGGACTTCGGCACGGTCGACCGCCTCCCGGGCGGCCTGCCCACGCCGATCGGCGACTCCCTGCGCATGACCCTCGACGGCGAGGCGGACGCCATCTACGAACTCCTCTGCGCCGAGGGCTTCGTCAAGGAATCCATAGAGCTGGACCCCGGTGCCGTCCTCGACTACCTGCTGCCGATCATCGAACCAGCCCTGGTCGACGAGTTCACCTTCACCCGCGGCTGGATGCGCAGCCAGGCGGCCCGGGTGGCCGACCCTCGATCCCCCGCCTACCAGCTGGGCAAGCGGCTGAACCTGCCCCCGGCGTACCTCCTGATCCACCGGGTGACCCTGAGCACGATCGGCGTGCTGTGCCAGCTGGGCGCGACGGTGCGACTGCGCGAGGAACTGGAGGAGTGGCTGCCGGGGTTCGTCCTGGACGAAGAGACGGAGGAGGAGTCCGCCGCGGAGGCGTGAGCCTGGGTAATCCTGAAGCAGAAGCCCTACCACCAGGCCGAGTCGAGTCTTCCCTCGATGGCTCTGAGGTTCTCCCGGGAGCAGGTGTCGCAGAAGTACTGGCGATTGCCGTTCTCCACGGAGCAGGTCCAGGTGGGCTGCGGGCCGTCGGCCAGGATGCCGCAGCGGGCGCACACGAGGGGCTGGGGTTCCGTGGCGGAGCCGCTGTCCTCACTGCCTCCGGGAAGACTCGTCACGCGGCGACGATATCGCCGTGGCGGAGGGATCGGCGGGCACAACGCACCGCGGGGGCCGGTCCGTTCGCCCGGACCGGCCCCCGCGGGGAGCTACCGCCGCCCCTGACGGGGAGGCCATCGCTTGTGGTGTTGTCGGTTACTGCATGACCGCCATGGCGAGCGCGCGGCGGGCGCGCAGCGAGGCGCGCTCCGCCCGGCGCTGCATCCGGCGGGCGGCCGCCAGGCGCGCGGCCTGTCGGTCCCGCTCCGCCTCGTGCAGTCGCTCGTGCATATGCGCACGGGCCAGGGCTTCTGGAATGAGTTGCATCTCTCGGGTCCTGTTCTGACGCGAGTCGTTCGCGCCACTGGTGGTGAAGTCTGGAATCGCGGAGCCCGCGGGCTCTTGGGTGGACGGCTTCATCGGGGCCTGCTTCTTGGGGTCGTGCGTGAGGGGGCGGTCGATCGTTCCTGGGGTGTTCATGCCGTGACCGGGTTCTTGCGCGGGCGGCCACGCGGCCGCTTCCGGGCGACGACAACGCCCTGGACGAACAGCTCGCCACCCCAGACGCCCCAGGGCTCACGCCGCTCCTTGGCGCCGGCGAGGCAGGCCTCCATCAGCGGGCAGGTGCGGCAGAGGGACTTGGCGTACTCGACGTCCGCCGGCGACTCGGCGAAGAAGACCTCCGGGTCGTAGGAACGGCAGGGGACGGGTACGCCGAGGTTCTCGATGGCGTCGTCGAGCGCGGTGAGCGCGGTGAGCGGAGTCAAGGGGGAGTCCTCCGTGAGGCCGGGCGGGGGGATCGTTTCGGAAGGCGGTACGGACGGGGCGTGCGCTTCGAGTTGCACGGTTCGTCTTCCTCGTCTGGTCGGTCCGGCCCTGTTGGGCCGGGTGTCGGCTTGGTACCGGGTTCTTTTCTTGTCCCGAGGCCCCTTCGCTCCGTCATCCCCGTTGGAGGACAAACAGAAGGGCCGCGGATCCCGGATGGGGTTCCGCGGCCCTGAAGGCGCCGGCCTGATCGGCAATCAGGCTGGATCACTCCAGGGTTCTGGCCCACGGAAGGCCCACATCAGGTGGTGCTGCGTCGTCTGACGCCGGTTTCCGGCACCGGCCGCCGTAAAGGCATAGGACTGCGCCTGTGCCGCTACTGCTTCCAGTGCCTTAGTCGGTCGCTCATTGCGCTCACGAACGGGAAGACCCGCGAGAGACACGGAGGACGCCGGGCGGGCGGCACAGATGCCGGACAGACCGGTGCCCTGGTTCGAGACGGCGGGAATGCACAGGGAGGCGACGACCGAGCGATCGGTCATTTTGACGGTGCTGATGGAACTGGTCTTGATGCTGATCACTGGACTCGCCTCCTCTCGGCGTCTCGGGGGACTGGGATGAACCAGTCCGACGGATATGCAAGTACAACACAGAGTTGGGCCCTCAGAGAAGGGCTCCGTTCCCGTGGCTAAGAACCTATGGGGATTGCTGGGGCATGCGCAAACTATTTTTTCGACGAGTTCGCGTCAGTCCTCATTTTCTGCTCCACCGGGTTCCTGACCTGCGCAGATGGCCAGGACATCGGCTCCGTAGCGGTTGAGCTTGCGTACTCCGACCCCGGGGATCCGCGCCAGCTCCCCCTCCTCGTCGGGGGCGCCCTCGGCGATCGCCATCAGTGTCTTGTCGGTGAAGACGCAGAAGGCGGGCTGCCCGCTGCGCTGTGCCTGGACCGCGCGCCACTCGCGGAGCCGTTCGTAGAGGCCCTCGTCCATGTCGGAGGGGCAGTCCTCACAGCGCATCAGCTTCATCTCGCCGGCATCGGTGAGAGTGCGTCCGCAGACGCGGCAGCGGGCCGGGGTGCGCTGGGTCCGCCTGGGGACAGCGCCCGGTCTGCTGGTGAAGCCCCGTTCGACGCCGCCGGTGCCGCCCGTGGCGGTGCGTCCGGCAGCTCCGGTGGAGCCGGGGCGCAGTCCGTCCAGGAAGCGGCTGGGGCGGCGGTTGGGGCGGCCGCCGGGCGAGCGGGACAGGGACCAGGAGACATGGAGGTGTTGTCGGGCGCGGGTCACGCCGACGTAGAGGAGGCGGCGTTCCTCCTCGATCTGTTCGTCGGTCTTTGCGTAGGTGATCGGCATCATGCCCTCGGCGACGCCGACCAGGAACACGACGTCCCACTCGAGGCCCTTGGCGGAGTGCAGGGAGGCGAGGGTGACGCCCTGGACGGTCGGGGCGTGCTGGGCGTTCGCCCGTTCGTCGAGTTCCGCGACGAGGTCGGCGAGGGTGGCGCCGGATTTGGCGGCGGCGAAGTCCTGCGCCAGGTTCACCAGGGCGGCCAGTGACTCCCAGCGCTCTCTGACGGCGCCGGAGCCGGCCGGGGGCCGGGGCGTCCAGCCTTCTCCGGAGAGCACGGCGCGCACCTGGGAGGGCAGGTCGACGGCGTCGTCGAGGAGCGAGTCGTTGCCGCCGAAGCGTGCCGCGCCGCGCAGGGCGATGCCGGCTTTGCGCACTTCGGGGCGGTCGAAGAACCGCTCGGCGCCGCGCAGCTGGTAGGGCACTCCGGCGTCGGCCAGGGCCTGTTCGTAGGTCTCGGACTGGGAGTTCGCGCGGAAGAGGATGGCGATCTCGCTGGCCGGGACGCCCGAGTCGACGAGTTCGCGGATGCGGCGGGCGGCGCCCTCGGCCTCGGCGGGCTCGTCGGTGTAGTCGGTGTAGACGGGCTCGGGTCCCGGGGCGCGCTGGGAGATCAACTCCAGTCGGTGGTCGGCGGCGCGGCCACTGGCCTGGGCGAGCAGGCCGTTGGCGAGGTGGACGACCTGGGGGGTGGAGCGGTAGTCGCGGACCAGTTTGACGACGGTGGCGCCGGGGTGGCGGGTGCGGAAGTCGAGCAGATGGTCGGGGGTTGCTCCCGTGAACGAGTAGATCGTCTGGCTGGCGTCGCCGACCACGCACAGGTTGTCCCGCTCGCCGAGCCACAGCTCCAGCAGGCGCTGCTGGAGGGGGCTGACGTCCTGGTACTCGTCGACCACGAAGTGCTGGTACTGGGAGCGGACCTGCTCGGCGATGTCCTGCCGGTCCTGGAGGATCGCCACGGTCAGCAGCAGGACGTCCTCGAAGTCGATGACCGCGCGGTCGCGCTTGAGGTCCTCGTAGGCGGAGTAGATCTTGGCGATCTCCGCCGGGTCGCGGGGGGCCTCGCGGCCGGCCTTGACCGCGGCGAGGGCGTAGTCGGCGGGGACGGTCTGGGTGACCTTGGACCATTCGATCTCGGCGGTGGTGTCCCGCAGCTCATTGCGGTCGAGGCGGATCCGGCAGGCGGCGGCCGCGTCGGCGACGAGCTGGATCTTGCGGTCGGCGAGCCGGGGCATGGAGCCGCCGATTGCTTTCGGCCAGAAGTACTGGAGCTGGCGCAGGGCGGCCGAGTGGAACGTACGGGCCTGGACTCCGGCGGCGCCGAGCTGGCGCAGCCGACCGCGCATCTCTCCGGCGGCGCGGTTGGTGAAGGTGACGGCCAGCACGCTGGAGGGCTGGAGGATCCCGGCACGCACGCCGTAGGCGATGCGGTGGGTGATCGCCCGCGTCTTGCCCGTGCCTGCGCCCGCCAGCACGCACACCGGGCCGTGCAGGGCGGTGGCCACCTCGCGCTGCTCGGGGTCGAGCCCTTCGAGCACCGCGTCGGCCGAGTCCGGTACCTGCGGGAAGAGGGTGGAGTGCGTTGCTGCTGTCACACGGCCATGCTGCCAGGTCGCCGGAGACGGGTGAGCCGGTTGTCCACAGGCAGGCCCTTGCAGTCGTACAAATGCGGCAGGCGTCACGCGGGCGGGCATACCCCTGGCGGGAATGGTGACCTGCTCGCGTGCGTTCCCTCTCTGGACTACCTCATCCCCGAGCCATCAGAGGAGCGCGCGAGACATGCAGGGCACTGTGACGATGTACAGCACGACGTGGTGCGGTTACTGCCAGCGGCTGAAGAAGCAGCTGGACCGAGAGGGCATTGCGTACACCGAGATCAACATCGAGCAGGACCCGGCGTCGGCCGCGTTCGTCGAGAAGGCGAATGGCGGAAACCAGACGGTCCCGACCGTGCTCTTCGCGGATGGTTCGACGCTGACGAACCCTTCGCTGGCTCAGGTGAAGCAGAAGGTCGGCGTCTGATCTCAGCGCCGGTACGAGAAGGGCGGTCCCCGGGATGTCTCGGGGGACCGCCCTTCTGCGTTGCGTCTCAGATGCTCCGCGTCGGCATCGGCTTGCCGTACCAGAGCTCGATCAGGCGGGCCGCGATCGAGATGCCGTACGGGGGAAGGACCTCTCCGGAGTCGAAGGCGGCGCCCAGTTCGTCGCGGGAGAACCAGCGGGCCTCGTGGATCTCGTCGCCGTCGACGTCGACCTCGGTGGAGGTGGCGCGGGCCATGAAGCCGAGCATCAGGCTGGACGGGAACGGCCAGGGCTGGCTGGCGACGTACTCGACCTGGCCGACGGTGATGCCGGCTTCCTCGAAGACCTCGCGGCGCACCGCCTGCTCGATGGACTCGCCGGGTTCGACGAAGCCGGCGAGCGTGGAGAAGCGGCCCTCGGGCCAGTGGACCTGGCGGCCGAGGAGAATGCGGTCGTCCTCGTCGGTGACCGCCATGATCACGGCGGGGTCGGTGCGCGGGTAGTGCTCGGCGCCGCAGGCCTGGCAGCGGCGGATGTGGCCGGCGGCGGCGATGACGGTGCGCTCGCCGCAGCGGGAGCAGAAGCGGTGAGTGCGCTGCCAGTTCTCCAGGCCGACCGCGTGCACCATCAGGCCCGCCTCGCGCGGCGACAGGAGCAGGCCGGCCTCGCGCAGGCCCGCGGGGCGGGCGGACTGGTCGATGCGGCCGGGGAGCGCGTCCTTCTGCAGGGCGAAGTAGCTGACGGCGTCCTCGTCGTTGCCGAGGAAGTAGCGGTGTGCCTCGGTGAGGGGGGCCTCGAAGGAGGGGGTCATGACGAGCTCGGTGCGCCCGTCCGTCGTCTCGTCGATGAGGACCTGGCCGCCGGAGACCACGAAGCAGCGGGTGGTGGGGTGGCTCCATGCCGCCGCGAGCCAGGCCTCGTCGAGGCGGTGGTGGGCGGCGCGGTCGATGCCGCTCGGGGCGGTGAGCGAGATGGGTCGGTCGGCGGTGTGGTCGGTCCAGGTGGTCACAGGTGCTTCCAACTCCCCCAGTGGAACGGCGTGTTTCGGCGGGTGGATGGGCGGGACGTACGGCGGGAGGTGACCGGTTCCGGGAGGGTTCGACGGTGCGGGGCGGTCCTTCCAGTGTGCCCCGCGCGCGATGCCGCTCCGGACGGCTGAGGGGGTTCAGGGGGCATGACGCCAGTTCGCGGCGAGATCGCCCCACCGGTGCACGGTGGTCTCGACGCCTTTGAGGAGCAGGTCGAGCTCGACCTGCTCGTTCGGGGCGTGCCGGCCGTCGGAGGGGACGGAGATGCCCAGGAAGGGCAAGGGGGCGCCGAGGACCTCCTGGAGGTCGGCGGCCGGTCCGGAGCCGCCCTCGCGGGTGAAGCGGACGGGCCGGCCGAGCGCGCGGCTCATGGCGCGGGCGACGGCCTGCAGGGCGGGGTGGTCCAGCGGCGTCAGGCACGGGCGCGTGGCCGCGCCGAACGTGATCTCGCAGCGGATCCCGGCGGGCACCTGCTCCTCGGTCCAGGCGCGGACGGCCCTCTCGATGTGCCCGGGGTCCTGGCCCGCGACCATACGGAAGGAGAGTTTCACCATGGCGGAGGACGGGATGATCGTCTTGCTGCCGGGGCCCTGGTAGCCGCCGCCGATGCCGTTGACCTCGGCGGTGGGGCGGTTGGGAGGCTTGGGCTGGCGCTCCCGGGTGGTGTGCCCGGCCTCGCCGTGGGTGGCGTGGGACTTCGCGGTGCGCAGCCACTGCAGTTCGTCGAAGGGCAGCTCGGCGAAGAGTTCGCGCTCGCGGTCAGTAAGGGCGCGCATGCAGGGTCGTCCCACGGGCCTCGGCGCCAGCTCGCTGGACAGCAGGCATTGGGTCGTCTCAGCTCGATCGTGTGATGGTCGGCTTGCAGGCTTGCGGCATTTCGGGTTGGCCAGGGTAGCGTCGCTGTGCGATCTGGGACGCCGGGCGCGGGGCCGGCGTGCGGGGCCCCTGCTCCACCAGCGAGATGGTTCAGGGCCTCCCCATCGCCCTTGGCCGCATTCACATGGCCGGGTCGTGAGGGACTCCGCCCGCCCGGCTCGGACCACGGACGCGATCCGTGTCGCCGCCCGGGATGCGAAAGCGGACGACCAGTGCTCCCAACTACCGTTCGGGGCGCGCCAGTGCGCGGGTTCACCCCCGCCCACTGCCCAAGGAACGGTGTCCTCGGACCACATGCCGTCCGAGGCGATCACCGCGTCGGTGATGAAATGGCCGACGTGCCGCTCATCGAGGGCGCGAACGTACGGCAAGCCCGATTCCTCCGCGCCCTCGGCGAGCAGTCCGGAATAGACGCCGGGGCCGCCCGGCGTCTCCCAGACCTCGGTGGTCGGGAAGCCGGTCTCCGTGAGCTTGGCGGCGAGCCAGTCGGCGCTGCGGCGTACATCGGGCGCGTGGTCGGGCTGGGCCGACACGGACGGGATGCGCAGCCATTCGGCGAGGTCGTCGAGGAAGGCGGCGCGGTGGGCCTCGTCGTACGGGCGGACGGCGCTGACGGCACTGTCAACGGGCTTGCTCATGGTCACGAGCCTATCGGCCCGCACCGACATCCTCGTTGGGCGGTTCGTCACACGACGGCTCCGCCAGCAGCAGCCGCTCCAGCGCGGCCCGGTCCGGGAGGTCGTCCGGGCGTACGACCTCGCCGCTCCGGACGTACAGGAACGCGACGCCGACCGACTCCAGGGGCACGCCCTGCTGCTCGGCCCAGGCGAGCCGGTAGAGGGCCAGCTGGAGCGGGTCGGCGGTGCGGGTGCGACTGGTCTTCCAGTCGACGATCTCGTACGTCGTCCCGTCGCCGTCGACCTCCTTGTAGACGGCGTCGATACGGCCGCGTACGACGCGGCCGCCGATGGCGAGCTGGAAGGGGGCCTCGACGCGGTAGGGCGTGCGGTGGGCGTACTCGGTGCGTTCGAAGGCGTCCTTGAGGGCTTCCAGGTCGCGTTCGTCGGCGATCTCGGCCTCGCTGCCGGGCAGGTCCTCGGGCTCCAGCATGGGCAGCGTCAGCTCTTCGAAGCGGGCTTCCACCCAGGCGTGGAAGCGGGTGCCCCGGCGCGCTGCGGGTTGTGGGGGGCGTGGCATGGGGCGCGCGAGTTCCTGCGCGAAGCCGTCCGGGTCGGCGGCCAGGCGCAGCAGTTGCGAGGCGGTGAGCGACGCGGGCAGGGGGACGTCCGTGACGGCTTTTCGCGCGTGCAGGAGTTCCCCGGTGAGGGCGTCGAGGTCGCGGTCCCAGGAGGCGATGGTGCGGGCTTCCTCGGGGGTGAGGGGTTCTGGTTCCGCGGGGTGAGGGCGTGCCCGCGGCGGTGTCGCAGGGGGTTCCGGAGCCGTCGCCTGGTGGGGGACGGAGGGGCGGTCTGCGGTCCAGGAGTCCCAGTCGTCGTCGAAGGGGGCGCCGTCCTCCTCGTAGAGGGCTTCGTCGTCGTCCGGTGGCGGGGGCCAGTCCGGGTCGTCGTAGGTGTCGGGTTCGTGGGTGGCCGCGGGGTGGCCGTCCGGGTGGGAGGCGAGGGCCTCGAGGTGGGCCAGGACCGTCTCGGCGGCCGCGCGGCGGCGGGCCAGGGCGGCGTCGTCGAGGGGCAGGGGCCACACCTGGTCGGCGCTCGCCCGGTGCAGGGCGGGGTTCTCCTCGTCATCCTCGGGCTCGTCCGCCCAGACCTCGATCTCGCCGTATCCGGCCGTGCAGTGGTCGTGCAGCGCCTGGAGGAAGTCGGACGGGCCTCGGGGCTTCTTCTGGCTGGGGCCCCACCAGTGGCCGGAGCCGAGGAGGAGGGAGCGGGGGCGGGTGAAGGTGACGTAGCCGAGGCGGAGTTCCTCGGTGTGCTGGTGTTCCTTCATGGCCTCGTGGAAGGCCTTCAGGCCCCGCGAGTCCCAGGCCTCGATGTCGGGCAGGGTGTCGGCGTCGCCGCGCAGTTCGTGCGGCAGGACCTTGGCCTGGGCAGTCCACTTCTCGCGGCCCTGGGTGCTGGGGAAGGTCCCGGTGACCAGGCCGGGGACGGCCACGACATCCCATTCCAGGCCCTTGGACTTGTGCGCGGTGAGCACCTTGACGGTGTTCTCGCCGCCGGGGAGGGCGTTGTCGAGGCCCTTCTCGTACTGGGCGGCGGTGCGCAGGAAACCGAGGAAGGCGAGCAGGGTCGCCGCGCCGTCGCCGGCGGCGAAGGAGGCGGCGATGTCGAGGAAGTTGGACAGGGTCTCGCGGCGGCGGGCGGCGAGGGCGTGCGGGGACGCCGACAGCTCGACCTCGAGGCCGGTGACGGCGAGGACGCGGTGCAGGACGTCCATCAGCGGGTCGGACAGGGAGCGGCGCAGGTCGCGCAGTTCGGTGGCCAGGCGGGCGAACCGCACGCGCGCGTCCGGCGAGAAGGGCAGCCCGTCGTCGCCCCCGGCGCCGTCCAGCGGTGTCTCCAGGAACGCGTCGAGGGCGTCCGCGAGCGATATCACCTCGGACGGGTCGACCCCCTCGACGGCCTCGGCGAGCCGGCGGTCCGGGTCGTCGTCGCCGTCCACGCGCGCGTGGGAGACGAGCAGCCGGGCGCGGCGCCCCAGGAGGGCGAGGTCGCGCGGTCCGATGCGCCAGCGCGGGCCGGTCAGCAGGCGGACCAGGGAGGCGTTGGCGCCGGGGTCCTGGAGGACCTCGCAGACGGCGACGAGGTCGGCGATCTCGGGCAGGTGCAGTAGGCCGGAGAGGCCCACGACCTCGACGGGGATGTCCCGGGCGACGAGCGCGGCCTGGATCTCGGCGAAGTCGGTGGCCGTGCGGCACAGGACGGCGATCTCGCCGGGCGCCTTGCCGGTGTTCACGAGGTGGGCCACGGAGTCGGCGATCCAGTCGATCTCCTCGGCGTGGGTGCGCAGCAGGGCGCAGCGGACCTGGCCGTCGCGTTCGGCGCCGGGGGCCGGGCGGAGGGCCTCCACGCCCGCGTGCATGGCGCGCAGGTCCTCCGCGAGGCCGTTGGCGAGGTCGAGGAGGCGGCCGCCGCTGCGGCGGTTCTCGCTGAGCGCCTGGCGGCTGGCGGGGTGGCCGTCGGCGTGGGCGAAGTGCTCGGGGAAGTCGTCGAGGTTGGCGACGGAGGCGCCGCGCCAGCCGTAGATCGCCTGGCAGGGGTCGCCGACCGCGGTCACGGGATGGCCGGTGCCGCCGCCGAACAGGCCCGCCAACAGGATGCGCTGGGCCACCGACGTGTCCTGGTACTCGTCGAGGAGGACCACGCGGAACTCGTCGCGCAGGACGCGGCCCACCTCGGGGATCTGGGCGAGCTGCGCCGACAGGGCGATCTGGTCGCCGAAGTCGAGCAGGTCGCGTTCGCGTTTGGCGGCCCGGTAGCGGACCACCAGCTCGGCGAGTTCGCGGCGCGCGGCGGCCGTCTCGGGGACCTTGCGCAGGTCGGCGTTGGTGAGTTTGGCGCTCTGCAGGCCGATCAGCAGTTCGGCGTCGTACGCGCGCAGCGCCTCGGGCCGTACGAGGTGCTCGGCGAGCTCGGCGTCGAGGGCGAGGAGGTCGCTGACGAGGTCGGCGAAGGAACGGGTCAGCGCCGGGTAGGGGCCCGGCGCCTCGCGCAGCACGCGCGCGGCGAGCTGGAAGCGGGTGGCGTCGGCGAGCAGCCGGGACGTCGGCTCCAGCCCGATGCGCAGGCCGTGGTCGGTCAGGAGGCGGCCCGCGAAGGCGTGGTACGTCGAGATCACCGGCTCGCCCGGCGGGTTGTCCGGGTCGACGACGTCGGGGTCGGTGACGCCGGCCTTGATCAGCGCCTTGCGGACGCGCTCGGCGAGCTCACCGGCGGCCTTGTTGGTGAAGGTCAGGCCGAGGACCTGCTCGGGGGCGACCTGGCCGGTGCCGACCAGCCACACCACGCGTGCCGCCATCACCGTCGTCTTGCCCGATCCGGCTCCGGCCACGATCACCTGCGGGGCGGGCGGCGCGGTGATGCAGGCCGTCTGCTCCGGGGTGAACGGGATGCCGAGGAGCTCCTTGAGCTGATCGGGATCAGTGATACGGGCGGACACCTCAGAGAGGCTAGCGGCGACCACTGACAGTGGATGCCGAATCGGCCCACGGGCCGAGGGAAGCGCAGGTCAGCACGTGTGGCGACCCCGATCACACAGGCGCACGGAAGATCACCCGCGTCACTCGACCACGTGCCGCCCCTCCGGCCGTGCGCTGCACGACGCCCGGAACGCGCAGTGCGTGCAGTGCTGGCCCGCACTCGGCGTGAACCGTTCGTCGAGGACCTTGCCGGCCGCCGTGGCGAGCAGGTCGCCGACCCACTCCCCCTCCAGCGGCCCCTGGGCCTGCACCTTGGGCAGGGTCTCGCCGCCGTCCCGCTTGGCGGCGCCCTGACGCAGCTGGACGAGCTCCGCGCCGCCCGGCTCGGGGTGTACGCCGTCGAAGGCCTCGTCGACGGCGCCCTCGCGGACGGCGAGCTGGTAGACGGCGAGCTGCGGATGGTGCTCCACCTCGGCGGCGCTGGGTGCCTGCTTGCCGGTCTTGAAGTCGACGACGTAGGCGCGGCCGTCACCGTCCGCCTCGACGCGGTCCATCTGGCCGCGGATGCGCACTTCGTAGTCGCCCGCTGCGAGCGTGACGTCGAAGTCGTGCTCGCTGGCGACCGGCGTACGTCCCGCGCGGTCCATGACGTGCCATTTCAGGAAGCGTTCGAGCGCCACGCGCGCGTTGTCCTTCTCCTGGGCCGACTTCCACGGCGCGTCGAAGGCGAGCGCGTTCCACACGGAGTCGAGGCGCTCCATGAGGACGACGAGGTCGGCCGGGGTGTGCCCGGAGGCGACCTCGTCGGCGAGGACGTGCACGACGTTGCCGAAGCCCTGGGCGGCCGTCGCGGGCGCGTCGGCCTTCACCTCGCGGCCCAGGAACCACTGCAGGGCGCAGGTGTTGGCGAGCTGGTCGAGGGCGCTGCCGGAGAGAACGACGGGCTGGTCGCGGTTGCGCAGCGGCACCTTGCTCTCGGTCGGCTCGAACATGCCCCACCAGCGGTAGGGATGCGCGGACGGCACCAGGGGGCGGCCGTCCTCGTCGGCGAGCGCCGCGAGGCGGGCGAGGCGCCGGGCGGCGGCCTCCCTGAGGAGGTCCGAGACGCGCGGGTCGACGGTCGTGGCGCGGAGTTCGGCGACCAGTGCCGCTACGGACAGGGGGCGGCGGGGGCGGCCCGTGACGTCCTTGGGTTCGACGCCGAGTTCGGTCAGGAAGCGGGAGGGCTGGTCGCCGTCGTCGGCCGGGGCTTTCACGGCCGTCACGACGAGCCGCTCACGCGCGCGTGTGGCGGCCACGTAGAACAGGCGACGCTCCTCCGCCAGCAGCGCGCCCGGGGTGAGGGGTTCGGCGAGTCCGTCGCGGCCGATGCGGTCGGCTTCCAGGAGGGAGCCGCGGCGGCGCAGGTCCGGCCACAGGCCCTCCTGGACGCCGGCGACGACGACCAGTCGCCACTCCAGCCCCTTGGAGCGGTGCGCGGTCATCAGGCGGACGGCATCGGGGCGTACGGCACGCCGTGTGAGGGTGTCGGCGGCGATGTCCTCGGCGTCGATCTCCTCCAGGAAGTTGAGGGTGCCCCGGCCGCCGGTGCGCTCCTCCGCGCGGGCGGCCGTCGCGAACAGCGCGCACACGGCGTCCAGGTCGCGGTCGGCGTTGCGTCCGGCCGCGCCGCCGCGCCGGGCGGCCCGCTCCAGGCGCGCGGGCCACGGCGTGCCGTCCCACAGGTCCCACAGCGCCTCCTCGGCCGTGCCGCCGCCCGCGAGGCGCTCCCGGGCCTTGCGGAGCAGCGCGCCGAGACGCTGGGCGCCGCGCGCGTACGTGGGGTCGTGCACGGCCAGCCGCTCCGGCTCGGCGAGCGCCCGCGCGAGGAGCTCGTCGGAGGGCGGCGGCAGGGGGTTACCGGCGGCCCGCTCCTCGTCGCGCAGGGCACGCCCGAGGCGGCGCAGGTCGGCGGCGTCCATACCGGCGAGGGGCGAGGCGAGCAGGGTCAGGGCAGTTTCGGTGTCAAGCCAGGTGGCGGCACCGGGCTCGGGCCGATCGGCGGCCGTGTCGTCGTCGGGGGCGTGCGCTTCTTCGGTCCGTACGCCCTGGCCGTCGCCCTCGGGGCGTACGGCATCGCCGTCGCGCGCGGGGTGGACCTTGTCGCCGTCGCCCCCGACGGCGTGCGCGTCCTCGGCCCGCACGCCGTCGCCGCGGCCCTCCGGCCGAACGTCATCGTCATCGCGGGCGGGTCGGCCGTCGCCACCACCGCACGCGGAGACGTCGCCCTCGCCACCGCCCTCGGGAACATGCACGTCCCCAGCCCACACGCCGTCGCCGCGGCCCTCCGGCCGAACGTCATCGTCATCGCGCGCAGGGTGGACCGTGTCGCCGTCGTCCTCGCGAGCGTGCGCTTCCTCAGCCCGCACGCCATCGCCGTCGCCACCAGCTCCCGGTTCGTCGCCGCGCCCCGCGAGTCGTACGTCATCGGCGTCGACGCCAGTCGTCGCGCCCCCGTCCACACCCCCCGCCTCCGCCGCGGCCACCGCCCGCAGCGCCGTCAGCAGCGGGGCCACCGCCGGTTCGTGGCGCAGTGGCAGGTCGTCGCCGTCGATGTCCAGGGGGACGCCGGCGGACGTGAGGGCGCGGCGGACCGTCGGGATCGTGCGGGAGCCGGCGCGAACCAGGACGGCCATGTCGCTCCAGGGGACGCCGTCCTCCAGGTGGGCCCTGCGGAGGATGTCGGCGACGTTGTCCAGTTCCGTGCCGGGCGTCGGGTACGTGTACACCTCGACGCGGCCGCCGCCCTGGACCGGCGTGAGCTCGCGGTGGGCGCGCACCTTGTCGGCGGGAAGGCGGGTCAGCGGCATGCGCTGGGTCAGCAGGCGCGTCGCGGTGAGCAGGGGGGCGCCGGAGCGGCGGGAGGTGCGCAGGACCTCGACGGGCGCCGGGCGGCCGTCCGCGCGCGGGAAGGCTCCCGGGAAGTCCAGGATGCCGTTCACGTCCGCGCCCCGGAAGGTGTAGATCGACTGGTCGGGGTCGCCGAAGGCGACAAGGGTGCGGCCGCCGCCGGCCAGGGCGTGCAGCAGCCGTACCTGGGCCGGGTCGGTGTCCTGGTACTCGTCGACGAACACGGCGTCGTACCGGGCGGCGAGCCGTTCGGCGACCTCGGGGCGGTGGGCGAGGAGCACCGCGCGGTGGACCAGTTCGGCGTAGTCGAGGACGCCCTGCAGGTCGAGGACGTCGAGGTACTCGGCGAGGAAGGCGGCCGCGGCGCGCCAGTCGGGGCGGCCGATGCGGCGCGCGAAGGCGTCCAGGGCGTCGGGGCCGAGGCCCAGTTCGCGGCTGCGGGCGAGGACCGCGCGGACCTCGTCGGCGAAGCCGCGGGTGGTCAGACAGGCGCGCAGTTCGTCCGGCCAGCGCACGTGCGCGAGGCCGAGCCGCTCCAGATCCGGCTGGCCCGCGAGCAGCTCGCGCACGGTCACGTCCTGCTCAGGACCCGACAGCAGCCGCAGCGGCTCCACGAACAGCTCGCTGTCCTGGTGGGCACGGACCAGGGCGTAGCAGAACGAGTGGAAGGTGGTCGCCTGGGGCGCGTGTGCCGCCCCGGTGCGCAATGCCATGCGGTCGCGCAGCTCGACGGCCGCCTTGCGGCTGAACGTCAGCACGAGGATGCGCGCGGGGTCCCCACCACGGGCGATGCGGGCCGCCACAGACTCGACGAGCGTGGTGGTCTTACCGGTGCCCGGACCTGCGAGAACGAGCAGCGGGCCGGTGGCGTGGTCAACCACGGCACGCTGCGCGGCGTCCAGACGAGGGGGGTCCACGCGGGCCGGCGGGGTACGCATCAGTCGGTAAGCGCCACGAGCCCCCTGTCGCACCTGAGGGTGCGACAGGCGCCTGATGGAGGAAGAGGAGCTCACGTGGTTCGCCGGTCCTGGTGGGTGTACTGGTTGGCGGACCACCGCGCGTGGGGGACGGTGGCCGCGGGATGAGGGGGACGACGCGTGCATGCGACGCTACGCCGACGGATGGGGCGGAAGCAGGGCTTCCGATTCTTCCCGTCCGTCCCGCCGGACACTCGCGGCACGTGCGTCCCTCGCTCCACGAACGTACGTCATGCCACGGACGTGCCCCGATTCCCCCGTACGGATCACAGGTCACACAGGGACGCGTCCGATGGCGGAAGCTGTCAGGTGTGACCCTCCGCGCGTTCACCGCCGTCCCACCGCGCCCGCTTCATATCGACGCGCGGCAGGTGGCCCTCGGCGGCCCGGCTCGCCTCCTTCAGTGGCGTGCCCTCCTCGCGGTATCGGGCCAGCGCTCTGAGCTCGTGCCCCGGCAGCAGCACGCCGTCCGCGCGCACGACACGCCACCACGGCACGCTGCCGCCGTAGAGGGACATCACCCGGCCGACCTGGCGGGGCCCGCCCTCCTCCAGCCACTCGGCGACGTCCCCGTATGTCATGACACGCCCGGGCGGGATCAGTTCGGCGACCTCGAGGACCTGCTCGGCGTACTCCGGCAGGGCGTCCGGGTACTCCGGGCGGGCATCGTCCGGAAGGCTCTCCTCGCTCATCCGACCCATCCTGCCCCACCCCACCGACAATGTGACGCGCTCGCCACTGTGCGTATCCCTCGCTCCGGGGCGACGCTTCCGGCAGACTGTGCGCCCCCGCGTTTGCACCCTGATGCCCCCGTGTGTCGGTGGAGCATGCCACCATCGTGCGGGCGGTGACTGGTGATACGAGACCAAGAAGAGACGATGAAGCAGCAGGGTGCGCACCCGGAGGACGCGGAAAGCGCCTCTGCCGCTTCGCCGCGCCCGGGCACCGCGAACACGGACAAGAAGGACCTCGGTAAGGACACCGCAAAGAGGCCTCCGCCGGGCTCCGACGACGTCGACGAGGCATACGCCGACGAGGTCGAGGGCGACGAACCGCTGCTCCCCGCGCGCGTGCACCGCCCCTCCGACCTCATGCGGCTCCTGGTGGGCGTGCTCGCCGTCGTCGTACTGCTCGCGATCGCCGCGTTCGCGCACGGCACCACCTCGGGTCTCGAACAGGACATCAACAAGGGCACCGGGCAGGCGCCCGACGTGATCAGCAAGATCGCGGGGCTGGTGTCCAGCATCGCGATCCTCCTGGTGCCCGTCGCCTTCGCGATCGAGCGGCTGATCAAGCGGGACGGGCTGCGCATCGCCGACGGCGTCCTCGCGGCGGTCCTCGCCCACGGGGTGACGCTCGCCACCGATCTGTGGGTGGCGCGGGCCGCCCCGAAGTCCATCCAGGACGCGCTCACCCAGCCCTCGCCCGGCGACATCACCTCCCTCACCGACCCGGTGCACGGCTATCTCGCCCCGGTCATCGCGTACATGACGGCCGTGGGCATGTCCCGCCGGCCACGCTGGCGTGCGGTGCTCTGGGCAGTGCTGGTCCTCTACGCCTTCTCCATGCTGGTCACCGGCTACACGACGCCGTTCTCGATCATCCTGACGCTGCTGCTCGGCTGGACCGTGGCCTACGGCACGCTGTACGCGGTCGGCTCACCCAACGTCCGTCCCACCGGGCGGACGCTGATGGCGGGCCTCAGACACGTCGGTTTCCACCCGGTGAGCGCGGCCCGCGAGGAGACGTCGGACACACCGGAGACCGGCGACCGCGGCAGGCGCTACTTCGTCACGCTCGAGGACGGTCCGCCGCTGGACGTGACGGTGGTCGACCGGGAGCAGCAGGCGCAGGGCTTCTTCTACCGTGTCTGGCGCAATCTGACGCTGCGCGGTTTCGCCACCCGCAGCAGCCTGCAGTCGCTGCGCCAGGCCCTGGAGCAGGAGGCGCTCCTCGCCTACGCCGCCATCGCGGCCGGCGCCAACGCTCCCAAGCTGATCGCGACCTCCGAACTCGGCCCGGACGCCGTGATGCTCGTCTACGAGCACACCGGCGGGCACACCCTGGACGCGCTGCCGGACGAGGAGATCACCGACGAGCTGCTGCGCGGCACCTGGGACCAGGTGCGGGCGCTGCAGTCCCGGCGCATCGCGCACCGCAGGCTGGTGGGTGACGCGATTCTGGTGGATCGTTCCGGCAAGGTGGTCCTCACTGATCTGCGAGTCGGCGAGATCGCGGCCAACAACCTGCTGCTGCGCATGGACATCTCCCAGCTGCTGGTGACGCTCGGCCTGCGGGTGGGCGCGGAGCGCGCGGTGGCATCGGCGGTGGGCGTGCTCGGCCCCGACGCCGTGGCGGACTGTCTGCCGATGCTGCAGCCCATCGCGCTGAGCCGCTCCACGCGCGCGACGCTGCGCAGACTGGCCCGGGAGCGCGCCCAGCGCGAACGCGAGGCGGTCCTGGAGGCGTCCCGGCAGACCAGGCAGGCCCGCCTGGAAGAGGCCCCGGAGGATGCGGTGCCGGTCCTCGGGAAACCCGACAAGAAGGCCGTACGCGCGGAGGCACGGGCCGAGAAGCGGGCCATCGACGAGGCACTGGAGGAAGCACGCGAGGAGGATCTGCTCACCCAGATCCGGCACGAGGTGCTGCTGATCAGGCCGCAGGCCCCGGTCGAACCGGCCCGGCTGGAGCGGGTGCGGCCGCGCACGCTGATCACTTTCATCGCCGGCGCCATCGGTGCGTACTTCCTGCTGACGCAGCTCACCCACATCGAGTTCGGGCCGCTCATCGCCAACGCCGAGTGGGGCTGGGTGGCCGCGGCCGTGCTGTTCTCGGCGGCCAGCTACTTCGCGGCGGCGATGGCGCTGCTGGGGTTCGTGCCGGAGCGGGTGCCGTTCCTGCGGACCGTGGCGGCGCAGGTCGCCGGGTCGTTCGTGAAGATCGTCGCGCCGGCCGCGGTGGGCGGTGTCGCGCTCAACACGCGCTTCCTGCAACGTTCGGGGGTGCGGCCGGGGCTCGCGGTGGCGAGCGTCGGCGCGTCCCAGCTGTTCGGGCTCGGCGCGCACATCCTGATGCTGCTGTCCTTCGGCTATCTGACCGGCACCGAGAAGACACCGTCGCTGTCGCCGTCCCGGACGGTCATCGCGGGTCTGCTGACGGTGGCGGTACTGGTCCTCGTGGCGACGTCGGTGCCGTTCCTGCGGAAATTCGTCGCCACGCGCGTGAGGTCGCTGTTCGCGGGTGTCGTGCCGCGCATGCTCGACGTGCTGCAGCGGCCGCAGAAGCTGGTCACCGGCATCGGTGGCATGCTCCTGCTGACCGCCTGCTTCGTGATGTGCCTGGACGCGTCGATCCGCGCCTTCGGCAGCGAGGGGACCTCGCTCAGCATCGCCAGCGTCGCCGTCGTCTTCCTCGCCGGCAACGCGCTCGGCTCGGCGGCCCCGACCCCGGGCGGCGTGGGCGCCGTGGACGTGACCCTGACGGTCGGTCTCATCGCCGTGGGCCTGCCCAGCGAGGTCGCGGCGCCCTCGGTGCTGCTCTTCCGGCTGCTGACGCTGTGGCTGCCGGTGCTGCCCGGATGGCTGGCCTTCAGCCATCTGACGCGCAAGGGCGCGCTGTAGCGCAGGGCATGCGGTGCGCGGACCATCGCGCGCGTACGTCCACCCGGCGCCGTACCTCGTACGGCCCGCGCCCCGAGCGGCCCGCCCCGCAGGACCGCAGGATGGGGACCATGCCGAACCCGCCCTGGCTGCGCGCCGCTGCCCTGACCGCCACCGCCGTCCTGCTGTCCTGCGTCCTCGCGGGCTGCGGCGACGACTCCCAGGACGAGGATCTGACGTCCCAGCAGCTGCGCTGGACGGACTGCCCGGCGCCCTCCCAGGCCGAGGGCGGCGGCGACACCCCGTCACCGCTGCCGGACGGCGGCGAGTGGCAGTGCGCCACGATGAAGGCGCCCCTCGACTGGGACGAGCCCAAGGGCGACACGATCAAGCTCGCACTGATCCGGGCGAAGGCGAGCGGCGACGAGAGCGAGCGGATCGGCTCACTGATCTTCAACTTCGGCGGCCCCGGCGGCTCGGGCATCACCACGCTGCCCGCCTTCGGGCAGGACTACACCGAGCTGCGCACCCGCTACGACCTGGTGAGCTTCGATCCGCGCGGGGTCGGCCGCAGCGCGCCCGTGCTGTGCGCGAACGACCCGCAGCTCGACGCCTTCTTCCAGCAGGACGCGACCCCCGACGACACGGCCGAGCGCGCCGAACTGCTGGACAACACCAAGGAGTTCAACGTTGCCTGCGAGGAGAACTCCGAGAAGATCCTGCCGCACGTGCGCACCACCGACGCGGCCCGCGACCTGGACCTGATGCGCCAGGTCCTCGGCGACGGCAAGCTGCACTACTTCGGCATCTCGTACGGCACCGAACTCGGCGGCGTCTACGCCCACCTGTTCCCGAAGAAGGTGGGCCGCGCCGTCTTCGACGCGGTAGTCGACCCGACGCAGACCTCCGAACAGGGCTCGCTCGGCCAGGCGAAGGGCTTCCAGCTCGCCCTCGACAACTACGCCGAGCACTGTGTCTCCCAGACCGAGGACTGCCCGGTCGGCGACAGCGCGCAGGACGTCAAGGACCGCATCGCCAAGCTGCTGAAGGACCTCGACGCCAAGCCGATCCCGGGCGTCCTCCCGCGCAGGCTGACCCAGACCGCGGCGACCAGCGGCATCGCGCAGGCGCTGTACTCGCAGGGCTTCTGGGAGTACCTCACCCAGGGACTGGAAGAGGCGTACGACGGGGACGGCAGGGTCCTGATGCTGCTGTCGGACTCGATGAACGGACGCAGCGGCAACGGCGAGTACAGCAACCTCATCGCGGCCAACGTCTCCATCAACTGCGCCGACGACAAACCGCGGTACACCCCCGCGTACGTGGAGCGGAAGCTGCCCGAGTTCCGGGCCGCCTCGGACCTGTTCGGCGACTTCCTGGCCTGGTCCATGGTCAGCTGCACCGACTGGCCGGTGGCGGGCGCCGCCGACCACCCCGATGTGAGCGCGCCCGGTTCGGCGCCGATCCTGGTCATCGGCAACACCGGCGACCCGGCGACCCCGTACGAGGGCGCGCGGAAGATGGTGGCCGCGCTCGGTGAGGGCGTGGGCGTCGAGCTGACGTACAAGGGGCAGGGGCACGGCGCGTACGACAGCGGGAACAAGTGCGTGCAGGACGCGGTGAACGGCTATCTGCTGGACGGGAAAGTGCCGGCGGCGGGCACCGTCTGCTCCTGAGCATTCCACAAAGCAGCAGTTCAGAAGGTTATCCACAGGCTGCAACGGCCCGCCGCGGGATCTGCCTACCATGGCCTGACCGCCATCCGCTGCACGGTGCGGACGGCCTGCGAGGTGGGGAAAGCGCATGACGCGATTCGTACGGTGGGCGGCCGTCACGGCCGCAGCCGCAATGCTGGTGTCGGGCTGCACCGGCGGCGGGTCCGGCGACGGCGACGCGTCCTCGGGGTCCTCGGGGAAGCTGGACTGGGGGCGCTGCAGGGCAACCGCGGAAGCGCCCGCACCAGGCCGCGGCTGGCAGTGTGCGACGCTCCAGGTGCCGCTGGACTGGACGAAGCCGGACGGCGAGACGATCGGGCTCGCACTGATCCGCGCCAAGGCCACCGGCGACAACCGCATCGGCTCGCTGCTGTTCAACTTCGGCGGCCCCGGCGGCTCGGGCGTGTCCATGATGCCGTCGTACGCCGACACGGTCTCCTCGCTGCGTGAGCGGTACGACGTGGTGAGCTGGGACCCGCGCGGGGTCGGCTCGAGCAAGGGCATCCGCTGCCGCAGCGACGAGGAGATCCAGGCCGCCGAGGCGGTGGACGCCTCGCCGGACACCCCGGTCGAGGAGACGGCGTACTTCAAGGACGCGGCGAGCTTCGGCCAGGGCTGCGAGAAGGCCGCCGGGAAGCTGATGGCGCATGTGTCGACCACCGACACCGCCCGGGACATGGACCGGCTGCGGCAGGTTCTCGGCGATGCGAAGATGCACTACTTCGGTATCTCGTATGGCACCGAACTGGGCGGTGTGTACGCCCACCTGTTCCCGAAGAAGGTGGGGCGGCTGGTCCTCGACGCGGTCGTCGACCCGGCCGCGGACACGGTGGGGCACGCCGAGAACCAGACCAGGGGCTTCCAGCGCGCGCTGAACGGCTACCTGGAGTCCACCGGCCAGGACCCCGAGCAGGGCACGCGGAAGATCGCGGACCTGCTGGAGCGGATCGACGCGGATCCGCTGCCGACGTCGTCCGAGCGGGAGCTGACGCAGTCGCTCGCGGTCACCGGCATCGTGGTGTCGCTGTACAGCAAGACCGCCTGGCCGGGTCTGACCAGGGCCCTGGAGACGGCCGAGGACGGCGACGGTTCGGAGCTGCTGGCACTCGCCGACCTCTACTACGAGCGTGACGCGTCGGGGCGGTACGGCACGACGACCCATTCGCAACGGGTCATATCGTGCTTGGACGACAAGCGGCGGCCGACCGCCGAGGAGGCGAAGCGGCTGCTGCCGGAGTTCGAGAAGATCTCGCCCGTGTTCGGACCGTTCCTGGGCTGGGACACGGCCGGCTGGTGCCACGACTGGCCGGTGGCCGGACAGTACGACTCCCCGGAGGTGAGCGCGCCGGGTGCGGCGCCGATCCTGGTGGTCGGCAACACCGGCGATCCGGCGACACCGTACGAGGGCGCCCGCAGGATGGCGGACGAGCTGGGCGAGGGCGTCGGTGTGGTGCTCACCTGGGAGGGCGAGGGGCACGGTGCGTACGGGAGTGGCAGCGACTGTGTCGACTCCGCGGTGAACGCGTATCTGCTGGCGGGAACCACGCCGAAGGACGGCCGGGTCTGCTCATGACGACGGCGGGGGCCGCACGCACCCGTGGTGCGCGCGGGCCCCGCCGGCCGGACGGAGTGGTGCGGTCAGTAGACCGGCTTGCTCGGCTCGATCTGGTTGACCCAGCCGATCACACCGCCGCCCACGTGCACGGCGTCGGCGAAGCCCGCGGACTTCAGGACCGCGAGGACTTCCGCACTGCGGACACCCGTCTTGCAGTGCAAGACAATCTTCTTGTCCTGCGGGAGGGTCTCCAGGGCGCTGCCCATGAGGAACTCGTTCTTCGGGATCAGCTTGGCGCCGGGGATCGAGACGATCTCGTACTCGTTGATCTCGCGGACGTCGATGATCTCGATGTTCTCACCGTCGTCGATCCACTCCTTGAGCTGCTTGGGAGTGATCGTCGAGCCGGCGGCCGCCTCCTGGGCCTCCTCGGAGACGACGCCGCAGAAGGCCTCGTAGTCGATGAGCTCGGTGACGGTCGGGTTCTCGCCGCAGACCGCGCAGTCGGGGTCCTTGCGGACCTTGACCTGGCGGTACTGCATCTCCAGGGCGTCGTAGATCATCAGGCGGCCGACCAGCGGCTCACCGATACCGGCGAGCAGCTTGATGGCCTCGTTGACCTGGATGGAGCCGATGGACGCGCACAGCACGCCCAGGACGCCGCCCTCGGCGCAGGAGGGGACCATGCCGGGGGGCGGGGGCTCCGGGTAGAGGCAGCGGTAGCAGGGGCCGTGCTCGGACCAGAAGACGGAGGCCTGGCCGTCGAAGCGGTAGATCGAGCCCCACACATACGGCTTGTTGAGCAGCACGCACGCGTCGTTGACCAGGTAGCGGGTCGCGAAGTTGTCCGTGCCGTCGACGATGAGGTCGTACTGGCTGAAGATGTCCATCACGTTGTCGGCCTCGAGCCGCTCCTCGTGAAGGATCACGTTCACGTACGGGTTGATGCCGAGCACGCTGTCGCGGGCCGACTCGGCCTTGGACCGGCCGATGTCCGCCTGGCTGTGGATGATCTGGCGCTGCAGGTTCGACTCGTCGACCTCGTCGAACTCCACGATGCCGAGCGTGCCGACGCCCGCGGCGGCGAGGTACATCAGCGCCGGCGAGCCCAGGCCGCCGGCGCCCACACACAGCACCTTGGCGTTCTTCAGCCGCTTCTGCCCGTCCATCCCCACGTCGGGGATGATCAGGTGGCGGGAGTACCTGCGGACCTCGTCTACGGTGAGCTCGGCAGCCGGCTCGACCAGGGGTGGCAGCGACACGGGGACTCCGTTGGTCGGTCAATCATTACGGTTGTTCTCCCCGTAACAGTGCCATGGCCTTTTTCATTCCGAGACACCTGTTCCGATCCGCGAGACGATTTCGTCCCAGTAGCCGGGCATGGTCTCCCAGGGGTCGCTGCGGCCGCCGCGCTCCGTGCGGTCGGTGAACCAGATCGTCGAGGCGCCCTGCCAACGGGCGATCCGCAGCGCCTCGTCCAGGTGCCCGCGGGGCATTCCGTGGACGAAGTGGCAGAAGCGGTCGGGCGGGTAGTCGGCGGTCCACTCGGCCACCTGCGACCAGCGGTAGTCGCTCCACGGGCCGGAGAAGGTGACCAACTGGTCGGCGCTCTCGGCGTAGCCAGGGTACGGGTGGGTGCCGTGGCCGAGGACGATGTGGGCATCGTCACGCAGCGCACGAAGGGCTGTGACCGTGCGCCGGATCTCGGGGAGCGAGACGCGTTCGGTCGGGCAGCGGTCCAACAGGAAGCCGTCGACCTGATACCAGTCGAGATAGCGATGCGCGTCGGAGATCACCTCGCCGAAGGCGCGGGCGCCATGAGTGGTGTCGAGGCGGCCGAGGACCCGGACGCCCGCGTTGCGCAGCCGGCCGGCCGCCGCCAGGCAGTGCGGGTCGGGGCGGACGCCCGGGCCGTCGGCGACGTTGAGGACGACCCAGTGCAAGGGGGTGCCGGGGCGGGTGAGTTCGCCCCATTCGGTGGGCGCGACGAGGGGGTGGGCGTAGCCGGGGATGCCGAAGCGGATACGGACGTCGGTGCTCGCGGTGCCCGCTGTCGGGGAGGTCAGATACGGCATGCCGCCTCCATCCAGATGTCGGCGAGGGACTCTTCGAGATTGATCCGGGGGCGCCAGCCGAGCCGGTCGCGTGCGGTGCGCACGTCGGCCTGCTGCCAGCTGCCGCAACCGTCCGGGTACGCGAGCGGGGCCGCGTGGTCGGATTCGGAGCGGGGGTGCCCGATGGCTGCCCTGAGCGGGCCGGGAGGTCCGTCGAGTTCGTGGAGGGCGCCGCCGTATCCGGCCACGCGCGCGAGGACGGCGGCGGCATCACGGAGGCGGACGGCACGGCCCGAGCCGATGTTGATGACGCCCTGCGCGGCGGAGAGCGACGCGGCGTGCACGGCGCGAGCGACGTCGCGTACGTCGACGAAGTCGCGCTGGGCGCCGAGGCCGCCGAGCTTGAGCTCGCCGTCGCCGGACTGCATGGCGCGGCGCATGGCCTCGGCGAGGCGGCCGAGCGGGGAGCCGGCCGGGGTACCGGGTCCGGCGGGTGAGAAGACGCGGAGCACGACGGCGTCCAGGCCGGAGCCCAGGACCAGTTCCGTGGCGGCGAGTTTGCTGACGCCGTACGGGCCGCCGGGGCGCGGGACGGCGTCCTCGGCCGTGGAGGAGCCGGGCTGGCTGGGGCCGTACTCCGCGCCGCAGCCGATCTGCACCAGGCGGGCGCCGCAGCCGCTGCGGCGCAGGGCCTCGCAGACGGTGGCGACGGCGACGGTGTTGTGCCGGGTGAGTTCGCGGGCGCCGCCACGGGTGGCGCCGGCGCAGTTGACGACGACGCCGGGGTGGACCGCGTCGAGGAAGCGGGTGAGGGCGCCGGGGCTGCCGGACGCGAGGTCGAAGCGGACATCGGCGTCGTCGCCGCGGCCGAGAGCGGTGAGCTGGACGGCGGGGTCTGCGAGCAGTCGGTCGGCGACGAAGCGGCCGAGGTAGCCATTGGCTCCGATCAGCAGGACTCTCATCGGGCGGCTCCCGGAGCCGAGGGTTCGGGTCGGGAGGTGATCATCTGGGGTTCTCCTTCGGAGGGGATCTTCAGCGGGTTGGGAGGGGGTGCGCGTTCGCCTGCGGTGTCGTTGGGGGGCGGGACCGCCGGCGCGTCACCATGGCTGGTACGCCGTTGCGTGGGCCGAGGCCCGGGTGAGGGTGCGGGTCGCGTGGATCAGCAGGGTCAAGGCCCCGATGCCGCAGGCGAGCGCCGGGACGCCGCCCGGCCCGAAGACGGTGGCGAGGGTCTCGACGGGCACGGCCAGGAAGTCGCAGCCGGGGAGGCGGCCCGCGAAGACCGTGGCCAGGGCGGCCGCCTCGGCGACGGCCGCGGCGGTGAGGACGACCACGGGCGCGTGGGTGAAGCCGTGGGCGGTGAGGAGCCGGGCGAGGAACAGGAGGGCGCCGAGGGTGAGGGCCGGGGCGACGGCGGCGGGCTCGTCGAGGGTCGTGGCGGAGAGGGTCAGCAGGGCCGTCAGAGCACACAGGAACAGGGCGAACGTGCCGAACAGCAGCGGCTGTACGGCGCCGGCGAAGTCCTCCAGCCCTCGGCTGGACGCCAGTTTGCGGCGGGCGCCCGCGGCGAAGAGGTGGGCACACCAGGCCGCGGGCGCGCAGGCCAGGGTGAGGGCCAGGACCGGGGCCGCGGTGAGGGGCCAGGGGCCGTCCGCGGCGCCCGTGGGCAGGGCGTCGGGGCCTCCGGCGAGGGCCGCGCGGAGCAGACCGTCGCCGAGGAGGGCGTAGGCGACGAGCCAGCATGTCCAGGTGCCGGTCGGGCGGGCGTGGTCCGGGGCGGTCAGCGGGCCGCGGGACAGGGCCGCGCGCAGGGCGAGGGCCACGGCGAGGACGCCCACGGCGGCCGCGATCAGGCGGGACTGTCCCTGGGTGAGGTGCAGGGCGGTGAGGGCCGCCACGCAGAGCGCGCCGGGGAGGAGGACGAGGAGGGCCCAGTCGGCCCGTGCGCGCGGGGCCGCGAGGGCCGTGGCGCTCGGCGGGGTCTCTCCGTCGCGGGGCACGCGTGCGTACATCTCCTCCGCGAGGGAGAAGACGTCCCGGTGCCGGAAGCGCGCCGCGGTCCGTTCGGTGACGCCGTGAGCCTCCAGACCCGCCGCGATCTCCAAGGGGTCCACGGCCCGTTCGCACAGCTCGCGGTGCCGGTGCATCAGCGCCTTCACCGGGTCGGCGGCGGTACGGCGAGTGGGGGTCTGCCGACGGGTGGGGGGCGTTTCGGCGGAGCGGATACCGGCGGGGCGCTGCTCACCGGGCCGCGCGCCGAGGGCGATGTCATCGCCTCGCGTACCGGAGCAGGCATCGCGTCGCACGTCGGTGCCGGCGTCGCCTCCCGCGTCGGTGGTCGATACGGCGCCACGCGCGTCGGCGGTGCCCTCCACGCCTCCGGCGTCGCACGCATCGGCGTCGGGCTCCGCACCTTCGACGTCACACGCATCGACGTTGCTCTCCGCGCCGGCAGCGCCACACGCGCGCTCTCCGACGCCAACGCCCCACGCATCACCGGCCGCGACAGCGCCGCGCGCCAGGGCGTCGGCGTCACCGTCCCACGCATCGCCAGCCGCTGCGGCACCGCGCGCATCAGCGTTGCTCTCCGCGCCGTCAGCGCCACACGCACGCTCTCCAACAGCACCGTCCCACGCGTCGCCGACCGTTGCGGCGCCGCGTGCACGGTCGCCGGCGTGGGCATTCCCCGGGCCCCCGGACGCCTCACCGTCCCGACCGTCCCGCTCCGCCCCGCCGTCCGCGTCGGCGCCCCCGCGGCCGTTCGCCTCCAGCCACTCCCCCGACCGCTCGTCCCACGCGCCGGGGCTGGCCGGCCTGCCGGGGCGGTCCAGTTCGCCCAGGCCGCTCATCGTGCGCCCTCCGTCGCCGGTACCGGTGTGGTCGCGCGTACGGGTGCTCCCGCCGCCCAGCTGGGGCCGCCGCGGGCCACGACGGCGGATGTCCGTTCGGTCCAGCGGCCGGGGACATGGGCCTCCGCGGGCACCGCGAAGGGCAGGGGCTCGCCCGTCTCGTCGAGGACGACACGGCGGACCGGAGTGCGCGAGACGATCTCCAGGTAGATGTCGTGAAATGCCGCGATGTTCTGCTCGACGGTGAACAGCTCGACCGCACGCGCGCGTGCGGCGGCGCCCAGGCGCGCACGGCGCTCGGGGTCGCGCAGCAGCGCCACGCACGCTTCGGCGAGCGCCCGCGGATTGCGCGGCGGTACGACGAGACCGGTGCCGCCGATGACCTCCACCACCGCGCCGACGTCCGTGGAGACCGTCGCACGCCCGCAGAACATCGCTTCGACCAGGCTGATCGGGAAGCCCTCGACGACGCTGGACAGCACGGTCACGGCGCCGGAGGCGTACGCGTCCGGGAGGGTCGGAACCTCCGGGCCGCCGATCTCCTCGAAGGAGACCGGATTGTCGCCGACGGTGTGCGGACCGTCCGCCTCGTCGGGGAAGAGCTGCGCGGCCAGCACCTTGCAGTGGCCGAGATAGGCCTCGCCCTCCGCGCCGGAAGGGGCGCCGACGATCCGCAGGCGCGTCTTCGGCTCCTCCTTGCGGACCTCGGCAAAGGCGTGCAGGAGGGACACCAGGTCCTTGGCGGGTTCGATCCGGCCGACCCAGACGAGGGAGTCCGGGTCCGCGCACTCCGGCGACTCCCCCGCCTCCGCGAAGCGGGAGGCGTCCATGCCGGGGTAGACCGTACGGAGCTTCGCGCGGTCGGCGCCGCAGCGCTCCTGCCAGCGGCGGGCGTGCGCGTTGCCGGGCGTGACGACCGCGGCCCGGTCGTAGATCTCGGCGGCGAGCCGGCCGTGGAAGGCGGCGAGCAGGGACCGTACGGCGGGCGAGGACTCCGTGGCGGCCAGGTAGTGCGTACGGAGCCGCACGCCGTACTCGGTCACCAGCAGCGGTACGCCGGAGAAGTGGCGGGCGAGCAGGCCGGGCAGGGCCGCCGGTCCGCCGGAGGCGGCATGGCACAGGTCGACCGAGCCGAGGCCGTCGTCCTCGTACCAGTCGAGCGAGAGCGGGCGCAGGGCACGTTCCACATGCGCGGCGACGGCGAGCAGGTCGGGCACGCGCGCCGCACGCGCCGTCCGCAGGGCGCCCGGCGCGCGACAAGCGCGTTCCAGGGCACGCACGGCGGCCTCGGAGCGGAGCGCCCCCACCAGGCCGCCCTCGTCGCGGGCGAGTTCGGCGAGCCCGTACAGCGCGTTGCCGAAACGGTCCGCCTCAAGGGCCGAAGCCTCCGACGAACCGGAGAGGCCTCCGGCAGCCCCGGCGCACAGCGCGGCCGCCAACTCGCCGTAGCACTCCGCGAACCGTCGGCGCGCACGGCGCCCGTACGCCACCCCGTCGTCCTCGGCCGCCCACAGGGGCGCCGTGCGCACCCGGCTGACCTGCGGCGGCAGCGGAACCCAGCCCTCGTCCTCCTGGCTCTCGCTGCGGCTGAGCGCGTAGATGTCGAACTCGTGCTGCCCAAGCCCGCGCACAACCCGGTCGCACCAGACCCTGACATCACCGCTCACATACGGATAGCCACCCTCCGTAAGCAGTCCGATCCGCACGAGGACACCCCCGATCTCCCGTAAGGGGAGCCGCCGTTGACCCGGCGGCTCACAGCGGGACGAACGTATGCGGACAAGGCGGTGCCGCGACGGACGGTTGTCCATCGCGCCACCAAAAGGGGTGAACCGTCGTAACTTTCCCGCGCAGGTCGCGTTCCGTCTCGCTAAGAGATCAAGTGCGCACGGATCGTCACGCCCGAGCGGCCCAGGCCAGCGTGCCCGTCAACTCCCGGGGTACGGCCAGGGGTTGGCCCGGCACTGGATGCCGCCGTGGTTCAGGAACTTGGTCTGCTGCTGCATGACCGGGGCGAGTTCGCCGTTCTTGTCGCAGGTCACGTGGCCGTAGCCGAGCCGGTGGCCGATCTCGTGGTTGATCAGCATCTGCCGGTAGGCGTGGATCTGGTCGCCGTAGGTCTTCGATCCCTGTGCCCACCGGTACGCGTTGATCATCACGCGCTCGGTGGCGGCGGAGTCGCACGACACGTTGTCCACGGTGGTGTCGAGGCCGGACTTGGCGCACCAGTCGGCGGTGGTGCCGGGGCTGGCGAGGGTGATCACGAAGTCGGGCTTGCCGGAGTGGATGCGCTCGAAGGTACGGGCGCCGTTGTGGGACCAGCTCCGGTCGTCGTTGAGCGTCTTCTGGACGGCCTGCGCGAAGAGTTCAGCGTCGAGCCCGAGGCCCTGCTCCACGTCCACCCGGTAGGTGAACTTCCGGCCCGCGCCGGGCGCCCGGTCGATGCCCTGGACGGCGTCGAACTTGCCCGACCCCGCGAGGGTGGGGCTGAGCGCGTACGTCCGACCCATCTGCTGCTCGTACGTCGGTGGCGCCGCGGCGCTCGGCGCGTCGGACGGCGTCGGCCGCCCGTCCGCGCGTGAGGCGGAGTCGGGGGTGTCCCGGGCCTGGTCGGTGGCGGACTGCGACTGTACGTCGGCTTCGTCGCGCCCGTCCGCGACCTGCCCGCCCACGACGACGGCCAGCACGGTGGTGACGGCGGCGGCCGCGATGCCGGTGAAGGTCCGCCCCTTGGAGCCCTTGGCCACCGCGGGTTCGCCGGTCGGCGGGGCGTCGTCGTCGACGACGTCGTTCTCGATGCCGGTCCCGGTCCGGGGGTCCCAGTCGGTGACGGCGGCGTACGGGTCGGCGGCATGCGCGGAGGTCGCCGTACGGGGCGCGAAGAGGTCCACGTCCTCGCCGTCGAAGGCGTCGACGTAGTCCTGCCGGGGCCCGTACGGGGGCGCGTGCCGCTGCCGCGGTACTGGAGCGTCGGCCCTCACCGGGGCGCCGTACGCACTCCCCGCCTGCCCTCTCAACTCGCCCCAGCCACCACCGGGTTCACGCTGCTCGGGGTGCCCGCCGCGGACCCGCGGGGTGCCGCGGGCGGGGGTGCCGTCGGGGAGGCGGGGGATGCCATGGGCGGGGGTGCCGTCGGGAAACCGCGGAACCCCATGCGCGGGCGTGCCCTCGGGAAACCGCGGAGCGCCGTACGCGGGCGTCCCACCCCCAGGCACCCCCTGCTGCCCCGCAGGCGGCCCCGGAACCCGGCGCCCACCCGGCACTGGCCGACCCCGCGGATCCGCCCCCGTCTCCGGCGGCGGCCCCTGCGGGATCCGTGCACCCCGCTGTGCAGTTGTGTCGGGGGCGTCGCCCTTGGGGGCGGGCCCGCGGCGGCTATGGCGTCCCACGTCGCGCCTCAGCTCCCCGCGTTCTCGGTCACGTTCTCGGTCACAGCTCCACCATCAACCATGGCCGTCTTGGCACCGGTCGGCAACTCGCCGAGGTCCGCGAGGAGTTCACGGAACGCCCGCGCCACCGTATCCGGATACTCCATCATCGCCACGTGTCCGGCCTCCGGCAGGCTGAGCAGCCGGGAGTCGCGGAAGGCGCGGGCCGCCCGCTGGGCCATGCGGTAGCCGACGAGCTGGTCGCGGCCGCCGTAGACGAGGAGCGTCGGTGCGAGGACCCGCTCGGCCTGGCGCCACAGCGCGTGCTGGCCGCCCAGTGTGTACGCGTTGACGATCCCGCGCGCGGAACGTGTCATCGCGTCCCAGAAGTACGGCAGTTGCAGCCGCCGTTCCATCTCCTCCACGGCGTTGCGGAACCCTTCCGGCGTCACCCGCCCGGGATCGCCGTAACACAGGGCCAAGACCCCGCGGACCCGCTGCTCCACCGTCCACTCCCTGGTCAGTTTGGTGAAGAGCGCGGTCACGCCGGGCACCGCCAGCAGCCCCGTGGGCACGGCGGTGCGCTGGACGCGGAGTTCGGGCAGTGCGGGCGACACGAGGGTGAGCGTACGGACGAGGTCGGGCCGTACGGCGGAGACGCGCGTGGTGACCGCGCCACCGAGTGAGTTGCCGAAAAGATGCACGGGTCCACGGCCGGACGCGTCGAGGTATCGGATCACCGCACGCGCGTGTGCCGTGACGGAGTAGTCGCCGTCGTCCGGTGGCGGGGAGTTGCCGAAGCCCGGCAGGTCGACGGCCTCGCAGTCGGCGACGTCCTCCAGCAACGGCATCAGCGACGACCAGTTCTGCGACGAACCGCCCAGGCCATGGACATAGAGCGCGGGCGGCAGGCCCTCGCGCGCCGACGGCCTCGACCGCACCGACAGCGTGATCCCCGGCAGCCCGACCGACCTGAGCCGCTCGCCCTCTGCGACCCGGACGGTCGCCACCTTCGGGAGCACATTTGCGGCAGGCGCGGACGGCAGCTCGGTCGAAGACATGCGGCAATGTTACGAGACGATCACGCAGTGGTTCATGTGTTCGCCGTCACAAAATGTTCGTCGTCCCGGACGGCAGGCGGATCGCATGGCGTCCGGATCGGGTGTCTCCTAGGCTCGTACGCAGGGCACCCGTATGTGGCCCCCTGCTTCGTTCAGGGACGTACTAGGAAGGGAGCCCGCCATGACCGTCGACCCCAGCGACCCCGAGACCTTCGAGGACGAGAACAGCCAGGAAGACCAGGAGTTCGACGTCGAGGCCCCGCCCGCCGACGCGGCCGAGCAGCACGCGGACGTCAGGCCGGACCGCGACGACGACCTGACCGGCGTCGAACCCGACCGCGCCAACGAGGCCGACCTCATCGAACAGTCCCGCGTGGTCTCCATCGACGAGGACGACTACCGGTGAAGTGCGACTGCCGGTGAAGTGTGACAAGGGGGGCCACTGAGCTGGAGCGAGGCAGGATAATGCCCGACCTGCACCTTTTTGAAACCCTCTGTGCGGCTTTTATCACCGTCCGGTCCGTGAAATTCTGCGCTCGCAGCGCGCACACAGGGGTTACCGAAAAGTACGATGGCGGCGCGGCGCACACCGCATGTGGACGACTTTGGGAGGCGGCGTGACAGCCATCGAGCAGACAGAGGCGGCACGCCCGCGAGGCACGCGCCTGCCGCGCCGTGCCCGACGGAACCAGCTGCTGGGCGCCGCCCAGGAAGTCTTCGTGGCGCAGGGTTACCACGCGGCCGCGATGGACGACATCGCCGAGCGTGCCGGGGTCAGCAAGCCGGTGCTGTACCAGCACTTTCCGGGCAAGCTCGACCTTTACCTCGCGCTGCTGGACCAGCACTGCGAGTCCCTGATCCAGTCCGTACGGAACGCACTGGCGTCGACGACCGACAACAAGCAGCGTGTACGGGCGACGATGGACGCGTACTTCGCGTACGTCGAGGACGACGGCGGCGCCTTCCGTCTGGTCTTCGAGTCGGACCTGACGAACGAGCCCGCCGTGCGCGAGCGCGTCGACAAGGTCACGAACGAGTGCTCGGAGGCGATCTGCGACGTCATCGCCGAGGACACCGGCCTGTCACGGGCCGAGTCCATGCTGCTGGCGTCCGGACTCGGCGGGCTCGCGCAGGTCGTGGCTCGTTCCTGGCTGCACAGCGACCGCAGCGTGCCGCGCGACCAGGCGGTGCAGCTGCTGACCTCCCTGGCATGGCGGGGCATCGCGGGCTTCCCGCTGCACGGCACGGATCAGCACTGACCGACCGTTTGTTCCCGCGCGCTGTTCGCTCCTGGCGTTCTCGCGCGGAACGTGTACGTCCCCTCACCGGGCTAATGTGTGCTGGGTACGGCGCGGAAGGTCGCGCACTTCACTGACCGTCGGAGGGACATAGCCGTGGAGGTCAAGATCGGCGTGCAGCACGCGCCCCGCGAGATCGTTCTGGAGAGCGGTCAGAGCGCCGAGGAGGTCGAGAAGGCCGTGGCCGAGGCGCTGGCCGGAAAGACGCAGCTGCTGAGCCTCGTGGACGAGCACGGCCGCAAGGTGCTGGTCCCGGCCGACCGTCTCGCGTACGTCGAGCTCGGTGAGCCGGCTCCGCGCAAGGTGGGCTTCGGCGCGCTGTAGGCAGACGTGCAGGGAGGGGCCCGGCGACATCGGTCGCCGGGCCCCTCCCTTTTTTCGCCTTCTCGCGTTCCCCGGCCGTTCTCCACAGATGGAGCACAGTTCGATCACAAAGGAGGGTTGCATTCCGCAGGTCAGGGGTATGACGGGCTACGACCGTTCTGAGCAGGTCGGTCATGTGGGAGGGACCCCAACATGCTCTTGGAAGCGTTCAGCTCCGCGATCCTCGGCCTGGCCCTGGCGTGGGCGGCGGCCCGCCGTCTGCCGCACCGCCTGCCCGCCCGCTCCCTGGTCCTGCCGACGGGTGTCGCGGGAGCCCTGTTCGGGGCCTTCCTCACCCACACCGCGCTGGACTTCGGCAACCTCCTGCTGATCCTCGCCGGCGCCGCGGCCGTCTCCGCCGCCTCACTCTCCCTGTTGGTACGCCCCGCGGGAAGACTGGGCCGCCGCTCGGCGACCGCCTGAGGCTCCGACGCCGGCCGCCGGGTGAGTGACGGGTGGCTGGTGGGACGAGCAGCGGCCGACGGCTGCCGGTTGAGGTGCAGACAGCCGAACGGCCGCCGGAACAGCGACCGTTGACGGGGCAGCGGGCCGCTCACCGAACGAACGGCCCACCGAGCGAGCTGGAGTACCGCGACAATCGCGGGGCCCTTACGCCGCCAGGCCCAGCGCAGCCATCCGCTTCGTGTGGGCCTCCGTGATGCGGGAGAACATCTTGCCGACCTCCGCGAGGTCGAAGCCGTCCGCGACGCCACCCACGAGCATCGTCGACAGGGCGTCCCGGTCGGCGACCACGCGCTGGGACTGGGACAGGGCCTCGCCCATCAGACGGCGGGCCCACAGGGCGAGGCGGCCGCCGACGCGCGGGTCAGCGTCGATGGCGGCCCGGACCTTCTCCACGGCGAAGGACGCGTGCCCGGTGTCGTCGAGGACGGCCAGCACCAGGGCGCGGGTGTCCGAGTCGAGGCGGGCGGCGACCTCGCGGTAGAAGTCGCTGGCGATCGAGTCGCCGACGTACGCCTTGACGAGCCCTTCCAGCCAGTCCGACGGCGCCGTCTGCTTGTGGAAGCCGTCCAGCGCGGCGACGAACGGCTCCATGGCCTGCGTCGGCTCGGCGCCGATCTCCGTGAGCCGGTCCCTGAGCTGCTCGAAGTGGTGGAACTCCGCCGACGCCATCTTGGCCAGCTCCGCCTTGTCCGCCAGCGTCGGCGCCAGCTTGGCGTCCTCCGCGAGGCGCTCGAACGCCGCCAACTCCCCGTACGCGAGCGCGCCGAGCAGGTCGACGAGCGCGGCCCGGTACTGCGGATCGGCGGAGGCCTGAGCCCAGTCCTGGGCTGCGACTCCGGTGTGGTCGGCAGAGGCGTCAGAGGTGTTGTCAGGCGTCGTCATGAAGCGCACAATAGCCCGCTCATCGCAAGGCGGAAGTCCCTGGTCAATCAGTGTGACAACGACTACGTGACCAAATCGGCCATCGCATGTGCGAGTTTCCGGGGTATGGTGGTAATGCGCCCGCTGAGTACTCTGACGTACTCGACGGGCCGCACGTTATGAGGATGCCCGGTCGGTGGCCCGATCGGCTCCGACCCGACAGCCCTCCCTGGCCGTACGGCACTATGCGTACGACGACCGGAGGGAACCCCTCAGCGGTACGAGCGCTAGAGCGTCGGCAGAGGTCCCGTGCCCTACGGCCAGACCGTAAGGCAGCCGACGTCCCCCGGCACGGTCCGTCTACGACCCCCGCGCTCGCCTCGCACCGCGCACACAGAAGAGGCAGCACCCTGACTACCACTTTCCGAGAGCTCGGGATCCTTCCCGAGACCGCCGAGGCCCTCGAAGCCGTCGGCATCATCAATCCCTTCCCCATCCAGGAGATGACGCTCCCCGTTGCCCTGTCGGGCACCGACGTCATCGGCCAGGCCAAGACCGGCACCGGCAAGACGCTGGGCTTCGGCCTTCCGCTGCTTGAGCGCGTCACCGTCCCCGCCGACGTGGAGGCCGGGCGCGCCCAGCCCGAGGCCCTCACCGACGCCCCGCAGGCACTCGTCGTGGTCCCCACGCGCGAGCTGTGCACGCAGGTCACCAACGACCTGCTGACCGCGGGCAAGGTGCGCAACGTCCGCGTTCTCGCCATCTACGGCGGCCGCGCCTACGAGCCCCAGGTCGAGGCCCTCAAGAAGGGCGTCGACGTGATCGTCGGCACCCCGGGCCGGCTGCTGGACCTCGCGGGCCAGAAGAAGCTCGACCTCAAGCACATCAAGGCGCTCGTCCTCGACGAGGCCGACGAGATGCTCGACCTGGGCTTCCTGCCCGACGTCGAGAAGATCATCAACATGCTGCCGGCCCGCCGCCAGACGATGCTGTTCTCGGCGACCATGCCGGGCGCCGTCATCGGCCTCGCGCGCCGCTACATGTCGCAGCCCACGCACATCCGCGCCACGGCGCCGGACGACGAGGGCGCGACGGTCGCGAACACCGCGCAGTTCGTCTACCGCGCGCACAACATGGACAAGCCCGAGATGGTCGCGCGCATACTGCAGGCCGACGGCCGGGGACTGGCCATGGTCTTCTGCCGTACGAAGCGCACCGCGGCCGACCTCGCCGACCAGCTCCAGCAGCGCGGCTTCGCCGCCGGCGCGGTCCACGGCGACCTCGGTCAGGGCGCCCGCGAGCAGGCGCTGCGCGCCTTCCGCAACGGCAAGGTGGACGTCCTCGTCTGCACCGACGTCGCCGCCCGCGGTATCGACGTCGAGGGCGTGACCCACGTCATCAACTACCAGTCTCCCGAAGAGGAGAAGACGTACCTGCACCGCATCGGCCGTACGGGCCGCGCGGGTGCGAAGGGCATCGCGATCACGCTCGTCGACTGGGACGACATCCCGCGCTGGCAGCTGATCAACAAGGCGCTGGACCTGAAGTTCAACGACCCGCCGGAGACGTACTCCACGTCCCCGCACCTCTTCGAGGAACTGAACATCCCCGTCGGCACCAAGGGTGTCCTGCCGCGCTCGGAGCGCACGCGCGCCGGGCTCGGGGCGGAGGAGCTTGAGGACCTCGGCGAGACCGGCGGCCGCGGTGCACGCGGTCGCGGTGGCCGGGGCGGCCGTGGCGGCCGTGGCGGTCGGGACGAGTCCCCCGCCGCCGACCGCGAGCGTTCCGCCCGTACGCCGCGTCGCCGCCGTCGTACGCGTGGCGGGGCACTGGCGGACGAGGCCCAGGCACCCGCCGCCGGTACGGCCGTACCGGCGGACAGCGCCACGGCCGAGGACGTGACCGCTTCCCGCACCCCGCGCCGCCGTCGCCGCACCCGCGGCGGGGCAGCGGAGTCGACGCCGGCCACGGCGACCGTCTCCGTGACTCCCGAGGCCGCGGAGGCCGCCGTGGCGACCGCGGAAGGTACGGCCACGCCGGACGCCCCCGAGGCACCGGCCAAGCCGCGCCGCCGCCGGACACACAAGTCGGCGGAGGCGGCAGCGCCCGAGGCCGTCCAGGTCTCGGAGGCGCTGAAGTCGTCCGAGGACGTGGCGAAGGCCGTGGAGACCGTGCAGGCCGTGGAGGTCACGGAGCCCGAGGCTCCCGCCGCCAAGCCTCGCCGCCGTACCCGCAAGGCGACGGCCGCCGAGGCGACAGTCGACACGGTCGCGCCGGCGGAGACGGAGGCCACCCCGCGCCGCCGTACCCGCAAGGCAACAGCCCCCGCGGAGGCGACGGTCGACACGGTCGCCCCGGAAGCACCGGCGGAGACGGAGGCCACCCCGCGCCGCCGTACCCGCAAGACGGCAGCCGCCGCCGAGACCGCCGTCGACACGGCGGAAGGCACGGAGGCAAAGCCCAAGGTCCGCCGCACCCGCAAGACCGCGGCCACCACCGAGACCGCGGAGACGCCCGAAGCGACGGAAACCAAGCCGCGCCGCACCCGTAAGACCGCCGCAGCCAAGGCCGAGGCCACGACCGCCGAGATCCCGGCGCAGACGGTCCAGGAGCCGGAGACGGTGGCCGAGCCCAAGCCGCGCCGGACGCGTAAGGCGGCAGCCGCCGCCGAGACCGCCGTCGACACGGCCGAGGGCACGGAGGCAAAGCCCAAGGTCCGCCGCACCCGCAAGACCGCGGCCACCACCGAGACCGCGGAGACGCCCGAAGCGACCGAAGCCAAGCCGCGCCGCACCCGCAAGGTCGCCGCTGCCAAGGCCGAGGCCGCGGTCGACGCTGCCGAAGGCACGGAGGCCAAGCCCCGCCGTACCCGTAAGGCGGCCGCGACCGTCGTGGAGCCGGAAGCGACCGAGGCCAAGCCGCGACGCACCCGGAAGGCTGCGGCCACGGCCGCCGTCGACACCGCCGAGGGCACGGAGGCCAAGCCCAAGGTCCGCCGCACCCGCAAGACCGCGGCCACCACCGAGACCGCCGAGATCCCGGCCCAGGCCACGGACGAGCCGGCTGCGGCGCCCCGTCGCCGGGTCCGCAAGGTCACGGTCGCCACGGAGCCCGCGGAGAGCTGATCCCCGTCCGACGGCCCGGTCCCGCCCCGCGCGGGACCGGGCCGTCGGCGTTCCCGGACTCAGAGGTGGACACCCCGGTCGGCAAGGAGTCCTCTCCCCAAGACCACCTCCCCCCGGCGCCCCCACCCCGCCCGATACCCTCCCCCCGTGACCACCCCACCCCCCAACACCCGCGCGTACGCCCTCCACACCTCCCGCGGCGACTTCGCAGCCGTCGACTCCCCGGCCGCCCCCGGCGTCGAGCAGCGCGGCGTAGCGCTCCTCCTGCCCGGATTCACCGGCAGCAAGGAGGACTTCAACCTGCTCCACGAGCCGCTCGCCGCCCGTGGCTACCGGACCGTCGCCGTCGACGGACGCGGCCAGTACGAGTCGGACGGTCCCGAAAGCGACGAATCCGCCTACGCACAGGCCGAGTTGGCGCGGGACGTGCTCGCGCAGGCGGCAGTCGTCGGCACGCCGCTGCACCTGCTCGGACACTCCCTCGGCGGTCAGATCGCCCGGGCCGCCGTACTGATCGACCACTCCCCGTTCCTGTCGCTCACCCTCGTCGCGTCGGGCCCGGCTCAGATCTCCGACTCCCAGCAGCAGCGCGTGAAGCTGCTCCGGGACGCGCTCGGCGTGATGGACATGCCCGAGGTGTGGGAGGCCATCCTCGCCATGGGGCCGCCGGAGGAGGTCGGCGGCCCCGCACGCGGGATCGGCGACATGGCGCAGCTCCGCCGCCGCTGGCTCGGTCACAAGCCGGCGCAACTCCACGCGACGGGCCGTCAGTTGTGCACGGAACCGGACCGGGTTGCCGAACTCGCCGCCGTCCCGGTGCCGTTCCACGTCCTGTCGGGCGCCAAGGACGACACCTGGCCGCTGCCCGTCCTCGACGACATGGCCGTACGGCTCGGTGCCCGCCGGACGGTCATCGCGGGCGCCGAGCACTCACCCAACGCCGACCAGCCGCTCCCGACCGCCCATGCGCTCGCCGACTTCTGGGACAGCGTCCACGAGGAGGACGACCACGAAGACCGGGGCTAGTACTGCGCCTGCAGGTGTTCCCAGAAACCGTCCCGCAGCGCCCGGCGCAGGTCCGCCTGGCCACGCAGGGAGTACTGCAGCAGGCCCTCCGCCTCCACCAGCAGGTCCTGGTCCACCGAACCCGGCAGATACGGGTGCCCGGGCAGCAGCTCCAGCAGCGACTCGCGGCCCCGCGCCGCCAGCCACTTCGCCGCGATCTGGGCGCCCACGAAACGGACGTCCTCGCGGGTCGGGCGGGCCGCCGTCGCCTCGTAGGCGGCCGCCGCGCGCCGGGACACGTACGGCTTGAAGAAGTCGAGGTCGAAGGTGCGCTGGCTGTCGACCTCCCAGAGCAGCGGCTCCGCCTGGTTGCGGCCCTCGGGTGCCTCGATGCCCCACAGGTGGACGCGGGCGCCGTAGCCCTGTGCGGCCTCCACCGCCGACACCAGGTCCTCGTCGCCGCCGAGCAGGGCCGCGTCGCTGATGGCTCGGTGCCGGGCCAGTGACTCCAGGTCGGTCCTGATCAGGGAGTCGACGCCCTTCTGCTGGTTGTTGGCGTTCAGGTTGCCCAACCGGACCTTCACATCCGGGAGTTCGGCGATCGACTGCTGCTCGGCGGTGTGGATGCGGCGCCGGGCGCCGTCGTACCAGTACACCCGCAGCAGCCTGCTGTCCGCGAAGATCGTGCGGGCCCGGTCGATGAGCGCCTCGATCAGGCCCTCGGCGTCCAGGTCGAAGGCCCGGCGGTCCTCCATGCCGGCCACCAGGCGTCCCGCGGCCGCGTAGAGATAGCCGGCGTCGACGAAGATCGCGTGGGTCGAGGGCGTCTTCGCCACCTCGGCGAGCATGCGCTGGAGCAGCTCGTTGGTGCGGTCGATGCGGGCGGCGAGGGCCGCGAGGTCGTCGTTCATCGTCTCCATTGTCCTGGCGGTCACGCTGCGAACACAACCGGTCCCGGTCAGTCTCCTTTCGGACCCGGCCGATCCCTTGCCGACCGCTTACCGGTCAGTAGTTAGCCGTTCGAAAAATTTCTTTAGCGTAGGGAATGTTTGTAACACGCACCGCGTTGACTCACACGTACCAGCAATCCTCCTCGCGAGGATGACCAGACGAAGGGAGAAGCCCGTGCGCTTCGAAATCATGCGACTCGACGAGGTCGACGGCACCCCCGTGGACTCCACCGTCGTGGACGCCGCCTCCGTCAACCGGATCGTTCAGCAGGCCGCCGCCATCGGACAGCGCCTGTGGATTCGCCCGGCCGACACCACGGCCTCGTAACCGCGAGTCCCTTACACACACTTCAGAGCCCCGTACGGCAACGAACGCCGTGCGGGGCTCTGTGCGTGCCCGTGCCGCGGACGTTCCTCAGCTCGCCTGGATCACCTGAGTGACACCGTTGATGATCTGCTGCACCGCGATCGCGGACAGCATCATGCCCGCGAGCCGCGTCACCAGCACCACACCGCCGTCCTTGATGACCCGGATGATCAGCAGCGAGTAGCGCATCACCAGCCACAGCACGACGTGGATCGCGAGGATCGCCGACCACACCGACACCTGGGTCGCCACACTGTCGGCCCGCTGCACCGCCAGGATGACCGACACGATCGCACCCGGCCCGGCCAGCAGCGGCATGCCCAGCGGTACGAGGGCGACGTTGACGTCCTTGGTCTGCTTCGGCTCGTCGGTCTTGCCGGTGAGCAGGTCGAGGGCGATGAGCAGGAGCAGCAGCCCGCCCGCGATCATCAGCGCGGGCACGGAGACGTGCAGGTAGTTGAGGATCTGGTGGCCGAGGAGCCCGAAGATCGCGATCACTCCACCGGCGACGCACACGGCCTGGAAGGCCATGCGCTTCTGCACCTTGGCGGGCCGGCCGGAGGTCAGCGCGAGGAAGATCGGGGTGATCCCGGGGGGATCCATGATGACGAAGAGGGTCAGGAAGAGGGAGCCGAAGACGGCGAGGTCGAACATGGGTGACGAGACCTTGCGAGGTGAGTGAAACGCGGGAGGACGTGAAGCGGGAGAACGTGAAGGTGAGAGACCTCAGACCCCGCCGGCCCCCGGCACGGGAAACGCACCCGTCGCCCGTCGCGTGATCTCGCCGTACACCTCGGGATCGGTCGTGTACTCGCCGAGCACGCACGTCTTGCGGCTGCCGTGGTAGTCGCTGGACCCGGTCGTCAGCAGCCCGAGCTCCTTGGCCAGGCCGCGCAGCCGCGCCCGGGTGTCCGGGTCGTGGTCCATGTGGTCGACCTCGATGCCGTCGAGCCCGGCCGCGGCCATCTCGGCGATCACCGACTCCGGCACCGTACGGCCCCGCTTGGCGGCCGCCGGGTGCGCGAACACCGCGACCCCGCCCGCGCCCTTGATCAGCCGGATCGCCTCGAAGGGGTCGGTCTCGTGCTTCTCCACGAAGGCCCGCCCGCCGTCGGCCAGCCAGTCCTGTGTGAAGGCGTCGCCCACGGTCGGTACGACACCCAGCTCGACCAGCGCGGTCGCGACATGCGGGCGCCCGACCGAACCGTCGCCCGCGATCCGCGCCACCTGCTCCCAGGTGACCGGCACGCCCAGCTCCTGGAGCTTGCCGACCATGCCCCGCGCCCGCGGCACCCGGTCGTCCCGCACCAGCTCACGCTCGGCGAGCAGGCTCGGCTCCTCGGGGTCGAAGAGGTAGGCCAGCATGTGCATGCTGACACCGTCGATACGGCAGGACAGCTCGGCCCCGGTGACAAGCGTGAGCCCCGCCGGCAGCGCGGCGATCGCCTCGGCGTGCCCGCGGGTGGTGTCGTGATCGGTGAGCGCGACGACGTCCAGACCGGCCGCGGCGGCACCCAGCACCAGCTCGGCCGGGGTGTCCGTACCGTCGGAAGCGGTGGAGTGGGTGTGCAGATCGATGCGCACGACGCGAACTCCAGGCGGTGACGGTGCGGAAGGGGACGCTCAAGGATAACCGTATTTTTCAAGCTCGCCTGTCACACCCACACGCGGCAAGCACCCCCTACACCAATCCACCCAGGGGTGCGGAGCCGTATCGATGCGCGGCTCCGCCGCGTAGGCGCGATCAACCCACGACCACCCGCAGCCGCCCGCCAACAGCACACTCACCCCCCGAAGGCGCTACGGCTCAAGCAAGCGCGGCGACAACGCCCCGCACGGCACCAGATCCACCTCGGCCCCCGCATCCCGCAGATCGGTCAGCACCAGCTCGTCGTACATCAGCAGCCCGGACTGCTCGGGCCACACCACCGCCCACACCCACAGCCCGAGCGCCTCGCCCGCGAACACGGCACGGTCGTCGGGGGCGTCGGCGACATGCCACAGCGGGGTCGGGCGGCCGGCGGCGAGGACCTTGGCCTGGGGCGGTTTCTCGACGTTCAGGTACGGCCCGGGGTCCGGGCCGTCGATGCCCGCGTACCGCGCGCCGAGGCCCACGCCGAGTTCCTCGGCGACCAGGATCAGCTCGCCCATGCCGCCGAGCGGGCCCGGCCCGGAACAGGCCACGGCCGTGGCGCGGCCGCCGCTGCGGTCGTCGCCCGCGGAGGCCACGCCCGTGAACAGCCAGCCGACCGGCAGCGGCCACGGCATCCACACCGGTACCCGGGTGCGGTGCACGACCACGCTGAGGGCCTCGACGCTGGGCGGGATCACGGGCTGCACCGGATGCACGGTGCCGTGCACATCACACTGCCACGAATCGGCGAAGAGTCCGGGAGCCCTGACCCGGCCACCACACTTCGGGCAACTGGGTTCGCCCCTCATAGGGCCCCACGGTCCTACCCCTGCTCCTCCACGTCAAGGACGATCACCCGTCCGGACGGAACAGGTTCACCAGAGGAAACCAAGTGCGCCTTTCATTAATTAGCGGAGCTAACTTACTGCATGCATATGCCAACCACCTGCGGCCCGCTCTGGGCTCGCTGCTCGGGGACGCCGGAGGAACTCAAGACTCGGCACGCGACCGAGGACAGCGTCACCGTGTTCGCCAACTGACCGTTTCCAGCCACCGGTTGGTGAGGTTGCTCACTCCAGCGGGACGGACTTGCGGGCGGGATCCCGGAGGTCCGTCCCGCTCGTCAGCCAGCGCTCCTGGAGTGCCTGGGCGCCGTGCACGCGCTTCCAGGCGGCCTCGTTCGCGGTCATGGGGAGCAGGGGCAGGAACCGTACGGGGTCGAGAGGCTCGTCCAGTTCCAGATCCTCGATCAGGCCGCCCGGCTCGGCGACCAGCACCGAGGTGAACGGGGCCCCGGGCCACAGGGGTTCGCCTACGTCGAGGGAGGCGCCGGGGGCCACGATCACGCCCTCCACCTGCGGGGATGCGGCCAGAACGGCCAGCGGGCGCAGCACCTTGCCGGTGTCGGCGAGGCCGGCGCGCACGGAGAGGACCAGCTCGGCGCGGGGGCCCTTGACCGGGTCGGCGAGCGCCGCGGCGGGGTCGCTCATGGGCTGCGCGGACATGCCGAGCGTGGCGTAGCGGACGATGTCGTCCTCATGGAAGCGGAGCACCTCGACGCGGTCCGTACCGAGGAAGGTGACCGCCGCGCGCGCGTCCGGTTCGCCCAGCGCGGAACGCAACCGGGCCTCGACCAGAGGAAGAACATCAGCCATGTCGCGAGCATAGAACTCGTCAGTACCGGGCAAAGCAGCGCCTTGACACTTCGGTCGGCTGATACTCTTGCCCGGCGGTTCGGGGCAGCACGCAGAAGCGTCGCGATCGAGTCCCGACGCCGTGAAACTCCCCTACGGGGGATGGACCGTCCCTCACGAGGGACCGGCTGGAGGAGGTGGGGCTGTCATGGATCGAAGTCGACCGTGCAGTACCACTCGCTCTTCCGGCCTCTGATGTAGCTGTTCTGACTCTGGCTGACTGCTGCCTTTCACGCTCACGTCTTTACACGGAAGAGCACTTCGTTTCGTTTTGCCTGATCTGTCTGATCTGAATCAGTAGCTGTATCAGCAGCGAAGCTCGCCACCGCGACGGTGCGGTGCTCCCCGCTTTGTGGACGTGCCAAACATCCGCAGTCAGGACGTCCTCATTCCGGGTAGTTCCACCCGTCGTACGCGGCCATTCGTTGCCCGTCGCGAAGGAGCCTGCCATGTCGATGATTCGTGACCTGCGCGCCGCGGTCCGCCCGTCCCGCCCCTCGCTGCGCAAGGGGCTGCGCATGGACACCGGCGCCTACGACACGACACGCGACCCCGGTACGCCGTCCGCCGTCGTCGACTGCGCCATCTACCGCGACGGCGCCCGGGTCCGCACGGACCAGTCGCTGAGCCCGCACGAGGCGATGCGCCAGGTGCGGCGCGACGGAGGGTTCGTGTGGATCGGGCTGCATGAGCCGACCGGGGCCGAATTCTCTGGTATCGCAAGCGAGTTCGGGCTGCACCCGCTGGCCGTGGAGGACGCGGTGCAGGCCCACCAGCGGCCCAAGCTCGAGCGCTACGACGACTCCCTGTTCACCGTCTTCAAGACCATCCACTACGTCGAGCACGACGAACTCACCCCCAACAGCGAGGTAGTTGAGACCGGCGAGGTCATGTGCTTCACCGGCCGGGACTTCTTCATCACCGTCCGGCACGGCGGGCAGGGCTCGCTGCGGGCGCTGCGGCACCGGCTGCAGGACGACCCCGAGCTGCTCGCCAAGGGCCCCTCGGCCGTGCTGCACGCGATCGCCGACCACGTCGTCGACGGGTACATCGCGGTCGCCGACGCGGTGCAGGACGACATCGACGAGGTGGAGACGGAGGTCTTCTCGCCGGGCCGCAAGGGGGCGCCGCGCGGCACGGACGCGGGGCGGATCTACCAACTCAAGCGCGAGGTACTGGAGTTCAAGCGCGCGGTGTCGCCGCTGCTGCGTCCCATGCAGCTGCTGAGCGAGCGGCCGATGCGGCTGATCGACCCGGACATCCAGAAGTACTTCCGGGACGTCGCCGACCACCTGGCCCGCGTCCAGGAGCAGGTCATCGGCTTCGACGAGCTCCTCAACTCGATCCTGCAGGCCAACCTCGCGCAGGCGTCCGTCGCGCAGAACGAGGACATGCGGAAGATCACCTCGTGGGCCGCGATCATCGCCGTGCCGACGATGGTGTGTGGTGTGTACGGCATGAACTTCGACTACATGCCGGAGACGCACTGGAAGTACGGCTACCCGGTGATCATGGTCATCACGGGCGCGATCTGTCTGGGCATCCACCGTACGCTGAAGCGCAACGGCTGGCTGTGAGTACGCCTGGATAGGCTGGGCGTCATGACAAGTGAGCTGCTCGACCAGGCCCTCGTCGAGGAGGCCACGAAGAAGTCCGGCCTCATCTGGGTCCAGGGTCCCGGTGTCCCGGCCCGGGCGCTGTGGCACGCGTGGCACGAGGGTGCGGCGTGTGTCGTCGGCGACGGTCCCGGCGAGCAGCCGCTGCCGGGGCTGGCCGACGGGGCCACGGCCGAGGTGACGGTCCGCAGCAAGGACAAGGGCGGCCGGCTGGTCTCCTGGACGGCGAAGGTCGTGGAGCTGGCCCCGGAGACCGAGGCGTGGGACGCGACGGTCGCCGAGCTCAAGGGCAAGCGGCTGAACGCCCCCGACGGCGAGCGGATGACAGGACGGTGGGCCCGGGAGTGCCGGGTGCTCCGCCTGGAGCCGACAGGGGCCATGGCGTCGCTGCCTGCCGGGAGTCTGGCCGAGGCGCCGCTGCCGTCGTCGGCGACCACACGGCAGCCGATTCCCGCGGGGCTGCCGCGGCTGCTGATGAAGAGGCGTAAGCGGAAGTAGCGACCGCTACGACGTCGGCAGCTGCTTGCCGTAGTCCACCGTGTCGCCCTTGCCCGGCTCCGTCAGGGCGAAGTCCTTCCCCCAGGCCGAGAAGGTCAGGGTGCCCGCGTCGCCGGCGCGGGTCAGGCGCAGGGGGTACGGCTTGCCCTCCAGGGAGACGTCCAGGGTGCCGCCGTCGCCCGAGTCGCCGGTGATGCGGATCGTGCGGATGCCCGCCTGCTCATGGTGGCCGTCCGTCGCCAGCTTGCCGTGCAGCGTGAGCAGACCGTCGAGGAGGACGTCCTTGTCCGTGAAGCCGCTGAACTTCTTGTACTGGGGGTCGCCCTGCGGCACCTTCACGTACTTGCCGTCGAGCTTGCCGGCCGCCGCCGCGTCGGAACGGGCGTCGTCGCCCTCGCCGTCCGCGTGGGTCCAGAAGCCCGCGTCGGCCTTCAGATACAGATCGTCGTCGATGCGCAGCAACCCGAACGTCGTCCCCTGCGAGGTGACCGAGCCGGTGCCGCCGTCGGCCTTCAGACGCATGTCGAGTTTGTAGGTGCGCCCACTGGTCACCACGGTCCCCGCGAGGCGTACCGCCGTGGCGGCGTCGGCGGCCGTACGCGTCCTGCGCTGGATCTCGTCGGCCGCCAGCTTGCCGACCCCGTTGGTTCCCGCGTCGGGGTCCTCGCTGCACCCCGTCATCGCCGCTCCCGTCACGACCAGCGCGCACATCGCGCTCACCAGCGCGGCCCGACGGCGGGTACGGCCCTGGGGAATCGCAGTCACAGGTGAGGCTGCCTTTCTGACGGGGTCCTGATCGGCGTACCGCAGAGTACCCGTGCCGCACCCGCCCGGCGGAGCCAGTCCGTCCGGACCGCCCACCAGGGCGGATCCGATCGGGACGGGCTAGCCTGAAGCGCACTGAGCGGGCAATTCGGATAAGCGGCACACCAGTAGCCGCACGAACGATCTGCATGAACGGTCTGTACGCAAAGGAGGCGCAGCCATGCCAGCCGGCGCCCCCCGGATCTTCGTCTCCCACCTCTCCGGCGTCGCCGCCTTCGATCCGAACGGCGACCAGGTGGGGCGCGTCCGCGATCTGGTCGTCATGCTGCGCGTCGGGAGAAAACCTCCCCGGCTGCTCGGCCTGGTCGTCGAACTGGCCACCCGGCGCCGTATGTTCCTGCCCATGACCCGCGTGACCAGCATCGAGTCCGGTCAGGTCATCACCACCGGCGTGCTCAACGTCCGCCGTTTCGAGCAGCGGCCCACCGAGCGGCTGGTCTTCGGCGAGCTGCTGGACCGGCGGGTCACACTCGTCGAGACCGGCGAGGAAGTGACCGTACTCGACCTGTCGGTGCGGCAGTTGCCGGCCCGCCGGGACTGGGAGATCGACCGGGTGTTCGTCCGGAAGGGCAAGAAGGGCGGCGCCTTCCGGCGCAGCAAGGGCGAGTCGCTGACCGTCGAGTGGTCCGGCGTCACCGGCTTCTCCCTGGAGGAGCAGGGGCAGGGCGCCGAGAGCCTGCTGGCCACCTTCGAGCAACTGCGCCCGGCCGACCTGGCGAACGTCCTGCACCACCTCTCCCCCAAGCGGCGCGCCGAGGTCGCCGCCGCCCTCGACGACGACCGCCTGGCCGACGTACTGGAAGAGCTCCCGGAGGACGACCAGATCGAGATCCTCGGCAAGCTGAAGGAGGAGCGGGCCGCCGACGTCCTGGAGGCCATGGACCCGGACGACGCGGCCGACCTGCTCGCCGAGCTGCCCGAGGAGGACAAGGAACGGCTGCTGAGCCTGATGGAGCCCGCCGACGCGGCCGACATGCGGCGCCTGATGTCGTACGAGGAGCACACGGCGGGCGGTCTGATGACGACGGAGCCGATCGTCCTGCGCCCCGACGCCACGGTCGCCGACGCCCTCGCCCGCGTCCGCAACGCCGACCTCTCCCCCGCCCTGGCAGCCCAGGTCTACGTCTGCCGCCCGCCGGACGAGACCCCGACCGGCAAGTACCTCGGCACGGTCCACTTCCAGCGGTTGCTGCGCGACCCGCCGTACACCCTGGTCAGCTCGCTCGTCGACGACGACCTGCAGGCCCTGGCGCCGGACGCTGCGCTGCCCGTCGTCGCCGGGTTCTTCGCGGCGTACGACATGGTCGCGGCGCCCGTCGTCGACGAGTCGGGGTCGCTGCTGGGCGCGGTGACCGTGGACGACGTCCTCGACCACATGCTGCCCGAGGACTGGCGGGAGACGGAGTTCCACCTGGACGAGGAGGAAGGGGCCCAGGGGGTGACCGCCCATGGCACCTGAGCGCGAGACCACCGGCACCCGCGGGCGCGTGGCGTCCGGCGCCACGGCCGCCACTCGGACCCGCATCCCCCGCCTCGACCAGCCGCGCCCGCCCCGCCGCAGGATCCTGCCCGAATACGACCCGGAGGCCTTCGGACGGCTGTCGGAGCGGATCGCCCGCTTCATCGGCACCGGGCGGTTCCTCGTCGGGATGACGGTCGTCATCGTCGTGTGGCTGCTGTGGAACATCTTCGCGCCGCGCGACCTGCGCTTCGACAACTACCCCTTCATCTTCCTGACCCTGATGCTCTCGCTCCAGGCCTCCTACGCCGCCCCGCTGATCCTCCTCGCACAGAACCGGCAGGACGACCGCGACCGGGTCAACCTCGAACAGGACCGCAAGCAGAACGAGCGGTCGATCGCCGACACCGAGTACCTGACCCGCGAGATCGCCGCCCTGCGCATCGGCCTCGGCGAGGTCGCCACCCGGGACTGGATCCGCTCGGAACTGCAGGACGTCATGAAGGAACTGGACGAGCACGGCAACGGCCGGGTCGTATTCCCGGCAGAACGGTCGTCGGGGCGTGACGTAGACGACCGGTGACGGGCTTTCCAGGGGCACCGTACGGCGCCGTACCATCGTCCTTATGGCTACGGAAGACGCGGTGCGCGAAGCACTGGCGACGGTGAACGACCCCGAGATCAACCGCCCCATCACCGAACTGGGGATGGTCAAGTCGGTGGAGATCGGTGCGGACGGAGCGGTCGCGGTCACCGTGTACCTGACGGTCTCCGGCTGCCCCATGCGCGAGACGATCACGCAGCGTGTGACGGAGGCGGTCTCCCGGGTCGACGGCGTGACCGGCGTCGACGTCACGCTCGACGTGATGAGCGACGAGCAGCGCAAGGAGCTGGCGAACGCCCTGCGCGGCGGCACCGCCGAGCGCGAGGTCCCGTTCGCGAAACCGGGCTCGCTCACCCGCGTGTACGCGGTGGCGTCCGGCAAGGGCGGCGTCGGCAAGTCGTCGGTGACGGTGAACCTGGCGGCGGCGATGGCGGCGGACGGCCTGAAGGTCGGTGTCGTGGACGCCGACATCTACGGCCACAGCGTGCCGCGCATGCTGGGCGCCGACGGGCGTCCCACCCAGGTCGAGAACATGATCATGCCGCCGTCGGCGAACGGCGTGAAGGTCATCTCCATCGGCATGTTCACGCCCGGCAACGCCCCGGTCGTCTGGCGCGGCCCGATGCTCCACCGCGCGCTCCAGCAGTTCCTGGCGGACGTGTACTGGGGCGATCTGGACGTCCTGCTCCTGGACCTCCCGCCCGGCACGGGCGACATCGCCATCTCGGTCGCCCAGCTGGTTCCGAACGCCGAGATCCTGGTCGTGACGACGCCTCAGCAGGCGGCCGCCGAGGTGGCCGAGCGGGCGGGCTCCATCGCGGTCCAGACGCACCAGAAGATCGTCGGCGTGGTGGAGAACATGTCCGGCCTCCCGTGCCCGCACTGCGGCGAGATGGTCGACGTCTTCGGCACGGGCGGCGGCCAGTCGGTCGCCGACGGCCTCACCCGCACGACCGGCGCCAACGTCCCGGTCCTCGGCAACATCCCCATCGACGTCCGCCTCCGCGAGGGCGGCGACGAGGGCAAGCCGGTGGTCCTGACCGACCCGGACTCACCGGCGGGGTCGGCGCTGCGGGCCATCGCGGGCAAGCTGGGCGGACGCCAGCGGGGCCTGTCGGGCATGTCGCTGGGGATCACGCCGCGCAACAAGTTCTGAGTCCCGTACGAGGAGGGGGCGCCGTCTGATCCGACGGCGCCCCCTTCTCGTCCTCTCCCGTACTGTCGTACGACCGCCTACGCGTAGGCGGAGATGTCCTTGATCATGGCGAAGCCGAGACCGTACGCGCTCATGCCTCTCCCGTACGCCCCCACATGCACCCCTTCCTGAGTCGACCCGGCCAGCACCCAGCCGAACTCGGACTCCCGGTAGTGGAAGGGCGTGGGCACGCCGTCCACGGGAAGGGACAGCGTCGACCAGGCCGGCCCGGCGAGGTCGTCCGCGAGGGCCCACGCCGTCTCCGTCTGCTGGTCCAGCCAGTCGTCCCGCAGGGAGTGGTCCATCTGCCCGGGCCAGGTGAAGGACAGCAGCCCCACACCGGCGAGCCAGGCCGCCGAGGACACCGACGTGGCCTCCAGCAGCCCCGTACCGTCGGCGCTCCGCCGGGACGGATTCGCCGCGACGGTCACCGCCACCGCGAACTTCTCCTTGTCCTCCGTACCTTCGTGGCGTACGGAGGGCCCGTCACCGTGCCCGATCGAACCGTGCTCGACGGCCCCGTCGGCCGCCGTACCGACCTGCATCAGCCAGCGCGGCCCCGTGAAGGCCTCATCGAGGCCGTACCACGGGAAGGGCGCCAGCAGGTAGCCGTCGACCGTGCGCCGGGCGGAGGGGACCTGTTGTTCGCCCTCCGTGGCCGGCGCCTGTGCGACTGCCCTACTCGTCGTCTCCATGTGCCCGGACGCCTCCTTGCTCTCGCCGGACCGGTCCGGCCCGCCCCCCTTCGGGCGGCGTTACTCGTTTGAGTACGGTCCGCACAACAACTCGGCAGCATAGCCACACCGCCCCGAGCAGCAGGGAAACCGCCCGGCGCACGGGGTGCGCGGGCGCCGGGTTCAGGCCGTACGCGCCCCGGGCGGAGTATGAAACGCGTCACGTGCGGGACGCGCCGAGTACCGGATCAGGTGGCGTCCGCGTCGAAGGGCGGGCGGTCCTCGCGGGGGCTCTCGGGCTTCTTCGTCATGTCGACGGTGCCCTTCGTCATGTCGACGGTGCCGCCGGAGGAACCCGACGATGACGATGACGATGACGACGCCGATGACGCCGCGGCCGACGAGGAGGACGATTCCGAGTCACGGCCATGGACGGCGTCCGTGACCTCGGCCATCTCCTTCTTCATGTCGAAGCCGTTGCGGATCTCCTTGAGCCCCAGGTCGTCGTTGTCCAGCTGCTTGCGGATGAACGTCTTGGGGTTGAGGTCCTCGAAGTCGAAGTCCTTGAACTCCGGGCCCAGTTCCGACCGGATGTCCTGCTTGGCGCTCTCCGAGAACTCGCGGATCTTACGGATCGTCCGCGTGACGTCCTGGATGACCTTCGGGAGCTTTTCCGGACCGAATACGAGCACGGCGAGGACGACGAGCGTCACCACCTCGAGCGGTCCTATGTCATTGAACACCTGAAGCTCCTTGCGATGTCCTCGGTCCTCGGCCCTCGGTGGTCAGTGCGGTCTTCCGTGGTCCGGGCCGGGTCCACGGTACCCGGCGTTCCCCTGCGACCGGTACTGTCCCGAGGCCTCCGAATGTGGGTGAGCGTGCGGTTTTCCGGGTTGTTTGCCTTGTCAGGCCCTCTGTGGAGCGGGTGCGGGGGCTTGTGCTGTGAGGTTCCTGTGGGTCTCAGCGATTGCTTGATGAGCCGAGGACCAGCGAGATCTCGACCTCCTTGCCACCTCGCTCAAGGGTCAGTTCGAGCCGGTCACCGGGCCGGTGGGCGCGGGTCTTGACGATGAGTTCCTCGCCGGAGTGGATGCGCTGGCCGTCGACCTCGGTGATGACGTCGCCGGCCTTGATGCCGGCCTTGTCGCCGGGGCCGCCCGTGGTGACGGCGGGGCCGCCGTCGTTGCCCTTGGCCCCGACGCGGGCGCCGTCGCCGGTGTAGTCCATGTCGAGGGTGACGCCGATGACCGGATGGGTCGCCTTGCCGGTGTTGATCAGTTCCTCGGCGACGCGCTTGGCCTGGTTGACGGGGATGGCGAAGCCGAGCCCTATGGAGCCGGACTGGCCGCTGTCCAGGTCGGAGCCGCTGTCGGCGGAGCGGATGGCGGAGTTGATGCCGATGACACGGGCCTTGGCGTCGAGGAGGGGTCCGCCGGAGTTGCCGGGGTTGATGGGAGCGTCGGTCTGCAGAGCATCCACATACGACACGTCACTCCCGTCGCCCCTCTCGCCGCCGGCCGTGATGGGCCGCTCCTTGGCGCTGATGATGCCGGAGGTGACGGTGCCCTCCAGGTCGAAGGGGGCGCCGATGGCGACGACGGGGTCGCCGACCTGGACGTTGTCGGAGTTGCCGAGGGGCAGGGGCGTGAGCCCGCTGACGTTCCCGACCTTGACGACGGCGAGGTCGTAGCCGCTGTCCCGGCCGACGACGGTGGCCTTGGCGGTGTCGCCGCTGTGGAACGTCACCGATATCTCGCCGTCGGAACCGGCGGGTTCGACGACGTGGTTGTTGGTGAGGATGTGCCCCAGACCGTCGAGCACGAACCCGGTGCCGGTGCCCTGCTCCTCGGAGCCGGTGACATGCAGGGTGACGACACTGGGCAGGGCCTTGGCGGCGATCCCTGCGACACTGTCGGGCGCCCGCCCGACGTCCTCATTCCCGGCCTGCGGCAGCTCTACGTCCCCCACCCCGCCGTTGCGCTCGAGATAGGCCCCCACGACCCCGCCGACGCCCCCGGAGGCGAGCGCGAGCAGCAGAGCCCCGACGATCAGCCCCTTCCTGACCCGCTTACGCCGCTGCTCCTTGCTGGCGACCGCGGCACCGTTCTGCTGGAGGGGGGCGGTGTGGATCGGGGCCCAGGGGTCGTAGTTCTGCCAGGGGTTGAGGGCGGGGGATGGGGCGGCTTCGGCGTAGGCGTAGGCGGGCGACGGGGTTGCGGGGTGCGGGGCGGGGGCGCCGTGGGTCTGGGGCGGTGGCGGGGTCTGGGGGTCGGGGGCGGGGGTGCCGTGCGCCGGAGTGGCTCCCTGGATGGGGGTGCCGTGCGCAGGGGCGGTTCCCGGGGTGGGGGCGCCTTGTGCGGGAGCAGTTCCCTGGGCAGGCGTGCCGTTCGCGGGGGCGGCCCCCTGGATGGGGGTGCCCTGCGCCGGGGTGGCCGTGGGGGCAGGCGTCCCGTGCGTCGGGACGTGCATGCCGGGCGCGGCAGCGGGTGCCTGGCCCGGCGTTCCGTGGCCCGAGGAGGGTGCTGGACTCGGCATGGCGTGCGTCGAGGCCGGTGCCGGAGCTGGCGTGCCCTGCGCCGTGGTCGATGCCAGACCCGGCATCACGTGAGGCGAGGTCTGAGCCTGGCCCGGCGTCACGTGGCCCGAGGAGGGTACCGGACTCGGCATGGCGTGCGTCGAGGCCGGTGCCGGAGCCGGCGTGCCCTGCGCCGTGGTCGATGCCAGACCCGGCATCACGTGAGGCGAGGTCTGAGCCTGGCCCGGCGTCACGTGGGCGTGAGCCGGTGGCTGGCCGGGCGTCCCGTGTGTCGGAGGCGCCATCGGCATCGCCGTGCCCTGCGCCGGCGTGGCCGCTGGGTGCTGGACCGGCGGAGCGGGGGCCCAGGGGCCCGGTTCGCCGTACGGCGGGGTGCTGTAGGGATCGGGGTCGTGCAGGGGCCTGGGGCGCTCCTCCGGGGCCGCGGCGGCCACGGGGGCGGTACCCGTCGGCGGAACGGCCGAGGGCGCGGCAGCGGGCCGCTCCAGCTCGAAGTCGCCCTCAGTGTCCGTATCACCCACGACGCTGGACTCGACCACCGCCCGAATCTCGCCCGAACGACCGGCGCCGCCCTCGGGAGCGAGCTCAAAGTCACCCTCGCCACCCCCGGCACGCGACTCGTCCGCCATCCGCACCTCACCCGAGCCACCGGAGCCGTCCCCCGGCCTCTCACCCCCCACGCCCTGCGGCGGCCTCAACTCGAAGTCCCCGCCCGTATCACCACCGACGCTCCGCTCCCCGGCGCCCGCCGTCCCAGCACCCGGCGGCACCACATCGGCAGCCCCGGCACGACCCAGCAGCGCCTCAGCCGAAGCCCCTGCGCGCCCCGGCTCGACTTCCACCGAAGCTCCAGCGTGGCCCGGCTCTACTGCCGCCAGAGTCCCAGCGTGACCCGGCTCCGCCTCCACCGAAGTCTCAGCCCCGCCCGGCACCACGTCCGCCGATGCCCCGGCGCGCCCGGGCGCCACGCCCACCGGGGCACCAGCCCCAGCCCCACCCGGCACAGCCTCAGAAGCCTCTGTCTGCCCTTGTGCCCCCTCGGGCACCTCCTCCGGCGTCGTGGAAACGGACTCTCCCCGGACCGGAGGCCCCTGTGGGCGAGGTCGGCTCCACCATTTCGCCTTCGTGGGCTTCCCCTCGTTCATGCTCTCCCCACAGCTGGCCGCGGCACGGCACCTCATCGACGCCGCGCCCGGTCACCCCTGTCCTGGCCCCGGAGCGCGGCCCATCCCTGGATTCAACCAGGTTCCCGGGCCGCCGCGCAGAGGCCGGTCAGTGGCCGGTGGGGGAGGACGAGGTCGCGTCGGAGACGGGGGCGGAGAGCAGACCGGGGGTCGTCGTGATCTCGGGGGCCGTGGACCACGACGTCAGCGCCAGCGGCGGGGCCGCGCTGAGCGGACGTATCAGCGGGGACATGGCGGCCGCGCCGGCCACCACGGGTGCCGTGAGCGTGTGCAGGTCCTCGGCGGCGGTCCGGGCGTCCGCTCCCGGGAGCAGCGGTGCCGACACCTCCGTCGGCGCCACCGGGGTGTCACCGAGCGCCGTCTGGCCCTGGCCCTGCGCGAGCAGGGGACCGACCCCGCGCCGGCGCTGGTTCTCCGGCGCCGTCGCCGCACCCGCGCCCTGGGTGCGGGCCGGCGTCACATTGCTGCCGCCGGAGCCGCCGCGCGCGTCCGTGTCGGTCGGCACGCTCGTGGTGACGCCGCCCAGCGCGATCGCGGCCAGCGACACCGCCCCGGCCGCGACGAACGCGAACCGCATCCCACGGGAGGACGACCGGTCGGCGTCATGACGGCCCACGGGATGGATGCGGAAGCCGCCACGGTCCGGAGCGGGAAGCACCCCGGCGTGCGACGGGGACGACGGGACGTAGCCGAACTCGAAGCGGTCGCCCCGCTTCATGCCGAAGACCCCCGCGGTACCGGACCGTCCGGAGAGGGCTCCGAAGCCCCCTCCGTCCAGCGGCGGGCCGCCGCCGTCCAGGTCACCTCCCCCGGGGAGACCTTGGAGGCGGGCCAGGAAGCTCTCGGAAGGGGGCGGCGGCGCCGCCTCCGCGAAGACGTTCTTCAGTCGGCGCTGCTCGTCGGCCTCCGCCTTGCACTTGGCGCAGGTGGCCAGGTGGGCGAGGACCCGCTCGCGCGTCTCATGACCCAACTCTCCGTCGACCAGGGCGGAGAGACGGTCTCCCAGGTGCTGCTCTGCCAGGTGCCCCTTGGCAGGTTGGGGCCGTGATCCACTCACGCGGTCGCGCCCCCTCCCCCCAGTGCGGGCACGCGGGCCACGAAGGAGCGGCGCTCGGCGCGCGCCTCCGGCGAGCGGTGCGCGAGAGCCTTGCGCAGCTGGGAGCGGCCGCGGTGAATACGGGACCGGACCGTGCCGAGCTTGACACCGAGGGTCGCGGCGATCTCCTCGTACGACAGTCCTTCGATGTCGCACAGGACGACCGCGGCGCGGAACTCGGGTGCCAGGGTGTCGAGGGCCTGCTGGACGTCCGCGTCGAAGTGGGCGTCGTTGAAGACCTGCTGGGGCGACGGCTCGCGGCTGGGCAGGCGCTCGGCCGCGTCCTCACCGAGGGCGTCGAAGCGGATGCGCTGCTTGCGGCGGACCATGTCCAGGAAGAGGTTGGTCGTGATGCGGTGCAGCCAGCCCTCGAAGGTCCCCGGCGTGTACGTCGACAAGGAGCGGAAGACGCGGACGAAGACCTCCTGCGTGAGGTCCTCGGCGTCGTGCTGGTTGCCGGTGAGGCGGTACGCCAGGCGGTAGACGCGGCCACTGTGCGTGCTGACGATCTCCTCCCACGTGGGCGGAGTCCACGCCTGCCCGTCCGCGTCGGTGGAGAAGGTCGCGGTCTGGGCGTAGCCATGGGCGTGGCTGTGGTCAGCGGTGTCGTTCACGGATTTCGGCCTGCCTGCCGACCCGAGAAAGCGCCGCAGCGCTCCGCCCCGGTCTACAGGCGCAGCCGCACCTCCCCTGTCAGCTCTGGTGGTGTCCAGTGGAGCCCCTACCATAGCCACCTCGCCCGTTAGCTCCGGATAAGCGGTTTTACGAGAATTTGATCTGGGCTGATACGGCTGGTGCGCCTGCGTCAGCACTTGCTCGCTGCCCTGCTCGTCATCGTGATCCAACTGTGTCCCCCCGCCCTGCTTCCCACCCCTCTAAACGCCCGGTCCCATCTGCGGGTTCCCGTCGGCAACGGATACAGTCACGCCCAGGCAACCACGGGGACAGGAGAGGGTCATTACCGGCAACCGGCAGACGAGCTGGGCGTTCGCCGACGCCTATGTCGCCGAGGACGAAACGCTGCGCTGGGCCCGTGACCGGGCCCGTGAGGCGGGGCTGCGCTCGGTCTCGCCCGGCACGGGCGCGGCGCTGCGGTTGCTCGCCGCCACCGTGGACGCGAAGGCGGTCGCCGAGATCGGCACAGGCTGCGGTGTCTCCGGGATCCATCTTCTGCACGGCATGCGCCCGGACGGGGTGCTGACCACGGTCGACCCCGAGCCGGAGCACCAGCAGTTCGCCCGCCAGGCCTTCCGCGCCTGCGGCTTCGCCAGCAACCGGGCCCGCTTCATCCCGGGCCGCGCCCTGGACGTCCTGCCCCGGCTCGCGGACGCCGGCTACGACCTCGTGTTCTGCGACGGCGACCGGCTCGAGTTCCTGGATTATCTCGCTGAATCGTTGCGCCTGCTGCGTCCGGGTGGCCTGGTGGTCTTCGAGGGTGTCTTCGCCAACGGCCGGACGGTCGACTCGGGCCCGCAGCCCACGGAGGTCCTGCGGCTGCGGGAGCTGCTGCGCGCTGTGCGCGAGAGCCAGGAACTGGTGCCGTCGCTGCTGCCGGTCGGCGATGGGCTGCTGTGCGCCGTAAAGCGCTGACCTCGTCCGATGCGGATGCCGATGCCAGTTCCGATGCCGTACGGGACGGACGTACCGCCGGGAAAAGAGCTGCCCCGGCATCATGTGCGATGCCGGGGCAACTGAAAGGGTAAGGGTCGCTTCCGCGTCAGCCGACGACCTTCTTGAGGGCGTCACCGAGCGCGTCGGCCTCGTCAGGGGTCAGCTCGACGACGAGCCGACCGCCGCCTTCGAGCGGAACGCGCATGACAATGCCCCGCCCCTCCTTGGTCACCTCGAGCGGGCCATCGCCCGTCCGCGGCTTCATGGCCGCCATGCTCGTTCCCCTTCCTGAAACCAGCTCATCGCCAAAGCCGACGGCCCTGGAGGGCACGCGCGTCCTGGCATGGCCACGCGACACCGGCATCGAACACATTGCTTCCAAGCCATTATCCCGCATCTCAGGACCCGATGACCAACATCAGTCGGCATCGCTTGGGCAACGCGCGCGAGCAAAACCACTCAATTCGGCGATGTGACTGCGATACTGCGCGGCCGCACGCGCTTCCGCCGAACGGAAACGGACCGGAATTCTTTGACGCAGGTCACACGTCCGGTCCGACGATCTCCGTCATGCTGTCCTCAGACATGAGCCGCCACACCGGAGGGGACACACATGGCCGACACCGTGCTCTACGAGGTGAGCGACGGGCTCGCGACGATCACGCTGAACCGCCCCGAGGCGATGAACGCGCTGAACATCGAGGCCAAGGTCGCTCTGCGGGAGGCAGTGCGGTCGGCGGCGGGCGACGACGCCGTACGGGCCGTGCTGCTGACCGCGGCCGGGGACCGGGCGTTCTGTGTGGGGCAGGACCTGAAGGAACACATCGGGCTGCTGGCGGCGGACCGGGAGGCCGGGTCGGGGCAGACCATGAGCACCGTGCGGGAGCATTACAACCCGATCGTGCGGGCGCTGACGGAGATGCCGAAGCCGGTGGTGGCCGGGGTGAACGGTGTCGCGGCGGGGGCGGGGTTCGGGTTCGCGCTGGCTGCGGATCACCGGGTGGTGGCCGACACGGCTGCCTTCAACACGTCCTTCGCGGGGGTCGCCCTGACTGCGGACTCCGGTATCTCGTGGACGCTGCCGCGGGTCGTGGGGCCGGGGCGGGCGGCCGACCTGTTGCTCTTCCCGCGGAGTGTCAAGGCGCAGGAGGCGTACGAGCTGGGGATCGCCAACCGTTTGGTGCCGGCCGCTGAGCTGCGGGCCGAGGCCGAGAAGACGGCGCGGGCGCTGGCTGAGGGGCCGACGGTGGCGTATGGGGCGATCAAGGAGGCGGTGGCTTATGGGCTGTCGCACTCGTTGGCCGAGACGCTGGAGAAGGAGGACGAGCTGCAGACTCGGGCGGGGTCTTCTGAGGACCATGCGATCGCTGTGCAGGCCTTTGTGAACAAGGAGAAGCCGAAGTATTTGGGGCGGTGACTCGCCATCGCGGGGTGCGGGTGCGCTGTGGCTGGTCGCGCCCTCGCGGCGGAGCCGCACATTGATACAGCCCCGCGCGCCTAAGGCTCGCTTCTCGCGACGCACGTTTCCAAGTGGTCGTCGACCAGTCCGCACGCCTGCATCAGGGCGTACGCCGTCGTTGGGCCCACAAATCGCAGGCCCCGCTTCTTCAGGGCCTTTGACAGGGCCGTCGACTCCGGGGTGACCGCCGGGACGTCGCCGAGGGTCTTCGGGGCCGGGCCGGGAGTCGGCGCGTGGGACCAGATCAGGTCGTCCAGGTCGCCCGGCGCCCAGTCGGCCAGCACGCGCGCGTTGGCCAGCGTCGCGTCGATCTTGGCTCGGTTGCGGATGATGCCGGGGTCGGTGAGGAGGCGGTCGCGGTCGGTGTCGGTGAAGGTGGCGACCGCGGCGATCTCGAAGCCGGCGAAGGCGGTGCGGAAGCCCGGGCGGCGGCGCAGGATCGTGATCCAGGACAGGCCGGACTGGAAGGCCTCCAGGCTGAGGCGTTCGTAGAGCGCGTCGTCGCCGTGGACCGGGCGGCCCCACTCCTCGTCGTGGTACGCCACGTAGTCCTCGGTGGACAGGGCCCAGGGGCAGCGCAGGGCGCCGTCCGGGCCGGCGAGGGCGGTGCCGTCGCTCACTGCTGCTCCTCCTGGGCGGGCTTCTCCATGGAGACGTGGGCCGTGGCCTGGGCGCCGGCCAGCGCGGACTCCAGCTCGGAGATACGTGCGTCGCGCTCGGCGAGCTCGGCGGCGAGGCGGGTGAGGGCGTCGTCGACATCGGCCATGCGGTAACCGCGGGCGGCGAGCGGGAAGCGGAGGCTGTCGACGTCCGCGCGGTTGACCGGGCGGTCCAGCGGCAGCGGGTCGTGCAGGCGCTCGGGCGCGGCCTCGGGCAGCGGGCCGTCGCCCTCGCCGCCGCCCACCACGGCGAGCGTCACCGCGGCGACCACGACGGCGAGCGCCACGACGAGGAACAGGAACATAACCATCGCTGAGGGCCCCCACGGTCGGTGGTGTCGATGTCGGTCGACGCCGGTCCGCGGCTCGCCACGGTCGTCGACGTCGAATGTGTCAGGGTCCGATCGTGCCATGCGACGCCGACAGTTAGGGTCGCAGGCGGCCGAGGAACCGGTCGTAGCCAGGTCGTACTAGGAGAGGTCACAGGGGATGCTCAGGCTGGGCAGGCGCGCATTCGAGGCGCACGAGCCGGTGATCATGGCGATCGTGAACCGGACCCCGGACTCCTTCTACGACCAGGGTGCGACGTTCCGCGACGAGCCCGCCCTCGCGCGCGTGGAGCAGGCGGTGGCCGAAGGGGCGGCCATCGTCGACATCGGCGGGGTCAAGGCCGGGCCGGGCGAAGAGGTGACCGCCGAGGAGGAGGCGCGGCGGACGGTCGGGTTCGTGGCCGAGGTGCGGCGGCGTTTTCCCGATGTCGTGATCAGCGTGGACACCTGGCGGGCGGATGTCGGCGAGGCGGTCTGCGAGGCGGGTGCCGATGTGCTGAACGACGCGTGGGGCGGGGTCGATCCGCGGCTGGCGGAGGTCGCGGCGCGGTACGGGGTGGGGCTGGTGTGTACGCACGCGGGTGGCTCCGAGCCGCGTACGCGTCCGCATCGGGTGACGTACGACGACGTCATGGCGGACATTCTGCGGGTGACCGTCGGGCTGGCCGAGCGGGCGGTGGCGCTGGGGGTGCCAAGGGAGTCGGTGATGATCGATCCCGGGCACGACTTCGGGAAGAACACGCGGCACAGTCTGGAGGCGACGCGGCGGCTGGGGGAGATGGTGGAGACGGGGTGGCCGGTGCTGGTGTCCCTGTCCAACAAGGACTTCGTCGGGGAGACGCTGGACAAGCCGGTGAAGGAACGGGTGGTGGGGACGTTGGCCACGACGGCGGTGTCGGCGTGGCTGGGGGCGCAGGTGTACCGGGTGCACGAGGTCGCGGAGACCCGGCAGGTCCTGGACATGGTGGCGTCGATCGCGGGCCACCGGATGCCGGCGGTGGCCCGGCGAGGGCTGGCGTAGGCCATTTCTCCCGACCGTAAACGGCTGGTGGGTGGGCAAAGGCCGGGGGTCCAGGGGGCGGAGCCCCCTGGCGGGGTGGGAGGGGCGGAGCCCCTGCGCGTCCCCACCCGCGCCGGGTGAGGTCCTGGCTCCGGGTACCCCGCGACCTCGGCCCGAGCCCCGCGCTAGCGGCCCGCCTCCTTCGACACCAACGCCACCGCCTCGTCCACGTCGTCCGTGACGTGGAACAGCAGCAGGTCGTGTTCCGAGGCCTTGCCCTGGGCGATGAGGGTGTTCTTGAGCCAGTCGACCAGGCCGCCCCAGTACTCCGTGCCGAAGAGGACGATGGGGAAGCGGGTCACCTTCTGGGTCTGGACCAGGGTGAGGGCCTCGAAGAGTTCGTCGAGGGTGCCGAGGCCGCCGGGCAGGACCACGAAGCCCTGCGCGTACTTCACGAACATCATCTTCCGGACGAAGAAGTAGCGGAAGTTGAGGCCGATGTCGACGTAGGGGTTGAGGCCCTGTTCGAAGGGGAGCTCGATGCCGAGGCCCACCGAGATGCCGTTCGCCTCGCAGGCGCCCTTGTTCGCCGCCTCCATCGCGCCGGGGCCGCCGCCCGTGATCACCGCGAAGCCCGCCTCGACCAGGCCGCGGCCGAGGCGGACGCCCGCCTCGTACTCGGGCGAGTCGACGGATGTGCGCGCCGAGCCGAACACGCTGATCGCGGCGGGGAGTTCGGCGAGTGTGCCGAAGCCCTCGATGAACTCCGACTGGATGCGCAGGACCCGCCAGGGATCCGTGTGGACCCAGTCCGACGGCCCGCCCGCGTCCAGCAGCCGCTGGTCGGTCGTGCTGGCCGTCACCTGGCCCCGCCTGCGGAGGACCGGTCCCAGACGCTGCTCCGACGGTGGCTGGTTCTTCCCCTCGGGGTTGCCGGTAGCCATGTGCGCTCCCTCCGTGTCGGGGTCTTTCCACCTCAGCGTAGATCTACGCGGGTTACGGACGAGGGACATGAGCATGTCCGCCATGAAGCGCCGTCAAGCACGCCTGGCGGAAACTCATGCCGTCAGCCAGGTCCGCAGCCGCTCCTCCCCCGCCAGGATCTTCGCCGTGTCCACGCGTTCGTCGCGCTTGTGTGCCAGGTGCGGGTTCCCGGGTCCGTAGTTGACCGCCGGGACGCCCAGGGAGGAGAACCGTGACACGTCCGTCCAGCCGTACTTGGGCTGCGGGGTGCCGCCCACCGCCTTGATGAACGCCGCTGCCGCCGGATGGGACAGCCCCGGCAGCGCCGCGCCGCTGTGGTCGTCCACCACGAACTCCGCCACCCCGCAGTCCGCGAACACCTCGCGCACATGGGCCAGCGCCTCCTCCTCCGAACGGTCCGGGGCGTAGCGGAAGTTGACCGTCACCACGCACGCGTCGGGGATGACGTTGCCCGCCACGCCGCCCGTGATCCCGACCGCGCTCAGGCCCTCGCGGTACTCCAGGCCGTCGATCACCGGGTAGCGCGGCTCGTACGCCGCCAGCTTCGCCAGGATCGGCGCCGCCGCGTGGATCGCGTTCGAGCCCATCCAGCTGCGCGCGGAGTGGGCGCGCTCGCCCTCCGTCTTCAGCAGCACCCTGAGCGTGCCCTGGCAGCCGCCCTCGACCTGGCCGTCCGACGGTTCCAGCAGCACCGCGAAGTCGCCCTCCAGCCACTCGGGGTGGGCTTCCGACACGTGCTTGAGACCGTTCAGGTCCGCGGCCACCTCTTCGTTGTCGTAGAAGACGAAGGTCAGGTCGCGGTTCGGGGCGGGAACCGTCTCCGCGATGCGCAGCTGGACCGCGACGCCCGCCTTCATGTCGCAGGTGCCGCAGCCCCACAGCACGCCGTCCTCGTCCAGCCGCGAGGGGACGTTGTCCGCGATCGGCACCGTGTCGATGTGCCCGGCGAGGATCACGCGCTCCGGGCGGCCCAGGTTCGTCCGGGCCACGACGTTGTTGCCGTACCGGTCGACGGTGAGGTGCGGCAGGGCGCGCAGGGCGGTCTCGATCGCGTCCGCGAGGGGCTTCTCCGTGCCGCTCTCCGAGGGGAAGTCGACGAGCTGCGCGGTGAGCCGGGCGGCGTCCAGCGTGAGGTCAAGAGGGGTGTCGGCCATGGTGTCGACCCTAACGCCCCGGGTCCGCCCGCCCGCCTTCCCCATCTTCACCATTCCTCCCATACTCCTCGGTAACCTCCGCTACCTTAGAGGCGTGCCAGAGCCGTCATCCACCCGCAAACGCCGTGGCCGCCTATTCCGTGCCGGGGCGGCCCTCGTGGTTCTCCTCGCCGTCGCGGGCTATCTCGTGGCGCAGTACGTCACCGGAGGCGCCGGCGCCCCGGGCTGCAAGGTCGTCTCGGGCGGCCGCGCCGGGGCGACGTACGAGTTCACGCCGGAGCAGGCGGTGAACGCGGCGACGATCGCCGCCGTGGGCACCGGACGCGGGCTGCCCGAGCGGGCCGTGACGATCGCGCTCGCCACCGCGCTCCAGGAGTCGGGTCTGCGCAACATCGAGCACGGCGACCGGGACTCCCTCGGCCTGTTCCAGCAGCGCCCCTCGCAGGGCTGGGGCACGGAGCAGGAGATCATGGACCCGGCCTACGCGGCGGACATCTTCTACGAGCACCTCGTCAAGGTCCCCGACTACACGCGACTCCCGCTCACCGACGCCGCACAGCGCGTGCAGCGCAGCGGCTTCCCGCAGGCGTACGCCAAGCACGAGCCGGACGCCACGCTGCTCGCCTCCGCGCTCACCGGCCGTTCGGCGGCCACCCTCACCTGCGAGGGACGCCGCGGCGCCACCCCGACCGCCGGCCCGGACGCCGTACGGGCCGCGCTGGTACGGGACTTCGGACAGGACGCGCTGCAGTCGGCCGCAGCCGAGGTGGGCGACAAGAAGGCGACACCGGCGCCGACGCCGTCGGTGAGCGCGGACGGGCGGGTCATGACGCTGCCCGTGACCGGCGACGGCGGCGGGCGCGGCCTCCGTGAACGCGGCTGGCAGCTGGCGCACTGGGCCGTGGCCAACGCCTCCGATCTGCACATCGCACGTGTCGCGTACGCCGGGCGGGTGTGGACCGCCGGGAACACGGACAGCCAGTGGCGTCCGGCCGACGCGCAGGGCACACAGGGCACACAGGGCACGGACTCGGTCCGCATCACGACTGCTCAGTAGTACGGACGCTCACTCTCAGGGGTTACGCGGGGCGTGCGCCGGCGGCGGCGTTCGCAGGTTTTCGCGAGGTCGGCCCCGTATCCGCCAAATACCTTGAGAGCAAAGGGCTGTAAGGATTCGGCAGACTTTCGGACCGGGCGCCGTTTGCCCGATTTTATCCGCAGCTGATAATGCGACGCATTGCCAACTCTTTGCATTGCGCCGCCGCAACCTTCGCGGTCTTCGAGCGGTAGTCACTGCGTCCGACCGGAGATCAACAAACCAGTCGAAGGAGCATCATGACCCTCCCCCTGACCCGCCGAATCGCCCGTGCCGCGCTGCTCGTCGCTGCGGGAGCGGCTGCCGGGGTCGGTGCGGCCGGCTCCGCCAGCGCGGCCCCCGACCTGCCGGCCACGCCGAACCTCGGCGGGCTGACCGCGCTGGACGGTGCGAACGTCGTCGACGGCGCGGCTCAGAAGACCACGGGGCTCGCGGGCGGCGCCGTCGACACGGCAGTCGACAAGGCGGTGCCGACCGCGGAAGAGACCGGCGAAACGGTGACCAGGACCGGCGGTGAGACCGTGAAGAAGGCGGTGCCGACCGCGGCCAAGACCGGCGGCACGGTGACCAAGACCGGCGGCAAAGTCGTGAAGAAGACGACGCCCGCGGCGCAGGAGACCGCTGGTGACGCGGCCGGCTCGGCCGGGGACGTCCTCGGTGAGACCACGTCCACGGCGACCGAGGGCGGCCTGCCGACGGACTCGCTCACCAAGGGCGGCGGCCTGCCGGAGGCGGGCTCCTTGCCGGTGCAGGGGCTGCCGCTGGGCGGCTGAGCGCCCCGCTTGAGCCGACGAAGGGGTCCAGGGTTGCTCCCTGGACCCCTTCCCTTCTCTCTGTCTGTACCTACAGGCGTTCTACGGCCGCCCGCACCCTCTCGTCCGTCGCCGTGAGCGCCACGCGTACGTGGTTCTCGCCCGCCTCGCCGTAGAAGTCGCCCGGGGCCACCAGGATGCCGAGCCCGGCCAGGTGGGCCACCGTGTCCCAGCAGGACTCGTCGCGGGTGGCCCAGAGGTAGAGGCTGGCCTCGCTGTGCTCGATGCGGAAGCCGTGCCCCAGCAGCGCCTCGCGCAGGGCGGTGCGGCGGGCCGCGTAGCGTTCGCGCTGTTCGCGGACGTGGACGTCGTCGCCGAGGGCCGCCACCACCGCCGCCTGTGTCGGCGCCGGCGTCATCATGCCGCCGTGCTTGCGGATCTCCAGGAGGGGGCCCAGGACCGCCGGGTCACCGGCCAGGAAGGCGGCGCGGTAGCCCGCGAGGTTGGAGCGTTTGGAGAGGGAGTGGACGGAGACGATGCCCTCGTACGAGCCGCCGTTCACGTCCGGATGGAGGACCGAGACCGGCTCCGCCTCCCAGCCCAGCTCCAGGTAGCACTCGTCGGAGAAGATCAGGATGCCGTGCTCGCGGGCCCAGGCCACGATCCGGGTCAGTTCGGCCTTCGAGAGGACCCTGCCGGTCGGGTTGGACGGGGAGTTCAGCCACAGGAGCTTCAGCCCCTCGGGGTCCAGCGTCGTCGGGTCGTCGTAGACCTCGTAGTCCGCGCGGGCCAGGCGGGCGCCGACCTCGTACGTCGGGTAGGCCAGGCGCGGGTACGCGACCTTGTCGCCGGGGCCGAGGCCGAGCTGGGTGGGGAGCCAGGCGACGAGTTCCTTGGAGCCGACGATCGGCAGGACGTGCCGGTGCGTGACGTCACGGGCGCCCAGCCGGCGTTCGACCCAGCCGGTGATCGCGTCGCGCAGCTCGGGCGTGCCCCACACGGTCGGATAGCCCGGCGAGTCGGCCGCGGCGACCAGCGCCTTCTGGATCAGCTCGGGGACCGGGTCGACCGGGGTGCCGACGGAGAGGTCGACGATGCCGCCGGGGTGCGCGGAAGCCGTCGCCTTGTAGGGCGCCAGCTTGTCCCAGGGGAAGGTGGGGAGACGGTCGGAGACTGCGGACACGGGTTCTGGCTCACTTTCTGGTCGTACGAGCCGTGTGTACGGCAAACGCCTCGGTCCCGTACGGCGATCTGGGGTGATCAGGCCGTACGGGACCGAGGCGGCGCGGATGCGGTCGCCCGCCGACCTTGGTCAGGCCTGCGGCGGCAACGCGGCGATGAAGGGGTGGTCCCGCTCGATCAGGCCCAGCTTGCTCGCACCGCCAGGGGAGCCGAGCTCGTCGAAGAACTCGACGTTCGCCTTGTAGTAGTCCTTCCACTCCTCCGGAGTGTCGTCCTCGTAGAAGATCGCCTCGACCGGGCAGACCGGCTCACAGGCACCACAGTCGACGCATTCGTCCGGGTGGATGTACAAGGACCTGGAGCCCTCGTAGATGCAGTCGACCGGGCACTCCTCGATGCACGCCTTGTCCTTGACGTCGACACAAGGCTGCGCGATGACGTAGGTCACGCTGTCGTTCCTCCTCGATAGGGCGCTGGCGGGCCTCCACAGGCTCCGCCGCCTGGCGCGCGGGAGCGCGGCGTCGTCGATGCCCGCCTCTAGTATCTCCGTTCCTGGCCATGATCCGAACAGGAGGGGTGAACTGACCTGTGGAAATCTCTGCGACGGGGCGCCTTGAGGTCCGTATCACCGCTGCTGACGTGGGCAAACGGGTCTCTGTGCGGACCTTGATCGGACATGCCGCTCCGGGTGAGAAGTTCACCGACACGGTGGGTGTTCTCGCATCGTGGGACAGTGGTGTGCTGCTGATCACACGGAAGAGTGGCGAGACCGTCCGGATTCCGGAGTCGTCGCTGGTCGCGGGCAAAGTGGTGCCGGCCGCTCCGGCCCGTCGGCGCGGCCCCGCCGCCTCGTACGAGGAGCTGGCGCACGTCTCCTCGCGCGCGTGGCGGCCGGTGGAGAGCGAGCGGCTCGGCGACTGGGAGCTGCGGGCCGCGTCCGGGTTCACCCGGCGGGCCAACTCGGTGCTGCCGCTCGGCGACCCGGGCCGACCGCTCGACGAGGCCCTGTCCGCCGTACGGCGGTGGTACGGCGACCGCGGGCTGCCCGCGTACATCCAGACCGCCACCGGCGCCGCGGGCACGCAGGAGCTGCTGTGCGCGGAGCTGGAGCGGCGCGGATGGGTACGCGAGGTGACCGCCGAGCTGTGGACCGGCGCACTGGCGCCCCTCGCCGACCGGGCCGAGGCGTCCGGGGTGCTGCTCTCACGGGCGGCGGACGAGGCCTGGCTCGCCCGGTATCAGCGCAGGGGGGTGAGCGAGGTGGCCCTGCGGGTGCTGGGGAGCGGGCCCTCGGTGTGGTTCGCGACGGTGCCCGGAGAGGGCGGTGCCGCGCCCGCCGCCATCGGGCGGTGCGTGGTGGACGGGCGGTGGGCCGGGTTCGCCGCGGTCGAGGTCGATCCGGCGCTGCGGCGGCGCGGGCTGGCCGGTGCGGTGATGGCCGCGCTGGCCCGGCGGGCACTGGACGAGGGGGCGTCGGCGGCCTGGCTGCAGGTCGAGACGGACAACACGGCCGCGCGGGCTCTGTACGCCGGTATGGGATTCGCCGCGCACCACGCGTACCACCACTGCCGTGAGCCGGTCGCCTCCGGCGGTTCGCGGTAGCGATCGCTGTGAAAGGGCACGAGCCAGCTATGCGTCCCCCCTATCCGCCCCCGCCCGAACGTTCCGCCGAGCTGCGGCGGCGGTTCGCCGAGGAAGCGCGGTCCGAGCGGCCCGATCTGTCCATGCTGTGTCTGCTGGTGGGGGCCGAGGCGGACGGGGCGCTGGACGAGGCGGGCATGGACGCGGCCCAGATCGAACTGGACCGGCTGGCGGGACAGCTGCCGTTCCGTCCCGGTGGGCCGCGGTCTTGGGCGGTGGTGCTGCGGGAGCTGCTCGGGGAGCGGTGCGGGTTTCGCGGCTCCGCCGCGGACTATCAGCGCGTCGAGTCGTCGCTGCTGCATCAGGTTCTGGTGCGGCGTCGGGGGCTGCCGATCCTGTTGTCCGTGGTGTGGATGGAGGTGGCTCGGCGGGCGGGGGCTCCGGTGTACGGGGTGGCTCTGCCGGGGCACTTCGTGGTGGGCTTCGGGCCGCCTGACGAGCAGGTGCTGGCCGATCCGTTCGACGGGGGGCGGGTGCTGACCGGGGGCGATGCGGAGATGTTGGTGGCGGGGGCCACGGGGGCGGCGTTGCATCCGTCGATGTTGTCGCCCGCTGATCCGTTGGATGTGGTGCTGCGGATCTTGAACAATGTGCGGGCTTGGGCTGCGGCTCGGCCCGAGCGGACGGATGTTGCGTTGTGGGCGGTGGAGCTGTCGCTGTTGTTGCCTTCGCATCCGGCTCGGTTGCGGTATGAGTGGGCGCAGTTGCTGGTGCAGCGGGGGGATTTTCTCCGGGGGGCGGACGAGCTTGAGGCGTATGCCGATGTGGTGGCCGCGGTGGATGAGGCTGCGGCTGAGCGGGTGCGGAGGCAGGCCGCCGCTGCGAGGGCCATGTTGAACTGATGGGGCGCCTGCCGGTTCGTTGTGGCTGGTCGCGCCCACGCGGCGGAGCCGCATAACGGCACAGACCCGCGCCCCTTTGGGGCGCGGGTCCTGGCCGTCGTCGGTCTGCTAGTTCGGGTTGGTTTCGATGATCGCCACCCTGTCGGTCTTGCTCTTCAGGGCCTCGCGCAGGGCGACGTAGACGTCCTCGGGCGTGACCGGCGTCTTCTTGCCGTTGGCCCGGGTGATCTTCACGCCGTCGAAGGCGCCGCCGTAGAGGTCCTTCAGGGCGGTCAGGTCGGGGGCGTCGACCAGTTTGCCGTCGACGGCCTTGACCTTGAGGAACTTCCAGATGGAGTTCTGCGGGCTCATGGGCACGGGGACGCTGCCCGCCGCGTCCGTCTGCACGGTGACGTTGGCCGACATCGCCGGCTCGGCGAACTCCTTCATGAACCGGTCGACCTCGGCGTTCGTGACCGTCGGCTGCTTGGTGGTCGTGGCGAGGGGCACCGCGGCGGACGTGCCGGTCTCCACCTGGGTGCGGTACGCCTCCTCGACCGCGTCGGTCGACTTGGTGACGTCGACGCCCTTGCCCGCCTTGCCGTAGACGGCGACAGCCTTGCCGGGCTTGAACTGGACCGTGCCGTCGGTCGAGGAGGCGGTGTCGCCGGCGGCGTTCTCCAGGGCGGCCTGCAGCTTCTCCTCGTCGACGGGCATCGTCGGCTCGACGACCCGCTGCTGTCCGAAGAGCGAGCCGATCACGGAGACGGGGTTGTAGTCGCTCCCCGCGGCCTGGCTGACCGTGGCCTGCATGTCGAACTGCAGGCCGGCCTTGTCGGGCTCGAGGGTGACGGTCTTGCCGTCCACCGACAGCTTCAGCGCCTTGTTCACACGGCCGTCGAAGGCCTCGTTCAGCTTCTTGACCGCGTCGTCGCGGGTGCCGCCGCCGATGTCGACGCCGAGGACGGTGGTGCCCTTGGGCACGTCGGAGTGGTTCATCAGCAGGCCGGCGCCGTAGACGCCGCCGGCGATCACCACGAGGCCGCCGGTGAGCAGCATCAGCTTGCTGCGGCCCTTTTTCTTCTTGGGCGCGGAGGAGGCCGCCGGGCTGCTCTGCGCGGGCGGCTCGGGCAGTTTCGGGGCCGTGTGCTGCATCGCGCCGTCGCCGGTGCCCCGGGCGAAGGGGGCGTTCTGGACGTTGCCGGGTACGACCGGGATGCCGCTGGTGACGGTGTGCCCGGAGACGTTGTCCGCGGCGGGACCGCGGTAGCCGGGGGTGCCGGGCTCGGGGGCCGGCTTCTGCGGGGTGAGGATCGCGGTGTCGTCGCTCAGCCCGCCGCCGGGGCCGCGGCCTGACATCGCGCCCATGCCGGTGGGGCCGCCCATGCCGCCGCTGACCGGCGGCACCACGGGGCCGTCGCCGGTGACCGGACCGCCGGTCGGGCCCGCGGGGCCGTTCGGGGCGTCGAAGTCGCTGCCGGGGGCGGAGAAGTCGCTGCCCGGCCCGCCGAAGGCGTGGGACCCGGTGGACGACCCGTCGTAGCCGCTCAGGGCGCTCTGGCCGCCGTACGGGCTCGGGCCGTTCGGGCCGCTCTGGGAGCCGTAACCGCCCTGCCCGTCGGGGCCGTTCGGGCCGCTGTTCCCGTTCTCCGAGAAGTACGGCAGGTTGTCGCGGCGCGGTTCGCCGCCGGGGCGGGAGCCGTTGGAGCCGTTGCCCGCCGCCAGCGCCTCGGTGACGTCGAAGGAGCCGGTGCCGCCGCCGTGCCCGGGGGCCACGGGGCCGCCCGTCGCGCCGGAGAGGCCCGTGCCGTTGCCGCCGCCCGGGCGGGCGCCGTTCGCCCCGCCGGGCCGGGAGCCGCCCGGCACGCTCATGGCACCGACCACGCCACCGGGCCGACCACCAGCACCAGTGCTGGCACCTGCGCCCGAACCTCCGGGCACTCCGGCCCCGTTGGAGGACGCGCCGCCCTGACCGCCCTTGCCGGGCGAGGACTTGCGCGGGGCGAACCAGTCGCTCGCCTTCTCCCCGGCCACCGGGGACGCGGGCTCGGCCGGCGCCTCGACGGTGCGGGGGGAGGTGGTGGCGCCCGGCGCCGGGGCGTCCGTGTCCACGCTGTCGTCGGGGCCGTCGGCGTCGGCGACGGGGGTCCGGACGACGACCGGCGGAATGGGCCGTGATCCGGGGATGTTGATCCGGATCCGGGTCGTCAGCGTGGTCTCGGTCTTGCGTTCCTCGGACTGCGTGGCCGAACGGCCCGCGTCCGCACCGCCCTCGGAAGCCATGGGGGTCCCGTACGGCGGCGTGCCCGAGGGGTATGCGGCTCCGCCGTGCCCGTTGGGCCCGGAGGACGGAGTGTCAGTTTCACGACTCAAGGCAGGTTCTCCCGGTTGGCTCCGCCGCCCGCGTTACGACCTCTCTCGGGCGACTCGGCGGCGCGCACCACCATACTGGCCACTTCTGACCCGTAGCCCACGACCGCCGGGGAAACCCACACGGGACTCGCACGAGTGCGGTGTGGAGAAGTGGTACGTCACTTGCCAAGTCGGACGGCGTCACCGTCTGGTTGCCGCCCCTGGGCAAGGGTGGCGCACATCACAGCGACGGCCATGCCGCCGAGCAGGAAGAGATAGGAGGAGGCTCCCGTCCCGAAGACGAAGTCGCCTTCGGGGCGGCTGCTGGTGAGCAGGATGACGGCGATCAGCCAGCCACCGGCGGGCGCGACGGCACCGGCCCGGCTGCGGGCCGCACGGGCACCGCCCAGACAGAGCCCCGCCTCGCCCGCGAGCGCGAGCAGCAGCCCGCCCGGGAACCACGCGGCCTGCACCAGCGCCCCCGCCGCGGCGATCACCGCGCCGAGCACGAAGAGCCCCAGGTAGGAGACGGCACGCAGGGCGGACGGCCGCTGCGGCGGTCTGGCGAGCATCGAGCTCATGCCGCACCTCCGTTACCCGCGACACCCGCGAACAGATCGGTCTCCGGGACCGCCGCCCTCCCCCAGCCTTCGGCCGGGGGGACCCCCATCTCGCTTCGCTCGCCGCGCACCAACTCGTAGTACTCCGTGGTGAAGACGGGCTGTGCCAGGTCGTTGGAGAGCGCGAAGTACATCCCGGACACGTCGATCTGGGTGGCGTGGGCGCGCATCGCGGCGGTCTTTGCGGTGGTGTACGCGGTGCCGTCGATCACGGTGGTGATCCGGTCGTCGGCCACGACGCCGGGTACGTCGTCGACGACGGCGGCCTTGTCGTAGGGGAGGCCGGGCAGCTCCTCGCGGAGCCGGGCGAAGGCGTCCTCGGCGACGGCGCGCGGGACGCGGTTCCAGTAGATCTTCGCGACCGGGAATCCGGCGTCGGCGGCCAGCTCCGCGGCCCGCATCGCGACGCGGTGGGTCTGGATGTGGTCGGGGTGGCCGTAACCGCCGTCCGGGTCGTAGGTGACGAGGACCTGGGGGCGTACCTCACGGATCACCTCGACGAGCCGGGCCGCGGCCTCGTCGACATCGGCCCGCCAGAAGCAGGCGGGGTCGTCGTTGTCGGCGAGGCCCATCATCCCGGAGTCCTCATAGCGGCCCGCGCCGCCGAGCTGGCGGAAGTCGCGGACGCCGAGCTCGCCCATCGCGGCGGTGAGCTCGCGCAGGCGGTACTCGCCGAGGGCGGCACCGGTGAGGTGCGCAAGCTCGGGAGGAATGACCTCGCCGTGTTCCCCGAGGGTGCAGGTGACCAGGGTCACATGGGCACCCTCGGCGGCGTACTTGGCCATGGTCGCGCCGTTGTTGATCGACTCGTCGTCCGGGTGCGCGTGCACCAGCAGCAGACGCCGGGCGGGCAGTTCCGTCATGGCCTCAGCCTACGAGGCGCCCGCCCTTTCCCTGCCACCTCCCCGGCCGTCTGTCACCCTTCATCGTCGAGCACGTGGGCGATGGCGAGCGCGATGCGCTCGATCCAGTCGATGGCGTCGTTCACGCCGACCTCGTCAATGGGCCGACGCTGCAGCCGGGCCGGGCCAACTCGGACGAAGGTGGCCGATTCCCGCCCTTCGGATTCCGGATCATGTCCATCCGGATGCGGGGCGTTCAGGTCCTGGGCTCGGGCGCCTGAGTGCCGTTCTCCACGTAGCGCGGCAGGTTGTCCGTCGAGATCGTCCAGTCGCCGATGGTGACGTCCTCGCCGTACACGAAGTCCTTGCGGGTGGCGTAACGAGGGCCCTCGGGGGTGGAGTGGATGTCGGTGAGGACGGCACCGGTGCCGATGCGGGGGTCGAAGACGGCGTAGACGGGGATGCCGATCAGCGGGTAGTCGCGCATCTTGGTGCCCCAGTCGTTCTCGGGATTCGACTTGGAGACCACCTCGATGGCGGCGATGAGCGTGCGGGGATCGAAGGCTCCTTCGACATCCATGTCCGCTTCGGCGATCACCATGATGTCGGGGCGACGCATGATGCCTTCGGGCTCGTCCTCCACGTCGGGTTCGCCAGTATGCGCCACAAGCTCTTCCGGCATCACCTTCTCCAGGCGCTTCCGGATGCGCACTGCCGTCAGCTCGTGGCGGCCGCTGGGCGACATCATGTCGTGGACGATCCCTTCCTTGGTGATCTCGAATTTGCCGGGGAGGGTGTCATCCATGGACTGAACGAAGTCCCGCATGGCCCGATAGATGTGCGAGGCGCCCTGCTGTGCGTCGTCCGGGGCGATGGTCATGGCGCTCGCTCCTCGTCGTCTGTGCCCGGGGGCAAGGATCGTCACATTCATGCTAGGTGGCCTCCAGGAGATCGGATCGGCAATCCCGGCAGTGACCGGGTTCGGGGGAACGAAATGCGCGCTCGCACCCGTCACAGGTCTGGAGCGGGTGCCGGGCAGCCGATGGCGGGGCGGCGGGTGCGCGGAACGGGGGCGGGGGTGGTAGCTGGGCCGTGAGGCGGTGGGCCAGGAGGGCGGCGGGCCGTCGTGGTCCCTCAGGTGGGAGGTCAGCGGTGAGGGCCTGCCGTACGGCGGTGGGGCTGATGTCGCGTTCCAGCCAGGCGGCGACGCCTGGGGCGAGGTGGGCGGTGTCGCAGGTGGAGAGGAGGAGGCGGGGGTCGTGGCGGCGGAGGTCGGCGAGGAGGTCGGTGGCCTGCTGGAGGAGGGCAGGGGCGGGGTAGGCGGGCTGCGGGACGGCGGGGAGGTGCTTCTTGCGGGATGCCGGCTTCTTCGTCGGCGTCGGGTGGGGTGGCCGTGCGGGTTCGCGGTCGGCGTGGCGGCGGGCTCCGGGCTCCGGGCTGATTGCAGGAGATCGTGCGGGTGACGATGCGGCCGTCGGGGACTCGTGCGCGTTCCCGGCGCAGGTAGCCGTGGGCTTCCAGTTCGCGCAGCGCGGCGGCGATGCGTGTCGCGCCCTCGTGGAAGCGGTTGGTGAGGGTCTTGATGTCGACGCGGGCGCCCTTGGGCAGCGACTGGATGTGGCAGGCCAGACCGATCGCGAGGAGGGAGAGGTCCGGGTGCTGGGTGAGGTGGTTGCCGATCACCGTGAAGCAGGTGGTGTGGTGGGTGTGGTCGTGGAGGAGACCGCCGCCGACAGGGGGCCGCCGGTTCGGGTGTTTGTCGGCGGCAAGCCGGGACTGGGCGTGCGGGGGCGCGCTAGGGTTCTGCGTATCCATCGGGAAGGCCTCATCTTCCTCGGTGGTCAGGCCCTCGCACTGGGATTGGCGTCCCGGCGAGGGCCGTCGCATGTCTGCGGTTGTGTTGCGGCGAGCGTAAGGCAGGCAACCGGGCCGAAATCCAGCCGAGTTGGTGATGTTCACCCGCGTGAGTGAGTTTGCGGCGCGGGCGGGAGGGGTGGGGCTTGGTCGGGGTTCTTTCGCCCTCGTGGTCCTTGGGAAAGACCGCCCCTGACACCGGAGCACGAGCAGTCGTGCTCCGGTGGCAGACGAACTGAAGCGCCATGTCGGCAGGTGACAGGGATCATGTCGGCCTCCGTGCCGACTCGTGGTGCTACAGCCTCCACTCGGAGAGGATGTCTGCCATGCCGAAGACGACACAGTTGCGTACGTACACCGTCCGGGACGGCCTGCTCGACGAGTGGGTTGAGCGGTAGCGGCAAGAAATCGTGCCGTTGCGACTGGAGTTGGGGTTCACGGTCGGAGGGGCATGGGTGGACCGGGAGAGCAATCAGTTCGTCTGGCTGATCTCGTACGAGGGCCCGGAGACCTTCTCCGAGCGCAACGCGCTGTACTGGTCGTCGCCCGAGCGAAAAGCCATGGGCCTGAACCCGGACGACTACCTTGTCCACACCGAAGACCGCACGGTCGAAGTGGCCTATTGATCACACGGTCACGCGGGGTCGAGCGGCAGCAGGTGCTGCCGCCGTTCCTCGTGCGTGAGCGTGCGGAAGACCCTTCCTCGGGCGGTCGCCTCCAGCCGGTCGTAGTCCGGATCCGCCCGCCACACCCGCGCCGTTCCGTCGGCCGACCCTGTGAGCAGCCGCGTGCCGTCCGGCGACCACGCCACGGAGGTCACCTTGTCCTGGTGCACGCCGACGACGCCGATCTCCTCAAAGGTGGCGGCGGACCAGACCCGTACGGTGCGGTCGTCGGCGCCCGTGGCGATGTGCCGTCCGTCCGGTGACCAGGCGATGCCCTCGACGAAGTCCGAGTGCCCGGCGAGTGTGGTGGCCGCCGTTCCGGTCGTCAGGTCCCACACGATCGCGGTCTGGTCGTGTGCGGCGGAGGCGAGGCGGTTGCCGTCCGGTGACCAGGCCACACCCCACACGTCCTGGCCGTGCCCGTGCAACTCGTGCA
>NZ_KQ949101.1 GCF_001514305.1 Streptomyces dysideae
ATGTAGAGGGTGTATTCCATCCCCAGGGTGAGGGCATGGGGGCTCCCGGTGTGTCTGGGGTGTGTGGGGTTGGGGGCGGTGGCTCCGTCGGCCGCGCGGTGGGTTGAGGGCAGGGCGCGGTGATGCACTTCCGCTCCGGGGAGTGGTCGGTACGTCACCGACGGTAGGGGGTTCAATTGAACCCCGTCAAGTGGAACGGGATACTGGGTTCCTCAACTCCCGGAACAGGATGGGCACATGCCGGCACGGAGCATCATCACGGCTCGCCAGGAGCGGCTCGGCGCTGAACTGCGCAAACTCCGAGAGAGGGCAGGGCTCAGCGGCCGGGAGGCGGCGCGTACGTTGGGGATCGCCGAGAGCAAGCTCTCTGCCACCGAGGTAGCCCGCGTTGGGGTGAGTGCCGAGCGCGTACGGCATTGGGCCAGCCGTTACGCGTGTGATGACGCCGCTCTCATTGACGCGCTGGTGGCCATGGCGACCGAGCGGGTGCGCGGATGGTGGGAGGAGCACCGGGAGACGGTGCCTGCCGGGTACCTGCAGGTGGCGGAACTTGAGTACCACGCTGCCAGGTTGACGACCTACCAGACCGTGCACGTCCCGGGGCTGTTGCAGACCGAGGAACAGATGCGGGGCATCTTCTCCGCGTCGGTGCCGGCGCTCCCCGAAGAACAGCGCGAAGCGCGGGTACGTTTTCGGCTGCGCCGCCAGGAGGTTCTGGGCAAGCTCCCCTACACAGCTGTGATTCACGAAGCGGCGCTACGGATCCGGGCTGCTGACAGCAAGGTGGCCCGAGATCAGCTGCTGCACATCCTGGAGCGGTCAGAGCAGCCTCAAGTGACCGTGCGTGTCGTGCCGTTCGATGTGGATGGCGTCGCCGCGATCAGCACCACTCCGGTGGTGTACGCGAGTGGTCCCGTTGCACAGTTGGACACCGTCCTGGTGGACATCGTGCACGACGGTGCCTACCTGGACGCGGAGGCACAGCTCAACCGCTACCGGGCGATCCTCGGCACGATCGAGGAGGCGGCCCTGGGCATCGTAGAGTCAAGGGACTTCATCCATCGCCTCGCTCAGCAGATGTGAAAGGCCTCGACATGACCCAGCACGCCTGGCAGAAGTCTTCCTTCTCCGGTGGGGGCGACGCCCCCGACTGCGTTGAGGTCGCCGCCCGCCAGGACGCAGTCCACCTCCGCGAAAGCGACGAGCCCGGCACGACGATCACCACCACCGCCACCGGACTCGCCGCCCTCATACGTCACCTCAGTCGCTGAACGACCCGCCCATCTCCGGCAGTTCGATCAGCCCGGTTGCCGTCGGCCCACTGCTCGAGCCGCGCAGCAGCACGCTGCCGTCCACCGCGCCGATGCCCAGGTCCGCCTTGCCGTCGCCTGTCACGTCGCGCAGGCGGAGGGCGTAGCCGAAGGACACATACGAGTCGGCCGCACCCTGAACCGTCTGCCGGATCCACGAGGACCGCGCACCGTCCAGGCCGCCGGAGCCACCCCGGAAGACGTGGACGCCGCCCTGGTCCACCAGGCCGTTCACGTCCTCGTTCGGCACGCCGACCGCCAGGTCCGCGTAGCCGTCGCCGTTGGTGTCGCCGGCCGAGACGGCGTAGCCGAAGTTGTCGTCCGCCTCGGGGCTGCCGGAGACGCCGGAGCTGGCCTGGTTGTACGTCATCGAGCCGCTCGGGCCGGAGGATGTGCCGCGCCAGACGCTGACGATGCCCTTGCCGCTGTTGTTGTCGGGCAGGCCGACGGCGATGTCGCCGTAGCCGTCCTTGTTGAAGTCGCCGATCGCCGCGGTCCAGGGAGCGCTGGTGTACGTCTTGGAGGCGCCCGAAGTCAGGCCGCCCGAGGCGCCCTTGAGGAACCAGATGCGGGGGACCGGCTTGTTGTCGATGAACTGCTCGCCGAGTACCACCAGGTCGGTCTTGCCGTCGCCGTTGACCTTGCCGGCGGCGAGGCCGGACGAGTACCAGCCCTGGCCCGTCTTGTCGATCTTGCTGACGCTGCCCGTCGTCCCGGACTTGGTGAAGCCGCCGCGGTACAGCCAGGTTTCGTGGCCACCGATGACCGCGAGGTCGGGTGAGCCGTCGCCGTTGAAGTCGCCGGTGGCGAGGTCGCGGCCGAAGTAGCCGGCGGCGCCGGACTTCGGGGTCACGTTGGTGCCGCCGGCCAGGCCGGACCTGGAGCCCCAGACGATGGTGACCGTGCCGCGGTACTGGGTGCTGCCGACCGTCTCCATCGAGTTGCCGACGATCAGGTCCGCGTAGCCGTCCTTGTTGAGGTCCGCGCTGGTGATCGACTCGCCGAACGTGTCGTCTTCTTCACCGGTGCCGGGGATGCCCGCGCTGTCCTGGTGGATCACCTGGGTGCGGGAGGTGTCGAGGCCGCCGGCCTTGCCGTAGACGACGTTGACGGCGCCGCCCTCCCAGCCGTCGTCGCCGGAGATGCCTTTGTAGTAGTGGCCGTACGCCACGTCGCGGTAGCCGTCGCCGTTGAAGTCGTCGTAGTGCTTGGCGACCGCGGCGGACGCCGGGGCGCTCAGGACGAGCGGGGTCAGGCCCGCGGTGAGGAGGGCGGCGGCCAGGGCCGCCGAGGTGTGTCTGCGCATGGGGGAGGAAGCTCCTTGGGTCTGGCCGACCATGATCGTGCCGAGTCGAGGGTTGTCGCCGGTGGAGATGCCGAAGCCGCTCGGGCCGTACGTCGTCGCACCGGACGCCGTGATGCCCGAGGCCGAGCCCTTCATGACGGTGACGAGGCCGTCCCCGTCGTTCTCGCCGTCCGAGCCGTCCGAGCCGTCCGAGCCGTCCGAGCCGACCAGCAGATCGGCCTTGCCGTCCTTGTTCAGGCCGGTGAGCAGCATGCCGTCAGTGAGGGCCTTGCGGGTGAGGGCGCGGCGGGGAAGCCCCTTTTGCCGCCGGGTGCGGTCCGATCAGCCGATCAGGCCCGCGCCGAACGCCCCGTACGACCGCGGCTGCCCCAGACTGCCCGGCCCGAACGTGCGGGCGCCCTCGGTGGTGATGCCCGTCGCCGTGGAGCGCAGGGCGCTGATCGCGCCGATGCCGTCGTCCTCGAAGCCGGCCGTCACCGTGAGGTCGGCGTGGCCGTCGCCGGTGACGTCGGACAGGAGGAGATCCGAGCCGAAGTAGTCCATGGCCTCGGCGGTGCCGGGGACACCGGAGGTGTTCTGCGTGACCGTGCGGGCGCCGGTGCGGGAGACCCCCGAGGACGCGCCGTTCATGACGATGGCCGCGCCGGCGTCCTCCGTCGTGCCGAGGTCCTCGAAGACGACGCCGATGGCGAGCTCGCCGTAGCCGTCGCCGTTGACGTCGGCGATGGAGACCGCGCTGCCGAAGCCGTCGCGGGCTTCGTCGGCGCCCGGAACTCCCGTGGCGGACTGGGTGAGTTCGGCCATGGGTGCGTCGCCGTTGACGGGGCCGCCCTCCGAGCCGCGGATGACGACGACCTTGCCGCCGAGGCTGCCGCTGTGGTCGTCCTCCTTGGTGAAGACGTTGCCGAGGGCGATCTCGTCGTAGCCGTCGCCGTTGATGTCGCCCAGGGCGATCGACGTCCCGCCGTTCAGCGGGCGGGGGACCGAGGCGTCCGGCCCGGAGGACGAGCCCAGATACGCCACGCCCTTGGACCAGCTGCCCGACGGGGACGAGGTCTGGTCGGTGCGGTACGTGAGGACGAGGTCGGCGTTGCCGTCGGCGTTGGTGTCGCCCGCGGCCATGGCGTCGATGGCGTACGCCTGGTCGGGGACGTCGATGCGCTGTGCGGCGCCGGCCGTGCCGTCGGGGGTGAAGCCGCCCTTGATGACGTACACGTGCCCGGAGCCGGTACCGACCGCCAGGTCGGTCCTGCCGTCGCCGTCGAAGTCGCCGGCGGTCAGCAGCTTGCCCCACTCGCCGTGCGCGGCGGGCTCCGGGTCGGCGACCGTGGTGCCGTTCGCGAGGCCGCTCGCCGAACCCCACAGGATGGTGACCGAACCCTCGCCGCCGTCCTCGCCGGCCGCGCCCACCGCGAGGTCGGTGTAGCCGTCGCCGTCGAGGTCGGCCACGGCGAGCGCGGAACCGAAGGTGTCCTCGGTCTCCACGGTGCCGGGCACACCCGGGGTGTCCTGATGGACGACCGTGCGCTTGGCCGGGTCGAGGCCGGCCGGGCCGCCGTGGACCACGGCGACGTACCCGGCGAAGCCCTTGTCGCCGAGCTTCACGTACGGGGCGGCGAACGCGACGTCGCCGTAGCCGTCGCCGTTGAAGTCCGCCTCGTAGTTGCGGTTCGCGTCGGCGGCGGTCGCCGGTACGGCCGCGAAGTTGAGCAGACCGCCGGTCAGCGCGGCGGCGGCGGCCGTCGCGAGGGCGAGTCGTGCTGGGCGCGGGTGCTGCTTGCGCATGCGGGTTCTCCTGTGGGGAGTGAAAGGTCCGGTGCTCAGGAGACCCTTGCAGGCGCGTCAGGGTTGTACGTGCGTTCGATGAACCTGCCTTACGGCGCCAGGAACTCCGAGCTGGAGAAGGACACCGAAGGCTCCGCCGCGACCAGCCCCTTCTTCAACCCCGGGTACACGGCCACGGTGTCCTTCGTCTCGCCGACGTATGTCCGCACCGCCAGGTCCGCCCGTCCGTCGCCGTCGAAGTCGCCCACCGCCACCACGCGGGTGGTGCCGCGAGCGGCGGGTTCCACGGTCACCATGCCCGCCGTCGAGAGTCCCGCCGTGCGACCTCGGAAGACCCTCAACCGTGAGCCGCTGGAGATGAGTTCGCTCAGCCCGTCGCCGTCGAAGTCGGCCGCGTCCAGCATCGAACCGGCGACATCGAGCGTGCCGCGCACGGCGACCGTCGACAGGTCGTAGCGCAGGGCTGTGCCGCCCGTCGCGCCGACCGCCGCGTCCAGGGCCTCGCCCTTGCCGAACGCGCCGAAGGCCACATCGATGCCGGACGGCAGGACAACCCCCGTGCGCGTCGGCCCCGTCGGGCCGCCGAGGACCACCGCCGATTTGCCCGTCCCCTCCGTCGTACGGACCACCAGGTCGTCGTATCCGTCACGGTTCACGTCGGCGGCCGGGCCCGTGGGGGCCTCGCCCGGCGACGGGATGGGGGCGCCTGCCGCACGGGGGGTGCCCCTACGGCTGAACGGCCCCCGCAGGAAGCTCAGTCGGCCTCCCGACGCGTGTACGACCAGGTCCTCCGCGGCGTCGCCGTCGAAGTCCCCGCACACCGGCTGGTCGGGCCAGTCGTTGCCGGCCCGGGCGGTGGCCGGGACGACGAGCTTGACCGCCTTGCCGGTGAGGCCGGCCGGGGAGCCGAAGAGGAGCTGGAGGGGGACCGGGGGCCGGCCCTGCCCGTCGTAGGGCGGGTCGGTGGAGACGACCAGGTCGGTGAAGCCGTCCTTGTCGAGATCGCAGGCCGCCTCCGCGTCGAAGACGGCGGGCAGTTGGCCCTTGGTCGGCGCGGCCTGCTTCCGCGGGGCGATCAACTGCCAGGCGCCCGGGGTGAGTCCGCGCTCGCCGCCGTAGACGACGCCGATCCCCGCGTCGTCGGTGTGCGCGTCGGCCTTGACCAGGTCGTTGAGGACGAGGTCGCGGTGGCCGTCGCCGTTGAAGTCGTCCGGGGTCTCGCTGCCCTTGCCGGGCGGGACGGGGAGGTGGGTGGGGGCCTTGGCGATCTGTACGGGGGTGCGCTCGGCGGCGTCAGGGGCGGGGGTGGGCCCGCAGGCGGTGGCCAGCAGCAGGGTGCCGCAGAGGGCCGCCGTACGGATCCCGTCTCTTCGCGCGCGCACCGTTCACCTCGTCAGCATCATGGGCAACGACCCCGTAATGATGCATGCGTTCGAGGTGGGGTGACAGTCCCTTCGGCACCGCGGTCCTCACGGCCGACGAGACCGCCGACCACATCCTCCGCGACGCCGGCCGCCGGGGCCGGGCGGGGACTGACGGCAGCCCGGCGTTCAGTGCTGGTACGGCTGCTGCTGAGGCTGGCCGTACGGCTGGCCGGCCTGGCCGCTCGCGGCCTGCGCCTGGAGCTGCTCCGCCTGCTCCTCGGTGATCTTCTGCTCCGCGCCGCAGAAGGTGCACTGCGTCGTGTACTTCGTCGAGAACGGGAACAGCGGCACGAAGAACAGCGTGAACTTGGTGACGCGCTTGCGGAGCGTGTGCGCGGAGGGGTTGCCGCAGTGGCCGCACACGAGGGTGAGTATCGCGAGCTGGTAGAGGTAGCCCTTGGTACCGAAGATGATCACGCGGGGTCCTTTCGGGAGGAGCGGCGGCGGGGTTACGGAACCCCAGTCTCCTGTATGCGGGTCACTGTTCGTCGGTCGCGTGCTGCTTCTGCCACTGCCAGGTCCACAGGGCGCTGACCCGGTGGTCAGGTCGGTAAAGGTCGCCGAGCGGCTCCACTCGCTCGATCGCGGCCTCGGTGCGCGGGTCGTCGAGCTTGGCGAGCGACGACGCCCCCTGCCCGGAATGGACAGAGGGCGTCGAAAGCGCCGTAGCGGCTACTTCACGGGCTCAGGCTCCGGCTCGCTCGCCGTCTCCGCCGAGTCCTCCGGATCCACCGGCGTCTTCACCGACTCCAGCAGCAGCTGGGCGACGTCCACGACCTGGATGGACTCCTTGGCCTTGCCCTCGTTCTTCTTGCCGTTGACCGAGTCGGTCAGCATGACCAGGCAGAAGGGGCAGGCCGTCGACACGATGTCGGGGTTCACCGACAGGGCCTCGTCGACGCGCTCGTTGTTGATGCGCTTACCGATCCGCTCCTCCATCCACATCCGCGCGCCACCGGCGCCACAGCAGAAGCCGCGCTCCTTGTGGCGGTGCATCTCCTGCTGGCGCAGGCCGGGCACGGCGGTCATGATCTCGCGCGGAGGCGTGTAGATCTTGTTGTGGCGGCCCAGGTAGCACGGGTCGTGGTAGGTGATGATGCCCTCGACCGGCGTGACCGGGATCAGCTTGCCCTCGTCCACCAGGTGCTGGAGCAGCTGGGTGTGGTGGATGACCTCGTAGTCGCCGCCGAGCTGCGGGTACTCGTTGCCGAGGGTGTTGAGGCAGTGCGGGCAGGTCGCGACGATCTTCTTCGCGGACTTGGGCTTACGGGTGGACTCGTCCTCGTCGTCTTCGCCGAACGCCATGTTCAGCGCGGCCACGTTCTCCATGCCGAGCTCCTGGAACAGCGGCTCGTTGCCGAGGCGCCGCGCCGAGTCACCCGTGCACTTCTCGTCGCCGCCCATGATCGCGAACTTCACGCCCGCCATGTGCAGCAGTTCCGCGAAGGCCTTCGTCGTCTTCTTCGCGCGGTCTTCGAGCGCGCCCGCGCAGCCGACCCAGTACAGGTACTCGACCTCGGACAGGTCCTCGAGGTCCTTGCCGACGACCGGCACCTCGAAGTCGACTTCCTTCGTCCACTCCAGGCGCTGCTTCTTGGCCAGGCCCCAGGGGTTGCCCTTCTTCTCCAGGTTCTTGAGCATCGTGCCCGCCTCGGACGGGAACGCGCTCTCGATCATCACCTGGTAGCGGCGCATGTCGACGATGTGGTCGATGTGCTCGATGTCCACCGGGCACTGCTCGACGCAGGCGCCGCAGGTGGTGCAGGACCACAGGACGTCGGGGTCGATGACGCCGCCCGCGGCGAAGCCGCTATCAGATGCAGCTTCGGCGGTGCCGATGAGGGGCCGCTCGGCCTCCGCCAACGCAGCCGCAGGCACAGAAGCCAGCTGCTCCTCGGACGCCTTCTCCTCGCCCTCCATCGTCTTGCCACCGCCGGCCAGCAGGTACGGCGCCTTGGCGTGCGCGTGGTCCCGCAGGGACATGATCAGCAGCTTGGGGGAGAGCGGCTTGCCGGTGTTCCAGGCGGGGCACTGCGACTGGCAGCGGCCGCACTCGGTGCACGTCGAGAAGTCCAGCAGGCCCTTCCAGGAGAACTGCTCGACCTGCGATACGCCGAAGACGTCGTCCTCGCCGGGGTCGGTGAAGTCGATCGGCTTGCCGCCCGACGTCATCGGCTGGAGAGCGCCCAGCGCGGTCCCACCGGTCGCCTCGCGCTTGAACCAGATGTTCGGGAACGCGAGGAAGCGGTGCCAGGCCACACCCATGTTGGTGTTCAGCGAGACCACGATCATCCAGATGAACGAGGTGCTGATCTTCACCATCGCGGTGAGGTAGACCAGGTTCTGCAGCGTGCCGAGCGACAGCCCCTTGAAGGCCAGGACCAGCGGGTACGAGGCGAAGTACCCGGCCTCGTAGTGCTCCACGTGGTGCAGCGCGCCCTCGAGGCCGCGCAGGACGTAGATGGCGAGGCCGATGGTGAGGATGACGTACTCGACGAAGTACGCCTGGCCTGCCTTGGAGCCGGCGAAGCGGGACTTGCGGCCGGCTCGCGAGGGCAGGCTCAGCAGCCGGATCACCATGAGCACCGCGATGCCCAGGACCGTCATCACGCCGATGAACTCGATGTACAGCTCGAACGGCAGGAACTCACCGATGACCGGCAGCGTCCAGTCGGCCTCGAAGAGCTGGCCGAACGCCTGGGCCAGGGTCGGCGGCAGCGTGAGGAAGCCGACCGCCACGAACCAGTGGGCGATGCCGACGATGCCCCAGCGGTTCATCCTCGTGTGGCCGAGGAACTCCTTCACCAGCGTCACACTGCGCTGGTAGGGGTTGTCGGTCCGGGTGCCGGCAGGCACCGGCTGGCCGAGCTTGAAGTACCGGACGAACTGGCCGATGGCGCGTGCGAGCAGCGCGACGCCGACCACGGTCAGAACCAGCGACACGATGATCGCGGCGAGTTGCATTTCGGGGCTCCTCGGGCCTGCGAGGGGTTCAGTCGAGCGACATTACTAAGCGGTAACTTATGCAGTCCGTCTGAGACTACCCCCATCCTCCGTCGCACTGTAGCCGGGTGCGGGGTGATCTGAATCGCTCAGGGTTACCTTAAGAACCGATCGTGTTATTCGCGACGAATCGGGGCATCCGGCACTAACGTAAATCCGTGCTCTATGGGATCGCCGCCACCACCGCCCTGCTCCTCGCCGCCGTCCTCACCGCCCTCCTTCGTGCCCCCGCCCTGCGCCTCGGCATCGTCGACCGGCGCAGACACCGGCCGCTCCCGGTGCTCGGCGGGGCCGCCGTCGTGCTCGCCGTCGGGCTGGTCGCCGGGGTCGGGGGCTGGACGGGCGTCGCGCCGCTCGGGGGCGAGGTCGGGCGGCTGCTCGTCGCCGGGGCCGGCGTCGCCGTGCTCGGGCTGGTCGCCGACGTGCGGCGGGTGAAGACGCGGTTCCTGTTCGGCGGTACGGCCGTGGCGGCGGCGCTCGTCGTGCCGTACCGGGAGACCGGCGTCCTCGGCGGGCTGCTCGCCGTCGGCTGGATCGTGTTCGTGGCCGCCGGGTTCCGGGCCCTCGACCACGCCGACACCCTCGTGGGCACCGTCGGCGTCGTCACCGCCTTCGGGGTCGGGGCCTGTGCCGCGGCCGAGGTGATGGACGGTCTTGCGGTGCTGCTGAGCGTGCTGGCCGCCGCGCTGACCGGGTTCCTCATGTACGGCTGGCATCCCGCGCGCATGGCCTTCGGGGCGTGCGGGTCGCTGTTCACCGGGTTCGTGCTCGCCGCCGCCGCGGTCGTCACCCGTGCCGGGCACGAACTCACGTCCAGTGTGGGGGTGTTGTTCGCTCTCACCGCCGTCGCCAGTGCCGACGTCGTCCTCGTGGTCCTCTCCCGGCGGCTGTCCGGGCGGCCGCTGCTGCGCCGGGGGCCCGACCATCTCGCCCACCGGCTGCGGCGGCTCGGGCTGACGCCGCAGGGGGTGACCGTCCTCCTCGGTGCCGGCGCCTTCTGCGGGGTACTCGTCGGAGTCCTCGTGCACCTGGGGTGGGTCGCGGAATCCGGGGTGTACTGGGTGGGTGCGGGCGCCCTGGTCGTCGTACTCGCACTCCTGCGTGTCAAGTCCTACGGCCCTCGTCGAACCGTATCTCCGCAGGTCGGAGCCCAGTTGCGCGTAAGGAACGGATAAGAGTTGAGTCCGCCCGACTCAGGTCTGTTGACCGAGCGGTGGGCGTCGTGCACACTTGAGTCCGTTCCACTCAAGTCAGCTGGAGGAATCAACCATGGCACGTGCGGTCGGCATCGACCTGGGCACGACTAACTCCGTCGTCAGCGTTCTGGAGGGCGGCGAGCCCACCGTCATCACCAACGCCGAGGGCGCCAGGACCACGCCGTCCGTCGTCGCCTTCGCCAAGAACGGTGAGGTGCTCGTCGGCGAGGTGGCCAAGCGTCAGGCGGTCACGAACGTGGACCGGACGATTCGGTCCGTCAAGCGTCACATGGGTACGGACTGGAAGATCGAGCTCGACGGGAAGCACTTCAACCCGCAGCAGATGAGCGCCTTCATCCTGCAGAAGCTGAAGCGGGACGCCGAGTCCTACCTGGGCGAGAAGGTCACGGACGCGGTCATCACCGTCCCGGCCTACTTCAACGACTCCGAGCGCCAGGCGACCAAGGAGGCCGGTGAGATCGCCGGTCTCAACGTCCTGCGCATCGTCAACGAGCCCACCGCGGCCGCGCTCGCCTACGGCCTCGACAAGGACGACCAGACGATCCTCGTCTTCGACCTCGGCGGCGGCACCTTCGACGTGTCCCTGCTGGAGATCGGCGACGGCGTCGTCGAGGTGAAGGCCACCAACGGCGACAACCACCTCGGTGGTGACGACTGGGACCAGCGCGTCGTCGACTACCTGGTCAAGCAGTTCGCGGCCGGCCACGGCGTGGACCTCGGCAAGGACAAGATGGCCCTCCAGCGCCTCCGCGAGGCCGCCGAGAAGGCCAAGATCGAGCTGTCCTCGTCCACCGAGACCTCGATCAACCTGCCGTACATCACCGCGTCCGCCGAAGGCCCGCTGCACCTGGACGAGAAGCTCACCCGCGCCCAGTTCCAGCAGCTGACGGCCGACCTGCTGGAGCGCTGCAAGACGCCGTTCCACAACGTCATCAAGGACGCCGGTATCGCGCTCAGCGAGATCGACCACGTCGTCCTCGTCGGCGGCTCCACCCGTATGCCCGCCGTCGCCGAGCTCGTCAAGGAGCTGACCGGCGGCAAGGACGCCAACAAGGGTGTGAACCCGGACGAGGTCGTCGCCATCGGCGCCTCGCTCCAGGCCGGTGTCCTCAAGGGTGAGGTCAAGGACGTCCTGCTCCTCGACGTGACCCCGCTGTCCCTCGGTATCGAGACCAAGGGCGGCATCATGACCAAGCTGATCGAGCGCAACACCACGATCCCGACGAAGCGCTCCGAGATCTTCACGACGGCCGAGGACAACCAGCCGTCCGTGCAGATCCAGGTCTACCAGGGCGAGCGCGAGATCGCGGCATACAACAAGAAGCTCGGGATGTTCGAGCTGACCGGTCTGCCGCCGGCGCCCCGCGGTGTCCCGCAGATCGAGGTGTCCTTCGACATCGACGCCAACGGCATCATGCACGTGACCGCGAAGGACCTCGGCACGGGCAAGGAGCAGAAGATGACCGTCACCGGCGGCTCCTCGCTGCCGAAGGACGAGGTCGACCGGATGCGTCAGGAGGCCGAGCAGTACGCGGACGAGGACCACCGCCGCCGCGAGGCCGCCGAGACCCGCAACCAGGGCGAGCAGCTCGTCTACCAGACGGAGAAGTTCCTCAAGGACAACGAGGACAAGGTCCCCGGCGAGGTCAAGACCGAGGTCGAGGCCGCCGTCGAGGAGCTGAAGACCGCGCTCAAGGGCGAGGACACCGCCGAGATCCGCACGGCCACCGAGAAGGTCGCCGCGGTCTCGCAGAAGGTCGGCCAGGCCATGTACGCCGACGCCCAGGCCGGTCAGGCCGCCGGCGGTCCCGAGGGTGCGGCCCCGGGTGGCGCCAAGCCCGCTGACGACGACGTCGTGGACGCCGAGATCGTGGACGACGAGCGTAAGGACGGTGCCGCGTGACGGAGGAGACCCCGGGCTTCGACGAGAAGCCCGACGTCCCCTCCGGCGCCACCTCCGACGACGCCGAGCCGAAGGCCGCCCCCCAGGAGGGGGCGGCCCCGGCCGGGGACGCAGCAGCACAGGTCGCAGGCCTGACGGCTCAGCTGGACCAGGTGCGGACGGCGCTCGACGAGCGCACGGCGGACCTCCAGCGGCTCCAGGCCGAGTTCCAGAACTACCGCCGCCGCGTGGAGCGCGACCGGATCACGGTCAAGGAGATCGCCGTCGCGAACCTCCTGACCGAGCTCCTGCCCGTGCTCGACGACATCGGCCGCGCACGGGAACACGGCGAACTCGTCGGCGGATTCAAGTCCGTCGCCGAGTCGCTGGAGGTCGTCGCGGCCAAGATGGGGCTTCAGCAGTTCGGCAAGGAGGGCGAACCCTTCGACCCGACGATCCACGAGGCCCTGATGCACTCGTACGCGCCCGACGTCACCGAGACGACCTGCGTGGCGATTCTCCAGCCCGGGTATCGCATCGGCGAGCGCACCATCCGCCCCGCGCGGGTGGCCGTCGCCGAACCGCAGCCGGGCGCGCAGACCGTCAAGGCGGACTCATCGGATTCCGCGGAGGCGGCGGACGACAAGGAGAGCGGTGGCCCGGACGAGGGCTGACGTGAGAACTGACAGGAAGGAGGGGCGTCGAGGATGAGCACCAAGGACTTCATCGAGAAGGACTACTACAAGGTCCTCGGCGTCCCCAGGGACGCCACCGAAGCCGAGATCAAGAAGGCGTACCGAAAGCTCGCCCGCGAGTACCACCCGGACGCCAACAAGGGCAATGCCAAGGCGGAGGAGCGCTTCAAGGAGATCTCCGAGGCGAACGACATCCTCGGCGACCCCAAGAAGCGCAAGGAGTACGACGAGGCCCGCACCCTCTTCGGCAACGGCGCCCTCTTTGATAGGCACGGTCGCCCCGGGCCGGGCGGCGCGGGCGGCGGCAACTTCAACTTCGACCTGGGCGACCTCTTCGGAGGCGGCGCCCAGGGGCAGGGTCAGGGCCAGGGGGGAGCCGGCGGCTTCGGCGGCGGGATCGGTGACGTCTTCGGGGGCCTGTTCAACCGCGGCAGCTCCGGCACCACACGCGTGCAGCCGAGGCGCGGCCAGGACATCGAGTCCGAGGTCACCCTCAGCTTCACGGAGGCCATCGAGGGCGCGACCGTCCCGCTGCGGATGTCCTCGCAGGCCCCCTGCAAGGCCTGCTCGGGCACCGGCGACGCCAACGGCAACCCGCGGGTCTGCCCGACATGCGTCGGCACCGGCCAGGTCGCCCGGGGCTCCGGTGGCGGGTTCTCCCTCACCGACCCCTGCCCGGACTGCAAGGGTCGCGGCCTGATCGCGGAGAACCCCTGCGAGGTCTGCCACGGCTCGGGCCGCGCCAAGTCGTCCCGCACCATGCAGGTCCGCATCCCGGCCGGGGTGTCCGACGGCCAGCGCATCCGCCTCCGCGGCAAGGGCGCACCCGGCGAACGCGGCGGCCCCGCGGGCGACCTGTACGTCACGGTGCACGTCGGCGCGCACCCGGTGTTCGGCCGCAAGGACGACAACCTCACGGTGACCGTGCCGGTGACGTTCGCCGAGGCGGCACTCGGTGGCGAGGTCAGGGTCCCCACCCTGGGCGGACCGCCGGTCACCCTGAAACTGCCGCCGGGCACGCCCAACGGCCGCACCATGCGCGCCCGCGGCAAGGGCGCGGTCCGCAAGGACGGCACCCGCGGCGACCTCCTGGTCACCGTCGAGGTGAGTGTCCCGAAGGACCTTTCGGGGAAGGCTCGTGACGCACTCGAGGCGTATCGCGAGGCGACCGCGGGTGAGGATCCACGGGCGGAGCTGTTCCAGGCCGCGAAGGGAGCTTGATCGAGATGGACGGCCGTCGACGCAACCCGTATGAACTGACCGAGGAGACCCCGGTCTACGTCATCTCGGTGGCGGCCCAGCTCTCCGGCCTGCACCCACAGACACTGCGCCAGTACGACCGCCTCGGCCTGGTGTCCCCCGACCGCACCGCCGGCCGGGGCCGCCGCTACTCGGCCCGCGACATCGAACTGCTGCGCACCGTCCAGCAGTTGTCGCAGGACGAGGGCATCAACCTGGCCGGCATCAAGCGCATCATCGAACTGGAGAACCAGGTCGCCGCGCTCCAGTCCCGGGTCGCGGAACTGGAGTCGGCGCTGGACGGCGCGGCGGCGGCGATGCAGCAGCGCGAGGCCGCGGTGCACGCGTCGTACCGCCGTGACCTGGTCCCGTACCAGGAGGTGCAGCAGACCAGCGCGCTGGTGGTGTGGCGGCCGAAGCGGCAGCAGTCGTCCGACTGACGACCGACAAGTCGCAGAAGGGGCCCGGAGGTTGGCGAACCTCCGGGCCCCTTCTATGACTGTGCATGGGGATCAGACCAGGTCCGGACGGATCCGCCAGGGGTGCGCGGCCGCGGTCTCGGTGCCGTCGGCCAGGACGCCGACGACGCGGTAGTAGGAGATGGAGCCGAGCGGCTGGGTGGCGTCGGCGTAGGAGTGGTGGTAGTCGACGTTCTGCGGCGGCACGGTGCCCAGCAGGTCGTAGGTCCCCGTCTCGGGGTTCCAGCGGCTCACCCGGTACTCGGTGACGTCCGCGCAGATGTCGCCCTCGCAGTGCCACTGGACCGGCCCGGCCGCCTCGGAGACCGTCCAGCCCCCGCCGCCGGTCAGCGGAGCGGAGTCCGCGCCGATGGGCTCGCCCGGGGTGATGTCCAGCTCCGTGGCGGTCACGGTGGACCAGTCGGCCTGGGCGGTGGCGTTGCCCCACTCGTCGACCGCGTAGACCGCGTACACGGCCGTCTCGCCGTTGGGGATGCCGATGCACAGGGCGGCCAGAGGATCGTCCTTGCCGATGACACAGGTGTTCGTCCACCGGACCGAGCCGTCGGCCTGCCGTACGCCCTGCACCGCGCGGTAGAAGTCGATGTCGTCGTCCGCGGGCGCGTTCCAGCGCAGCAGCATGCCGTCGGCGCGGGGCGTCGCGGTCAGGCCGGTGACGGGCAGCGGCGCGACCCGGTCGGCCGTGGTCACCGTGACGGTGTCGGAGGGGGCGGACTCGTTGCCCTGCCAGTCGGTGAAGGTGACGCCGTAGGTGTAGGTGGTGTCGAGCGCCCAGTCGGAGTCGTAGCAGGTGAACACGTACGTGTCGCTGGTGTCGAGCGTGGTGGTGTAGTCGCACTCCAGGCGTACCGCGTCCGCGCCGAGGGTGCTGCCAGCGGAGCGGAGCACGGTGAAGCTGCCGCCGTTGTCCAGCTCGTCGCGGGTGGGGTGCCACGGTGCGTTCCAGGTCACCAGCACGTCGCCGTGGTGGGTGATCACCTCAAGGCCGTGCGGCGGGGCCGGAGCCGCGCGGTCGATGCCGTCGGAGCTGACCGGCGCCGAGTACGGGCCGGCGTTCCCCAGCGCGTCGAGGGCGCGCACCACGTAGGTGTGCTGCGTCTCGTTGTGGCCCACGTCGTGCAGGTAGGAGGTGCCGGTGAGCGCCTTCACCAGGGTGTACGAGCCGGTGGCCGGGTCCTTCTCGTACAGCTCGTAACCGACCGCGTCCGACACGGCGTCCCAGCCCAGCACCATCCCGTAGAGGTCACCGTGCGCGGTGAGCCCCGTGGGCGCGGCCGGACCTGTGCGGTCGACGGTGGTCACGCCCTTGTCGGCGGTGCCGGAGGAGGTGTTGCCGGCCTTGTCGTAGGCGCGGACCTCGTAGTAGTAGATCTCGCCCGTCGCGGGCGGGGTGTCGGTGTACGAGGTGGAAGTGGTCCTCGCGAGCGGTGTGCTGCCGTACGACGTGCCCTTGAGGCGGCGGTACACCTTGTACCCCGCGAGGTCCATCTCCTTGTTCCTCGCCCAGCTGAACCTGGCCTTGCCGGTGGCCGCGTCGTACGACAGGGAGACGCCGGTCGGGGTGAGCGGCTTGACCTTGTCGACGGTGGCGGAGGTGCGGGGCGTGTAGCGGAACTTGACCCTCGCGCTGCCGGTCCAGTTGACGTAGTCGACGCGGAGGGTGTGTTTGCCGGACGGGATGGTGACGTTGACCGTCTTGGAGACGGTGGTGGCGGTGTTCTTCCACAGGCTGATCTTGCGGACGCCGTCGAGGTAGACGCGGATGCCGTCGAGCCCGGAGGCGGCGAGGGAGAAGGGCCCGCCGGAGCCGAAGTCGCGGGTCACGGACCAGCGGACGCCGAAGTAGTTCTTCGGCAGTCCGGTGGCCGGGGCGCCGGTGCCCCAGTTCTGGTCGATGACCGAGTCGCAGTCGGTCTTCTTCGGCGTGCCGGAGAAGGTGGTGTTCGCGAAGAACTGCCGCTTGAAGACCGGCGAGGTGCAGGTCGTGGCGGCGGAGGCGGGCGCGGCGACGGCGGTGAGGAGGCCGCCCGCGGTGGCGAGCACGACGGCGGTCGCGGTGGCCGCGGTCGTACGTCTGACTGGGTTCATGCGGTCCTTCGGTCCTGTTCGGCGACGGCGGAGATCAACCGTCGCCGAACAGGACCAGCCAAGGCCGGATTTGGTTGTACGGCGGACTACATCAGGGGAGCAGATCGCCGATCACGTCGATGACCAGCGTCCATGCGGACTGCGCGCCCGTGCCGAAGGCGGCTGCGAGCGCGTACCCGAGGGCCGCGTCCAGGGCGTCCACCTTGCCGTCCGGCCGCCACTCGACGAGGACCCGGCCATCGCCCTCCGACGTGAGGTCGCCGAGCCGCCGCCCGTCCCGCAGGAGGCGGCTGCCCGGCACGGAGTCCGGCACCAGCCGCCAGCGGTGGCCCGCGTGCCGGACGTCGACCCGGTACGAACGTCGGGTCAGCCGCCCCTTGGCCGGAGTGACGGAGACTTCCGTGCCGTCGACGGTGAGCGTGAGCCGGCCGCCGTCCCGGGTGCCGACGGGGATGTGGGCCTTGGCCCCGGTACCGGCGGCGCGGCTCAGCACGATCCGCGGTATCGCCGCGCCCTCGACGGTGACTTCGCCCCGCTCGGTGTCCAGACGGACGGTGAGCGGGCCGAACAGGCTGTCCTCGACGAGGTTCTCGGCGACGGTCATACGGATGTCCTTGCGGTGTGGTGTGGTGCGGTGCGGGTCAGGGTTCTGGGCGATGGCCGGGTCACTGTCTGGCTGGGTTCATTCGGTCCTCTGGTGGCTGGACAGCCGTGCTGGAAGCTGTCCTGATCTCGACCCGCGAGGTATGGGGTTGGTTGTACGGATCTCTGCCGATCGGGAACCGGAAGATCCGGCAGTGTGGCGTGGAGTAGACGTAAAGGCCGTTTGGAGGGGATTCCGTCATGTCTTCACAGTGAAGCGGAGCGTGGCGTTGCGCACTCGTTAAGTGGTTTCGCTTGACGGTGAGGGGTGCCTCCACGTTGGCTTTTCAGTCACATGGGCTGCACTGCTGCGCCCACGTACGGAAGGCACCACTGAAGTGAGCACCCCGATGCGTCGAATCGCCATAACCGTGGCCGCGTCCACGATGACCCTCTCCCTGGCCGCCTGCGGCGTACTGAACGCATCGGGGAGCAGCGACGACGCGAGCCCGACCAAGGGCAACGACATCACCGTGGGGCTGCTGCTGCCGGAGAAGGCGAACACGCGCTACGACAAGTTCGACTACCCCATCATCGAGAACAAGGTCGCCGAGCTCACCGAGAAGCGCGGCACGGTCGACTACCAGAACGCCGACGCGTCCGCGGAGACGCAGGCGAGCCAGCTCCAGCAGATGATCGACGACCAGGTCGACGTGATCCTGCTGGACGCCGTCGACGCGCACGCCATCGCGGGCGGCGTGAAGAAGGCCAAGGACGCCGGGATCCCGGTCATCGCGTACGACCGGCTGGCCGAGGGCCCGATCGACGCGTACATCTCCTTCGACAACGAGCTCGTCGGCGAGGTCCAGGGCCGCTCCCTCATCGAGGCGCTGGGCGAGGACATCGACACCTCCGACAAGATCGTCATGATGAACGGCTCGCCGACCGACCCGAACGCCAAGCAGTTCAAGGCGGGCGCGCTCTCCGAGATCAACGGCAGGGTGCAGATCGCCAAGACGTACGACACCAAGGACTGGAAGCCGGAGAACGCCCAGGCCAACATGACCGAGGCGATCGCGGCGATCGGCGCGAACAACATCGCCGGCGTCTACTCCGCCAACGACGGCATGGCCGGCGGCATCATCAAGGCGCTGGAGGCCGCGGGCGTGACCAAGCTGCCGCCCATCACCGGGCAGGACGCGGAACTGGACGCCGTACAGCGGATCGTGACCGGCGATCAGTACATGAGCGTCTACAAGTCGTACCCGGCGGAGGCCGAGGCCGCCGCCGAGCTGGCCGTCGCCAAGGTGCAGGGCCGGGACATCCAGTTCGACGCCCTCACCCGGGACCGGGTCGACAGCCCGACCGACAAGGACATCCAGGCCAAGCTGGTGCCGGTGATCGCGCTGACGAAGAAGAACATCGACGAGACGGTCCTCGCCGACGGCATCTACAAGCTGTCGGACATCTGCACGGCGGAGTACAAGTCGGCTTGCGCGGCGGCCGGGCTGAAGTAGGGCCCGGGGGCACTCCCGGGCCCACACTCACTGCTGCTGTCGGCAGCCGGAACCACTCGATTTCCTGATGCGCCACAGGAGCGGGTCACGTCCACTGGGACCTGTGCGCACGTGGCAATGGGCGACGCCCGGCCGGAGGAATCAGTTCCGGCTGCTGCCGTCCACGATGACCGGGGTGCCGTCGCCCGAGCCGCAGGGCACGGCGTAGACCGGGTTCTCCTTGGCCGCATCCCTGTACGCCTCGATGCACTGGTTCATCAGAACCTTGTCGGTCAGAGAGTCGTCGAGGATCTTGTTGGCGCGGGCGATGCCCTCGGCCTCGATCTTGCGGCGCTTGGACTCCTCTTCCGCCGTGCGGGTCGCCTCGATGGCCCGCTCGGTGGCCTCCTTCTGCTGGATCTTGCGGTCGATCTGCTTCTGGAGTGCGTCCGAAGGCTTGACGTTGCGCAGGTTCACGGCGGTGACGTCGACACCGCGGGGCGCGAGTCGCTCCTTGATCAACCTTCCGATCTCCGCGTTGATCTGCTCCCGGGCCGAGGCGTAGCCCTGCTCGCTGGTGTGGCGGGCGAAGACGTTCCGGACGATCTCCCTGCTGTCCGGGTAGACCAGCCGCTGCTGAATGGCCGCCTCGTTCCCCGCCAGCCGGTACAGGTCCACCGCCTTGGCCGGTATGACCGCCCACTTCACGGTCACCTCCGCGTACATCACACCTCCCTGGGAGGAACGCACTTCGACGACGTCCTCGTCGGAGAGGTTGAGGTCGACCGGACGGGTCGAGAAGGAGGTGACATCGGTGAACGGCGCCTTCAGCTGTATCCCGGACGTCATCGGCGCACCCACCTTGCCGAACGTCACCGGCACGCCGACCTCGTAGGCGCTGACGACGTACACGCTGCTGGCGATGCCGAAGAGCACGCCGCCGAGCAGTGCGGCGACGGCACCGAGGCGAAGCCGGGACGAGCTTTGGGCACGGGCGACGAAGTACATCACCACGGCGGCGAGAATGAGCAGGCATGACAGTGCGAGCACGGTGGCTTCCCCCTGAGAGATCATGCGCGGTACCCCCGGCACCGCGCGTCAGTGGAGGGTACGGCAACCAGGGTGCGGCCCGATCATGGGGTCGGCTCGCAAGCGGCGCCGCACCCTGGAGCCGGCGCTGCTGTCATGCCGCCGGGCCTTCGCACGGCCTTCGTTCGCTCAACTACGCCACAGGACAGGCAAGTTCCGGCATCGAGCGGTTCGGGGAGCACGTCACCACGGCCAGGGACAGGTAAGAGGGGCGTTCAAGGTAGAAGCCGACAGACACATCCGTCCCCGACTCCATCCGTTTCGCAGCAGAGTTGACGAGCGTGGCCAGGTGGGTGATGTCGCGCTCCCTTTCGGAGGCGAACCGGGGCGCGTACTCGGCCAACCGCTCTCGGAGCCACGAGGCGGCTTCCTTCGCTTCCCATGTGCCACGCATCAGGGAACGCGGCTTGATGAGCCAGTACGCCGTTTCCAGCGGCGGGAGGTCGGCCGTCGGGAACTCCGCGGCCACCTCGCGGTAGCGCTGGACGAGTTCTGGCTTGCTTCCCGCCGGAGGCGGCTCGGGGTGCGGGGGCCGTCGTAGGGCCTCGTTGTCGAAACGCTCTTTCGGACCGGTCCAGAGGTAGCCGTGGTGGTGCATCTGTGGTTCCCGTTTGGTGTGGGCGGTCGGGAAGGAGCCGGCCGGACCCGTTCGGGGACCGGCCGACAGGTGGGATGGACAGGGGGGAGGGAGGACAGAGGGGAGGGATTTAACGCTCAGGCCGAACCGCACCGGGTCGATACCGGGTCTTCGAACTTGAGCGGTGCGCCCCTGTTGGTCGGCGTCCGCCCTCAGGGCCCTCGTAAGCCGCGAGGATGTGACACTCCCGCGGAAACTGTTACATCCTCGCGGCTTACCGGTCGGCGCCCGGCGTCCGCGCACCGCTCAACTTCGAAGACCCTCGATACCGGCCGCGTCCAGCTCCGCCGCACGCCTTCACGAACGAGGCCCCGTTGATGTCGAGCGCGTACAGGTCACTTCCGTCCAGCATCACTGCACCTCTTCCTGCTCAACTGATCGCGGCCATGGCTGACCGCCACCGCCCGTGGTGGGCGGGAGTCCTTTTCGAGAACGCGACCGGGGCTTGCCCCCAGCCTTCCCAGTCGAGGATGGTGAGTTTGGGGCCGCCGAGGTTTGACCAGTGGAAGTCGCTGTGGGCGGTGGACCACCGGATCTCACCTACATCGCAGCCCGTGTATTCGGGGACGGCTCGGGGGATGTACTCCTCGCGTACGGCGATGCGTACGGTGGGGACTTCGGCAAGGGAGTCGAGAGCGGTCCGCAGCCGCGCCCACCATGCTTCGGGGAGGGCCGGATCGTGTTCGAGGACCGGTGAGCGGGAGATGGCGGTGGCGTCCGTGTGTTGATACAGCTCCGCCCGGTACGCCCAGTCGGCGGCCTGCCAGTCGTGGAGGTGGTGGAGGACGGGACGAGGGATCTCGGGAGGAAGCAGTTCCTGGGCGGTCTTCGGGCCGTCCCAGAGTTTCCCGTGTGCCTTGTCGGAGCGCTCCGCGACGAGGCGGAGCCAGCCGGTGCCCTGCGCGCTGGTTACGGCGCCGGAGAGGGTCCGGGCGGCGTAGCTCCAGACGGGTTTCTCGGCAAGATCAGTCAGAGTGAGAGTCGTGCACGCAAATGCCCTGGCGGTACGCATGCGCCGGGCGGTGGCGTCGTCAGGCGCCGAGAACATCGATCACCTCATGCAGGGTCTTGTCCGGGAGCGGAGGCAGCGCGAGGACGCGCTGGGCGGCCTGCCAGTGTTGCGCGCGCCCGGACCCCAGGATGACGTGTTTCACCCCTGGGGTGGACGCGGTGACACGCAGCGCGGCCTCGGCCGGGGTGGTGCCCGGGTCGATGAGTTGGGCGAGTTCGTCGGTGACCATGGCGGGGAGATCTCCGCCGTGCAAAGGCGCGGAAACGAACGTGTCCAGGTTGGCTGCGGTCGCCTCGACGAGAGGGCCGGTAGCGTCCAGGGCCTCCGCAGCGGGTAGCGATGTCGAGACGGTCAGCGACAGTGAACGCGCCTTCGAAGCCGGTCCAGGTGGCGACGCCATAGCCTCCGATCCGTCCGGCGCGGGCCTCGACTTCGAGAGCGGTGAAGGCGCTGGCGATGGCGTCGTGCGGGCGGGCGGCTCGTTCGGGGTTGTGGAGGAAGACGATGTCCGGGGTGCGGCCCAGCTCTGCGGTGTTGCGGCGGTTCTGCCAGGCAACAGGCGAGATCGGCACCGCCACCGAAGAGACGATCAGCGGTGTCCTGCGCCGCTGGCGCCTGCGCCTCCGCCTCTACCAGCACCCTGATCCCGGGGAGCGGATGCAGCGTGAGCACCAGAACGGCACCCGGCCCGGACGACCCGCCACGGCCGCGCTCCGTGCTGCCGCGGAGGCCCGCGCCGGTGAGTGACGAGCAGTACGACCGCATCACTCTCTCCCCGCAGGTCTAGGAGATCCTGAACGACACCAGCGTGTCCGGGGACGTCTTCGGCGCGATCGCCGCATTTCTCGTCGAGCTGCGGAAAGATCCGGTTCCCCAGGACGCGCTTCCCGTCCCCGGACGGCCCGACTGGTACTCCGCCCCGCTCATCCGGGACCTTGGCCTGGTCGAGTACCACGTCGGCGATACCCAACCGGGACAGGACGACCCGGACCCCGGGCCGGACATCTTCGTCGCTCGCATCCTCCGCGCGGACGTCCCTGACTTCTAGCGAGGCCGGAGGGGGGCGGAGAACCGACGTCATGCGTCACAGGACCGGGAGCGATCCGGATCAGGTCGACCTCGATGAGGTCCTCTGGCGGGCTTGGAAGGCCATGCGGCTCCCGGAAGGGTACCGAGCCGAGATCATCGAGGGCGCGATCGAGGTTCAACGTATCGGCCGGGTACGGCATGGTCTGGTCGCCAACCGTCTGCGGGACGCGTTGTCCGGGGCATGGTCGAGGACGAGGTCGGCGCCTCCCAAGCGCTTGCCGTCGTTCATGACCGCAGTGTGTGGATTCCGGATCTCGTGCTCGCTCCACTGGCACTCGATCGGTACGCGGACAGCGACGACATCGGGGTTCTCGCCTCAGGGGTATATCTCGTCGCCGAAGTGGTCTCTCAAGGCGAACGCCATCACCATCGAGACCGCGTCCGCAAGCGTCGCGAGTACGCCCGCGCCGGCATCCCCGCGTACGTCCTCCTCGACGACTACGACGGCCAGGGCGCCGTCACCCTCTTCACCCACCCTCGCCCCGACAAGGCCGACTGGGAGGACATCCACCGCGTCCCCTACGGCACCGACGTCACCCTCCCCGAAGGCCCCGCCAAGGGCTTCGTGATCGAGGAAGCGATCACGGGCCCGAAGCGGGGCTGAGGAGCGGAAACCGGGTCACCCGGTCACCCGGTCATCCCACCCGCGTGAACTCCACCGTCACATCCGGAGGACCACCCGCCACCCCCCGATAGATCCCCTTGTGCGGCGTCACGTCGTCGTAGTCACGCCCACGCCCCACGACCACATGGGACTCGTCGGCCCTCTTCCGGTTCGTCGGGTCGTAGCCGCACCAGTCGCCCGCCCAGTAGTCGACCCAGGCGTGGCTCTGCCCGGCGACCGGGCGGTGGAGTTCCGCCTCCTGTTCGGGGTGGAGGTAACCGGAGACGTAGCGGGTCGGCAGGCCCAGGCCCCGCAGCAGGGCGATGGTGACGTGGGCGATGTCCTGGCAGACGCCCGCGCCCTGGTCCCAGGCCTCGGCGGCGGAGGTGTTCACCCCCGTGACGCCGGGGAGGTACGACACGCGGTCGGCGACCAGGGAGGAGACGGCGACCGCCGTTTCGTGTACGTCCAGGCCGGCCGCGACCTCCCTCGCCTTCTCGATCAGTTCGGCGGGGATCGTCGTACGGGGAGTCGGGTTCGCGTACTCCAACAGGCGGGAGTTGGCGGACTGTTCGGCCAGCTCCAGCCAGGTGGGTGCCCCCTGGAGCGGGCCCGGAGGGTGGGTCTCGACCAGACTCGACGCCGTGATCGTGAGGTCGGCGTGTGGGTCCATCAGGTCGAAGCTGGTGACCTGGGTGCCCCAGTAGTCCCAGTACGACCAGGTGGGAGTCGTGGGGTTGACGGTGACCCGCGCGTCCAGGGTGGTCTGGGCGGGCAGCGTCAGCGGGGTCATCCGGACCTCGTTGTGCGAGGACGCGGCGGGCTGGGCGTACGAGACGCGGGTGGTGTGCTTGATGCGGAGGCGGCGCGACACCGTGGCGGTGGGGGTCAGGTTCAGATTCACGTTCATGTCCTGTTCACGCTCCTTCCTGGGCCCACTCGACGGGCCCCTGGTACGGGAAGAACCGGTCGGCCACCGCGTCCGCAGAGGCCATGCAGGCCTGCTGCAAGTCACGGAGCAGAGCTGGTAGTTGGTCTTCCAGAGCGTGTGTGTCCAGGTATTCGAGCCGGGTGCGCATCCGGCCTATCGGGCGGCGCGCCGGGTCCTGGCGGGGGCGGCCCAGTGCTGTGAGGCACTCCTCCGCCGTCGTGAGTGCGTGCAGCGCCGAGCGCGGGAAGTCGCGGTCCAGGAGCAGGAATTCGGCCACCCTCGGTGTGTCGCCGAAACCGCCGTAGACGCGTGCGTACGCCTCGTCCGCGCCGGACGCGCTGAGCAGCGTCGGCCAGTCCGGCGCGTGCGCCGCGTCCAGCACGCGCACCGAGAGCAGCCGTACCGTCATGTCCACCCGCTCAAGGCTGCGCCCCAGCACGACGAAACGCCAGCTGTCGTCCCGGCTCATGGTGGAGTCGGCCAGGCCGAAGAAGAGGGCCGCCCTGCGCCGTACCAGTTCCAGATACGCGTACGGGCCCGTGCGGCGGGCCGCCATCCGCTGGTCGGCGAGGGCGTGCCAGGTGGAGTTGAGGCACTCCCACATCTCCGACGACACCGCCTCGCGGGCACTGCGCGCGTTCAGCCGGGCGGCGCCCAGCGCGCCCTCGATGGAGCAGGTCGAACGGGCGTCGAAGGCCAGCTGGTCCAGGACCTGCTGCATGTCGACGCGCTGGCCGCCGGCGTCCACGCCGAGGATCGCGTACAGCGACCGGCACGCCACGTCCTCGTCGCGCCAGGGGTCCTCCAGCATGCGGTGCAGATACGCGTCGAGGATGCGGCCGGTGGCGTCCGCCCGCTCGACATACCGTCCGGTCCAGGTCAGGGCCTCGGCTATCCGGGAGAGGATCACGTCGCTCACTGCTGCTGCGCCCCTTCCTGTACGACGGTGGGGTTGCCGTCGGGTCCCAGCTGGCGCGGCGCGACGTCGGGCAGGGCGCCCGGGCTCACCGGAACGGGGTTCTCCGTGGGCCCCTCGGCCAGCACCCAGGTGTCCTTGGAGCCGCCGCCCTGGCTGGAATTGACGATCAGGTTGCCCTCCTGGAGGGCGACCCGGGTGAGGCCGCCGGGGAGCACCCAGACGTCGTTGCCGTCGTTGACGGCGAAGGGGCGCAGGTCTATGTGGCGTGGTGCCATACGTTCGCCTGCGAGGGTGGGGGAGGTGGACAGGGCGACGGGGCGCTGGGCGATGAAGCCGCGGGGATCGGCGATGACGGCCTTCCGTGTCTCTTCGAGGGTCTCCCGGTCCGACTTCGGCCCGATGACGATGCCCTGCCCGCCGGCGCCGTCGACCGGCTTGATGACCAGCTGGTCGATCTGGTCGAGGACCGCCTCCAGCTGGCCCGGTTCGTCGGGCCGGAACGACTCGACGTTGGGGAGAATCGGTTCCTCGGAGAGGTAGTAGCGGATCAGGTCCGGGACGTAGGTGTAGAGCAGCTTGTCGTCCGCGATGCCGTTCCCCACGGCGTTCGCGAGCGTGACGTTTCCGGCCATGGCCGCGCTCAGGATGCCCGGACAGCCGATGACCGAGTCCGGCCGGAAGTGCAGGGGGTCCAGGAAGTCGTCGTCCAGGCGCCGGTATACGACATGGACGGGGACCTCGCCACGGGTGGTGCGCATCCACACGCGGTTGTTGCGGCAGACCAGGTCGTGCCCCTCGACCAGCTGCACGCCCATCAGCCGGGCGAGCAGGGCGTGTTCGAAGTAGGCGGCGTTGTTGGGGCCGGGGGTCAGGACGACCACCCGCGGGTCGGCGGTCCCGTCGGGTGCGGCGGCGCGTAGGGCGGCGAGCAGCCGTTGCGCGTATCCGTCGACCGGCACGACATGCTGCTCGGCGAAGAGCGAGGGGAAGATCCGGGTCATCGCACGCCGGTTCTCGATGACGTACGAGACCCCGCTGGGCACCCGGACGTTGTCCTCCAGCACCCGGAAGTCGCCGGCCTCGTCCCGTACGAGATCAATTCCGGCCACGTGGATGCGTACCCCGCCCGGGGGCTCGATGCCGTGGGCCGCGCGGTGGAAGTGCGCGGAGTTGAGGAGCAGCCGCCAGGGCACGACGCCGTCCTCGAAGGCACGGGCGTGTCCGTAGGCGTCGGCGAGGTAGGCCTCCAGGGCTCTGACCCGTTGCCTCACCCCGCGTTGTATGAGATCCCATTCGAGGGCGTCGAGGATCCTGGGCACCAGGTCAAGCGGCCAGGGCCGCTCCTCGCCCGCGAAGGCGTAGGTCACTCCACGGTCCGTGAAGGCCCGGGCCATCTGGTCGGCCCGGAACCGGAGTTCACTCGGCTCGATCGGCTGCAGCGCCGCCAGCACCGGCTCATAGGCGGTCCTGACCTCACCCGGCCGCTCAAACATCTCGTCCCACGCGTCGGCCAACGCGTATGCGTCAAATATGTCCGCCATGGGCTGACGTTAAATGCGGCAGGTAACACGGCGATCACCGGGGGATTTCCGGGGCGTGGCGCGCGGAGGGGAGGCGTCCGGTAGCGGAGGGGGCCGGTTGCCGTTGAACGCCGACACGCACACATGGCTCGTCCCCACCGACGCCGGCCGCGAATTCCTGGCCGACCATCTGGCGGAACGAGGACGAGAGGGCTGCCCCCGTTGGCTCTTTCGGCGGGGCAGCCCGTGTCCTTGCTGTGGTCAGAGAGGTGTGCTGCCGACCATGAGGATCTTGATCGACACCGTGGAGCCGTCGATCTCGTACGTGGCCCGGTAGGCACCGACGCGTAACCGCCGCAGGCTGGTGCCGCCGAGCTTGCTGCTCGCGGCGGGCTCCGGCTCGTCGGCGAGCGCGTTGATCGCTTTGAGGAGTGGCTTCACGGCATCCCCGGCACGGGTCCTGAGCCGCATGAGGCCGTCGGAAGCGGGCCTCTCCCAGATGATGGTGTAGCTCAAGAGGCCTCCGCTCCCGTGACGAGGGCTTCGATCTCGGCCTGGGTGGACGTGGGGCCGCCCGTGGCTCGTGCGTACAGGGATACGGTCACGTCGGCGAAGTCGATCGCTTGCTCGCGTGCGTCCCCGTCCGCCGCCGAGTCGGCGAGTGCCTGGGTCCACCAGTGGTTGAGGAACGCGTCGAAGCCGCCGGAGTCGGCCAGGGCGCCCAGCTCCGTGTAGAAGTCGGCGCGGTGGTCGAGGCGCAGGGCAGCCCCGATTCCGTCGATGGTCCGCTGTACGACCTCCCCCGTGAAGCCGGTGACGTCCCGAGCCTCGGCCACCGCGTCCTGCCACTCGATCGCCATGTGCGTCTCCTTTCGCCGTGCGGCCAAGGTACCGGTGCGGCACCTTCGCAGACGGCCGAGCAGACTACGCATCCGTCGCTCCCCGAACGTCCAGCTCCGCCCAAACCGTCTTGCCCACGGTGAGCTTCTCCACGGACCAGCGGTCGGTGAGCGTGCGGACGATGAGCAGGCCGCGGCCGAACTGGTCACCGGTGGTGGAGGGGCGGGAGCACGGGAGCCGCTCGCCTCGAGGATCGGTCACGGCGACGCGCAGGGCAGTGCCGGTGAGGGACGTCTCCACCCGGAACAGGCGGTCCCGTAGACACCCGTGCAGCAGGGCGTTCGTGCACAACTCGCTGGCCAGGAGCGCCGCGTCGCCCGCCGCGTCGGGGTGGCCCCAGTCGACGGTGAGTTGGGCGACGTGTCTGCGGGCGAGGGGGATGTTGCGGGGATACGGGGAGTAGCTGACGGCGTCGTAACGGTCGTACGGCTTGGGGTCTTTGGCGCGGCGGGGAGGACAGGAGTCGGTCACGGGGGCGCACCTCCTTGTGCGGGGGCCGGGTGCCCGAGGCGGCCGCCAGGTGGGTGGGGGGAGGTGGCTCTGCCGTACGGCCCTGGGGTGGGCAGCATGGTGCACTTCCGCCAACTGGTGTCGCTGAGTGGGCGATTGGACACTGACGGTAGTGCTTGCGGCGGGATGCCAGCAAGTTGCTTGCCAGAAAGATGTACTCGAACTGGTTTGCTTGCAGTACGGTGTCGCCGCAGACTGTGGCCAACTCAAGGGCAGGGGAGACGGGATGGCAGGCAGGGACCGGGACCCTGATCGCGGCAAGGTCGTGTCAACGGTGCTCGCGCGCAGACTGGGGGGTGAGTTGCTGCGCATGCGTGAGGCATGCGGAATGCGCCAGCCTCATGCGGCCGAGGTGCTGGCGGCATCCGTGTCCAAGGTCGCCAAGATGGAGCGTGGTGGCGTGCCGATGCGGGACCCGGACATCCGTGCGCTGTGCCACCTGTACGGCGAGACCGACGAAGTGGTGATCGAGCGGCTGCTGGCGCTGGCGCGCACCGATCGAGAGAGGCGCAAGGCCCAGGGATGGTGGAATCAGTACCCGCAGCTTCCCGCCATGGTCGAGTACGTGGCTCTGGAGGACATCGCCACCAGTATTCGTACCTGGCAACTTGCCTTCATCCCTGGGCTGTTGCAGACGCCGGACTATGCGCGCGCTGTGGCGGTGGGCGCCGGTTCGTGGGAGGACCCGAGCGATATCGAGCCCTTTGTGGAAGCGAGGCTTGCCCGCCAGGCGCGACTGCGATCGGAGCGCCCGCTGGGGCTGTGGGCCGTGATCCACGAGGGGGTGCTGCGTCAGCTCGTCGGTGGTCGTGACGTGATGCGGCAACAGCTGGGGCATCTGCTCGAACTGGCCGTTCTGAACACGGTGAAGATCCAGGTGGTGCCGTTCTTGGCGGGCGCCAACCCGGGCATGATCGGGGCGTTCAGCATCGTCTCGTTCAGCGAGCCCGCAGCGCTGGATGTCGTACACATGGACGTACCTTCTTCTACTCTCTGGTTGGAGAGCGAAGAGGACGCCGCCCGCCACGGTCGGACCTTCGACCGCATCGCGCGGGTCGGGCTCGCGGAACGCAACGCCATCGCCCTGATCGAGACCATTCGCAAGGAGTTGTAGGCCTGGTGACCGAGTTCGAGTTCGTCAAGTCCAGCTACAGCGGCGGAGATGCCCCTCAGGAGTGTGTCGAAGTCGCCCGCAACGTCCCCGGCACCGTCGCCGTCCGTGATTCCAAGGACGCGGACGGTCCGATACTCCGGCTCGCCGCGGAGACGTGGGCGGAGTTCGCCGCGTACGTAGGGGGGTGTTAGCTCGACGTCAAGCCTCGCCCGCATCATCGACACGTGACGGCCGCAGATCGAGGAATTCTTCCCGACCGGCATCAGTAACGCCGCCAGCGCGGGATACAACCGTGTCGTCTGGCTCACCGCCTGGTGCGCCTATGGCTTCCGCAATGCCGCCAACCAGCGCCTACGAACACGCTGCGTCACCACGCGGCGAGGCCGCGGATGCCTGGACTCCGGTCAAGATCGATGAGCCTTCGGTTCAGGCCCCTCCTGCAGGCAAGCAGTCACGGCGTCAGTCGGCCTTCACCGGTGTGTCGGTGCCGTCATAGACCTGTCCGTTCACCGCATCGACCCGCCACATTTCCGCCTCCCCTGGCTCCAGCGAATCAGCTCCGGGTTCTTCTGGGCGCATCGACACGTTCGCGAGCCACTCAGGCCGCCATGTTCCATCCCGCTCAGCCGCCTTCAGGGTGAACGCCTCGACCTGGTATCTGGCTTGCAGCTGACGCTTGCTCAGATCCCCGCCGCCATTGGCCTGGTACTGTGCGACCAACCCCTCTCGCACCACCTCCTCGGCCTGCCCGGCGTCCAGCTTCGCCTTCTCGAGTTTCACGCGCGTGGGACCGAGGGTGACGGCCACCTGCGATACGCGTCCTGCTCTGTTGACCTGGACGTCCAGCATCCGGGGCATTAGTACGTCGTCGTGGAGCCAGCGCCAGCTGGTCATCCATCCCAGTTCCGCCTTCTCCCCCACCGGATATGTCTTGTGCTCGACCGCGTCCTTCGCCCAGCGGTAGTGCTCGCGCATGTACTGCTGGGCGATCTTGTATGCCTCCTGTTCCGTGAGCGGCGCCTTGGCCCCCGTCACGGGATACCCCATGACACTGGGACGGTCGCTGTCGTCCAGCAGCACGTTCAGGTGCTTCTTGTCCGGCCACGACAGGCTGCCGTTGCTGAACGCTTCCGACTGCCCGTTGTCCCGGCTGAGCAGGGTGAAGACGACATTCGTGCAGGCCGTTCCGACGCACGGCTGCTCGTACACCTGGCCCAGTTCGTAGCGGTCACCGAACGCCTCCGTCACCGCTCGCTCGACGGCCTGGCGCTGCGAGGATCCTGCGGCCGACAGACTGGTGCCGTCCACATGAATGAAGGTGACCATCGGACGCGCCACGCCGGCGCCCAGGGTCAGGATGGCTGCGGAAGCGATGAGCGATGCCTTGGCGCCGGCCTGCCCGTTGAGTGCCCCGCGTCGGGCCAGCTCTACCGCGGCAACACCAAGTCCAACGAGGCCGCCGAGGAGTCCTTGCCGGGGTCAGGGCATGGCGGCAGAAAAGGCCCCGCCGTGGCAGACGGGGCCCATGATGCTGCTCGAATCAGCAGTGCGCGGTCGGCGTCTGGAAGGTGCCGCCGCTGTAGTTCAGCACGCCGGTGCTGCTGTAGCACATGTAACTCCCGGACTTGCTCCAGCTCTTCGCCACAGTCTGGCCAGAGCTGATGGAGAAGTAGGAGGAGTAGGTGGTGGAGCCGGACATGCTGTAGCCGAGGCGGATGCTGACACTGGACCCGCCGGTCTTGGAATAGGTGGTCCGCAGGGTGGTCGGGGAGTTGCCGTCCTTCTTGTGCTACAAGATCCCGTTGGTCAGGGTGGTGCACCGCTCGATGGGCAGACCGGAGGCTGTGTAGCCGGAGGAATCACAGCCAGCGGCGGCCGAGGCGGCGGGCGCGCTGAACATGATTGAACCAGCCGCGATGGCGCAGGCGATGACCGCGGCGCTGGTCTTGGTGCGCATGGAAAACCCCCATTAGTCGAGAACTGCAGAAGAATGCGGCCTGCTCATGAAGCTTTATTTGCTGCCGCTTGATCAACCCTGTATGGCATGCACACGCATAGGTAGCCTCATGATGCTGCTCCTGCCTGAAGCGAAGGGGGAATGAAGGGTGCATGGCCTTGCATTTGGGGCATTTCTTGGCTCTTGAAGCTGGGAAGACCATGCGGAGATGGGGGCCGGGCCGTGTTGCGGCGGCAAGCCCCTCTGCGCATAGTTGCGCTGCGGAAGTCATGGGCGGTTGCCCGTTAGTGCTGTGAGTGCGCTGCGCAGGGATAGCGGATCGTGTGCGGCAAGGGACGGTAGCCAGGGGTGGGAGATGGCCGAGCAGGGAAGGGGTGAGCATCCACACGGTGCTGACCGACTGTGCGACGCCGGGGATCGCGTGTATTCCCGGGCCGTACGGCGGGGCCGGGTGCCGCGCCGTGATGCCCAGGAAGTGCCCTGCCTGCTGGAGTTGGCGCTGCTGCACCCGGACCCGGACGACATGGACTGGCTGGTGCCGACGTCTCCGCAAGAAGTCATGACGCGGCTGTTGCACGGGGTCTACGACGAGGTCAGCGCGAGCCAGCGGCGGATGGGTTCGGCGGTGGCGGCCTTCGAGTGGTACGCCGGCTTGGGCCACCGACTCGCGGCGTCCGGCGCGGAGGGTGGCACGGCGATCCGCGTTCTGGACGGCGACTCCCGTATCCAGGCGGCCCTGGACGAGGCGACGGCGGCGTGCGCGTCGGAGGTGCTGACGGTGCAGCCGGGCGGCATCCGTCCCGAGCACGAGCTGACGGAGGGGCTGCACCGGGCGATGGCGTTGCGCGGCCGGGGTGTGCGGATGCGCGACCTGTACACGCACGTCGCGCGACACGGTCAGGGGTTGCTCAACTACCTGGAGTTGATGAGCGATTCGGTGGAGGCGCGGACGCTGGACGAGGTGATCGACCGGCTGATCCTGTTCGACCGTACGGTGGCCTTCATCCCCGCGAACACCAACCGCACGATGGCGTTGGAGCTCCGCCACCCAGGGCTGGTCCAGTACCTGGTCACGGTCTTCGAACGCCTCTGGCGCCTGGCGATCCCGCTCACCGCCTCCCTCCCCGACACCGGCATCGAGGGCATCTCCCACCGCGAGCAGTCCATCGCGGCCCTGCTGGCGGAGGGCCACCAGGACGCGGTCATCGCGGAACGCCTGGGGATAAGTGTCCGTACGTGCCGGGCACACATCGCCCGGTTGTCGGAGACGCTGGGGGCGGCGAGCCGTACGCAGCTGGGCGTGCGGATCGCGCAGGTGGGGCTGGACGGGCCGGCGCGGTCGGCCGACGTCGGATCGGTCATCGTCCCTGATCAAGGATCCCGGACTGGCCGATGAGGTAGCCGAGCTGGGCCCGGCTTTCGCTGCCGAGGGTGGCGGCGAGTTTGGCGATGTGTTCGCGGGCGGTGCGGATGTTCATGCCGAGGCGGTCGGCTATGACGGCGTCGGTGTGGCCTTCGATGAGCAGGGCGGCGATGGCTTGCTGGCGGGGGGTGATGCCGTTGTGGGACGGGCGTTGGACAGCCTCGGGGTACATGGGGGTGGCCATGTGCCAGAAGCGGTCGAAGGTGGTGGCGAAGTAGTCGACCAAGGCCGGGTGGCGGACTTCGAGGGCGACTGTGCGGTCCTTGCTGGCGGGGATGAACGCGACGGTGCCGTCGATGACGAGGAGACGCTCGGTGACCTGGTCGAGGGTGCGGGCTTCGGCGTCGCCGTTCAGCTGCTCGTAGTGGGCGACAGTGGCGAGGGAGTGGCGCTGCGTGTGCTGGTAGAGGGTGCGGATACGGCCGCCGCGGTCGAGCAGAGCCTGGTCGCGCTCCAGCGTCTCCGCATTCAGGCGGGCGGCGGTCCGGCCGTTGTAGGGCTGAATGGCGAGGAGTTCCCGAGAGGCGTCGGCCATGGCCTCGGCGATGGCCTGGTTGACCCGGCCGAAACCGCTGAGGACGCTGATGACCGGTGTGTCCGTCGCCGCCGTGTGCCGCCCATCGATCCACATCAGCCCCGCGAATGTCTCCGCCAGTCGCAGCTCGCGCCGCCGCTCGTCGGCGATCCGGTCCTCGGAGGCCCGCAGCAGCCGGTGGAGGGCGACGGCAGGGGCCACAGGCTCCAGCCGGCTCAGGTCCGCAACCGAGGGGTGCAGAAGTCCGAAGTCGATCAGGCAGGGTGCTCCGCCCGCATCCTCGGCGCGTAAATGGCCTTCGCGCAGCGCCCGTTCGTACAGCACTGCTCCTTCCGGGCAGAGATCTTCTGCACTGTGCTCCGGATGTCCTGCTGGGGGCACTGCCGTCCTTCCTCTCTGATCAGTTCTCCTGCTTCAGGATCCCCGACTGCGCTATGAGGTAGCCCAGTTGCGCGCGGCTGCCGCTGCCCAAGGCGGTGGCCAGCTTGGCTATGTGGGCCCGGCAGGTGCGCACGTTCATGCCCAGGCGGCGGGCTATGGCCTCGTCGACGTGGCCCTCGACGAGGAGTTTGGCGATGGAGTGCTGGATGTCCGTGATGCCGTCGGAGGCGGCTTCGTAGGGGGCGCCGGCGCTCAGCGGTACCGACCGGTTCCACATGAACTCGAAGACCTTGATCAGGTACCGCACGAGGCCCGGATGACGCATCTCCAGCGCGACCTGCTGGTCGTCGCGGGTGGGGATGAAGGCGACGGTCTCGTCGCAGATGATCAGACGCTCCACCAACTCGTCGATGGTGCGGTACTCCGCCTTGCCGTCGGGGAGGTGTGCCGCATAGGCCAGCTTCTCCGGGCTGTACCGGGCCGTGTGCTGGTACAGCGTGCGGATGCGCACCCCGCGCTCTATCAGTGGCCTGTCGCGCTCCATCCCGAGCAGGAGTGCGCGCTCGGACATACGGTCGCTCGGCTGGACCGTGAGCATCTCCGTCTGGCACTGGGACGCGGCCAGGTTGAGCGCGGCGTTGATCCGCTCACCGCCCTCCAGGACCGTGACCGAGTCACTGGTCGAGCCGATCTGCGTACTGAGGTTCATGAACGGCTCAAACGCGTCGGCGAGTTCGGTGGCCCATCGCCGGCGTTCGGCTATCTCATGCTCCAGGGGGTTGAGCTGCCGGGCCAGAGCGACCGCGGGACTGACGGGGCACAGCCAGTCCGAGTCGTCGGGATCCGGGTGGAGCAGGGCGAACTCCGTCAGACAGGGCGCGGGCTCCACGTCCGCGCGCGCGATCCGGCCCGCGCGCAGAGCGGTGGCGTAGAGCCGCCCTCCTTCTTCGCACAGCTCACTCATCGCGTGGGGATGTGTCGCTTTAGCGTGATTCGTTGTCAAATCTCCACCCCCCAGGGTCCTGAACATGCAGGAACATGATGCATCGATTGTGTGGCCATGACGTGCCCGAATGAGCCATCGTCGTACTCGACGGGGGAAAAGGGGACCTTCAAGTGAGGACGAAGCCGACTATGCGTAACAGAATGCTTCGCTCGGTTCTTGTTGCCGCCTTCTCCGCCGTTGTGACCCTCGGCGCAATCGGTGGTTTCACCGACGCGAAGGACGATATTCGGGCGAACAGCAGCTGGCCGTCCGTGGCGGTGAGTACTGAGGGCGCCGACAACAGTAGCTGGCCGGTGGCGCCGGCGGATGGGGCCGGGAACTGACGTGACCACTCCCCCCGACGACCGCTCCTTCCGCCGAGAAATGGCCACCGCCTACCGCTCCGGCTGGCACTTCATCGACCTGGTCACCGCGATCCCCCACTCCGGTGACTCGTTGATGGTGACCGTCTTCGGCGAGCCGGTCGTGGTCACGCGTGATGACGACGAGGACGTACGGGCGTACCGGTGTCTGCGGCGGCCTCGGGGGGCGCCGCAGCCTGTGCGGTGTGCCATCCGGTACGGAATGATCTTTGTGAATCTGGACCAGCGTGACCATCAGCTGGTGGAGCCGGAGACCCCGGCCCACCGAACCATCTCAGCCACCCCCCGCAGTGCCTGACGCGATTCCCCCGTCGTAACAAATCGCTCAGGTGCTTCCCCCCGCAGCGGCGTCACCGTGACCTGAACACGGTGACGCCGCTGCAGTTTTCTGGGGAAATATCGGAGTATGCGGGGAAGTGGAAGCCGACCGTCAGTGGCTGAAAAGAATCGATCAGGCAGGCGTCGATCACGGGTACGTCAGCCGCGGCTCCGCCTTCCTCGGCCGCGCCCCATCGCCCGCTCCAGCTCGATCTCGATCACCACCCGCGACGGATTCGGCGACGGCACCCGCTCATAGCGCTCCGCGTACCGCCGCTCCGCCTCCGCGACCCGCCCCGGATCGGTCCGGACGTACGCCCGTCCCTCCAGCGTCGCCCACCGCCGCCCGTCCACCTGGCACACGGCGACCCGCGCCCCCGCCGGCCCGGCCGCGAGCACGTTCGCCACCTTGGTGCTCGCCTTGTTCGCGATGACACGAGCCAGCCGGGCCTCGGGATCGTATGTGACCCCGACGGGTACGACGTGCGGGCTGCCGTCCGGGCGCGGGGTCGTCAGGGTGCACAGGTGTCTCTCCCGCCAGAAGCTGAGATACGTCGCGTCTGGATCGCCCGGGTCCACGGAGTATGTCGTTGCCATGAGGGTGGAACTTAGCCGCCGTGGCACTCCCGAACTCAACCTTGAGTGGAATAGACTCAAGTTTGTGTACGCTGACTGAGTCAGCACTGGGAGAAGCTGACGCCAGGAGGAGAACGCGAACGTGGACGCCGAGCTGACCAACCGGAGCCGGGACGCCATCAACGCGGCCGGCAACCGGGCCGTGACCGAGGGGCACCCCGACCTCACCCCCGCCCACCTGCTGCTTGCGCTGCTTCAAGGGCAGGACAACGAGAACATCATCGACCTGCTGGCCGCCGTCGACGCCGACCAGGCCGCCGTACGGGCGGAAGCGGAGAAGGTGCTCGCCGCGCTGCCCAGCGTGACCGGGTCCACCGTGGCGCCCCCGCAGCCCAACCGGGAGCTGCTCGCCGTCATCGCGGACGCGCAGACGCGGGCCCAGGACCTCGGGGACGAGTACCTCTCCACCGAGCATCTCCTCATCGGCATCGCCGCCAAGGGCGGGCAGGCCGGTGACGTCCTGAACCAGCAGGGGGCCAGTGCCAGGAAGCTGCTGGACGCCTTCAAGAAGGCCAGGGGAGGGCGCCGGGTGACCAGTGCCGATCCCGAGGGGCAGTACAAGGCGCTGGAGAAGTTCGGTACGGACTTCACCGCCGCCGCGCGGGAGGGGAAGCTCGATCCCGTCATCGGGCGGGACCATGAGATCCGGCGCGTGGTGCAGGTGCTCAGCCGCCGTACCAAGAACAACCCCGTCCTCATCGGTGAGCCCGGCGTCGGCAAGACCGCCGTCGTCGAGGGGCTCGCCCAGCGGATCGTCAAGGGTGACGTGCCCGAGTCCCTCAAGAACAAGCGGCTCGTCGCGCTCGACCTCGGTGCCATGGTCGCCGGGGCCAAGTACCGCGGTGAGTTCGAGGAGCGGCTGAAGACCGTCCTGGCCGAGATCAAGGCGTCCGACGGGCAGATCATCACCTTCATCGACGAGCTGCACACCGTCGTGGGGGCCGGCGCCGGTGGTGACTCCGCCATGGACGCCGGGAACATGCTGAAGCCCATGCTCGCCCGCGGTGAGCTGCGCATGGTCGGCGCCACGACCCTCGACGAGTACCGGGAGCGGATCGAGAAGGACCCGGCCCTGGAGCGGCGGTTCCAGCAGGTGCTGGTCGCCGAGCCGACCGTCGAGGACACCATCGCCATCCTGCGCGGGCTCAAGGGGCGGTACGAAGCCCACCACAAGGTCCAGATCGCCGACAGTGCGCTCGTCGCGGCGGCGACTCTGTCCGACCGGTACATCACCTCCCGTTTCCTCCCCGACAAGGCCATCGACCTCGTCGACGAGGCGGCGTCCCGCCTCCGTATGGAGATCGACTCCTCCCCCGTCGAGATCGACGAACTCCAGCGTGCCGTCGACCGGTTGAAGATGGAGGAGCTGGCGATCGGCAAGGAGACCGACCCGGCCTCCCGCGAGCGCCTGGAGAAGCTGCGCCGCGACCTCGCCGACAAGGAGGAGGAGCTGCGGGGCCTCACCGCCCGCTGGGAGAAGGAGAAGCAGTCCCTCAACCGCGTCGGTGAGCTCAAGGAACGCCTCGACGAGATCCGCGGCCAGGCCGAACGCGCCCAGCGCGACGGCGACTTCGACACCGCCTCCAAGCTGCTGTACGGGGAGATCCCGGCCCTGGAGAAGGAGTTGGAGGCCGCCTCCGAGGCCGAGGAGGAGGCCGCCAAGGACACCATGGTCAAGGAGGAGGTCGGCTCCGACGACATCGCGGACGTCGTGGCGGCCTGGACCGGTATCCCGGCCGGGCGGCTCCTGGAGGGCGAGACGCAGAAACTCCTGCGGATGGAGGACGAGTTGGGCCGCCGGCTCATCGGGCAGACGGAGGCCGTGCAGGCCGTGTCCGACGCCGTACGCCGCACCCGCGCCGGCATCGCGGACCCCGACCGCCCCACCGGCTCCTTCCTCTTCCTCGGCCCCACCGGCGTCGGCAAGACCGAACTCGCCAAGGCCCTCGCCGACTTCCTCTTCGACGACGAGCGGGCGATGATCCGCATCGACATGTCGGAGTACGGCGAGAAGCACAGCGTGGCCCGGCTGGTCGGCGCGCCGCCCGGCTACGTCGGCTACGAGGAGGGCGGCCAGCTGACGGAGGCGGTGCGGCGTCGCCCGTACTCCGTGGTCCTGCTGGACGAGGTGGAGAAGGCGCACCCCGAGGTCTTCGACATCCTCCTGCAGGTGCTGGACGACGGGCGGCTGACGGACGGTCAGGGCCGTACGGTCGACTTCCGGAACACGATCCTGGTCCTCACCTCCAACCTCGGCAGCCAGTTCCTGGTGGATCCGATGACCAGCGAGGCGGAGAAGAAGGAGCAGGTGCTGGAGGTGGTGAGGGCGTCCTTCAAGCCGGAGTTCCTCAACCGGCTGGACGACTTCGTGGTCTTCTCGGCCCTGTCGAAGGCGGAGCTGCAGCGGATCGCCGAGCTCCAGATCGGCCGGCTGGCCAAGCGGCTCGCCGAGCGCCGGCTGACCCTGGAGGTCACCCCCGAGGCCCTGGCCTGGCTCGCCGACGAGGGCAACGACCCGGCGTACGGCGCCCGCCCCCTGCGCCGCCTCGTCCAGACCGCCATCGGCGACCGGCTGGCCAAGGAGATCCTGGCCGGCGAGGTCAAGGACGGCGACACGGTATGGGTGGACGTTCCCCCAGTCTCGGCTTCGCTCGACCGGGGGGACCCCCATGGGGAGGGCCTGATCGTGGGGCCGGCGACCGGCAAGACGCTGTAGCCGCCGGGTGTGACGCGACGGCCCGGTCGGCCGTCGCGTCACAGCGTGAACGCGGCGAAGCGCACCAGCGCGGTGTCGGCGCCCTCGTGCTCCACGTTCACCTGCACGACGTGGGCGCCCGCATCGGGATGGCCTCCCGGGTGGTCCACATCCAGACAGAGATCCACGTCCCCGGCGCCGCAGAACTCCGTCTCGGGCGCCGGGGCGTCCGGATAGGTGTGCGTGAGCCAGTCGCGGACGTCCGCGCGCGGCATCCGGAAGGCCGCGCTGTAGTGGATGTCCTGGAAACCCTGCACCTCGCATGCCCCGACGACCTGGGCGCCGTCCGGCAGCTCGGCCCCGCCGAAGTGCAGGGCGTCGGCACAGGGGACCTTCTCGAGACCGGCGCCCCTCGCTTCGTCGTCGGTCACCACCCAGACCACCATCATGGCGACGAAGCCGATCACAGCCAGCGCCGGCAACCCCATGATGGCGGCCACCACTCCCCACCTGGTCCGCCCGCGCGACGCCCCCGTCTCGCTCCAGATCTCCGACACGGCCCCACCCCTTTGTGCGTACCCCGACAAGTACGTGCGGCCAGATCATGTCAGCCGACGGCAGACAGGTCCCGTCAGAGCTTGCCACCCCCCTCCCCGCATGGGGGAGGATGGCGGAATCCGTACGAAGGGAAAAACACGGTGAGCATCGACCCGTCCTCGATTCCGAACTTCGGGGGCCAGCCAGAGCCGCAGCCCCAAGGACCGGCGGGCCCCGTCGTCCCGGATCAGGACCTCGTGAAGCAGCTCCTCGACCAGATGGAGCTCAAGTATGTCGTCGACGACGAGGGTGACCTCGCGGCGCCGTGGGAGCAGTTCCGTACGTACTTCATGTTCCGCGGTGAGGGTGACCAGCAGGTCTTCTCGGTGCGGACGTTCTACGACCGGCCCCACAAGATCGACGAGAAGCCTCTGCTGCTGGAGTCCATCGACGACTGGAACCGGCGGACCCTGTGGCCCAAGGTCTACAGCCACACCCATGATGACGGCACCGTCCGCCTGATCGGCGAGGCGCAGATGCTGATCGGCACCGGCGTCAGCCTGGAGCACTTCGTCTCGTCGACGGTCAGCTGGGTGCGGGCCGCCATCGAGTTCGACAAGTGGCTCGTTGAACAGCTCGGCCTCGAGCAGGAGGTCAACGACGCGGAGAAGCCCGAGGACGACGAGGAGTAAGCCCTCGGCCCCAGCCCCGCAGCTCTACCAGCTCGACAGCTTCACAGCGGCGTGTTGGCGATGACCACCAGATACGCGCCGTAGGCGAAGGAGAGCCCGGCCAGGGCACCGGCCACCACGGCCGCGTGCCAGGGCCGGGCTCTCGCCGTCCGCACCAGCGCCCGCGCGAGCGGCAGGAGCAGTGGAAAGGCGGGCAGCAGGAAGCGCGGCTTGGACTCGAAGAAGCCCGATCCGCCGAGCGTGATCAGCAGCAGTACGCCGCTGTAGACGAGCAGCGGGAGCGGCGCCCGGTCGGCCAGCAGCAGCGCGTACAGCAGGACCGCCGCCGCCACGATCACCATCGTCATCGGGAAGACGAAGCGGTCCCCGTGCAGCAGCAGACGGCGGGCGAAGTGCGCCGAGCCCCGGCCGAAGTCGAACCGCGAGCCCCACAGCTCCTGCACCTCGAAGTAGCCGCCGAGCAGATCGCCCTTCCGGTGCCCGACCCACAGCACACACGCACCCCACCCCAGCGGCGCGAGCGCGGCACCCGTCCACAGCCTGTGGATAACTTTTCCGATCCGCCGACGGCTCCGCCACACCTCGTACGCCGCCGCTGCCAGCACCGCCGCCGCGACCGCGAACCCGTTCGGCCGGGCCAGCCCCGCCAGCGTGGCCAGCGCCCCCGCCCGCACCCAGTGTCCGCCGAGCACCGCGTACAGCGACCAGGCGGCGAAGGCGGTGAGCACCGGCTCGGTGTACGCCATCGACAGCACGACCGAGTGCGGCAGGAGCCCCCAGAGCAGCACCAGCGCGGTGGCCACCGCCCGACCGTGCAGCCGGGCCCCGACGGCGTGGATCCCGCAGGCCGCCACCGCCGCCGCGGCCCACGACACCAGCAGCCCCGCCGCGCCCCCGCCCAGCGGCGTCAATGCGGTGACCGCCCGCACCAGCGCCGGGTACAGCGGGAAGAACGCCAGGTCGCTCTGGACGACGTCGGGCTCGAAGCGCAGGGTGCGGCCGTAGCCGTGCGCGGCGATCCCCAGGTACCAGAGCGAGTCCCAGGACCGCCCCAGCAGCGCCAGCGGCTGCTTGTCACCGGTCGCCCAGGCGACGGCCGCGACCATGGCCACCCCGGCCAGCCGGACGGCGGCGAACAGACCCAGCGCCGCCGCGAGCAGGTGACGCGGGCGAAGACGCTCCCCGGTCTCCGGCTCGGCCGGTGCAGGAGGCGAGGGTGGCGCAGGTGACGCGAGGGTACTGGCGTGGGTCACACCGGAACATTGCAGGTGAAACCTCGCATATGCGAGCGTTGCGCGCCCGGCCGGGTGTGGCTTCGCGGCGTACGGCGTGGCGGCGTGACTCCCCGGTGATCAGCCCGCCAGCGCCTTGAGCCGCCGCACCGCCTCCTCCAGCACCGCCGTCTGCTTGCAGAACGCGAACCGCACGAACGACGCGCCCGCCTCCCGGTGGTCGTAGAAGACCGCGTTGGGGATGGCGACGACCCCCGCCCGCTCCGGCAGCGCGCGGCAGAAGGCGAAGCCGTCGCCCTCTTGGGACAGCGCGGCGCCCAGTGGGCGGATGTCGGTCGTGATGAAGTACGTGCCCGCCGGCCGGAGCACCTCGAACCCCGCCTCCGTCAGGCCGGCCGCCAGCAGGTCCCGCTTGGCCGGCATGTCCTCGCGGAAGGCGGTGAAGTAGGTGTCGGGGAGCGAGAGGGCCTCGGCGACGGCGTACTGGAACGGCCCCGACGCGACATACGTCAGGAACTGCTTCGCCGAACGGACCGCCGAGACCAGCCCCGGAGCCGCCGTCATCCAGGCCACACCTCGTTCGTGCACTCATTCGCGTGTCGCGCGACAGGCCCACCAGAGGTATCTCCAGGACCGCCGGTGAGCCGGCCGCAGAACCTGTCCGGACCGATCTCACAGCTGTACCGTCGGGCTCGGTGACGCGGCGCTGTCCGTCGTATCCTGACCACACGGGAAGGAGCCGTCCATGAGTGTCGACGCGATCGTGCACACCGAGTTCCCCAAGGGGTACACGGTCCTGTTCGGGGCCGACGGGAAGGTGATCATGACTCCGCAGAGCTTCGAGCACTCCAACACGATCAAGTCGATGCAGTACGACACGATCGTGTCCCTCGGACGCCATGCGAAGACCGCCTCCGACGTCTACATCGACTTCCCCGCCGACGAGAACTCCGCCCCCGATCTGGCGATCCTTCGCGAGGACGCCCGTCGGGAAGGCAAGCGCTACAGCTTCGAGGACGTCCTGCTGATCTCCGAGGTCGTCTCGACCTCCTCCGCACGCAAGGACTACGACGACTGCACCACGAAGTACGGCCGCTACGGCATCCCCGTCTACCTGGTCGTGGACCCCTACGCCCAGGAGGTCGTCCTCCACACCCAGCCGACCGCCACCGGTTACATCGCGGCACACACCCACAAGTACGGCACGGGCAAGCTCCCCATCCCCCTGGCCGACGGCCGCACCTTCACCCTCGACCTCGACGAACTCCCGCGCCCGGAGCCCGAGGTGGACGCCCGCTGACAAGGACTCCCGGTGCGGCCGGGCCGTGCCGTCGGCGCCTCCGTCGTCGGGCGTGGTCGTTCCTGGTCGGTGGCGGCCGTGGATCTCGGCCTTCGGGCAGGGGCTTCCACCCTCCAGCAAGATTCTCGGCGACCCGCACGACCGAACTCGTTCTCGTCGCGATCCGCTCACGGAACCCGAAGATTGAGCCGACCGTGTTGTAGTGGCCGGCCTGCTGGGGGTGCTGGCCGAGGACTACGACCCCGATGCCGCCCGCGCGGAGCTTGCCGGCTGGATTGCGGCCCACGGCGAGCGGGAAGGTGCCCTGCGGCAACTGACCGACGCCGTAAGGACCATGACCTTCCGCACGCGTGCGCAGGCGATGCTCGACGTGCTGCTGGCGGCGTTGCCGGACGGTGAGGGCGAGCGGCTGCTGTGCACGCTGCGGCGAGACACACAGCTGGCGCCGCTGGCGCTGAACGCGCTGGCGCACCGTGAGCTGCTGTCTCCCGAGGACATGACCGATGCCGAGTATCTGCTGGTGCTTGCCGAGAGCCTGCTTCAGCTCGTGGAGTTGGCAGGCGGCGGGGACGGCGCCGAGGAGGTGCTGCGCGCCCAGGTCCCCAGGCCGGGGACGCGGTTGCCGCCGCGTTGGACTCCGCGCACCCGGACCGGGCCGGGCTCGACGAGCTCAGGCAGCTGGCGGCACGGGCACTGGGTACCCCCGGCGCCCGCCTCGGCCGCGCCCGGAAGGCTCGGCGCCCCTCAGGCAAGCGCGGCCACAAGCGACGCCGCTGACCGGGCAACACCGCCTGGCCCCCCAGGCGCCGGGTGCGCTGCTGGCACTGGCACTGGCACTGGCACGGAGCCGGGCGCCGGGAAACCGATGGGCCCCGGCCTCGTACGTCCTCGGTGACGCGCTACCGTCGGGGCCGTGGCCGAAGGATGGGACGAAGACGGCTTGCGGGCCGTGCGCGGCGCGCTCTACACGCAGGACGGGGCGGCGCTGTTTGCCGCGTTGCACCGTGGACCCGTGCGTGAGGTGCTGCAACTGGCCGGCGATGGTGTGGCCGTGGCCGCGGCGCAGGGCCTGCCGGGGGCTGCGGAGATGGCGGCCTTGTTTCTCGGCGCGCTCCAGGAGCGTGGCTTCCGTGGCGATGAGGAGCTGGCGGATCGGTTGCGTGCGGCCACGGGAGACGCGGCGATCCCCCTCCTGCGCCCGCTCGCGGTCGATCTGGAGATGCTCGCCATGCTGCTGGAGGGCGACCCGGCCGAGTCCGGTGGCCGTCTGGATCTGTCCACCGGGGAGTGCGGGCGGGCGTTCACTGACGAGCTGGAGCCTGGGCCCGAGGCCGAGGAGGCGGACGATCCCGAGCGATGGCTGTACGTTCCGGCTCTGGGCTCCCGGGCCGGTTACCGGGACATGGAGCTGTTCATCGAAGAGGTCGGGGCCGCCGCCCTTGCCGACCGGCTGCGGATCGCCATCGGTGGGCGGGGCGCCTTCCGGCGCTTCAAGGACGTCCTCGCCCGTGACGAGCGCTCCTGGCGCCGGTACCACCGGTTCCGCGATGAGCGACAGCGTGGCCGGGCCCGCGCCTGGCTGGCCGAGGAGGGCTACTGCCCGCCCATCACCTTCTTCGCAGAGCCCAGCTCGGGTTCGTATCCTTCGGGGCCGGTATAACTCTCTGCTGCCCCTGTCCTGCATGATCCGGGGGCGCTGTCACCGGGCGTGGCGGCACCGGTTGACCGCTGTTGGAAGCGTGTCCGCCGACAGGCGGGCTGCGTGATATGACTGCCGATCACCGGTGTCCCGGTCGACCAGGCGGCAGTCGAGCTTGCCGACGAGGACGCATGCTTCGAGCGAGCCCAGAGGCGGCCTGAGTTCAGGACGCGAGGTGTTGCAGTCGACCGGCTGCCTCGTGGAGAACGTCGTCTCTCTTGCAGAACGCGAAGCGAACAAAGGGGGTCTTCGAAGTTGAGCGGTGCGCCCCTGTTGGTCGGCGTCCGCCCCCAGGGCCCTCGTAAGCCGGGGATGTGACACTCCCGCGGAAACTGTCACATCCTCGCGGCTTACCAGTCGGCGCCCGGCGTCCGCGCACCGCTCAACTTCGAAGACCCAACAAAGGGTGCGCCCTGCTCACGGTGGTCGTAGAAGACCGCGTTGGGGATCGCGACCACCCCGCAGCGCTCCGGCAGCGCACGGCAGAAGGTGAAACCGTCGCTCTCACCGAGGGGCCGGATATCGGTGGTGATGAAGTACGTGCCGGCCGGGCGGAAGACCTTGAAGCCCGCCCGCTCCAGGCCGCCCGCGAGCAGGTCCCGTTTGGCCAGCATGTCCGCGCGGAAGTCCGCGAAGTACGCGTCGGGCAGGCGCAGGGCCTCGGCCACGGCGTACTGGAAGGGCCCGGAGGCGACGTACGTCAGGAACTGCTTGGCCGAGCGGACGGCGGCGACGAGATCGGGGGCGCCGGTAACCCAGCCGACTCCGCGTTCACACACCCATTCGCGTGGGTTCGGACCGGGCGCAGCCGTACCGCCAGGAATGGCGACGACCCCGGCGCGCTCCGGCAGGGCCCGGCAGAAGGCGAAGCCGTCGTTCTCGCCGAGGGGCCGGATGTCGGTGGTGATGAATTACGTGCCCACCGGAGTCCGCCGTCGCCGGTCGGGGCGCCGACCGATTCGCGCGTCTCCGCCGCGCGACCGAACGCAACGTGCGGCCGGGGACGGATTCGGTGGATCGAGGGACACCTCGAGCATCATGTTTCGAGGAGAGCGGTCAGGACGACGGCGGGATCGGCGTCAGGCGGTCCGGCCGGCCACCAGATGCCCTGGTCCTTGGTGTACGGGTACCACAGTCCGTCCCGGCCCAGGCGCAGTTGGGCGTTGTGGCCCTCGACGGTCCAGCGGTTGCGCCAGGAGCGGAGCCGGGGCGGTCTGCTGTCGGCCCAGTCCGCTCGCAGCGCCTCGCGGTCGCGCTCCAGGCGGGAGGCGGGTGGGGTCCAAGAGCTTTCCAGTACGTCCAGGGATGCGGCGCCGCCGTGCCGCCACGCGCGGGTGGCGGCGGCGAGGTCGCGGGGGGTGCGGCCGCAGTTCGAAGCGATCCGGGCGAAGACCTCCGGGGTGGGGTGGGCGGCGGCGAAGCGGACGGCGTCCTGCCAATTGGTGAGCGGGACGGGCGGGGCCGTGTCGGCATGCCGCGAGCCGAGGGCTCCGGCGAGCAGATGGTGGGCGCGCATCGCGGTGTCGGCGGCGAGCAGTTCGAGCGCGGCCGGGTCCAGGCCGGGCTCCGGGACGGCCGAGTCCATCAGCGCGGGGCCGCGGCCGGCCCGGTCGGGCAGCGGGGGCGGGGCGGGCAGGGACGGCAGGTCGGCGCGTGAGGCGAAGGCGGGCCCTGCGGGATCGCCGGTCCGGGCCGGGGGCCCGCTCCGATCCGTGCCTGCCGTTGCCGTGGCCACCGCGGCTTCGGCGGAGGCGCGGGCGGTGTTGCGGCGGCCGAGCTCGTCCATCAGCTCCTGCTCGCCGCGCCCCCGCAGGAGCAGCAGCACGAAGGGGTCGCGGTCCAGGAGCCGGGCGACCTGGTAGCAGAGGGCCGCGGCGTGTTTGCAGGGGTAGCCCCAGTCGGGGCAACTGCACTCCGGGTCGAGATCCCGTGGGCCGGGCAGCAGCGGGACGCCGGCGGCCGCCGCGTCGTCGGCGAGCCCGGCGGGCATCTCGCCGTCCAGCAGCGCGGCGATGTTGGCGGCCCGCTCGGCGATCATGTCGAGCAGCCGGTCCCACTGCCGGTCCGTCAGCTGCTCCACCTGGACCGTGGAGCGGTAGGGGGTACGGCGACTGCCCTGCACCGGAGCGGCGGCTGAACCGGGCGCGACGGTGACCTGGCCGACCGCGCCGCCGCGCGCGTAGGTCCGGCCGCGCTGCAGGCGGCCGGAGTCCAGGGAGGACTCCTCGAGGGAGCGCAGCCAGGCGCGGCCCCACCAGGACTCGGCGAAAGGCGCGCGGCTGCCCTTGGCCGGCGGGAGGGCCTCGAAGGTACGGGCGGCCGACTCGCCCGGCCGACCGCGTCCGGTCATCGTCCTGTCCCCGTCATCGTCCCGTCCTTCGCAGTGTGACCAGTTCGGCCAGTTCGCTGTCGCTCAGTTCGCTGAAGGCCGCCTCGCCCGAGCCGAGCACCGAGTCGGCCAGTTCCCGCTTCTGGCGGAGCATCTCGGCGACCCGGTCCTCCACGGTGCCCTCGGCGATCAGCTTGTGCACCTGGACCGGCTGGGTCTGTCCGATCCGGTAGGCGCGGTCGGTGGCCTGGTCCTCCACGGCCGGGTTCCACCAGCGGTCGTAGTGGATGACGTGTCCGGCCCGGGTCAGGTTCAGACCGGTCCCGGCGGCCTTGAGGGACAGCAGGAACACCTTCTTCTCGCCGGTCTGGAAGGCGTCGACCATCTCCTCGCGGCGTTTGACCGTGGTGCCTCCGTGCAGGAACAGGGTGCCCACGCCGCGGTCGGCCAGGTGGCGCTCGATCAGCGCGCCCATGGCCACGTACTGGGTGAAGACAAGGGCCGACCCGTCCTCGGCCAGGACGGTGTCGAGGAGTTCGTCCAGGAGTTCCAGTTTCCCCGAGCGGCCCGGGAGCCTGGCACCCGCGGGCTCCTTCAGGAACTGCGCGGGGTGGTTGCAGACCTGCTTCAGGCCGGTGAGGAGCTTCATCACCAGGCCGCGCCGCGCCATGCCCTGCTTCTCCTCGATCTCGGCCATGAGCTCGCGTACCAGCGCCTCGTACAGCGACACCTGCTCCTTCGTCAGGGACACCGGCTGGTCGGTCTCGGTCTTGGGCGGCAGTTCGGGCGCGATGCCGGGGTCGGACTTGCGTCGGCGCAGCAGGAAGGGACGGACCAGCGCGGCCAGCTGCCGGGCGGCCTGTTCGTCGCGGTCGCCCTCGACGGCCGTGGCGTAACGATCACGGAAGGAGGTGAGCGTGCCGAGCAGGCCGGGGGTGGTCCAGTCGAGCAGTGACCACAGTTCGGACAGGTTGTTCTCGACCGGGGTGCCGGTCAGCGCGACCCGTCCCCGTGAGCGGATCCGGCGCAGGGCCTGGGCAGTGAGTGCGTGCGGGTTCTTGACGTGCTGGGCCTCGTCGGCGACGAGCAGGCCCCAGGGCTGCTCGGTGAGGCGTTCGGTGTCGCGGCGCATGGTCCCGTAGGTGGTCAGGACGAAGCCGCCGTCCGCTCCGCCGTCGAGGCCGGCCAGCTCACGGCCGGGACCGTGGAAGCGGCGCACCGGGGTGGCCGGTGCGAAGCGCCGGATCTCGCGCTCCCAGTTGCCGAGCAGCGAGGCGGGGCAGACCACCAGGGTGGGGCCGGCGGTGGTCTTCCGCTCCTGGCGACGCAGGTGGAGAGCGATCAGGGTGACGGTCTTGCCCAGGCCCATGTCGTCGGCGAGGCAGCCGCCCAGGCCGAGCGAGGTCATCCGGTGCAGCCAGTTCAGGCCGCGCAACTGGTAGTCGCGCAGGGTCGCGGCCAGGGCTCTCGGCGGCCCCTGGGGCTCGCGCGCGGCGCGGGCCTCGGGGTCGGCGATCCGGGAGCGCAGCTCCTCCAGTACGCCGCTCGCGGTGACCGCCACCTGTTCGCCGTCCACCTCCACGCTGCCGGTCAGCGCGGCACCCAGGGCGTCGATCGGGGTGAGCGGGGTCGTCGTGGACTGCGCGGCCCGGCGCAGCCGGCGGACCAGATCCGGGTCCACGACCACCCACTGGTCGCGCAGCCGCACGATCGGCCGGTGTGCCTGGACCAGCCGCTCCAGCTCCTCCTCGGTGAGTTCCCGGTCTCCGAGGGCGACCCGCCAGCGGAAGTCCAACAGGCCGCCGGAGGACAGGAACGACTCGGCCGCAGACTGCGTCCCCTGGCGGCGAACGGGTTCCAGGACGCCGGAGGCCGTCAGCTCGCGTACCAGCTCCTTGGGCCAGTGCACGGCGACCCCGGCGGCGGCAAGGCTTTCCGCCGCGTCGCCCAGCAGCGACTGGGCCTCCTCGTCGGACAGCTCCAGGCCGGCCGGGGCGGCGGAGTCCAGCAGCCGTCCGGCCGGGGGCCAGGCGCGGGCGGCCCGGCGCAGCGTCAGCAGCGTGTCCACCTTGGCCCGCGGGCCGAACAGTTCGGGGGCGGTGGCCCTGCCGGACCACAGGTCCGCGGCGTCGGCGAGCACAGTGGGATCGGCCAGGCTGCGCAGCTGGACCACAGCCTGGAAGGAGTCCGAGCGGCCCAGTTCCAACCGCAGCGAGACAGCCAGGCCCGCGTCGCGGCCGGCGGCGACCTCCGCTGCCCACGCCCGCTGCTCGGGCACGGACTGCGGTGCGCGCACCGCGAACGCCGGCCCGGCGGTCACCTGGCGGGCGGCGGGAGGGCGGGCGAGGGAATCGGCCACGGCGTCAAGGAAGGCCCGCAGCAGTGGCTCGGCCGCCGGAAGCGTGAGGGGGGAGAGCCCGGGAACCGCGACTGCGCGGGCCTGAGGAGGCATGGCGGCGGCAAGGGCAGCCAGCCGCTCGTGATCCTCGGTGTCCAGCGGGCCGACCCGCCAGGCGTCGAAGCCTTCCGGCGACACCCCGGGCAGCATCCGGCCCCGGGCGAGCAGACGCAGCCCCAGCAGGGCCGCTGTGCCCCAGAACGCGGTACCGGCCGACGCCCGCCCGCTGCCGTCCGCGCCGAGCGCCCGGCAGCGGGTCAGCAGCGGCAGCGCCTCCTCCACCGGCAGCAGCACGGCGACCACCCGCGCCCGTCGCACGGACGAACCGTGCGGGCGGACCACGGTGAGTTCCTCGGGTTCCACCCCGAGGTCCGGTGGCTCACTCCCAGGCGTCCAGAACGCCATCCGTCCCATCCGGGGAGGGTCCGCGGGAAGGAACACGGCCTCGCCCAGGGCGAGTTCCGGCAACCCGGCAGACATCCGTTCCCGGTCCCAAGTCGCCGACTCGGGCTCCGCCGACGGGTAAGTCTTCGCCACCACGCCCACTCCTGGCCAGGCTCCTGCAACTGTTCGGGAGGGCGCGGGTAGCCCACGAGCCCTCGGCGGGTCAAGGCTATCCGCGCGGATGGACAGGGAACGCCAGAAGTGTTTCGCCCACTCGGCGCAGTGCGGAAAGATGTCACCGGCACCCGCCAGGGACCAGCGCGACCCCTTTGTGATCGCAGCCCGTTACCGGTGCCGGAATCCGCCTCCGCCCTGAGGGAACCCTTCGCCGTGACCGCCGAGCCCATGCCGACCTACCAGTTGAAGATCGCCCTGCGAGACACCAGTCCGCCGGTCTGGCGCCGGGTCACCCTGCCCGCTGACACCTCGCTCGGCTGCCTGCACGACATCATCCAGGCATGCTTCGGCTGGGACGACTCGCACCTGCACTCCTTCACCGAACCTGACTCCGGCCGCCAATTCGTCGACTTCGACGCACCGTTGGACCGCGATCCCTTCCGCGACGCCGACGAGGAGTCGGTGACCGTGGCCGAGGTGCTGCCCCGCGAAGGCGGTCGGCTGGAGTACACCTACGACTTCGGCGACGACTGGCGGCACCGGATCACGCTGGAGAAGATCCTCCCCGCGTCCACCCCCGATCGGCGCGTCCGCTGTACCGGGGGTCGCCGCGCCATGCCCTGTGCCGAGGACATCGGCGGAGCCTGGGGGCTGCAAGCCGTACTCGACGCCGTCGAGGACCGTGGCGCACCGGCCCCCGAGCCGTGGACCGACCTGGTCGAAACCCTGCGGGAGGAGGGGTTCGACGCCGCCCGCTTCGACCGCGACGCCCTGGACCGGGAACTGGCCGGCCTGGACCCGCAGCCGCCCACGGCCACCCCGGCACCAGGTCCGGCCGAAGCCGCCCCCGGTGGGCGGCGCTGTTCCTGCGGCGAGGTCCACGACGCCGAGGACGACGAGGACCTGTACATGGATTCCGTCCCGGTGCGACCCGTCTCCCTCGCACCACGCGCGGAACTCGCCGCAGCAGCCCGGCAGGTGCCGCTGATCGCCTCCGCGATCCGCCTGGCCCACTGGTGCCAGGGCGGACGAGCCGTCACATCCCGGGAGGTGCTCAAGCCTCCCCTGGGCCGCCAGGCCGTCCAGGAACTCGAACTCTGGACCCATGACGACGAACTGAGCACACTCCGGCCCGAGGAGCGCGACAAGCGGCTGGCCCGCCTGCGCAGCTCCGGAGACCTGCCCTGCCTGGACGACCCCTGGCAGCTCGCCGTGTACGCGGACCTGGTGGAGATCGGCAGGGGCGTCGCCCATCCCGGTGCCGGCCTGCCCGCTGCCGCGGAGGACGAGGGAGCGCTGGACCTCTGGTGCGATGCGCTCGGGGACGACCTCGATGATCTGAACGACCTCGGGAACCTCGGCCTGTCCCCGGTGCTGCTGGGCGCGCTGGACATTGAGGACGAGGACGGCCACGGCCTGGCGGCGGTGGTGCTGCGGGCGCTGTACGAGGTTCCCGATGGCGAGTGGCTGGACACCGCGCTGCTCATCGGAGCACTCCGCGAGGGTCTCCCGAAGCAGGAGGCACGGCTGGTCGAACTGTTCCTCCTGCAGATTCTCGACCAGGCGGCCGTTGTCCTTGCCGAGTACCAGGCGGCGGAGGTCGAGAGCGGCCCGCAGACGAGCCGACAGCGCGATCACATCGTCCTCGGCATCCTCGGTATCGAGGCGAGCGCCGAGGACAGCGACGGCACTCCGCCGGCCGGGACACGGCTCCGGCTCACTCCGCTGGGACGCCACGGGCTGCGCGAGTACCTGCTCGCCGAGGGATTCCACGCCCCGCTCATCGGCGAACTGGCCGACGCAGACGCTCCGACCTTGCTCGACGCTCTCCTCGACTACGACCAGGAGGCCGCCCACTCCGAGATCACCGGATGGATCAGTCATCGGGGCCAGGGCTCAGCGGCAGTCCAGCTCATCGACGCCTGTGCCGGTTTGGAAGCCGATGCGGCCCTCCGCCGCCTTGCCGCCGCGCCGGTGCTCGCGGAACTCGATGAACCCAGAGCGCTCGCGGTCCTGCGCAAAGCCGCGGCCTCCCAGGTCCCCGGCTGCGCGGAGACCGCGGCGATCGCGCTGGCCGGCCATGGTGAGATCCCAGAGGGACACGGTCCGGAACTCCAACTGTGGGGGCTCGTGGACCATCTGTGGGGCCCGCTCGGCGTGGCGGACGAGGCACTTGCCATGTTCCTGGAGCAGGAGGGGGACTCGGTACTGCCGCTCCTCGAGCAGGCGGCCGACGATCTGTGGCGCTGCGACCATCCCGCCACTGGGGCCGTTCTGGATGCGGCAGGGCGACTTCTGAGGGCTCGGGACAAGGCGCTGGCCAAGCGACTGCGCAGGTCCGCAACGAGAGTCGGACCCGGGCGTCGACCATGAGGTGTCGGCATGCGTGAGTGCTGAGCGACGCTGGTACCGGCAGGGCCCGGGCCCGATTCCTGGGTCCTGTCAGCTCTCGTAGTGATAGCGGCACTGTGCGATCAGGACGCCATCCTCGGTGGCCTTGTAGATCAGTCGGTGCTCGTCGTTGATGCGGCGCGACCAGTAGCCCTGGAATCCGTGTTTGAGGGGTTCCGGTTTACCGATTCCCTCGTTGCCGTTCCGGGCGATGTCCGCGATGAGTGTGTTGATGCGCTTCAGGATCTTCCGGTCCTGAAGCTGCCACCACAGGTAGTCCTCCCAGGCACGGGAGGAGAAGGTGATCTTCATTCGCGGCCGTTATTCGTCGGTCGCCAGCTCGCGTACGGTGCCTCCGCCGTTTTCCAGCTCGTCGATGGACGCGAGCAGGTGCCGGGCGTTGGCCGGGCTTCGCAGCAGGTACGCCGTCTCCTTCAGGGACTCGTAGTCCTCAAGGGAGACGATGACGACCGGCTCATGTCCGGCCCGGGTGATGACGACCTCTTCGCGGTCGTCGGTGACCGAGTTGAGCACCTCGGCGTACCGCGCGCGCGATTCGGAATATGTCATTGTCTTCACGATCGACCCTCTCTCGACGTACAGGAAATTGTACGTCTGCTCCTGTGGTGCGGCAAGCGTCGCGATGACGGCCGCGTGTCGCGGGCCAACTGGAACCGTCAGCACCAGCTCCGCGGCAGGCACGCCACCAGGGAATGGAAGGGCTCCGAGCTGGAGCAGTGGGAGTACGAGATCACCAGCGGCGGCCGGGTCTGCTACCTGGTCAGCCCGGGTACCTCGACGGTGATCCTGGTGTACGCCTCCCTGCGACACCCGAAGGACACCGAGTAGCGCTCACTGTTGAGCGCGAATTTCTGGGCAGGGCCGGCCTTGGGCTCGCCCTGCCCAGGCGGAGTCAGGTGGCCGACTGGGGATGTCGGCGGTCTCTGAAACCTGGGTTCACGGAACGGCGACAAAGGGGACGCGGGGCGATGGCGTCCCGCCAGGTGTCCGCCAGGTGGTGTAGGGGATCAAGGCACCGGAACCCGGAGGTCGGGGGCGGCGGCTACGCCGGGGCAGGGCTCTGGCCGGCCTCAGCAGGACGCTTGGCGGGCCGCCGCCTCCACGGGGACGGCCGAGGGCCTCGAACCGGAACGCCAAGCACTTGATTCCCTACACCACGTCGCAGGACACGACCCGCGGGGCTGCGGCCCGGATAGCTGATGTGCACTACTCGCACAGCGACCGCTTCGCTCCAGCCTCTCGTCGACTGCCCGCCTCACCGCTCGCGTCGGCGATCCGCTCACGGCCTACGAGGAGCTGCACTCCCACGGACGTCAGCCGTCAAGGGCTGGGGCCGGCACTCCGCTGGACGGCGTGTTCCGGGCATGTGTGACGCGGAATCGCATGTGTGTGACGTGCGGTGAGGCGAGGATTCTGCTCCGTTCCAGCTCGATGTGTTCCTTTCCCAGGTGATCGAAGAGTCGGCGGCCGTCGCCCATCAGCACCGGTGCGATCTGAAGGTTGATCTCATCGAGGAGCCGGGCCCTGAGCGCCTGTTGAGCGATGTCCGCACCCATCAGCGTGACGTCCTTGCCGCCCGCCGCTGTCTGTGCCTGCTGAAGCGCGCTTTCCACGCCTGCGGTGATGAAGGTGAAGGTCCCGCTCTTCATGACCATCTGGCTTCGAGCGTTGTGGGTGAGGACGAAGCAGGGGACCGGGAAGGGCGTGTCCTCCCACACCTCGACACCCACGTCGAATGTTCTTCTGCCCAGTACGACCGCACCTGTCGAGTCCGAGACCTCTCGTGTGATCGCGGCGTCCACCTCGCTCCCTGACGTGTCAAAGATCCATTCATGCAGACGAAGACCGCCCCGGCCCATGGGGTGTTCGGCGCTGATGTCCGGACCGGCCATGAAGCCGTCGAGCGACATGGTGACGTTCAAGACCACCTTGCTCATGAGACAACTACCTCTCCACGCGGTGTGTGATCGACCAGCCAGACGGTCAGACCGGGCGGCGAGGCCGAACTCATCGGTCTTCCACCATGCGCGGGTGGACATAGCTGTACTTCACGGGGGCGACGCCATGGGGCGCTGTCCGCTGCCGAGGTTGATCGGCCGGTCTGCACTCGATCGAGTGCAGACCACCCGGCACCCACGCCGGTGATGATCTCGCCTCGACCTCACTCGCGAGGGAGGAGCGCGAGTTCAGGACGCCAATCGTTGCAGGCGGCTGGTGGCTTCGGCGAGGACGTCGTCCTTCTTGCAGAAGGCGAAGCGGACCTGGCTGCGGCCGGCGTTGGGGTCGTCGTAGAAGACGGAGTTGGGGATGGCGACGACGCCGCAGCGTTCGGGGAGCGCGCGACAGAAGGCGTAGGCGTCCTTGTCGCCGAAGGGGGTGATGTCGGTGGTGATGAAATATGTGCCCTGGGGCTGGTAGACCTCGAACCCGGCCGCGCGCAGGCCGTCGCCGAGCAGGTCGCGCTTGCGCTGGAGATCGGCGCGGAAGCTGTCGAAGTACGCGTCCGGCAGGCGCAGCGCTTCGGCGACCGCGTACTGGAAGGGGCCCGCGCTGACGTAGGTCAGGTACTGCTTGGCCGTCCGGACGGCGGTCACGAGTTCCTGGGTACTGGTCACCCAGCCGACCTTCCAGCCGGTGAAGGAGAAGGACTTGCCCGCCGACCCGATCGTCACCGTGCGCTCGCGCATCCCCGGGAAGGTGGCGAGGGGCAGGTGCTCGGCGTCGTCGAAGACCAGGTGCTCGTACACCTCGTCGGTGACGACGAGCAGATCGCGCTCTACGGCGAGCTCGGCGATGGCGGTGAGCTCCGCGCGCGTGAGGACGGTGCCGGTGGGGTTGTGCGGGGTGTTGATCAGGAGCAGCCGCGTGCGGTCGGTGACGGCGGCGCGGAGCTCGTCGAGGTCGAGGCGGAAGCTCCCTTCGTACGGGCGCAAGGTGACCGGCACTCGCGTCCCGCCCGCCATCGCGATGCAGGCCGCGTACGAGTCGTAGTACGGCTCGAACGCGATCACCTCGTCATCCGGCTCCAGCAGCGCGAGCAGCGTCGCGGCGATCGCCTCGGTGGCACCGGCCGTGACCAGGACCTCGGCGTCGGGGTCGTAGGACAGGCCGTACCGGCGTTCCTGGTGCGCGGCGACCGCCGCACGCAGCTCGGGGATGCCCGGACCCGGCGGGTACTGGTTGCCGCGCCCGTCGCGCAGCGCCCGCACCGCCGCCTCCCTGATCTCCTCGGGACCGTCCGTGTCGGGGAACCCCTGGCCGAGGTTGATGGCCCCCGTCCGCAGGGCCAGCGCGGACATCTCGGCGAAGATCGTCGTCCCGAACTCGGCGAGCCGGCGGTTGAGGAGGGGGCGGGTGCTGGAGGTCATGCCGGTCATCCTGCGCCCAAGCTCTGGAGTTCCTCAACTCTGCTTTGGCCGCCGGGAGGGGTGGGCATCTCCCTCGCACGAACGGAACGACAGCGCTGGGACACCACTACGACAGCACATGGCGAGGCGCCCACGGGGGGCCGCTTCGGGGGAAATGAAAGGAGGGTGACGCCATGACCTTCGGCATCATCCTGGCGGTGGTCGCAGTACTCATCTTCGCAGTCGTGCGCCTCAGCCTTCGGGAGGACAGGGCGGCGGCGAGGAGCCGGGCCGCGCGGGGGCGCGGCCGCCGGAGCGGCCACAGCAGCAGCGGCCACAGCAGCAGCGGCAGCAGCAGTGGCGGCGGCTGGTGGGCCGACGGGGGAGGCTCCAGCGGTGGCTCCTCGTGCGGGGGCGGCTCGTCCTGCGGAGGCGGGTCGTCCTGCGGGGGCGGCGGCGGAGGCGGGGGTGGATGCGGCGGAGGAGGCAGCTGACACGGGGCAGCTGAGCTCCGAGGGGGAGCCGCATCCGGACGGGGCGGGGCCGACGACGGGGGTCGGCCCCGCCCCCTCTGCCGTCGGGCCTGTCGTCCGGCCCTTGTTGTCCATCCTTCGCGAGGTGCTCCGGCGCACGCCTCCACCGGCCTGGCGCACGCCGTGGTTGAACAGTTGAGCTGTGGAGCCCCCGGAGGGATGGAAACCCCACGAAGTTGGGTAAAAACACTGTGGAGCCGCCACCGTTCATGATTCCCTCTAAATCACCAGCGCAGCCCCTCGGACGTCCTGCGGACACTCCCTGACTCGCCGACTGGGCTGGCCGGGCCGAACTCTCGGTGTCGACCGGTGCGCCGGAGACCCACACCTCCCTTTCCTTGCGTGCTTGCGGAGCCGATCCATGCTCACGAACCTGAACACCTGCTACACCGACACGTGCGCGGCCGACCTCGCCTGGACACTGGGGCGCGAGCCGCTCCCCGCCCTGGCCACGCTCGACCTCGAACTGTCCGGAGCGAAGCTTCAGTTGAGGCTGCTCGGCGCGTCCCACCAGGTACTCCTGGAGGAGGAGCGGGGCAGCTGTTCGGAGACGGTGGCGTGCATCCCGGGCAGCAGTACGCCGCTGCCGCTGGGGGTCGCCAAGCGGGTCGGCGACTGGGAGTACGAGTTCGCCGCCCGCGTCGAGGTCCTGTCGCCGGGTCAGTTCGCGGGCCGCGCCCAGGAGTTGCTGGCGCTGGTCGCCGACCATCCGAACGGCCTCGCCGGCGTCTTCCCCGGCAGCCCGCACGCCTTCACGGCGATGCTGGCCCAGTGGTACGAGGGTCAGGTCCACTGGCGGACCTGGCACGCGTACCCGCAGGACGGCCAGTTGGTGGCGACGCGGACCCGGGTGGGCGTCCGTGTGACGCGCCCGGTGCCGGTGCCGGTGCCGGTACCGGTGAGATGACGGGCAGGCGCACGAGTTCGGGTGGCGGGTGACGTACGTGTCTCGGTTCCGGCCAGATAAACGCACCAAGCCGAACTGACCGAGAGGTCCACACGTGTGGGTGACGAAGCGTGACGCGCATGTGACGTAACGTCGCAGCGTGATCGAACCGCACGCGCCCGCCCCGTCCGGCACCACGCCACCCTGGGCCGGCCCCGCGCGGCTCCCGGTCCGGCCGGGCACGGGACGGTTCCTCGTCCTCGCGGGCGTCTTCGTCTGCGCCGCCTGCGGACTCGTGTACGAACTCGAACTCGTCGCCCTCGCCTCGTACTTGATCGGCGACTCGGTCACCCAGGCCTCCGTCGTGCTGTCCGTCATGGTCTTCGCGATGGGCATCGGCTCGCTCGCCGCGAAACGTCTCCGCAGGCTCGCCGCGGCCGGGTTCGGCGCGATCGAGGCACTGCTCGCCCTCGTCGGCGGCTGCAGCGCGATGGCCCTGTACGCCGCCTTCGCCTGGACCGGCGACTGGGGCGGCATCTGGGCGGGCGGCTCCCGCACCCTGCTGGTCGCCTTCTCCCTCACCATCGGCCTGCTGATCGGCGCCGAGGTCCCGCTGCTGATGGAGCTGATCCAGCGCATCCGGCGGCAGGACGCGGGCGGCGCGGTGGCCGACCTGTTCGCCGCGGACTACGTGGGCGCCCTCGTCGGCGGCCTCGCCTTCCCCTTCCTGCTCCTGCCCCTCCTGGGCCAGTTGACGGGCGCGCTGATCACCGGCGCCGTCAACGCGGTGGTCGGTGGCGCCCTCGTCCTCGGCCTGTTCCGGCGCGACCTGAGCTGCCGCGCCCGCTGGCTGCTGCTGCTCGCCAACGTCGCCGTCCTGGGCGTCCTCGCCACCGCCGCCGTCCACGTCGACGACTTCGAACGGGCCGCACGGCAGGAGGTGTACGGGCGGGACGTACGGGTCGCGCTCCACACACACGTCCAGGAGATCGTCCTCACCGGCGGCACCGAGGGCCGCCCCCTCGACCTCTTCCTCGACGGCCGGCTCCGGGCCAGCGGCCGTGACGAACACCGCTACCACGAGGCACTGGTCCACCCCGCGATGAACGGCCCCCACGCGCGCGTACTGATCCTCGGCGGCGGCGACGGCCTGGCCGCGCGTGAGGTACTGCGCCATCCCGGCGTACGACGGGTGGACGTCGTCGAACTCGACGCCGGCCTGGTGGAACTGGCGTGCAGCGACCCCGCCCTCTCCGCCCTCAACGGCCACGCGTACGGCGACGCGCGCGTGCACGTCGTGACGGCCGACGCCTTCGGCTGGCTGCGGGGGGCACCGAGAGCGGCGTACGACGTGGTGATCTCGGACCTGCCCGATCCCGGCATCACGGACAGCACGAAGCTGTACTCCCAGGAGTTCTACGGCCTGGCCCGGGGCGTCCTGACACCGGCCGGCCGCCTCGCCGTCCACGCGGGCCCGGTCGCCACCCGCCCCCGGGCCTTCTGGACGGTCGACACCACCCTGCGCGCGGCGGGCCTGCACACCTCCCCCTACGCCGTCACCGGCCACACCAACGACTTCACAGCGGGCCCGGACCGCCCGGCGGGCCGGACCCGGGCCCCGCACGACTGGGGGTTCGTGCTGGCGGGGCGGGAGGTGCGGCCGGGGTTGCGGGTCGATGCGGGGGTGGTACGGGCGCGGACGCTGACGGGGGAGGAGCTGAGGGAGGGGGCTCGGGTGGTGGAGGGGACGCGGGTGCGGGGGTTGGAGGCCTCGACGTTGGTGCATCCGCGGTACTAGGGGGTGTTTCCAACAGGCGACATTCGCCCCGTCGCGACGCCCGGCACGCTCCCCCACTGCCTTAAGGGCGTGGGAGGTGCCCCCACTCGCCGCACCGGGTACAAACCCGAGTACGTCCAGTACGAGGGCTTGTACCCGGCACGCCGAGAGCACGCACCGGACGCCGCTCCTTGACGGGCGAACGCTGCCTGCCGGGGCACTAGGGGTTGGGGTGGGGACGAGGTCGACCTCTTTCCCGGTCGTAGACAGGTGGTGGGTGGGGCATAGGTCGGGGGTCCAGGAGGCGGAGCCCCCTGGCGGGGGCCACACCGACGTGCGGGGAGATTAGGCCGACGGGGGGTGCAGGGCCCGTCTTCTGGGTACGCTCGCCAACCATGGAGCATGAGGTGTTCGTTCCGGTTCCGGCCGAGCGGCTCAGGGAGGTGCTGGCCGACCCCTCGAGGGTCGCCCGGGCGATTCCCGGGCTCCAGCAGGACGCCGGTGCCGAATCCGTCGCCGGCCGGATGAAGGTGCGTATCGGCGGCCACACCATCACCTACCGCGGTGCCGTACGGATCTCCGGCCAGGCCGACGGTGCGTACACCGTCGAGGGCGACGCGACCGAGGCACGCGGTACCGGTTCGGTGAAGCTCGCGCTCACGGTGCGGGCCAGGGACACCGACGGTGGTTCCACGGTGACCTTCGAGGGCACGGCCTCCGCGGACGGCCGCGTCGTCGAACTGCCGGCGGAGTCCGTCGCGTCGGCCGTGACGCGGCTGCTGACCCGGTTCGCGGAGGGGCTCGGCGTGGCGGCCACGGAGGCCCCGGCCCCCGAAGACGTCTCCCCCCAGGCGGCCGGCGACTTCTCCCCGCAGGCCACCCGAGACTTCGAGTCGACGCCGGACGCGGATGACGCCCCAGCACCGGAACTGGACGTCGACGAGCCCGAGCCCGAGTCCGTCTTCGACACCGAGGTCCCACCTCCGTCCCTCGACCCGCAGTCCGAGGAACCCGCCGCGCCCGAACCCGCCGCCCCCGAACCCCCCGTCGCCGAAGCCGCACACGCCCGCCGCACGATGATCGGCCGCAGCGCGGAAGAGGTGGACCACGCCCCGCCCCGGGGCCGCTACGCCCCCGTACCCGCCCCGCAGACCGTCGCCCCCAACCCCGCCCTGCGCTGGGCGGCACCGGCCGCCGCCGTCGTCGTGGCGTCGGCGATCGTGGTCGGCAGGATCCTGCGCCGCCGCCGCTGAACGGCGTAGGACAGGAGCGGCACCACGCCCTCTTGATCGCCCCAGTAGGGTCGTCCCGTGAGTAACGAAGACATCACGCTGACCGCGGGCGACGCGGAGGTGACCGTGCAGCCGGGCAACGGCGGACGGGTCGGTGGGCTGCGCGTCGGAGGCGTGGAGCTGCTGCGGCAGGGGGAGCGGTTCGGCTGCTTCCCGATGGTCCCCTGGTGCGGGCGGATCCGGGACGGCCGGTTCCTGGACGGCGCGGTCGGCCGGCAGATGCCGCTGAACGCCCCGCCGAACGCCATCCACGGCACCGCCCGCGACGGCGCCTGGAAGGTCGCCCGCGTCACCGCCGACGAGGCGGTCATCACGTACGACCTGGTCGACCCCTGGCCCCACTCGGGCCGCGTCACCCAGGTCGTGAGCCTCGCCGAGGACTGCCTGACCCTCACCATGTCCGTGGAGACGTACGACTCGTCCTTCCCGGCGCAGGTCGGCTGGCACCCCTGGTTCAACCGGAACCTCGGCGGCGACAGCGAGGACGTACGCCTCGACTTCACCCCCGCCTGGCAGGAGGAGCGCGGCGCCGACCACCTCCCCACCGGCAGGCGCATCGACCCCGAGCCCGGCCCCTGGGACGACTGCTTCGGCATGCCCGGCGGCGTCGACGTCACCCTCACCTGGCCCGGGCGGCTGGAGCTGAAGGTGGCCAGCCGGGAGGAGTGGGTGGTGGTCTACGACGAGCAGGAGGCCGCCGTGTGCGTGGAGCCGCAGACCGGCCCGCCCAACGGGCTCAACACCCACCCGCGCCTGGTCACGCCCCTGGAGCCGCTGGAGGCCACGACCACCTGGAGCTGGACCCGGCTCTAAGCTGGTCGGCATGACGGACGTACGCGGCACGCTGCTGCAGCAGATCAAGGACAAGGCCGTGGTGCACGGCAAGGTGACCCTGTCGTCGGGTCTGGAGGCCGACTACTACGTCGACCTGCGGCGCGTCACCCTCGACGGCGAGGCCGCGCCCCTGGTCGGCCAGGTGCTGCTCGACCTGACCGCCGACCTGGACTTCGACGCCGTGGGCGGCCTGACCATGGGCGCCGACCCGGTCGCGGCGTCCATGCTGCACGCCGCCGCCGCGCGCGGCCGGAAGCTGGACGCCTTCGTCGTACGCAAGGCGGCCAAGGCACACGGCATGCAGCGGCGCGTCGAGGGTCCGGAGATCGCCGGCCGCCGGGTGCTGGTCGTCGAGGACACCTCCACCACCGGCGGCTCCCCGCTCACCGCCGTCGAGGCCGTGCGTGAGGCCGGCGCCGAGGTGGTGGCCGTCGCGACGATCGTCGACCGGGCGACCGGGGCCGCGGAGAAGATCGAGCAGGGCGCGGGAGTGCCGTACCGCTTCGCGTACTCGAAGGACGAGCTCGGTCTGGACTGACCGGAGCATGGACCATCCGCCCAAGTCTGGAAAGATGGGGCCGACGATGACGTCGCACCCAAGGTCTAGGTCAGGGCCGTAAGAACAACGCAGTACGCCAACCCGCACACCCAAGGAGCGGACGAATGCCCATCGCAACCCCCGAGGTCTACAACGAGATGCTCGACCGGGCGAAGGCAGGCAAGTTCGCCTACCCGGCCATCAACGTGACCTCCTCCCAGACCCTGCACGCGGCCCTGCGTGGTTTCGCCGAGGCGGAGAGCGACGGCATCATCCAGATCTCGACCGGTGGTGCCGAGTTCCTGGGCGGCCAGCACAACAAGGACATGGTCACCGGCGCGGTGGCCCTGGCCGAGTTCGCGCACATCGTCGCCAAGAAGTACGACATCACCGTCGCGCTGCACACCGACCACTGCCCGAAGGACAAGCTGGACGGCTACGTCCGTCCGCTGCTCGCCGTCTCCGAGGAGCGCGTCGCCCGCGGCGAGAACCCGCTGTTCCAGTCCCACATGTGGGACGGCTCCGCCGAGACCCTGGCCGACAACCTGTCCATCGCCCAGGAGCTGCTGGAGCGCGCCCGCGCCGCCAAGATCATCCTCGAGGTGGAGATCACCCCGACCGGCGGCGAGGAGGACGGCGTCTCGCACGAGATCAACGACTCCCTCTACACGACGGTCGACGACGCCGTCCGCACGGTCGAGGCCCTCGGCCTGGGCGAGAAGGGCCGCTACCTGCTGGCCGCGTCCTTCGGCAACGTCCACGGCGTGTACAAGCCCGGCAACGTGGTCCTGCGTCCCGACCTGCTGAAGGACCTCAACGAGGGCATCGCCGCGAAGTACGGCAAGCCGGCCGGCTCGCAGCCGTTCGACTTCGTCTTCCACGGCGGCTCCGGCTCCACGGAGGAGGAGATCGCGACCGCGCTGGAGAACGGCGTCGTCAAGATGAACATCGACACGGACACGCAGTACGCCTTCACGCGTCCGGTGGCGGCCCACATGTTCCAGAACTACGACGGCGTCCTGAAGGTCGACGGCGAGGTCGGCAACAAGAAGACCTACGACCCGCGCACCTGGGGCAAGCTGGCCGAGGCGAGCATGGCGGCGCGTGTCCTCGAGGCGTGCGGCAACCTGCGTTCGACGGGCACGAAGATCAAGTAATCCGTCCTCCGCGACGGCTTCTGGTGAGCCCGGTGCCACGGCACCGGGCTCGCTGTATACCTGGGACATGCCCGACGTCCGGCTGGCCTCGCCGCGAGGCAAGTGGATCCTGCTGACCACCATCCTCGGCTCCAGCATGGCCATGCTGGACTCGACGGTCGTCAACGTCGCCCTCCCGCGCATCGGCCGCGACCTCGACGCGGACCTGGCGGCGCTCCAGTGGACGGTCAACGCGTACATGGTGACGCTGGCCGGCCTGATCCTCCTCGGCGGCTCCCTGGGGGACCGTTACGGCCGCCGCAGGATCTTCGTCGTAGGGGTGGTGTGGTTCGCGGCGGCGTCACTGCTGTGCGGGATCGCCCCGAACGCGGGTGTACTGGTCGCGGCGCGGGCGTTGCAGGGCATCGGCGGAGCACTGCTCACCCCCGGCTCCCTGGCCCTGATCCAGGCGTCGTTCCACCCCGACGACCGAGGACGGGCGATCGGCCTCTGGTCCGGCTTCGGCGGCATCGGCGCGGCGGTGGGCCCGTTCGTGGGCGGCTGGCTGGTGGACGGTCCCGGCTGGCGCTGGGTGTTCCTCCTGAACGTCCCGCTGGCCCTGCTCTGCGCGCCGATCGCCCTGCGCCACGTCCCCGAGTCGGATGGGGGTCCCTCCCGCTCGAGCGAAGCCGAGAGTGGGGGAGGCCGTCGCGACCATGCCCGCTTCGACGTGTCGGGCGCGGCGCTGGGAGCCCTGGCCCTCGCGCTGGTGACGTACGCGCTGATCGAGGCGAGGGAGGGCTCCCTGACGGTGGCCGTCACGGCGGTGGCGGGAGTGGCGGCGGGGGTCCTGTTCGTCCGCGTCGAACGCCGCACCCCGGACCCGATGATGCCGCCGGCCATCTTCACGGCGTCCCGTCAGTTCACGGCGGTCAACCTGGTCACCCTGTGCGTGTACGCGGCGTTCGGCGGCTTCTTCTTCCTGGCCGCGCTGCAACTCCAGGTCGTGGTCGGCTACACGGCCCTGGGCGCGGGTACGGCGCTGCTCCCCACGACAGCCCTGATGCTCCTGCTCTCGGCCCGCTCGGGCGCGCTGGCGGACCGCATCGGCCCCCGCATCCCACTCACCGTCGGCCCTCTGCTGTGCGCGACGGGCTTGCTGCTGATGCTGAGGGTGGGAGAGGGCGCGTCGTACTGGGCGGACATCTTCCCCGCCCTCCTGGTCCTGGGTCTGGGCATGGTCACCCTGGTCGCGCCGCTCACCGCCACGGTCCTCGCCTCCGTCGACACCGCGAGGGCGGGCCTGGCCAGCGGCATCAACAACGCGGCGGCCCGTGCGGCGGGCCTGATCGCGGTCGCCGCGCTGCCGCTGATCGCGGGGATGGGGCCGGAGGCGTACCGCTCGCCGCCGGCCTTCGACGAGGCGTTCGGGCGGGCGATGGCTGTGTGCGCGGGGGTGCTGGTGGTGGGTGCGGTGGTCGCGTTCGCGACGGTACGGCGACTGCCACCGGACTGTCGACGCCCGGAGTGCCGAACCCATGGCAGCGTGACGGCTCCGCCGCTGGAGGGGCGGCGGTCGGCTGGGCGGGCGGGTTCCTGAGACCGAGGCCGGCCACAGGGCTTCGCCTGGGGGAGCCGCCGCGGTTCCTACGCCGTGCCGGGCACACGGCGGGGTACGGGACGGCTGGGGGAATCCAGCGTGGCGATGGGCAGGCCGGCTCATCGCGCGCCGTCCGCGCGCAGCTCGGCCCAGACGCGTTTCCCGCCGTGCACCAGCTCGGTGCCCCAGGCGTGGGCGAGGGCGTCGACGAGGAGCTCGAGTCGCGCGTCTGCGGTCACCCACATCGAGGGGCGGTGGGCGCCGTCATAGGACCGGAAGGGCCACGGCCCGGTCCCCTGGGAGAATGGTGCTCTGTGTGATCGTGCACTCCGTGCCGCCACCGCTTCCTGAGCAGCGGCGACACAGACGTTGTGAGCTGCGGTGACTGTTACCGCTTCAGCTCGGCGTATGCCTCGGCGCTGCTGTCCTGAAGGAACTGCCAGCAACGCTCTGTCTCGTCCTTCTCGTTGATCTCGCCAGCGGCACGAGCGAGGGCGGCGAGGCAGCGCAGGAACCCGCGATTGGCCCGGTGGTCCCAAGGGATGGGGCCATGTCCCTTCCATCCGGCCCGGCGCAGCCCGTCCAGACCGCGGTGATAGCCGGTCCGTGCGTACGCGTACGACTCGACCACGCGCCCCGCCTCGAAGGCGTCGTCGGCGAGCATCGCCCAGGCGAGCGAGAATGTGGGGTGCTTCGCCGCGACCTCGGCCGGCGCCAGGGACTCCTCGCCCAGCAGGCGGTACGCCTCTTCGTTCTCCGGCAGGTGTGTCGGCTCCGGGCCGCCGAGCAGGTTCTTGTGTTCAGCCATGCCGCCAGTCTGCCACCCGTGCGCTGTCGCCTGACGGGTTCGGAGACGAGAGGCTGCTGCGGGGCCAGAACGTTGGGAGAGCGGCAGCCCGCGAGGATGTCCGACGCATGAGAGGGGGCGTACGACGGTGATGAGGTGCTCTGCTACGCGGGAGAGGATCTTGCGGAGGACTACGGGTACTGGGTGCGTGAACTGCTGCGAGAGACCGGCACGCCGATGTGGCACTTGGTCACCCACCCCCGCTAAGTACGTGAGGTACTTGACGTACTTACCGTTGGGGGGCACCCTGGAGAAGAATGAGGAGGCTGGTCATGTCTGCAGTGCACTACGAGAGCTACACCCAGGCGCGCGCCCATCTGAAGGACCTCCTCGACGCGGCCGACGAGGGGCGGGTGGCGACCGTACGCCGTGACTCCGGGCGGGCGGCGGTAGTGGACGTGGAGCGGCTGCGTCACTACCTGGCGCTGGTCTGCCCGTCGAAGGCGCAGACCGTGGCGGAGGCGGGAGGCTGGTCGCTGTTCATCCCCGGTCTGCCGGTCGCCGCGGACGGGGCGACCTTCGACGAGGCCATAGCGGAGATGGTCCAGGCCCTGCGCGAGTACGCCGAAGACTGGCAGGACCGGCTGCGTACCGCCACGAACCACCAGGACCACTGGGGCTTGGTCCAACTGATCGCCCTCAGCGACGACCAGCAGCTGCGGGACTGGCTGGTGGGAGTTGCACGGTGAGTCGACCGCAGCCGGACCGTGAACGCCACGACCGTTTCTGCACCGTCGAGAGCTGGAAGCGGGTACGGGACGCACGCGGCCGCACCGGCACGCACCATGTCACCTACGAGCTGACGCTGCACGACGGGCGTGTGCTGCGTACCCGGATCTCGCACCCGGTGGACCGCACCGTCTACGGCCCGGCGATGTGGAGCCACATCCTGCGCGATCAGCTCGACGTCACCGACGACGAGTTCTGGGCCTGCGTCCTGCGAGGACAGCTTCCGGACCGGGGGGTTCCCGAGGCACCGAAGGAGGCGCTGCCTACGGATCTTGTGTACCTGCTGATCCACCGGGTGGGGCTGACGGAGGAGACGGTTGCCGCTCTGTCCAAGGAAGACGCGGTGGCCCGGCTCCAGCAGTACTGGACCGACGGGAACTGACCGACTCCTGCCGACACGAGGGCGGAGCGCTGCGCCCAGTTCCTGAAGGACTCCTCGCCGACGGCCGCCCAGACCCTGGGCTGGTGCCCCGGCAGGCAACGGGCGTCGCGACGGGGCGAATGTTGCCTGTGGGGGCACTAGCTGTCGCTTATCTCCGGGCCCGCCTGTGTGATCAGGCGGGCCTTGCCTTTTCGGCGCAGCATCGAAGAAGATGCCCGGCGGGGACCGGGGCCCCCGTGTCGGTAACGGCAGGGGCGGACCGCTACCCGGAGTACACAACAGGAGACAGCGATGTCCCACGAGGCTCACGAAACGCAGGAGCCCGAGACCCCGCATCTCGACTTCCAGGGAACGACGCCGTACGAGGACTATGTCCAGGCGGACGTCCTCACCCACCTCCAGCACACCCTCTCCGACGACCCCGGAGAGATGGTCTTCCTGGTCACGACCCAGGTGATGGAGCTGTGGTTCACCGTGATCGTGCACGAGTGGGAGACCGCCGCGCATGCCCTGCGCGGGGACGACGTCCCTACCGCGATCGCCGCGCTGAAGCGTTCCGTACGCGAGCTGGAGGCGCTGAACGCCTCCTGGAAGCCGCTCGGACAGCTCACGCCGGCCCAGTTCAACTCGTACCGCTCCGCCCTCGGCGAGGGCTCCGGCTTCCAGTCGGCGATGTACCGCCGTATGGAGTTCCTGCTCGGCGAGAAGTCCGCGTCCATGCTGGTCCCGCACCGCGGCGCGCCCCGCGTGCACGCCGAACTGGAGAAGGCGCTGCACGAGCCGAGCCTCTACGACGAGGTCCTGCGGTTCCTCGCCCGGCGCGGGCAGGCCATCCCGGAGGATGTCGTGGGGCGCGATGTGTCGCGGCGGTACGAGTCGTCCGACGCCGTCGAGGCCGTGTGGACGTCTGTTTACTCCGGCGATCAGGACTCCGAACTCTGTCATCTCGGCGAGGCGTTGACCGATGTCGCGGAGCTTGTCTGGCGCTGGCGCAACGACCATCTCGTCGCCACCCGCCGCGCGATGGGCGCGAAGGCCGGTACCGGCGGCTCGGCCGGGGTGGCCTGGCTGGAGAAGCGCGCGCAGAAGAACGTGTTCCCCGAGCTGTGGACGGCGCGGTCTCATGTCTGAACTGAGCGGTAAAGCAAGGGACTTGGACGTCGCCGATGAGCTCGGCAAGGTGCGTGCGCAGTTCGTTCTCGACGATGTCGTCTACCTCGACGGGAACTCGCTGGGTGCGCTGCCCGCCCATGTTCCGGGGCGCGTCGAGGACATCGTACGGCGGCAGTGGGGTGCGCTGCGCATACGGTCCTGGGACGAGAGCGGCTGGTGGTCCGCGCCCGAGCGGATCGGCGACCGTATCGCCCCGCTGGTCGGCGCCGCGGCGGGGCAGATCGTCGTCGGCGACTCCACGAGTGTCAATGTGTTCAAGGCTGTTGTGGCTGCCGTACGGATGGCTCGGCTTGAGGACACCGGCCGGGACGAGGTCGTCGTCGATGCCACCACCTTTCCCACCGACGGGTACATCGCCGAGTCCGCCGCCCGTCTCACCGGCTGCACCCTGCGTCCGGTGACCCCGGCCGAGGTGCCCGGCGTCCTCGGCCCGCGTACCGCCGCCGTCCTGCTCAACCACGTCGACTACCGCACCGGCCGGCTCCACGACCTGCCGTCGCTCACCGCCGCGATCCACGAGGCGGGGGCGTACGCCGTCTGGGACCTGTGCCACAGCGCGGGCGCGCTGCCGGTCGGGCTGGACGAGTACGGCGTCGACCTGGCGGTCGGCTGCACGTACAAGTACCTGAACGGCGGCCCGGGTTCACCGGCGTACCTGTATGTACGACGTGAGCTCCAGGACCGTTTCGACTCCCCGTTGCCCGGGTGGAACTCGCACGCCGAACCTTTCGGCATGCGGACGGACTACGAACCGGCGCCGGGTGCGGCGCGCGGCCGCGTCGGGACGCCGGACATCCTCTCCATGCTCGCCCTGGAGGCGGCTCTGGAGGTGTGGGACGGGGTGCCGATCGAGGCCGTTCGCGCCAAGTCCCTCGCGCTGACCGACTTCTTCCTGGAGTGCGTCGCGGCGTATGTGCCCGAGGGGCGCGTGGAGTCGGTGACGCCGGTGGCGCATGAGGAACGCGGGAGCCAGATCGCGTTGCGGTGCGCGGATTCCGGGGATGTGATGGAGCGGCTCATCGGGCGGGGGGTGGTCGGTGACTTCCGGCGGCCCGATGTCCTTCGGTTCGGGTTCACGCCGTTGTACGTCGGGTTCGCCGACGTGGAGCGGGCGGCGCGGGTGCTCGCGGAGGTACTGGTGCCCTAACTGACGTAGACCCCCGCCACGGCAGCCGCGTACGCAGCTTGTGCGGCGCGCTCCGCGGCGGGGGTGTCGGGGGCCGTCCCCGTGGTCAGCAGCTCGTAGTAGAGGGGCGCCGACACCGCCCGTACGACCGCCTTGGCATCCGTACCCGGTGGCAACTCCCCGCGGGCGACGCCCTGTTCGACGCACGGCGCCCATTCGGCCACCCGTACCTCGTAGAAGCGCCGCAGCGCCTGGGCCGTGCGTTCGTCGCAGGTCGCCGCGGCGATCACCGCCCGGAACAGCGCCCCCTGCCGGGCGTCGGCCAGCGTCCACCGGACCAGGGAGGCGTTGGCGCGCAGGTCGCCGAGCACCGACCCGGTCTCCTCGCGCGGCAGGGACTGTTCGGCCATGTCGGCGAGCAGGTCGGCCACCAGGCCGGTGACCGAGCCCCAGCGACGGTACACGGTCGTCTTGCCGACCTCGGCGCGCCGGGCGACGTCCGCGAGATCGAGGTGCGCGAATCCCCGTTCCGCCAGTACGTCTCCGGCCGCCCGCAGTACGGCCGTACGGACACGCGCGGTACGCCCTCCGGGACGGACGGTTCCGGGTTCGGCGGACATAACGGCCTCCTTGGTGCATGCGCGGGATCACGCACGGGGTACCCGGTCAGCGTAACGAAACGGCAGGACCGTTTAACCCTCACCGAGCGTGACATCCCTGTGTCCGCGCACGTCACCAGCCTGATAGCGTCCCCGCCAACGGCCGAATTCCTTTCCTGGTCCGCCACCACCGATTCGTCCAAATCCGTTTCGTCGCTGAGAGGTTGGAGCATGCCGGACGACGCCGCAGCAGCCCGGGCCGCCGCCGAAGAAGAGTCGGCCTTCGCGCACCCGGCCGTCGACCCCGATGTCACCGCCGCGTACGGCGACCACCCCGACCAGGTGATCGACTTCTACGCCCCGCGCGCCGAGGTCGGCCCCGGCGGGCTGCCCCCGCTGGTCGTCGTCCTGCACGGAGGTGCCTGGCGGGCGCCGTACGACCGCCGGCACATCACGCCGTTCGCGGACTTCCTGGCCCGGCGCGGCTTCGCCGTGGCCAACGTCGAGTACCGGCGCGGGGCGGAGGGCGCGGGGGAGTCCGGTCCTCCGGTCGCGGGGCGCTGGCCTGACACCTTCGACGACGTTGCGGCCGCGCTGGACGCGCTGCCCGCACTCGTCCGCGAGGCGCTTCCACAGGCCGACGCGCGCCGCGTGGTGATCACCGGCCACTCGGCGGGCGGCCACCTCGCCCTGTGGGCCGCCGCCCGGCACGTCCTGCCCGCCGACGCGCCCTGGCGCATCGACCGTCCCGCCCCGCTGCGGGGCGTGGTGGCGCTGGCCCCCATCGCCGACTTCGCGGTCGCGGACAAGCTGGATGTGTGCGAGGGCGCCGCGCGTCAACTACTGGGCGGCGAGGAGCAGTTCGGCGAACGGCAGCCGTACGCCGACCCGGCTCTGCTGCTCCCCACCGGCATCGCGACCACGCTCGTCCAGGGGCGTACCGACCTCACCGTCCCGCAGGCCGTCGCCGAGGCGTACGCGGACGCGGCGGCGAAGGCGGGCGAGGTGGTGGGGCTGACGCTGCTGGAGGACGTCGGGCACTTTCCGCTGATCGATCCGGTGGCGGACGCGTGTGCTGTGGTGGCGGAGGAGATCGCACAGCTGGCGTGGTGAGTGGGTCCCTCTCGTACCCGTAGTACCTGAGAGCTACGCGGCAGGACAGTTCCCTGGCGTGACGCGGACGACGAGCCGCGGTCCGTAACTTCCCATCCAGACAAGCCCGATGGCCGGGCGGACTGGAAGGGGAGACGACCATGGGGCTCACCACGGGGGCGGCCGCGACGCAGAGCGTTGCGCCGGAGCAGCTTTCTGGAAGCGGCCGTACGGCGCCCAGACGCCACCGCTCCCGCAGATGGCGCCGTGCTCTCCTCGCCTCCCTCATCACCGCCGCCGTGGTGGTCCCCCTCTCCGCCGCCACCCGGCCCGAGATCCCCGCCCCGGCCCCGGCCGCCCTCGCCCCGGTGACGGCGGCGACGCTGGGCGAGGCGTACGCGGCGAACCGGGCCAACGCCGCGGCGGCGTCCCGCATGGCCGCGGCGCACGGGGACGGTGAGCGAGCCGCGGCGGACCGTGCGATGGCCGGCCCGGGGCGGAGCTTCCTGACCTTCGACGGCCGGGGCTCCGGCCGCGCCACCGAGGTCTTCGGCGACCTGGCGCACGCCGACCGGGTCGCCGTCCTGGTCCCGGGCTCCGACACTTCCCTCGACACCTACGACCGGTTCCGCGCGGGCGCCCTGGCTCTCCAGGAGCGGCTCACGCGGGAGGCCCGGCACGGCATCCGCACCGCCGTGGTGGCCTGGCTGGGCTACGAGACGCCGGGGACGGTCAGTACGACGGTCACGACGACGGGGCGGGCCGAGGAAGCGGCCCCGCGGCTGCGGGAGTTCATACGGCAGCTGCGCGGCATCACCGGCGAGCGGGCGGGCGTCTCCCTGCTCTGCCACTCCTACGGCTCGGTGGTCTGCGGGCGTGCGGCCTCCGGCCTGGACGTCGACGACATCGCCCTCGTGGGCAGCCCGGGCACCGGCGCGGACTCCGCCGCCGGGCTGCACACCGGAGCCCGGGTCTGGGCGGCCCATGGCGCCGACGACTGGGTGGCGAACGTCCCGCATATGAAGGCCGACCTGTTCGGTACGACCGTCGGCTTCGGCACCGACCCGGTGTCCCCGGCGTTCGGCGCCCGCGTCTTCGCGGCCGGCGACGGCGGCCACAGCGACTACTTCCGGCCGGGCACGACGTCCCTCGCGAACCTGACCCGCATCGTGCTGGGCGACGACCCGGAGGCGACTCATGGCTGACCTGACCCTGCGCGGTACGTGGGAGGGCATACGGAAGGGTGCCGGCCAGGTCGACGCGGCCACCCCTGCGGAGCGTGACCGGGCCGTCGACGCGCTGCGTGCCTTCGCGATCCTCGGTGTCGTGCTCGGCCACTGGCTGGTGACCGCGCTGGTCGCCGACGGCCGCGCCCTGCACACCGCGAGCCCGCTCCAGCACCTGCCCTGGCTGGCCCCGATCTCCTGGGCCTTCCAGACGTTGGCCGTGTTCTTCCTGGTCGGCGGCCATGTCGCGACGCGTGGCTACGCCTCGGCCCGGGCCCGCGGGATGTCGTACGGGCAGTGGCTGGCGGCCCGGCTGTCCCGGCTGTTCAAGCCGGTCGCGGCCGTCCTCACCCTGTGGACGGTGGCCGCGGTGTGCCTGCTGGTGTCGGGCACGGAGTTCGAGACGGTCCGCACCCCGGTCAAACTCGCCCTGTCACCCCTGTGGTTCCTCGTCGTGTTCGCCGCGCTGACGGCGGCGACGCCTCTGCTGCTGCGCCTCAACCCGCTGTGGCCCCTGGCCGTCGTCCTGCACGTCGACCTGATCCGCTTCGGCCTGGGCGGCCCGGCCTGGCTCGGCTGGATCAACGTGGCGGCCGGCTGGCTGGTGCCCTACACCCTCGGCGCCGCCTGGACCCGGGGCGAGCTGGACCGGCGCCGCGCGGGCTGGCTCCTGCTCGCCTGCGGTACGGCGGCGACGGCCGGGCTCGTCGCCTGGGCGGGCTACCCGGCGTCGATGGTCGGTGTCCCGGGCGAGGGGATGTCCAACCTGAACCCGCCGACGCTGGCCGCCGTCGCCTTCGGCACCGCACAGTGCGGGCTCGCCCTGCTGCTGCGCGGGCCACTGCGCCGCGCGCTGCGCCGGCCGGTCGCCTGGGGGGCGGTGGCGCTGGTCAACCTCTCCGCGATGACGATCTTCCTCTGGCACCAGACGGCCCTGATGGCGACCACCGCCACCGGCCTGGCGGCCGGTCACCTGCCCGGCCTGCACACGCGCCCCGACGACCTGGTCTGGGTGGCGTTCCGGCTGGCCTGGCTGCCGGTGTTCGCGCTGGCGCTCGCGGCCTGCTGGACGGCGTTCCGCGGCTACGAACAGGGCGGTGGAGGGGGAGGGGGCCGGACGCGGGGCCGGGGCCGGTCGCGGGTCGTGCGAGCGTACCAACCGCCGGACCGGGAGGGGGCGTTGGAGGAGCGCCATGTCTAGGGTTGGCCGGGTGACGGAGACGGGGATCCAGCGCGCGTTCACCAGCCGCGTCCTGCGCTGGCTGCGGGTGCTGCGCGACGATCTGTGGACCGCCCGGGCGGACCCGCTGCCCGTCTCCGTCTGGCTGCGGTGGCTGCCGCACGGCCTGGTGTGCCTGGCCGCGTTCGGCATCACGCTCGGCGGCGTGGCACAGCTCAACGACAACGGCAAGCTGAGCGTCGGGCCCGCCTTCCTGATCGGCCTCGCGCAGGGCGGCGCGGTGGTCCTCGCCCTGGGGCGGCCGGTCCCCGCGTGGTGGCTGTCGACCGTGGCCATGGTGGTGGGCGCCGTCGCGGTGCGCGCCCAGCTGATGGCGGGCTGGAACATGGCGGAGGACGAGACGGCACACGGCTTCACCTGGCCCTGGACCGCGGCCGGGATCATCGCGCAGCTGCTCGTGCTGCTGCTGCTCGCGCTGCGGGTGCGCACCCGGGTGTCCGTCGAGGCGCTGGCCCTGACCGCGCTCGTCACCTACGCCCTCCAGGGCCTGTGGGGCGCCAAGGACTACACGCCCACCGGCGTGGTCGCCATCGCCCTGTCCGCCGTCGTCGTGACGCTCGGCATCGCCCTGCGCGGCCGCCGCGAGGCCCGCGCGGAGCTGGGCAGGCAGACGACCCTCACCGCCGAGGAGCGGGCCCGGCGCACCCTGCTGGAGGAGCGCAGCCGCATCGCCCGCGAGCTGCACGACGTGGTCGCCCACCACATGTCGGTCATCTCCATCCAGGCCCAGGTCGCCCCGCACCTCGTCGCGAACCCGCCCGAGGAACTGAAGGAGAACCTCGCGGGCATCCGGCAGAACGCGATCGAGGCCCTGGCCGAACTCCGCCGCGTCCTCGGAGTCCTGCGCTCGGAACACCCCGACGCCCCGGACGCCCTCGACGAGCCCGGCACCGGCACCGCCCCGCACACCCCGCAGCCCACCCTCGACCGGATCGCCTCCTGGCTGGGCGAGGTCTCCGCAGTGGTGCTCCAGCAGTCCCTGCGGGACGCCGAGACCGCGTACCGCAACTTCTTCGCCTCCCTCAAGGGCACCCGCAAGGGCCCCAGGACCGGTCCGCCCCGCTTCAAGTCCCGCAAGGACGCCCGGCAGTCGATCCGGTTCACCGCCAACGCCCGCTGGAACATCACCGGCAGTGGTCGTCTGAGCCTGCCGAAGATCGGCGCGGTGAAGGTGAAATGGTCCCGCACCCTGCCCACCACGCCCACCTCCGTCACCGTCATCAAGGACGCGGCCGGCAGGTATGTCGCCTCCTTCGTCATCGACACCGACCCCGCCGCCGACGCGACCCGGATGCCCGAAACCGAGCGCACCATCGGCATCGATCTCGGCCTCACCCACTTCGCGGTCCTGTCCGACGGCACGAAGATCGACTCCCCGCGCTTCCTGCGGCGCGCGGAGAAGAAGCTGAAGAAGGCCCAGAAGGAACTGTCCCGCAAGCAGAAGGGATCAAAGAACCGCGCCAAGGCCCGCCTGAAGGTCGCCCGCGCCCACGCCAAGGTCACCGATGCACGCCGTGAGTTCCACCACCAGCTCTCCACGAAGCTGATCTCCGAGAACCAAGGGATCGCCGTGGAGGACCTGTCGGTGAAGGCTCTGGCCCGCACAAGGCTGGCCAAGTCCGTGCACGACGCCGGATGGTCATCGTTCATCGGCATGCTGGAGTACAAAGCACAACGGTACGGCCGCACCCTGGTCACGATCGGCCGGTTCACACCGACCTCCCAGACCTGCTCCACCTGCGGCGTCAAGGACGGGCCCAAACCCCTGAACGTGCGGGAATGGACCTGTACCGCCTGCGGCACCGTCCACGACCGGGACACCAACGCCGCGATCAACGTCAAGACGGCCGCCGGACTGGCGGTGACGGCCTGCGGAGCGCCGGTAAGACCAGGAGCAATCCCGGCACAGCGCGAAGAAACAGGAAGCCATGGATTCCTGACCGAACCCCGTGCCGCGTAGCGGCACAGCAACAAGTCGAGAAGGCCACAATCCTCGGGCTTCAGCCCGAGGTGCAAGTCAACCGTAGTACTTGAGACGGATCCACCAGGACCCCTCTCACTGGTGACGACCGCGACCCCCGTCTCCGCCTACCGTTCTGAGTGTGACCGAGACGCCCCAGACGCAGTCGACACCATCGACGCACAAGACGAAGACGACGCGCATGACGACGTCCGCGGAGGACTGGATCAGGCCGCGCAGCCCGGAGTTCAGGGCGGCCGAGGACGCCCTGCGCGGACTGCGCCAGGATCTGTTCGACCATGCCTTCGCCTACGACCCGCTGCCGCGCATGCGCGTCGACGGCCGGCTGACCAGGCGGCTGCCCGAGCGCATGCGGCAGTACGCGGTCTGGACCCCGCACGCCATGGTGGTGCTCGCCGGACTGCTGGCGATGGCCATCGCCGCGTCCGCGGCCCAGGGCAGTGGCAGCGCCGGCTCGGCGCTGGGCTCCTTCCTCGCCCTGGGCCCGGTCCTGCTGACGCTGGTCCGGCCCGTCGGCGCCTTCTGGTTCTCCCTCGTGGCCGCCCCGGTCACCGCGACGCTCGGCAACGAATGGGACGACTGGCCGTGGCTGGCCGGCAGCTTCGCCTGCCACCTGGTCGTGCTGACGGTCCTGGCCCTGCGCACCAGGCCGCGGGCGGCGGCGTGGATGTGGCTGCTGACCGCGACGTACGGCATAGGCGCCGAGATCCTCTTCGGCTCCAGCCACTGGTCGTCGAACACCGCGCCACTGCTCGTCTTCTCCGCGATGGCCCTGATGGTCGTCACCGTCATCCACGTCCGCCGCGCCGCACGGCAGGAGGTGACCGCCCAGCAGACGGTGACCGCGCACGAGCGCTCCAAGCGCACCCTGCTGGAGGAGCGCACGACCATCGCCCGCGAGCTGCACGACGTGGTCGCCCACCACATGTCGGTCGTCGCGATCCAGGCGGAGGCCGCCCCTTACCGGGTGGAGAACCCGCCGCCGGAGCTGGAGAAGGCCTTCGTCACCATCCGGGAGAACGCGGTGGCGGCCCTCACCGAACTGCGCCGCGTCCTGGGAGTGGTCCGTGCCGAGGACTACGAGGCCCCGGACGCCCCGCAGCCCACCCTCGCCGACCTCGACGCGCTGCTCGCCAATGTGCGGGACACCGGACTCGGCGTGGAGAAGACGGTGACCGGGGCGGTGCGTGAACTCCCGCAGGGCGTCGAGCTGTCGGCGTACCGGATCGTGCAGGAGGCACTGAGCAACACCCTGCGGCACGCGCCCGGCGCGAGCGCCCGCGTGGAGATCGGTTACGTCCTCGGCGGCCTGGGCCTGCGCATAGTCAACGGCCCGCCGCCCGCACCGGCCCTGGTGAAGCCCTCGCCCGGCGCCGGGCACGGCATCACCGGTATGCGGGAGCGCGTCTCCATGCTGAACGGCGAGATGACGGCGGGCCCGACGGACGACGGGGGCTACGAGGTCACGGTGTTCCTGCCGGTCGCCCTGGTGAGTGAGGGTGAGGCATGACCATCCGCGTACTGATCGCGGACGACCAGATGATGGTGCGCGAGGGCTTCTCCGTCCTGCTCAACGCGATGCCGGACATCGAGGTCGTCGGCGAGGCGGTCAACGGCCGCGAGGCGGTGGACCGGGTCCGTGAACTCGCCCCGGACGTCGTCCTGATGGACATCCGCATGCCCGAGCTGAACGGCATCGAGGCGACCCGGGAGATCGTCGCGGCGGACGGGGCGGCGAAGGTGCTGGTGCTGACCACCTTCGATCTCGACGAGTACGTGTACCAGGCGCTGCGGGCGGGAGCCTCCGGGTTCCTGCTGAAGGACGCCTCGGCCCGCCAGCTCGCCGACGGGGTGAGGGTGGTGGCCTCCGGTGAGGCGCTGCTCGCCCCGTCCGTCACCAGGCGGCTGATCACGGAGTTCTCGAAGCTGTCCGACGCCCCGCGGCTGATGCCGTCGGCGCAGGCGGCGTACGGCGATCTGACCGAGCGGGAGACGGAGGTGCTGGTGCTGATCGCGCAGGGCCTGTCGAACTCGGAGATAGCCGGGCGGCTGGTGGTCGCCGAGTCGACGATCAAGACCCACGTCAGCCGCATCCTGGTGAAGCTGGGCCTGCGGGACCGGACACAGGCGGCGGTGTTCGCGTATGAGGCGCGGTTGGTGACGCCGGGCTGAGCGGGCCGGTACTCCCGGCAGTACGGTGACGGCATGGAACAGCGCATCACTCTGATCACGCTGGGAGTGGCCGACCTCGCCCGGTCCAAGGCCTTCTACGAAGCCCTCGGCTGGCAGGGCCAGGAAGTCGAGGAGACCGTCTTCTTCCAGGCGGGCGGGCTCGGGCTGGTGCTCTGGGGTCGGGACAAGCTCGCGGCGGACTGTGGGCTGGAGCCCGGAAAGGCGGGCGGTTTCGGCGGGATCGTCCTCGCGCACAACGTCCGGTCCGACGCGGAGGTCGACGCACTGCTCGCCGCCGTGGAGCGCGCCGGCGGCACCGTCACCAAGCCCGCCGCCGTCAACGCGATCGGGTTCTACTCCAGCGCCTTCACCGACCCGGACGGCCACGCCTGGGAGGCCGCGCACAACCCGGGCTTCCCGCTCGCCGAGGACGGCACGGTCACCCTCCCGGACTTCGGGTGAGACACCCCTGGTCAGACAGGGCGACGCCGGGCTAGCGTCCGTTCATGGCAGCCTTCGACCCGTGGGACCCGGCGTTCCTCGCCGACCCCTACCCCGCCTATGCCGAGCTGCGCGCCAAGGGCCGCGTGCACTTCTACGAGCCCACGAACCAGTGGCTCATCCCGCACCACGCCGACGTATCGGCGCTGCTGCGGGAGCGGAGGCTCGGGCGGACGTATCAGCACCGGTTCACCCATGAGGACTTCGGGCGGAGCGCGCCTCCCGACGAGCACGAGCCGTTCCACACGCTCAACGACCACGGAATGCTCGACCTGGAGCCACCGGACCACACCCGGATCCGGCGGCTGGTGTCGAAGGCGTTCACTCCGCGTACGGTCGAGCAGCTCAAGCCGTACGTGACCGAGCTGGCAGGGCAGCTCGTCGACGGGCTCGTGAAGCGCGGCGGCGGCGACCTGCTCACCGATGTCGCCGAACCCCTCCCCGTCGCCGTCATCGCCGAGATGCTGGGCATCCCGGAGTCCGATCGTGCCCCGCTCCGCCCCTGGTCGGCGGACATCTGCGGGATGTACGAGCTGAACCCGCCGGAGGATGTCGCCGCCAAGGCGGTGCGGGCGTCCGTCGAGTTCTCGGACTACCTGCGCGAACTGATCGCCGAGCGCCGCAAGGAGCCCGGCGACGACCTGATCTCCGGCCTGATCGCGGCCCACGACGAGGGCGACCGGCTCACCGAGCAGGAGATGATCTCGACCTGCGTGCTGCTGCTCAACGCAGGTCATGAGGCCACGGTCAACGCCGCCGTCAACGGCTGGAACGCCCTGTTCCGCAACCCCGACCAGCTGGCGGCCCTGCGCGCGGACCACACCCTGATCCCGTGCGCGATCGAAGAGCTCATGCGCTACGACACCCCGCTCCAGCTCTTCGAACGCTGGGTCCTGGACGACATCGAGATCGACGGCACGACGATCCCGAGGGGCGCGGAGATCGCGATGCTCTTCGGCTCCGCGAACCATGATCCTGAGGTGTTCCAGAACCCCGAGCGGCTGGACCTCACCCGCAAGGACAACCCGCACATCTCCTTCAGCGCGGGCATCCACTACTGCATCGGGGCGCCGCTGGCCCGTATCGAGCTGGCGGCGTCCATGACGGCCCTGCTGGAGAAGGCCCCGACGCTGAGCCTGGCGGCGGAGCCCGAGCGGAAGCCCAACTTCGTGATCCGGGGGCTCAGCGGGCTGAGCGTCGAGATCTGAGGCGCCGTCCCAGCGCCCAGACGCCGAGGGCGACGGCGGTGCCGCCGAGGACCATGAGCGGCAGCTCGGCGTAGAGGACGCTCCAGTCGGGTGCCTGCTCGAAGCGCCACAGGCGTTCCCGGACGCCGACGGCCCACACCGCGAGTCCGGCGCCCGCGCCGACGGCCGCGAGCAGACATCCCCCGGCGGCCTGCATGCGTTGTCCCATGCCCGGCATGGACGCGTGCGGGCCGCCGGGGGTTCCGGCTTGCGCAGGGCTACTCGGGATACCAGAGGCCTCCAGGGCTACTTCGTCTCCAGGTCCCGGCGGCGGAAGCCCTCAAGACCCAGCCACACCAGGCCCGCGGCGACGAGCGTCAGGAGCAGCATCGGCGTCCAGGACATGTCGGCGGCGGGCAGCTGGGGCACGTGGCCGAAGGGGGAGAGGTTGTTCATCCAGTCGGGGAACTGGAGGATCTGGCCGAGGTAGCCGACGAGGAAGGCGTACACCGGCACGATCCAGGCGAACGCGCTCGCCCGCGGGAACCAGCCGAAGAGCACCACCGCGACGCCGACCGTGACCCACAGCGCGGGGGCGTAGGCCAGGGCCGCGCCGACCAGCTTCAGGAACAGCCCGCCGTCGCCGGTGGAGGCCGCGCCCGAGATGCCGAAGCCGAGTCCGGCCGCCAGCAGGACGAGCGTGCCGCCGCCCATCGCGACGGCCAGGTGGCTGCCCACCCAGCGGGCCCGGGAGAGGCCGGTGGCGAGGAGGGGCTCGGCGCGGCCCGCGGTCTCCTCGGAGCGCGGGCGCAGCGCCGCCATCACCACGTACACCGCGGCGACCACGGTGATGACGACCATGACCATCGAGGCGAACGACTCGGCGATGCTGGAGCCGCCGATGCGGTCGAGGGCCTCCTGGATCTGGTCGATGTCCTTCAGCATGTCGTCGGCGTCCCCGAGGATCGACCCGTACATGGCGCCCATCAGGAACAGGCCCGCGGCGAACGCGACGAGCGTGCCGCGGTGCAGGCGCAGGGCGAAGCCGAGCGGGGTGCCGAGCGCGTCGGAGGCGACCGGGCTGCCCAGCTTCTCGGCGCGCAGTCCCGCGCCCACGTCCCGCCGGGTGGAGAGCACGAACCCGGCGGCCGCGCACGCCGCGGCCAGCGCGAGGCAGAGCAGCAGCGGCCACCAGCGGTTGTCGACGTAGGGGTACGTGCGCTGCACCCAGCCGATCGGGGACAGCCAGGACAGGGCGCCGTTGGAGCCGGTGTCGCCGGCGGCGCGCAGCACGTAGGTGAGGCCGATGACCGCGAGGGCCATGCCGGAGGCGCCACGCGCGTGTGCCGTCATCTGGACGGTGATCGCGGCGACGGCGGCGAAGACGATGCCGACGGCCGCGTGGTCGAGGCCGTAGAGCAGCGAGCCGGCGCCGTCGATGCCGTCGATGCCCGCGCCCGCGAGTCCGACGGCCAGCAGCAGCGCCAGGACCAGGTTGGCGATGACGGCGACGGACAGGGCGGCGGCGAGGTGGGCGTGGCGGCCCACGACGGTGGAGCGCACCAGTTCGGCGCGGTTGGTCTCCTCCTCGGCGCGGGTGTGCCGGGTGATGATCAGGACGCTCATCAGGCCGACGAGCACGGCCATGAAGCCGAGCATCTGGTGGCCGAGCATCGAGCCGAAGTTGTAGTCGGTGAGGTAGTGGCGCGGTCCCGACATGGCGAGTCCGGCCGGGCTGTCCATGGTGTTGACGACGTTGGCGCGGTCCTCGGGGTCGGCGTACAGCTGCTTGTAGTTGTTGGCGGTCGAGATCGTGCCGAGGAACAGGGCGAGGATCCACACCGGCAGCCGTACGCGGTCCCGGCGCAGGTTGAAGCGGATCAGGGTGCGGGTCCCGGCCAGCGTGTTGCCGCTCGTGACGGGTGCGGCGGGTGCCGGGGCCTTGGTGGCGGTGGTCATCACGCGGCTCCGTTGCCGTTGCCGGAGTGGCCGTTGGCGGCCAGCTCGTCGCCGTAGTGGCGGAGCATGAGTTCCTCCAGCGTCGGCGGGTGGCTGATGAGGCTGCGGATGCCGAACTCGGTGAGCTTGCGCACCGCGCCGTCGACCTGGCCGCCGTCCACGGCGAAGCGGACCCGGCCGGCGGCGGCGTCGATGGTCTGGAGGTCGTGGACGCCGGGCAGCGCGTCCAGGCCGGCAGCCGGGCGCTCGGTCTCCACCTCGATGGTGGTGCGGGTCAGGTGCCGCATCTCGCTGAGGGTGCCGGACTGCACGATCTGTCCGAGCCGGATGATGCTCACCCGGTCGGCGAGCTTCTCCACCTGGGCCAGGATGTGGCTGGACAGCAGCACGGTCTTGCCGGCCGCCTTGGCCTCGACGATGACGTCCTGGAAGACGACCTCCATCAGCGGGTCCAGGCCCGCGGTCGGCTCGTCGAGGAGCAGCAGTTCGGCGTCGGAGGCGAGCGCGGCGACGATGGCGACCTTCTGCCGGTTGCCCTTGGAGTAGGCGCGGCCCTTCTTGGTCGGGTCCAGGTCGAAGCGCTCGATGAGGTCGGCGCGGCGCTGCTTGTTGATGCCCCCGCGCAGCCGTGAGAGCAGGTCGATGGCCTCGCCCCCGGTGAGGGTGGGCCACAGCTCGACGTCCCCGGGGACGTAGGCGAGATGCCGATGGAGTTCCACGGCGTCCGTCCAGGGATCGCGGCCGAGCACCCGCGCGGCGCCGGAGTCGGCGCGCAGCAGGCCGAGCAGGACGCGGATCGTGGTGGACTTCCCGGCGCCGTTGGGGCCGAGGAAGCCGTGCACCTCACCGGTCTCGACGGCCAGGTCGAGGCCGTCGAGCGCGTGCGTCTTGCCGAACGACTTGTGTAGTCCGGATACCTCAATAGCGGCGATTGCCTTCGTCATGATTCAGAACGTACGCTTCTTTCAGAAATTTGTGAAGTTAAGGAAACGTCAAAATCGCCGTTAGACTCGCTGGGGAGCGGCTGACCAGGGGAGATGATCGAGGCATGGTCGAGACGAAGGACGCTGAGCGGGATCCCGAGGCGGTGTCGCGGTTCGTGGAGAGCTTCGCGGCGCAGCTGGTCGAGGCCGGTATGCCCCGTATGCCGTCCCGGATCTTCGCCGCGCTGCTCGCCTGCGACGTGGGCAGCATGACCTCCGCCGAACTGGGTGAGCAGCTGCAGATCAGCCCCGCGGCCGTGTCCGGGGCGGTGCGCTACCTGGCGCAGGTCCGCCTGGTGTCGCGGGAGCGCGAGCCCGGTTCGCGGCGGGAGCGGTACCGGGTCCACAACGACCAGTGGTACGAGGCGATCACCAACCGCGAGGCCATCATGAAGCGCTGGGAGGACGCCCTGCGCGAGGGTGTCACCGGCCTCGGCGCCGAGACTCCGGCGGGGCGCCGGCTCGCGGAGACTCTCGCCTTCTTCGAGTTCATGGAGGGCGAGCTGGTGGCGATGCTGGAGCGCTGGCGCGTCCATCGCGACCAGGCCTTCGGCCGGAGCTGAGTTCAGCTCACATACCTTTGACTGGACCTGGTGGGCCTGCCTCGTCAACGCCGCCCGACGTTAAAAGGTTGTGAACCAGACCTTTGGATTCGTCGCCGAACGAACGGCGGAACGAACGTCTGCGTTAACTCTCCGGCGGAACGTGGACCGCGCGCTCCCCCTCTCCGTACGGTCACCGGCATGAGTACGTACACCTCCACGCTCGGCGGCCGCACGTACACGTTCGGCACGCTCGCCCGGCTGCTCGCCGCCGCCGGCCCCGAACGCTCCGGCGACCGCCTCGCCGGACTCGCCGCCGAGTCCGCCCAGGAGCGGGTCGCGGCACGCTGGGCGCTGGCGGAGGTGCCGCTCGCGGCCTTCCTCGCCGAGCCGCTGATCCCGTACGAGACGGACGACGTGACCCGGCTGATCCTGGACACGCATGACGCCGCCGCCTTCGCGCCGGTGTCCGGCATGACGGTCGGCGGGTTCCGGGAGTGGCTGCTGTCGGAGGCGGCGGACGCGGAGACGCTGGCGGCGGTCTCGCCCGGGCTGACGCCGGAGGTGGTGGCGGCGGTGTCGAAGCTGATGGGCAACGCCGACCTGGTCGCCGTAGCGCGCAAGGTACGGGTGGTGACGGCCTTCCGCTCGACGATCGGGCTGCCGGGCCGGCTGGCCACCCGACTCCAGCCCAACCACCCCACCGACGACCCGGCGGGCGTGGCCGCGGCCCTCCTCGACGGCCTGCTGCTCGGCTCCGGTGACGCGGTGCTCGGCATCAACCCGGCCACGGACAGCCCGAAGGCGGTACGTGACCTGCTGGAGCTCCTGGACGGGGTGATCCAGAGGTACGCGATCCCCACCCAGTCCTGCGTGCTCAGCCATGTCACCACCAGCGTCGACCTGATGGCGCGCGGCGCCCCCGTCGACCTGGTCTTCCAGTCCATCGCGGGCACCCAGGCGGCGAACGCGTCCTTCGGCGTGACGCTCGGGCTGCTGGACGAGGCGTACGAGGCGGCGCGGGAGCTGGACCGGGGGACCGTCGGCAAGAACGTCATGTACTTCGAGACGGGCCAGGGCAGCGCCCTCTCCGCGAACGCGCACCACGGGGTGGACCAGCAGACGGTGGAGGCGAGGGCGTACGCGGTGGCGCGCAGATATCAGCCGCTGCTGGTGAACACGGTCGTCGGCTTCATCGGGCCCGAGTACCTCTACGACGGCCGCCAGATCCTCCGCGCGGCCCTCGAGGACCACCTCTGCGGCAAGCTCCTCGGCCTGCCCATGGGCCTGGACATCTGCTACACGAACCACGCCGACGCGGACGACGACGACATCGCGACGATGCTGACCATGCTGGGCGTCGCCGGAGCCTCCTTCGTGATCTGCACGCCGGGCGGCGACGACATCATGCTCAACTACCAGTCGGCCTCGTACCACGACGCGTTGTATCTGCGGGAGGTGCTGGGGCTGCGCCCGGCGCCGGAGTTCGAGGCGTGGCTGGAGTCGATCGGCCTGCTGGACGAGCGGGGCTCGATCAGAGACGTGTCCGGTACGGCCCACCCGCTGACGGCGATCGGAAAGGAACTGGCGGCATGACGAACCGTCACATGGACGAGCGCGCCGACGACTTGACCCTCTGGCCGGCCATGCGCCGCCACACCCAGGCCCGCATCGGACTGGGCCGGGCCGGCTCCGCGCTGCCCACCCGGCACCGGCTGGAACTCCAGACGGCACACGCGGCGGCACGGGACGCCGTGCACTCGCCGTTCGACGCGGCGGCGGTGGCGGCGGGGCTGGCCGGCCTGCCGACGGTACGGGTCCGCAGCGCGGCACCCGACCGGCTGACGTACCTCCAGCGCCCCGACCTGGGCCGCCGCCTCGACGCGACCGACCGCGCGCATCTGCCCGTCGGGGAGTGGGACGTGGTGTTCGTGATCGCCGACGGGCTGTCCAGCCGGGCGGTGCACGAGCACGCGGCGGCGGTGGTCCGGGCGACGGCCGCGCGGCTGACCGGCTGGACGATCGCCCCGGTCGTCCTCGCCGAACAGGCCCGGGTCGCCCTCGGCGACGACATCGCGGCGGCGATGGGAGCGGCGACGGTGGTGGTCCTGGTCGGCGAACGCCCCGGCATGTCGGCGGCGGACTCCCTGGGCGCGTATCTGACCTACCGCCCGGTCCCGGGCGTGACGACGGACGCCGACCGCAACTGCCTGTCCAACATCAGGCCACCGCTGGGGCTGACGTACGAGGGGGCGGCGGGGAAGCTGGCGGCGCTGATGGGGAGGGCTCGGGAGCTGGGGGTCACGGGGGTGGGGCTGAAGGACGAAAGCGGCGACGGAGATGTATCCGAGCGGCTACTCTGAGTCGCGACTGGTCCGCGGCAAGGGGAGGGCGCATCATGACACTCATGGCAGAGCGACCGACGATGAGCGGCACTGAGTCCCGAAGCTTCGAGGAGTTGCTGGACGCCCTCGATGAGCTGATCGTGCCCGCCGGCTACAAGGCCGAGATCATCAGGGGGAGCATCGTCGTGTCGCCGTGGTCCAAGGGGTACTACCTCCGAGTGATGCGTCTGGTGTGCAAACAGCTGGAGCCGCATCTTCCCGAAGGTCACGTGATCGACCGGGCGCCGGCGCTCTACGTCTTCCCAGAGCAAGAGCGTGCGTACGGGCCGGATATCTTTGCGGCGCACGAGCGGGTCCTCGAGACGGAGAACAACCGCTTGGACGGCGAGGCCCTGTCCTTCGTCGCCGAACTGACCTCACCTTCCACCCGGCACGACGACCTGACGGACAAGGTCGAGACCTACGGCAAGGCAGGCGTCCCCGTCTACCTGATCCTCGACATGCAGGAGGAACAGGCCACCGTCCTCTGGACACCCTCGGCCAAGGGGTACGAGTCACACTGCACCAGGCCGTTCGGTGAGAAGCTCCCCATGCCCGCGCCATTCGACTGCACCCTCGACACGACCGGCTTCGAGGCTCCCGAAGAGGAAGACGGCGACTGACTCAGGACCGCGAAGGCAACGTAAGCCCGAGCGCGCCCTCCCACACCGTCCACGTACGCCTCCGTACCGGCCCCGACACCACCGCGTCCGCCCGGTACCGGAAGTGCGCCCCCGACACCGTCACGGTCCGCCCCCGCGCCATCAGCGCGGACGCCTCCGCGCCCACCGACACCGGACGGACCTCCACCTCCGCCTCACCCGAGTCGCCCGGCATCACCGAGACACCCTCCACCGGCTGGTCCAGGTCGACCAGGGTGACCCCGTCGACCTCCACCCGCAGCCGGGACGGCGCGGGACCGCCGGGCGCGGACACCGGGCGGGGCGGGACCAGGGTGCGGACCAGGGACTGGCAGGTGCGCAGCCAGGGGCGGCCCGGCGTCGGCACCCCGGCGTGGTCCGGAGCGCCCGACAGCGGCGGGATCCGCAGCGCGCCCAGCACCACCCCGTCACTGTCGTCGACGAGCAGATCCAGCCGCCGCTCCACCCCGTCCAGCACCGCCCGGGCCGCCGCCACCGCCCCCGTGGGCACCCCCAGGGATCCGGCCAGCGACAGCGCACCCCCGACCGGCACCACCGACAGCACGCATTCGGCCAGCTCCCGCTGCCGGTGCAGCAGCGACACCGCACGCATCAGCGCCCGGTCGTCACCGATCACCACCGGCCGCCGTGAGCCGCGCCGTGCCAGCATCCGCGCGAATTCGTCCGGCCCCTCCGGCAGACACACCTTCGTCGCCGCACCCGCGCTGAGCACGTCTTTTGCTATCCGTACGGACTCCCCGTCCGTCCTCCGGGCCATCGAATCGATGACCACCAGCAGCTGATCGGACGTCGCGGAAGTCGCCACCTCGGTCCTGCCTCGCTTCCTCGGGTAGCATCTTTGTGCAAGAGCCCCTTGCGCTATTGCGCCAGGGGCTTCGTCTATTCCGGGGCATCCGGTCCGACGGGTTGCGGCCAACGAAGGCCGCCGGTGTACGAGGCACGAGCTGTGTCGCGTATTCCCCTGACCTTGGACATGCCCCGCCCGGAAGGGGTGTACGCGCGTGCCCGCACTTGTGCTGCTCGGTGCTCAGTGGGGTGACGAAGGCAAGGGAAAGGCAACCGACCTGCTCGGTGGCTCGGTGGACTATGTGGTGCGCTACCAGGGCGGCAACAACGCCGGCCACACGGTAGTCGTGGGTGATCAGAAGTACGCCCTCCACCTCCTCCCTTCCGGAATCCTGTCCCCGGGGTGTACCCCGGTCATCGGCAACGGTGTCGTCGTCGACCCGTCGGTCCTGCTCTCCGAGCTGAGCGGACTGAACCAGCGTGGCGTCGACACGTCAAAACTCCTCATCAGCGGTAACGCGCACATCATCACGCCATACAACGTGACGGTGGACAAGGTGACGGAACGCTTCCTCGGGAAGCGGAAGATCGGCACGACGGGCCGGGGCATCGGCCCGACCTACGCCGACAAGATCAACCGGGTGGGAATCCGGGTCCAGGACCTCTACGACGAGTCGATCCTGACGCAGAAGGTCGAGGCGGCGCTCGACGTCAAGAACCAGCTGCTCACCAAGCTGTACAACCGGCGCGCGATCGCCGTCGACCAGGTCGTCGAGGAGCTGCTGGGCTACGCCGAGCAGATCAGGCCGTACGTCGCCGACACGGTGCTGGTCCTCAACCAGGCACTGGACGAGGACAAGGTGGTCCTCTTCGAGGGCGGCCAGGGCACGCTGCTGGACATCGACCACGGCACGTACCCCTTCGTCACGTCGTCGAACCCGACGGCCGGCGGCGCCTGCACCGGCGCCGGCGTCGGCCCGACGAAGATCAGCCGCGTCATCGGCATCCTGAAGGCGTACACGACCCGCGTCGGCGCGGGCCCGTTCCCGACGGAGCTGTTCGACGCGGACGGCGAGGCGCTGCGCCGTATCGGCCACGAGCGGGGCGTGACGACGGGCCGTGACCGTCGCTGCGGCTGGTTCGACGCGGTGATCGCGCGGTATGCCACCCGCGTGAACGGCCTCACGGACTTCTTCCTCACCAAGCTGGACGTCCTGACCGGCTGGGAGGAGATCCCGGTCTGCGTGGCGTACGAGATCGACGGCAAGCGCGTCGAGGAGCTCCCGTACTCCCAGTCCGACTTCCACCACGCGAAGCCGGTCTACGAGACCCTGCCGGGCTGGTCGGAGGACATCACGAAGGCCAAGTCCTTCGCGGACCTCCCGAAGAACGCGCAGAACTACGTGAAGGCGCTGGAGGAGATGTCCGGGGCGCCGATCTCCGCGATCGGTGTCGGCCCGGGCCGGGACGAGACGATCGAGATCAAGTCGTTCCTGTAGGACGAGCGCGCACGGCGGCCGGCCCGGTGGACGGGCTCGGCCGCCGTCGCACGCAGCCGCGACGAAAGGGAACACAGCACAGTCGCCTGCGGTGACCTGCCGGCCGACTCAGATGGTTTCACCCAGTCGGCGTTCGAGGCTGCCCCGCGTCGCCGCCGCCCGTGGGTCGTCGAAGTCGGAGAGGAGACGCAGAGCCTCCGCCCAGTGCCGGCGGGCTGCCTGCGGGTCCTCGTCGAGCAAGGCCGAGCCCAGGCCGTCGAGGGCCAGGGCCTCGTGCCAGGCGTCGCCGAGTTCGCGGTGGCTGGTGGCGGCCTGACGGTGGAAGTCGGCCGCCTCAGTGTGGCGGTCGAGCCGACGGTAGACCTCGCCCGTACCCTGCCACGCGAGTGCCTCTCTGCTGCGGTCTCCGAGGTGGCGTTGGAGCGTGGCGGATCGCTGGTAGGACGTCAGGGCGTCGGCGAACCGGCCGTCTGCCTGTTGGGCGTCGGCGAGATCGAGCAGCCAGTACGCCTCCAGGCGGAGGTTGCGAAGACCGAGGGCGATGTCGACCGCCGTCTGAGCGGAGACCAAGGCCTGCTCGATATCGCCCCGTTCACGCTGCAGCCCGCTCAGCAGGCGCAGGATGTTGCCCTCGCCGCGCTTGTTGTTCAGGGCGCGGTGTGCGGCCAGCGCCTGCTCGATCGCGGTCGCGGCCTCCGGAAGGCGTCCGGCCCGGTAGTGGGTGGTCGCGAGGTTGGAGAGCGCGGTGGCGGCCCAGTGGGCGGAGCCTTGTTCCTCGAAGACGGCGATGGCCTGCTCGAAGTGGCGGGCGGCGGTGTCGAGCTGCCTGCGGTGGAGGTGGTTCAGCCCGATCAGGTTGAGCGAGTGCGCCGTGTTGAGGCGGTCGCCCAGCTCACTCCAGATCTCCAGCGCGTTCCGGTGGCATTCGAGACTCTCGGCGAGATGGTTGATCCGTGCGTGAGCCATACCGAGGTTCGTGAACAGGAGGCCCTCTGCGGCACGATCGTCGCATCGGCCTGCCGCTTCCAGGCCGATGCGCCCCACACCCAGCCATTCGGTGCCTGCGGCGGAGGGGAACTGCGCATGCCAGAGGACGGCGCACAGCTGCCAGGCGAGCCGGTCGTCCTTGGCGGCACCCGCTGTCCGGACTGCCTGCAGGAGGTTGGTGTGTTCACGTTCCGCCCAGTCCACGGCGGCGTCGTAGTCGGGAAAGTCCAGGCGGTGGACTCCCTCCGGAGGCGATGCGAGGTCCAGGCGGTCCTCTTCACGCTTGATCCAGCTCTGGGCCTCGTCGGCGGTGTGGAGATACCACTCCAGGATGCGGCGCAGCGCAGCTCTCCGCTCTTCCGGAGGCTCCTCGTGCTGTGCCTGGTCGATGGAGTAGGCACGCAGCAGGTCGTGAAACTGGTAGCGGTCCGGGGCTGTCTGCTCCAGTAAGTGGGCCCCGACCAAGGAGTCCAACAGCTGTCGAGCCCTGCTGGTCGCCACTCCGGTGAGGGCGGCTGCGGCGGCCAGGCTGAACTCCGGTCCGGGATGCAGGCCCAGCAGACGGAAGAGCCGGGCGGCCTGGTCGGGCAGGGCTCGGTAGGACCAGGCGAAGACGGTGCGGACGGCTTCCGCTTCTTCGTCGTCGCCGGTACTCAGGGCGTCCCACAGGGCGGATTCGTCACGCAGATCGGCCGTCAGGTCGTGCAGCCGCATGTGGGGGTGGCTGGCGGCCCGTTCGGCGGCGATGCGCAGGGCCAATGGCAGCCGCGCGCAGAGTTGGGCCAGTTCGGCGAGTTGCTGTTCGTCGTCCTCCGGCCGGTAGCCGGCGGTCACGGCCCGTAGCAGGGCGATGGCCTCACGCTCGGGCAGCGTTCCCAGGGTGAGGCGGCGTGCCCCGTCCCGGACGGCGAGGCCGGACAACCGGCTGCGACTGGTGACGACGACCAGAGAGCTTGCGCTGCCGGGCAACAGCGGACGGACCTGCGCCGCCGTGGCCGCGTTGTCGAGGACGACCAGTATCCGGCGGTCGGCCAGCAACGAGCGGTAGAGCGCCGCGGCGGCGTCGAGGTCCTGTGGTACGGATTCCGCTCGGACTCCCAGAGAACTCAGGAAACGGTGCAGTGCCTCCTGGGCGGTGACCGGTTGCCCCGGGTCGTAGCCGCGCAGATTGACGTAGAGCTGGCCGTCCGGAAAGCGGTCGCGGACCTGGTGGGCCCAGCGCAGCGCGAGCGAGGTCTTGCCGGCGCCGGCGGTGCCGGCGATCACGTACACCGAGACGACGAGAGGATCGTCGCTGTCGCCGGTCAGTACCGCGTTCAGCTGGTCGAGCTCCTCAGTCCGGTTGACGAAGCCGCGTACGTCGGCGGGAAGTTGCCGCGGTGTGGGGGCTGCGGAGCCGCTGCGGTCCGGCATCGCCTGTTCGTGGAAGTGGATGCCTCCTGTGATGTCCCTGGCCTGTACAACGTCGCGGGAAGACGTCTCCGAGAGTTCGGAGTGCGTGCTGCCGGGTCGCTTGTCGTCAGCATTGGACACGGTGATCGCTTACTCCGTCGGCGGGGGTAGGTGAGCCACCTCGCGCTCGAAGTAGGACCTCACGTCTTCCCCTGCCTCGTAGAGCTTCCTGATGTAGTGCTCCCAGCCCCTGACCAGGTCATGGTCGGTGTAGCGGACAGCGCCGAGCGTGGTGCCGGCCTCGGAGTAGAGGACCTGATAGAGGGTTTCGCGGCCGAGGACGACGACTTCCGGCAGCGGGTGCTCGCGCTCCGCCGCAGCCACTCGCCCGCCGCTGACCACGCGAATTCGCTCTCCGTACTCCGCGCGCTGCCGTAGGGAGTGGAGCTCCCATTGCACGTACGGCGGCAACGGCTCCTCGACCACCCGTACGCGGTGAAAGCGATAGCCCTTGCGTTCGTCTTCCCGGGCCGTGGCCAGCAAGGCGTCGCGCCGGTCCTCCAGCAGCCGCAGCGCCGTCTCCCACTCTCCTCGGCGCAGTGCGTCCCGGCTGGGGCTGCCCTGTTCCTCGAAGTGCTGCCGGCGCTCCAGTTTCCAGGAGCTCGCGTCACGGAGCGCCGTCTCACGTGCGCGGAAGTCCCGTTTGTAGGCGTCCCGTGTGAGCTGTTCGCCATGCTCAGGTACGAGAACCGGGGGAAGTAGGTCAAGCATCGGGGATGTCCGCCTTTGCTGAGCTGAGCATGATTCCTGGGATGACCACCAACCGCTCGTCCGGGGCGAGGGTCACACCCTCAGGGAGGCGGGAGCGGTAGGCGGCCGTGAGGTCCCTGCCGATGACGGCGATATCGCCGTTGTCCAGCCGCCATATGTCCGGACACTCGTCGTGGTCCTCCGAGTTGCCCAGCTCTTTGGCCGACTTTCCCAGCCTTCGCTCGAATAACGCGGAGGGGTCGGCCTCCCAGGCACGCGTCATCTTCCGCCTCCAGCCCAATTGGTTGCACATTCAGCCACTACAGATTGTATCCGTTTCGATACGCAGAACAACGGGGCATCAGGCCACGGCAGGGCTGTAAGCCCGGTGAGGACTTGGAGGTTGCCGGTGGAGCCGATCACGGCTGGACTGCTTGTGGCTCTCGCCTCAGGTACCGCGGGCGCGGCGGGTCAGCAGATCTGGGCATCTCTGCGTGACCTGGTCGCCCGCCGTCGGCGGGGCGAAGCGGCAGGCGACGAAGGCGAGTTGGAGGTACCCGCCGAGCCCCCGCGCAGCGAGGAGCGGGCTCACCAACTGGCCGAGGTGCTGAACGAGCGCGCGGAGCAGGACCCGGACTTCGCCAGGGCGCTGGACATCTGGCGGCGGCGGGCCAGTGCCGAGGCGGGTATACGCACCGGCCCGGGTGAGGTCCGCAATGTGATCTCGGGCGGCACTCAGAGCACGGTCGTCCAGGCGCGGGACATCAACGGCCCCCTCACGTTCGGCGGTTAGAGGTCCGCCGCGGTCAGCGAGGAAGGCGGACCAGGCGGCGGCCGTGACGGTGAGGGCGGCGTCGTCGGGGGCCTTGGAGTCGCGCCCGGTCATCGATCCTCTCCTGCCAACCTCTCGATGAGACCCAGTGATTCGTCGGGGCTCAGCGCCGCACCTGCACACAGAGCCGGTCGGAAACCGGGTGCGGACTGTCGGTGCGGTGGTGTGTGATCGGCGGTATGGCGATTGCGTTGGGCAAGCCGGGAGTCGACGGGCTGAGCGAGGCTGTGGGCGTGCTGCGGGAGTGGCAGTACGACGGGGCGCCGATGCAACTGCATCCGGGGGACCTGGGCTGGTTCTGGCGGTCAGGGCTCCCCAGGGAGGGCCTGCCGGGCAAGGCGATCTCGGCGTATGCCCGGCCGTCCGGGAGGGAGCCGCCGCCCTCCCACCACCCGGTCAGCGGATCGTCCTCGTCGTAGGCGCCACCCAGGCCGAGCAGTGACGGGACCAGGAACAGCGCCCTCACGACCGCCTGGGCCATCGACGGCACCGCGATCCGCAGCCACGTCCGTCTCGGCCTGGGCTCCTCCACCCTGCGCACACTCGGCGGTCTGATCCCCGCCTCCGGCAGGTTCAGTACGTCACGCGACCTGCCCGTGGCGTCGCCCGCGTCGAAGTCCCGTAGGTCCGGGAACGTCGTCGCATGCGGCGGTACTGACACCGCCGGCACCGGATCCCACTCGGCGAGGTGCACCTCTGCGTCCAAGAGCCGTGCCGCGTCCCGCCCCAGCCGGGCGAGGAGTTCGCCGGGGAGCCAGGCGCGGGCCACGGCGTGCCGGGTGCGGTCGATCAACTCCCGTACGGAGGGGCGCTGTTCGGGCTCCTTTGCGAGGCACTGGCGGACCAGGTCCACCAGCCCGTCGGGTAAGCCGTCCAGGTCCGGCTCCTCGTACGCGATGTGGAACATCACGCTGTGCACCCCGGCGCCCTCGCCCGGGAAGGGCAGTCGGCCGGTCACCGCGTACGTCAGGACCGAACCCAGGGAGAACACGTCGCTCGCCCGGGGCACCGTCGCCCCTCACCTGCTCCGGCGACATGAACGCCGGCGTCCCGAGCACCGCACCCGGCTCGGTCAGACTGCCGCCGAGGCTGGCCGTGTAACCGCGGGCGAGGCCGAAGTCGATGACCCGGGGGCCGTCGACGGTGAGCAGGATGTTCGCCGGTTTGAGGTCCCGGTGCACGAGTCCGGCCTCATGGATCGCCTGCAGCGCGAGCGCGAGGCGGTGGGTGAGGACGTGCACGGAAGTCGACGGCAGTGGGCCGAAGCCCCCTCGACAATAGTGTTGAGCGATGGCCCGGGTACGTAACTCGTCGCCACCCAGGGCGTCTTGGCCTCCGTGTCGGCGTCCAGCACCGGCGCTGTCCACTCGCCCCCGGCCCTGCGCGCGGCGGCGAACTCTCGGGCGAACCGCCGCCGGAACCCCGGGTGGAGGGCGAAGTCCGCATGCACCAGCTTCACGGCGACCGTACGACCACCCTCGGAGCGCGCCAGATAGACCCGGCCCATGCCCCCGGCCCCGAGCCGGGCGATCAGGCGGTACGGGCCGATGTGCGACGGGTCGCCGGGGACCAGGGGCTGCATGGCCCGGGATCATTCCATACGACCTGTCGCAGCAGGTGTGGTCACCGTGAGGGGCCTCGAACGGGTGGCGGGGGTCCGCACAGTTGGGGCGCGGCGCAGGGAGGCGGAGCTGCGAGGCACAGGTGTACGGCTGTGCTCAACCGGGCGTCGATCGTGGCGCGCTCCTCGGGATCCGAGGGGTTCGTGGGCGGTGTGAGGGCGTAGGGCAGCGCCGTGGTGAGGATGGCCAGGGTCGTGTGGTCCCGCTCGACCGCTTCGGTGATGTGCTGCGTCACATGCTCACGCAGCCAGAACCATGCTGCGGTGTGCCAGTCGGTGACCGGCCGCAGGATCGCGGAGTGCACCAGCTCCGGATCGGTGCGGGCCATCGTCCCGACGACGGGGTGTTCCCGCAGTAGGCGCGCCGCACGCACGACGAACCGCACCTGCAGGCACCGAGGCGGCAAGGGCTCCATCACCTCACGGGCCACGTGCAGCAGGCGGCGCAGCTCCAGCCGTGTGGCCTCCCTGAGCAGTGCCTCACGGTCGGTCCAGTTGCGGTAGAGGAAGGGCCGGTTCGTGTCGGCCAGGCGCGCGATCTGCGTCATCCCGGCTCGCCGGGGACCGTACTGGGCCAGCGCTTCCAGGGTCGCCCGGTGCACGATGCCCGTGCCGGGTGGTGCCTTGACATGGGGGGAGCCGCTCATGCCGACCAGCGTCGCGTGCGGGCGCCGGGAAGGGCGGGGAGTCGCCTGAGGATCACCCGGGGGTGGGGGTGTGGTCGGGATAGATGTGACGGATTTCGGGAAAGTGTTACGTGTTTGTGGGGCAAGGGTGGGAGGGGCGGCGGGGGCGGGCGCGTCACCCTTGTCAGCAGGACGGCTTTCAGTACCGGGCCGTTATAAAGGCGGCCCACGCCTTGCCGGAGACGGCGAGGTTCGGGCCGTCGGGGTTCTTGGAGTCGCGGATGTGGATGGTGGTGGCGTGGGGGCAGGTGGCGACTTCGACGCAGTTTCCGCCGCCGTCGTCGCTGTACGACGACTTGCGCCAGGCGTAGGCGACTTCGACGCAGTTGCCGCCGCCGCCGTCGCTGTAGCTCGACTTGAACCAGCGAAGGGTTCCGGTGCCGGTCATCGTTCCTCTCCTGCCAACCGTTCGATGAGGCCCAGCGATTCGTCGGGGCTCAGGGCCTGTGCCCGGATCCTCGCATAGCGGTGCGCCAGTTGGGACACCTCGGCCGGATCGCTGACCAGAATGCCCTGGTCCTCGATCTCCATGTAGACGACGTGCTGGTGGTCCTTGGTCTCCACGAGCTTCATGGAGCCGCGGTCGCCCGCGTACGTTCCGCGCAGCCCGCGGTCCAGGGGCAGCACCTGCACGCAGACATTGTCCCTCCGGGCGTCCTCGGCGAGCGAGCGCAGCTGGCCGCGCAGGATCTCCCAGCTGCCGAACGGCCGCCGCAGCACGCTCTCCTCAAGGATCAGCTCGATCAACGGGGCCGGATTCCGGTCGAAGAGCGCCCTGCGGGCCAGCCGCGCCTCCACCAGTTCCTCGCGCCTCCGCTCGGACACCGGCGGGTAGCTGCCGCCGATCAGCGCCCGTGCGTAGTCCTCGGTCTGGAACAGGCCGTCGACGACATGCGTCTCGTACGAGCAGAGCGTGATCGCCCCGGCCTCCAGCTCCGAGAACCCACGGAAGCGTGCGGGGTACTTCTCCAGCAGCATCCACTTGCGCGCCTTCTGGAAGACCCCCAGCCCGCCGCCGATCGTCTCCTCCAAGTTGACCAGCATCTGATCGCTTGCCGGTTGCGCACACGTCTCCATCGCGCTGACCGCCGCCGCCGTGTACCCGATCTTCTTGCCCAACTGCTCCTGCGTCAGCGCCTGTTGCTCCCGCAGCGCTTTCGCCAGGGCGGCGACCACATGGGCCGTACCGCCTGCCTCCGTCTTGTTCTCCGCCCGCGCCATCGCGGTCACCTCCGGACTCAACCGAACTCAACCGGTCACGACTCGTGGACGCCGGTATCCAACCGTGGTCGACCAGCGACACAGAGTCATTGAGCACGCTAGCTCCGCCTGCGGAAACTGGTCCCATGGATACGCAAAGTGACCTGAAGTGGATCCCCTTGACCGGCATCCAACTCCGGAAAGCCGGCGTCCAGTTCGACGCGGTCCGCGTGGACGGTGACGACGGCCGCGCCCTCGCCGACCGCCTCGCGCACATGACCGGCGGCGCACCCGGCCCCGTCGTGCAGGAGGCGACCGGACGCCGTGGCGTCTACTTCCTCGTCACCGTCGGCAGTACGTCCCACCGCCCCTGGCCGCCGGGCATCACGCGCCTCACCGCGGGGCCGGGCCACATCTCGTACATCCCGGTACCGGCTCTCGACGGCCTGACCTGGCCCTTGAGTTGGCGCTACCGCCCGACGGACCCGGACCACCGCGTCCACACGCTGCTGCTGCGCTCCGCCCTTCACTCTCAGGAGTGAAGTACGCGAACTTCCGCCAGGTAAAACCCGGTTCCAGCTTGCGTTCGTCGCTTTGCGTGCCCATAGAGTCACGGCAACGGAAACGCCCCCGCGGTGCTGGAACACCCGGGGGCTCGACACCAGGAGAACAGAACTCCCGATGCGCATTCATCGTACGACGCCCACGCGCGCCTTTTCAGTCTTCTCCAACGCTCTTCTCCGCGACCGGAGCATCTCCTGGTGTGCGGTGGGCGTACTGACGTACCTATTGAGTCTCCCGAACGAGGCCCGCGTCACCATCCGCACGCTTGCCGATCAGCGTAAGGAGGGGCGGGCCAGGATCTCTGCCGCCCTGCATGAGCTGGAGGGATCCCGGTATCTGCGGCGGGTCGTGCGCAAGGACCGGGAGTCGGGTCAACTCTCCACCGTGTACGAGGTTTTCGACACTCCGTACGAGGACGAGCCACCCGCGGGTGAAGAGGAAAAAGTCCAGAACCTGGCCTCCGGTGAGTCGGCCGTCGCGGCCTCGGGCGCTCTCCCTTCGGGAGAAAAGACCAGGGAACAAGAACCTCCCTCCCCGCCGCCCGAGCCGTCCGCGCCGGACGCGGCGCCGCCCTCCGAGCGCACCGCGCTCGCCGCCAAGCTGCTCGGCTCACTCGGGCGCACCGAACCCCGGCTCACCCTCGGCGCCGCCGAGGCGCTGCGGCTGGCGCCGTTGGTGGAGGCGTGGTGGGACGCGGGGGCGAACAGTGCGCAGGTGCGGGCGGCGCTGACGGGCGGTCTGCCGCGCCGGGTGTACTCGGCGCGGGCCCTTGTCGAGGACCGGCTGCGGCGCAAGTGCCCGGCCGGGGCCGCCGCCGAGCCGGTCACGACCGTTGAGGTGGAGATCCGTCGGCCCGGTGACTCCGCCTTCCGGGAAGCCGCGCAGCGAGGTGGGGCGATGGCCCGTGCGCTGCTGCGAGGGCGTACGGCGCTCGCGTAGGCGATGCAACAGACTCCCGACCGCACGCCCGTGCTGCCGGGCCAACCCAACCTGACCCAACCGAGGGGAACGTGATGACCGCATTACTCGAACGGACCGAGGCAGTATACCAGCGGTATACTGCCGTCATGGCTGACACCACCGTCAAGGTCGACCCCGCTGTCCGTGACCGCCTCATGGTGCTCGCCCGCGAGCGCGGTATGACCATGCGTGATCTCATCGCCGAGCTGGCGGGGGCGACGCCCACGAAGGAGGAGCTGCGGAAGCGGTATGAGGAGACCAAGGCGTACTGCGAGACGCACTTCGGTGTGACGCTCACGGACGAGGACCACGACCGGGTGGAGAAGGTCTGGCAGGACCTCGAAGCCGGCCGGCCCGTGGACAGCCTGTGAGTACGCAGAGGGCCGGGTCGACCGGCGTCGTCTTCGACGAGTCGGCTCTGCTGGCGCTGGGCTCGGGGAACGCGCTCGCGTCGCAGTTCGTCTCGAACACCGAGCACGGTCCCACTCGGCACGTCTACGTTCCCGCACTCTGCCTGGCCGCCGCCGACGGTATGCGCAAGGGACTCGCCGAGCATGTCGGGGCCCTGCCCGCCGTCGAGATCGTCGAGCTGGACTTCGCGGGCGCGTCCACGGTGGGTGCGCTGCTGCGTGACGGGGCGGAGTGGCGGCTCGGCCATGCCGTCCACCTGTCGCGGCCCACGGTCGGCTGGCCGGACGGGCGCCACGTCGTGACCGTCGATCCCGAGGTGTACGCGGACATGCCTCTCGTACGCACGATCCGGTTGCCGCATCAGCGGTGAACCAGGAGGGCAGGAGGGAGGGCGCCCTTGGCCGGGCGCCCTCCCAGGCGTCTCATCGCATACGTGTCAGCTGAAGACGATCATCGACCCCTGCGCCAGACTCCGCGTAGCCGCCGCGTGCAGCCCCAGCCACACATGCCGTTCGCGGGCGAAGGGGCTCGGGTCGTACGGGGCCGGGACGGCCGGTTCCTCCAGGGCGGTGGGAGCAAGCGGGGCCTGGGGGGCCGTCGGGGGGTTGGTCGGGTCTATGCCGATCGAGGGGGCCACGAACTCCAGCTCGCGCAGCAGGGACTGGGAGGAGCCCAGGGGGCCGCCGCCTGCCAGGAGGTCGTCGCTGGAGAGGGGGTGCGGGAAGTCGACCGGGACGTACGCGCCCGCGTGGTCGTAGTGCCAGACCAGGTGCGACTGCTGGGCCGTCGTCTCGAACATCTCCAGCAACTGCTCGTAGTCGCCGCCCAGTTCGTCGATGGGTGTGACCGGCAGGCCGCACACCTGCAGCAGATACGCGCGGCGCAAGAAGTGCAGCGCGTCGTAGTCGAAACCGGCGACCGGGGCGACCTCGCCGGACAGGCCCGGCATGTACTGGTACACCGGCACCGGCGGCAGCCCGGCCTCGGCGAGCACCATGTTGTATTGCGCGAGTTCCTCGGCGAAAGGGTTGTCGGGGGTGTGGCACAACACGTCGACTAGCGGTACCAGCCACAGGTCACAGGCCAAAGAGGGCTCCTCACACAGCGGTCGCAAGGCGTAGCACAGTGGTCAGGGAAGAGTAATCGGTGAGGCGTGGCCTCAGCTCCTCTCCTGCACATCCCCGCAGACCATGCGGGCCACTCTCATCGACGACCGGCCAGACGCTCGATCAGGGCCAGGCTGTCCGCGTTGTACGCGGCGACGATCTCACGGGCGGCAGACGTGTCGCGGCGCGACAGGGCGTCGACCAGTTCGGTGTGGCCGGACCACAGGTGGCCGCGCAGATCGGTCAGCCGGCGCAGATGCTGCACGGCGCACACCCAGGACTGGACACGCAGCCGGTGCAGGAAGTCGGAGAGATAGGGGTTGCAGAAGAGGGCGCCGAGCTCGCGCCAGAAACGCAGGTCGTAGCCGATGAGGACGGTGAGGTCACCGGCGTCGGCGGCCCGCCGCGCCTCTTCGCCGCGCCGCCGTACCCCGACGAGCGCGGCGACGACCCGGCGGTCGTCGGGATCCTGGACGTAGCCCTGGTGGCCCTGGTCGAGGGCCTGGAACATGCCGTCGGTGACGAGGCTGCGGGCCTCGACGATGCTGCGGTAGTCCTGGACGGAGTACTCGTGGACGCGGAACCCGCGATGCTGGTCGGCCTCCAGCAGCCCCTGCGCGGACAGGTCGACCAGGGCCTCGCGGACCGGGGTCGCGGAGACGCCGTACTGCTCGGCGATCTCCTTGACCGTGAACTCCTTGCCCGGCTGCAGCCGCCCCGCCAGCACCTCGTCACGCAACGCGTCCGCGATCTGCTGCCGCAGAGTACTGCGCGTCACGGCGCCGTTGCCGCTGATGCTCGGCATGGTCGGGGCGTCTCCCTCGTCGCGATGGGTGGCGTGCACGTATATGTCTACGGGCACGGCCACCTTACGCGTTCGGGTTCCACACAGATGAGCTAGTGGTGGCCAACTATTCCGCATTACTCTGTGTTACTGGATGTACTTGTCGTTACTCGGTGTACTCGTCCGCCACCGACAGCGCCGCGTCCAGTGCCGCCAGGCCCTCCTTCAGCTCGGCCTCGCTCACGTTGCACGGCGGCACGACATGGGTGCGGTTCATGTTGATGAACGGCCAGATGCCGCCCGCCTTCGCGGCGGCGCCGAACGCGGCCATCGGGGCGTTCGCCTCACCGGCCGCGTTGTACGGCACCAGCGGCTCCCGCGTCTCCCGGTTCTTCACCAGCTCCAGCGCCCAGAACATGCCTACGCCGCGGACGTCGCCGACGCTGGGGTGCCGCGCAGCCAGCTCCCGCAGGGCCGGTTCGACGACGGTCGCGCCCAGGTTCGCGGCGTAGTCCACGACGCCCTCCTCGGCCATGACCCCGATCGTCGCGACCGCCGCCGCACATGCCAGGGGATGACCGGAGTACGTCAGCCCGCCCGGGTACGGCTGCTTCCCGAACGTCTCCGCGATCGCCCCCGAGACGGCGACACCGCCGAGCGGCACGTACCCGGAGTTCACGCCCTTCGCGAAGGTCATCAGGTCCGGCGTCACGTCGAACAGATCCGCCGCGAACCACTCACCGGTCCGCCCGAACCCCGCCATGACCTCGTCCAGGATGAAGACGATCCCGTACTTGTCGCAGAGCTCCCGCACCCCGGCGAGGTAGCCCGGCGGCGGGATCATGATCCCGGCCGTACCCGGAATCGTCTCCAGGATGATCGCGGCGATCGTCCCCGGCCCCTCGAAGGCGATGGTCGTCTCCAGATGCTCCAGCGCCCGCGCGCACTCCTGCTCCTCGGTCTCCGCGTAGAAACGGGACCGGTACAGGAACGGCGCCCAGAAGTGCACGACCCCGGCCGTACCGGCGTCCGAGGCCCAGCGGCGCGGGTCGCCGGTGAGGTTCACGGCCTGCTGCGTACCGCCGTGGTAGGAGCGATACGCCGACAGCACCTTGGCGCGCCCGGTGTGCAGCCGCGCCATCCGCACGGCGTGCTCCACGGCATCCGCGCCGCCATTGGTGAAGAAGATCTTGTCCAGGTCCCCCGGCGTCCGCTCGGCGATCAGCCGCGCCGCCTCGGAACGGGCCTCGACGGCGAAGGCGGGCGCGAAGGTGGACAGGGTCGCGGCCTGTTCCTGGATCGCGGCGACGACCTTCGGATGCTGGTAGCCGATGTTCGTGTAGACGAGCCCGCTGGTGAAGTCGAGATAGCGCCTGCCGTCGTAGTCCCAGAAGTACGACCCCTCCGCGCCGGCGACGGCGAGCGGGTCGATGAGCTCCTGCGCGGACCAGGAGTGGAAGACATGCGCACGGTCCGCGGCCTTCACGGCGGCGCCGACCTCGGGGTTTGGCAGATGAGGGGTCATGCGGGCGAGCGTAGATGTCCGGGATGGGGACGCGATATCGGCGTCCTGTCTGTGGTCGGGGGGTTTCCGCGACAGGTTGTCGAAGGCGGCGGCCTTCTGCCAGATATTGACAGCATGCTGCCTTGATGGCAGTATGCTGTCATAAACGGAAACCGGGTCGAGGAGAAGCCATGAACAGCACCGTCACCCGCAAGCCCGTCCATCTCGCCGTCTACGACACCCTCGCCGACTGGGAAACGGGACACGCGACCGTGTTTCTCGCCCGCGCCGGGTACGAGGTCAGGACCGTCGGACCGTCCAGGGAGCCGGTACGGAGCATCGGTGGCCTGCGGATCCAGCCCGACCTCGCGCTCGACGACCTCCACCCCGACGACAGCGCCCTGCTGATCCTCCCGGGCGCCGACCTCTGGGCTGAGACATCAGCCGCTACCGCGGCGGGCTCCGACGACCTGGCCCCCTTCGCCCGCAAGGCCCGTGCCTTCCTGGACGCCGGTGTGCCCGTCGCCGCGATCTGCGGGGCCACCGCCGGCCTGGCCCGTGAGGGCCTGCTCGACGACCGGGACCACACCAGCGCGGTCTCCTTCTATCTGGCCGCGACGGGATACGGGGGCGGCGCACGATACGTCGAGGCGGACGCCGTCACGGACGACGGGAGCCTGATCACCGCCGGCCCCACCGAACCCGTCGCCTTCGCCCGGGAGATCCTCCGCCTCCTCGGGGTGTACGAGGGTGAGGTCCTCGACGCCTGGTACCGGCTGTTCCACGACTCCGACCCGGAGGCGTACGCCGTGCTCGAGAAGGCCACGGCACGGTGACCCGCGAACGACAGGACCTGCTCAGCCGTAGCGCGCTCGGTGTCTTCCGGCTCAACGGCCGGTTCCTCGCGGTCGCCGATGAGTTGGCCAAGCCGGCCGGACTCACGGCCGCGTGGTGGCAGGTGCTGGGCGCGGTGCTGCACGACCCACTCCCCGTCTCCGGCATCGCCCGCACGATGGGCATCACGCGGCAGAGCGTGCAGCGCATCGCCGATCTGCTGGTGGAGCGGGGGCTGGCCGAATATCGCCCCAACCCGGCCCACCGCCGAGCCAAGCTCCTGGCGCCCACGGACGAGGGCCGCGCCGCCATCGCCGAGATCAACCCCGGCCATGCCGCCTTCGCCGACCGCCTCGCGGAGGCCTTCGGGGAGGCCGAACTCGCGGACGCCGTGAGGGTGCTGGAGCGGCTGTCGAAGGTGCTGGACACGATGCCGCCCGCTGTTACGGAACCGTAGACACCGCCCCGCTCACCTCGCCCTTCGCCGCACTATCGTGAGGCTGTTGCAGGGGTGGGGGCGGCCGGGAAGGGCCTGGGGACATGGAGAAGCTCGGAGTGCGGGATCCGCAGCGGATCGGGGCGTATCGGCTGCTGGCGCGGTTGGGGGCGGGCGGTATGGGGCGGGTGTATCTCGCCCGGTCGGACCGGGGCCGCACCGTCGCCGTGAAGCTCGTACGGCAGGAACTGGCCGCGCAGGAGGAGTTCCGGGCGCGGTTCCGGCAGGAGGTGCGGGCCGCGCGGCAGGTCGGCGGGTACTGGACGGCGCCGGTCCTCGACGCGGACACCGAGGCGGCCGTGCCGTGGGTGGCCACGGGGTATGTGGCGGGGCCGAGCCTGCAGCAGGTCGTCGGGCGGGATCACGGGGCGCTGCCGGAGCGGTCGGTGCGGATCCTGGCGGCCGGGCTGGCGCATGCGCTGAGGGACATTCACACCGCCGGGATCGTGCACCGGGACCTGAAGCCGTCCAACGTGCTCGTCACGATCGACGGGCCTCGCGTCATCGACTTCGGGATCGCGCGGGCGTTGGAGACGGTCACGGACGGTGGGCTGACCAGGGCCGGTGCGCTCGTCGGGTCGCCCGGGTTCATGGCGCCGGAACAGGTACGGGGGGAGCGGCTGACGCCGGCCTGCGACGTGTTCTGCCTGGGTTCGATGCTGGCGTACGCGGCGACCGGCCGCCTGCCGTTCGGCTCCGCCGACAGCGGTGCGCATGCCGTGATGTTCCGCATCGCCCAGGAGGAACCGGACCTGAAGGGGGTGCCGGAGGGAATCGCCGAGCTGGTCCTCGACTGTCTGCGGAAGGACCCCGGGGCCCGTCCGACGCTGGACCGGATCCTGGAGCGCACGGGGGCGGAGGACACCGTCTCGGGTGGGCGGTCGCGGGATCCGTGGTTGCCGAGCGCGCTGGTGGCGCAGTTGGGGAGGCATGCGGTGGGGTTGTTGGAGGCGGAGGATCCGGCGGGGGAGGAGAGGGTGGGGGCTGGAGGTCCCGGGGGTGAGGTTTCGGGGGCAGAGAGTCCCGGTGGTGGGGCTTCGGGAGGTGGGATCTCGGGTGCGGGGGTTCCTGGCGGTGGTGCTTCGGGCGGGGTTCCCGGTGTGGGGGTTCCGGGCGGTGGAGTGCAGGGCGTAGGGGCCTCGGGTGGTGAAGCTCGGGGTGCGGGGGCTTCGGGCAGGGCTCTCGGCGTGGGGGTTCCGGGCGTAGGCACTTCGGGCGGTGAGGTCCGGGGTGTGGGGGCTCCGGGTGGGGTTCCCGGTGTGGGGGCTTCGGGCGTAGGCACTTCGGGCGGTGAGGTCCGGGGTGTGGGGGCTCCGGGTGGGGTTCCCGGTGTGGGGGCTTCGGGCGTAGGCACTTCGGGCGGTGGGGTTCCCGGTGTGGGGGCTTCGGGCGTAGGCACTTCGGGCGGTGGAGTTCCCGGTGTGGGGGCTTCGGGCGGTGGGGTTCCGGGCGTAGGGGGTCCGGGTGCGGGGGCTCCGAGTGGTCGGGTTCCAGGCCGTGGGGCTCCAGGCGCCGGGGAGTCTCCTGAGCATGCGGCCGCCCCCGATGACGTGGCTCCGATGACGGCAGCCGCGGTGTCGCCTCCGGCCGAGATGCCGACGGTGGCTGCGGGGACGACCTCGCAGACGTCAACCCCGCCGGGGACGGGCGCCCCGAACCGGCCTGCGCGGCCCGCTCACTCCGGCCCGTCTGCTCCGAACCCGCCTGCGCAGGCCGCCCCGTCGGTGGGGCCGCCGGCTCAGCTGGGTCATCCGGCTAACCCTGGCCATCCGGCTCACCCAGCCAACCCCGTGTACGGCTATCCGCAGCAGCCGCCGCAACCCAACGCGCCCAGACATCCGCAGCACCCCGCTGGATACGGCTATCCGCCGCCCGCCGGGTCGACCACGTCGTACGGTCAGAGTCCGTCGGTCGGTCCGAACCCGTCGTACGGTCAGAGTCCGTCGGTCGGTCCGAACCCGTCGTACGGTCAGAGTCCGTCGGTCGGTCCGAACCCGTCGTACGGTCAGAGTCCGTCGGTCGGTCCGAACCCGTCGTACGGTCAGAGTCCGCCCGCCGGGTCGACCACGCCGTACGGTCAGAGTCCGTCGGTCGGTCCGAACCCGTCGTACGGTCAGAGTCCGTCCGCCGGGTCGACCACGCCGTATGCCCAGAATCCACAGGCCGGGTCGACTCCGCCACATGCCCAGAATCCGCCCGCCACCCCAACCCCGCCGTACGCCCAGAATCCACAGCCCGCCCCAATCCCCCCGTACGGCACGCCCCCACCCGGCACCACCCCTTACGCCACCACCCCACCCGGCACCCCCCACCCGCCCTACACCCCAATCCCCCCGTACACCCCCGACCCTCCGCCCCGAAGAACCCCCCGCTCCACCACAGCCCTCGTCCTCGTCGCCCTGGTCGTGGCCCTCGGCGCCGGCGGTTCCGTGTACGCCCTCATGAACAGCAGCGGCGACGGCGAGGACGACAAGGCCGCTGGTCAGGCCACCGCCGCTGGTCAGGCCACCAGCGCGCCTCCGACGCCGGGGGCGACCGCAGCCACCCCCTCACCACCGTCTCCGACCCCCACCCAGGGCGCGATCCCGGCCGACTACCTCGGTACCTGGACGGCCACCATCGGCAACGCGAGCGGCGAGAACACCCGTCGGCTCACCCTCCGGCAGGGCGACGTGGGTGACACGGTGCTGTCCCTCGTCGCGGACGGGCCGGCCGGCGACGGCACCTATCACTGCGTGTTCGAGGCGGAACTGGCCGAAGCGCCGGACGCGGAAGGCCCGTTGGCGATCGGCCCGTCCACCGTGGCCACCGGCGAACCGGCATCCTCCTGCTCGCCGGGCGAGGCCACGGAGATCACCCTGCTGCCGGACGGCACACTGGAGCGTGAGAACACCAGCAGCGGGGAGAAGCTGACGTACACCCGCCAGTGACCCGGCGGCCCTCTTGCCGCCGGTAGTTGTGTCCACAACCATGGCCCGGGTCGGCCGACATCGGCAGCCCCGGGAGGACGTATGCGCCCCACCCCCACCAGGAGAACGGTCCTCACCGCGACGGCGGCGAGCGCGGCGGCGTTAGGGAGCGCCGGTACGGCGGAGGCGGTGCCCTCGGGCACGAGGGCGTCCCCTCCTCCGAGACCCCCGAACAGGCCGCGATCCGCCGCTCGGTCGGCGGCGAGAACGACTCCCCGACCCGCCAGCTGTCCCGCTTCGTCGGCGACTCGCCGACAACGACGCCACCGGCATGCGCGTCCGCGTCGTCCACCGCCGCGACCGCTACCGCCGCGGCGGCGACCACATCCCGTTCCTCGAACGCGGCCACCCGGCCGCCCGTTTCACCGAACCGGCCGACTTCGCCCACCAGCACCAGGACGTCCGCGTCGACGAGACGGGCAAGCAGTACGGGGACCTGCCGGACCCACGTCATCCCGGTCGGCGACGTGACGACCCACGAGGTGGACCTGTCGAAGGACACCGTCTTCTTCGGCGTGCGCGCGGTGAACCGGGCCGGGCTCCGGAGCCCTGTGGCGTTCCCGGAACCCCAGGCCTGAGTCATGCGAGCCGCTTCAACAGGACGTACCCCTCCGCCGCGCCCACGACCGAGTAGTCCGCCCCCGGATGCAGCTGGCGGCCGTACGCCTCGACGTCCTGCACCCACCGGCTCGCGTTGTCGATGGCGATGTAGTCCGGCGTGACCCCCCGCGTGTTGCCGATCCAGAAGACACGGCAGCGGGACGTGAGGCGGCTGATCGGGCCGATGTTGGCCTCGACGGACGCGCCGTCCGGGATCTCGTCCAGGAGGTGTTCGACGACGGTGACCCGCGCGGGCTTGCGATAGGCCTCCGCCCCGGTCAGCGCGGCCAGCGGGAGGCTGGTGGTGAGCGCGAGCGCCGCCGCGGCGACGGCGGCGGGCAGATGATGGGCGTACGAACGCAGCCAGGGGCGGCGGTCCAGGCGGGCGGTGGTCAGCGCGTCGGCGAGGGCGAGGAAGAGAACCGGCGTCAGGACGGCGGAGTAGTGCCAGTCGGTGCCCCAGTAGTGGTCGTCGGAGGAGAGGAACCGCCAGCCGAGGGTGGGCAGGGCGACCGCCAGCAACGGGGAACGCAGCGCCAGCAGCCCGGTCGTCGGGATCAGCAGCCAGGCCAGGGTGCGGAGCTTGGTGTCGGTGCCGTTGAAGAGGGCGAAGCCGCCGTCGACCTTGGTCCAGTAGTCGTAGCCGCCGCCCGTGTTGAACGAGGGGATGACGACGGTCAGGACGATGAGCGTGGCGGTGACGCCCATGGCCGCCACGCCGAGGGCGTACGGCAGCGCGCGCGGGGCCGATCGGCGGGACCGTACGGCTACGACCAGCGCGATGGCCGCGGTCGTCATGCCCAGGTCCTCCTTGACCAGGATCAGGGCCAGTGCGTACAGCAGGGCGCGGCGCCAGCGGGAGGCCAGGACCGCCTCCAGTGAGAAGGCGATGAGCGGGACGGCGAAGCAGATCTCGTGGAAGTCGAAGTCGACGGCCCGCTGGATGCCCCAGGAGAGTCCGTACGCGATTCCGAGTGCCAGCCCGCGCTTGCGGCCCAGCAGCGCGGCGGCGGCGCGGGTGACCGGCACGGCGGACAGCGCGAACAGCGCGGCCTGCGCGATGAGCAGCGTCACGGGGGAGGGGAAGAGCCGGTAGAGGGGCGCGAGGAGGGCGGTGACCGGGCTGAAGTGGTCGCCCAGGACGTTGAACCCGGGGCCTTTGAGGTCGACGACCGGTGCCTGGAGGTGGGCGTAGGCGCGGATGGCCTGTTCGAAGATGCCGAGGTCCCAGGAGCGGGACGCCATGTGCTGGAAGCGGGAGAGGGAGACGAGCGCGTAGGCGACGAAGAGGGCCCCGGCCAGGAGGTAGGGGTCGCGCCCGCCCTGCGGTTGGGGGTGCCGGTCACTTGGGGGGTGTGTGACCGGCGACGGTATCGGGGGCGTGGACTGCGCCGGTATGCGTGACGTCGCCGAGGGTTGTTGCACGGGTGGGGGTCCTTACGGGGTGGGGGGAACGGCACAGGTGCAGCTGTCCAGCCGTCCCACGAAGGACTGCCGACGATCACGTTCTATGGGGCAATACGCATGGGGTGGTGGGGTGGTTGACACCGTCCGGCGAATTTTTGGCGGAGATTTCGGGCCGGGGCGGGTAAGAGGGGGATTTGGGGCGCGGGGTTCCGGCTGGTCACCCCTTTTCCCGACCGAAAAACCGTTAAAAGGGGTCACCTGGGTTCAGGCGGGCGCTGGCGAGGCATGTTCGGCCGAGCCCCGTTCCCCGGGGGTGTGGGAAACCGCCCCTGAACGCCCCCCACCTCGGCCCGCCCTGCAGACGGCACCGCCGACTGGATCCCCAACGGCGCCGTTCCCGTCCGGAACTCCACCATCCAGTCGGCGGTCTCCGCCCGGACCAGCTCCGTCACGTCCTCCGCGAACCTCCGCAGCACCCCGAGACACCGCTCGGCGGCCTCACTGGCCGTCCCCTCCGCCGGCCCCAGAACCTCCCGCACACACTCCGACGCCCAGTCGAACTGCAGCACCTGCAACCGCCGCTGCACCGCCTGCGCCGTAGCGACGTCCCTTATCCACCCGGACGTCACCCCGAAGAAACGGTCCCCCGCGACACATGCCACGCCCAGCAGCAGCGCCAGATACCCCCAGGCGGCGACACCACCCACCACCCCCGTCATATCCAGCAACGGCAGCGCCGCCCCGGCGACCGCCCCCGCCGCGGCCCCGCACCGCAGCGCCCGTGCTCCCCGCCGCTTCCACACCCGGTCCGCGAGATACCAGGCCGCCGTCTCCAGCGCTCCCCGCTCCACCCACCGGTACAGCTCGTCCAGCCGGTCCGCGGGCTCTCCCCAGTCGCCGAGCGGAAACGTCCGCCCCATCAGATCGCCCGGCCGCAGCCCGGCCGCCCTTTCGCCGCCCCGCCCGTTCTGAGGCGGACCCTCGGGCTGCATCTCCGGCTGACCCACCCGGCCACTCCCTACTGATCACGGTGCGTGACCATCTGTACGACCTGCTGCGCGACCTGTACGAACCCGCGCGACGGTACGGCGCTCACGTGACACCTGGGGCTGACGCGCCGGACCCCTTCCTACCGCCCAATGGGTGGCGAAGAGATGGGTTTGGACTCTTTTTCGCCCGGAAGGGGGTCTTGATCAGGTATAGGCCTGGAGTGGATCTCACTCGAAAGAGTGTCGGACGCAGCACCGAGAAACGTGTATGAAGACTGCCGGGGCGACGCGTGGGCCGACCACGTAGGCTCATGCCAAGCGGGAAAACGTACCGAAAGAGGAGCTGATCGTGATCCCCGGTGGTGGCCAGCCCAACATGCAGCAGCTGTTCCAGCAGGCCCAGCAAATGCAGCAGGACCTGCAGCGTGCGCAGGAAGAACTGGCGCAGACCGAGGTCGAGGGGCAGGCGGGCGGCGGCCTGGTGCAGGCGACCGTGACCGGTGCCGGCGAACTCCGCGGCCTCAGGATCGACCCGAAGGCGGTGGACCCGGAGGACACCGAGACGCTCGCCGACCTGATCGTAGCGGCCGTCCAGGCGGCCAACGAGAACGCCCAGAACCTCCAGCAGCAGAAGCTGGGCCCGCTGGCCCAGGGGCTGGGCGGCGGCAGCGGCATCCCCGGCCTGCCTTTCTGAGACAGTTCGGCGGGCTGCCTGCCTTTCTAAGACAGGCGTCCGCCAACTACCGTACGTACTGAAGGAACCCCAGGAAGGACGGCAGTCCGTTGTACGAAGGCGTGGTCCAGGACCTCATCGACGAACTGGGGCGGCTGCCCGGCGTCGGTCCCAAGAGCGCGCAGCGGATCGCCTTCCACATCCTGCAGGCGGAACCGACGGACGTACGGCGGCTCGCACAGGCCCTGCTCGAGGCGAAGGCGAAGGTCCGCTTCTGTGCGACCTGCGGCAATGTCGCACAGGAGGAGCTGTGCAACATCTGCCGGGACACCCGCCGCGACCCCTCGGTCATCTGTGTGGTCGAGGAGTCGAAGGACGTCGTCGCGATCGAGCGCACGCGTGAGTTCCGCGGCCGTTACCACGTGCTCGGCGGAGCGATCAGCCCGATCGAGGGCGTCGGCCCGGACGACCTGCGGATAAGGGAACTCCTGGCACGCCTGGCGGACGGCACGGTCACGGAGCTGATCCTGGCCACGGACCCGAACCTGGAGGGCGAGGCGACCGCCACCTACCTCGCCCGCATGATCAAACCCATGGGCCTCAAGGTCACCCGCCTGGCCAGCGGCCTCCCGGTGGGTGGCGACCTGGAATACGCGGACGAGGTCACCCTCGGCCGCGCCTTCGAGGGGAGACGACTCCTAGATGTCTGACGCCACGCTGCATGCGACCGAACCGAACCCGGACGACTTCGCGGTCCAGATCTCGGACCAGATCGGGAGCTTCCTGGTCGCGGTCACCGAGGTCGCGAAGGGCGACGAGCCGAACTCGGCCGTCCCCTTCCTCCTGCTGGAGGTCTCCCAGCTGCTGCTGGCCGGCGGCCGTCTCGGCGCGCACGAGGACATCGTGCCCGACGAGCGCTACGAGCCCGACCTGGGCCCGGAACCGGACGTGGACGAACTCCGCGAGAACCTGGCCCGCCTCCTGGAACCGGTGGACGTGTACTCGGAGGTCTTCGACCCCTACGAGCCGCGCAAGGCCCCCGTCCCGGCCCGTATCTCCGACGACCTGGCGGACGTCATCACCGACCTCCGGCACGGCATGGCCCACTATCGCGCCGGCCGCACCACGGAGGCCCTGTGGTGGTGGCAGTTCTCCTACTTCTCCAACTGGGGCACCACGGCGTCGGCGACGCTCAGGGCCCTCCACTCGGTGCTGGCCCACGTCCGCCTGAACCAGCCCCTGGAGGAGCTGGACGGCCTGGACACCGACCAGGCGATGGGCGACGAGACCCTCGAGATCGAGGCGGGGAAGGTGATGGTGGAGGAGATCGGGGGGCCACTGGGGATGCGGCCGGTGCAGTAGCGGCGAGTTCGTCTTCGCCCCCGGGGGAGCAGCAACTGTCGTGACTTCCTGACGGTTACTCGGTCGGGCGTCATCATGTGATGCATGAGTGACTTGTCCGACCGCCGCCTCGCAACGGACGCCTCTGTCAAGGCGTCCGGCAGGTCGTCGGTCGCCGCCGGCGGGAGCATCGGCCAGGCGATAACGGGTTCGGGTTCTGTCGGTCTCCACATCGACAGCGCGACGCTGTTGTCCCCGGAAGCCTGCCCTCCCGCAGCCTCGGTCGACTGCGCTCCCACGCTGACCAATCTCCCTTCGCGTGCCCCCCTGTTCGTCGGCAGGGAGCGTGAACTCGCCCTTCTGGACGAGGCGTTGGCGACGCCGGGGCAGGCGGTCGTGCAGGCCGTGCACGGGCTGGGTGGCATCGGAAAGTCCACGCTTGCCGCCCGCTGGGCTGCCCACCGGGGATCGGTGCATGCTCCCGTCTGGTGGATCACCGCGGACAGCCGTGCAGCGATGGACGCGGGTCTGGCCGGGTTGGCCGCCGCTCTCCAGCCCTCTCTGGTCGCCCTCCTGTCGCAGGAACAGCTCACCGAGTGGGCCCTGCAGTGGCTCAGTTCCCACACCGGCTGGCTCCTCGTCCTCGACAACGTCTCCAATCCGGCCGACGTCAACCAGATCCTCGCGAGGGCGACTTCGGGGCGCGTCCTGATCACAAGCCGACGTTCGACCGGATGGCACGGCCAGGCGGAGCCGATCGAACTGGACGTCCTGTCTCTCACGGAGGCGATGGACCTTTTCATCCGCATCCACCGCGAAGACAGCGATGGCGCACAGGGCATCGCCGAGCTGTGCGAGGAACTGGGGTGCCTGCCCCTCGCCGTTGCCCAGGCGGCCGCGTACTGCGCGCAGACCAGCTGCACCGCCCGCGAGTATGTCGACGACCTCGCCGCCTACCCGGCCGACATGTACGCGGCGGCGGACGAGTCCGGCGACACCGAGCGCACTATCGCCCGTGTCTGGCACCTCACCCTGGACCGCCTTGCGGACGACCCCCTCGCTGTCCACATCCTCCTGATGCTCGCGTGGTACGCCCCGGAGGGCATCCCGCGTACCCTCCTCGACTCTCTCGGCACGCCCCCGACCGTCCGCAGGGCGCTGGGTCGGCTCGCGGCGCACAGCATGATCACGCTGCACGACGACAAAGTGGCCGTACACCGTCTGGTTCAGGCCGTGTCCCGCACACCCGCCGAGGGTGACAGGCATCGTCATGCGGACGCGATCGAGGCTGCGCGCGTGAGTGCGGTGGAGGCGCTGGCGCGGGTTCTCCCGGAGGGAGACCTGTGGGATCTGGCGACGTGGCCGACGACACGGAGGCTGCTCCCGCACGCCGAGGCGCTGGCCGAGCATGCGTCGCCGCAGACGGACACGGAAATGGCGGCCACGGTATTTCACTGGGCAGCCGTTCATCTGCTGGAATCCGGGGTAAGGGCGGCCGAGCGGGCGCTCGGGCTGCTCCTGCGCGCAGAGGCCGCGTACGTACGTCTCTTCGGCGCCGACGCGCCCGAAACGCTGGCGGTGCGGGTTGAACTCCCCAACGCCTGGCGGCGGTCGGGCGACATCGAGCGGGCCGAGGGTATTACGGAAACCGTCCATGACGACTGCGTAAGGGTGCTGGGCGAGGACCATTACCTGACGCTCACGGCCCTGATGAGGGTGGCCAAGGCAGCCAATAGCAGAGGGGACGTCGAGCAGGCCGGGAGACTGATGGAGGAAGTTGTCGAGGGGCGTGCGCGGATCCTGGGCGACACTCACCCGGGGACTCTTTTGGCACGAGACGGTGTGGCTATGAACCTGCTCACCCGGGGCGATATCGCCGCTGCTCACCTCATGCTGGAGGAACTGTTCGAGCTGTGTGTGAGCAGTCTGGGCCCCGAACACCCCGTGACCCTCGAGATCCAGTCACACCTCTTGACGGTGCTGCCGATGTCGAAAATCCTGGACGGGCCGGTCGGGGAATTCCTGCAGGACTTGTCCTTGCACGCCTCCGAATCCGCAGCCCTTGACGTGATGATGCCTCGTCTCATGGCGGCTGCGCGGCACGCGTACACACAGGCTGGAACGGGGCCGGAGACGGACGTGCAAGTCGCTGAGCGGTATGTCGTCACCTGCCGACGTGTGTTCGGCGATGACCACCTCACGACCCTGTCCGCGCGGGTGGTGCTCGTCCAGGCTTACGGACAGACCTTGGACAGCCGTCGTCTTTCCACGGCGGTGGAGGTCCTGAGGGCGGACGCCGTGCGGGCCTTGGGGCCGGAGCACTGGTTCATGATCCGACTGAACGGGCTCTTGTCCGCGTTTGACCTCATGGTCGAGGCCACGCGGCAGGTCGAATCATTGCGGCCAACCCTGGCTGCTGCACTGGGTGGCGAGGCGACCGATGTCGGTGAATTCGGCAACGCGATGCAGGGCATCCTCATGAACTTCGCAGGGGCCCTGCAGGAATCCGTCTCCGCAGCCCAGATGGAGAGCCCGACCAATCTGCCTTTTGTGGACACCATGCACAAGATGGCAAAGGTCATTGCAGCCATGGCCATGCAGCGGGATGTGGCAGAAACGGACGCTGACGGGGGCGACGTCACAGCGAACGACGGCGTCTGAACCACCGTCGTCTGAACCACTTGAGTCAGGCGTTGCCGCCGACCACCTCTCAAGCTCTGCGAAGAGTGCGCCTGAATTGCGTTCGTCATGGTCACACGGTGGCGACCTGCGGGCTACGCTCGGTAGTGACCGAGGTGATACTCGCCGGGATGTATCTGTCGGAGGTGGGCGCTGTGCCGGGCCACAACAACTCCCAGCAGCCGGTTGCGTGGCGTTACAGCGGCGACCAGATGAAACGCTGGCGCACCAAGGCGGACGTCAGCCGCGAGGAGCTCGCCTCCGCCGCCAACTACTCCCCGGACACCATCGCGTCCATGGAACGCGGGGTACGCAGGCCGACGCCGCGCGTGCTCGACGTGGCGGACGAGCTGTGCGGCGCGGAGGGCATGTTGAGCGCGGGCAAGGCGTTCCTGGACCGGGAGCGGTACTCGGCGCGGGCGCAGGACTTCGTGGATCGGGAGAAGGAGGCGACCAGCGTCTGGTGGTACGACGTCTCGGTCGTGCCGGGGCTATTGCAGACGAAGGGGTACGCCCGCGCCCTCATCGACAACCGGATCCCGCCCCTGGACGAGGAGACGGTGGAGGAGCGCATCACGGGCCGCATGGAGCGGCAGTCCATCTTCACCGAGCGGAAACCGCCGGTGGGTCTGAGCTTCGTCCTCTACGAGGCCGTGCTGCGCGCCCCACAGGTGGACGCCGAACAGCTGCGCCACCTGCTGGAGGTGGGGCGGCTGCGGAACGTCGTGTTGCAGGTGCTCCCCTTCGAACGGGCCATCCCCGCCGCACTCATGGGCCCCATGGTGCTGCTGGAGACCTGTGACCACGAGCGTTTCGCCTTCATGGAGGGGCAGTTCGCCAGCGAGCTTTCGGCCGATCCGGGGGTTGTCAGCCGGGTCACCGAGCGGCTTAGCATGATCCGGACGCAGGCTCTCGGACCCGACGAGTCGGCCCGTTTCATCGAGCGGATGGTGGACAGCCGTGAGTGACCAGCTGAAGTGGTTCAAGTCCAGCTACAGCGACGACGAGGGCGGCGCCTGCGTCGAAGTGGCGCTCTTCGCCAGCATCCACGTCCGTGACTCCAAGAACCCTGCGGGCCCTGAACTCCACCTCACCGCCCCCGCCTGGTCGGCGTTCATTTCCGCAGTTCAGCCCGGAGCTTGAGCCCCGGGCTTCAAGCCCCGGGCTTCGAGCTCCTCCCATGGGTTTCTGGGTTCTTGGTTTGGTTGAAATCCAACCCAACTAACCAAGTCTGAACGTGAGTTGAGGCGGCGTACCTCGAAAGAGTGACGTTCCGTGATCGGCTTGCTTCGGAAGGTAAAGCCACTCTAGGTTCGCCACAAATAGATCGGCCCCGGCCGGTGCTACCAACACCAGTGCCAGGGCCTAGACCTACGGATCGAATGAGAGTCGATCGTGGCTTACGCCCAGCCTAGTCCTGTCCTGCCGTCCCCGTCCCACCCCATGGCCAAGACGGGCTACGGAAAACGCTCCACGGGTGACGAAGACCCGTACGCCGACCCGGACTTCGCACATCTGAGCCCCCGTGACCGCGAGATCGCCGTCTTCGTCGACCACCTCGAAGACGGTCACGCGATGGGCTACAAGGTCATCGCGGCGGAACACCCCCACTACGGCCAGCAAGCCGTCCGCACCTCGATGGGCCGCATCACCCTCGCCGGCCACCTGCGCTGGATCAAGGAGCACATCACCGTCGAGGACAACTCGATGCGATGGGTGACGCGCACGTACTGGTCGCGTACGCGCAGGTCACCGGAGTGGTGGGCGGAGTTCGCGCGGGAGCGGCACGGCAGGGACGTGACCGAGCGGTACCAGCCGGGGCTGGCCCGGGTCGAGGAGGCCGAGGAGCCGACTCCGGAAGCCGGACAGGACGAGCAGGTCGAACAGGCAGAGCCGGGCGAACAGACCGCTGAGCGGCCCAGCGAGGCCTACCTGACCCTCGCCGACGTCCGCGCCGCCGACGCCCGTATGCCCCTGTCCGACAGCGACTGCCGCTCCCTCGAGTCTCTCGCCGCCGAGTGGCTGTCCCGTGGCGCGACGCCTCACGACATCACCAAGGCCCTGACCGACGGGCTGCCGCCCGCTGTCACCAACCCGGGCGGATTCGCCCGCAACCGATTGGAGAGCAAGATGCCCCCGAAGAAGGCCACGATTCGGCAGAAGGCCGCTCGCCGCGCCCGGGTGACCCGCGTGATCATGGCCTGCGGTCTGTGTGACGCGGACGAGCGCACGGTGGAGATCGTCAATGGGCTGTGCGGCGAGTGCCTGGCGCTGTGCGAGGCGGACGGGCCGGTGTACGAGCCGGTGCCGGAGACGTTCCTGCCCGGCCCGCGCGAGGGCGGAGGCCTTCCGGGCGCAGACGAGGTCATCGACGTCACCGACCGCGTCGAGTCCCTGCGCCGTGCGGCGGGTCTGGGGCGCTGGAGGTGACCGGGCTGACGGACGCCGGGAGCCTGTCCGGGGCCATCGGTGAGGACCTCACCGCGGTGCGTGGCGAGGGGCTCGTTGCCATGAGGCAGTACGAGGCGGAGCACGGGCCCTTCACCGAGGCCGAACTCGCCGAGGCCGATGCACGGATCGACCGGGTGCTGGGCCCGCCGACGACGATCAGGGCCGCCGCCGGGAGGGCGGGGCGCCGGACGGGAGCGACGTATGAGCGTGCAGGATGCGCCGGTCAGGGCACCATGGAGTCGAGGAGGCGACGCCATGACCCCCAGGACCGAGCACCAGCCGCAGATGACCACCGAGGAGTTCGAGCAGCTGGAACGCCATGCCCCGGAGACCGTGCGGCTGGAGTTCATCAACGGAAAGGTCCAGGTCAAGCCGGTGACCGATGGCAACCACGACCAGATCATCGCCTGGTTGCAGCGGCTGTGCATGCAGCACCGTCCCGAGCTGTGGCTTTATGGGGATCGCGGCATGAAGATCGAGCGCTACCGCATGGGACGGGCGCGCCCGGACGGTGTCCTTGCCCCGTTCGGATTCCCGACGGGACACGGGAACTGGTCCGAGACTTCAGGCGTGCTCATGGCGGTTGAAGTCACGTCGCACGACTCCGACACGCATCAGCGCGACCGCGTCGAGAAGCCCGGCGGTTACGCAGCCGCCGGCATCCCCGTCTACCTCCTCATCGACCGTGACGACTGCTCGGTCGTCGTCTTCAATCAGCCGGAAGACGGCCGCTACCGGCACGAGGAGAAGCTCCCCTTCGGTGCGACCGTCAAGATCCCCGAGCCCGTGAACATCACCCTCGACACTGAGCCCCTCAAGGAGTTCGTGGACTAGGCGGGTTCAGGCGTCTACGACCCGATCTCCACGGCCGTCCCCGACCCCCCCGATCCCGCTGCCCGTTTCCCTCGGCACGGTCACCGTGATCGTGCTCGGGCGGCCCATGTCCGCGCCCTGAAGGACCGTCAGGGTCGCCGGAGTCGGCACCAGTTCGAGTTCGCGCAGGTAGCCGCCGAACGCCGCGGCCGCCGCACCGGTGGCCGGGTCCTCCACGACCCCGCCGGGCGGGAACGGGTTGCGGGCGTGGAACACCGTCGGGGACTCCCGCCAGACCAGGGCGACGGTCGTCCAGTCCCGGCGGCGCATCAGGTCGGCGAGTGCCGGCATGTCGTAGTCCAGGTCGGCCAGCCGGCCCCGGCCGGCCACGGCGACGACCGGATGCCAGGCACCGGCATAGGCCACCCGCGGCGGCAGCGCCGGGTCGAGGTCGCCGGCCGACCGGCGCAGCGCCGTCAGCAGCTCGGCCAGATCGGCCTCGGCGAGCGGCACCGACCGTGGCGGCACGCTCACCAGCGTGGCCGTCACCGTGCCGTCCGGCGCCTTGGCGGTGGAGACGGAGACCGGGCCGGCCTTCGTACGGAGCTGAAGGGCGCCGACGCCGTGCCGGTGCGCGTGGGCGACGGCGGTCGCGATCGTGGCGTTCAACCTCGTCGTCGCGCTCGCCGCGCCCTTCGTCGTCGACGGGGCCCAGGGCATCATGACCAGCGTCGGGATGGGCGTAGTCTCCCTCGGGGCCGGCAGCGCCCTGTTCCGCGGCAAGAAGGCAGGCGGCGCCGCGTAATCGTCCAATGACCCGGCGTGAATTGGATGCACGCTGTCCCGGTCCTGTATTTCCCTTGCACGGGCCCTAACCAGTGCCACGCGAATCTGGAATCACTTCCACCGCAGACCACACAGAAAGCGGAGGGAGAAGCCCAACTTCGACCCGCACTGGGAGACAGCGATGACCCGTCGTTCCATAAGCAAGCGCGTTGCCCTCGTCACCGCCGCCGCCCTCGTCGCCGTCGGCACCTTCGCCGCCGGCGCGGCGGTCGCCGGGTCCGGCGAGGAGGCGAAGCCTTCCAAGAAGCAGGTCGCCGCCCTGTTCGACGACTGGAACGCGGCCCTGCAGACCGGTGACCCGGAGAAGGTCGCCGACCTGTACGCGGACGACGCGGTCCTGCTGCCCACCCTCTCCAACGAGGTCCGTACGGACCGCGAGGGCCGCATCGACTACTTCGAGCACTTCCTGGAGAACAAGCCGGTCGGCAAGAAGATCGAGACGCACATCAACGTCCTCGACTCGGACTCGGTGCTCGACGCGGGCACGTACCAGTTCGCGCTCACCGACCACGAGACCGGCAAGAAGAGCGTCGCCAAGGCCCGTTACACCTACGAGTGGGAGAAGCGGGACGGCGAGTGGAAGATCGTCAACCACCACTCCTCGTTGATGCCCGAAGGCTGATCGCCACGCACAGCCCGCCCCCGGGCGCGTCCTTGAGGGCCACCGTCCCGCCGTCGTCGGTGATGAGCTGCTTGACGACGGCGAGGCCGAGCCCCGAACCGGAGCGCCCGGTGAGGCCCTGGCCGCGCCAGAAGCGGTCGAAGGCGCGGGACTTCTCCGCGTCCGACATGCCCGGTCCCTCGTCCAGCACGGACAGGACCACCTTGTCGCCCCTCGGCTCCATCCGGACCGTGATGGTCGCGCCGTCCGGTGAGACCTCCAGGGCGTTCGAGAGCACGTTGTCCAGCACCTGGTCCAGAGCACCGGGGCTGGCCAGCACAAGCAGCCGGCCGTCGATACTCCCCCTGAGCGCGATGGTGACTCCGCGCTCGTCGGCGGCCGGCCTCCACACCGCGAGCCTCTCCTCCACGATGTCCCACAGGGGGAGAGGCTCCGCGGCGGTGACCTTCGCCTCCGCGCGGGCCAGCACCAGCAGGCCGTTGACCAGGCGGCTCATCCGGACCACCTCCGCCGTCGCCTGCTCCACGTCCTCCCGTACGAACTCGTCGTCCACCCCGTCCGCGATGTTGTCCAGCGACAGACGCAAGGCCGTGAGAGGGGTACGGAGTTGATGGGAGGCGTCCGCCACGAAGATGCGCTGCGAGGCGATCAGGGTGTCGAGGCGTTCGCCGGCCTGGTTGAGCGTGCGGGCCAGCGTCTGGGTCTCCACCGGGCCCGTCACCTCGGAGCGGGCCGTCAGGTCGCCGTCGCTGAACTTGCTGGCCATGTCGTTCAGCTGGCGCAGGGGAGCAGTCAGCCGGCGCGCGACGATCGCACCCAGACCGGCCGCGGCCGCCAGGACGGCGACGGCAAGTCCGGCCCGGAAGCCCCAGATCGTCCACAGCCGGCTGGTGAGTTTGGCGGTGTCGTACTTGATCCGTACGGCGCCCACGACCGGCTTGTCCTCGTCGCCGGCCTCATGGGCGGCGACGGTGATCACCAGATGGCGGCCCCAGATGAAGTCCGAGCCCCAGTCCGTCGTGGACTCCCCCTTCCGCAGGGCGTTGTTGAGCGCCGCGTCCCGGGCCGGGCGGGGGAGGTCGGCCGCGCAGGGCTCGTCGTGGGTGGTGAAGAGCTCGACCCTGTCGTGGTACGCCGTGGCCATCTGCTCCAGCGCCTCGCAGGAGGCGGGGTTGCCCTGGCCCAGCAGCTGGGCCATGGTCCTGGCCTCGCGCAGTACGGAGTCCCTGGTGTCGTCGCGCAGCTGGTCGGTGAGCGTGTACGCCACCGGGACGGTGAACAGGGCGATGGCGATCGCCACGAGCGCGATGTAGCTCTGGATCAGTTGCCGGTTCACCGTGCGCCGCCGTCACCCTCGTTGGCGATCTCCAGCCGGAACCCGACCCCGCGCACCGCCTCGATCGTGATCACCCCGGCGAACTTGCGCCGCAGCGCGGCCACATGCACGTCCAGCGTCTTCGTCGGCCCGAACCAGTTCGCGTCCCAGACCGCTTCCATGATCTGCTCGCGCGACATCAGCGCCCCGGGCTCCTCGGTGAGGAAGGCCAGCAGGTCGTACTCCTTGGGCGCGAGCGCCACCTCCTCGCCGTCCAGGCGGACCCGGGCCGCCTTGCGGTCGATGGTGAGGCGGGAGCCGTACCGGTCGGCGGCGCTCTCCGCGCCATTGGGCGTACGGGGCTGCATGCGCCGCATCACCGCTCGTATCCGCGCGATCACCTCACGCACCCCGAACGGCTTGGACACGTAGTCGTCGGCCCCGAGCTCCAGGCCGACCACCCGGTCCGTCTCGTCGCTACGGGCGCTGATCACGATGATCGGCACATCGCTGCGTTCGCGCAGCGCCTTGCAGACGTCGAGGCCGTCGGTGTCGGGCAGCCCGAGATCGAGCAGCACGACGTCATAAGGCTCCCGGTGGCTCAGCGCCGCGCCGCCCGTGGTGACCCACGCCACCTCGAACCCGTAACGCAGCAGGCCTCGCCGTAGCGACTCGGCGACCGGTTCGTCGTCTTCCACCAGCAGTACACGCACAGGCGAACCATAATGGTTGAACTTTAAAGACGGCCGGGGCCGGGCCGCGGGCCGGTGAAGACGGGGTGCGTCAACGGTGGAGGCATCGGGGGAGCGGGCGGTCGGGCTCGGGGGCAGCGCGCGCAACGTCGCCACCGGGGACTTCATCCAGCAGATCGACCAGGCGACCGTGCTGCCGGCGGAGGCGTTCCTGCCGGTGGGGGAGTTGCCGAAGCGGCTGGTGAAGCTGCCGGCGCCGACCAGGCTGTTCGTCGGGCGGGAGCGGGAACTCGCCCTGCTGGACGGGCCGTCGGCCGTGGTGTGTGTCCATGGTCTCGGGGGTATCGGGAAGTCCACGCTGGTGGCGAAGTGGGCGCAGGACAGTACCGGAACGTCTCGTCGCCCACAGCATGATCTCGGTGGACGGCGACACGCTTTCCGTCCACCGCCTTGTGCAGGCCGTCTCCCCGGACACCCGGTGAGCATGCGCTGGTAGGGCAGACGATCATCGACGCCCGGGACGTGGCGATCCGGCTGCTCTACGGAGCTTTTCCCGAAAACTATGAGGACGCCCGAGTGACCTGCACCACTTCCCGTGTGCTCGGCCCTTCACAGGGCAGACACCATCCCGGAGCGCCGAATCTCATCATGTGGTAACCCCAGGGTGGATTTCGGACGCTCGTTAAACTGAGCCGACACACACGGACTGAGCGAGGAGCGCACGTGGGCCTTGTCGTGCAGAAGTACGGAGGCTCCTCCGTAGCCGATGCCGAGGGCATCAAGCGCGTCGCCAAGCGGATCGTGGAAGCGAAGAAGAACGGCCACCAGGTGGTCGTCGTCGTTTCCGCGATGGGCGACACGACGGACGAGCTGATCGATCTCGCCGAGCAGGTGTCTCCGATGCCTGCCGGGCGTGAGTTCGACATGCTGCTGACCGCCGGAGAGCGTATCTCCATGGCCCTGCTGGCCATGGCGATCAAAAACCTGGGCCACGAGGCCCAGTCCTTCACCGGCAGCCAGGCAGGCGTCATCACCGACTCGGTCCACAACAAAGCCCGGATCATCGATGTCACGCCGGGCCGGATCCGTGACTCGGTGAACGAGGGCAACATCGCCATCGTCGCCGGCTTCCAGGGCGTCAGCCAGGACAAGAAGGACATCACCACGCTCGGTCGCGGTGGTTCCGACACCACGGCCGTCGCTCTCGCCGCCGCGCTGGACGCCGAGGTCTGCGAGATCTACACCGACGTGGACGGCGTGTTCACCGCCGACCCGCGAGTGGTGACGAAGGCCCGGAAGATCGACTGGATCTCGTTCGAGGACATGCTCGAACTGGCCAGCTCCGGGTCGAAGGTGCTGCTCCACCGGTGTGTGGAGTACGCCCGCCGCTACAACATCCCGATCCACGTCCGCTCGTCCTTCAGCGGACTGCAGGGCACGTGGGTCAGCAGTGAGCCACTCGTTCAAAAGGCACAGCAGCAAGGGGACCAGAAGGTGGAGCAGGCCATCATCTCCGGTGTCGCGCACGACACGTCGGAGGCCAAGGTCACGGTCGTCGGCGTACCGGACAAGCCGGGCGAGGCCGCCGCGATCTTCCGCACGATCTCCGACGCCGAGATCAACATCGACATGATCGTGCAGAACGTGTCCGCCGCCTCCACCGGGCTGACGGACATCTCCTTCACGCTCCCCAAGGCCGAGGGCCGCAAGGCCATCGACGCCCTGGAGAAGAACAAGCACGGCATCGGCTTCGAGTCGCTGCGCTACGACGACCAGATCGGCAAGATCTCCCTCGTCGGCGCGGGCATGAAGACGAACCCCGGCGTCACGGCCGACTTCTTCACCGCCCTGTCCGACGCGGGCGTGAACATCGAGCTGATCTCGACCTCGGAGATCCGCATCTCGGTCGTCACGCGCGCCGACGACGTCAACGAGGCCGTCCGCGCCGTGCACACCGCCTTCGGTCTGGACTCCGACAGCGACGAGGCCGTCGTCTACGGGGGCACCGGCCGCTGATGGCCGGTACCGGACGGACCGTACGCCCGACGCTCGCGGTGGTGGGTGCGACCGGGGCCGTCGGCACGGTCATGCTCCAGATCCTGTCCCAGCACGCGGACATCTGGGGCGAGATCCGTCTGATCGCCTCGCCGCGCTCGGCCGGCCGCAAGCTGGCCGTGCGCGGCGAGGAGGTCGAGGTCGTGGCCCTGTCGGAGGAGGCCTTCGACGGGGTCGACGTCGCCATGTTCGACGTACCCGACGAGGTGTCCGCGCAGTGGGCACCGGTCGCCGCGGCCAAGGGCGCGGTCGTCGTGGACAACTCCGGTGCCTTCCGGATGGACCCGGACGTGCCGCTCGTCGTCCCCGAGGTCAATCCGCACATGGCCAGGCGCCGGCCGCGCGGGATCATCGCCAATCCCAACTGCACGACCCTCTCCATGATCGTGGCGCTGGGCGCGCTGCACGCCGAGTTCGGGCTGCGCGAGCTGGTGGTGTCGTCGTACCAGGCGGTCAGTGGGGCCGGGCGGGCCGGCGTGGAAACGCTGCGGCAGCAGATGTCGCTGGTCGCCGGTACGGAGCTGGGGACCAGCCCCGGTGACGTACGGCGGGCTGTAGGTGACAACACCGGGCCGTTCCCGGAGCCGGTCGCGCTGAACGTCGTGCCGTGGGCCGGGTCGGTCCGCGAGGACGGCTGGTCGTCCGAGGAGATGAAGGTGCGGGACGAGTCCCGCAAGATCCTCGGGCTGCCCCAGTTGCCGGTCGCGGTGACCTGCGTACGGGTGCCGGTGATCACGACCCACTCGCTGACCGTGCACGCCCGCTTCGAGGGCGAGGTCACCGTGGACAGGGCGCGCGAGATCCTCGCCACGGCGCCCGGGGTCGTCCTGTGCGACAACCCGGAGGCCGGGGAGTTCCCGACGCCCGCCGACGTGGTGGGCACGGACCCGACCTGGGTCGGCCGGGTGCGCCGGGCGCTCGACGACCCCACCGCCCTCGAACTCTTCGTCTGCGGGGACAATCTGCGCAAGGGTGCGGCCCTGAACACCGCGCAGATCGCCGAGCTGGTGGCGGCGGAGCTCTCGTAGTCGTCGTGTCGCTTCTCGCGCAGTTCCCGTGCGGTTTCTGGTGTGGCGCGTGTGGCACGGGAAAAGTTCTGGCCGGTGGCTGAAACGCTTGTAAGATCCATGTAAGGCATGTGGTCCGGACGATGGTCCGGACCACTTGTAGCGGGCCTCTTCGGTGTCCGGAGATTTCCTCCCCGCCCTCCGCAACCGCGCGGAGGGCGGGGAGCGTCTTTGCGGTCGCCCTTCGGGAGCGTGTGGACGCGTTTTTTTCAGGCGTGGTCAGGCGTGGGGACGCCTTGAGCCGGACGTGGGGACGTTCGGCCAACCGGGACATAGGGGATGAGCGGGACGCATGAGGGCATGTGAGTCACCGTCAGTCGTGCTGTTCGACGCGAGATCGCGATCGGCTGCGACGGCCGACGTAAAACCGACGTCCGGCACGTACAACCCTCACGGGGGGAAGCGTGTCCAACTGGCGTGGCAGAGGTACTCGACTTCACCGTGGCAGCGCGCGGCACGGCCCTACGGCCGCCCCGGCGGCCTTTGGGATCCCGCATGTCCGGCGCGTCCGGCGGCATGCCGGTGATCGCGCCCATGCCCGCAGCGCGGCCCGCCCGCATACCCAGTCAGCGCGACGGCGTCGAGTCCGCCGAGGACGCAGCGGCGGCCGGTACGACCGTCGACCACCTCACCGCGACCTACCGCACGCACTACCGCTCGCTGCTGGGTCTCGCGGCGCTCCTCCTCGACGACACCGCCTCCTGCGAGGATGTCGTCCAGGAGGCATTCATCCGGGTGCACTCGGCGCGCAAGCGCGTCCGTGACCCGGAGAAGACGCTCGCGTACCTGCGTCAGACGGTCGTCAACCTGTCCCGTTCCGCCCTGCGCCGCCGCATCCTCGGCCTGAAGCTGCTCTCCAAGCCGATGCCGGACATGGCGAGCGCGGAGGAGGGGGCGTACGACCAGCTGGAGCGCGACTCGCTGATCAAGGCGATGAAGGGGCTGCAGCGCCGTCAGCGCGAGGTGCTGGTGCTGCGGTACTTCGCCGACATGACCGAGGCGCAGGTCGCCGAGACGCTCGGCATATCGCTGGGCTCGGTGAAGGCCTACGGCTCGCGCGGCATCGCGGCCCTGCGGATCGCCATGGAGGCCCCGGCATGAGCGGCGGCACGGGCGGTCGTGGGGACCACGACGAGCGACGTCATCTGCACAATGAAGAGCCGAAGCAATCGCACGCTGGGAACGGAACTGTGAACAACGGCCCCGACGACCAGGGCCCCGATGACCAGGGCCCCGAGGAACTCGACTCGGACGAGCTGGCACTGCGCAGGCTGCTGCACACGGCGGTCCAGGAGATCGAACCGCGTGACGGCACCCTGGACCATCTGCGACGGGCGGTACCCGCACGGCGGGCGCGCAAGCGGCAGGCCCTCGTGGGCGCGGCCGCCGCCGCGCTCTTCGTCGGCACCGCCGTCCCGGCCCTCGTGCATGTCTCCAACTCCACGGGCTCCGGTGTCAACGCGTCCAACGCCGGTCATGGCCAGGAGGCGCAGGGCGGCGTCAGCCAGGGCAAGGACACGGAGAACGAGGACGGCAAGTCCGGCGGCGCCTCGGACAAGGTCGAGGACAAGGACAAGGGCGGCGCCGAGGACCAGGGCAAGGGTGAGAGCACGGGCAGTGGCTCGGGCTCCGGCAGCTCCGCCGACCCGCCGGCGACCAGCGCGGCGGGCGTCCCCGCCTGCACGTCCGCCGAGCTCGGCATCGCCGGCTCCAGCACGGACGTCCCCGACACCGCCGGCGCGGTCTACGGCACGTTCCGCTTCTCCAACGTCTCCACCGCCGAGTGCGCGGTCACGGGGCCCGGTTCCGTGACCCCGCTCGCGCAGGGCGCGGCAGACCCCGCGAAGATCATGGTGGCCCGGCACGTCGCCGGCGACCAGGCGACGAGCCTGCCCGATCCGTCCCTGGAGCTGGCGTCGCTCGTCCTGAAGCCGGGCGCGTCGTACGAGGTGAAGTTCGCGTGGGTCCCCTCGGAGACCTGCCCCACGAACGACGGCAGCGGCGGCACGAACGGCGGCGGCGATCCCACCCCGACTCCCACCCCGACGCCCTCGCAGAACACGGGCACCACCGAGGGCGCGACCACGACCGGCGAGACCGGCACGTCCCCCCAGCTCGTCACGGAGGACGGCACGGCCGACGGCAGCGTCCTCATCACCAACACGGCAGAACCCGGCTCCCCGTCGATCCAGGTCACGGTGTCGAACGCATGCGCGGGCACGGTGTACTGGACGGGCGTACTGGCACCGACGGCGTAACCGGACGAGGCAGCAGACAGCCGTCAGTCTGCGGGCAGTCGTGCCGCTGGGGGCGGCACCCGTCCCAAAGAGGGCGGCACCCCGTTGGCGCCGGGCTGCGCGACCCACCCCCGCCCGGCACCGGCACCGGTTCACCAGGAACCGGCGTCACACAGACGCGCGTTCCTCACCAGGCGTCGGCGTCGGCGTCGGATCCGGATCCGGGTCCGGGATCAACCCCAGCTCGGCATCCCGCACGAACTCCACTTCCCGGCGCAGCAACCGGAACCACATGAAGACCACGAACCCCGCGAAGACAAACCACTCCCCGGTGTAGCCGAGGTTCTGGAACGCCTTCAGATCGAGCCCCGTGTTCGGCGCGGCCGCAGCCGGCACCGCCGTCATCCCGGAGTCCCCCACGTTCAGGGTGACCCACGCGTCATACACGTCGTACGGCACGAGGTTCACCAGCGACGCCGCACTGATCGCCCCCGTCTGCCCGGCAGGCAACCCACCCTGCCCCGGCACGCCGTTCTCCCCCGGCATCTCGGACGCCTGCAGGGCACCGGCGACCGTGACCTCACCCGAAGGCGCGGCCGGCGCCTTCGCCACGTCCGCATCCCCCGGCAGCCACCCCCGCACCACCGGCAGCGCCTCGCCACCCTCCGTGCGCAGCAGCGTCAGCACATAGAAGCCGGACCTGCCGTCCAGCTCCCGGTCGGGAACGAGCAGCTGCTCGCCGTACCGCCCGGTCGCCGTGACCTGCCTGCCGGACGTCGCCTTGTCCACCGGCAGCAGCTCGGCGAGCGGGCGAGCCGCCTCCGTCTTGGCCGCCGCGGCCAGCTCACCGGCGCTGCGATGGTCCTGCACCCGGTCCTCGAACCGGCTCAGCTGCCACGACCCCATGAACACGCAGAAGGGGATGGCGAGCAGCACGAAGACGTTGATCCCCCACCAACGGGGCGTCAGCAGAAACCGGTACACGCCTTCAAAGGTACGGGGCCCTCAGCGGCGGCCCGGCCGCGGGGTCAGTCCCCCGGATACTCACGGTTGAGCTCTCGACTGTCTTGCGCAGATCGGTCATGCCAGAAGTCTGCACGCCGCCACTGACAATCGGCCGTGGAGTCATCCGTCCTGGAGATCCGTCATGGAGTTATCCACAGGCTGGGGGCCTCGGCGGCGCGATGTCGTCGGGGCCAGGCACTATGGGGCCATGACTGAGAGCAACGGGTCCGCTGCGCCGGAGCGGAACAAGCAGATGCCGGACAAGGAGATCGCGGACTGGGAGAAGCGCTTCCGGGCGCCCCGGGTGTCACTTCCGGACTGGGCGGAGGACACACCGGACCGCTCCTTGTTCGTGTCGAACGCCACCGGCACATACGAGCTGTACGCCTGGGACCGTTCCACGGGCGAGCAGCGCCAGGTGACCAACCGGCCGAACGGCACGACGGACGGCGTGCTCTCCCCGGACGGCGCGTGGATCTGGTGGTTCGACGACAAGGACGGCGACGAGTTCGGCGTCTGGCGCCGCCAGCCCTTCACCGGCGGCGGGGACGAGCTCGCGGTGCCGGGCCTGGACGCCTCGTACCCGGCGGGCCTCGCCCTCGGCAGGGACGGCCGTACGGCGGTCGTCGGCCGCTCGACGGACGACGAGGGCACGACGATCCACCTCGCGCGCCTCGGCGAGAGCGGCGCGGACACCGTGGAGATCTACCGCCACCGCGAATCCGCCGGCGTCGGCGACCTCTCGCACGACGGTTCGCTGATCGCGGTCGAGCACACCGAGCACGGCGACGCGATGCACTCGGCGCTGCGCGTCCTGCGCCCCGACGGCACGGCGGTCGCCGAGCTCGACGACACCAAGGACGGCACCGAGGAGCTCGGCCTGGAGATCCTGGGCTTCGCCCCGGTCGACGGCGACTCCCGGCTGCTCATCGGCCACCAGCGCCGCGGCCGCTGGGAGCCGCTGGTGTGGGACGTCGTGACGCGTGAGGAGACGGACCTGGCGCTCGAGCTGCCCGGTGACGTGAGCGCCGAGTGGTATCCGGACGGCTCCGGACTGCTGATCGTGCACAGCCACGAGGCCCGCAGCGAGATGTTCCGCTACGACCTGGCCACCCGCGCGCTGGAGGAGATCGCCACCCCGGCCGGCTCGGTGTCCGGCGCGACCGCCCGCCCGGACGGCAGCGTGGAGTACCTGTGGTCGTCGGCCGCTGAGCCGTCGGCGGTGCGCTCGACGACGGGACGCGTGGTGCTGGACCCGCCGGGCATGAAGTCGCCGGGCTCGGTGCCGGTGGAGGACGTGTGGGTGGAGGGCCCCGGCGGCCGCATCCACGCGCTGGTCCAGAAGCCGGCGGGAGCGAGCGGCCCCCTCCCGACGGTCTTCGACATCCACGGCGGCCCGACCTGGCACGACAGCGACGCGTTCGCGGCGGGCCCGGCGGCCTGGGTGGACCACGGATACGCGGTGATCCGCGTCAACTACCGGGGTTCGACGGGCTACGGCCGCGCCTGGACCGACGCCCTCAAGCACCGGGTCGGCCTCATCGAGCTGGAGGACATCGCGGCGGTCCGCGAGTGGGCGGTCGGCTCCGGCCTCGCGGACCCCGACCGGCTGATCCTCACCGGCGGTTCCTGGGGCGGCTACCTCACCCTCCTCGGCCTCGGCACCCAGCCGGACGCCTGGACGCTGGGCATCGCGGCGGTCCCGGTCGCCGACTACGTCACGGCGTACCACGACGAGATGGAAGCCCTGAAGGCCATGGACCGCACGCTGCTCGGCGGCACCCCGGAGGAGGTCCCCGAGCGCTACGAGGCGTCCTCCCCGCTGACCTACGTCGACCAGGTGAAGGCCCCCGTCTACATCTCGGCGGGTGTGAACGACCCGCGCTGCCCGATCCGCCAGATCGACAACTACGTCAAGCGCCTCGAGGCGCGGGGCGCGGTGCACGAGGTGTACCGGTACGACGCGGGGCACGGCTCACTGGTGGTGGACGAGCGCATCAAGCAGGTGAGGCTGGAGCTGGACTTCGCGGAGCGGAATCTGCCGAGGTAGCGCGGCGGCGAGTCCAGCGTGCGTAGGGGCGGGAGCCTCTACGCACCTGCCCGCTCCCGGCTCCGCCGCCCCAGCAGCTCCGCCAGTCCCCTGCGCGTGGCCGCCAGCACCACCCGATCCGCGGGGCCCAGTACATAGTCGTCGGGCAGCCCCCACCCGCCTTCCGGTGGCCGCTCGCCCTCGCCCTCGTGTGCCTGCTCGCCCGTCCTCTTGTCCAGGGCCAGCACCCGCCAGGCCCCCGCCCGGAACGCGTCCCCCACGGTCTTCCCCTCCAGCTGCGGATGCCCGCCCACATCCACCGCCGCGAACAGCAGCACCCGCCGCTCGACAGGAATCGCCCCCAGGATCTGGCGCCCCATCATCGCCCCGGCGAAGGCGGGCGCGGCCAGATGCGAAACGCTCCGGCTCCGCGTGGACGCGTGCGGATGCGCGGCCCGCAGGGTCCGGTACACCGCGGTCGCGAAGTCGTCGTCGTACAGGCGCAGTACGACACGGAGGTCGGGCCGCACGGAGCGGGCGTACAGCGCGGCCTCCAGGTTCGTGGTGTCCGCGCTCGTCACCGCGAGCAGTGCGTGCGCCCGATGGATCTTGGCGGCTTCCAGGACGCCCTCCTGGGTCACGTCCCCGAGCACCACCGGAACCCGCAGCCGTCGGGCCGTCGCCAGCCCGCGTGCCTCGGGGTCGGACTCGACACACACCACCGGGATGTGCAGTTCGCGCAGCCGCGTCAGTACCCGGGTGCCGATCTTGCCCAGCCCGAGCAGCACCACATGCCCGCCCAGTCCCCGCGGCGGCTTGCGCAGTGCGGACGCGGTCCGGAAGGTGCCCAGCGCCTCCAGCACCGCGGCCAGCAGCACCGGAAGGAGCAGCAACCCGACCAGACCGGAGAGGAGTTGGAGGATCTGCCGGCCCGTGGACAGCCCGGTCGCGGGGTCGTTGATCGCGAAGAGGTCCAGCAGGGTCAGATAGGTCGCGTGCAGCAGGTCGTTGTGCGTCACCACCGACAAGGCCACCGCCAGCGCGATCACACACCCCACCAGCCCGGCCAGCGACCACCGCAGCCGCCGCGAGAACAGCGACGCGAACGGCGGTACGACACCCCGGGCGGCGGGCAGCGACGGCCCGGAGTACGACACCTGCTCCAGGACCACGGCCCCGCGGCCCGTGGCCCCGCGGACCGTCGCCGCGTCCGGCAGCAGCAGCGGCCCCTGCTCCTCGCCGCTCTCCGAACCGTCCGTCGCGGCCGTGCCGTTGCCCGTCGTGGACAGCAGCCCCAGGGTGGCCAGCCCCGGATGCGCGGTCTGGCCGGGGCGCAGCGGCGGTCGTTCCACCGCGCGCAGCAGCAGGCCGTCCGTCTGGAGGACCTTGGTGGTGCCGGCCACCGCGGTGGCGGCCAGCGCGGGTGCCGCCGTGTCGGCGTCGGACAGGACGGTCGTGGAGGCGTCCAGGTCCTGGCCTGCGCCGCCCGTCGCCAACGCGGACGCCTGGTCGAGGAGTTCCTCGATGTGCTGGCCCAGTCGGCGGTTGTAGAGCCGGAGTACGAGCCGCAGCCGGGGGTTGAGGCGGCGGGCGGTGAGGGCGGCGCGGATGTTGGTCTCGTCGTCGTTGTACACGAGCGCCAGCGCGGCGGCGCGTTCCACGCCCGCGTCGGCGAGCACGGCCTCGGTCACCTCGGTGGCCTCGACGACCCGTCCGTTCCCGGTGGGTTCACCGGTGTTGCCGCCGTTGGCGCGGTTGACGGCCGCGTTCACCATCCGGTCGAGCAGTGCGGCCGACGCCGCCCGGGCGCGTCCGACCACCGGCGGGCGTACCGTGCGTTCGGAGGGCGGTACGACGAGGGTGACCTGTTCGCCGTACACCACCCGGAGTTCGCCGGCCAGCCGGTGTGCCAGGCCGCCGTCTCCGCACACCACCATGTGCGCGGACGTGTCACCGCCCGCCGGACTCTGATTCGGAACGCTCCCCACAAGGGGCAAGACTGCCTTACAGATACAGGTGGTTCCAGAAGGAATCCGTCCGTACGTGAACGGCGTTGTCCCGCCCGTCGTACTGAAGGGGAGGGAAACCAGCGCCCTTCCGCACCACCGGAGGTACCTCGCCCGTGGCGACCACCAGAACGGCCCCGCCCGTCGAAGTGAAGGAAGCGCAGGCGGCGGCGAAGGCGGCGGAGCCGGAGTCCGGGCCCGAGTCGAGGTCCCCGCTCCTTCTCGTCGTCGTCCTTCTCCTCCTGGTCCTGCTCCAGAGCCCGATCCGCCGTGCCCTGTCCGCCCCGGTGATGCAGAACTGGACGACGGTGTTCGTGGCGGTCGTGGTGCAGGCGCTGCCCTTCCTCGTCCTCGGGGTGCTGCTGTCGGCGGCGATCGCGGTGTTCGTGCCGCCGTCCTTCTTCGCCCGCGCGCTGCCGAACCGGCCCGCCCTCGCAGTGCCGGTCGCGGGGGCTGCGGGGGCGGTGCTGCCGGGGTGCGAGTGTGCGTCCGTGCCGGTGGCCGGGGCGCTGGTGCGGAGGGGTGTCGCGCCGGCGGCGGCGCTGGCGTTCCTGCTCTCCGCGCCCGCGATCAACCCGATCGTGCTGACGGCGACGGCGGTCGCGTTCCCGCGCAACCCGGAGATGGTCCTCGCCCGTCTCGTCGCCAGTCTGCTGGTCGCGTGCGCGATGGGCTGGCTGTGGCTGAAGCTGGGCCGTACGGACTGGCTACGACCGCCTTCGGCGCACGGCGCCCACGACGGCCAGAGCAAGGGCGCCGCCTTCTGGGGCTCGGTCCGGCACGACGTGATGCACGCGGGCGGTTTCCTGGTCGTCGGCGCGATGGCCGCGGCGACCCTCAAGGCCGTGGTGCCGGAGCAGTGGCTGCGCGCGACGGCCGACAGCCCGCTGCTGTCCGTGCTGGCGTTGGCGATCCTCGCCGTACTGCTGTCGATCTGCTCGGAGGCGGACGCGTTCGTGGCGGCGTCGCTGTCGCAGTTCTCGCTGACGGCCCGGCTCACCTTCCTCGTCGTCGGCCCGATGATCGACCTCAAGCTGTTCGCCATGCAGGCGGGCACCTTCGGCCGCGGCTTCGCCCTGCGCTTCGCGCCCGCCACCTTCGCCCTCGCCGTCCTGGCGTCGGTCCTGACCGGGGCGGTGCTCCTGTGAACCGGCAGGCCCAGGCGGCGGTCCTGTTCCTCCTCGGCGCGAGCCTGCTGCACGCGGGCACCACCGACCTCTACCTGCGCTACGTCAAGACCGGCCTGCGCCCGCTGCTGCTGCTGGCCGCCGCGGTACTGATCACGGCGGCGCTGGCGACGGCGTGGTACGAGCGGAAACGGACGAAGGAGGGACCCAAGGGCGGCGGCCATCACCACGAACCCCGCGTCGCCTGGCTCCTGATCCTCCCCGTCCTCGCGCTGATCCTCGTCGCGCCGCCCGCCCTCGGCTCATACAGCGCGACCCGCACCGGTACGGCCCTCCAGGAGCCGCTCGCCTACCCGAACCTGCCGTCCGGCGACCCACTCCCGCTCAGCCTCGTCGACTACGCGGGCCGCGCCGCCTACGACCACGGCCGCACCCTCGGCGACCGCCGCGTCCGGCTCACCGGCTTCGTCGCCCTGGACCGCGCCGGCACCCCGTACCTCGTCCGCATGGCCCTCAGCTGCTGCGCCGCCGACGCCCAGCCGGTCAAGGTAGGCCTCACCGGCCACATCCCACCGATCCTCCAGCCGGACACCTGGCTCGAGATCACCGGCACGTACACCGCCCGCCGCACGGCGGACCCGGTCAACAACGGCCCGATCCCGTTCATCGAGGTCACGGAGGCCAAGCCGGTACCGGCACCACAGGACCCGTACGACGAGAGCTGGAACAACTGACGACGGCCCGGCCCGCCCGGACGAATCGTTGACCGTCCGCGGGCAGGATGGGCGGCCGCCCTCCGAGGGCGGTGTCGGGGTCCGCTCGCGGGGTCCGCTGATCGTGCGTCGGGAGGGATGGTGGGCGCCCGTCCGCCGAGATCCCGCCGATGACTCGCTCGCAGGGCGCGCCGCTCGCCCGGCGAGGGAGACCGTGCGCCCCGTCCGCCGGGGCCCAGTGATCGCCCGCCCCGAAGAGACGGCCCCGCCCCCAAGCAGGGGCCCGCCGGCGCGATCACCGACCCGTGGCCCCGAGCTTGCGAGCACCCGGGGTCTGGGCAGCTTAGGCAGGTGTGACGTGTGTCCGAAAGCCGATTTCGCTTCGTCCGGGCGATGAACATCTGCCTTCGCCACGACAGGGATTGCGTGGTTGCGACTAGAGTTCCGGTATGGGGAACCGCTCCCCTGCGGCGGGCCTCACCCCGGGCCCGCGGGAAGGCGTACATGCCCTCGGACAGTCGGCCGGAAGCCGTCGGCCGCATCGACGACGACCACTACCCGGCGTACACCATGGGCCGTGCCGCCGAGCTGATCGACGCCACGCCCGGCTTCCTGCGTGCCGTCGGCGAGGCGGGGCTGATCACCCCGACCCGTTCGGAGGGCCGGCACCGCCGCTACTCGCGTCATCAGCTGCGTCTCGCCGCCCGCGCCCGCGAACTGGTCGATCAGGGCACGCCCATCGACGTGGCCTGCCGGATCATCGGCCTCGAGGACCGACTGGACGAGGCGCTCCGCGTGAACGAGGAGCTGCGCCGCGAGCGCGACGAGTGAAAATCTGTCGTCGGCACGACAGAAATAGCTCAGGCGCCGGGCAATTATTTCCCGGCATATTCCAGCGAAGCATTCCAGTCGATTGCGGCCGTTTTATTCGCCCCTTGTTGCGGGTTTCTTACGTGCTAGGCTGGGAGTCAGTTGCAGTTGTGGTTGCCATTTTGCTGTCGGTTGTATTTCCGGGCAGGTGATCATCTCAGCGATGAAGGGGGCCCGCGAAGTGTGGGTTCTCAGCACTGCCTTACAGGAGTTTTGACATGGCCACCGGCACAGTGAAGTGGTTCAACGCGGAAAAGGGCTTCGGCTTCATCGCGCAGGACGGCGGCGGCGCCGACGTCTTCGCCCACTACTCGAACATCGCCACCCAGGGTTTCCGTGAGCTGCAGGAAGGCCAGCGGGTGAGCTTCGACGTCACGCAGGGCCAGAAGGGCCCGCAGGCGGAGAACATCGTTCCCGCCTGATCGTCGCGCTTCGCGCATCGTAAAACGGGGCCCGCACCTTGGGTGCGGGCCCTGTTTGTTTTCCCGGCATACCCCGGCACGCCCCTTTGCACGACCCTTTGGTGGTCTGTTTCCGCTCGACCCTTGGTGAGGCACCATGCGCTGTGTGATCGCCCGTTACCCCTTCGACCTGATCAAGAGCGAGGTTGAGGCGTCCATGCAGGGCGTCCGTCCCGAGCCCGTCACCGGAGCCTGTGTGACGATCGGCCGCAAGCTGTACCCGGTCAAGCAGGTCGGTGAGGTGATCACCCGTCAGGACCGCCGCGACTTCACCGCCTTCGAGGTCACCAGGGCCCTGACCCGTCTCGGCTTCACCTGCCACGCGACGCCCCCGCTCCGGCCGGCACCGCCCATGACACCCGCGACGCCCGCGCCGTCCGCCAGTGACCCGGATGCCGGCCCGCAGTCTTACATCGACACCATCGGCTGACACGGCACCCCACCTTCATCCGCCCTTGCCCGCATCCCGGCCGGCAGGGGCGGCGGCATGACATGGCACCCGGCACCAGCCACGCGGGGCCAGTACGACATGCCGGCCGACGATCCTCAGGTTGTCCGGCGGGGCGTCCAGGGCGAGGCCCGCGGCGACCGCCCGCAGGGCCGCGGACAGCTCGGCCCCGCGCGGCCGGTGCGCGGCGGGCGTGCTGTCCAGCAGCCGGGCCACGAAACCGTCGGCCAGGACGGCCGGCACGGCCTCCTCGTCGGTGGCGAACCGTTCCGCGATCCACCGGTGCACCAGCCACAGCGTGCCCGCGTTGCGGTCGTCGGAGGGGTTTGGAGCTGCTGCCGCTGGAGCGCGCTCAAGCGCGCCGTGGTGAGCGGGAACGAGTTCTGGTGGTCTGTGTCGTGTCGCGCGCCTTGGCCAAGGTGCCGGTTCTCGGGAGAGAACTGACGTTCTCCAGGTGGTGGCGGGTGCGGGCCAGGCGCTTACCACCCCGCACGACGTGCACGAGTCCGGCCTCGCGGCCGGCCCGCTCGACGGCCAGCCGGTCCTCCAGCACGCGCAGACGACGCGACTTGGCGTGCCACTCCCGCCGGGACCGGTAACCCCCGGGCACTCCTCTGGAACCCTTCTGTCCGATCGGCAGGGACAGGCGGTGCGTGAGGGTACGGATGCCCGCTTCCAGGTTCTGGATGTACGCCAGCTGGCAGCGGCGGGCCAGTGCCCACTGGTCGTGCGACGCCTTGGTGATCGCCCCGGCCCAGCGCGACGACGACAGCGGCGTCAGCTCCCGCTTACGCGCCGCCCACGTGTCACCGGAGTGCTCCAAGCCGTCCCGGCAGCGCGCCTTGAGGTTCGGCAGTGCGTCAGGCCTGGTCCGACGGTCGGCTTCGGTCCGCCGAGGCCCGGCTGGTCTCCAGCCAGGACCGTGCCGGTTCTGCCGCGTGGGTGGTGTCCACGGTGAGGTGCAGCCGGGTTCCTCCCTCGGCCCCCGCGGGGTAGCTGCGCTGTTCGGTGGCGTCGAAGCAGCGCCGGAGGACTTCCGCGACCCGACGGGCGACCTCGGGGGAGGCGGCGACGATACGTACCTCGGCATGTCCGGCCGAGGGTGGTTCAAGTGACTCCACGGCGACCTCGCTGTGCAACAGGACGACCCGTCCGCAGTACCCCGCGACGGTCCCCACATCCCCGTGTCCCCAGGATCTCGTGCCCCGAGGACAGAGATCGGCAGACCGGTTTTCCCACTCTACTCCGGGCTGTCCCGCAGGCCCCGGGCGTGCGGGGCGAGTTCCCGGCCGCCGGCGGGCCGAGGAGTACCGTGAGGTGAGAGAGCCGCTGTCGTCCCCCGCAGACAGGCGTATGAGATGTCCGATCCCGCCGCCCCGCGTGTGACCAGGCTCCCGCCCGGCGCCGTCCGCCGGGCCGTCGAGCCAGGGACGGCTGTCGTACGGCTGGAGACGGCACACGACCGCAAGGGAGTCCTCGACGGGGCGTGGTGGCCGCGCTCGCGCGACATCGCCGCCGAGCTTCCCACCCTGATCGCCGCACTGACCGAGCACTTCGGCCCGGTCACCCGCGTCGGCCTGGACGCCCGTGCCTGGGACGGACTGCCGACACGCATGATCATCGACGACCGTGTCATCCACGTCGACTCCTTCCCGGTCGGCGACGACACCGTCCTCATCACCCGGGGAGACCAGGACCACTTCTCCCTCCTCGTGATCCCCCCGCACGCGACGCCCGACGCGGCCCGCACCGCGATGGCCGAAGCCGTCCGCGCCGACAACATCACCGAGGCCGAACAGATCCTCATCCACACGGGCACGGGCCGGTCGGCCCCGTCTACCTGAGGGAACCGCCTCCCGCGTAGCTGCACGCCGTACCCCTCCAGGCCCGGCCGCCCCGGGGCCGCGCGGCCGAACTGTCCGCGGCCCTGCGGGCGGTCGCCGCGGGCCTCGCCCTGGACGCCCCGCCGGACAACCTGAGGATCGTCGGCCGGCATGTCGTACGGAAGACGCCGCAGCGGCGTGGCCGCCCACGGGAACCCGGCGCGGAATGACCGGCCAGTACGTCGGGTTGACGGCGATCCGGGTGATGCGGCCCCACAACGGGTCCAGCGCCTCGGTCAGCGCGGGCAGTTCGCTCAGCAGATCCCGGGAACGGGGCCACCAGGCACCGTCCAGGAGTCCACGGGACGTACGGTCGGTCTTCAGCGTGAGACGCGCGGCCGGGGCCGCGACGGGCTCGACGTGCGGCAGGGGTGGAAGCAAGGTCGCCGACATGATGCGGACCCGTCTCCAGGCCGCTTCTGCGGCGGCCCGGGTTTCTTCGCTCGCCGAGAACGACCCGGCGTGGCAGCCGGTGTGTGAAATGCCCTCAGTACCGACCACACTACTCTCCGCTCCGCCGCGGAGCGGGTCGGCGGCGGCTGGAACTTGAGCAGTGCCCGGGCCGCCTCGTTCCGGAGCCTGCGGGAGTACGGTGAAAGGGAGCGAGGGCACTTCGTATGCCGGTGTCCGGACCGGTCTCGTCCTCGCGATTCCCGTCACAGGGGCAGCCCCTGACCCCGGCCGCGCCATTCGCACCGAGGCAGAGGATCCTGCATGTCGCTCATTTCCCGCGCGCCCACGACGGCGATCCCGCCGGACAACGTCCCGCTGCCCCGGGGCTACGACGGGACTTCGCCCTTCCCACCGGACGGCCCGGCGCCCGAGCGCGGCGGCGGGGAGCGGCTGTACGTGACGGTGACGGCGCTGATCGTCGTCCTGCCGTTCGTGGCGCTCGGCCTGGCCGGCTGGCTGCTGTGGGGCAGCCTCATCCACCCCGCCGACATCCTGCTCGCGGCCGTCTTCTACACGGTCACGGGCCTCGGCATCACCGTCGGCTTCCACCGTGGTCTCACCCACGGCTCCTACCGGGCCGTCCGCCCCGTGCGCATCGCCCTCGCGGTGGCCGGGTCGCTGAGCTTCCAGGGCGACGTCATCGGCTGGGTCGCCACGCACCGCCGCCATCACGCCTTCACCGACCGGCCCGGCGACCCGCACTCCCCGTACCGTTACGGCACCCAGCTGCGCGGACTGCTGCACGCCCACGTCGGCTGGCTGTTCCGCAACGACCGTACGTCCGCGGAGCGTTACGCCCCCGACCTGCTCGCCGACCGTGACATCCGGGCCGTCGCCCGCGCCTTCCCGGCCCTGTGCGTCCTCACGCTCGCGCTGCCGTTCGGGCTGGGGTGGGCGATCGGTGGCACCTGGGTGTATGGCGTAACGGCCCTGCTGTGGGCGGGACTTGTCCGCATCGCCCTGCTCCACCATGTGACCTGGAGCGTGAACTCGCTGTGTCACATGATCGGTGAGCGTCCGTTCCGCACCCGGCGTCACGACCGGGCCACCAACCTGTGGCCCCTGGCCCTGCTCTCCTTCGGGGAGAGCCGGCACAACCTCCACCACGCCGACCCCACCAGCGCCCGGCACGGCGTCGACCGTGGCCAGGTCGACCCGTCGGTGGCCGTCATCCGCCTCCTCGAACGCCCGGGCTGGGTGTACGACGTGCACTGGCCGACACCGGCGCGTGTCGCCGCCCGTCGCGCCTGGCGCCAACCCCTCATCCACGCAAGGCAGTTGACAGGAGCTTCATGACCATCGCCCCGGACCCCCCGCTTCCCTCCCATCCTCTTGTCCGGCTGCGCCTGGCACCCCACGGCGTGCTGCCCCGGGCCATCAACGGAGCGTGGTGGCCCCGCTCGTACGACCTGCTCGCCGAACTCCCCCGGCTGCTCGCCGGGTTGCCTCGCATGTGGGGCAACATCAGCAGCGTCACGGTCAACGGGGCGATGTGGCCCGCGACGCCCGGCCGGATGCTCGTCGTCAACCAGGTCGTACGGCTGCGCAGGACCGTGACGGCATCCGCCCCGCACACGGTCATTCTGCTCGCCCCCGGCCGGGGCCGCTGGGACCTGCTGGTCGTGCCCCCGGATACGACCGAGGAAGCGGCGGAGCCGCTCATGGCGGACGCCGCGGGCGGTCACGTCTGAACGGACCGCCGGCGCGGCCGGTCGTCGGCGACCGCGCGGTCAGCCGTGGCGTTCCTCGGGCCTGGCTGAGGCCGGTCCCGGGATGGTCGTGGTGTCGAAGTCGCCCGCGATGATGCGTGTCGCGAGCTCCGACAGGCGCAGGTGACGGGCGCGCGCGTACGACCGGAACGCGGCGAAGGCGTCGTCGACGGAGGTGTTCCAGCGCTCCGCGAGCACGCCCTTGACCTGTTCGATCAGTATGCGGCTGGTCAGGGCGTACTCCAGCTGGCTGTTCTCGACGTGCGACTGCTCCAGCGTGCGCTGCTGGAGGATCGCGATGGTGGCCACGTCGGCGAGCGCCTGGGCGAGCGCGATGTCGTCGTCGCCCAGGCGGTGCGAAGTGGTCTGGAAGAGGTTGAGCGCGCCGACGACGCGGCTGCGCAGCCGCAGCGGGATGGCGTGTGTGGCCAGATACCCGGTCTCGCGGGCCTGTGCCGCGAAACGCGGCCAGCCGGTGGTCACCTCCGCCCGCCTCAGGTCGATGTTCGTCCGGGCGGCGCCGGTGCGGTAGCACTCGACGCACGGGCCCTGGTCGTGCTGGAGCGCGAAGAGTTCCAGCAGCCGGGTGTGCTCGTCCGAGGCGGCGATGATCTGCAGTTCGTCGTGCGCGTCCGCGAGCAGGATCCCGGCCGCCGACACGTCGAGCAGTTCCACGCAGCGCGCGGACAGCCGGTGCAGCAGGTCGATGACGTCGAAGTCCTCGACGAGGGAGTCCGCGACCTCCACGAAGATCTGGGCCAGACGTCGTTCGCGGGCCATGCCGATCATCCCTCTCCACCGTCGGGCGAATACGGCCCGCTCACATCGTCGTCGAAACGGAGCCTGCGGGCGACCACGTCTTCCGCAACCTCGCCGAGCGGGCGCTCGCGGGAAGCCGCACACACCCCGTACGCCCATCTCGTGCGCGAGCGGCAGCAGCGCCGGCCACCGCTCGGGGCGCACCCGGTCCAGGTCCGGCTCCAGCACGGGCGAACCGGTGCGGACCGAGTCCGGTCCCGGACCCTCACCCAGCGTGAACTGGAGTTCCTCGAACCGCGCACTCAGCTCCGGATGGCGCCAGAGCGGCTCGGCCGCCCGGTCGGCGCCGACCAGCAGCGACAGCGCGACGCCTTCGGCACCCAGCGCCCGGGCGCACGCCCGCGCCGGATCGCCGCCTTCGCCCAGGCGCAGCGACCGCAGGACACCGGCCATGCCGTCGCTGATCACCGTGCTCCGTTCCGCGGCGGCCGGGGCGCTTCGGGATGAGGCGTCGCCCGGCTTCCGCCGCACATCACGTGGCCCGGTCCGCCGCCGTGTGGTCGGCGGGTACGCCTTTCCAGGCGTCCTGGGCGCTCGCGTACCGCGGGAACCGCTCCTGCAGACCGCCGGCCCGGAACACGAGACCAGCACCTGGCCGGTCGTGGACGACCCGCACCCATCCGAGCGTCGTGTTCATTCCGCTCACGGCCAACACCGTGGTCACGCTCCTGCTCAACGCCTGGACCGACCGGACCAAGGGCGCGGCGGAGCAGTGGCTCGCCGACGAGCCCGGCGCGTCCGTCACGAGTGTCGACGCGACCTCCCGGACGATGTACGTCCACGTCCGCCCCCCCGGAGCCCTCCCGCCGGTGGAGTCTCTGCTCGACCGGCTGGAGGGACGGATCCCGGACGGTATCCCCGTCGTGGTGGACGCGTCACGTGGTCGGCGCATCGACGCCGGAGTGGTCGGCGACTGAGCGTCGCACCGGGCCGATCCAGCCGTGCCTGTCGTCCGTGGCGGCAGCGGCAGCGGCAGCGGGCTCCCGGCTCCACGGGGCGGCCGTCCTTTCACCGAGGCCAGGGCTCGGCATCAGTGAGCGGCGGCATCGGCCGGGGAGCCGGCGGGCGGTGTGGAGGGGGCGTCCAGGAATTCGCGGATCGCGAAGCCCACCAGCGTGATCACCGCGGTCCACACCACGACTGCAGTGGTCGGGTAGCTCCATGTGAACAGTACGACCGCCGCGATCATCAGGATGGCAACACCGATCCAGCGCTTGAAACGATGGACGAACCGCCCGACGGCACCCGTACGGAACCCCGCCGACATCGCCACGTCGCGCAGTGCGCCGATGCTCCTTCGGCAGCCCGTGCGGGTGAGAACGGCGATCCGGGACGGGCCGGTGAGGAAGGCACCGACGGCGGTGAAGAGGGCGACCGCGGCGAGCGCCCGCACGCCGGCGCGCAGGAACCTGACCAGCGCGTCGTACACGGCTCCCGCGGCCGCCTGGGAGGTCCCCGGCGGCAGACGGTCGAGGTAGACGTCACGGGCGACGGTGAGGCCGATACCGAGAACCAGCATGGCGAGGAACACGGCCAGGGCCGCCCCGATCAGCGCGTGCCTGCGGTTGAACGCCACGTAGACTCCGGCGGCCGCGACCAGGAGCGCGATGACGGGCAGCCAGCCGCCGAGGAGCTCCAGCACGCGCACGTAGGTTTTGATCTCACCGACGTCCTCCGACGCGAACACCACGAAGTCCGTGTGAACGGCGGGGATGTTCGCGGCCGGCGTGAGGCCGGCGTCGACCAGCCGGTCCTTGACCCTGGCGACGATCGGGCCCACGTCGATGACGACCTGGTTGTCCTCCAGCTTGACCGCGCCCTCGCCCTCGCCCGTCAGCGCCTCGTCAAACGCCGCGTGCGCCCGGCGGTTGGCATCCACCCAGACCGTCTGGAAGGCGCTGCTGGTGACCACCCGCTCCACCGTGTTGCCGACCAGTTGCTTGAGGCCGTTCTCGATCGGGCCGTCCAGGTTCTTCAGCAGCTCGGCCGCCCGCGGGGGCACGCCCTGCTGCGATGCCGCGTCCGTCAACTGCTGGACCAGCGCGTCCACGTCGACGCGCTCCAGCACGGCGGAGGTGACCCGATTGGTGACCGCCTTCTGCACTTCGGGATCGCTCGCCAGAGGCCCGACGGTCGCGACGTAGCGGTCCGTGTCCTGCACGATGCTGTTCGCCCACACCGCGACGACGGACAGCAGCGACAGCAGCGCGGCGACAAGGATCAGCAGGCCCGAGCCGAGCGAGCGGAACGGGTGGTGCCGCGGCGGCCCGGCGCCCTCCAGGGCACTCACTCGGCGCCGCAGTTCGTCCAGCTCGCCGCCCTCCCGGGCCGAGAGGTCTCCGTCACCACTGTCGCTCATGGTCACCAGCAGATGTGTGTGACGCACGGCGCGCCACGTGGCCGGGCCAGGCGAGTGAACGGCGTACCGAGGTGCGAAGGCCGCGCCCCGATGCTGCGAGACCGACTTCCTGGTGAAAGGAGGGTGCTCGGTCCTGGCTCACTTGCCGGCTTCGGGGCCGTACCACTGGAGCGCCTGGCCGGTGACGGCGGCGATGCACCCGAAGTCGGGGTCGCGGTGCGGCAGGGTCAGTCCCTGCAGTTCGGCCGTGGCGGTGACGACGAGGTCGATGGCCCCGGCGCTGCGGTGCCTCCGGAGGCGCCTGTAGCTTCTGCTGCCCTCTTGTGTTCGATGCATTCGACTCCTAATGTCGTCGTCGCTCCCCCAGATCACTCTGATCTGCGGTGTTGTGTGCGGAAGCGCTTCGACAACCGTGTGTCGACCGGGCCCGGCGGCTGCCCCGCACGTCCCCGCCGTTCCCTCCCCGACAGTTCCCTGAAGGCTGGAGATGTCATGCAGATGTCACGTCGCGGCGTTCTGATCCTGGGCGCAGCCGGCGCGGCCGTCGCCGGAGGTCTCCCCGCGGGCTCGGCGCGGGCCGCCGAGGCCGAGACGGCCGACGGAACGGACGCCTCCATACGCACCGAGCGCCTGTATCTGTCCGGCGAGGACGCCGACAACCCGGTCGACTGGGACTTCCTGTGCACCAGCGGGCGGCGCAGCGGCAGTTGGGGCAGCATCCCGGTTCCGTCCAACTGGGAGTTCCACGGATACGGCACGTACAACTACGGGTGGAATCTGCGCCCGGAGGAAAAGGGCAACTACCGGCACACCTTCACGCCGCCCGCCCACTGGCGTGACAGACGCGTCTTCCTCGTCTTCGAAGGGTCGATGACCGACACCGAGGCGTGGATCAACGGAGAGTCGGCCGGGCCCGTCCACCGCGGCGGCTTCTACCGGTTCCGTCACGAGGTGACCGGAAAGCTGCGTCCGGGGCAGGACAACCTCCTGGAGGTGACCGTCAGCAAGGAGTCCGCCGACGACTCCGTCAACCGGGCCGAACGCCTCGGGGACTACTGGAACTTCGGCGGCATCTACCGCCCCGTCCAACTCGAGGCGTTCCCGCTCCAGCACATCGAGCGCATCGCCGTCGACGCCCGCGCCGACGGCACGCTGCGGATCGACGCCCATCTGTCGGGTACCGGTTCCGCCGACCGTCTCGTCGCCCGGGTCACCGACCTCTCCGGGCGCCCGGTCGGCGCCCCGTTCACCGCGTCCGTCGCTCCCGGCGACACGACGGTGACACTCAGGACCGTTTTGGACTCCCCTCGGCAGTGGACGGCGGAGACCCCGCACCTCTACCGCGTCGAGGTCGCGCTCCGCTCCGGCGACCGCCGCACCGTGCACCGCGTCGAGGAGAGATTCGGCTTCCGCACCGTCGAGGTGCGCCCCGGCGACGGCGTGTACGTCAACGGCGTCAAGATCCTCCTCAAAGGCGCCAACCGGCACACCATCTGGCCCACGTCCGGCCGGGCGACCAGCGCGCGCATCAGCCGCAAGGACATCCTCCTGATGCAGGAGATGAACATGAACGCGGTCCGGATGTCCCACTACCCGCCGGACACGCACTTCCTCGACCTCGCCGACGAACTCGGGCTGTACGTGCTCGACGAACTGGCCGGCTGGCAGAAGTCCTACGCCGAGGCGGCAGGCAGGCCCCTCGTCGCCTCGATGGTCACCCGTGACGTCAACCACCCGTCGATCCTGTTCTGGTGCAACGGCAACGAAGGCGGCTGGAACACCGCCCTCGACAACGACTACGCCCGCCACGACCCCCAGCAGCGCACCGTTCTCCACCCCTGGGCGAACTTCGGCGGCATCAACACCGACCACTACGAGTCGTACGACAGCACGCGCCGCATCCTCCAGGAACAGGGCGACGTCTTCATGCCCACCGAGTTCCTCCACGGCCTCTACGACGGCGGCGCCGGCGCGGGGCTCGACGACTACTGGAAGCTGATGGGCCGTGAACGGCTCTCCGCCGGCGGCTTCCTGTGGTCACTGGTCGACGAGGGCATCGTGCGCGACGACCTCGACGGCACCATCGATGTGGCGGGCAACGCCGCACCCGACGGCATCCTCGGCCCCTTCCGTGAGAAGGAGGCAAGCTTCTACACGATCAAGGACATCTGGTCGCCCGTACAACTCGCCGAGCCGGAGCGGTTCACCTCCGGCCTGCCGGACGACTTCCACGGGCGGATCGGCCTCACCAACCACTACGCCTTCACCAACACCCGCACCTGCCGTTTCACTTGGCGGCTCCTGGACTTCCGTACCCCGTCGCAACGGCGGGACGGCCACACGGTGCGCGCCCAGGGCACCGCCTCCGCTCCGGACATCGAGCCCGGCGCGCAAGGTGCGCTGCGCCTGCCCCTGCCGTCCGGCTGGCGACGCGCCGACGCCCTGGCGCTCACCGTCACCGATGCCGACGGCCGCGAGATCCGCCGCTGGACATGGACCATCGCGTCCGCCGCCGACCAGGCCCGACGGCTGGTACGGACGGGCCCGGGACCAGCCGTACGCGGCCGGCTCGCGGACGACACGCTCACCCTCGCATCCCGCCACACCACGGTCACGCTCGACGCCACGACGGGCATGCTGGCCGGCGTCACCCACCGGGGGAGGGACTTCGCGCTGTCCCGCGGCCCGCTGCCCACCACCGGAACGGCCGACCTCGCCCGCCTGACGCACGGGCCCGACGGCAACGGCTACACGGTGCAGGCCGAGTACTCCGGCGTCCTGCGCCACGTCCGGTGGCGTCTGCACCCCAGCGGCTGGCTGCAGTTGGACTACCGCTACCACCTCACCGGCGAGCACGACCTGTTCGGCGTCGGCTTCGACCATCCCGAACCGCAGGTGACCGGCGTGACATGGCTCGGCCACGGACCCCACAGGGTGTGGAAGAACCGGCTGCGCGGCGTCGCGACGGACCTCTGGACGAAGCAGTACAACGACACCGCGACCGGTGCCGACGGCTGGGTGTACCCGGAGTTCAAGGGCTACCACGCGGGCGTCCGCTGGGCCTCCCTGCACACCACCGCCGGACGCATCACCATGGTCTGCGAGGACGAGAACCTCTACCTGCGCCTCTTCACCCCCCGGTTCGGCCCCGACCCCCGCCACACTGCGCCGCCCTTCCCGAAGGGAGACCTGTCGTTCCTCGACGCCATCCCGGCCATCGGCACCAAGTTCGACCCGCCGGCCGCGCTCGGCCCCAGCGGCGGCCCCACCACGGCGACGGGCGACTACGGCCGAACCCTGTACTTCTCGTTCGCCCAGTAGCACGTCCACCCCCTCGCCGACGCGGCACCATGCGGCCGGGCCCCCTGCCGACCGGCGCTTCCCGCAGGTGCTCGACCTCACCTTCCCGAGGCGTGCGCCTGCCTCCACGACCGTGACGGCCAGTGCCGATGTGGTGGGAGGCGGTGATCCCGCCGCCGGCCGGGGCAGTTCCTTCCTCCCGAGGGAGGTGACGCAGCACTGCGCCTGGTTCGCCGAGGAGGAGCCCGACGGCCCGGTCTTCCTCGGCGAGAAGGGGTTCCCTTACCGGGCCGGTCAGGGACGCGGGCCAGCTGGGCCCGGTGACACACAAGCTGCGTCGGGGTGGCTCCCCCTCAGATTGACGATCACGGACCTGCGTCGTGTCCGCCCGCTTCACGGACAGAGCAACCTGGCCCTCAAACCCGCCGGGACAGTGGTCCTCGTTCACCTCGACAAAAAAACACCCTGTTCGACCAGACCAGCCCGTTGATCAGGTCAGCGGATGGCTTCTCAGGATTGATCAGCCGACATTGATTGGCCCATGGCTTCGTCTTCCTGATCAACCCCGCGTCCTGGAGATTCGGTTGTGCCTGAACCCAACCGGACAGAAGGGAGCGGAGCCATGCCCCGTTTGCTCCGTAAGAGACTCGCCGGCGCCCTGGCCGTGGCCGCCCTCGCGGGAGGGTCGCTGACCCTGGCCGCAGGGGAGGCCAGTGCCATCCCCGTCTCCGGCCCCGCCTGCAATTCCCCCGTCTTCACCGCCTGCGTCGCGATCTCCAACCACAGCGTGGACGCGTACAGCTGGCGTATCAGTGTTCACTGAGCCCAATGGCCACAGGTGGAACCGGTGCCTCACGGGCAGCCGGCCCCACCATACGAGCCACTGGACGAACGTGTGGTTCTCCAACAGCGACAAGGTCTCGTTGACTGCCTCTCGCGGCAGGAACTGCGAGGGATGGAGCGGGAACGACGACTGGTGGGGCGACTGGCGCTCGACCCCGGACCAGTACCACCTGGTCGTCGTCAACAGGCACTGACCGTCGTACACAGCTCACAACACAGGGCCCCTCTCTCCATTGCCTCTCTCCTCGCAGAAAGCCACCAAAGTGCCTCCCCACGCTCTGATCGTCGTCGGAGCCGCCGGAGGCCGCCGATCCGCGCCTGGGAGCTCGGCGGTGGAGCCAACGGCGCGACCGTCGTCGGGGCCGTCGCGTTGACCAGCTGCCGGGAGCTTGGCGCGCAGAAGCGGGGTGGTGCCATGTGTCACATGGCACCACCCCGCTCGCTTCATCGGGCTATCGGCGGCTCTTCCAGGCCATCACGGCCACCGTCAGAGCACCGACTGCCAGGCCCGCCAGGGCCCATGGAACGCTCGGTCGGCTGTCGTTCAGCTTGTAACCGACGAGGCACAGCAGGTTGAACTCCACGAAGGCGATCACGAGCCACCAGCGACGGGCAGGCATTGCCGATTCCTTTCCTCCGGTTTTCCCAGCCGGCGTACCCGGCCGCGTCACTTGGACTTGAGCTTGCAGCCGCGGTTCGTGCATCTCACTCCCCAGGAGGTGTGCCAGGAGACTCCGCCCCTCTTGGGGTAGATCTTCTTGTAGGTGACGGTCATCGCGAACCGCTCCTCGAAGCCGCAGATCGGGATGTACTTGAAGACGCAGATCTGGGCCATGCCCGACGCGCCCCACTGGTGCTTGTTGTTCGTGCGGATGTTGCGGGCCGGACCGTGGAAGTGGACTGAGTAGCCCATTCCGGGCGGCGAAGCCGGCCGTGTCGTCACTGGTCCAGGCGCACGAGGACCTGATCTTTCCGCTCCGCACGCAGAACTCGGCCTGCATGGATATGGTGCCGATCTTCACCCCGGCCTCGTACATGCGGTACGTCCGGGAGACCGTGGTGCACTTGGTCTTCGCCGTACCGGACAGGTCCCGGCTGTTCAGCGGGTCTCCGCAGACGTAGTCGTACGCGCTGCAGCTGCCGCCCTGCACCGGGTCGGTGCTCAGGAATCGGCCCTCGCCCGGGGAGTAGAGCCGGACGCCCATGAGGACCGCCCCGGACGGGGTTTCGGAGGAGCGCTGGTGACTGCCCAGATACCCGTAACGGGTGTTGCCGGTCTCACCGTTCTCGGTGCCGTCCGCCTGTCGTGGGTTCCCGTACTCGTCGGTGCTACGCACCACCGGGGCCTGAGAGGCGTCCAGCGGCAGTGCCACGCTCACGTCTCCGTGCACGTTGGCGAGTTGGAGGATCACCTCGCCCGTGGCCGAGGTCGTCGCCGCCATGCCGCCTTCGAAGCCGGTGACCATGCGCGAGACGGTGCTCGCCGTATGGTCGGTGATCCAGCGCGGGCTGTCCGAGGACCCGCCGTAGTGGTTGGTCTTCGAACCGGTCTGCGCCCAGTCGGCGCCCGCGGAGGTCCTGGACTCGGTGGTCCATCCACGGAACCGGTTGGCCGCGTCCAGCGTCCAGGTCTGCCGCTTGTCTCCGGTGGTCTGCTGCCGCACGAGGTCGTTCACGTAGTACGTCAGCGAGGAACCGTCCGGCATGGCGGTGGTCCGCCCGAAGGCGTCGTAGTCGTAGCCGGAGTCGGTGATCCGGTCCGCACTGTCGTAGGAGTGGTTGACGGTGGTTGCGTCGGCCGTGGTGCACTCGGCGCCGGCCTCCGCCCGCGCGGTGGCGAGCGAGGTGCGGTTGGCACGCTTGTCCAGGCCGTAGGTGCGGGTGACGCAGACCGTGTCGGCCCCGGTGTCCTGGACGGTCTTCAGTCGGCCCGCGCCGTCGTAGCCGTAGCGCTGGGCTCCCGCGGTGCTGGAGGCACGCTCCACCACCTGGTCGTACACCGTGCGCTTCACCGTGTCGGAGAAGACGACGACGGCGTCGTCGTCCCTCGTGTACGTACGGCCCGTCGGCGCGCCGCCCGGGTCGGTGGTCTGTGTCAGAGTGATCCCTCCGGGCATCTTCTGGCTGACCAGGTTGCCGTCGTCGTCATGGACCGCGGAGAACGTGCCCGCCACCGAGTCGGTCATCGACACCGGCAGGCCGCGCGGCTCCGCCGCGTGGTCGTAGGCGTAGGTGACGGTGGACGGCACCGAGTCGGTGATCTTCACCGGCCGGTCCAGGGAGTCGTACGCCGTCGTCGTCACACCGTCGTCCGCGTCCGTGTACGAGATCGGTCGGCCGAGTGCGTCGTGATCCTGGAGGATCGTGCCCCCGTTCGCCGACTCGATGACGCTGATCTGGCCGTTGTCGGCGTTGTACGTGTACGAGGTGCCGGACACGGGTTCCCCGGTCTGGCTGGTCACCGAGACCGTCTTGAGCCGGCCCGCGCCGTCGTACGTCATGTCGGTGACCCGAACCGCGTCACCGGATGTGTCGACCTTCTCCAGCGCCTGTCCGTAGAAGCCGTACTCCAGGGCGGAGTCCACCGCCTGAGCGGGGTTGCTCCCGCCACCGGTGATGTCACCCGCCGGACCGTTCCAGCAGGGCATGCCGGCCCACTCGGGACGGCCCTTGCACCAGCCGTCGCCCTCCCCTGACCAGTACACGGTGACACGGGAGGCCGCGTCCTCTCCGGTGCCGCCCGGCGGGACCTGGGCGGTGACCCGGCCCTGTGCGTCGTACTCGGTGGTGGTGATCAGGTCGAGGCCGCCCGAGTCCTCGATCTGGTGGATCGGCAGGCCCTTCACCCAGTTGTACTGGGTCTCGGAGTGCCGCTTCTCACTCATGATCGAGTATTGGCCCCGGACTCTGGCGCCGGTGATCGCCAGCGTCAGTTGGTCCCGAACGCTGGCGCTGCCGTCGGTGGGGCGGCCCTCGTCGTACTCGTTGACGGTCCACGGCTGGGCGGCGACGGAGGTGCCGGCCGGCATCAGGACGGTGCTGCCGTCCTTGAAGTCCTCGGTCAGTTCGATCCGGCGCAGTGGCCCGAACTGCTCCAGCAGCCGGGTGCCCTTGTTGTTGAAGTACGAGGTGGTGGACAGCAGCCGGGCGCGCTGTGCGATGCTCAGCTCACCGATGCCCAGCTCCGCCAGGCGAGCCCGCTGCTCGGCTGTGGTGCCCAGCGCCAGGGCGTGGTTGCCCGCGGAGAGTTGGCGCACCGTGTTGCCGTGCTTGTCCGACTCGGTGGTGGTGGTCCCGCCTGCCTGGTCCACGAAGTTGACTTCAGCGCCAGAGGCGTTGATGTAGTGGACGAGGGCCCGGCCGTAGGCGTCGGCGGTGAGTTCCCCGCCCTTGTGGGAGGCGGGAGTCGAGTCGGCGGGGAAGATGGCGGTGGCGTCGGTGGGAGCGTCGAGCTGGCCCCACTTCTTCACCGCGGTGGCGTTCATCGGGTACGGCGCGAGGTCTCCGGAGAGCGGCACGTCGTAGACGACGGAGGTGACTGCCTGGCCGTTGGTCTGCGACGCACTGCCCTGGGCCAGCGTGGGCCGGGTGACGGTGGTCAGCATGCCCTCGCCGCCGGTGCTGCCACCGGCGTTGCCGTAGCCGAAGGTCCAGGGCAGCGTTCCGGGCGGGGTCAACCGGTTGACACGGCCGTCCGCGTCATAGCCGTACGCCGTCTTCAGGGCCGGGCTGATCTGTGGGTTCCAAGCCTCGCGCAGTCGGCCGGAGGCGTCGTACGCATAGGACTGGATGGTGCGGGAGGTTGCCTGGGTGTCGCCGTTCTCCGTGGACCAGAGCCGGATCGACTTCACCTGGCCCTTGTAGTCGCCGAAGTCACTGTCCGCGGCGGTGGTGCTGTCCGCGTACTGGAACTCCAGCACGCGGCAGCCGCGTGTCGAGGGCGTGGCGGCGCAGGTGCTGTTGGGGATCGAGCCGCCCGAGGCGATGAGCAGCTTGGGCCGGGCCAGGGTCCTGCCGTCCACCACGACTGCCTCGGAGACCACTCCGGTCGTCGAGTTGCTGACCCCGGTGAGGCCCGAAGAGGCGAGCTGCCAGGTCTCTGCGGCGGCGGCGACCTTCTCGAAGACGGACTTCACACCGTTGGTGTCGGTGAGGGTGAAGGAACCGGAGAAGGTGCCGGTCAGGGTAAGGGCCTCAGCGCCGGGCTCAGGGACCCAGCCGTCGGCGTCGTTCGCCTTGGCGGTGAAGTGGACGCTGGTGTCGTCGTCGAGAACGACGTCGAGTGAGGTGTCCGATGTCTTGCGGATGTGTGTGTAACCGCCCTCGGCGGCCTCCGCGACCACACCCGAGATCCACTCCGGGCCGAAGATCGGGAACTGTCCCTCCTGCGTACCGCCTGCGGCGGGCCGACGCGAGGAGGCGGACCGGGCGAGGGACAGGCCGAAGTGGCTCTCCTCCGTACCGGACAGCTTGAAGTCACCGGTGAGCAGGTTCAGCGTGCCCGGGCCGATGTCCGTGGCCGAGGCCGTGTCGGCGTGGCGGTCGACGATCGCGGTGATCGGCTGGGTACTCGCCGCGGCGTCGTCCGGGCCCGTGAAGTCGGCCTTGATCTGGATGGTGCCGTCCGGGTCGACGGTGTCGGTGGCCTTCCACACCACGGCCTCGTTCTTGCCGTTGGTGAGCGGTACCGGCCAGGCGGACAGCGCGTCGCCGCCGACGGTCACCGCCGAGACCGGGACAGGGCTCCAGTCGTCCTCGTCCGAGCGGCGCCAGGAGAAGGACGCGGCGTCGTACTTCGCGGCGTCGGCCTCGGCTGCCCTCGCCCAGTGTCACCAGGTCGACGGCCTTCTGCTCCTGCGCCGCCTCGAGTGATCTCGCGGGCGTACCCGTCCTGCCCGCGAGCCGCAGTCCGGCCGGATGTGCCACCGGCGCCACGCCGTCACCGGACTCGCGCAACTCCACGTCGACGCCGACCCACTTGCCGTCACGCTCGAAGCGCACCGGCCCGGCGGACAGCTCCGTCGTCAGACTGCCGTCCTTGTTCACCCACGTCGTCGACGTCTCCGTACGCTCGCTGAGCGCCTCGACCCGCTTGCCCGACAGTCGGGCCGCCACCTTCGCCGACGCGATGTCCGCCGCAGCCCTTACGGGCTGAGCCTTCGGGGCTTTCGTCTGCTCCGCTGAGGGCGGGGCGGACATCGCCGTGCCCTCCAGAACCGTCACGGACAGCAGGGCGGCGAGTCCGCCCGCCATCCAGCGCAGGTCTCTTCGTCTCCTGCGCGTCAGCCGCTGCCCTCTCGTGTAAGAAGGCAGACTCCGTCCAGGTCTCATGGTCTCCCCGTAGCATTTTTCAAACACCAGTTGGAATAACCACGTGATCTTAAGCGGCGGTCAAAATTCGTAAAGTGCCTCCAGGGGTGCCGTATTGGCCTCTGGTCAGCACGTTCGCGCCCCCAACACCCTCACTTCCGCAACAACCTCGCCAACGCCTACCCGTCGGCGGGCGACCCGGGCCGGGCCATCCCGCTGTTCGGACAGACAGGGAGTCGCCCCGCCGTCTTGCCGTGATGACCAGCGATATCGGCTTCTGGGCATGCTCGACGGCCAGGTGCAGCTTGGGTGTCAGCCCGCCCCGGGAACGTCTGAGCCCATGGTCGTCAGGCCAGGTGAGCACACCACCTGGCGGCTGGATCTGCAGATCCGAGGTTCCCCCGGCGTGCGGCAGGTGCTGATCAGCTGGCCAGAACAGGTTGACGGGGTTTCAGGTCCGTTCGTTCGGCCGTTGCCTGGTCGGCGTAGTGCTTCTCCTCGACGGGGGCTGAAGTGACCGAGCCGTTTCTGGATGCGCCTGGAGTTGTAAAGCCGTCGATGTACTCGAAGAGCGCGAGGTTGGCCTCGGCGCGGGTGGTGAAGGTGCGACCGCGGATGCATTCGGTTTTGATGAGCATCCAGAGGTTCTCCGCGAGGGCATTGTCATAGGAGTCCCCGACGGAGTTCAAGGACGCTTGAACTCCCGCTCGCAGCAGTCGAGTTGTGCGCTTCACAGACGTATATGGCATCCGCCAACGCCAACCTCATCCGATCAGGGCAACGGGGGCGTCCCAGGCGTTGCGGTCGACGGTGACGGTGTAGCCGCCGCGGGTCTCCTTGCTGTTGACCATGTACTGGTGGGCGCGGCTGTGGTTGGTGTACAGCTTGGGATCCCAGGGCCAGTCGGCGGTGGTGGTGTTCTTGTTGTTCCACAGCGCGTACCAGAGGTTGCCCGGCAGGTCGGTCCGGTCCTTCGCGGTGGCGATGGCCCTGGCGCTGGAGCTGCTGAAGCCGTAGTAGCCGGCGCGGTACGTCTTCGCCCGCAGGGTCTTGGTGAAGGAGCGCACGTACGTCAGAGTGGCGTCGTTGCACGCCTTGTTCGTGATGTCGTACGACTCCATGTTGAGGTAGATGGGGCTGCCTGGCTTCATGCCGAGGGCGGCGGCCTTGGCGATCGCGTCCTTGGCGTTGCTCGCCCCGAGGCTGGCTGCCGTGGAGGCGGTGAACCTTTCTGGGTTCCTGCTGGTCTGGCAGGGCGGCTGGGCTCCGACGTAGAGCGGGATGAGCTTCCAGCCGACGGCGCTGACCGACTTCACCCAGGACGCGGTGAGGTTGGGCTGGGCGCAGCCGCGGTTCTTGCCGCCGATGTAGACGGCCGCGGCGCCGTAGAAGCCGGTGTTCCAAGCCTTCATCGCGGCGAGGGAGGGTGCCGTGCAGGTGTCGAATGCCCGGCCCGTGTATGTCTTCTGCGCAGGCCAGCTCCTGGCGGCCATGGAGGTCTGCGCCGCGATCCCGGCCCCGGCGACTACGACAACGCCGGTCGCGGCCCACGCGATGTAACGGCCTCTCTTGGACAGCCGGTGACTGGACATTCCCACCCCATTCGGATCACCGCCCGCAGCCGCGCTTGGTGCACCGGAAGGCATGCGCGCGGTGACACACCATGAGGTGTGGCTGCAGCGTTCGGCGCTTTTTACGGCGGCCGTAGAGCTCCGGCAGTCGGAGCGTTCTGCACCCTGTCCAAGACCTATCCGCTGATTGGTGGCGGAGGGTGGCAACGCTGGGTTCGATGGCCTCCACACAGCTGACGGCGGGCTTCGAGACCAGGGTCTCGAAGCCCGCCGTCGAGACAGTCACGGTGCTCTCCGGTAGCTGCCGGCGGTCAGCGCTGCTTTTCCCCGAGGGCTGCGCGCAGCCAGTCCAGAGAACCGGTCGCCAGGACCGCGTCGGCGAGTTCGTTGGCCGATTTCGTGGTGAGTCGGCCGCGGCTGTTGTCGATCCAACGCTGGGTGTGCTCGTAGCCCTGGGCCTTGTACTCGACGCCCTGGATCATGCACTCCAGTTTGTCGGCGTCCCGGGCGCAGATGGCCTCCTGGGACTCCTTGGCCTCGTACTCGGCAACGAGCTCGCGCACTGCGGAGGCCAGGACCTCGGGCATGCCCGCGACCTGGTCGTCGGTGACCGCGCGCGGGTCCGCCGGAGGCGCGTACTTCTTGCCCAGGTGGTTCACGTCCCCGGTGCGCGTCTCCTGCGAGTCGTGCCACACCGCCAGGTAGGCGGCCCGCGCGGGGTCGGCGCCTTCGAGCTTCGCGATGATCGTCGCGAGGAGAGCGGTGCGCCAGGAGTGCTCCGCGACTGACTCCGGATCGCGTACGCCGGCCATCCACCAGCCGGTGCGCTTGGTCTGCTTCAGCGTCCCCGCCTCGTAAAGGAAACGCGCTACCGCGGTCAGGTCTTCGGCCACCGTCGGACTCCTCTCACGCCTCGGCGAGGCGGATCGCATACCGGATGCTCTCCAGCTCCCGGCGCCCGCGCGCCGAAAGCTCCCGGCTATCCAACATCACGGGCAGCCTGTCGCGCAGGACACGGTCTGCTGCGCCGGATCGCAGCAGGTTGGGCCGTACCTGGAGCAGGGACCACACCGAGTGGATGTTGAGGTCGACATAGCCGTGATGCGGCGCGAGTCCGTGAGCGAGGTGGGCGAGGAGTCTGTCACCCGGCCACGGCCCCGGGGTGCGGGCGGCGATGAAGTCGTCACTCAGCTCCAGATGCGCGGTCTCGCCGATCCAGTACGCCCAGTAGTTCAGGTTCGCGGCCTCGCCGGCATCGTCGTCGATGAGGGGTCTTCGAACTTGAGCGGTGCGCCCCTGTTGGTCGGCGTCCGCCCCCAGGGCCCTCGTAAGCCGGGGATGTGACACTCCCGCGGAAACTGTCACATCCTCGCGGCTTACCAGTCGGCGCCCGGCGTCCGCGCACCGCTCAACTTCGAAGACCCTCGATGAGGGCGGTGTCGATGAAGTGACTCATCCGGTCCCGGTCTCCCTGCCGGGCCGAGACGGCGGCAACGGACCTGAAGCTGAGCCAATGCGTGAGCCAGTCGCCGGGGCGTTCGGTGGCCTGCTGGTGGGCGAGCCACTCCGACGTGTCGGCTTGGTCGTCGTACCCGGAGAGGTAGAGGGCCTGGCGGCGGAGCAGGAACTGATCCTCCCCCCGGGCCTGCTCCGCGGTTCGCCGCATCCGCGTGAAGAACAGCGCCCGGTCGGCAGCCGACAGCTCCGGCCCGGCCGGCGCGGGTCCTCGGCGCTTGCGGGGCGGATCGGGCAGGTCGCGGACGGGCTGTGGCGGTACGTGGTTGAGGGGCCACGCGAGGACCTCCACGAGGTCGCGCTGCATCACCCAGGCCCCGAGCGGGCTTTCCTCGACTTCGGTCTCGTTGTCGAGGGCCTCGGCGAGGAGGACGTCCGCCTCCAGGGCGCGGTCCAGGGCTTGCAGGAGCGCGGGGGCAGTGCCCATCTGCATCAGCCGGTGACGGTGCACGAGCATCTGCCCGACCGGCACGGCGGTCAGGGGGCGGCGACCGGACTCCCACCCCGCGATCGTGTCCGCGGACACCCGCAGCTGCTCAGCCGCTTCCTCCTGGGTGCGTCCCTGCTGCTCTCGGATGACCCGGAAGACGTAGCCGGCGATGACGCCCACGCGTGGGCGCCCGGATGATCCCTGACTACCAGTCAGGGTTTGTCGCGAACTCGACCGCATGAACAGACCCTTTCCCCGGTGTTCGCAGCAAACCACTTGTACTCGCGGTCACTTCAAGCAGTGATCACGGTTCTCTACCGTCGTATGCATCACCGAACGAGCC
>NZ_KQ949102.1 GCF_001514305.1 Streptomyces dysideae
CCGGGTGCGGGGCTCGGCCCGTCGGCGGCCAGGGCGATGGAAACGAAGGGGATGCTGGGCGGTTCTGATCAGACCCTCACGCAGCTGCGTCCGTTCAGCTTGAAGTCGTACCCCGGGGAGTGCGCGTCCTGCCGGGACGCGAGGAAGCCGAAGGAGAGGGTGCCGTTCACGGCGACCTTCCTGTTGTGGGCGGTGGCGTTGGCGGCACTCTTCGGGTGTTCACGCAGCGAGGCCGAGCTTTGGAGGAAAGCGTGGGGCCAACGGCTGCTCGCCTGGGGTGCTGAGATCCTCGATGAACGGATCGCAGAGGAGGGTAGGAGGGACGCGGTGCCGCAACCCACCGGAGAGGCAGTTGTAGAGGAACTACAGCGACTTTCGCTCGTCTCTCCGACCGGGGTAACGTCGTTGGCAGCCCAGAGGCAGTCTCGCTGGCGGGCCGGTGAGAGTCCCACCGGTGGACAGCCGGTGGACAGACGCCTTTGGACAGTGCATCACGGGGTGGCACGGGTCAACCTGTCGCACGTGCTCTGATCAGGTAAAACGTCACTGGACGGCACGACGAGGCACCACGCAACATGATCACTCGTGGTCTCGTAACGGGGTGCGCGAGGGGAGCGCATCAGCGCAGCATCGGTGCAAAGGGGTGCGCGCGGGGCACCGCCGAAGCACCTGGAATGGGAGCGCGTGGGGCTGCCCTGTAAACGGGCCCGTTTTGTGGAAACGCTCCAACGCTCCCTCCTAGGCTGGTGGCCGTGGCAGATGCGATGGACACCGTCCCGTTCAAAACCCTCGTGACACAGACGAGCGCCGTGCTGCTGACTCACGGAGTCGAGGTGGAGTCGACAGCGGTGCAGGGCGTCGTCGCGCACATGATCAGCGTGATGGCCAAGCGAGTGGGCATGGACGAGGAAGAGGCCGTCCATCTGGTGACCCCGGAGGCCGTCGCCGACATCATCATGAAGGCGGCGACCGAAGACGAACACGGGGCTGCCGCACCGCACGCCGTACGACCGGTGCGGATTGACGACCGCGTCGTCGACTCGCCCGTCGAGTCGCTGGGGCACCTGGTCATGGCCACCTCGCAGGCCGGCAAGTACGCCAGCCTCAATGGAGACGGCCCGGCAGCGGCGTACCTCCTGGACCTCGCCACCGAAATCGGCGCCGCTCTCGTCCAGCACCACTCCGGCGGGCGAGCAGCGATCCCCCTCGGTGTTCTCGACGAGGTGGCTCAGCTGGTCGACGCGGTGGCTGACCACGTCCAGGCCGACGGCTGGAGCGTCTGTCCGTGCGGTGAACCGCACGGACAACACGAGACGGACGCCGGTGCGATCAACGCCATGCGCCACCATGCTGCTCTCGCGCGCGAGATGCGGCAGCAGGCGGATCAGTGAGCTCCCGAGGATAGATCGCTTTGCCGTACGCACAGCATGTGCGCCGAGGACATCTTCGAACGGATCGCCCTGGTCTCGACAACCGGTACTACACCGCACGCCGACGGGGCAGCCTCCGCGAGCTGCAGGACTAACACTGGCGCACGGGACGATAGGACAGACTAGGCGAGTGAGCAGCGAGGCGACTCACCGCAAGCGTGGACGAGTGCACTCGGTCCCCAGTCTCACCACGGTGAGGCAGTTGTACGGGACGGCCTTGCGGTGCGGCTTCCCTGGGTGCACCGAGCCGCTGTACCGGGTGAGCACGTACACCGGCGAGCGCGTTCTCAACAAGCGAGGTCGCACACATTCATGCACGCCGGGAGAACGGTCCCCGTTGGGATCCGCACATGTCGGAGGACGAGAACCGCAGTGAGGCCAATCTGACCTTGATGTGCCAGGCGCACGCCAAGGAGATCGACGACTTCCCTGAGCGGTTCCCGGCTGATCTGCTGCGCGAGTGGAAGCGGACCCAGCTACGCGAATGTGACGAGACGGTGGGGCAGCCGCTGACGGAGGACGAGGTCGTGCAGGTCATCGAGCGCTCCTTCGGTCCAGCTCAGCTTGCTGCGGCCGTCGCCGAGGTCGTGCCGTTTTCTGCCCGCTCACGGTCGCGGCAGGAGGCGTTGGATCTTGCCGGACGGGAGGCTCGTGCCCGTCGACTGGTTCAGCTGCGGCCTGTCCCGACGCACCGGCGCAATGCGGTCCTGGAGTGGATGTTGCAGCACTCCGAGCCCGCGCTGGTGGTTCCCGAGGGCCAGGTGCGGGTGCTGGTGGGGCCGATGGGCGCGGGTAAGAGCGAACTCGCTGCGCGCTGGTGGGAGGAGGGGCTGAAGGTTGCCGAAGCCGACGACGATGTCGAGGTTCCTGTGTGGTTGTCGGCCCGATCGATCACCTCCACGCTGGCGACGGCGGTTACCGATGCGATCGGAGGCGACCCGAGGCGGCCGTGCCGGGTGGTCATCGACGATCTCGACAGCCTTCCACCCCGGAATGCCGACCAGTTCCTGGACGAGGCACGGCGCCTGGTCGCCGTTTGGCCGAGGACGCGGATACTGGCGACCAGCCGGCCGGGGATCTCCGTGGAGGCCGAGGAACTCCTCACTGCCGCTCCATGGCCGGTCGAGCGCGGTGTCGGCCTCCTGCGGTGCGTCCTCGATCGGGAGCCGCCGCGCGCAGTGTGGACGCCGGAGGCCCGCGACCTGCTGACCAGCCCGCGGCTCTCCGCGATCCGCGGTCACCCCGAGGGGCGACCGCCACCGAGGCCGACGGTACCGAGACCTCCGTTCCTGTACGACGCGGGCGGCGCGCGGATCAAACGCACCACTGCGGATGCGACCACGCTCTACCTGTCGGGCATGGAACTGGAGCTGAGGAAGGGCTCCACCGCCGTCACGGCCACGCGCCACTGCACCTACGCAGCTCATCGGAGGTAGGGAAGGCCGAGCTGCTTATCGGTCGGCGGTGCCGGGCGGTACGACCCATTCGGTGGGTTGGCCGGTGAGGGAGGCGATCATGTCGAAGTCGCCGTCGTAGTGGAGGACCGTTCGCCGGTGCAGTTCCGCTGTGGCGGCGATCAGCAGGTCGGGAAGGGACAGGGCGCGGTGGAAGCCCGCGTTGAGGGCATGGCGCTGGATCTCGAGAGCGCGAATGAAGATGTCGTCGTCGGTGCGGAGGTAGTCGAAGGCGTGGAGCCAGGTGCTGATCCGTGTTGCTTCCGAGCTGTCCCGTGCAGAGTGGATCATCTCGAACTCGGTGGGCTGGCATACGGCGAGGAGGTAGCGCTCATGCAGAGGCTTGAGTACCTCCTTGACGCTCGGCTTCGTCCAGCGGGCGAGGGCGGACTTGTCGATCAGATAGCGGTCCTGCATCAGGCGGCCCGGCCTCCGTCGCGGTCGCCATTGTGCTTGAGGGAGCCGTCTGCATTGCGGGGCCCGGTGTTCTCGACGATCTCACTGAAGTCGAGCTCGCCGGCCTCCATGGCGTCGAAGCCCTCCTGCCGCAGGTGCCTCTTGACGGCGTCTTCCATGGCGAGGCGGACGGCTTTGGCTTTCGTTTTGGTCCCGAAGATCCGCATGGCCTCGGTGACCATGTCTTCATCGAGGTCGATGACGGTTCTGGCCATGTGGTGATCCTCTCGGAGGTGCTTCCGCCCGTGAAATGATACCATTCATCGACGATGGTAGATATCGTTTCGATCGTAGGTTCCGTCGTGGATGGAGGCTGTGGCGTTCACGGTGACGTGCCGCGTGGTCGCCCCTTGTGGGAAATGGACAGTCGTCCTCATGTCGGGCTCCGCTCCTGTCGGGGTTTCGCCAGAAGCGATGAGGTGGCGGGAGGCGGCCGATCAAGCGGCCCCATCGGTGGACAGGCGGTGGACAGACGCCTTTGGACAGTGCATCACGGGGTGGTACGGGTCAACTTGCTGCGCATGCTCTGATCAGGAAAAACGTCACCACGTAGCACGGCAAGGCGCTAGGCAACACGATCCCTCACGGTCTCGTAATGCGTAGGTCTCGGGTTCGAATCCCGAAGGCGGCTCCATGGTTAACCCCAGGTCAGGCCTCTGGCCTGGGGTTTCTTGTTTCTGTTGACCTTGGAATCCGGGCCAATCGGACACGTGCGGTCTACGCATCGAAATGCGTAGGTCGGAGGTGCGGTTTCTGTGTTCACGTAGACGTTCTAAGCCTCTGACCTGGTCTTTTACCTGGTTGGAAGGGGTGGATCAGGCTCGCATAAAGGGTCCCGGTGGACGACCGGTGGACAGGCGTGCGTGACACTCCATCAGGGGCCTGTCGCTGCCCCTGGGTCGACGGGTGAAATGCGACCATCGGCGATGGGCGATCGGCAGTGGCGGGACTGTCCGGTCCTGACAGATCTCACGTCCGGCTCGGGTCCTGGCGTTGATCATGGTTGTGGCGCCCGGAACCGGCCACGCCGGGCGTCATGCACTACAGGGCGCTGGGCGACGAGATCGGCTCGGAAACGGTTCATGCCCACCACATCGCGGCGCGCAGCTACCAGGGCTGGTCTTCGGTCAGTTTCAGCAGGCGCTGCAGGTGCGCGCCGGCCTTGCGCAGGTCGGTCTCGGGGACCTGCCACAGCCGTGCCGCGTCGCCGTAACCGCCCCCGCCGGCGTCGCTCCAGTAGCAGGCGGACCGCTCGGTGGCTGCGGCGAGGACCGGGGCCGGGTAACGCTCCAGCAGCATCTGCGGGTCGGTCAGCCGCCACCAGGAGGCCAGGGCGCGGGCCGCCAGGTGTGCCCCGTGCCGGGCCGGGGTGTGCTTCCACAGCAGACGGGCGACCGGGTCCATCACGGCACCGGTGCGTGGGGGGCGGGTGACCGGAGCGGTACGACCTGTGCGGTAGCGCGCCATCATGGTGCTGGCGTTCATCGCGTAGGGAGTCCGGTGGGGCAGGACCTCGACGATCAGCCGGTCGGGCCCGAGGGACCAGCGCAGCAGGTAGTCATGACGTCCCCGGTCGGTGTGGACCTCGCCTCCGGCACTGTCCCAGGCACGTCGCCCCTCGGCGGGGAAGACCGTGGCGCCGCAGGACTCCACCCGCTCGTGGGGGGCGACGCCGATCCCGTAGAGCGGCCCGGTCGCGCCGTACAGTCGCAGCAGGGCGGCGGCGGGCGAGTCGGGCGCGCACATCCGCTCCAGCTTTCGGCGGTCGCCGCCTGCGGCGTGCTCCCAGAAGGCGAAGGCGCGCTTGTGCAGGGTCTTTGGATCGGAAGACCGGCGCTGCTGCGGGGACGCGACACGGCCGGGTGTGGCGGGCAGGGAGCCGGGGCGAGGGGAGGGGGCGCGCGCTGCGGGCGCCTCGGCGGTTCGCCCGGCCTTCGCTCCGCTCGTGCTCCGCTGCCCCGTGGCGCCGCCTGCGGCGCCGGCGTTCCGTGCGGGCGGCGGCTCCTCGCGGGCGGTGGCGCCCGCAAGCACCGGCGCCGCCGTACCTCCCGTGGATGCGGCAGTGTCCACGGCGGCGCCACCGCGAGGCGGCGGCACGGTCCCCCCGGCCGGAGGCGGGGTGGGACGTTTGGGGGCCAGGCACCGGGCGCAGCCCAGGTGGGTCTTGGCCGCGACCAGCGGGGCACCGGTCTGGGCGCAGGCCGGGCAGCGCAACGGGGCGAACTCCCCGGCGGGCAGCAGCCAGTCCACCTCCAGTGGGTAGCGCCGCTCTCCGCGCCGCACGTCCAGAGCCAGGCGCAGCACCGGGACTCTCAGCAGGTGCAGCCGGTAGGGGGTGAGCCGGTGGCGGGCGCGGTACTTCTCGGTGATCTCGGCCAGGCGGCGGGTGCGCTCCTCGCGGGTGCTCTCCACACGGGCGCGCAGCAGTGCCGCGCGGTCCTCGGGCGCGGTGGCGGCACGGCGCTGGAGGGAGTCCACGGCGGCGGCGTAGTACTCCTCGGCGCGGGCGCGCTCCTTGGCGTACGCGTCGCCGATCTGCGCTGCCAGCCCGTCGCGGCGCAGCACGGCGGCGGCCTCCAGCATCCAGTGGGCCTCGGCGAGGGCGGCGGCCAGGTCCGGCCGGCTGGTGGAGGCGTGATGCACGGCAGCGCCGAGCCCCTCCGGCAGCGCAGTCTCGGGGCGGGGGTCGCGGTCGGTGCGGGCAAGGCGTTCGCTGACCCGGGTCGGCATCCGGAGGCGGCTGGGTACGTCGACGTACTCCTCGACCTGTTCCTGGAAGTGGTCCTCCGCGGAGAGTTCGTAGCCCACCAGGGCGCCCACGCGCAGCACCGGCCGCAGGGCCCGCTCAAGCGGGGCGTCGGAGCGCGGATCCAGGCGGCCGTGGTCGACGGGGAGGTGCTCTCGGGCCTTGGACAGCAACGTGGCGGCGTCGGGTGGCACGGAGCGCGGGGCTGTCAGGGTGAGGGTGCCGGTGTCGCCCGCGGCCAGGACACTCTCGGCGGCCTTGGCGACCAGCGGGTGTCCGGTCACCAGGAGCAGGGCGTCGTCCTCGCGGGAGGCATCGGGGTCGGCGGTGACCGCGGTCTCCTCGGGCAGTTCCAGCTCGCTCGCCAGAGCGGCGGGCAGGAGTGCCAGGGCGGTGTCCCCGGCATCCTCCCACAGCCCACCGCGGTGGGCGACCCAGTCCAGCCAGAAGGCCAGCCCCGCCTCCTTGCGGATCACCGGCCCGCCTCCTGCCCGTCATCGCCGCCGACCAGTGCGTCGACCGCGCCGCGGCTGTCCAGGTAGTCCGTGCGCGCGCTGACCAGCCGCTCGCCCAGCCGCTCCAGGCGTTCGGCGAACTCCGCGTCGTCCCCCGCGGTGGCGAAGGCGTCGAAGACGGAGGCCTCGAAGTCGAAGTCCTCGTCCACCCGGCCCAGGATCATGTCGAGCTCTCCGACGACCAGCTCAAACAAATTGATCTTGGATTCGAGGACGTGCAGGATTCGTTGCTCGATGGTGCCCTGGGCGACCAGGTTGGTCAGCACCACGTCGTGCTCCTGCCCCACCCGGTGCAGTCGGCCCAGGCGCTGCTCGATCTGCATGGGGTTCCACGGCAGGTCCACATTGGCCATCACATGGCAGAACTGCAGATTGCGGCCCTCTCCGGCGGACTCGGTGGACAGCAGCACCGGCGCCTGATCACGGAAGGCCGCCACCGCCGCTTCCTTGCCCCGGCGCGAGAGACTGCCGTGGTAGACGGCCGCCGGGACGCCCTCACGCTCCAGCCGTGCGGCGAGCGCGTCCAGGGTCTGCCGGAAGGCAGTGAACACCAGCACCTTCTCCCCCTGCCCGTTGTGCCGACGCAGCCGCTCCAGAAGTAGCTCCGCCTTGGTGGATCCCTCGATTCCCCGGGCCAGGGCCGCCAGGTCCGGCCAGCCCGCCTTGGCCAGGGCCGGGGCGACGGCCTGCGGGCTCGACCCGGCCAGCCGGGTCAGCCCGCGCAGGGTCAGCAGCCGCGCCGAGGACGCATCCTTGGCCTCCGCCCGGATCCGGGCGGCGACCCCCGCATACAGCTCCGCCTCCTCCTGCGAGGGAGCCACCAGTACCGTCTCGGCCAGCCGCTGCGGCAGCAGCACCTCGACCTCGCTGCGCCGGTGACGAACCATCACCTCACGGGTACGGGCCCGCAGCTGGTCCAGGTTGCGCGGCGCCGAAGGATCCGTCCCGGCTCCGGCGTGCCGCTGGCGGAACTGCGCAGGGGTACCCAGCAGCCCGGGCGCGACCAGGCTCACCAGTTCGTACAGGTCCTGCAACCGGTTCTCCACCGGAGTCGCGGTGAGCAGCAGCAGATAGCGGGCATGCAGGGCTCGGGCGAGTTTCCCCGAGGCGCTGCGCGGATTACGCAACCGGTGCGCCTCGTCCGCCACCACCACATCCCACTGCCCCCCGGTCAGCAGGGACTTCAGCGGCTCCCGGCGCGCGGCGGCGATCGAGGCGAGCACCACCGGCCGCTCCGCGTCCGTCTCCTCCCAGCCCTGGCCCCGGGCGATCACCGTCGGCAGGCCGAACTTGCGCTCCAGCTCCTCGCGCCACTGCTCCACCAACCCGGCCGGGGTAAGCACCAGCGTCCGATCCGCCAGCCCCCGCATCCGCAGCTCAGACAAGACCAGACCCGCCTCGATCGTCTTGCCCAGCCCCACCTCGTCCGCGAGGATCGCCCGGCCGCGCATCCGCCGCAACACCGTCTGAGCGGTCTGCACCTGGTACCCGAAAGGCACGAAGGACAGCTGCGGCAGCGACAGGAAGGAGTCGAAACCCGGCCTGCGCCACACCTCCACCGCCGCGTCCACCAGCGCCGAGGTGACCGGATCCACCGCAGACGCGCTCAGTCGTCCCAGGAGCTCCGTGAACGCGTCGGGCAGCCCTTCGGGCCGCTGAGCCAGGCTGTCGGCAGTGGTGAGCGTATCGGCGGTACTCAAGCGTCCTCACTCGGGCAGCGGCAGAACGAATGCAGGCGGGCACTCTCCGTCACCCGCATGGCCCAGCCTACCGAACACGCGGGGACGGGAGCCGCGTTTGGCCCGCTCCAGTGCTTTGGCACAGCGGTCCTGGTGGGGGCCGGTGGTGTGGATCGACGACGGCGATCCCGCCGCAGCCTGGGGTGCCGCCCCCGGCGTGGTACCGGCCGACAGCGGCTCGCGCTCGCCGACCGCCCCGCAGGTGGACTCGCCGTCCACCTGCGCGCCGTCGAACCCCTCAGGACCGTCACCGGTGACGCCGACTACCAGCAGATCGCCCGCCTCCTGCTCGGCTCCCGCGCCTGCCACCAACATCTGGGCACCACCGCGGAGTTCGAGGACTGCCGCACCGCGCTGCGCCACGACCTGAAGCGCATGCGCAACCTCGTGAAGACCCTCGATCAGCACGGCCTGTGACACCACGGCATCCCGGTGACCAGTCCTGCGGGAGGCTGTCGGCGGGTCCCGCGAGGTCCTGGACTGCGGAGCAGCGGTTTCGGCGCGGGCCGGCTCGTATCTCGCGGGGGACCGCCGAGTCTCGCCGGCGTTTCACCTTCCGTCGCCTGGCCGACGAGGCGCAGGCGGCGCCGACGGCACCGGACTCGCGCCCGGTCGAGGACGCGGTGGAGGCGCTGGAGCGAGTTCAGGGCGGTCGCGGTGATCGGGACGACCGTGGTCCTGCGGTCAGCTCAGGAGGCGGCCTTCGCCGCCCCCGCGTGGCGCCCCACAGTTCCGTGCCTGGTCGCGGATCGGGGCGCCGCTGACGGACACCACGGCAACCGGCGGGCAGCGCTCGCACAGGGGCATACTGGGCGCATGGAGTCACGGGTGCTGTACGCGGAGATCCGGCCCTACACGGTTCCGGAGACACTGGAGGAGCTGGCCGGTCCGGCAGCCGGTGCGGTGGTTCTGCCGACTGCGCTGGACTGGACACCGAAGCGCGTTTACGACCTGTCGGACGACGTTGACCTGCGGATGCTCTATGAGACGGTCATACGGGAGGCCATGCATGTCGAGGAACTGCGGAACTTCCTGGACCCGGTGCTGCTCTCGGCCGTGTGGCAGAGGCTGTGGCTTCCGCCACGCGCGCGGTTGATGTGGGAGGGGCGATTCCCGCAACTGGCCCGCAGGGCTGCGTAGTATCCACCCGTATGGATCCCTTTCACGCCCGGCTCGCCCGTATCGGCCTTGTAGCCGCTGCGGGATACGGCTTCGTCCTGGCCGGTGGATACGCGGTTCAGGCGCACGGGTTCCTGGAGCGACTGTCGGATGACGTCGACCTCTTCACGGACATCGCCGACCCGGTCGCCTTCTCCGAGGCCGTAGAGGCGGTGGCTGCGGCCTACCGGGCGGACGACCTGACCGTTGAGGTGGAGAAGTCCGCCGGGGTGTTCGCCCGATTCGCGGTCGCCGACGAACAGGGGCACATGGCGAAGGTGGAATTCGGATGCGACTGGCGGGCTCGACCGCCTGCCGTGTTGGAGATCGGCCCGGTCCTCCACCCCGATGACGCGGTAGCCAACAAGGTGACCACCCTCTTTGGACGGGCCGCGCCACGGGATTACCTCGACGTGAATGCCGCGCTCGCCTCCGGGCGGTACTCGGGTGGGCTGCTGCTGCAGTTGGCGTCGGAGCACGATGCTGGGTTCGATCCGCGCTACTTCGCTCAAGCGCTGCGGGCGGTCGACCGTTGGCCGGATCGGGAGTACGAGGCATACGGTCTAGATGGCGGCCAGGTGGAGGACATGCGTCGACGGTTGCGCGCGTGGGCTGCCGAGATCCTCGACGAACGGCTCGACGAGAGATGACCCAGTCGGCCGTGTTGACCCTGAGCACCCACAGGCGCGGGTGACTTCGCCGACTACGGCGTCTCCGGCACCCGAGCAGGGGGACACGGTGACCGAACCCAGCGGTGGGGCGCTTGTAAAGGTCCTGCACTGACCTCTGTTCGTCTCTCCGCCTGGTTGACAGTGTCGCCGCAAGCCCAACTCCAGTCTCGCTGGTGAGGCAGCGGCACCCCCTTCGGTGGACAGCCGGTGGACAGACGCCTATGGACAGTGCATCACCCGGTGGCACAGGTCAACCTGTCGCACGTGCTCTGATCAGGCAAAACGTCACGGGACAGCACGACGAGGCACTACGCAACACGATCGCTCATCGTCTCGTAACGAGTAGGTCTCGGGTTCGAATCCCGAGAGGCGGCTCAGTTTGAAGCCTCAGGTCGGATGGTCTCCGACCTGGGTTTTCTCGTTCAGCGGATGCGGCGGCGACGGCGGGAGCGAGCCGCGCGGCTGTCGGGGGTCTCAGTCCTGGTCTCAGTGGGGGCCGGATCGAGCTCCGGGGGAGCAGCAACGAAGAACTCGCCCATGCGCCGCATGGCGTCCTTCGGCAGGTGCGACCGGCCCTTCACGTACCGCCTCGTCTGGCTGATCTGGGTGTGCCGGAGGGTCTCCATGATCGTGGGCATGTCGACGCCCGGCTCGTTCAGGATCGTGCCGGCCGTGTGGCGGCTCCCGTCGTACAGGCGGCGGTCGTCGATCCCGGCCTCGGCGAGCAGCTCCTTGAACTCCTCGTAGTCCTGGCGCGAGTCCAGCGGCCGGCTGTCCTCGCGCGCGAACACGACGTCGTGCTCCTGCCACAGCTCGCCTGCTGCCGCGCGTGCTTTCTCCTGAGCCGCCTTGTGGGGGAGCGCAAATAACGGCGGATCCGATGACCAAAGAGATGCCTGATGAGCGAGACCATCGTCGAGAGCGTGAACGCACGCATGCGCAAGGCCGTCCGGGCCCGTGGGCACTTCCCGAACGAAGCCGCAGCGATGAAGTGCGTCTACATGGCGCTGATGTCCCTGGACCCGACCGGCAAGGGTCGCAAGCGGTGGACCCAGCGATGGAAGGCGCCGCCCAACGCCTTCCAGATCGAGTTCGAAGGCCGACTCACCCCGACCGCCAACTGAACACCTCAACAACCAAGATCAGCCGTTAACTTGGCACACCCACGGATGGGCGTTACGGCACCGGTTTCGCGAGGCCCGGCCACCCCGGGTGGCCACCCTCCCTGGCATCCAGCACATGGCTCCCAGACTGAGCCTGCGCAGATCTGGTGCCGACAGCTGTTCTAAACTGACCCGGGTGTCGATCGTCCTGACGCTGCTCGACGGGGTGCGCTGGCACGGCGAACCCGTCGTCGGTGAGCGTCCTCAGGCCCTCCTCGCCGCGCTTGCTACGCCGTCCGGCACTGCGGTGCGCGCCGAGCGACTGGTCGACGCGGTCTGGGCCGATGACGGGCCCGCGAACCCGGGGAAGGCCCTGCAGGTTCTGGTCTCCCGCACCCGTTCGGTGTGCGGGCCCAACTCGGTGGTGCGCGACGGTGACGGATACCGGCTGGGACTGCGCCCGCACCAGATCGACGCACTGGTGGTCCGGTCGGAGGCCGCTGCGGCGCGGGGCGCGCTGACGAGGGACCCCACACAGGCGGCCGAGCACGCGCGCGCCGCACTCGCCCTGGCCGGTGGCCTCACGATCGCTGAGGACGCGAGCGGCCCGCTCGCCGACGTGCGCCGGGAGGCCGTCCGCGACCTCCGGTCCGCCCGCACGGTGCTGGCGCAGGCGGAGAGCCGCAGCGGGTCGCACGACGAGGCGCTGCCGATACTCGAAGAGGCCGTCGCTGCATGGCCTGACGACGAAGCCCTGCTGGCCGATCTGCTACGCAGCCTGGCGGCCGTCCGCGGCGGTGCAGCGGCTCTGAGCCGCTTCGAGAGCTACCGGTCCGCGCTGCGCGACCGGCTCGGCACCGATCCCGGGTCCGAGTTACAGCGGCTTCACCATGAACTGCTCTCGCGGGACAGCCCGGTGCGCGACGGCCTGCACTACGAGGCGACCGCGCTGGTCGGACGCGCGGACGATATCCGCCGACTGCGCGCGGCGTTGGTGTCTTCGCGGGTGGTGTCGATCCTCGGCGCCGGAGGTCTCGGCAAGACCCGGCTCGCCCACGTGCTCGGGCGAAACGCCGCGCAGCCGGTGGCGCACTTCGTCGAGCTGGTCGGCGTGACCGCCGCCGAAGACCTGGTCGGCGAGGTGGGAACGGCACTCGGCGTCCGCGACTCGGTCAGCGGCCGCCGGGCTCTGACGCCCGAGCAGCGCGCCGACGTACGCGCGCGGATCGCGCAGCACCTCGACCAGGCACCCAGCCTGCTGATCCTGGACAACTGCGAGCACATCGTGGACGCCGTGGCCGATCTCGTCGCCTACCTGGTCGCCACGACCCGCGAGCTGCGGGTGCTGACCACGACGCGGGCACCTCTGGCGATCGCGGCGGAGCGGGTCTACCTCCTCGGCTCACTCGGCGCCGAGGACGCTGGGGAGCTGTTCGCCCAGCGTGCCCTCGCCGCCCGTCCCGATGTAGTCCTCGATGAGGGCACAGTCGCGGACATCGTCCGTCAGCTCGACGGCCTTCCGCTGGGGATCGAGCTGGCCGCGGCCAAGGTGCGGGTGATGTCCACCCCGGACATCGCGCGTCGGCTTCAGAATCGCTTCGCCCTGCTGCGCGGCGGCGATCGCAGCGCGCCCGACCGGCACCAGACGCTGCTCGCGGTGATCGACTGGTCGTGGAACCTGCTCACCGACGCCGAGCAGCGGGCGCTGCGCTGGGTGTCGGTCTTCCACGACGGCTTCACCCTCGACGCGGCGGAGCGGGTGCTCGGTCCGGACGCGCTGGACGCGGTGCAGAGCCTGGTGAGCCAGTCGCTGCTCACGGTTCTCGAATCCGGTGCGGGGGTCCGCTACCGGATGCTCGAGACGGTGCGTGAGTTCGGCCGGATGCAGCTGGTCGACGTCGGCGAGGACGAAGCCGCGCTGGCGGCACACCGGGACTGGGCGGTCGAGTACGCCGTGCGCCACGTCCCCGGGCTGTTCGGCCCCGGTCAGTTTGAGGCGGTCGGCGTGCGGCGTGATCTGCTCCCACGCCATCGTCGGCACCGACCGGTTGTAGGAGAAGCAGTCGGCATATCCAAGCAGCCGGACGGCGTCCGCCGCCGGGAGCGCTTCCCGGAGCAGACCCCAGGCGCCCAGCGCGAACAGCACCATGCCGGCGACCGGATAGTCCAGCCGTTCGTACCCGGGGGCGAGCGCCCGCCGCAACCGGTCCAGGCACGACCGGAACAGCGCGGCTGCGTAGTCGTCGTGCTCCGGCCCCGCGAAGCGCGCATGTGCGGCCAGGGCGATGGCCTCACCGACGAGCAGCCACGGCTCGAGGCCCGTCGCGGGCATCCCCGGAAACCGCAGCCCGCGCACCCGCTCGGCGGCAGCCCGGTAGAGCGCCAGGCCGGTGTCGTGGTCACCGGAGGCCAGGGCGAGCTCGGCCCGCCCGCGGCGAGTTCGGTACGCAGGGCGGTGAAGGACGCGAGGGGTCTGAGCTGGGAGCGGCTCAAGGGCGCCGACGCGTGGCGTGCTGCTCTGCTGCGCGCCGCTGCCGGGCAGACCGGATGCGAGTCGGTGCTCGCGCTGGCCGAGGTGAAGGAGACCTGGGAGGCCTATCCCGAAGGGGACGATCCCTGGGACGACTACGGGTACGGCGAAGATGACGAAGATGAGGACGGTGATGCGGGCGCGGACGGGGACTACGTCCTCCAGGAACTGGTCGACGACGAGATCACCCTGGGCTGGTGGACCGGTCCGGACGGCACCGGTGGCGAGCCGATCTCGTTGCGGGTTCACGACTACGAGGTGTGCGCGAGTACCGCGAGCACGGACCTGACACCCTACGACTCCCAGTACGAGGGCTACATGGGCAACTACGGCAACACGCTGGACCGGTGGTACCGGCGGGCCGCGGTCGTCGTGTGGCCGCGGGAACGGGCCTTCGCGGCACGCGGTGAGGCCGGATCGCGGTGGGCCCTGGAGGAACTGCGCGCCGCCATCGCGCGGGGCGACCTGGATCGGGCGCGCAACCAGGCCCAGTCCCTCGCACCGTTCTGGAAGCACACCCGTCCGCAGCCTGAGCTGCTGGAGTGTGCGTTGCAGGTGGCCGCGGGCCTGGATGCGGCCGAGACCGCGGCGATGCTGCTGGAGCCGTTCCAGGCGGGCGTGCTCAGCCCGGAGCACGCGGGCGGACTCGCCGCGGCAGCCGAGCGGTACGGAACCGGGTGGATGCGCCGGGTCGTCGACGCCTGGTTTGCATCCGAGCACCGCCTCCCGTCGCAGCAGTACCAGTGGACCGAGCGGCTGCCGGAACTGTGCGCGGCGCTGCGCACCCATCGGGCGCCGGCGGTGGCCCAGCTGCTGTCCGCGGGGGTCTGGGCTGCGGTGGACAGTGGCCTGCGGTTGTGGACCACGACCGGGCCGGCCGAGACCCGCCGTGCGCAGCTGCAGCAGCTGGCCCTGCCGCTGCGACAGGTCGTGGTGGCGGCCGACGAAGAGCTGCGGGACGGGATCCTGGCGACGCTGCGGGAACGCGGGGACACGGTGCTCGAGTGTCTGATGCCGCTGCTGCGCCGCGCCGCGGAGGCGTTGCCGGCAGCCGAGTGGGGCATGGCGGGGCTCGACGGGATCGCGCGAGACTGCGCGGACCGGCTCCGCGAGGCGTGCGAGCGGTCGGCGCGCGCTGCTGACGACTGGTCAGTGGCCTGGATCGGGTGCGGCTGCGAGCTGTGCGGTGTCCTCGGCGCGTTCCTCGGCTCCCGGCGGAGGGTCATCGAATGGCCGCTGGCGAAGGAGGGGCGGCGGCATGTGCACACCAGGATCGACTCGGCCGAGCTGCCGGTGCGCCACCAGACCAGGCGGCAGGGGCGTCCGTACACGCTGGTGCTGACGAAGACCCAAGAGCTGTTCACCCGTGAACAGACGGTCCGCAGCCAGGCCGCGGCGGACCTGGCATGGCTGATGTCGCTACGGAACCGATGACTGCGGCTTCCGGCTCGGCGGCCTCGTCGCGCAGGTACGCCCCGGTCGGCGTGCGCGGCCAGCGGCCGACCGCGTTGAACTGGACGCCGAAGACGTCGTACGACCTGTCGGGCGACGTCGATCTGCGGATGCTCTACGAGACGGTGATCCGCGAGGCTGCACCCCGAGGAAGCGAGTTCCTGAACGTCCCGCTTCTTGCGCAGGCGTGGCCGCGATTGTGGCTGCCGCGGCGGGTGCGTATGGCGTGGGAGAGCTGCTTCCCCGCCTTCCCCGCCCCGGTGCGGGCTGCCGCGTAGCATCGGCGGGCATTACTCCGAGCGGCCTTGCCGGCAGACAACCGGGGTTATGGCGCGGCTGCAGCGTCCTGCGCGGGGTGGCGCGCAGGAGATGGGTCACTCTCCGTGCCAGATCCGGCGCAGATCCACGAGTTCCACGTCGTGGCGCTCCGCTGCGGCCTGGGTCAGGTTGATGTCGAAGCCGGAGCGTCCGAAGAGCAGCAGCTTCGCACTCGCCGTGCGTACCCCGCGCGCGATCAGCAGACCGCGGATGCGGTCGAGCCGGTCGAGGTCGGCGAGGGTCCGGGCGCGGTCGGAGGCTTTTGCTTCGCCGATGGCGCGGATGACCGGGCTGTGGGCCTGTCTGCGCTCGCCCTCGTCCAGTGCCACGACGTCGATTTCGTGCTGCTGTCTGCCGGCGGGGTCGTTCACGACGGTGCTGCCGACTTCGCCGATGGGGCCGCCGAGGGTGCGTGTCGAGGCGTGGCGGGATGTCCATTCGCGGGCGAGCTGTTCGAAGGCGGGACCGAGGATCTGGGCGCTGACAGTGTGCTCGGCGGCGCGCCAGGCGGGTAGTGCCTTGCGTTCTTCGAAGGAGGCGAGCCGGGGTGTGGTGACGAGCTGGTGGAGGCGTACGACGGGGTCGGCGAGCCGTAGGACGGGGCGGCGTTGCAGCAGCAGGTCCTCGTCCTTGATCAGGAATCCGGAGGTGGTGAGGACGTCGAGCGGATGGTGGAGGCTGCGCTGGTCGCGTCCGATGGCCGCCGCGACCTTGGCGGGCGAGGTCGCGCCTGCCGCGACTGCGCCGAGTACGGAGAGGTAGAGGGCGCGGTCCTGGATGCGGGGGTCCTCCCGTAGCAGGTATCCGGCTTCGCCGAAGAGGGCGTGGCTGGGGTTGAAGACGGTCGTGAGCAGCAGGTCTTCCAGCTCGGACGTGCTCTGCGGCGAAGCCCCGCCCGTCAGGTCCCGGTAACCGGGGGTGCCGCCGAAGAAGGCGTACATCCCGAAGGCCGTCTCCAGGTCGCGGATCCCGTAGTACGCGGACGTCGTGCGGTAGTCGAAGGGCCGCAGCAGCAGGTCCAGCTCGGCCCGGCCCCGCAGCGCCTTCGCGCCGGACAGCAGATCGGACATCACGGCCAGTGCCGAGCCGCAGAGGATCACTCGGCCGCGTGGGTCCTCTCCGCCGGTGTCCCGGCTCTCGTCGACCAGCGCTTGGAGGGCGGAGGGGAGCTGCGCCCCGAGTGGGTGGGCCAGCAGGTAGGGGAGTTCGTCCAGCACCACCAGGGCAGGCCGGCCGTCAGCCGACGGCACCGGTCGCAGGGCCGTGCGCAGTGCCTCGTCCCAGTCCTGGAAGCGCAGCTGCCCGGGGCCCAGCCCGCGGCCTGCGGCGACTGCGTCGGCGAAGCGCTGCAACGCGGGGAGCGGTTCCTCTTCTTGTGCCATGTGGTACTGGCCGCCGTACGCCCGGCAGAGGCGGCGTAGCAGGAAGCTCTTCCCGGTACGCCGTCGGCCGTAGAGGATTCCGATCCGCAGGCCGGGGGCGTCCGAGGAGACAAACCGCTCGAGGTCGGCCCACTCCGCCTCGCGATCGAAGAGATCTGGTGGTCGTGTCATCGTCCGATGACATCAGTGAACTTAGTCTAAGTCAAGTTAGTCTCAGTCAAGTTAGACTAAATCGACTGAGTCAATATTCGCCACGCACTCGCGTTTGGTGGGGCTGCCTCGGTATCTCGGCTGGGGAGCCGCGCGGGACCGTGACCTCGCAGATGCGGCGGATCTTGCGGTAGGCGAGTGTTTGGCCGCCCGGGAGCGCCCGTCCTCGGTTTGGCCGCCCGGGAGCGCCCGTCCTCTGTCGGGTGGCTACAAGAGTGATCGCCACGGCCGGATCGCGGATCACGAGGCCGGGCAGAATCCTCGACACTGCCCGGATGTGTCGGTGGGACACTCCACTCGAAGGGGCCGATATGTCTCTCAAGGGTGGCCAAGGGGTGGCCGGACGCCTTTGGATGGCGCGGACGGGGCGGGACGGGTCGGTAGAGTGACGGCACGCAACGGTCGCTGTCCGCAACCGAACCGTAGCTGGTCAGAGGGCCACCGAACCCGTGTGGCGGTCGAAATCGCAGGTCAGGCCGGGTAGTCGCGGCGGCATGCCGCATCACCCCGGCTGGCCCTAATGGCGTACTCGTAATGCGTAGGTCTCGGGTTCGAATCCCGAAGGCGGCTCCATGGTGAACCCCAGGTCAGGCCTTTGACCTGGGGTTTCTTGTTTCGGGTGGCCTTGGAATTCGGGCTAATCGGGCACGTGTGGTCCGTGCATCGCAATGCGTAGGTCTGGAGTTGACGGCCAGTGGCGGTTGCGGATCGCGGGGCTGTGACCTCAGCATTTGTTCATGGCTGTCGATCTCTCCGGCCCGTCCGATTCGAGCTGGTGGCCATTTGGTGGCCAGGCGCGCAGAGGTCGTGCTGATGGCTCCTCGGTCAGCCTTGCGGATTTCGCATGAGAGTGGTGCCATCCAGACAATCGCGCGGCCGGCCGGGTTTTCCTGGGCGTGGGCGACGACGCGCTGCTTCAGTATCGGCCGTCCCATCGTCGAGAACACCCCGTCACGGATCTCGGCGGCGACTGTTGCCGAGATCTGCCGGAGGCGGATGATGGGCCCCTCGCGAGGGGTGGATGACCGAGTTCCGCATCGTCCACGCCCTGGCTCGGTCGGCTTTTCAAGCGTCGGCAGGAGGCACACGGGTACGTACTGCTGGTCCGACCGCTCATACCAACCCGCCGGACAAGGGGCAGCGGGCTACTCGTCCTCGGGCAGGGGCGCTCCCGCCGCCCGCAACTGCTCACGGACGCCCCAGCCGTAAGCATGAGCCAGGTCCTCGCCCGCGTAGTTCAGGACCTGGTCGCCGTCGTAGTCGCCCTCGCAGGCGGCGAGTGCGTCAAGCAGGCCCAAAGCGATCTCTCGGGCGGCACCGGTGAGCCCGAGGCCCAGGCGGCGGGTGATGTCCTGCTTGTACGGCTCGAGGGCTTCTTCCACCAGGCTGCCCGCTGCTTCGTGCACGTCGACGTATCCGAATCCCGGCTGGTGCCCGGTACGCAGGTCCTCGATCTCCAGTTCCCGCAGGGCGTCTTCGACCATGACCGCAGTCTCCTGCCGCAGGCCTTCGGTGCCCGCCCGCCGCGTACGGCCGTGCCGCGCCGAGCCCGGGCCGTCGAGGAGGGCGACCGCCAGCCGCCCCACGTCCGCCCGCAGCCCAGGCCGCTCGGCGAGCAGGGCCTCGAGTACCTGCCCCTTCTCGGCCGCGGTCAACTGACCGTACGCGCCCTGCGGATCGACCGCGTCCGCGTCCCGCGCGGGAGCCGGCGCCCAGCGGAGACCGCAGGCGATGGCGTTGAGAGCAAGTGCCACCGCGTGCGGGCAGAGCGTGGCGGCACTGGCATCCGCGCAGTGGCATTCGCCGGTCAGACGGCGGTCGACCACGCCCACCCAGACGTCGTACGTTCCACTGTCCGTGGTCACCGAGCCGCTTGCACCGCCGTCGGCGGCCACGGTGTCCGAGATCGTGTCCGCGTCCCGCAGTCGCTGGCCGGCGCTAAAGGACTCGCTGGTCGTGGACGTCTTCACGGTTCTCTCGTTCACTACTGCTGCCATGTCCGTTATCCAACAGCCCCGCTACCGCACGGCGCTACCGAGCCCGGTGCCGCAGGGGGGCATGACGGTGCGGGGCGTACGGCCGGCCAGGACAGGAGCCTGGGTGGGGGTCTGAAAGAGGACCTCGGGGTGACCCGTTTCAACTCCGTGCTCACCGATCATCTGTGCGATATGCCGGCCCAGCTCCTCGCCGACGTACTCCGGACTCGTCCGGATATTGCGGCCCCACCACTGTCGGCACTCCCCGAGCACCTCGCGGTCCGGCTCGCCGATCCCGACCGTGTCCAGGCCGCCGAAGGGTGCCTGAGCCGCCCCGAGGCGCAGGTGTTCGAAGCCGCCTGGGCCTGTGCCGCCGAGATAGTGGACCCTCACGTTCCCAAGCGGGAGGCGTCGTCCATAGCCGCGGGAGGAGGGTGAGCCGGTGCTGCTCGCGCGCTTCGAGGACGTCCGCGCACTGCTCGGACCCACGGTGAGCACAGCAGCTGCCGATGTGTCGTTCTTCGTCGGCAAGCTCGCGCTGCGCGGTCTGGTCGGCTGTGGCGGCCACCGCTGTCCGCCGTGTCGACGACGTGCTGCGCGAGGGGGAGACCACCGCCTTCAGCCGGTGGGGGATTCGCTTCCCTGGCCTGTGATATGTCCTTTCTGATCGGAAATGGGTCGGTTCGGGCTGGGCTGCAACCTTCGGGCTGGGAGCCGCCCTCCTTCAGGCGGGGGGGCGGAGTTATGGAATCAGCGGCCTGCCGGCGGAGGCAACCGTCGACGCTTGCGACGAGGAGCAACAACTCATGGGCCTTGCGGGTGGTGCGATCGGGATCCTCGATCTACCCCTTCTGGAACGCCGCCCGGAGGGATCCGAATGGCTGAGCAGCGGAGTCCGGCAGGGAAGGCCGCAATGACCACCGCGTTGTCGCAGGTCGTGGTCCGCGCGCCGGAGTCGCCCGGGAATGCCCAGATCTCGCAGGCCGCGAAGCCGGACAGGAGACGCGGCAGCTCGGTGCGGCGATAGCGGCAGGGGCGCGGACGCCGGACGGACGGCGCCCCGACGGCGGGCAAGTCGAATGGGGCGGGGCGCATCAAGTAGCGTCGCCGAGGGGGCGCCGTTGAGCTGACGCGGGTTCGCGGTCGGTGGAGCCTGGGCCGGTGTGCGCTTCCGCCGCCCTGACCAGATGGTCCCGGGGCGCGCTGTCGAAGAACTTCGAGTGTGCCTTCATCGCCTGGATGGACCTCCTGTGGCCGACCTGCCCACTGGTCTCCTGTGGTTCCCGGGCGCCGACGTGGAGGGAGCGAGGGCGATCTTCGCTGGCCCGCGAGGTGCTACAACTCCCTGATTGCCTGCGCTTTGCATGCGTTGATGCTATACTGCAGTCATGACTGCTCTGACGATTCGGGACGTCCCGGATGACCAGATCCAGACCTTGAAGGTTCGTGCTGCCCAGGCAGGCAAGTCCCTCCAGGCTTACTTCCTCGATCTCATTGCGCGAGAGGCGTCCAAGCCCACCATGGCGGAGATGGTGGCGCGCTTGAACCGGGAGACCACGGCCAGCGTCAGCACGGAGGACGTGCTGGCCGCGATCGACGAGGCCAGGACTGGAAAGTGAGCGAGACGGTCGTCATGGACTGCTCCGCCCTTGTGCACTTCCTCACCAACCACGACCCGCTCGGCCTTGCCGTTCGCACCCGGGTGGGTGCCGCCGATGTCGTCGCCGTACCCACGCTCATCGACTACGGGATCCAGTCCGCACTCCTCGGCATGAGGAGAGGGGGCAAGCTCACGGCGCGGGAAGTGGCCAAGGCTGTCGATGCCTACCGGCAGCTCCAACTCGTCCGACACGAGACGCTCTTCCTCTGGGATCGCGTTCAGGCTCTCCATGGAAACCTGAGCGCCTACGATGCCCAGTACGTCGCCCTGGCCGAGGCTCTCGCCGCAACGCTGATCACCAGTGATGCAAGGATCGAACGGAGCGGTGCCGCGAAATGCGGCATCGAGGTCTTCGGCTCGAACTGACGGCGGCGCGGCCGTGGGGCCGCTGACTCAGGACACACGGGCGAGTCGGTGGAGGCTGGCAAGTCGCTTGTTGGAGGGCACCTACAACTCGACCCCCACACCTCGCTTCGTTGCTCAATGACGCCCTCGGTGGCCAGCCGGTGGCCGGACGCCTTTGGACGGTGCGGCATGAGGCATCACCGGTCAGGACGCTGCACGTGCTCTGATCAGGCAGAACAGCATCAAGCAATATCAGCCGGTACGAGGCGACATGATCACTCATGGTCTCGTAATGCGTAGGTCTCGGGTTCGAATCCCGAAGGCGGCTCCACTCGGGACCAGGTCAGATGCCCTCTGACCTGGTCTTTCGTGTTGATCTCCTGATGGTTGGTCAGCTTGCGGGATCGCCGTCGGGGGAGGGGAGCGCGAGGGGTGCGCATCGGAAATCGCTACTCCAGGCCTGTGACCTGGCATTCTCGGCGGGGGCCAGCACCGGAACGCAAGTGTGAGTAGGAGTGAGCGCGAGGTCTTCGTCCTGGCTATTGGTGCCCTGGACGCTGGGTCCGTTTTCTGTGCAGGTCCCATAAGCGCAGATCGGAGCTGCTGCGGGGCGGCGTGGTCGTGCTGGACTGCTCTGGCGGGCGGCTGGCCGCAGCCGTGGGCAAGGGATCAGGTGCGAACCACGAGGGGCTGCGGCCGCCCGTCATGGTGCCGAACGCGCACACCACCACGGCCCAGGTGAGGAAGTGCACGGGCAGGATGCGCAGCAGCCGCCGGGCCACGAAGCCGCGGTCCGGGGGCCGGTTCGCGGAGATCCAGGTCAGGATGAATCCGCTGAGCACGATGAAGAACGACACCGCGTTGAACCCGGACGGATTGAAGATCCGGTAGTACACGTCCTGGACGCCCGGGTCCTTGAAGACCTTCTCGAAGGACAGGTGTGAGGCGAGGATGCAGAAGGACGGCAGGAGACGGGCGGCCGCGATGTACGTGAGCTGTCTGGTCGTACGGGTCGGCTGCTCCGTTTCCCACGGACTTTCCTGCAAACTTTCCCGCGGGGACTTCTGCTGTGTCTGCTGGGGGACGAGGGGGGGCGGATGAAGAGAGTTGCCAACCACCGGTCCACCTTAGTGGTCGGGACCAGGCCGATGCGCGTGGTCAGCGGGGCGAGGCGGGCCGCGAGCAGCAACACGTCGAGATACCCCCTGACCTGGTCGACGCGGTCGTCGGGCCGGTGGAAGGCGGCGGACTGCGGGCCCAGGGCGTCCTCCAGGGTGACGAAGTCGACGAGGCTCCGCTCGGCCTCGGCCACCAGGTCCGCCCAGTATCCGGCGGTGAACAGCTCGTCCGGCCTGGCGTGCTCGTCACGCCAGGCCGCCGGATGCCAGCCCGCGCCGTCCAGGGCGACGGCGAGGTGCAGAGGGGTGCCGGTCACGCGTCCTCCTTCACGGGTGTGCGGGGGCGCAGACCGAGGTGGTCCCGGAGTGTCGTCCCCGTGTAGTCCTCGCGGAAGACGCCTCTCTCCTGAAGGAGCGGCACCACCCGGTCGACCAGATCGTCGAGGCCGCCGGGCGTCAGATGCGGGACGAGGACGAAACCGTCGGCCCCGTCCGTCTGCACGAAGTGGTCGATGGCGTCGGCGACGGTGCGCGGGCCGCCGACGAAGGTCTGGCCGCCGTGGACCTCGATGACCAGTTCACGGATGCTCAGACCGCGCTCCTCGGCGAGCTCACGCCACTTGCGTGCCGTCTCCGCACGGCCCTTGCGGAACACCGAATGCCCTTTCAGGATCAGGGAGTCGGGTTCCGGATCGACGTCCGGCAGCGGCCCGTCCGGGTCGTACACCGACAGGTCGCGGCCCCACACCGCCTCCAGGTGGGCGATCGCTGTCTGTGGACTCACCTGGGCGCGGGTGATCTCGTCGGCGTACGCCGCGGCCTCCTCGTCGGTGTCGGCGACGACCACGGTGGCGGTGGGGATGACCTTCAGCTCGTCGGGAGAGCGGCCGTGCCGGGCCAGGCGTCCCTTGACGTCCCGGTAGAAGGCGCGGGCCTCGTCCAGCCGGTTGTACTTGCTGAAGATGACGTCGGCGTCGGCCGCGGCGAACTCCCGTCCCGCGTCGGACTCCCCGGCCTGGATGACCACCGGGTGCCCCTGCGGGCCGCGCGGCGTGGTGAACCGGCCCGCGATGTCGAAGTGCCGCCCCTGGTGTGCGAACGCACCGGCGCCGGAGCGGACGAACTCCCCCGTCCGCACGTCCGCACGTCCGCGCGCACCGCGTCGTCCGCCCAGCTGTCCCACAACCGCCGTGCCGTGTGCAGGAATTCGGCGGCGCGGGAGTAGCGGTCGGCCTCCGCGAGGAAGCCGCCCCTGCGGAAGTTCTCACCGGTGAACGCGTCGAAGCTGGTGACCACGTTCCAGGCTGCGCGCCCGCCGCTGAGGTGGTCCAGGGTCGCGAGCCTGCGCGCCACCTCGTACGGCTCGTTGAAGGTGGCGTTGACGGTGGCGGCGAGCCCCAGCCGGGACGTGACGGCGGCCAGCGCGGCGAGCACCGTCAGGTTCTCAGGGCGGCCCACGACGTCGAGGTCGTAGAACTCGCCCTTGTGCTCGCGCAGCCGCAGTCCCTCGGCGAGGAAGAAGAAGTCGAACCTGCCGCGTTCGGCGGTCTGCGCGAGCCGTACGAAGGAGTCGATGGCGATCTGGCTCCGGGACCGCGGGTCCGACCACACGGTCACGTTGTGGATGGCGGGCAGCTGCGCCGCGAGGTGCAGCTGCTTTCGGGCGACGGCGGCCATGGAGCCTGCCTCTCAGGCGAGGGGAGCGGGGGAGACGTACCTGACCGCGTTGTCGAAGGCCACGCCGTGGCTCTTGACGTCGATGGCGATGCGGTCGCCGTCGGCGATGCGGAAACCGTCGTGGAAGCTGGCCTCGTCGGCGCCGAGGAGGACGTAGTTGACCAGGCCGGGCCGGCGCACCGCGGGGAACGAGAACAGGTGCTCCGCCATGTCCCGCATCCGGAAGTACAGGGCGTCGTCGCCGCAGTCGAAGCTGCCTTCCCAGGCGGTCGCGCCATCCCGCTCGATGGTGACCCGGCCGGTCACGGAGGCCGGCGGCTCGCCGAGGAACAGCCAGGGCGCAAGGGCGGTGTCGCACAGCTTGCAGTACGGGTTGTAGCCGGGGTCCTGGCGGTGCAGGCCGATGTCGCACAGGTCGTTGCCGAAGGTGTAGCCCGCGTAGTGCGGGGTGCCGTCGGCGTCGTTGACGTAGACGAGGGCCACCTCGGGCTCCTCGATGAGGGCGACCGGGTTCGCGGGCACGTTCAGCGTCTCGCCGGGCAGCCGCACCCAGTCGCCGAAGCCCTTGAAGAACCACTTGGGCGGTGTGAACTCGCCCTCCGGGGCGGTCTTGCCGCCCCACTTCTTCTTGTGCGTGCCCATGAAGCCGCTGAGGAGGGCGTTTCCGGTGGCCGTCGGCAGCAGCGGGGGCAGTGGCCGTACGTCCGGGTCGCCGGCGGTGACGGTGACGGTCTCGGCGCCTTCGGTGACGGCCGTCCGGACCGCGTCCGCGGAGCCGTCGGTGGCGATGAAGGCCGCCGCGAGCCGTCCGTCGGCCACCCGGTACAGGGTCTGCCGGGCGCCTGGCTCGGGAAGGCCGAAGCCGACGTGACGTTCGCCCTGGTAGAGGGCTTCGAAGAGGATGGGGTCGGACATGGTGAAAATCTCCTGGGCTGGTCGGGATCAGAGGGCTACGGGGGTGCCGGTGAGGTCGGTCAGGACCGTGTCGACGCGGTCCACCGCCTCCCGGATCCAGGGCAGTTCGAGGGGGTTCGGGGCCGCGAGGGCCGCCCAGCGCTGCTCCACGGTGTCGCCGTAGAGGCGGCTGGTGGCGGCCCGGACGCGCAGCGCGTGCCGGGACTCGCCGAAGGCGCTCGCGGGGAGTACGCCGAGGCCGTGGCGCTCGGTCAGGAAGCGGGCCAGGTCGTCGCCGTCGTGGACGCCGTGCGTACGGGCCAGACGGTCCCGTAGCGGCTCGAAGTCCGGGTAGAGGTAGCTGGTGGCCCGGACCGGGGCCAGGGTCGAGCCGGCCGCGGTGAAGCGGTCTGCGACCGCCCGCACCACCGCCTCGTGCAGTCGACGGCTCGCCGCGATGTGCTCGGTGATCTCCGGGGGCTCGCCGAAGGCGTACGCGGCCGCCGTCTGCACGGGGGCCGGCGGGCTCGACCAGATCTGGCTGGCGATTGACACGAGCCGGTCGTACAGCGCCCGCCCGAGGTCGCCGTCGGGCAGCCGGGCGACACCGGTGCGCCAGCCGCCGAGCGCCAGGTTCTTGGTCAGGCCGGTGGTGACCACGGTGCGTTCGGGGGCGTGCAGGGCGGGGGACTCGGCGGGGGCGGAGGTGTCGTACACGAGGTCGCAGTAGATCTCGTCGGACACGATGACCAGGTCCAACTCCCGGGCCATGGCGGCCAGCCGGCGTACCGTGGCGGGCGAGGCGACGGTGCCGGTCGGGTTGTCCGGCACCGTCACCACCACGGACCGCGGGTCCTGCCCGGCGGCGCGTGCCACGGTGACCGCCTCACGCAGCCGCTCCGGCTCCGGGACGCCGCCCTCGCCCGGCAGAGTCGGTACGGAGATGGGGCGGGCCCCGGCGAGCCGGGCCTGCGCGGCATAGCTCACCCAGCTCGGCACGGGCACGACCACGTCGCCGCCGATGGCCAGCAGCACGGCGAACAGCAGCGGCTTGCTGCCCGGACCGGCGACCACGAGCCCGGGGTCGGTGCCGAGCCCACGCCGCCCCCAGTAACCGGCGGCGGCTTCCCGCAGTGCCTCGCTGCCGGGCACGGGGCCGTACGCGTTCTCGCCCACCGCGGCGGCGAGCCGCTCCCGCAGGGCGGGGTGCACGGGCAGGCCGATCTCACCACTGGTCATCGACAGCACTTGCTCCCCGGCGCGACGCCGGCGGGCCATGGCCTCGTCGGCGGCGAGGGTCGCCGACATGGAGACCGGTGCGGGTTCGGGCATGTGAGGCTCCAACGGGGTGGGGGAGAGGGGGCGGGTCAGACCGACGGCGCGGAGAACCGTTGCCGCAGCTCCGCCTTGCGGACCTTGCCGGTCAGCGTCTTGGGGAGCGCGGGCAGCAGCTCAAGGCGGTCGGGCAGGAAGCGGGTGTCCTGGCCCGACTCCCGCAGATGGGCGCGGATGTCGTCGAGGGACGGTTCCTCGCCGTCGGCCGGGACCACCGCCGCGCAGATCGCGGTCCCGCCGGGGTGCGTCGCCGACGGCAGACCCACCACCGCGGCCTCGACCGCCTTCGGATGGCTGCCGATCATGGCCTCCGACTCCGTCATCGGCGCCACCAGGCCGTCGCGGACGATCGCGTCGCGGGCCCGGCCGATGATGCGGATGCCGCCCCGGCCGTCGTCCCGCGCGAGGTCCCCGGTGTCGAACCAGCCGTCCGCGCCCAGCTCCGCCGCGAACGCCTCCTCGCGCCGGTAGTAGCCGAGCGCCAGTGACGCGCCGCGCACCTTCAGCCGGCCCACGAAGTCGCTCTCGCCGTCGATACCCGAAGGGTCGATACGGGTCTCCATGGCGTCGATGGCGCGGCCGTTGCTGTGCGCCGCCCAATCGGCGGGGTCCGTCGGCCGTGTCATGGTCACCGGGCCGTTCTCCGACATGCCCCACAGGGAGTGCGCGCGGGCGCCCAGGGCGTCGTGGACCTCGTGGGCCAGCTCCGCGAGGACCGGCGCGGAGCCGATCACCACGTGCCGCAGCGACGCCGTGTCCCGCTTCTCCGCCCGCTGCGAGGCGGCCACGTCGGCGAGCGTGGCGGGCGGCCCGTACAGCAGCGTGGCGCCGTAGCGCTCCACCAGGTCCAGCAGCGCCTCGTTCCTGCGGATGTCCTGGAAGGCCACCGTGCCGCCGAGCATGACTCCCGCGAGGACGCCCTGCGCGAAGCCCGAGTAGTGGACGAGCGGCGTGGACACCGCGGCGACCCAGTCGTCACCGAGCCCGAAGGCGTCCACATAGCCGCGTACCGCCGAGTGGACGGTGTTCTGGCTGTGCAGCACGCCCTTGGACTCGCCCGTGGTGCCGGAGGTGAACAGGACGACGAACGGCTCGTCGGCCGTGAGCGCCAGGCCGTCAAGCTCGCCGGCCCGCCCCTCCTCGCGGGCCGTGGCCACGAAGCGGTCGTGGAACGACAGCGCGCCCTCGGGGGCCGGCCCGTCAACCACCAGCACATGGTCGAGGGAGGGGAGTTCGTCCTTGAGCTTGGTGACGATCTCCGCGAGCGGGGTGCCCGACCAGTCGGGGAGCGTGACGCACACCCGCGCCTCGGTGAGGCCGAGGCGGTGGCGCAGCTCGTCCTCGGGGCAGATCGGCGAGATCGGACAGATGACCGCGCCGACCCGCAGGGAGGCGAACATCAGCGCCACCATCTCCCACCGGTTGGGGAGCTGGACGGCGACGAAGTCGCCCCGCCGCACGCCGAGGTCCAGCAGCGCCAGCGCGAACCGGTCGGTGAGCCGGGCCAGTTCGGCGTAGTCGAGGGTGTCCGTGCGGGACTCGGCGATCCGGCGGCCCGCGACGGCGAGTTTGTGCGGCCGGGTCCGTGCCTGGCGGTGCAGGTCGTCGAGGAAGGTCTCGTCCCGCCACCAACCCCGGCGCCGGTACTCGGCCGCCCGCTCCTCGCCGGACAGGGCCGCCAGATCGGTGTGCCCTGCCGGGTCGGTGGTGGCCGCCGTGGTCATCGGCGCTCCTTCCCGCGGACGTGGAGCAGTTCGGGCAGTGGGTCGCCCGCACGTCCGGCGGCGATCTCCAGCAGGTCCCTGGTGTTGCGGCGCACACAGTCACCGACCCAGTCGAAGACCCACGCCTTGCGGGCCTCGGCCGCCAGGTCGAAGGGCACGACCCGGGTGACGGCCAGGGCGGCCGAGCCGGCGCCCCCGATGTTGGCGATCACACCCGGGACCAGGGAGGCACCCGAGGCCTGCACCTTCTCGCGTGCCTCGGCGGTGGAGGCGATGTTGGCGCCCTCGACCACCAGTCTGGCCCGCAGCCGGTGCGCGTTGTCCGCGTTCAGCGCGTATTTCTGCGCCGCCAGGACCAGCAGGTCGGCGTCGACGTCCAGCCAGGAGTCCGGCTCGGCGGAGACGGTGACGTGCTGCGGCAGCCGGGAGCGGTCGATGCGCCCGAACTCGTCGGTGACGGCGACCAGATCGGCCACCGGCAGCCGGTCGGCGCTGATGGTGCCGTCCACGTCGGCGACGCCCACGATCACATGCCCGCGGTCCTCCAGGAACCGTGCGACGGCCCGGCCCACCGCGCCGAAGCCCTGCACCACGACCCGGGCCGAGCTCGTACGGCCGCTCGCCTCCAGGGCGGTGACCGCGGCGACGCCGACACCATGACCGGTGCAGTCGATCAGCGGCTCGTAGTAGGTGCGCCAGTCGATCGGCATGTCCGGGGCGCCCAGCCGGTAGCGGGGGTCGTAGCCGGCCTCGGCGAAGAACACGGCCCGGTCGGCCGGGGTGACGCCCATGTCGATGCCGAGGTGGATACCGCCGTGCAGCAGCGGCTTCACGGTACGGCCGAAGGTGCGGAACGTCTCCTCGCGGTCGGTGCCGTCGGAGACGATGCCGCCCTTGGCTCCGCCGATGGGCAGACCGGCCAGCGTGAACTTCTGGGTCATGTCACGGGCGAGGCCGGCCACCTCCTCCTCGGTGACCCCGGGCGTCATCCGCACACCGCCCATGGCCAGACCGTCGTACAGCGAGTCGACGACCACCCAGCCCTTGAGCGCGCCGCCGCTGCCGTTCAGATGGACCGTGAACGCGGGGTCCTGTGGGGTTTCCAGTTCACTCATTGCCAAGTCCTCGCTAGGTAGGTGCGTATGTCACTGGTAGAGCTGGGCGAAGCCGCGCAGGATCTCCAGGCCGTCGCTGCGGAACTCCAGATGTGCCTGGGCGCCGAAGATCCGGCCGTCGTCGGAGCGCAGGAACTCCACGGGCGCGTGCTTGGAGCGGCCGATGGAGCGGAAGCCCTCGGGGGCCTCTTGGAGGTAGAGGGTGTGCCGGTGGAAGACGGTCACCGTCGGCTTGACGTAGGTGAACAGCGGCTCGGACTTGTCGACCTGCGCCTCGTGGCCGCCGACCCGCTGCGGGCCCTCGGCGAGCTTGCCGCCGGCCGCGACCGCGAGGATCTGCATACCGCCGCAGATCCCGAGGACCGGGACGTCGGCGCCCATCACGAGATCCACGAGCGGCTTGTAGTGGTCGCGGTCGTAGGCCCGCACCTTGGTGCCGCTCAGGACGATCGCCTGGTAGCGGCCGTCGAGCCGGGCCGGCACGGACGTCGCGTCGACCGCCTCGGTGTCCGAGCCCAGCTCCTCGAACCGCTTGCGGAGCTGCTTCAGTGACAGCGTTCCGTTGTTGACGACGAGTACACGGGAGTGCGCCACGTGCTTGCTCCTCAGGTGCGTGTGATGACGGTGCCGGTGTGGGCGGCGAGCAGGTCCGTGACGGCCGCGCTGCCGATGACGACGTGCTCCACACCCGCGTCCAGGGCCTCGCCGGCGGCCCGCAGCTTCTTGCGCATGCCGCCGGTGGCGCCCTTGTCGCGGAAGGCGGCCGCGGCCTTCGCGGTGATCCGGCGCACCGGTTCCCCGTCGACCAGCAGATGGGCGACATCGGTGACGAGCACCAGATGGCCGGCACCGGTGGCGCCGGCGATCGCGGCGGCGGCCCGGTCGGCGTCGGTGTTGACCTCCTTGCCCGCCGCGTTCCTGGCCAGCGGGGTGACGAGGTAGGCGTGGCCCGGCTGGAGGTTCTTCAGTGCCGACGGGTCCACCCTGGTGATCGGGCCGACGAGGTTCTCCAGCTCGACGAGCTGCTTGTCCTGCCACCACCAGCGCTCGCCCTCGCCGGCGGCGACCAGTCCGTCGCTGCCGACCAGCCGCTCCGCCGTGATGCCGCGCTGTTCGAGGCGGCCGAGGACGTCCTCGCCCAGCCGGGCGCTGACGGTCTTGATGTCGGCGATGACCTCGGGGGTCGTCCAGCGGCTCTGGTTCCCGTAGCGGTCGCGCAGGATCGCCGACGGCTCGCTGTAGCGGGGGCGGAGCTGCTTCAGCGGCTTGGACCAGCCGTGCACCAGCACCAGCGGCCGCTCCCGGCCGTGCCGGGCGAGGTCGTCCCACCAGCCACCGGCCAGGTCGTCCAGGCAACTGCCGCCCAGCTTCACCACGGTGGGCGTGCTCACGGGTGTCGTCTCGCTCATGCGGGCATCACCGGCTGCATGGTCAGGCCCGTCTCCTCGGGCAGTCCGAAGCGGATGTTGGCGGCCTGTACGGCCTGCCCCGCCGCACCCTTGACCAGGTTGTCGAGGGCGGCGAGCACGACGATCCGGTCGCCGTCCTCGTCGTGCAGGACCGTCACATCGCAGTAGTTGGAGCCCAGGACGGCCTGCGGGTCCGGCACCGGGATCAGCGTCTCGGCGTGCCGGCGCACCCGCACGAAACGGTGCCCCTTGTAGAAGCGCACATACGCCCGCTGCAGCTCCCGCTGGTCGACGGCGTCGTCCGTGAAGACGTACGAGCTGGTCAGTAGCCCGCGCACATGCGAGACGCCGTACGCCGACATGGTCAGCGAGCCGATCGTGCCGGGCTTGCCACGCTCCAGGAAGTCACCGACCTCGGCGGCGTGCCGGTGCCCGGTCGGGGAGTACGGGGCGATCGCGCCGCTGCGGAACGGGTGCAGGTCGGGGGTGCGCAGTTGCAGCCCGCCGCCGCTGGAGCCGCTCTTGCCGTCCACCACCACGGTCTTCAGGTCGAGGCCGAGGCCGAGGGTGAGCGGGGCGAGGCCCAGAGTGATCGCGGTGGCGTAGCAGCCGGGCAGCGAGATGAGCGCGGCGTCCGTCAACTGGTCGCCGACCAGCTCCGGTACGCCGTACACGAAACGGTCGGCGAGATCCGTGCGCCGCTTGACCTTCGGGTACCAGCGGTCGTGCAGCTCCGGGGTGCGGATGCGGAAGGCGCCGCTGAGGTCCACGACGGCCGGCACCCGGTCCGCGAGGAGCGCGGCCAGCTCCGCCGACACCGGTGCCGGGGTGGCCAGGAAGACGACGTCGACCTGGTCGGCGATCTCCTCGGTGACCGGCTGCACCGTCAGACCCAGGTCGAGGCGGAGGTTCGGGTGCAGCTCGGCCGGGCGGCGGCCGATGTTCGAGGAGCCGCCGAGGAAGGTCAGCTCCATGTCGGGATGCTGGGTGATCAGTCGGATGAGATCGCCGCCGGCGAGCCCGGAGGCGCCGACGACTCCTGCGCGGATCATGCGATCAGCTCCTGGACGTAACGGGCGACGGCCGACGGGATGTCCGCCCCGGTCGCCGAGGCCACCGCCCGGAAACCGGGGGCGTGGTTGACCTCGTTGACGACGTAGCCGTCGGGGGTGGCGAAGAGGTCGACTCCGTAGATGCCGGGGCCGAGTTCGCCCACCACACCGTCGATGATCTTCAGCACGTCGGGGTCGTGGGCGACGGCGCGGCTGCTGTTGCCGAGCGCCGCGTTGTTGCGCCAGTCCGTGCCGCCGGAGGCGAACTCGGCGGCGCCGACCAGCTCGTGCCCGACGACCAGGCAGCGCACCGAGGTGCCGCCGCCCAGGTACGGCTCGACCAGGCAGGCCTGCTCGAAGGCGTGCCCGAGGTCCTCGACGTAGTCGTAAACGGACTGGGCGGTGTCGGCGTCCCGGATCAGCGTGACCCGCTTGCCCATGCCGCCGTAGACCGGCTTGAGGACCAGCGGGAGCTCCAGCTCATCGAGGGCCTTGGTGAAGTCCTTGCGGGACAGTGCGAGCCGGTAGTCCGGCACGGGAACGCCCGCAATGCGCAGCACGGTGCGCAGGACCGCCTTGTTCTCACAGGCGTGCACCGCCCTGGCCGAGTTGAGGACCGGCACTCCGGCCGCCTCGGCGAGGGTGGCGATCAGGCCGCCGCGTGTGTAGCTGCGGCTGCGCAGCAGCAGCGCTTCGTAGTCACGCACGGACGGCGCGTCCGGGTGCCCGAGGCACAGGGACTCGTCGTTGACCCACTCAATGGTGAGGCCGAACTCCGGTGCGGCCTTGATCAGCTCACGTTCCTCCCAGCTGATCCGGTCCGCGACGAGAGCGACGTTGCGGGGCATCTCACTGCCCCCAGTCGCGCAGCTGCACCTCGACCATCTGCAGGGTCAGCCTGCCGTCCTGGACGCCTTCGACGCGCAGCGTGAGCATGCATTCGGGGCACGAGAGGGTCTCGCCCCGGTCGATCGGCGGCACCGTCAGGTCGGTCTCGCATTCGGGGCAGATGCCGTTGAGGGTAGCGGTGGGCATGGTCAACTCCTTGTGTGTGCAGGTGAATCGAGGAGGGGAGAGTCAGGCGGCCTGGAAGTCGATGGCGGCCTTGCGGATGGCGTCCCGGTCGAGCAGCGGGGCCCCGCCGAACTCCTGCCGCCGCACGAGCCACGGCGTGAACGCGTCGACGTCGACGAAGACGCCCGAGCCGTCGAGGGCCCACTTGACGAGCGCGGTGGTGAGACGGCTGCGGACCCGCAGCTCGCGGCTGTTGCCGACGAGTTCGGCGGGCAGCGTCTCGTACGCCTCGGGATGGCTCAGCTGACCCGGCAGCTCGTACGCGAACGCGTGCGGGGTGGTCGGCCCCGACTGGAACGCCTCGCCGAGGCCGGCGCCCTTGAGCGCGACCCGTGACAGTTCGGTGAGATGGGCCAGGTCGAAGCGGGTGTCGCCGTGGATGACGCGCAGCGAGGTGAGCAGCTCGGCCAGCGGGGCGTTGCCGCCGCGCTCGCCGATGCCGCCGACGGTCGCCGAGATCCACCGCGCTCCCGCACGCACGGCGGCGAGGGAGTTGGCGACGGCCATGCCGAGCATGTTGTGCGAGTGGATCTCGATCTCGGAGCCGTCGATCGCGGTGAGGTCGGCGATCACCTTCTCCATCTGCCAGGGCGACAGATACGCGACGGTCTCCGCGAGCCGGAACCGGTCGGCACCGGCTTCGAAGCCCGCGGTGACATAGGGGACGAGCCGCTCCTTGGGGGTGCGGGCGCCGTCCTCGCCGCTGAACGTGACGTGGAAGCCCCGCTCCTTGGCCTGGGTGATCGCCGAACGGGCCAGCGTCTGGAGGAACTTGGGGCTGGGCGAGCCCAGCTTCAGCTTGGCGTGCTGCTCCGAGGTGGGGATGGAGTACATGATGTGCCGCACGCCCAGCCGCTCGGCCTCGTCGAGGGCCTTCGCGACCTGCTGGCGGTCGCGCACGACGACGAGCGTCATGCTGCGCTCGGGGCCGATGGCCTCGTGCGTGACGAGCACGAGATCGGCGTCCTTCGAGCCGGGGCCGGACACCATGCCGACCTCGACCAGGTCGACGCCGGTCCGCACCAGCAGCCGGGCGATGGTGGCGGCGTCCTTCGGGCCGAACTCGACGCCGGCCATGTGCGCGGAATCCCGCAGGGTCGCATCGGAAATATGGGGCGGTGCCGACAGCGCCGGTATTTCATCGGGGATTTGCTCTGTGGTCATTGCCTTCCACTCCTCATGGGTTTCGGCAGGCCGTGGTCCATACGCTCTCCCGAACTCCCGGACGGGACAAGGGGATTCAGGTCAGGGTTGTGTGGGGGAGTGTCAAGAAGTGTCAGGCAGGAAAGGAAGTGCAAGGCCGATGTCCGGCCGGAGTCATTTCACGCGAGGAGGACTGCCGTTGCCGTGATGCACGTCCTACCGTGCCGGTATGGACCTTTTCTCATTGCCCAGGCTCGGAGTCGTCGTCCCACCGGAAAACCCCACGGCGGAACCGGAGTTCAATCATTTGGTGGGCGCCGCGATGAATGTGTACACTGCGCGTTTCCCGGTGACTCCCGGAGTGGCGCTGAGGGAGATGCTGGAGACGTACAACCGCGTACTGCCCGACACCCTCGGCGACTTCGGCGGCATGCGCCTCGACGCGTCCGTAGTGGCCTGCAGTGCCTCGCACTACCTGCTGAACCCGGACGGCGACCGCGCGCTGTGCGAGGAACTGTCGGAGCGCGTCGGCCATCCCGTAGGGTCCTCGACGCAGGCGATTCTCGCGGTGTGCGAGGTGCTCGGCGTGACTCGGCTGACGCTGGTCTCGCCCTACCAGCCGTGGCTCACCGACACCTCCCGCGCCTTCTGGGAGCGGGCCGGGCTCAAGGTGGACGACGTCGTCCTCGTCCCGGCGGCGCGGAACCCGGACGGCAGCGAGAACTTCGACCCGTACCAGGTGACCACGGGGGAGATAATGCGCCGCATACGGGAGCGCCGGCTCGCCGAGGCCAGCGCACTGCTGTTCACCGGCACGGGCATGGGCACCCTCGCCGCGCTCACGGAACTCGCCGGCGAGGATTCCGACCGTCCGCTGTTCTCCTCGAACCTGGCGTCCGCCTGGTGGGCCCGGCGCGCGGTGGGCGACGACACCGGTGCCGTCCATCCGCTGCTGCGACGCCTGGACGAGCAGGCGGCGTGACACAACAGAGGCCCCGGACGACGTGACGTCCGGGGCCTCTGCCGTGTCAGCCGACGTGACCCATGCGATAGCCGACGCCGCGGACTGTGATGATCCATCCGCCGGCTCCGAGTTTCCCCCGCAGACTGCTCACGTGTGTGTCGATGGTGCGGCTGGTACGCGACCAGTTGCTGCCCCAGACCCTCGCCATCAACTCCTTCCGGGACACCACGGTTTCCGGATTCGCGGCCAGCAGGTAAAGCAGCTCGAATTCCTTCGACGTCACGTCGACGAGCCGGTCCCGCACGCGCACTTCCCGGGTGCGGGGATCAATGTGGAGCGGGTGCAGGGAAATGGTCTCGGAAACGCCTGCACGAGTTCGGGTACGGCGCAGCACCGCCTCGATACGGGCGCCGATTTCCCGGAAGCTCCAGCTTTTCGCGACACAGTCGTCCGCGCCCGCCTTGAGGGCCAGGACCCTTTCCAGTTCCTCGTCGAGACGGGTGAAGGCGATCATGGGGATATCGCTCTCGGCCCGTAAGGACTGGCACACTTCCAGTCCGTCGATGTCGGGCAGTTCCAGGGAGAGCAGGACGAGATCGGCGTCGCGGTACAGGCGCATTGCCCGTGCGCCCGTGTCGACGCTGAGGGCGGTGTGTCCTTGCCGGCGCAGATCGCGCACCATGGATTCGGCGGTGGAGGCATCCTGCTCCACCACGAGTACGTTGCTCACGTGGGGGCCTTCCTCTTCGCGCCGCGTCAGCTCGCGGCTTCGGCCGGTGCGGCGGGCGCCGGGGCCAAGGGGGTGAGGGCCGACCGGTCGGGGAGATGCCGGAAGGCGTACGCGGCCGAGGCCATGGTCATGTGGTGGTGCCAGCCAGGGAAGGAGCGGCCTTCGAAGTCGAGCACGCCGAAGCGTTCCTGCAATGCGGCGACGGCGGTCCGCACGGCGGCGCGGCTGCGCACCGGCGCCATGACGGCCTCCACGGACCGGTCCGTGAGGCTGCTGATCCAGTACCGGGCGGACCGGCGTCCGTCTGTGGCGGGGTGCTGGAGGATGCGGTATCCGACCGAGCCGTCGTCCCGGCCGGTGCTGCGCCGGGGCAGCCGTACCGTGCTGGCGTAGGTGTGGATCGGGATCGCCACGGTCGCGCCGTCCGCGGCCTGACGCATGATCGCCTGCTGCTGACGGGCGTACCGGCCCTCCATCAGCTCGCTGACGGTGATCACAGTGGGGAAGCGGTCCCCGGAGAACACGACCTGGCCCGGGTCGACCTCGCAGACGATGTCGAGCCGCTGCCGGGCGAGCCCCGCCAGTACGCCGGTCGCGTCGTCGCACCGCGTCAGATCGAGCACCCAGGGCACGTCGGGCAGCCGCGGTTGGGCGACGACCCCGGCGGCGAGGTCGAGGACATGACCGCCGACGGGGCGCGCGGTCTCGGCCTCCGGGACACGTGCCCGGAGTCTGCGCTGCTGGTCCCGGCCCCAGGCCTCGTCCAGCACCAGACTCCAGTCCACGGGGAAGCAGTGGGTGCCCGCGGCCAGGAAGAGCCCGATCGCCCGCTGGCAGTTGACGGCGAGTCCGGTCACGGGATCCAGGCGGCGGTGCACGCCCACCGAGTGCTCGCCGCGCTTGGGGATGGTGAGTTCGGCGACGGTCCAGGCGTACGGCGTGGTGCTCGCGGCGACCCGCAGGGCGAGCCGGCGGCGGACCGGCTCCCAGTCCCAGGGGCTCGCGTTGATGAACTGGTGCAGGCCCTGCGCCGCGGCCGCGGGCAGTGCGTCGGCCTGTGCCATCCGCCGCGGGGTCTTGCGGCCGGTGGTGTGCAGCAGGCCCCGCAGATACGTCCGGGCCCACCGGCGTTGTTCCGCCCGGTGCAGCGGTCTGAAGATGTCCTCAAGGAACGTCTGTGCTCCGCGTGTCCTCTGACTCGTGTCAGCCGCTCGTATCTCTCCTGACGACATCTGACGTCACGCCCCCTTGTCGTAGATTGCCCACGCCCACACAGGTGTACGGAATCCTCGCGGCCATAAAAATACCGTCTCGAAGGAAAAATTTATGAGCTGATCGGCTACTTCGCGACTTCGCCCGCTGACCAGGGAGAAGAGCGGCCCGGGAGATGTGACGGAAGGCACACGCGAGGCAACCCGCCTGCACAGGCGGGTTCTTGGAGCGCAGCAAGAGGGCCCGGGTACGAGCGTCAACAGTTCGTGAACAACGGGACGGTGGCCGCCGAAGGCCGGGGGATGTACCTTCGGCGGCCGTTCAGGGGCCCGTCGACGGGTGGCGTCGAGGGGCGGGTCAGCGGCTCACGTCGGCCGTCAGGGAGTCCAGCCAGTCGCCCGACAGGCCCTGCACGATGGCGGGTCGGTCGAGATGGACGTTGTGGCCGGCGCCGTCCACCGCGGCGTAAGTCATGCGCGGGTAGTGCTCCAGCAGTTCCCACTGGTCCCGCCGGCCCACCAGATGGTCCTGCCGCCCCGTCACCAGCAGATGCGGCCCGGCGTGCGTGCCGAACCGTGCCTCCGGGGTCTGGGTCAGCATGTACGCCTTCAGCAGCGCGGCCGCGTCCTCGCGGTGATGCGCGCGGATCCCGGGCAGCACATGGTCGCGGAACGCGGTCCAGCCGGCCTCGTCCTGGTGCACCGCGATCGATGCGAACACCTCGCGGTCCGCCGGGTCGAGGGACGCCAGCAGCGCCTCGTCACGCGTGAGCACCTCACGCTCCGGCAGCACCCGCTCACCGCTCGGCCTGACCGGCGGCGCGAGGACGCCCGGACCTTGGCGGGACGGCCCCCGAACTCCCCCGTGACGGGAGGACGTTCGAGGGCCGTGCGGCGGCTTACGCGCCGGGCCGCTTCGCCGGGAAGCCGTGGCTGCGGGCGAGTACGACGACCCCGAGCACCGGCAGCAGGAGCAGCAGCATGGTCCAGGGGAAGGACTCGCTGCCGATCACGCCGAGCAGAATGCCTCCGATGATGCCGCCGCCCGCCATGGCGACGTTCCACAGCGTGACGAGCATCGCCTGGGCCGCGTCGGCGGAGTCCCCGCCGGCGTCGCCCACGGCGGTCTGCAGCAGCGTCGGCACACCGCCCCAGCCGAGGCCCCACAGCAGGGCGGCGACGTACACGAGGGCGGTGTTGTCGGAGACCACCGCCAGCAGCGCCGCGGACACGGCGACCAACAGGGTGCTGGCGATGGTCAGCGCGCGCAGCCGGCGGTGGATCTGGGCGCCCACGATCCAGATGCTGACCAGCGAAGCGGCACCGAACACCAGCAGCACCAGGTCGGTGCGGCCGCCCATGCCCAGGTCCTCCAGGAACGTGGCGATGTACGCGTAGAGGACGGTATGCGCCAAGACGAAGACCAGCGTGACGAACAGGACCGGGGCCACACCCGGGACCCGCAGCGCGCCCAGCATCTTCGGGCGCTCACCACGCTCCTGACCCGGGTAGTCCGGTACGGCGGCGACGATCCACAGCAGAAGGATGACGGTGAGGCCCGTCATGGCCAGGAACGCCGTGCGCCAGCCGACCGTCTGGCCGAGGAAGGTGCCGGCCGGCACACCGAGCGAGAGCGCCACCGGAATACCGGCCATGGCGACGGCGATCGCCTTGCCCTGCAACGGGACGGGTGCCATACGCCGCGCGTACCCGGCGAGCAGCGCCCAGGCCAGGCCGGCGGCGACACCCGCGACGAATCGCGCCACCATCGTCACGCCGTAGACCGACGACACGGCCGTGACGGTGTTGGCCACGGCGAAGCCCGCCATGGCGGTCAGCAGCAGCGCCTTGCGCCGCCAGGCCGAGGTGGCCGCGGTCAGCGGGATCGCGGTCAGGGCGGTGCCGATCGCGTAGATCGTCACCGTCTGGCCGGTCGCCGACTGGCTCACATGCAGGTCGTTGCTCATCGCGGGGAGCAGGCCCGCCGGGAGCGTCTCGGTGAGGCTGGTGATGAAGACGGCCGTGGCGAGGGCCAACAGGGCGAAGAGCGGGAGCTTCTGTCGCTCCTCGCTCCCGTCCTTGACGTCGGGTGCGGCTCGGCTGCCCTTTCCGGGGGCGGCGGCGGTGTCTGGTGAGGTACTCATGTGGTGATCTCCGGATCTTTCGGGACGTGGTGGATCGCGGCGGGTGCCGTGGGTCCTCCGGGACAGCCGGCTACGGGTGGCCGAGGCCGCCGTCGACCGGGAGCCGGACGCCCGTCGTGAACGTGGCGTCCGTGGCGAGGAAGAGGGCGGCACGTGCCACCTCCTCGGCGGAGCCGAGCCGGCCCAGCGGAGGCAGAGGGGCCGTGTCGTCGGCCGACGCCTCGATACAGCTCGGGGCGACGGCGTTCACGCGGATGCCGCGGGCGATGAGTTCGGCGGCGAGCGCGCGCACGGAGGCCGGGGTCGGGGCGGGAGCGGTGAGCACGACCGCGCCGTGGTCCACGAGGTACGCAAGGAGCGGACGCGCCGTCGGTACGGCGTCGGCGAAGACGAGGTCGATGCCGCCGACGGGCCCGAGAGCGGCCTCGACGGTGTCCGGTGCGACCACACGGGCCGCGGAGCCCAACTCGACGCCCGCCTGGTCCCGCTCTTGCGCGGTACGCGCGGTCAGCAGCACGTGGGCGCCGCCCTCCACGAGCCGCTTGGCGATGGCCAGCCCGATCCCGGTGGTCTGCCCGACGACCACGGCCCTTCTGCCCGCGTACCTGGCCATGCCTACCGCTCCCTCCTCATGGCGCCGCTGCCGGACGCACCGCGGCATCCGACGGCGACGACTGTGCGCGCCGGCGCTTCGGAGGGACTTCGGGGCCGCTGACGGTTCGCTGACGGTCGCCGCCCCGGGCCGCTCCGACGGATCCCGCCCGGACTCGGCCCGCCGCCCCGGACCTGTACGGTTGCTCGCATGCGGTTTGGGGTGCTCGGGCCACTTGTGGTGTGGGACGACGAGGGGGAGACGGTCGCGGTCCCCGAACTCAAGGTCCGGGCCCTGCTCGCGGATCTGCTCGCGCACGACGGGAAGCCGGTCTCCGCCGACCGCCTCGTCCACGACCTGTGGGGCGACGCACCGCCGGGCAAGCCGAGCGGCGCGCTCCAGGCCAAGGTCTCCCAACTGCGCCGGGTTCTCGGCCGGGACCGCGTCGTACGACAGGCACCGGGCTACCGCCTGCGGCTCGACCCCGCCTCCGACGAGGTCGACGCCGACCGCTTTCACGCCCTCGTCGCCGAGGCCCGCCCCGTCCGCGACCCCCGCGCCAGGGCCGCGCTGCTCACCGAGGCCCTCGACCTGTGGCGGGGACCGGCCTACGCCGACTTCGCGGACGAGGAGTTCGCACGGGGGGCCGCGCGGCGCCTCGCCGAGCAGAGACTGTCCGTGCTCGAGGAGCAGGCCGAAGCCCGTCTGGAGGCGGGGGACCACGTCCTGCTCGCCGGCGAACTGGCCGACCTGGTGGCCCGGCATCCCCTACGGGAACGCCTGCGCGCCCTCCAGATCCGGGCGCTCTACCTGGCCGGCCGCCAGAGCGAGGCTCTCGCCTCGTACGAGGCCCTGCGCGCCCACCTCGCCGAAGAACTCGGCCTGGACCCCAGTCCCGCCCTCGGCGCCCTCCACCAGGCGGTGCTGCGCCAGGACCCGGAGCTGGGACAGACGTTCACCACCACGCCGCCAACGGCACCCGGCACGTCAGCGACCGCGTCCGGTTCCACCCCGACCACCTTCGCGACGCCCTCCACCACGGTCCGGGCGATCCCGACTCCCCCCCCCAGAACCCCCCCTTCGAACCTCCCCGCCCCCCTCACCCCCCTCGTCGGTCGCACCGACGCCCTGACCCGCCTCGCCCAACTCCTCGGCTCCGCCCGCCTGGTGACCCTCACCGGCCCGGGCGGTGTCGGCAAGACGCGCCTCGCAGTGGCCGCGGCCGCGTCGATGACGGCGGAGAAACTGCCCGATGGTGTCTGGCTGGTGGAGTTCTCCGGCGTCCGGGCCGGCACCGCCGCCGACCTCGCCCAGGTCGTCGCCTCCGTACTCGGCGTCCGCGACGACGCCCCGTCCGCCCTGCCGGGCACCGGAGCGCCGTCCCCGTCCCCGGCTCACCGGCTCGCTGCCGTCCTGCGGGACCGCCGTACCCTGCTGGTCCTGGACAACTGCGAGCACGTCGTCGACGCCGCCGCCGAACTCACCGAGCTGCTGCTACGCACCGCCCCCGGGGTGCGGACCCTGGTGACCAGCCAGGAACCGCTCGGCCTGGCGGGCGAGGCCGTGTTCCTCGTCGAGCCGCTGCCCACCGGCGACGCCGTACGGCTGTTCACCGAGCGAGCCGCCGCCTCCGCCCCCGGCTTCCCCGGTGAGCCGGAGGCCTCCGACCCGGCCGACCGTGCCGCTGTCGCCGAGATCTGCCGCCGGCTGGACGGCATCCCGCTCGCCCTGGAGCTGGCCGCGACCCGGGTACGCGCCCTGGGAGTGCAGGAGTTGGCGGCCCGGCTCGGCGACCGGTTCCGGCTCCTGACCGCCGGGCAGCGGGGTGCGCCCGTCCGGCAGCAGACCCTGCGGGCGATGATCGACTGGAGCTGGGAACTGCTCAGCGCACCCGAACGCATCGTGCTGCGCCGGCTCGCCGTGCACAGCGACGGCTGCGACCTGGCCGCCGCCGAAGCGGTGTGCGCGGGCGACGGTGTGGCACACGAGGAGGTGCTCGACCTCGTGACGCGGCTCGTCGACCGGTCCTTCGTGGTCGTCGTCGAGGGCCCGGTCGGGCCCCGCTACCGGCTTCTGGAGTCCGTCGCCGCGTACGCCACGGAGCGGCTGGACGAGATGCAGGACCTCACCGCCGTACGCGATCGCCATCTGCGCCACTACCTCGCGCTCGCCGAACGCGCCGAGTCCCGGCTGCGCTGCGCGGGCCAGCGCTCCTGGCTCGCCCGCCTGGACGCGGAGGCCGGCAATCTGCGCGCCGCGCTCGACGAGGCAGTGCGCCGCGCCGCCGCCGGGCAGGCCGACGAGGCCGTACGACTGGCCACCGCCCTGTCCTGGTGGTGGCTGCTGCGCGGCCGGCTCACCGAGGCGCGCCGTAGCCTGTCGGCCGTCCTGGCCGCCGCTCCCGACGCCCCCGAACTCGCCCTGCTGCACGCCGCGTTCGCCCTCCTCACCGGAGACCACACCGAGGCGGCGAGCCCCGCGACGGCCGACGCCGTCCCTGACCCGGTACGCCGGGCCCGTGCCCTGTGGCTGGGTGCGTACGGCCTGTTCAGCGCGGGCGAGGTGACTGCGAGCGCCGAGCTGAACGCGCGGGCACTCGACCTCTTCGACAGCGCGGGCGAGCAGTGGGGCACCGCCGCCGCGCTCGGCCTGCGCGCCGCGCTCGCCCTGGTCCGCGGCGACCTTGACGCCCTCGGCCGGGACGGTATGCGCAGCGCCGAGCTCTTCGGTGAAGTGGGCGACCGCTGGGGCGAGTTGCAGACCGTGTCGCCGCTCGCCGCGCTCGCCGAGATCAAGGGCGAGTACGCCGAGGCGGCCCGCCTGCAACGGGAAGGGCTGCGCCTGGCGCGGGAACTGGGCCTGGAGGCCGAGGTGTCGGCGCGGCTGTCCGGGCTCGGCCGGCTCGCCCTGCTCGCTCGCGACTGGGACCAGGCTCGCAGCCTGCACGAGCAGGCACGCCGTATCGCCGCCGAACAGGGTTACAAGTACGGCGAGATCCACTCCGAGATGGGCCTGGCGCTCGGGGCGCGCCGCTCCGGCGACCTCGACGCCGCCGAGACTCACCTACTGCACATCCGCGACGGCTTCGCCGACATCTCCTCGGAAGCGGGCGACCATCTGCTCCTGGCCGAGCTCGGTTTCATCGCCGAACTCCGCGGCGACGCCGACCAGTGCGTCCGCCATCACCTGCGCGGACTGGATGTCGCCCGCTCCCTCGGTGAGCCGCGCGCGCTGGCCCTGTCCCTGGAGGGGCTCGCGGGCGCGGCGGCACTGCAGGGGGGTGCGCCTGGCGCCGGGTGCGCCGCGCTGCTGCTCGGAGCGGCGGACGCGGCCCGTCGGGAGGTGGGCGCCCCGCTGCCGCCCGCCGAGCGCGGTGACGTCGACCGTGTCACGACGGCCGCACGGGCGATGCTGGGCCGGCCGGCCTTCACGGAGGCGTTCGAGCAAGGGGCGCGGCTCGGCGTGGAGGAAGCGGTGCGCCAGGCGCGCACGACACTCAACTGGACTGATTCCCAGGAAAGGTGAGAACCAGCCTGCGGGTTCGGGTCTTCCTGTTCCTCACCTGGGTCGGGGCGCGGAGGGACATCGGCCCATGTCCTTCTCCGCCGACGGAATGATCGTCCGTACCAGGTCGGTGGTGCGCTCCACCAGGTCCGCCCGATCGTCGAGCACCCACGAGATGTGCTGGGCGCCGAAGAAGGCGGAGACCAGGACGGTGGCGAGGGTCTCGGGCGCCGGCAGGTCGTCCCCCGTGCCCGCTTCCCGGTCCCTTGCCAGCCACGAGGCGATCAGCCGGGTGTACGCCTCGTACGGCAGCGGGAGCCGGACGCCGATCATCTGCCGTTCCAGTTGCAGCCGTGCTCCGGCCTGGATGACCGTCTCGTCCCGGAACGCCGTCGCCGTGCGGAGCAGCAGTTCGGCGACGGAGCCGAGCGGAGGGAGAGCCAACTCCTCCACGGTCTCGGCGATCTCCCCGATCCGGCCGTAGAACTGCTCGGTCACAGCGAGCGCAAGGGCGTCCTTGTTCTCGTAGTGGAAGTAAACGGCGCCCTTGGTCATCCCGGCCGCCTCGGCCACGTCCAGGATGGTCACCGCTGGATAGCCCTTGGCGGCGAACGCCTGGGCGGCGGCCGTGAGGATGACCTTCCTCGACCGTACCGCGCGCTCCTGCTTGAGCGCCCTGCTGTGCGGCGGGAGTTGAACGCCGAAGGCTTCATCGGCCATTTCCATCGTGATCCCTTTACACTCTTTTGAGGAAACCTTCTCGAAGGTATATTTGGTGTTCTGGGGACAGGCTGTGTCGGCCTGCCCCGAGTTCTAGGGGGAGAGACGATGTATCAGGGCCGGCTTCGGAGAGAGAATCCCGACCACCCCGTCCGTGCGGATCCGGGACTCGACTTCGAGCGGACCGTGGCCCGTCGGCTCGTGCACCGGGCCGCCGTGGCAGAGGTCTTCGTCACCGACGCGGTGGTGCTCGGCGAGGACCACTTCCTGGTCGGCAGCCAGTGGCCCCGTGACCACGCGCTCTACCACCCCGACGCCCAGCGCAGAAGCGACCCCCTGCTGTTCGCCGAGACGATCAGACAGGCGCTCGTCTACGTCGCCCACTGGCACTACGAAGTCCCGCTCGGCCACCGGTTCGTGGGGTACGACATGGACTTCGAGATCACCGACCCGGGCGCTCTGTGCGTGGGCGGCCGGCCGATGCCGGTGGAGTTGGAGGCACGCTGGCAGTGGACCGACCGCCGCCCGCCCCGCCGGTACGGCGCGCGGCTGGAGGTCGCGCTGACTGTCGGGGGCCGTCGCTGCGGCCGCGGCAGCCTGCGGGTGGTGGCGCTCGACGAGCGCAGCTATCGCATCATCCGCGGGCGGACCGGCCGGGCGGAGTCCGTGCCCGTCGCGGCCGAGGAGCCGTACGCACGGCTGGATCCGGGCCTGGTGGGTCGGCTGCGGGACAAGGACAGTGTGCTGGCGCGCGGTTCGGCGGCCGGCGAGTGGCTGCTGCGGCCGAACCTCGATCACGCCATCCTGTTCGACCACCCCACCGATCATCTGCCGCTGATGGTGCTCCTGGAGGGTTTCCGTCAGCTGGGGCACCTGATGACGCACTCGCCCACATCGCGGCCCGGCAGCCCCGCGCTCACGCTTGTGTCGGCGGCCGTCGACTGTCTGGCCTTCGCGGAACTCGACGTACCCACCCGACTCGTCGTACGCGAGAAGGCGACGGCCGCAGATCCGACGGCCGTGGACGTACGGGCCGAGCGTCGGCTGCACCTCGACGCGCTCCAAGGCGACACCGTGGTCGCGAGCTGCGCTTCGGTCTGGGCTCCGGTGCGGCTCGCCACGGCGGCAGAGCGGCCTGTCGGGCTTACGGTGCCCTAGTTCGTGAGAGCGGACGCCGCCCTCTCGCACGGGCACGCAACAACACTCCATGCCCCGCCTCCTCGTTGCTGCCTCGGGCATGGTCGGCGAACCACTTACATACCGTCGGGAAGGAATCCTACTGGAGCATGGCGGAAAATCGAAGGGCCGTGGCGTCTTTGCGTCGGCGGCGCACTCAACAGCCTCTGCGGGGCCGATCGAGGGACGGACGCCGTGACTGACGCCGATATACGACGAGTTCGAGCCACGCCGAGCGGACCGTCCGAGGGGCTCGACGCCCATGCGGTGAGACGGGCGGCGGATACGGCACGTCGTGACGCCCGCGCGGCGCAGCGGGATCGGCGGCTGACGGACGGGACGGTCGCCGCCGTGGCGAACGCGGGCTTCGCGCGGCATTTCGTCCCACGGCGATGGGGTGGTGACGAGGGGACGTTCGCCGAGGTGTTCCGAGCGGCCGCCGGGGTGGGGGAGGGATGTGCCTCCGCCGCGTGGTGTGCCGTCCTGTGGGCGGCACACGGGCGGTTCGCGGCGCTGCTGCCGGAGGAGGGCCAGAAGGAGATCTGGGGTGAGGGCCCCGACGTCCGGATCGCCGCCGCCCTCATGCCACCGTCGGGAAGCGCGTCCAGGGTGTCCAGAGGGTGGCTTCTCCAGGGAGAGTGGGATCTGACCAGCGGCGTCGACCACGCCCAGTGGATGCTGCTCGCCGCGCCGGAAGCCGATGAACCGGGCCGCCCGGTGCGGGTCTTCGCTGTCCCGAGAAGGCGTGTGACCGTGCATGACACCTGGAACGCCACGGGGCTGCGCGCCACCGGCAGCAACACCGTCGTCCTCGACGCGACCGTGGTGCCCGACAGCCGCAGCGTCCCCCTTGCCGTACTGCTCGCCGGCGACGGCGGGGGAGACGCGCCCCGGTGCCACGCCGCGCCCGCCCATCTCGCGGGCGGGCTCATGTTCTGCGCCCCCGCGGCGGGCGCCGCCCGCCGGGCCCTCACCGTCTGGAACCGCTGGGCCCGGACGGCCGCGCCCGGTGGTGTACGGCCCTTGGACCGCGCGTCGGTGCAGGAGCGCCTCGCCCGCTCGGCCGCGGAGATCGAGGCGGCCGAGCTGATGTTGTGTACGGCGGCGGACAGGGCGGACGTCGGGGCGATCACCGAGGCGGCGACAGCGGTCAACCGGCGGGACGCCACCCTCGCGGTGGACTGGCTGGCCACCGCGGTCGATCGGCTCTTCCGCACTGGCGGGGCACATCTGCGTGACGCGGAAGGCGAGTTGCACCGGCACTGGTCGGATGTCCTGACCGTTGCTTCCCACGGCGCACTGCGCCTGGAGCCGGCCGCCGAGGCCTACGCCCGCTCCCTCGAAGCCCACGGGGGCGGCGATGCCTGACACACCTGGGCCGGCACCCCGACGGCTGGTGTTCAGCGACGTCGACGAGACCCTGCTCAGCGGCAAGAGCCTGTTCGACTTCCTGGACTTCTACTTCGCCGGGCGGCACGGAGCCGAGGGAGCCCGCCACGCGGCGGGGACACGGCATCGTATCGCCGCCCTGGTGGCCGCGGGCTCCCCGCGGGAGGTGGGGAACCGGGCCTACTACGAGGCATGGCGGGGCGAACGTCTGGACGCGGTGACGGACTGGGGCGCCAGATGGTTCCGCGGGAGGAGCGGCACGCCGGGCTTCTATGTGCCCGCCGTCCGCGCAGCGCTGCGCGAGCACCGGAACGCCGGGGACCATGTCGTGCTGGTGTCGGGTTCCCTGCCCGCGGTGGTGGACCCCGTCGCGGCCGATGTCGGCGCCCGTCATGTGCTCTGCACCCGCCCCGAGGTGCGGGACGGCGTCCTCACCGGAGCTGTCGTCGGCGAGCCCCGCATCGGGGAGGGGAAACGAAGAGCCGTGCACGACCTGGCCGCGGGCTACCCGGACATCAGCCTGTCCGACTGCTACGGATACGGAGACCATGCCTCGGACCTGCCGATGCTCACCGAGGTAGGACACCCCGTCGTCGTCGGCGGCAGCCCGGACCTGCTGGCGCAGATACCCCACGCGCGTGTCCTGCTGGGCGGCGGGCCGCTCTGAGCCGGCCGAGCGCCGGACGTCGGCCGCCGTCGTTCGGCGGTCATGTGCCGCACTCCGTGTCGCTCGGAGACAGCAACTGCCAGAACTGGGAGACCTGCTCGGTGCCGTCGCCGGGCCCGGTCGTCGGCGCGGTGTAGTACAGCCCGAAAATCAGGGCCACGACCAGTGAGCTGATCAGCTCCGGGCACTGCCGGGTGGTCAGCTCCCGCCTCTCCTGGGCGTCGCCGACGAGCCGGGTGAGGGTGGCCGACAGATCGCTGATGACAGTGGGCGGGCGTCCGTGGGTACAGCCCTCCTCGAACGCGAGACGGGTCCCGGCGCGGAACCGGAGGTCCGACTGCATCCGGCGTACGAAACCGTCCGTGACGCGGCGCAGGTTCGCGAGCGGTGGGTCACCCTCACCGATCTCTTGAAGCAGTTCCTGCCCCACCCGGTGGAACGCCGAGGTGAACACGGCGGCGAGGGCCTCCTTGGAGGGGAAGTGGGCGTACAACGCGCCTTTGGTCATGCCGACATGGCCCGCGATGCGCTGGAGATTGGCGCCCGCGTAGCCATGGCGCGAGAACTCGTCGGCCGACGCGTCCAAGAACCGCTCATGAGTGCGCGAAGCCCGCTCCTGTTTCGCCATGACTACCCCTCCGTCGACGCTCTGCCGCTCGCAATAAAAGTCGTTGGCGAATCTTTTCCTGTCGGTGGAGCGCTTACAAGCCCGGGAGGGGATGCGGCTCAAACGGCCGTGGCAGATCGCGAGCGGCGGCTCCGGCGCAGGACTTCTCGCGGGGCTTCGCCGACTTCGACATTGGCCTGGAGATGGCGAACCGTGCGCTGTCCTTCAGCCGGATCACGGTGGTACGACCTCGCCGAGCGCGGCCGGTATTCGTGCGCGGTCCTGTGGCTGGGGAACATCTACCGGGTCGTCACCGCCGACTTGCTCAAGCTGTTCCACATTGCTGTGCCGGAGCGCCCGGCGCCGAAGAGCCGACCGCTGCGACATCCGAGGTGAAGACGGACCCTAGATCGACCGGACGGCGAGTCCGGCGCCTCCTGGCCGGCCTCCCCTCGGGCTGCCACCTCGTCGTCAGCGACAGCACGGCCACGAGCGAGGGCATGACTGCCGCGGCGGAGGCGTACGACGCGAGCGGCGCCGTGCCATAACCACGTGAGCAGCATCGGCGAGATCGCCGCCTACCTGGCGGTCTCGGCCTGGTGGACCCGGACATCGTTCAGGTGCCCGACTGGTGGCCCGACACACAGGGGCCGAGTGATGCCGCGGTGGCGGTGGTAGACGCGTACTGCGGGGTCGGGGCGCAAGGCCTGAGGGCCGGTGCTCATGGCCCACTCCGACGGTCGGCTCATGACACACGGCCTTTCGCTTCCGGCGTGGGCCCGGGCCGCGGCAGGTCGATGCCGCGGGCGAGCAGGCCGGCGGCCAGGCTCCATCCCGCCAACGCCCACCACAGGGCCGCGGACCGCACGCCCGGCAGGCTTGTCGCCAGCAGTGGGGCGAGCGCGGTGGCGATGCCGACGAGGACCTGGTTGGAGGCCAGATAGGTGCCGCGCTCCTCGTCCGGCGGCAGGCCGGTCAGCAGCACCAGGGACGCCTGCGACACCGCCAGCTCCCCGATGGTGTACACCGTCATGCCCGCGGTGAGGACGACGAGGGCCACGGTCGGGGAGACGGTCCTCGCCAGGGCCGCGGCGGCGAAGAGCACGACGTAACAGAGCCCGCCGACGGCGAGGACATGACCGGGGCGCAGCCGGTCCAGCAGGCGGCTGAGCGGCAGTGGCAGCGCGGTGAGAAGCGCGGTGTTGACGGCGAACAGCACGCCCACCGTCCAGGACGGCAGCGCCAGTTCCCGCAGGACGAACACCGGCAGCGCGCTCTCCATGGCCAGCGCGGCCGCCCACAGCAGGGCGTTCGCGGAGGCGACCCGCACGAAGGCACGGTGCTTCCAAGGCCGGATCCGGGCGTGCGCGGGCCGTGCGCCTTCGGCCGGGGCGCCGGGCGGTGTGGTGGGCAGGCCCAGGCACAGGACGGCGGTCATGACGAAGCTGGCCGCGTTCACCAGGCCGAGCACCACGAATCCGGAGGCGGTGTCCACGACGAACACCGCGGCGAGCAGCGCCCCGGCCCCCATGCCCCCGTTGAACGTAACCCGTGACAGGGCGAGCCACCGGCTGCGCTGCTCCTCGTGAGCCAGCCGGGCCGCGAGCAGCGGAGTGGCCACCTGCTCGGCGCGGTTGCCGAGGGCGAGGGCCGTACCGCCCAGGACGAGGGGCCACACCCCCGGTACGGAGACGAACGCGACGAGGGCCAGGGCCCGGACGGCGGATGCCGCGACGAGGACGGTCCGGGGGCCGCACCGGTCGGCGAGCCGGCCGACCACGAACAGCCCCGGCAGCGCCAGGAGCGTCGTGATGGTCAGGGCCACGCCCACCGCCCTGAGGGACAGGCCGGACAGCGAGGTGAAGAACAGCAGGGAGAAGGGATAGAAGAACCCGGTGCCCAGCGCGTTGACGAACCCGGATGCGCCGAACCACACCACGCCGCGCCCGCGCGGCAGGAACCCGGCGGGCGCGCCCACGTCCGGTGCCGAGGTGGTGGGCGGGGTCATGCGCGACCGCCCGGGCGCAGGACGTGGCAGCGCTGCTCCGTAGCCGTACACCCCCGGGACCGCTTGGTGTCCGTGCTGCCCAGGCCGTAGTGGATGACCGACACGCCGGCCGCGGCGGCCTCCTCGACGAGCCGGTAGTACAGCAGCTCGAAGTACAACGGCAGTCCCGTACGCCGCTGGTAGGCGTAGTCGTATCCGGTCTGGCGGGCGTACCAGTGGTCGCCGTGGCGCAGGATCAGGGCGAAGCCGCAGATGTCCCCGTCCGCGCGGGCCACCGCCGCGAACGCGTCGTCGCCGAAGGCGTCGCGGGTCTGGCGCAGCACCGGCAGCGACTGGTCCGGCGCCCACGTGATGCCGTATTTCCCGAGGAGTTCGGCCTCCAGGGCGGCGAAGCGGACGAGGTCCGCGTCGGCCAGGGGCTCCAGGGCCGTACGGACGTCGGCGGCCCGGACCCGGCGGCGTTCCGCGGCCACGGACACCCGGCGCTTGCGGGGCAGCGTGGCCAGATAGCCCTCGTATCCGTCCTTCGGCACCCGCAGCACGCTGTAGTGGCCCGAGACGAAGCTCTCGTATCCGCGCGCGGCCAGCAGCGCGCCCAACTGCCGGTCGGATTCCGCCGCCTCGCCCAGGTACAGGAAGCACAGCCCGGCCGCGCCCATGCCGTACGCCTGTGACTCCGCGGCCTCGACGAGCGGCGCCAGATCGTGCTCGGTGGCGGAAGGGCCGTACAGGATCCGGGTGTTGCCGATGTGCCGGCCGCCGGCCAGCAGCGCGGGCAGGAGCACGGACGTCGGATCGTCCCCGAGGTCCGTCAGGAACTCGGCCGCCCCCGGCAGCCCGGCCTCCGCGCTGCCCCGCAGAACGGCGTCCGGGCGGCCCAGCATCCAGGGCACCGACGCGGTGGCCAGGGCGGTCGCCAGCGCCGCGACCGGTTGTCCGTCCCGTTCGGTCCACAGATACCGCATGGGCACACCCGCGGTCGCCTCGGCCACGTCCAGCCAGCGACAAGTCAGGAAGAGGTCACCGGGGCCGGCCAGGGCGTCCCAACCCCTGCGGGGCAGGTCCACGGCACGATCGACCGCCTGGACACCCGTCGGCAGGCGGTGATCCGGGTCCTGGACTCGGGCGGGCATCGGGACTCCTCGTGGGGTGTGTTCGGGGCTGGGTGGGCGTGGTCCGGATGGGGTGGGGTGTCACGCACGGTCGAGGGTGCGGCGCGTGCGCTGGTGCGTGGGCGCGCCCGAGGTGTGACCGGTCGCGTGGACATCCGTTGGCGATGGTGGTCCGGGGTCTGGGCCCGGGTGAGCTTCCGGGGTTTCGCGGGGGTGGGCGGGGTGTTACTCGCGGTTGAGGATTCGGCGCATCCGTCGGCGTGGCAGGTCGGTGGCGAAGTCGGCTCGGTTGCGTAGGCGGGTGCTGTGTTGCATGGCGCGTAGCTGCTGGGTGTGGGGCAGGCTCAGGGTGTACTTGGTGGCGGCGAACGCCGGGAGGTCGTACGCGGCGAAGTGCAGCGCGCGCTTGAGCGCCGTGCGGGCGAGGTCGCCGTCCGGCACGATCTCGTGCAGCAGCCCGTCGGCCAGGGACGACTCGGGCGACCAGGGCTCGCCGGACATCAGCATGTTCTGCATCACGTGGCGCCCGACGGTGCGTTCCAGGAGGTAGCCGCCGAAGGTGCACGCGAGGCCCAGCTCGAAGTGCGGCATCCGCAGCGAGCAGCTCTCCGATCCGAGGCGGTAGTCACAGGCGAGGGCGAGCATCAGGCCGATGCCGATGACATGGCCGTCGAGTGCGGCGACGGTCGGTTTGGGCATCTCCAGGCAGACGACGCACAGATCGGCGATGGCATCCGTCCAGGCGTCGGTCTCCGCACCGGCCGTGAGGTCGATCATCTCGCGGAAGTCGCATCCCACCGCGAAGGACTTGCCCTCCTGCGCGCGCAGTACCACCGACCGGACGGAGTCGTCCGCCGCCAACTCGCCCAGGAGGCTCTGCAGTTCACGCATACGCCGACTGCTCATGGCGTTTCCGTGATGCCGGTCCGCGAACATCACGACCGCCGTCGGTCCGCTGCGCTCGCAGACGAAGGTCCCGTGGGAGGGATCAGCGCCGGACACCGCTGCGGTGCTCCCATTCCGCCACGATCACCGCCAGGTCGCCGAGCGTGAAGCCGGCAGCGGTCATCTCCCGGGCCTTCGGCTCGCCCAGCACGGCCTGGAAGGCCGCGAGAGCGTCCGAGCCGTCGTGGAACCGCCGCCATTGGGTGAGGGACAGCGTGTACGGGGACGGCAATGCGAAGGTCACGCCCTTGAGTTCATAACGGAACGGGCCCGGCAGCGACCTGGCGTACTGGCGTGCGCGTGCGTCCAGCGACACGGTGCCGTCGTCGGCCGCCGCAGTGAGCGGACGACACACGGTGGCGGGCGCGTACACGGTGCTCGTCTGCGGGGCTATCGGATCGGTGGCGGGCATACGGGCTCCAGGGAGTGACGGAGGAAGTCACGGGTCGGGTCGAGTCGGGTGGGGACGGACCGGAGGCGCTCAGCTCCAGGCGAGCAGCAGGACGCTGCCCACCGCCAGGAGCACCCCGGCATGCTGGATACCGCGGATGCGTTCCCCCAGCACGAAGCGGGCCAGCAGCACCGTGCTGATGGGGTAGAGCGACGCGAGCAGTCCGACGACGGCGAGGCTGCCGTCCCGGACGGCCACGAGGTAGAGGACGCTCGACCCCATGTCGAGCGCCCCGGACAGCAGGGCCAGCTGCCGCGGCCGCCCGGACAGCCGCAGCGGGGTGCGCCGCGCCAGGCCGAGGCCCAGCAGCAGGGTCAGTGAGGCACAGCGGGCCCACACCAGCGGCCACAGGCTGGAGTCGCTCGGCGTGCGGGCCAGGAAGACGAAGAACAGGCCGAAGCCCGCGCCGGCCAGCAGCGCGATGCCCAGCGTGCGCAGTGCCTTGCGGCGGTCGGCGGACTCGGCGGAGCTCTCGCCGTTCAGGGACACCAGCAGCACCGAGGCGAGCGCGCACACCACGCCGACCACGGCCAGGGCGGTGAGCCGGTCGCCCAGCAGCACCCCGGCGATCACTGGGAGCGCGGCCGCCGCGGCGGCTGTGGTAGGCGCGACCAGGCTCATCACGCCGTTGGCCAGCGCGTGGTACAGCAGCATGGCGCCGAGGCTGCCGCACAGTCCGGCCAGCCCGCCCCAGGCCGCCTCCGACCAGCTGGTGCCGCCGCGTGAGAGAGCGCCGGCGAACGCGAGTGCCGTCAGCAGTCCGGCGGTGTTCGACCAGAGGACGATCACGAAGGCGCTGGCGCGCTTGGTCGCCAGACCGCCGACGAAGTCGGCGGAGCCGAGCACCATCGCCGAGGCGAGGGCCAGGAACAGATGCACCGGGAACAACTCCTTGTGGGGGCAGGACAGGGACGACGGGAGGGCGGCTCCGCAGGGGAGCCGCCCGAAGGAGAGACGAGAGCCATCCGTCCCTTACGGATGGCGCGTCAGGTACCCCCCCATGGTGGTGAAGAAGTCGATCCCGCGGTACTCCGTGCCGTCGTCCGTCCGGAGCCGCTCGATGACCAGACCCCGCTCCGTCCCCCGGCGCGCGTCGGGCCCGCACACCACGGCCACGCCCTCGCCCTCGGGCCGGAACACCCGGCCGACGGTGCCGCCCAGCCGGGCCCGGGAGACCGAGGCGGACAGAATCCGAACCCGCTGCCCCTTGAAGTAGGCGAACGCGTTGGGGTACGGGTCGACCTGGGCGCGGGCCAGGTTGCTGATGTCCTGGGCGGACCAGGTCCAGTCGATCCTGCTGTCCTCGACCGAACGCTTGTGGAAGAAGGTCGCCTCGGTGGGATCCTGCTTGGTCCACTCGGTGCGGCCCGACCCGATGAGGTCGATGGCCTCCAGGGTCACGGGGACGAACAGCTCCACCGTCTTGTGGAACAGGTCCGTGACGGTGTCCTTGTCCTCCACGGCGACCCGCTTCTGCACCACGATGTCGCCGAGGTCGAAGTCCTCGTTCATGAAGTGGGCGGTGACGCCGACCTCCGACTCGCCGTTGACCAGCGCCCAGTTGAGCGGGGCGAAGCCGCCGTAACGGGGCAGCAGCGCGTCGTGCACGTTGATCGCCCCGTACTTGGCCAGGTCGTAGATGCGCGGCGCGACCCAGGAGCGCCAGTCGGAGGAGACCAGCAGGTCGGGGGCGAGCTCCCGGAGACGGTCGGCCACCTCGTCGTCGTTGGCGTACTTGCGTTCCAGCACAGGGACGCCGTGCGCGCGCGCCAGGTCGACGACCGAGTCGTTCCAGATGGTCTCGTAGACGTGGTCGCTCGTCGGGTGGGTGATGACGAGCGGCACTTCGTGCTCGGAGTTCAGCAGGGCCTCGAGGACCCGGTGCCCCCAGGTCTGGTAGCCCATGAAGACGATGCGCATGTGTTTCACCGGTTCCTTTCCGGTCACGGCCGGGTCAGCGGCAGCGACCATACGTAGGCGAACCCCGCGCCCGCCTTGTGGTCGAAGGTGTCGCCGGCCTCGTAGGTGGCCAGGGCACCGCTGTATCGGGAGTTGGGCGAACGACGGCTGACCACGGTGCAGGAGCCCTTGTGGAGCTCCATGGTGATCTCGCCGGTCACCTGCGGCTGGAGCGTGGCGACGAAGCCGTCCAGGGCCCGGCGAAGGTCGGAGAACCAGTAGCCGTAGTAGGCGAGTTCGGCGTAGCGCAGGGCCAGTTGCTGCTTGTGGTGGAGGGTCTCGCGGTCGAGGACGATCGCCTCCAGCTCCTCGTGCGCGGCCATCAGCACCGTCGCGGCGGGCGCCTCGTAGATACCGCGCGTCTTGAAGCCCACGACGCGGCTCTCGACGATGTCGATCCGGCCGACGCCGTGCCGGGCGGCCAGCGAGCCGAGCCACGACACCAGTTCGGTCAGGCCGAGCTTCTCGCCGTCCAGGGCGACCGGGACGCCGCCCTCGAAGCCGATGGTGACCTGCTCGGCGTTCTCCGGAGCGGACTTGGGGTCCGCGGTGAGCTGCCAGGCGTGGGCCGGCGGCGGCTGGGTGATGTCGTCGAGCTCACCGCACTCGATGCTGGTGCCCCAGATGTTGGTGTCGATGCTGTACGGGTTCTCCTTGCTGACCGACACCTCGATGCCGTGCTCGCGGGCGTACGCCAGCTCGCTCTCGCGCGTGGTCAGCTCCCAGTCGATCACCGGGGCGAGTACCTTCAGGTGGGGGTCGAGCGCGGTGACGCTGGTGTGGAACCGCACCTGGTCGTTGCCCTTGCCGGTGGCTCCGTGCGCCACCGCGTCTGCGCCCTCGGCGTGCGCGATCTCCACCATGCGCTGGGCGATCAGGGGCCGCGACAGCGGGGCGGCGACCAGGTACTTGTTCTCGTAGCGGGCGTGGGCCTGGAGGGCGGGCAGCGCGAAGTCGGCCAGGAACCGGTCGGCCAGCGGCTCGACGTACACCTTCGACGCGCCGGTGCGCAGCGCGCGCTCCTTGACGGTGTCGAGGGATTCGAGCTGGCCGATGTCCGCGCAGAAGGCGATGATCTCGGCGTCGTAGCGTTCCTTGAGCCAGTGCAGTGCCACGGAGGTGTCCAGGCCTCCGGAGTAGGCGAGCACGATCTTCATGGGGTCTCCGGCGGGTTCCGGGGTGAGCGGCCGGGCGCGGGTCGGCCCGACCGGGGGTGCTGTGCGACGGCGCGGCGTTCAGTGCTGGGCGAGGGCGGGCAGGTCCGCTGTGACGGTGTCGAGGACCTTGGTGAAGTCGGCGCCGGCGGCGATCTCACGGGCCGCCCGGAAGGTGGCGGCCTGCGCGTTCTCCAGCCGCCCGCGGGTCTCCTCCAGCCACCGCCGGTGGCTCTCCAGCGCCGCGCGCAGCTCCGTTCGGAGGGCCTGGACGCTCTGCGGCGAGGTGCCGCCGGGGCTGGTGTAGCTGGCCACCGCGGTGCGCGGGGCGAAGATGTGGGCCAGCACCGACTCCTCGACGGGGTGGCCGAGTTCGGCCAGGATCTCGGCGCAGGCCCGGGTGTCACGCAGCGTCGCACCACGCTTGAGCAGGGCGCCGACCAGCGAGCCGGTGATGTGGTGGGTCTCGCGGAAGGGCAGCCCGTGCTCGGCCACCAGGTAGTTGGCGAGCTCGGTGGCCGTGGAGAAGTTGTCCCAGCACAGGTCCTCGCCGCGCGCGGTGTTGAAACGCAGCCCCTTGGTCTGGCCGGCCACGATGCGCACCGTGGAGAGGTAGGTGTCGATGGCGTTCCACAGGTACGGCTTGTCGTCCTGCAAGTCGCAGCTGTAGCCGAGGGTCACGCCCTTGGCCATGGTGAGCAGCTGCACGAGGGTGCCCGCGGTGCGCCCCGCCCGGCCCCGGGTCAGCTCGGCCACCACCGGGTTCTTCTTCTGCGGCATGATCGAACTGCCGGTGGCGTACGCGTCCGCGACCTCCACCAGGCTGTACTCGTGCCCGCTCCACATGACGATCTCCTCGGCCATGCGGGACAGGTTGTTGCCGCCGATCGCGAACGCCGAGGCGGTCTCGATGAGGTAGTCACGGGCGCTGGTGGCGTCCAGGGCGTGGCCGAGCACCTCGCCGAAGCCCAGCAGCCGCGCGGTCAGCCGCCGGTCCAGCGGGAAGGACGTACCGGCCAATGCACAGGCACCCAGGGCCGATTCGTCGGTGCGGTCGAAGGCGCCGCGCAGCCGGCGCACATCGCGCAGCAGCATGCTCGCGTGCGCGGTCTTCCAGAAGCCCACCGACACCGGCTGCGCCGCCTGGCTGTGCGTGTACCCCGGCAGGATCGCGAGGAGTTCCTCGTCCGGGAACGACAGCAGTACGTCGATCAGCGTCAGGTTCGCCGCGACCGCGTCGAGCTGGACCCGGCGCAGGTACATCCGGGTGTCCGTGGAGACCTGGTCGTTGCGGGAGCGGGCGGTGTGCATGTGCCCGCCGACCTCGCGGCCGAGGTCCTCGATCACCATCTGCTCGATGTTGAAGTGGACGTCCTCCAGCTCGGGGCGCAGTACCAGTTCCCCACGTTCGTGCCGCTCCCACAGTGCGAGCAGCGAGCCGAGGATCGCCCGGGCGTTGTCGGCGGACACAATGCCCTGGCGGCCCAGCATCAGCACATGGGCGATGTCCTGCCACAGGTCGGCGAAGACCAGCCGCACGTCGATGTCCGTGGTGAGCGTGTAGTCGAGGACGTCGGACGTGATGTCCTCGTCGAACCGGCCGCCCCACAACTTGTCAGTCACGTTTGATCCTTCGGTCGGGGAAGGGAGAGTCCGGCCGTTCGGGGGCACGTGCCGGGAGCCCGGGGAATCGACGGGCTCCTCGCTCGCACGGCCTCGCCTGCCGACGGCTGGTTTCGATCCTCGACGGGCCCGGCGGCGGGTGTCCACCGCACTGTGGTGGCCGTGACCTGCCGTGTCCGGCATCGGACACGGGCGTCCCCGCGGACGGCGGTGACCGGGAGGGGACGCGTCCCCAGGCGGTCACCGGGGCGCGGTGGACGTGATCCGCCGCAGCGGATTGAGTCGATGTCCGGGCCCGTTCCGCGCCCCCAACTCCTCTGCACGGGAGCTCGTTTCCCGTTCCCCGGCGCTCGTGCGCCCGGAAGCCCCGATCTGAACGCCCCCTTGCGGACAAGCCCTTCGAGGAAGTTCGAGGAAAGAGGTTTTCATGTCCCGTGTGTCGACCGGTCCGTCGGATCACACCACCGCGGCCGCGCTCCTGCTCCAGCGGCTGCGCGCCCACGGCGTGGAGAAAGTCTTCGGTGTCGTCGGCCGGGAAGCCGCGTCGGTCCTGTTCGACGAGGTGGACGGGCTCGACTTCGTGCTGACCCGGCACGAGTTCACCGCCGGGGTCATGGCGGACGTACTGGCCCGGATCACCGGCCGGCCGCAGGCGTGCTTCGCCACGCTCGGCCCCGGCATGACCAACCTGTCCACCGGCGTGGCCACCTCGGCCCTGGACCGCAGCCCCGTCATCGCGCTGGCCGCGCAGTCGGAGTCGTACGACGTCTTTCCGGTGGACACCCACCAGTGCCTCGACAGCGTCTCGGTCATGCGGCCGATGACGAAGTACGCCACCGAGCTGGCGCGTCCGGCCGACATCACCGACCTGGTCGACTCCGCGGTCACCGCGAGCACCGCCGAGCCGGTCGGGCCCAGCTTCATCAGCCTGCCCGTGGATCTGCTGGGCGCGGGCGTGCCGGAGGCCGACGACACCCCGGCGCCACCGGCCCGCCGGCCCCGCAAGCCGGTGGCCTCGGTGGACGCCGACTGGCCCGAGCGGCTGGCGGAGGTCGCCGACCTGCTGGCCAAGGCCGAGCACCCGGTGCTCGTGGTCGGCGCGTCGGCGATCCGCTCCGGCGCCGTCGACGCCCTGCGTGCCCTGGTGGAGCGGCTGAGCATCCCGGTCATCACCACCTACGTCGCCAAGGGCGTGCTGCCGCACGGGCACCCGCTCGCCTACGGCGCGGTCACCGGCTACATGGACGGCATCCTCGGCTTCCCGGCGCTGCGGACCCTGTTCGGGCCCAGCGACCTGGTGCTCTGCCTCGGCTACGACTACGCCGAGGACCTGCGGCCCTCCATGTGGGCCCACGGCCGGGAGAAGAAGGTCGTGCGGGTCGCCCCGACCACCAACCCCGTGCCGCGGGTGTTCCGCCCCGACGTCGATGTGGTCGCCGACGTGCTGGCCTTCGTCGAGGCCCTGGACGCCGCCACCGCCGAGCTCGCGCCGAAGACCCCGCACGACGTCTCCGCGCTGCGGGCGCGGGTGGCCGAGTTCCTCGCCGATCCGCGCGAGTACGAGGACGGCATGCGCGTCCACCAGGTGATGGACTCCATGAACACCGTCATGGCCGAGGCCGCGGGAGCGGGCCGCGGCACGATCGTCAGTGACATCGGCTTCTTCCGCCACTACGGCGTCCTGTTCGCCCGTGCCGACCAGCCGTACGGCTTCCTGACCTCGGCGGGGTGCAGCAGCTTCGGCTACGGGCTGCCCGCCGCGATGGGCGCCCAGCTGGCCCGGCCGGACGAGCCGGTCTTCCTGATCGCGGGCGACGGCGGCTTCCACTCCAACAGCGCCGACCTGGAGACCATGGCCCGGCTGAACCTGCCGATCGTGACTGTGGTCGTCAACAACGACACCAACGGCCTGATCGAGCTGTACCAGAACCTCGGCCACCACCGCTCCCACGACCCGGCGATCCGCTTCGGCTCCGTGGACTTCGTGCAGCTCGCGCAGGCCAACGGGGTGGATGCGGTCCGGGCCGACGACCGGGACGCGCTGCTGGCCGCGCTGCGCAAGGGGGCCGGGCTGGGCAGGCCGTTCCTCATCGAGACGAAGATCGCGTACGACTTCCAGCCGGGCGGCTTCGACGCCCTGAGCATCTGATCATGCGCGGCTGCATCTCCGGCGCGACGGGGTTCGCGCTGACGGCGACCCCGGCCGGGCGGCGGGCCGACGCCCGGGCCGGGAAGCGGCGCATCCCCCGGTTCGCCACGGCGGGTCGGGTTGCGGACGTCGAGGTGCGGGCGGGGGACTGGTGGTGGACCGGGTCCGTGGTCGGCCCGGACGCCTCAAGTGCCTGCCTGTCGCTCGCCGTTGACGGATCCTTGGCCGTCCTGCTCGCCGGAGAGCTGTACAACCAGGACGAGTTGGCCGGGGCACTGGGCGATCCGGGACTGGCGGAAGCGGGCGACGCACAGCTGCTGCTCGCCTGTCTGAAGTGCTATGGCCCGCACGCCTTCCGGCTGCTCAACGGCCGGTTCGCGGCGCTGGCCGCGGACGGGGGCGCCCTGGTGGCGGCCACGGACCACTGCGGCGGCGTACCGCTGTACCTGACCGCCGTGGCGGACGGGCGGGTGTCCGTGGCCACCGAGGCCAAGACCCTCCTGGCGGTGGCGGACGTCGGCGCGGGCGGGCACCCGGTGGCCGGACTGCGTGCCGTCCGCGGATCCGACGGGGTGCACCAAGTCCCGGCGGGCGGCGCGGTGGTGGCCGAGGCCGCCGCCGGCCGCCCGCGGACCCGGCTGGTGCGCACCTGGACGCCGCCGCTGCACCGCCGGTACCTGCCGGAGCGTCAGGCGCTGCGGGAGGTACGAGAGGCGCTGGAGCGGGCCGTGCACCGCAGGCTGCGGGACGGGCCGGGGCACACCGCCGTGCTGTCCGGCGGCATCGACTCCAGTGCGGTGGCCGCCCTCGCGGCCTCGGCGGACGGCGCGCTGCACACCGTGTCGATGGGAACCGACCTGCGCGACGAGTTCCGTGAGGCCCGGCTCGTCGCGGACCACCTGGCCCGTACCCGGCCGGGCCCGCCCGGCCCCCGCCACACCGAGATCAGGATCGGCACCGCCGAGTTGCTGGCCGAACTCCCGTGGACGGTATGGGCGTCCGAGTGCACGGATCCGGAGGTCGTCGAGTACCTGCTGCCGCTGGCCGCGCTGTACCGACGGCTGCCGACGGGCCGCCCGCTGCGGATCCTCACCGGCTACGGCGCGGACATCCCGCTCGGTGGCATGCACCGCGAGGTGGACCGGCCGGCCGCGCTGGACGACGCGGTGGCGCACGACATGGACACCTTCGACGGCCTCAACGAGATGTCCCCGGTGCTGTCCGGTGCGGCCGGCCACTGGACCACGCACCCCTACTGGGACCGCGACCTGCTCGAGTCCCTGGTCACCCTGGAGGCGGGGCTGAAACGCCGGCACGGCCGCGACAAGTGGGTGCTGCGCGAGGCGGTCGCCGACCTGCTGCCGGCCGAGACGGTACGGCGCCCCAAGCTCGGCGTGCACGAGGGATCCGGCACGACCAGCTCCTTCACGCTCCTGCTGCGCGAGCACGGCGTCCCGGATGCGCGGATCGCCGCCGCCAAGGGCGCGGTGGTGCGTCGGCTGTACGACGCGGTGGTGGCCGGCGCTGCCCACCCGGACGAGATCGACCTCGCCCACGAGACGAAGGCGGCGCTGGCCGGGCAGGACGCCGCCGGTCCGCTGGTCCCCGACCCGGAAGGAGCAACACGATGACCGGTGCGCACGCTCCCGGTGAGCGCGTCCAGACCACCCGCTCGCCCCGGTACGCGCAGCTCGCCACCTTCATGCGGCTGCCTCATGTGCCGGACCCGGTCGGCCGCGACGTCGTCGTCATCGGCGCCCCCTACGACGGCGGCACCAGCTACCGGCCCGGCGCCCGGTTCGGCCCGCGGGCCATCCGCGCCGAGTCCGGGCTGATCCACGGAACCGGCATCGACCGGGGCCCCGGAACCTTCGACCTGATCGACGTCGTCGACGCCGGTGACATCGACCTGTCGCCGTTCTCCATGGAACTCGCCATGGAGGCGGCGACCGCCGCGCTCACCGGGCTCCTGCGGGACAACGGGGCGTTCCTGATGCTGGGAGGCGACCATTCGCTGTCACTCGCCGGGCTGCGCGCGGCGCACGCCAAGCACGGCCGGGTGGCGGTTCTCCACCTCGACGCGCACAGCGACACCTTCCCACCGGTCTACGGCGGTACGTACCACCACGGCACCCCGTTCCGGCACGCGATGGAGGAGGGGCTGATCGACCCGGCCGCCTTCGTCCAGATCGGTATTCGCGGCCACAACCCGGCACCCGACTCGCTGGACTACGCGCGCGGGCAGGGGGTCACGGTCGTCACCGCCGACCACTTCGCCGAGCGGGGCCCGGCCGCCACCGCCGCGCTGGTGCGGGAGCGGACCGCGGGGCTGCCGCTGTACGTGTCCGTCGACGTCGACGTCGTCGACCCGGCCTTCGCGCCGGGGACCGGAACGCCGGCCCCGGGCGGGCCCACCTCGCGTGAGGTGCTCGCCCTGCTGCGCACGGTCGGCGACCTCGACCCGGTCGGCTTCGACGTCATGGAGGTCAGCCCGCCCTTCGACCACGGCGGGATCACCTCCCTGCTCGCCACCGAGATCGGCGCCGAACTGCTCTATCAGTACGCCCGCTCCCGCCGGACCGCCTCCGGTGCCCGCAGCACTGAGCGAGCGGCCGACCGCGACCGGCTCCGTACGGAAGGAAATCCCGTGCCCGCTCCCGCCGTTGAACCGATCGTCGCCTGCGACCAGTGGGCCGACGCGCTGACCGCGCTGCGCGGCACACTGCCCAAGGTGCCGCGAGCCGACCTGCCCGCGTTCTTCGCGACGGCCGGTGAAGCCGCCGGGCGACTCCCCGAGGAGCTGGCGGCCGTGCTCGACACCTTCCGCGAGGACGGCAACGAGCACGGCTACCTGCTGCTGCGCGGACTGCCCCACGACGAGGCGGAGCTCCCCGCCACACCGACCTCGAGCCCGCCGCCCTCCGAGCGTGAACTGCTCGCCATGGAGGCCTGGTTGGCGCTGGTCGGCCGTCGGCTCGGGCTGCCCACCGGCTACCGGGAGCTGCGCGCGGGGGCCGTCTACCACGACGTGTATCCGGCGCCGGGCGCGCACGACCTCTCCTCCGAGAGTTCCAAGGTCCTGCTGGACTTCCACACGGAGATGGCCTACCACCGCGACCAGCCGCACCATGTGCTGCTCGCCTGCTCCCGCGCCGATCACGCGGGAAGGGCCGCCACCCTCGTCGGCTCGGTGCGCCGGGCAATCGCGCTGCTCCCGGACGCCGACCGCGCGGAACTCCTCGCCCGCCCCTTGCCCTGCCAGGTCGACATCTCCTTCCGCGGCGAGGCGGCGGACCCGGGCCCGAGCGCACGGGTGCCGGTGCTGTACGGCGATCCCGGCGACCCCTGCCTGGGCTACGACCGCGAACTGCTCGCGCCGGACACCACGCGGGCCAAGGAGGCCCTCGCCGCGCTGTCCGGTGCGCTGGACGAGGTCACCGAGGCCGTGCACCTGCGCCCGGGCGACCTCCTCGTGGTGGACAACTTCCGCAGCACCCACGCCCGTACGGCGTTCACCCCGCGCTGGGACGGCCGGGACCGTTGGTTGCACCGCATGTACATCCGAACGCCCGGACAGCTGACGGGTCCCGCCGAACCGGGGGACGTCGTCGGGTTCCGGGTCAAATGACCGGTGACCCTGTGTCCGGAGTGCAAGATTCCCGGTCTCCCCGGCGCCCGGAATGAAAAATTTCCTGTGCCATCCATGTCGGCTGCATCATTTCCATAGCCGTTCCCGTAGTATTTGAAATTCAGTTACCTTTTGTTACGTGGCCGAAATGTGTCATGGCACCTCTCGGACGCGATTTCCGCTTTTCTCGGGCTGATGGAGACGGCAGAATCGTTATTGCCGGGGCCAGAGTTCCGGTGACATGAGTCACAAGGGGGAAGCAATGCAGACGCGGGGCGTCCAGATCTACCGGAACGGCCTGATGGCGATCCTTATGGGAGTCGCGGCACTCCTGCTCCTGGCCGACGGCACGGCCCAGCCGGAGCAGGTCGCGGCGACGGGGCAGGTCATCGGTACCGACCGGCAGGACGACCTGGCCTGGGGCTGACGGATCACGGCGCTGGCTGTCGAACGGGCCGTCGCACGGTGCGGGCAACACGCACCGTGCGGCGGCCCGTTGGCGTTGTCCGTCGGCGGGTGGGGTGCTGCCGAAGTGGGCAGGGTCATGGCAACCGCATGATTAAGCTTGCGGAGCAATGCATGACCATAGAAGAGCGGATCGTTCGTGTACGCGCTGACTGACCTGGCCCACCGGCTGCTTCAAACGACCCTGGCGGACCCGTCCATCACCCTCAGGGACGCCGCGCGGTCGCTCGGCCTGACTGAGGAGGAACTGGCCTTAGGGCTGGACGAGCTCGCCCGGGCCGGCCTGGTACGCCGGCTGGAGGGCCGCGGCGAGCTGGTGACCCTCACCCCCGACGCCGTGTTCGCCCGGCTCGTGGCCCTGCAACAGGAGGCGACCCGGGCGCGCCTCGCCGCCCTGGAGCGCACGGACGCGACGCTCGGTGTCCTCAGCGCCTCGCTGATGCGGCTGCGCGCGGAGGGGGGAACGGTTCCGCAGACCCGGCGGCTGGTCGGCGGGCGCGAGATATCCGGCGCACTCGAAGGCGTCGCCGCGCAGGCCCGTACAGAGGTGCTGAGCATGCACCCGGGGTCGCCGCTGCCGCAGGCCATGCTCAAGGACAGCATGAAGCGCAACCGCGAGGTCATCGACCGCGGCGCCACCATGCGCTCCGTGCACCTGAGTTCGATGCTCAAGGTGCCCCACGGCCGCGCCCACCTGGAGGGGCTCCGGGACGCCGGTGCCGAGGTCAGGGTCACCTCGGTGCTGCCGTTCCGGCTGGTCATGGTCGACCGCGTGGTGGCCTACGTACCCGAGGAACCGCAGGACGAGGGCCCCGGTGCCGAGCTGCCGGAGATGACGGCACTGGAGATCCGCGACCCGAGCATGATCGCGTTGTTCCGGGCGGTCTTCGAGTTCTGCTGGATGCACGGCTCGGCCGCGCTGGGGGACGACGTCCCGGGCGTCGACGAGGTGGGGGAGGAACTCGACAGCCGCGAACTGTCCCTGGTGCGCATGCTCGGCCGGGGCATGAAGGACGATGCCATCGCCCGCTCGCTGGGCATCTCCTCCCGCACACTGCGCCGCATGATGACCGAGGTCATGCGCAAGCTGGACGCCGATTCCCGTTTCCAGGCCGGTGCGCATGCCGCAGCCCGTGGCTGGCTGGATGTCCGCACGGAGACCTTCTGACGGTCCGTTGTCGCATGGGGCGGCCGTGGTCAGGCGCCCGACGTGCCGATCTGCAAGGCGATCTGGCCCAGTGCGGCGTCCGCCATGCGGACCGCCTCGCCGGAGGTGGCGGCCCGGGTGACGACGTGGCCCACCACATCGACATTGTCCGTGGGCACGCGTGCCTCGTCGCCCGGTGCCGCGTCGACGGCAACGTCCAGGACCCCGGGGACCCGGCGGGCCAGGTCGAGCCCGTGCACCGCCTCGACCCGCCCGGCGGCCGGCGCCGTCACATAACGGGACACCGCCGCGGCGGTGGTGCGGAACGACAGCTCCGGAGTGTCCCCGGTGTGCATCCGGATGATCTCGCGCGGCATGTCCAGGCCCGTGCTCTCCCGGACCAGCCGGGTGATCTGGGCCCCGCCCATACGGGCGTTGACCTCGATCAGGCGCGGCCCGTCGGCGGTGAGCCGCACCTCGACATGGGCGGCGCCGAAGTCGTGGCCGAGCGCGTCCAGCGCCGCCACGGCCACCGCCGCGCACTCCTCGACCAGGGCCGGCGGCAGCAACGAGGGGAAGGTCTCGCCGAGTTCGACGAAGTACGGGTGCGGTCCCAGCACCTTGTCGGTCACCCCGAGGACGACCGTCCGCCCGCCCCAGGTGAGCGATTCGACGCTGACCTCGGGTCCGACCAGGTACTCCTCCACCAGGGCCCCGGGTTCACGCGGCTGCCCCCGGAAGTCGGTGGGCACGTCGGCGATGGCGTGGAAGGCGGCCAGCAGGGCGGCCTCGTCGCGGCACAGTCGTACGCCCAGGCTGCCGGCCTCGGTCATCGGCTTCACGACGCAGGGCAGACCGAATTCCCGTGCCGCGGCCACCGCTTCGCGCTCGGTCAGGGCGACGCTCCAGCGGGGCACCGGCACGCCCGCCTTGGCGCACAGCTCACGGGTGCGGCGCTTGTTGCGGGCGTTCAGGGCGGCCTGCGGGTCGAGGCCGGGCAGGCCCAGGGCACGGGCCGCGGCGGCCGCGACGGCCATGCTGTAGTCCGTCGAGGAGTACACGCCCCGCAGGCCGACGCTCGCCTGGAGGCGGCGCAGCTCTGCGATGACCCGGTCGGGGGCGGAGGTGTCGGTGAACACGGTCGCGCGGGCGTCGCGCACCGCGTCGAGGACGGCGGGGGCGTGGGCGTACAGCTCCATGTCCCGGGTGAGGAACACCGTTTCGAGGCCCAGCTCCCGGGCGGCGTGGAAGGCCACCGCGCCGAAGCGGTGCAGCCCGGTCTCCACGATCGCGAGCACCTTGGCCTCGCCCTCGCGCTGACTGTGCATGGTGTCGCGCACCTTTCCTCGGACCTCGTCCACCCCAGGTAGTCTCACTGATCGCGAGGGCGTGGGGCGGCGATCGGGGCTGGCCTTTGCGGGCCACGACCGGACCCGGCCAGGGCCGGTCGGATGTCGACGCCGGGCGGAGAAGAAGAGCAGGTGAGGGCGGAAAGGGAAGGGGATTTCCCGGAATGCCGCCGGTCGCGGTGCCCCCGGGAAATCCCCTTCTTCGCGCAAGCTCGTCAAGCGCGCTTTTTTCGGGGAATTTTCAGGTCGTGTAGTCGGCGTTGATCTTCACATAGCCTTCGGTGAGGTCGCAGCCGTACACCGTGAAGGCCCCGTCGCCGATGCCGAGGTCGAGGCCGATGACGACCTCGGCCGAAGTCAGGTACTGGGCGCCCTTTTCCAGGAGTGCGGCGTCCGGCTCGGCGGGGTACATGACGAGGTCGCCGAACCGGACGTGGACCCGGTCCGGGTCGATGTCCGTCTCCTCGCGGAGCTTGCCCACGGCCATCACGACCCGGCCCCAGTTGGGGTCGGCACCGTGCACGGCGGTCTTGACCAGAGGCGAGTTGACCACGCTCTTGCCGACCCGCTTGGCCTGGGCGTCGTCACGCGCCCCGGTGACCCGGACCTCGATGAGCTTGCTCGCGCCCTCGCCGTCCGAGGCGATGTCGCGGACGAGGTCCAGCGCGACCTCGTACAGTGCCTGCTCGAAGTCCGCCGGGTCCACCTCGCCCGCCAGACCGTTGGCGAAGATCGCCGCGGTGTCGCTGGTCGAGGTGTCGGTGTCGATGCTCAGCGCGTTGAAGGTGCGGTCCATCACGCGCCGGAACAATGCGTCCAGTTCGCCGGCCGGGATGTCGGCGTCGGTGAAGAAGAACGTCAGCAGCGTGGCCATGTCGGGCTCGATCATGCCCACGCCCTTGGCGATGCCGGTGAGCACGGCGTCGCCGACGCGCACCGAGACATGCTTGGCGCGGGTGTCGGTCGTCATGATCGCCCCGGCCGCCGCGGCGTAGTCGGCCTCCGGGAAGGGCCACGACAGGGCGGACAGGCCGGCCCGGACGCGGTCCATCGGGTACGGGCGGCCGATCACGCCTGTCGAGCCGATGACGAGTTCCTCGGGCTCGATGCCGACGGTCTCGGCGACCCTGCGGCGCACCTCAACGGCGTTGTCCGTGCCGGTCTGCCCGGCCGCCACATTGGCGTTGCCGGAGATCACGACCATGCCGCGGCTGCGGTGCCCGGCGGCGGCCGCACGGCTGAGCGTGACGCTGGGACCCGAGAAGCGCGAGCGGGTGAAGACCGCGGCCGAACGGGCGGGAACCTCCGAGACCACGACCGCGAAGTCGTCGGCCGTGTCCTTCACGCCCATGTTCCTGGTGATGCTGCGGAAACCCTTCGGGGTCACGGCGGGCATGGGGCTTCATCCCTTCAGCTGCATGAACATTCCGGCAGTCGTAAACATAGTCCATCCTGGCCCCCAATGTCGCGAGAACCGGGATGGTTTAGTGCATAAATATGCTGCGGTGGTGATCAGGCGCGGCGCGCCGTGTGCAGTCCCACGGCCGCCAGGACCGCGGTGGCCACGACGATCGCCGCGTCGATCGCCAGCACCGTGCGCACCCCCGCCAGCCGGTCCGACGCGGTCGTCGCGAGCACGCCGAGCAGCGGGATGCCGATGGTGATGCCGACCTGCTGGGTGGAGGTCACCAGACCGGTGGCCAGGCCCTGCTCCTCGCTGGGCAGGCCCGAGGTGACGGTCAGGCCGTAGGAGATGATCGCGGTCAGATGGCACACACAGGCCAGCGAGATGGCCACTACGACCAGCCAGACGCTCCAGCCCGCCCGGCCCGCGCCGAGCAGCGCCGCCACGAACAGCCCCTGCAGCAGCAGACCGCCGACCAGTGTGCGCGGGGCCCCGAACCGGCCGATGACCTTCGGGACGAACCCACCCGAGACCGCCGCGGCCGTGCCCTGCACACCGAAGACGAGGCCGGTCTGGAACGCCGTGAGGTCCAGCACCTCCTGGAGGTACAGCGTCATGACGAACACGACCGTGCTCATCATCGAGAAGGTGACCAGGCCCCCGATGTTGCCCCAGGTCACCGTGGGCCGGCGCAGGATGCGCAGCGAGACCAGCGGATCGGCGGTACGCGACTCCACCACCACGAAGGCGACCAGCAGCAACACGGCCAGGACCAGGGTGACCTGTACATCCATGCCGCCGAAGCCGCGGTCGGCCGCGGTCGACAGGGCGTAGATCAGCGACAGCAGACCACCGGTGACGGTCAGCGCGCCCGGCACGTCCAGGCGGGGCCGCTCGGCCTGCCGCGACTCGGTGAGCACGGTCGGCGCCAGCGGCAGCACGACCAGCGAGAACAGGGCGAGCAGCCCCATGGTGGAGCGCCAGCCGAACAGATCGGTCAGGATGCCGCCGGCCACCATGCCGACCGTGAAGCCCAGCGAGAGCAGGGTGCCGCTGATGCCCAGCGCCCGGTCCCGCTGCGGCCCCTCCGGGAAGGTGGTCGTCAGCAGCGACATCGCCGTCGGCACGATGGCAGCGGCGCCCACGCCCTGCAGGGCCCGGCCGGCCAGGAACGAGGCCGGGTCCCAGGCGAACGTGGCCAGCAGCGAGGCCGCGCCGAACAGCACCAGCCCGGAGAGGAACAGCCTGCGGCGCCCGTACAGATCGCCCATCCGCCCGAACAGCAGCAGGAAGCCGCCCGAAGGCAGGGCGAACGCGGTGACCGCCCACTGCAGCGCCGCCTGGTTCATACCCAGACCGGAGCCGAGTTCGGGCAGCGCCACGTTCAGGACCGAGAAGTCCAGCGCGATCATGAACTGCGCGGCGCACAGGACGAAGAGGATCAGCCGGGTCCTGCCACGTGGTGACGGTGACGCGTCCGTCTGCGGTATGTCCGTCCGCGGTGCGTCGGACTTTGGTGCGCCGTCGACGGGCAGGTCCCCGACGGCGTCGCTCTGGGTGTGCAGAGTCAAGGGAGATTCCTAGCGAGGGGAAGGGGATTCCTGGAGGGGGGAGGAGGCGGGGCGTGGGTCATCCCGGCACGGCGGCTCCCAGCGCGTGGAACCCGCCGCCCTCGAACAACAGGGGCGGCGTGTCCCGGAGCGTTGCGCACCGGAGTACCGAGCCGAGCACGACGACGTGGTCGCCCGCCCGGACGAACCGCTCGGTCTCGCAGACGAAGTAGCCGACGGCGCCGGCCAGCGCCACACCGCCCGCGGTCGCCTCGTCCAGCAGGTCGACATCGGCGAAGCCCGCCGCGCCCGTCAGCCGGTCGGGGTCGGCGAACCGGCGGGCCAGCCCCGCCTGTTCGGCGCTCAGCAGACTGACCACGAACCCGCCGCCGTCCCCGACGAGTCCGAGGACGCGGGCCCCGGCGCGGACGGAGAACGACACCAGGGCCGGCGCGAGCGAGACGGTGGTGAACGAGTTCACCGTCATGCCGTGCACCGCCGCGCCTCGCCCGGCGGTGACGACCGTGACCCCCGTGGGCAACCGGCGGGCCACGGTGCGCAGTTCGGCCGGGTCGACCATGACGGGCAGTTCGGTGCCGGCGGTCCCGAAGGCTGCGCTCATCAGGCACCTCCCCTGGGGACCGCGGGCAGCGGCCGCGCGCCGAGAAGGACCGCCCCGAGGTGCGAGACGCCCGCGCCGAACAGCACCAGCGTGCCGTCGTCCGAAGTCCCGGCGGCCCCCTCGGTCTTGCCGTCCGTCAGCTGGTCGGCGAGGTTGATCAGCGGGTCGCTGCCCAGGCAGTGCGCGATGCGGCCCACGTTGCCGAGCCGCAGTTCGTCCGCGCCGATGCCCACCTCGGCCAGATACAGCCGCAGCACGTTGCGGGCGAAGTTGCTCGGCAGTACGCCGCGTACCGAGCCGAGGCCGTCCCGGCCGCCGGAACCGGGCGCGCCGCCGCGGGCCGCCGCGAGCCGGGCGAACAGCTCGCGGTGCGCGCGGATCCGGGACAGCAACTGCTGCTGCGGTCCGCCGCCGGCGTTCAGCTCGGGCGCCGAGTGGTGGGCCATGCCCAGCACCTCCAGGCCCGGTGCTGTCGCCGACACCAGGACCGAGGCGGCCGCGTCGCTGGCGATCGCCGCGCCGCCCGCCACGATCCGGTGCCCGCCGGTAGCCCGGTCGGCCACGTCGCCGGAGACCACCAGCACCTGCCGGGCCGTGCCGTCGCGCACCAGCGAGGCCGCGGTGCCCACCGCGACCATGGCCGTGGCGCAGTCCATCAGGCCGGTCGTCACAGCGGTGGCCCGGGCGAGGCCGGTCGTCGCGAGGAGCTCGGCGACATCGCGGTGGGCGGAGCGGTCGCGCGGCAGCGAGTCGGTGGCCAGCAGCACCATGTCGATCTCGTCGCGCGCGACGCCCGCCTCGGCGAGGGTGCGCTGCACGGCCGGGGCCATCAGCTCGGTGACACCGGCCTCCGACCAGCGGTAGGTGTGGAAACCGGCCGCGGGCGCGGTGAGTTCGGCCGCCGTCTGCGGATCGGCCTGGAGTTCGTCCAGCGCCACCACGGGCTCGGCGTACTCGCCGAGTTCGTACGCGGGGGCGCACAGTCGGGCGGCGATCACGCTTCCCCCTCCGCGGCGGCGGCACGGGCCAGTGCCTGGAACCGGTCGGTGAGCCGCCGGGCGGTGGCCTCGTCGTACAGGCCGGTGTCGTACTCCAGCCAGCCGGTCGCACCGGAGGGCCCCGGGTAGACGGCGATCGTGAGGTCGTAGCGCGCCGTGCCCTTGTCGAGGTCGGCGGTGGTCACCCGGGCGCCGTGCAGCAGTCGCTGCTCGGCACCCAGGTTGTCGAAGACGAACACGGCGTCCAGCAGCGGATGCGTGCCCGGTACCCGGCGGCCGCCGATCAGCTCGCCGGGGTAGGAGGCGTGCCGCAGGCCGGCCCGGGTGACGTCCCGCACCGCGCGCACCCGGTCCGCGTGCGTGCCGGCCCCCGGCTCGCGCAGCCGCACCGGCAGCACGTTGAGCAGATAGCCGACGACCTCCTCGGTGCCCGGCCGGTTGCGGCCGGTGGTGAAGGTGCCGAGCAGGACGTCCTCGGTGCCGGCGTACTCGGCCAGCGTGCGCCAGGCGACGGCGAGCCACCCGGCGTAGGCGGTGGCGCCCGCCCGCCGGGCCGACGCGGCGATCGCGTCGGCCACCGGTGCCGGGAGGGTGAAGTCCACCCGGCGCCCGGTCCGCGCGGTGCCCTTGCCGCGTGGTCGGTCGGTGGGCAGCGGCGCGGGCGCGTCGGCGGCCTCGGCCGCCCAGTACGCGGCCGCCGCCCTGCCCTCCGGGCCCTGCCGCCACTCCCGTTGGTCCCGGGCGAAGTCGCCGAAGCCCGGCGCCGCCGCGACGGCCGTCTCCGGCTCCCGGCCCAGCTCGTCCAGCAGCAGTTCGAAGGACCAGGCGTCGAAGACGAGGTTGTGCGCGACAACCAGCAGCCAGGCCTCCTCGTCCGTCGCCCCCTCGGCCAGCGCGATCCGCAGCAGCGGGCCCGCGGCCAGGTCGAACGGTTCCCGGGCCAGCTGCCGGGCCAGGGCGTGCGCCCCCGCGTCGTCGGTGCGTCCGGCCCGGGTCAGCGCGGGCGGCAGCTCGGCGTGCACCACACGGCGCGCCTCCCCGCCGTCGGGGCCTGCCTCGAACGTGGTACGCAGCGCCTCGTGGGCGGCCGCGAAACCGCGCACCCGCTCGGTCAGCGCGTCGAGGTCCGGGCGGGCCCCGGACAGCCGTACCGCCTGGCACACCACGTCCACGGGGCGGCCGTCGACGGCGTGGTGGGCCCGCCACAACCTCAGCTGGCCCGGCGTCAGTTCATCGGTGGCCTCCGTGCGCCGGGCCAACGTGGCGCGCAGCCGGGCCCGCTGCTCGGGGCTGAGGGCGGCGAGGCGGGTGGCGAGGGCGTCGCTCACGCGTACCGCCTCCGCAGCTCGTTCAGGTGCTCCAGGCTGTCCACGACCAGCTTCTCGTCCACGCCGAAGTCGATCAGGCAGGCGATCTCGGTGACGCCCATGCCCTGGAAGCGTTCCACGACGGCGCCGCAGGAGTCCGGGGTGCCCAGCAGCGCGCCCTTCTCGAAGTACTTGTCGAAGGCGAACCGGATGAGCTCGTCCTGGTCGCTCTGCGAGATGTCACGGACACCGGCACCCGGCGCGAGGCTCTTCTTCTGCGAGTCGATGACGGTGAAGAACGAGCGCAGGTAGTCGCTGAACGGCGGCCACACCGTTTCGCGGACCTCGTCCCGGTCGGTGCCGATGAAGGTGTGCAGCATGAGCGTGACCGTCACGCTCTCCGGGTCGTGGCCGTGCGCCTCGAGGGTCTTGAAGTAGAGGGCGAGCTTCTCCTCCAGCTCCTCGTTTGTCATGTCGATCAGGGCGGTCAGCACGTTGCAGCCCAGACGGCCCGCCGTCTCGAAGGTGTCGGGGCTCTTGGTGCAGGTGAGCCAGAGCGGCAGCTCCGGCTGCACCGGCTGGGGATGCAGCTCGATCTCGACGTGGTTGCCCAGACCGTCCTGGACGTAGACGGGGGCGCCCTCCCACAGCTCGCGCAGCGTGGTGACGGCGTCGAAGGTGCGCTGCCTGCGGTCCGCCCAGCCGTCCGGGTTGATGGCGAAGTCGAGAGGGCTGAAACCGGTGGCCAGGGCAAGGCCCGCCCGCCCCCGGGAGAGGTTGTCGACGACCGACCACTCCTCGGCGACCCGGATCGGGCTGTGCAGCGGCAGGATGACGCTGCCGGCCCGGATCTGCAGGCGCTGGGTGGCCATGGCCAGGCCCGCGCCCAGCACCGACGGGTTGGGGTACAGGCCACCGAAGCGGTGGAAGTGCCGCTCCGGTGTCCAGATCGCGGTGAAGCCGTTCTCGTCGGCGTACTTGGCCGCGTCGAGGACGAATCGGTACTTGTTCTTCTCGTCGCCCGAGAAGAAGATCAGGCTGAAGTCCACCGTCAGCGCTCCGTTTCCTGGGCGGTGTCGTTCGCGGCCGCCGGGTCCGTCTCGGCGGCCGCCAGCAGGCTTTCCAGTTCCGTGGCGTCGAGGCCGGTCAACTCGTCGGCGAGAGCTGCGACTTCGGCGTCCTGCGCGGCCGCGTCCCCGCCCCGCTCCCCTCCGTCGTCGCCCTGCGCCCGCGCGTCCAGGCGCTCCTGGACGAGGGCGGCCAGCGCGCGCGGCGTCGGCTCACCGAGCACATCGGCCAGCGGCACCTCGACCGACAGGTGCGTACGGATGTCCGACAGCAGCCGGACGATCAGCAGCGAGTCACCGCCGTACTCGAAGATGTCGCCGTCCAGCGGCATGTCCGCCTCGCCCAGCAGATCGCGCACCAGCCGGGCGACCTGGTCGTCCAGGTCGCCGGCGCTCTCCGCCTGCGGCGACGACGCGGCGCCCGCCGTGGGCCGTGAGACGCGCTCGTCGCGCACCCACTGGTCGAGGCGATAGTCGATGTCCCAGGTGGAGACGGCGACATGGGAGACATCACGCAGGGTCAGCAGTCGGCGGATGACCTCCAGGCCCTCCTCGGGCTGGATCGCCTTGTCGTCCATGCTGCGGCCGATCGCCGAGATCGCCCGCTTCTCGTCCTGGTGGTGCTGCCAGACGTCCCAGGCGGCGCTGATCCACACGGTGCGCTCCAGGCCCCGGTTGGCGCGTTCGGCGGCGGCGTCCATGAAGTGGTTGGCGGCGCCGTAGCCGAGCAGCCGCAGCCCGCCCAGCACACCGGCCAGCGACGACAGCATCAGACAGAAGTCGACCGGGTGGTCGGCGAGCACCTTCTCCAGGGCGATCTGGCCGTGCGCCTTGGCGACGAAGTGCCAGCCGCACTGCTCGACGCTCGCGGCCGTGATGGCCCGGTCCCACTGCTCGCTCGGCAGACCCGCCGCGTGCACCACACCGTCCAGCCGGCCGAACTGGGCCTCGACCTTCTCCACCGCGGCCCGCAGCGCGCCCTCGTCCGCCACGTCGGCGTTGACCAGGAACGGGGCCGCGCCGTCGGCCTCCAGTGCCCGCAGCCGCACGATCCGCAGCGCGGTCTCGTCGTCATCCGGGTGGCCGGCGACCCAGTCGTCCCACGCCTCGCGGGCGGGCAGCGCGTCCCGGGTCAGCAGCGCCAGCCGGGCTCCGCACTCGCGGTGCAGCCAGCGCGCGATCGTCGAGCCGATCTCCCCGAGACCACCGGTGATCAGATAGACGCCCTCCTGCCGCAGCCGGGAGGTGCCGCCGACCGCCCAGTCGGCCCGGATGCGGGCCATCTCGGCGATCCAGCGGGTGGAGCCGCGCAGCGCGACGGCCACCTCGGGCCGCCGGTGGCCGGCCAGTTCGGCGGCGAGCGTGCGCAGCGACCGCTCGTCGGGGCGGGCCGGCAGGTCGAAGTGGCGGGAGCCGAGGTTGCCGTGCTCCTGGCCGATGACCCGGGCGGCCACCGCCAGCGTGACCAGCTCGGCGGCCGGCTCCGGCTCCTCGGGCGTGACCGCGTACGCGCCCGCACTGACCAGGTCCAGCTGCACGGGCTCGGTCACCCCGTGCTCGCTGAACGCCTTCACCAGGGCGATCAGGCTGTACAGGCCGTGGTGCTGGGCCTGTTCGAACCGCTCGATGCCGCGCTCGGCGGGCAGCGGGCCCACCGACCAGGCGTGCACGACGCGCTGCGGCAGCCGGCCGGCGGCCAGCAGCTCGGCGACGAGCCGTGCGTGGTCCTCCTCGGAGGCCGGGCGCACCGTCCACACGTCCCCTTCGCGCCGGTACCCGCCCCCGGCCAGCACGGTGATCACCTCGCCGGAGAAGGCGTGTCCGGCGAGGCGCCCGGCGGTGCCGTCGGGGTCGGCGAACAGCAGCACCGGCTCCTCGACCGGTCCGGCCGAGGTGTCGGGGGTACCGACGGCGGGCCGCCACACCGGCGCCGACATCCAGTCGTCAAGCGGCAGTTTGGGCACACTTCCGCTCGCGGCCGGACCTGTGCCCGTGGTCACCGCGGTGCCCGGCTCCACCCAGTAGCGGACGCCCTCGAAGGGGTACGTAGGCAGCGGCACCCGGCGTCGGGCGCGTTCGGCGTACAGCCCCGCCCAGTCCACCGGCTGCCCGGCCGCCCACAGCCGGCCCAGCGCGGCGTGCACGGCGGTGAGGTCGGCCTCGGGGTCGCGGGTGCGGGCCGCCGAGGCGATCACCGGGACGCCGGTCTCCCGCCCGGGGTGACGGCGGGTGAACGTGACCAGGGTCTGGCCCGGCCCGGCCTCCAGGAAGAGCTGCTCGCCCTGGGCCAGCAGGGTGCTCACACCGTCGGCGAAGCGGACTGTGTCACGCAGCTGGCCGGCCCAGTACGCCGGGTCGGTCGCCTCCTCGTCGCGGATCCAGGTACCGGTGCGGTTGGACACGAACGGGATGCGCGGGCGGCGCAGTTCGATGCCGCGCAGCAGCTCGGTGAACGGGGCGACGGCCGGCTGCATCATCGCGGAGTGGAAGGCGTGCGAGGTGACGACCTTGCGGTGGGCCACGCCGTCGGCGGTGAGCCGCGCGAGCAGGTCACGGACCGCCTCGCGCGGGCCGGCGACGGTGCACACGGCGGGCTCGTTCACGGCGGCCAGCGACACCTCGTCGCCGAGCCGCCCGGCCAGCTCCTCGGGCGACAGCATCACGGCGGCCATCGCCCCCGCGGGCAGCTCGTCCATCAGCCGGCCGCGCTCGGAGATCACCCGCAGCGCGTCCGGCAGTCGGAACACCCCGGCGAGGGTCGCGGCGACGTATTCGCCGACGCTGTGGCCGAGGAGGGCCGAGGGGCGAACGCCCCACGACTCCCACTGGCGGGCCAGGGAGTACTCGACGGCGAACAGGGCCGGCTGGGTGAGCCGGGTGCGGTTCAGATCGTGCCCGCCGGGGGCCTGCCCGTACAGCACCTCCCGCAGGTCCAGGCCCAGCTGCGGCAGCAGCAGCTCGGCGCACTCGTCGAACGCGGCGCGGTAGACCGGCAGATGTTCGTACCAGCCCCGGCCCATCCCGGGGTGCTGGGCGCCCTGGCCGGGGAACAGCAGCACGACGGGGCGCTCGGCGGGCTGGCCGGAGTCCTGGTGGGCGTGGCGCGGGTCGCCGCTGCGCAGCGCCCGCACGGCCGTGGCCCGGTCGGGGGCGGTGATGACGGTCCGGTAGTTGAAGGTACGGCGGCCGGTGGCCAGGGTGTGGGCGACGTCCTCCAGACCGATGTCGCCGAGCGGGCCGTCCGCCTCGGGCGCAGTGGCCTCCAGGTGGTCGGCGAGCGCGGCCCGTGCCGTCTCCAGCGCGGCCGGGGACTTCGCGGAGACCGGCAGCACCACGACCGGCGCGGCGGGCACCCGCTCCTCGGGGGGCTCCGCAGGAGCCTCTTCCAGCACCACGTGCGCGGTGGTGCCGCCCATGCCGGTGGAGGTGACGGCCGCACGCAGCGGCCCCCGCTCGTCCTGCCAGGGCTCGACGGCGGTGCCGACCCGGAACCGGGTGCCCTCCACCGGGCACTCGGGGTTCCACTCGGTGAAGTGCGGGGTCGGCACGAGCGTGCGGTGGTGCAGCATCAGCACACACTTGATGAGGCCCACCACACCGGCGGCGGTGCTGAGATGACCGAGGTTGGCCTTCACCGACCCGATGGTGAGCGGCGGAGCGCCCTCGGTGTCGTAGACCTGGGCCGTGGCGGTCAGCTCGATCGGGTCGCCCATGGCGGTGCCGGTGCCGTGCGCCTCCAGGTAGCCGACCTCGGCCGGGTCCACGCCGGCCACCGCGAGGGCCTCGGCGAGGACGGCGGCCTGACCGCGCACACCCGGGGCGGAGTAACCGGCACGGTCGGCGCCGTCGTTGCCGACCGCCGAGCCGCGGATCACCGCCCACACGGTGTCGCCGTCGGCGAGCGCGTCGGACAGCCGCTTGAGTACGACGACGCCGACGCCGTTGCCGAACACCGTGCCGTCGGCGCCCGCGTCGAACGGGCGGACCGTGCCCGAGGCCGAGGTGATGCCGTCGGTCTCATGGACGTACCCGGCCTGCTGCGGGAAGCGCAGCGCCACCCCGCCCGCGAGTGCGACGTCGCACTCCTCGCCCAGCAGGCTCTGCACCGCGGTGTGCACCGCGACCAGCGAGGTGGAGCAGGCCGTCTGCACCGAGATGCTCGGGCCGGTGAGATTGAGGTGGTAAGAGACGCGGGTGGCCAGGTAGTTGGGGTCGTTGCCCATCAGCGTCGGCAGGTCCTGGCGCAGCCGCTGGACGGATCCGCCGAAGCCCTTCTCACCGGTCAGGACGTTGTTGAGCAGGTAGGTGCTGCTCAGCGAGCCGGCGAAGACGCCGATGCGGCCGGCGTACTGCTCGGAGTCGTGTCCGCTGTGCTCCAGCGCGCCCCACGAGGACTGCAGGAACAGCCGCAGCTGCGGGTCCATGCGCTCCGCCTCGCGCGCGCTGAGGTAGAAGAAGGACGCGTCGAAGAGGTCGGCGTCCTCCACCACCGAGGCGCGGCGCACATAGCGGGGGGTGGCGAGCTGTTCGCGGGGCACTCCGGCGGCGAGCAGCGCCTCCTCGTCCACGTCGGCGATCCGATCGGTCCCGGCGAGCAGGTCGCGCCAGAACTCGGCGTGGTTCCGGGCCCCCGGCAGCCGGCAGTCCATGCCGACGACGGCGATACGGCCTTCGTGGGCTGTCTCGTCGTACGGGCGGTCAGTCACGAGTCCCTCCAGGGGCGGTGGTTCGGCTCCCGCTCGGCGGCGGGAGGGGCTGCGGGGTGGATGCGGCCGGTGCGGCTGTGCGGCGCGGGCGCCGGCGGGCGGCGCGGCGCCGCGCACCGCGGGCCGCGGCGGCGTCGTGGCCGGTGTCGGGGTCGACGGTGTCGGGGCCCTCGGTGGTGGTCTGCCGGATGAGCCGGGCCAGGGCGCGCACGGTCGGCGCCCGGTACAGGTCGGTCATCCGCAGCCGCGGTGCGAGGGCGCGGGTCAGCCGCTCGTGGACGGCCGCCATGCGCAGCGACGTACCGCCCAGGTCGAAGAAGTTGTCGTCCGGGCCCGGGTCGGCCCCGTCCAGCACCTCGCGCCAGACCTCGGCGACGGAGCGCTCCAGCGTGTCGCCGCCGAGCGCCACGCCGGACGGGCGGACGGCCGCCGGATCCGGCAGCGCCGCCCGGTCGATCTTGTGGTTGGCGGTCAGCGGGAGTTCGTCCAGGAAGACGTACGCGGTGGGGACGGCGTGATCGGGCAGTACCGCGCGCAGTGCCGCCCGCAGTTCCACCGGCGGGGGTCGGTGGCCGGGCTCGGCCACCACATGGGCGGCCAGTTGCCGTTCGCCGAGCCGGTCGGTGAACGGCATCACGACCGCCTCGCGCAGGTCCGGCAACTCCTTGAGCGCGCTCTCCACCTCGCCGGTCTCGACCCGGATACCGGAGATCTTCACCTGGAAGTCACGGCGTCCGATCAGCACCAGCGTGCCGTCGTCGAGCCGCCGGGCCAGGTCACCGGTGCGGTACACGGCGCCCGGCGCCACGGCCGACGGCGACAGGTACGCGCTCTCCACGACGATCTCGCCCTCGCCCGGCCCCTCGACGGTGCGACCGTCGGCGTCCGCCAGCCGGACGGCGGTCCCGGCCACCGGGAAGCCCAGCGGGAAGACCCCGGTGGGCGGCCGGTAGTCCCGGTCGGCGACGCGCAGCAGCGCGCACGAGCACTCGGTGGAGCCGTAGGCGCCCGCGACCCGGCAGTGCGGCTCGAACGCGCGGCGGCACGCGGCGAGATCGGCCAGGTGCAACGTGTCCCCGCCCAGCGCGAGCATCCGCATCGCGGGCAGCCGGGTGCCGCGCGCCTCCATGGCCCGCACCAGCGAACGGAACACGGGCAGCGTCGAGTGGTAGACGGTGACGCCCTCGCGCTCCATCCACTCCAGCAGCCCCGTGACGCCGAGAGTCTTGAGGTCGACCGGGTACAGGGCGGCGCCGTTCAGCAGCGCGGCGAAGGTGTCCTGGACCGCCGAGTCCCAGCTGTAGGCGGACTGCAGGGTCAGCCGGTCGTACGGCCCCACGCGCAGCCCGTCCGTCCAGGCCCGGGTGTGGTGCAGCACGTTGCGGTGGACCTGCGCGACGGGCTTGGGCAGCCCGGTGGAGCCGGAGGTGTACAGCACGTACGCCTCCGCCCCGGGCTCGGCGCACGCCGCCCCGTCGCCGGGGTCGTGCCGCACCAGATCCTCGTACGCCAGCACCGGGCGGCCGGCGGCCAGGGCCTCGGCCACCGGGCCCGAAGCTCCGCGGCCCGTGACCACGGCGCGGGCGCCCGAGTCGGCGGCCATGTGCGCCAGCCGCCGCTCGGGATAGGCGGCGTCCAACGGGACGTAGGACAGCCCCGCGCGCAACGCGCCGAGCAGCGCGGCGATCATCTCCGCGCCGTGCGAGAACAACAGCGCCACCCGGTCACCAGGCCGCAGCCCCGCCGCCACGAGCCCGCCGGCGACCCGCGCGGACAGCTCCGCGGTCTCCCGGTACGTCCATCGGACCTCGGGGGTCACGACGGCCTCGCGTTCGGCGTGCTCCGCGGCGACCTGAAGAAACCGGTGCACAAGGGTCCCGGCCCGCTCGGCCTCGGGGAACGGCACATGTCCGGTGGCGGCCGGGTCCTCGTACGGGTCGTGGACGGGGACTCCTGTGTCAGTCATGGCGCGGGCTGTTCCTTCGGTGCGTCGCAAGCCGTGGCGCCGCGGGTGAGGAGCACGGTCGGGTGGGCCGGCCGGACGGGCGGCTTGAGCCACACGGCGGTCGGGTCGTCGTGCGGGGTGGATGCGGGTCCTTGCGTCCGGTCACGGTGCGGGCTGCTCCTTCGGTGCGTCGCAAGGGGTGCCGCCGTGGGCGAGGAGCGTGGTCGGATGGGCCGGGCGTGTGCGCAGTTCGGCGTAGGCGTCGGTGGCCTCGTCGAAGGGGACGCGGGGCAGCCGCATCGCGGCCGGGCAGATCTGGCCGGAGACGATCAGGTCCAGGGCCCGCTGGAGGTTCTCGGTGACCGTGTACTCGCCCGCCGGTGGGGTGACCTCGCTCAGGCCGCGGGCGTACGAGGCGTCCCGGTAGCCGGCGCCGCAGCGTGCCGCGTACCGGATGTCGAGGTTGCCCAGTTCGACGCTGAAGTCGATGCGGGCCGAGAAGCGGCCCACGCCGACCAGCCGCGGACGTCCTGGCGCCCGGCTCGTCCAGCGGGCCGCCGCGGCGACCGTGTCGTCGGCGTCCCCGGTACCGCACAGCAGCACACAGCGGCCGCCCCTCCCTGCGGCCGCCTGGGTGCGAGCGAGGAAGGACGGGCCCTCGGCGACCGCGAGGCCGAGTTCGGCCGCCGCATGCAGCCGGTCCGGCCTGAGGTCGAGCAGGGTGACCCGGTTGCCCCGGGCGGCGACGGTCTGCGCGACCAGCTGCCCGACCATCCCGGCCCCTACGACGGCCACCTCGTCGTCGGGCTTCAGCCCCGCCCGGTCCACGGCGTGCACGGCGGTGGCGCCGAGGTTGGCGACCACCGCGTCGGCGGCGTCCACCCCCTGCGGCACCCGGCGGCACAGCCGGTACGGCACGGTGACCACCCCGGCGTGCACGGCCTCGCCCCAGCCCATGGCGATGACGAGGTCCCCGGTCGCGAAACCGGGTACGTCCGTGCCGACGGTCTCCACGGTCCCCACCGAGCAGTAGCCCAGCGTGAAGCGCTCACCGGTGCGTGCGGAACGGTCCAGATAGTGCAGTTCGGTGCCCGGGCTGACCAGGCTCCAGCGGGCCCGGATCCGCAGCTCGCCCTGGCCGGGTGGTGGACAGGCCACCTCCTCGGTGACGGGGAGGGGCGATCCGGCCGCGACCAGCCTGCGGGTGGTCAGGACCTCGGCGGCCGAGTCGTGAACCGTGTCGTGGGCGGTCGTCATCGTCGGCCCCCCTCCGTGCCGGGCGCCGCGATCCAGCGGTCGTCCGGAATGATCTCCAGCTCTTCACGGAAACCGGGGATCGGCCCGGCCGGGGTGGGGCCGCCCGAACGCTCGTACGTGGCACGGCGGTTGCGTTTGCGCTCCAGGCCCAGGTTGAGGCCGGCCAGCTCCACGGGGCTGTGGGTGAGCAGCTCGCTCGCCCGGCCCTCGGCGACCGCCCGCGCGCCGACCTCGGTGCGGATGAAGACCCGGCCGTGCTTCAGGTCCCGGCCGCCCTCGACGCTCGCGGAGAAGATGTTCGGGTCGCCGTCACTGACGCTGACGTCGGCGAGGCCGGACATCCAGTCGCCGCAGGACAGACATCGGTAGGTCTTGTTGGCGGCAAAGTCCCGTACGGCCTGCCAGAACGCCACCCGGTGCTCGGCCCCGTCGGCGGTGCGGACACTGATGTCGCCCGGGTAGTCGCCCTCGCGGTAGCGCAGCCGGACCACCGACTCCAGCGGCACCTGGGCACGCTCGCGGATCACCGCCGCCGTGCCCTCCGGCCGGGTGCTGGAGGAACAGGCGGGCTCGATCGCCAGCACCACCCGCTCCCGGGCCCAGCGGCCGGCCGGGGTGTCCATCGCCTGCAGCTTGCGCAGCGCCTGGATGTGGCAGGCCACGCCGGTCATGGCGACCCGGGCCTCCGGCTCGTCGAGCATGACCCGGCGCAACACGCCGAGATAGGGAGCCAGTTGGTACGTCGACTGGGCGGTCTCGGTCAGCCGTGCCAGATCCCTGATCAGCGCGGGTGCCGCCCGCCACGGCTCGTCCGCGTCGCGCCCCATGGAGAGCACCACGTCCACGTCGAGTGCCGTCAGCGCCGTCTGCAGCAGCGCGGTCAGGGTGCCGCCGCTCGCGGACGCCTCGAAGACGGCCGGGTCGAGCGAGTGGCCCGCGACGACCTCGGTGAAGATGCCGGTCCAGCGTTCCTCGGGGGTCCGGGTGCGCCCGAACAGCCGCAGCTCCGCGTCGGGAGTCGCCGGGTCGCTGCCGGGGCAGACATCGAGGCAGTCACCGCAGGTACCGCAGTCGGTCTCGGTCCAGGAGGCGACGGTGAGGACCGGGTCGAGCCCGTCGAACCCGATCACCCCTGGCGGACAGGCCAGTTCACAGGCCCCGCACGCGGTGCACAGGCCCTGTTCGAGTACGTCCTTGGCGAGCTGTCGGTACGTCATGCCGGCTCCCCCCGCCCGGCGGCGTCGAGCGCGGCGGCCAGCCCGTCCGCCAGATACCGGTAGTCGTCCTCGGTCAGAAGTGCGGGCGGCACGATCTTCACGGTCGCCCCCTCCGGGCCGCCGCCGAACAGCAGCAGCCGGCCGCGCAGGGCGGCACTGGTCACGGCCCGCGCCAGCGCGGGGTCGGGCGCCGAGTCCCGTACGCAGTCGAAGGCGGCCAGCGCGCCGACGGTGCGGATGGACGCCATCCACGGGTGGCGCAAGGACAGCGCCGCCAGGTCGTCGGCGAGCCGGGCACCGAGCGCCCGCGCCCTGGCCGGCAGGTCCTCGGCCTCGAGGGTCTCCAGTACGGCGGCCGCGGCCGCGCAGGACACCGGTTGCCCCGAGAAGGTGGACGTCTGCACGCCGGGCGGCAGCGCGTCGACGATCTCCCGCTCGCCCACGACCGCGGCGACCGGGAAGCCGTTGCCCAGCGTCTTGCCGACCAGCGTAAGATCGGGCCGCTCGGCCATCAGCTCGGCCGTGAACAGCCGTCCGGCCCGGCCGAGCCCGGTGTAGATCTCGTCCAGCACGAGCAGCGCGCCGCGGGCGTGCGCCTGCCGGGCTATCTCGTCGAGCACCGCGGGCGCCACGGCCAGCACCCCCTCGGTCACCTGGACGGGTTCCAGCACTACGGCCGCCGTACCGCCCCGTGCGTCCGAGGCGTCGAGCGCGGCCGTCAGCGAGGCGCGCAAGCGCTCGTCGTCGTCCGGGCGCGGGTGGCGCGGGTCGGGGAGTTCGACGGTGCCGACCTCGCCGTCCGGCAGCGCGCTGTACGGCTTGAACTCCGGGCGCCAGGTAAGGGCCAGCGCCCCGGCGGTCTTGCCGTGGTACCCGTGCCGGAAGGCGACCACGCCGCGGTGGCCGGTGGCCGCGCGGGCGATCTTCAGCGCGGACTCCACCGCCTCGGCGCCGGTCGCGGTGGGCAGCACCGCGGGGTCCCGGTACGGGCTGAGCCGCGCCAGCCGCGCCGTCATCCGCCGGCGGGCGTCGGAGCCGAGCTTGCAGCCGGTCGCCGTGAGTCGGCCCAGCTGCGCCACGGCCGCCGCCGTGACGGCGGGGTGCTGGTGGCCCAGGGTCACCGCGCCACTGCCCGCGGTCCCGTCGAACCAGGCGGTGCCGTCCTCGGCGTACAGCCACGGCCCGGCGCCCTGGACGAACTCCGGTCCCAGCACGGTGCCGGTGGAGCGGGCCTCGGGCGAGGCGGCCTTCACTTCGGTCATGAGGTGGTGTCCTCGCAGATCCTGGCGCCGACGGCACGCTGCACGTCGGCGAAGTCCGGAAAAGAGGTTCGATGGCAGGCGCCGCCGGAGACGGTCGTGCGGCCGGGCAGGCTCACCGCGAGCGTGGCGGCGGCCATGGCGATCCGGTGGTCCTCGAAGGCGGGCACCTCACCGGTGCGCAGCGGTGCGCCGCCGCGGATCAGCAGTCCGTCGTCGACCGCCGCCACATCGGCGCCGAAGGCATCGAGCATCCCGGCGGTGGTGGCGATCCGGTCGGTCTCCTTGAACCGCAGCTCCTCGGCGCAGCCGATCCACGACTCGCCGGGCAGGGTGGCCGCGACCGCCGCGAGCAGCGGCACCTCGTCGATCAGGGCGTGCAGCACGGCGGGCTGGTCGACCCGTACGCGCCGGACGCGCCCGAGCCCACCGCGGGCCACCAGGGTGCCGACCGGCTCACCCCCGGTGGTGGTGCCGCGCCCCTCGTAGGAGATGTCCGCGCCGGCGGTCCGCAGCACGTCGAAGAAGCCCAGCCGGGTCGGGTTGAGGCAGACGTCCGGGACACGCAGCTCACCGCCGTGGCCCCACAGAAGGTGGGCGGCGACCGGGTACGCGGCCAGCGACGGGTCCGTGGGCACGTCGACCACGGGCGGTACGACGCAGTCGCCGCCCTGGTGGGCGACCTCGCCGTCGGACTCGGTCAGCCGTGCCCCGAACGCGGCCAGCATCCGCTCGGTGTGGTCGCGGGAGCGCACCGGATGGCGCAGCGCCACCGGCAGCCCGGCCGCCACCGCCGCCAGCAGCACCCCCGAGCGGGCCTGGGCGCTGCCCACGGCGAGATCCACCCTCCCGGGGCGGTGGACGGACCCGGCGACCAGCACCGGCAGCCGGCCCGGCTCGCCCAGGTATTCGATGTCCGCGCCGAGCACGCGCAGCGGGTCCACCAGCCAGTCCATCGGCCGGTGCCGCAGCACCTCGTCGCCGTCGACCACGGCCCGCAACCCGGTGCCCGCGAGGATGCCCAGCAGCAGCCGGGCGGCGGCACTGGAGCCCTCCGTCTGGAGGTAAGGGGCGTCCTCGGGCCAGGCGACGACACCGGAGTGCGGCCGCACCGGCTGGGGTACGGGGGCGGCGCCACGGCGTACGACGAGGGTGTCGCCGCTGACGTCGACCGCCACGCCGAGCGCCCGCATCGCCGGGAGCAGGGCGCGGACCGCGCCGCCGAGGTTGGCCCGGCGCACGGTGAGCAGCTCGGGGGCGCCGGGCAACAGGGCGGCGAGCAGGGCCCGGTGGCTGACCGACTTGTCCCCGGCTACGGTGACGGTGAGCGGGTCGCTTACGCCCGCGGTCCGGCCGCCGTCCACCGTGAGGTCCGCCGATGAGGTCATCGGCATGGCGAATTGCTGAACCTCGGGCACTGGGCACTCCTCTTTCCCGGTGGTCGGGGCCGCCGGGAGGCAGTTGGTGGAACGGCAACGCTGTGACGGGGCGTCGGGCGCGGTGGCGCTGGAGCCCGGCGGGGTGGAGATATGAGAAGCGGCCGTGCGGGCGGAGCGTCGTTGCTGCCGCCGGTCATCGCGCCTCAGGGGCCGGGGGTCGGCCGGGCCGTGTTCACGCTGCCACGCCGCGACGGCCCGGGACATGGGGTTCCTGTGGCCACCCCATGTCGTGGCCCGAACCGGACAGCCTCTGGTTCTCCAGCGTGAAGACGGGTGCAACGTGCATATGTATGAGCGCGCAGTCAAGTCAGGGAAGCCTGGGGAACCATCGTGGGGGGAGGATTCAGGTGCGAGACGCCCATGCTCGTGCGCAGGAGCTGTTCCGACACATGATCAGTGACCCGGACTGGACACCGGAGCGGGCAGGACAGCGATTGGAGCTCTCCGAGATCGACTTCCGGCTGGCCACGCACACGCTGGTGGAGGCCGGTCTGCTCCAGGTGACCGCGGGGGAGGGCGGCTTCGCGCCGGTCGCGCCGGAGGCGGCCGTCGCCCGGTTGCTGGCGATGGAGGAGGAGAGCTCCCGCAGCCGCAGCTCCGAGCTGCGGGAACGGCGCTCGACCCTGTCCACTCTGGCCTCGAACCTGCCCCTGCTGCAGGCGCGCGCCAGCAGCGACACCCGGATCGAGGTGCTGACCGGACAGGAGCGCATCGCCAAGGCGCTCGACGGCGTGTCGGTCAGCGCGGGCAAGGAGATCCTGAGCATGCACGCCGGATCGCCGCTGCCCGGGGAGGCACTGGAAGCCAGCCGTGAACGCAACCGCGCGGTGCTCGACCGGGGCGTCGCCATGCGCTCGATCCACCTGGAATCCATGACGCGGATGCCCTACGCCCAGGCCCACCTCCAGGCCCTGAAGGAATCCGGCTGTCAGGTGCGCATGACGCCGGTCCTGCCGTTCCGGATGATCCTCGTCGACGGTGTGCGTGCCTACGTCTCCCGGCCCGCCCGGGGCTCGCTGATGACGGCCCTGGACGCCGCATGACCACGGTCATCCTCGAGAAGATCGGCGCCCGCAGCCGCTTCGAGGCCGGTGTCCGGGCAGCGATGCTGTCGCTGATCGAGACGCAGCCCTGCGAGGTGCCCGCGGGGTCCGGAGCGGGTGTCGGTGTGCCGGGGTCGCGGTGCTGACCGCTCCCGGCGCTGGCCGTTGCCGGACAGCGTCGGGCCTGGACTTCGGGGAGTCGGGTGCCGTTGGATTGACGGCGCTGTCCGCGTCCCTCCCCCCCACCGCGTGACCGCCGCATGCCCCACCGCCGACGACGAGGGAACCGATGGCCGCTCAGCCCCCCGAAGCACCGCCTGCCATACCCGCCGCGCCTGGCGTGTCCCGCGCACCGCTCGGCGTCCCACCGCTGACCGACGGGGTCGTCCTGCTCAGGCCGATGCGCCCGGCCGACGCCGCGGCCGTGGCCCGGGCCGGCGACGATCCGGAGGTGGCGCGCTGGACGCCGTTCCCGGCGCCGTTCACCGAGGCGGACGCCCGGGCCTGGATCGAGGGACAGGAGCGGGCCGGCACGATCGACCTGGTCGTCACCGACCGGGACGACGACTCCGAGGTGCTCGGTTGGGTCGGCCTGCACGACGCCGACCTCACGCAGCGCCGGGCCGAACTCGGCATCTGGCTGGCCGCCGCCTCCCGCGGGCGCGGTGTCGGGCGACGCGCCATCTCCCTGCTCACCGACTGGGGCTTTCGTGAGCTCGGCCTGCTGCGGATCGCGGCGCTGTGCCTGAGCGGCAACACCGTGGGCCGACGGGCCATGCAGGCGGCCGGGTTCGTCCCCGAGGGCGTGCTGCGCGCCTACGAGGACGTCAAGGGCGTCCGCCACGACACCGCGATCCTCGGCATGGTCCACCCCGAACTGCGGGACTGACTCGACCGACCCCACTGCCTCAGATGCGCCGGACGAAGCTGACCCGGTCCAGGCCGGGGCCGTCGTAGTCGGGCTGGACCGGACGGCCCTCGAACTCGGCCGGCCCCGGTTCCGCGGTGAATCCCATTCGGGTGTGGAATGCGTACGACCCAGAATTCCCGGCGGACGTGATGGCCCGCACCACGCTGCGCCCGTGCGCCCTGCTGTATTCGAAGAACCGCTCGTAAAGGAATCGACCGAGACCGCTTCCCTGTTCTTCCGGGGCCACACCCACGAAATGGATATAGCTTTCCTCGGGCGTCGACTGCGACAGGAATCCGATGAGGAATCCGGTCATGGTGGCGTCCCGCTCGGCGATGAAGCTGCTCGTGGTGAAGTGCTGAAAGAAAAGGCGAGGCAACAGCAGTGCGCGCTGCACACTCCCCGCGCTGCCCTCGAACTCCCCCCACCAGTGGTCGAGTACACGCAGTACCCGCGCCTGGTCGTCGGCGTGCGGCGAACGGATTCGCATGTCCCTGAATTCAATTTCTGACATGAGCCGGATGTTAACACGCAGGCTCACTCCGGCCGATCCTCGGGCGGCCCCGGGTGGTTCCGTATGTGGCCGTGTCCGCTGGCGGCCAGTGAAGAGCCCTGTACGAAATCGCCGCCGGGTCGGCAGAATTCCCTTGTTTTCCTCGACGGTCATGGAGAAGAAATATGCCAGGCTCACTCTCCGCAGCAGCCGACGTCCGTGACCGGCTGCACTCCGCGGGATTCGTGCTCTTTCTGGAGGACGGGGCGCTGCGCTATTCGGCACCGCCCGGGGCGCTCACCGAGGAACTGCGCCGGGACGTACGAGCCTGCCGCGACGAACTCGTCGAACTGCTGCGCGCGGAGGCCGAGCGGGGCGACGGGCCGGGTGAGGACACCTGGGCCTTCACGGCCGACGCGGACGCGGCCGGCAGGCCCTTCCCGCTGACCGACCTGCAGCAGGCGTATCTCGTCGGTGAACAGGACTTCTACGACCACCCGGCACCCGCCGTGTTCGTCCACGAGTACCTGTTCCCGGCCGACGCGCCCCCCGACCCGGACGCCCTCGACGCGGCCCTCGGGCTGCTGCGCCGCGCGCATGGCGCGCTGCGGCTGGCCGTGTTTCCCGACGGCACCCAGCGGATACTGCCGGCCGAGGAAGACAAGGCGGACACGGCGGACGCGCAGGACACGGGCACCGCGTTGGTCGACCGCCGCGATCTGAGTGCCCGGTCCCAGGCGGCGGCCGAGGCCGAACTCCTCGCGCTGCGTGCGAGGCTCGCCGCGGACCTGCCCCCGTACACCGCCGGGCGTCCCTTCCTGCTCCGGCACATCACGCTGCCCGACGGCACCGTCCGGCTCCAGATCGCGCTGCGGCTGATCGCCTTCGACGGCGTCACCACCCAGCTCTTCTTCACGGAGCTGGCCCGATGTTGCGCCGACCCCGACTACCTGCCGCGCACCCTCTCGCTCTCCTTCCGCGACTACGTCGCCGGCCTCGAGGAACGCCGCACCACGGAGGCCCACCACGCGGCCCGCCGCTACTGGGAGCGCCGCACCGGCGAACTGCCCCCGGCCCCGCCGCTGCCCCTGCGCACCCCGGCCCCCGCCCCGCAGCCGGAGGCCAACGCCACCGAGGCCGCCCCGCAGCCGACCCCGGCCGCTGCCGGCGCCCCCCTGCGCCGTCTCTCCAACCGCCTGGACGCGGCCACCTGGGCCCGTCTGCGCGCCCACTCGGCGGCCGCCGGACTTCCCACCGGTACCGCCCTGTTCGGCCTCTTCGTCGACTGCCTGCACCGCTGGTCCGACGATGCCGCGGGCCTGCTCACGGTGCTCGCCGCGCACCGCCCCGGCAGCCACCCCGAGATGCCCCACGTCTGGGGCAACGCCAGCACCACCGTGCTCGTCGGCTACGGACCTGCCCGGCCCGAGCAGGCGTTCGCCGACCGCTGCCGGGCGCTGCAGGGCGGCCTGTACGCCGACCTGGCCGCCCTGGACGTGTCCGGCGTCGAGGTGAGCCGGCTCCTGCGGGGCCGCACCTCCGGCACCGGCAGCCCGGCCCCCGTGGTCTTCACCAGCGGCCTCGACCTCGTCGACGGCGCCCCCGGCGGCTTCCTGCTGCCGCTGCCGGGAGCCGAGCTGGCGCACAGTTCCATCAGCACCCCGCAGATCCTCCTCGACCACCAGGTCTACGAGGAGAACGGCGAGCTCGTCTGCAACTTCGACTACGCCGACAGCGCCTATCCACCCGGCATGATCGAGGACCTCGCCGCCTGGCACGCCGAGCGGCTGGCCGCCCTGGCCGCGGCCCCCGAGAACTGGACCCGCCCGGGCGCCGCCCCACTCCCCGCCGACCGGCTCGCCCCGCGCCGGCAGGCCAACGACACCGTCACCGAACTGCCCACCGGCGAACTGCACGACTTCGTCCTGCGGTCCTGCCGCACCGCCCCCGGCAGCCCCGCCGTCCAGGACGCCGAGGGCACCCTCGGCCGGGCCGCGCTCGACGCCGCCTCGGCGGCCCTCGCGCACCGGCTGCGCGACCTGGGCGTGGGCCGTGACCCCGGGCGACCGGACCTCGTCGCGGTCCGGGTGCCCCGTGGGCGCGCCCAGTCGATCGCCGTACTGGCCGTGCTGCGCGCGGGAGGCGCGTACGTTCCCGTCGACCCGTCCTGGCCGGCGGCCCGCGTCCGCACCGTGCTGGAGCACAGCGGCGCCCACGCGCTCATCGGCGACTCGTGGCCGCAGAGCGACGCCGCCCTGCCCGACGGGGTGCACCTCGTCCCTGTCGCGGCCCCCGGCGACGCCGGCAGCCCCCTCGGCCCCGACGACGCCGGCCCCCCCGACGGCATCGGCGGCCCGCTCGACCGGACCGCCTATGTCATCTACACCTCGGGCTCCACCGGCACCCCCAAGGGCGTCGTCATCGCCCACGGCGCGGCCGTCAACACCCTGCGCGATCTCACCGATCGATTCCGTCTGACGGCCCGTGACAAGGTGCTCGCCGTCTCCTCGCTCGCCTTCGACCTGTCGGTGTTCGACCAGTTCGCGCTGCTCGGCTGCGGCGGCACCGTGGTCTGCCCCCCGGACAGCGCGCACCCCGACCCGCAGGCATGGGCCGAGACCGTGCACCAGCACGGCGTCACCGTGTGGAACTCGGTGCCCGCCCTGCTGGCTCTCACCCTGGAGTACTTCGGCGAGCAGGCCCGCGAACTCCTCGCCTCCCTGCGCCTGGTCATGCTCAGCGGCGACTGGGTGCCCCCGGCGCTCGTCGAACGCCTCGCCCATGTCTGCCCTGGCGCCGAGGTCATCGCGATGGGCGGCGCCACGGAGGCGTCGATCTGGTCGAACTGGTTCCCCGCCGCGGAGTTGCCCGCCGACTGGCAGAGCGTGCCCTACGGCGTCCCGCTCGCCAACCAGACGATGCACGTCCTCGACGCGGCCATGGCCGACGTGCCCACCTGGGTGCCGGGCGATCTCTACATCGGCGGGGCCGGCCTGGCGACCGCGTACCTCAACGACCCGGAGCGCACCGCCGCCTCGTTCGTCCACCACCCCGGGACGGGGGAGCGGCTGTACCGCACCGGGGACCGCGCTCGCTATCGGCCCGGCGGGATCCTGGAATTCCTTGGCCGGGCCGACCACCAGGTCAAGATCAACGGTTATCGGGTCGAACTGGGCGAGATCGAGGCCGTGTTGGCCAAACTGCCGGGAATCCGCACGGCGGTCGCCCTGGTCGACACCGCCGCAGGTGAGCCGTTCCTCGCCGCCTTCGTGACCCGCGGGTCCGCGGCCGCGGACCCCGAGCCCGGCACGGCGCCTGGCGCCGTCCGGGCCCACGACGAGGACGCATTGCGCACGGAACTCTCCCGGGTCCTGCCCGCGTACATGGTCCCGGCGGCCGTACTGGACATCCCCGAACTGCCGCTGAGCGGCAACGGCAAGGTGGACCGCAAAGCCCTCCTCGCCCTGCTCGCCGACACGGCACGGCAGACGCCCGCGGACACCGGCGGCGCGGGGACGGCGACCGCGCCGAGCGCCGAACCGCCCGCGACCGAGCAGGAGTCCCGGCTGCTGCGGCTGTGGCGGGAACTGCTCGGCGAGTCCGTACGCGGTGTGCAGGACGACTTCTTCGCGTGCGGCGGCAACTCGCTGACAGCCGTACGGCTCTTCCGCAGCATCGAGACCGTCTTCGGGCGCAGGCTGCCGCTGGCGTCGCTGTTCCGCAACCGGACCGTACGCGCCCAGGCCGCGCTCCTCACCACCGGCGGCATCGCGGACGCGCGGACACCGGGCGACGACACCGGGCCGCTGGTCGGCTTCGGCGGCAGCGGTGCGCAACACGTGGTGCTGGTCCACCCGGTCGGCGGCGATGTTCTGTGCTACCGGGAGGTCCTCGCGGCCGTCGAGGCCTGCCCCGACACCACGGCCCGCGTCTCGCTGCACGGCCTGCGGGCCGCCGGACTGCACCAGGGCGAGGAACTCGCCGGCGGCCTCGCCACCATGGCGAAGCACTACGCCCGCACCCTGCTGGAGCGGCTGCCCGAGGGACCGCTGCACCTCGTCGGCTGGTCGATGGGCGGCACCGTCGCCCTGCACACGGCGGTGCTGCTGGAGCGGGAGGGCCGACCGGTGACCTCGCTGACGACGGTCGACGCCTTCGTCGGCCGTCCCGACGGCTGCACCCAGGCCCTGGACGCCCGGCTGGCCGGGTTCTTCGGAGACCTGACCGGACGCGGCGACATCACCGCCCACCTGCCCGCCGTCCGGCCGGACGCCCCCGACAGCGAACGGCTGCGGGAGGCCCACGACGCCCTGCTGGCCGCCGAAGTCCTGGAACGTCCCGTGGAACCGGCCGAGCTGGCCCGGCTGTTCACCGTGTACCGCAACAACTCCGAGATCCTCGAACGCCACACACCGACTCCCTGGCAGCCGGAGCCGCGGCCGGACGTACCGTCCCCCGCCTGGCTGTCGATCCGGGCCGAGCACACCCGACGCGACACCTTCCCCGGACTGCTGCCGCTCGACGAGGTGCTGGGCCGGACACGGCAGACGCTCACCGTCCCGGAAGACCACTACTCCGTGGTACGGGGACAGGCCGCCCTGCGGCTCGCCGACCGGATCCGCCGGGTCACGGCGGCCGCCCACGCCGCCGAACTGCCCGAAGGAGCCCGGGGATGAACCTTCTCAGAGCCGAACGCGCGCTGCTGGAACGCGCCCTGCCCGGATTCGACGACCGACTCGCCGAGTGGGGAGCCGCCGTCGAGGACGCGGACAGCGGCGTGCTGGAGGCGTTCCGTGCGGCAGGCGGCGGCAATCTCCTCATCCCCGAGGCCATGGGCGGCGCAGGCCTCAGCTGTCGCGACGGCGTCCTGCTGCAACGAGCCGTCGGCAGCCGGGCGCCCTCGCTCGCCGTGGCGTCGACCATGCACCACTACAAGGTGGCCTGGCTCGCCGACGCCCTCGGCGCCGAGGCGGCCCCGGTACTCAGGGACATCACCGCCCGGCGCCACCTCGTCGCCTCGTGCGGCGCGGAGGGACAGGTGGGCAGGAACCTGTTCACCCCCGGCATCGAGGTGTCCACCGCGCCCGGCGGACTGTTCGTGTCCGGCACCAAGCGCCCCTGCTCGCTGGCCCGTTCCATGGGACTGCTGTCCCTGTCGGCGACTGCCCCGGCGGGAAGCCTCTACGAAGGCAGGCTGCTGATCCTGATGATCCCCGCGGACGCCCTCGGCGTGCACCGGCAGCCGTTCTGGCGCAACCCGGTGCTGCGCGCCACGGAGAGCGACGCCGTCATCCTGGAGGAGGTGTTCGTGCCGGACGCCATGGCCATCAGCCTGGGCGACCCGGCGCTCACCCCGGAGCCCTTCACCTCGAACCTGCTGTGGTTCCAGATCCTCATCACTGCCTCCTACCTCGGTATCGCCACCGGCCTGGTGGAGCAGCTCTTCGCCGAGAAGCGGGGCACCGCGGGCGACCGCGCGGCGGCCCTGGCACCGCTGGAGTCGCAGTGCGCGGCGCTGGAGTCGCTCGCCCGCGCGGTGGACGACGGCCACCGCGACGAGCACCTCCTCGGCCGCACCCTGCTCGTCCGGTACACGGCGCAGCGGGCCATCGCGGAGGCCACCGACCGCGCACTGGAACTCGGCGGCGGCATCCCGTTCGTGACCGGCACCCGCAACGTCGACCTGCTGGCCGCCAGCCGCGCGCTGGCCTTCCACCCGCCGTCCGAGATCTCGATGCGCGAACGGCTCGACTCCTGGCTCGCCGGCGGCCCGCTCACGCTGGCGTGACAGCACGCCCCGCCCCCTCCCCATCCGAAAGACAGCCGAACAGCCAGCCCCCTCTCCCTTTCTCGAAGCCCCATCGACGCGCCACCACGGGCGCAGCGTCAGGAGAACCGATGATCGTCCTCGGCCTTCACTTCGGCCATGATGCGGCCGCGACCGTCGTGCGCGACGGGGCCGTCGTCTCGTACGTACTGCGCGAACGGCACACCCGCGTCAAGCACGCCGCGAGCCTCGACGTGGCCACGGTCCGCCGGGCGCTCGCCGTGGCGGGCGTACAACCCGGCGAACTCGACGCGGTCGCCGTCTGCTCCACCCAGAACGTGGAGCTGATCGTCGACGACCCCGCGGCGCTGTCCGTGACGTATCCCCGGACCGACCCCTTCGGTCGGCCCTGCTCGCTGCTTCAGCAGGAGCCGGACGCCGCCGAGCGGCGCGGCACCGGCACCCTGCTCCACTTCCTCTACGACCCCGACCTCGCCGCCACCTGGCTCGGCCGCTCCTACGCCCGTCTGTACCCCGAGCACACCTCCCTGGACCGCGCGGACGTCCCGGCCACGCCCTGGATCGACGACTTCGTCACCACCCCTGAATGGGACGCGGCCCGCGGCCTCGCGGACCTCGCGGCCACGCCGCTCGCCCCCGACGAGCGCCTGCGGTACGGCTTCCACCTGCCCGTCGAGGTGACGCTGGACGGGGTCACCGTCCCCGGCTACGCGGTCCACCACCACCTGGCCCACGCCGGCAGCGTGTACTACGCCTCAGGCCTCGCCGAGGCCGCCGTACTCACCCATGACGGCTACGCCGAGGGCGAGAGCTACCACAGCGGCATGTACTACCTGGGCCGCGGAAACGCGCTGTACCCGCTGTCCCCGCACCACCTGGGCCTGGGCGGCCTGTACGACCGGGTGGGCGCGGCACTGGGCCTCGGCGTCGTCGGCCCCGCAGGCAAGCTGATGGGCCTGGCCGCCTACGGCCGCCCCCGCTTCTACTCGTCGCGGTTCCTCGGGAACCACGCCGACCTGCGCGAGCGCTTCCCCGTGGACGTAGCCACCGCATGGCTGCGGCACTGCCGCCGCGAGGCGGAGCGGATGGGGTACGACCTCACCCCGTACGGCGATCCCGAGCAGGCCACGGCCCCGGTCAACGCCGACATCGCCGCCAGCACCCAGAAGCTCTTCGAGGAGACGCGGATGGAGGCGGTCCGGGCCCTGCACGCCGCGCTGGGCGCGGCCGGGCTGACGACCGGGGCGCTGTGCCTGTCCGGCGGGACCGCGCTCAACTGCCCCTCCAACAGCCGGATCGCCCAGGACGGACCGTTCCCACAGGTCTTCGTGGAGCCCGCCTGCGACGACGGGGGCATCGCCGTCGGCGCGGCACTCGCCGTCCACCACTCGATCCTCGACCGGCCGCTGCGGGAGCCGTCCGACGAGCCGCGCTTCCCGTCCCCGTACCTTGGCGCGGCCCCCGACGACGACGCCGTCGACCGGGCCGTGGCCGCCGTCGGCGACCGGATCCGAGTGGAGGACCTGCGCGACGAGGGGCCGGCCCGGCGGGCGGCGGAGGATCTGGTCGCGAACCGCGTGCTGGCCTGGTTCGACGGCGGCAGCGAGGCCGGGCCGCGCGCCCTCGGGCACCGCTCCATCCTGGCCGATCCGCGCGACGCGTCGAACTGGCCGCGCGTGAACCGCATCAAGACCCGGGAGAGCTGGCGCCCGTTCGCCCCGGCCGTGCTCGCCGAGCACGCCGCCGATTGGTTCCGCGACCTTCCGCTGCCGTCGCCGTACATGCTCTTCAACGCGGTCGTACGGCGCGCCGACATCCCGGCCGTCACGCATGTGGACGGCACCGCGCGGATCCAGACCGTGGACGCCTCGGCGGGCGGCTACCACGCGGTGATCTCCGCCTTCCACGACCGTACCGGGGTGCCCGTCGTGATGAACACGTCCCTCAACGGCCCCGGCGAACCGATCGTCGAACGGCCCGAGGAGGCCCTCGACCTCTTCCTCAAGACCGAACTCGACGTGCTCTACCTGTCCGGACTGCGGATCACCCGCGCCTGAAGCCTGACGAGGAACTCCCCCCATGAAACTCACCACGTGCGCAGACACGCCCGCCCAGTGGCGCGGAGAGGTGCTCGCCCTCGCCGTGCCGCAGGGCCCGGCCGACCAGAACCCGCTCGCCGGCCCCTGGCTGGCTGCCGTCGACGCCGCGCTCGACGGCGCCGTGTCGCGGCTGCTGGCGTACGACTCCTTCACCGGCGCCCGCGACGAACTGGTCACCGGACCCGGAGTCCCGGCACGCTGCGAACGCCTGGTGCTGATCGGCCTCGGCCGGCCCGACGCCGTCACCCCTCACACGGCCAGGCGGGCCGGCGCCGCCCTGGCCCGGACCCTGACCAGCGGCCCCAACCGACGGGTCGCGCTGGCCCTGGAGAGCTGGCACGTCGACGGCACCGACCTCACCGAACACCTCACGGAGGGCCTGAGCCTCGCCGTCCACTGCGGACGCTGGAACGTCCTGCCCGACCGCTTTCGCGCGGACTACGGCGCCGATCTGCCCAGGGAGCCGGAGACGGTGGAGCTGCTCGGCGCCGCGAGCGCGGAGCCGCTGACGCGGGCCGAGGCGTTCACCGACGCCCTGGTGCTGGCCCGTGAGCTGGTCGCCGCGCCCGCCAACCTGATCACCCCCGACCGGCTCGCCCGCGAGGCGACCGCGCTCGCCGCCGCCCACGACCGCTTTGACGTCGAGGTGTGGGACGAGGAGCAGTGCCGTGCGCAGGGGCTGACGGGATTCTGCGCGGCGGCCGTCGGCAGCGCCGCCCCGGCACGGTTCATCCGGATCAGCCACCGGCCCGCCACTCCGTCCGGTCCCCCCGTCGCCGTGATCGGCCTGGGCCTGACCTACGACGACCGTGGCGTCGCCCGCTCCGGCGGAGCCGTCGAAGGGGCGAAGAAATACATGGCGGGAGCCGGCGCCCTACTTGGCGCCGCGACCGCCCTGGCCACTCTGGGCGGTACGCGAGAGGCCCACCTGCTGATCCCCGCGGTGGCCAAGACCGCCGGCCCGAAGTCCCTGCACCTGGGCGACCTGGTGACAACCGCATCCGGGCTCACCGTCGAGGTGAACCACCCGGACGCACACGGCAGGCTCATGATGGCGGACGCCCTGCACCTGGCCGCCCGGCTGGGCGCCGAGCGCACGGTCGGTGTCTCGGCGCTCGGCCTGCCGGTCGCCGCGGCGCTCGGTCCCAAGGCCGCGGCGCTGTGGAGCACCGACGACGCCCTCGCGGCGGACCTCGCCGCCGCGGGCCGTGACGCGGGCGAACTCCTGTGGCGACTGCCGCTGGTCGATGAGTACGAGGACGAGCTGTGGGCCCCTTTCGCCAACCTGCGGTCCGCGGGCCCGGCCGGCGGCGACGGCGCCACGGCGGCCACGTTCTTGCGCCGTTTCGCCCCGCAGGGAGCGTGGGCCCACCTGGAGATCACCGAACCGGCCTGGTCCCCGCGTATCGACGGCTACTACAACGCGGGCGCCACCGGATACGGCGCGGGCACCCTGGCCCGCTGGCTCTGCGGTCCCTGAACCGGCTCCACCGGGCCCCTGCCCGGCCCTCACCTGTCCCTACCTGAGAGGCCTCCGATGTACGCTCCTCCCCTGTACCGCTCCGAGGACGTCGCTCAGCAGCACGACCTCATCGAGGCCAACCCCTTCGGGCTGATCACCGCCGTGGTCGACGGCCGGATCCACGGCACGCACATCCCGTTCGTGCTTGACCGCGGCCCCGAACCCGGCGACCGCGGGCGCCTGCGCGCCCACCTGGCCAAGACCAACCCGCTGGTCTCAGCCCTGGCCAAGGGCGACGAGGTGATGGTCGCCTTCCTCGGACCGCACTCCTACATCTGCCCCGACGACTACGCCACCGAGCCGCACTTTCCCACCTGGAACTACTCGGCCGTGCATGTGTACGGCCGCCCGCGGATGCTGGACGACGACGCCCAGCGCGTCCAGCTCGACGACCTGATCGCGGCCGAGGAGGCCCGACGGCTGCCCAAGCGCCCGTGGACGCTGGACCGGGCGCCGAGCGAGCTGGTCGAACAGTTCCGGGCCGCGATCGTCGCCTTCGAGCTGCCGATCGCGCACATGGACGGCATCTTCAAGTACGGCCAGAACAAGACGGCGGAGGACCTCGACGCGCAGATCGCGGCCTTCCGCAGCCACCCTGCCGATCACTCGGCACGGATGGCCGACCTCCTGCACACCCACAACACGGCCAAGCTCGACACCCCCACCACACCCCGCACGGAAAGGCCCGGCAGATGACCGCCTGCTCCGCCCAGGACATCCAGAACAGCTGTGGCATATCGAACATGCCGAACCTCACGGAGTTCACGGAACTGCGAGCCCGCATCGCCGACATCTGGCGAGACCTCTTCGCCGAGCCGGACATGCGCATCGAGGACTCCGACAACTTCTTCGCCCTGGGAGCCTCCTCCCTGCTGGCCATGCGGATGGCAACAGCGGTCGCCGAGCAGTGCGGCGTCCCCCTGACGGTCCTCACCGTGGCCGAGAACCCCACCCTCGCGGGCCTGGCCGAACAGGTACGGGAACTCGCCGCGGCGGAGGGGGCTCGGGAGGTCGGCGAGCTGTGACGCGGGCCGACGGGGGGTCGGACCGGTACGGCTCCTCGCCGTTGGGCCGTACCTGATCGGGAAGTTGGGCGGCGTGAAGTGGCCTGGGGGTGTCCTGATCAGGCGACTAGTGCCCCGGCAGGCAACGTTCGCCCGTTAAGGAGCGGCGTCCGGTGCGTGCTCTCGGCGTGCCGGGTACATGCCCTCGTACTGGACGTACCTGGGTTTGTGCCCGGTGCGGCGAGTGGGGGCACCTCCCACGCCCTTGAGGCAGTGGGGGAGCGTGCCGGGCGTCGCGACGGGGCGAATGTTGCCTGTTGGGGCACTAGCTTGACTCTGGTCCGAAAATAGAGGATGAGTCCAGGTTAGTGAGGTGGCCCCTGGTGTGCGTTCATGCGGCTTCGATGGGTCGAAGCGGACGGTGAAGCCGAGGGCGTTGGCCTGTCGGGTGATGCGGCGCATGGCGCGCTCGGGGTCGTACTCGGCGTAGTAATCGCCGCCGAGATCGGCGTACTCCACGTTGTCAGTGAGTATGTGCCAGACGGCGATGAGGATGGAGTGTTCGAGGGCGACCAGTGCCTTCTTCTTGCCGAGGCGGGGCATGAGCTGGTGGTAGCGGGCGCCGAGGTAGGTGGTGTTCTTGGTGCGGGAGGCGGCCATGGCCGCGGTGCCCAGGGCGGCGTTGAGCCAGCGGTTGCCGTGGCGTCGTCTGCCGGATTTGTGTTTGCCGGCGGATTCGTGGTGGCCGGGGCAGACCCCGGCCCACGAGGCCAGGTGGCCGGCGGTCGCGAAGCGGGCCATGTCGCCGCCGGTCTCGGCGATGAGGGCCTGGGCGGTGGCCCGGCCGACGCCGGGGATGGTTTCAAGCAGCTCCAGTTGGCGGGCGAAAGGGAGCATCTCCTCCTCGATCCGCGCGGACAGCCCGCCGATGGCTTCGGTGAGGTGGTCGATGCGTTCCAGGTGGAGCCGGCAGAGGAAGGCGTGGTGTTCGCCGAAGTTCCCGGTCAGGGCCTCGACGAGGGCGGGGATCTTGGGGCGCATGCGGGCTTTGGCCATGTCCGCCAAGGTGTGGACATCGCGTTCGCCGTCGATGAGGGCGGCGAGCATGGCCCGTCCGGAGACGCCCATGATGTCGGTGGCCACGCTGGAAAGCTTGATGCCCGCGTCCTCCAGTTCCTTCTCCAGCCGCTGGACTTCGCGGGACCTCTCCATGGTGAGGCTGGTGCGGTAGCGGGTGAGGTCCCGCAGGTGACGAATGGGCTCCGGCGGTACGAAGGAGGCTTTGCGCAGGCCGCATTCGCCCAGCTGGCACAGCCACTGGCTGTCGGCGACGTCGGTCTTGCGGCCGGGCAGCCCCTTGGCGTGTGCGGCGTTGACCAGGATCACGTTCAGGCAGTCCTCCAGCAAGTAGAACACCGGCCGCCAGTAGTCGCCGGTTGCCTCCATCACCACCAGGGTCACCTGTTCGGCGACCAGCCAGTCCCGCAGTTCCAACAGCGCATTGGTCATGGTCGCGAACGTTCGGATCTCCTGCCTGCGGGAACGCCTCCCGCCCGGATTCGGGGTGCGTACACAGGCTTTGAGATCCTTCTTGCCGATGTCCAGCGCGGCACACCGCTGGTGCAGTACGTCCATGGGCCCCTCCCCGAGCAACGGCGGCGGTGCGCGCCGTCCGGAGGAACCACAGGGCTGAAGAGTCTGGTCCGCGTGCTGCTGCAACAATCGACGGTCCCTGTCAGCGGTCCCCACACGCCATCCTGACGCGCGAGCTCACAGGCATCACAGTGAAACCGGCGTTCCGGACGGACACGGGCCCATTTTCCCGCCTCCACGGCGGCCGCGCAGCGGCTTGGGTTCCTGACGCGTAAATAACTGCGGGACGATGACCGGCCCCGAGGCGGTGGGCACGGCGAGCCGTCCCACTCCGTGGGTGGAGAGCAGTGCCCGGCATGACGCGGGAGGAGCAGCGGGTAGCCGAACGCGCGGGCCCTGCCGATGTGTTTGCGAAAGTGCCAGGTCACCGCTTTCTCGTCGGGAGCGGACAGGGTGGTGCCGTCCACGGCAACCAGGCGCAGGCCCTGGTAGAAGGCGCAGGACTGGCGGGGGTCGGCCACTGGTCCGGCCAGGATCGAGAAGAGGTGGCGCAGCGGTCCGCTCCCAGCCGGCGCCGGGCACGTGCCAGCGGCGAGGCCCACCGGCGGGCCACGGGCACACTGCCCAGCCCCGCCGTGAGCTTGCCCCACACAGCCTGGTAGGAGGATCGCTCGAAGAAGGCGAGAGCCGGCACGAAATACACCACGACGCGCGCCGGGAGCAGCCGCAGCCACTGCTGGAGGACACCGGTGTCCTCCAGAACCGCGTCGACCAGCTCAGGGTCGATGATCTCGGTCAACTCGCCCAGATGGCCAGGCGCGTACACATCCAGGACTGTCGCGCCGGACCTGACACTGACAGAATTCTGCGGCAACGGGACCTCCGGAACACTCGCAATGGCTTCGACACCATGCGAACTACCAGAGGTCCCGCCCCTTGACAGGGCGCACACATCCTTGACGCACCGGTGTTGCCGCCGGGTGGTGTAGCGGATCAAGGCGCCGGAATCCGCAGGTCGGGGACGGTGGCTCCGCCAGGCCGGGTGCTCAACTCGTCTCAGCAGGGCGCCTCGTGGACTGCCGCCTCTCCGGAGATCGCCAGGGGCCTCGTACCGGAACGCGTAACGCTTGATCCCTTACAGGGTCTTCGAAGTTGAGCGGTGCGCGGACGCCGGGCGCCGACTGGTAAGCCGCGAGGATGTGACAGTTTCCGCGGGAGTGTCACATCCTCGCGGCTTACGAGGGCCCTGGGGGCGGACGCCGACCAACAGGGGCGCACCGCTCAAGTTCGAAGACCCCCCTTACACCACGACGCGGGACACGACCAGACGGAGGACGTCAGCTTCTCCGTCTCGTACTGGCGGGGCGAGGTCCGCATCGAGGTGGCTGACGGTTCATGCTCCCCCTCCGGCCGGACGCTACACATTCAATCTGGCATGCCCGTCCGGTGCGCTTCGTGCCCGTGGTCGGCGGAACCCCCCTGCCCCACCTCGCGGAGGAGGAGCCGGAATGGGACTGAAGCCTGCCGAGCTGTGGAGCCGGTTCGACGGGCAAGGCGGGAGCTGCTTCAGGTGCGAGCGGACCGGACTTCCCGTGACGGAGATCGGCGATATCACCGTGGCAGGCGAGACCTTCGCCCTCCAAGCCTGGCGGGGGCTGGTGGACGGCCGGTCCCGGGCACCGGCCGGGTCAACGAACGCGTCGTGTCCGCCCTGGCCTCGCCGACCATTTGACCCTGGCCAGCCGTCAGTCGCGGGAATTGCCGAAGAGGAGGCGGTAGGCGATCAGCAGGACCAGGGAGCCGCCGATGGCCGCGCCCCAGGTGGCGAGGTCGAAGAACTGGTTCTGTATGGGCCGGTCGAGGAGCTTGGCGGAGAGCCAGCCGCCGGTGAAGGCTCCGGCGATGCCGATGAGGGTGGTGCCGATGAGGCCGCCCGGATCGCGACCGGGCAGAAGAATTTTGGCGACCGCTCCGGCCAGGAGTTCCAGGCTGGTCAGCCGCGCAGGCCGGGGTAGTCGGAGCCGATGGCGAGGGTCACCGCCCCGGGCGTGGCGGCCGGGTCCTGATCGGTGGTGACGGTGGCCTTGAGGCGGGCGCTCAGCGCCTTGGCCTGCCATTCGAGGCCGGGCGGGTGGCTGACGGTGGTCTGTCCCGCGGGCGCGTTGCCGGTGCCGGTGACGGTGTAACCGGCGGCGCGCAGCCGTTCGGCCACCTGAGCGGCGTGGCCGGGCGTGCCGGTGCCGTTGAGGACCTGGACGGTGATGGTGCGGGCCGGGACCGGCTCGGCGGTGGTCAGTTCGTCCTTGTCGACTTAGGCGGGTATCTGCACCCAGGAGTCGCGGGGCAGGGAGACGACGGCGGCCCATTTCCGGTTCGCGGCGACGTGCAGCACCATCAGGGTGTCCGACTGCATGGTGGTCAGGCCCTTGCCGTACTCGGCGTTGTCGCCGTCGCGGCTGTCCGAGTCGACCACCAGGATGTTCCTCGCGCCGGGGCTGAGGTTGGCCGGACGGTCCCCGCCGATCTTGTTGTCGATGCCGGCTGCCTGGATGTTGCTGTCGAGGCGCTGGTACAGCCAGTAGCCCGTGCCACCCACGACGACGAGCAGTACGGCAAGGGCGGCACCGGTGAAGGCCAGGATCCTCCCGCGCCGGTTCAGCCGGGTCCTGGTGCGCCGGTGCCCCTGGGGCCGGGCATCCGGGCCGCGGCGTCCGCGGGATGCGCCAGGCTGCCTGTCCACGTGTCCCCCTCCCCCTGTCGCCCGATCCGACGGGTCGGCGGCGCCCGCTTCCGTGCCGGCGGGTCAAGAATCTACAACGGCGTAGAAGATGATGGGGGCAGGGGGCATCGTGAGCGTGTGCGAGGGCATGTTTCTGTGCCTCTTGTCCGGCAGCGACGGAGAGGAGTGGCAGGTGGTGGAGGAGAAGCAGGACGGGCTGCCGCCGCGTGGGCGCCCCCGTAGAGGGCCGGGCGAGCTGGAGGCCAGTGTGCTTGCCGCGCTGGTCGGCGCGCCGGGGCCGGTGACGGCAGGCTGGGTGCGGGAGCGGATCGACCCCGCTCTCGCCTACACCACGGTGGTGACCACGCTGACGCGGTTGCACGGCAAGCAGGCCGTGGTGCGCCGCCGTGAGGGACGCTCCTACCGGTGGAGCGCCGTCGTCGACGCGGCGGGGCTGGCCGCCCGGCGCATGCACCAGGTCCTCAACAACGAGAGCGACCGGGGGGCGGTGCTCAGCCGGTTCGTCGCCGAACTGCCCCCGGACGACGAACGGTCGCTGCGGCTGAAACTCGGCACCACCAAAAGCGCGGGTACAGGCAGTTGAGGGGTCCCGCTGCGCCAGGGCGGGCCCCTTGCTCAGCCCGTGGAAGTGGACGTCGTGGAAACGGCGTCGGGCGGGCGGACGACGGGCTCAGTACGATGAACCGCCCCCGCGGCGGCAGGCGGGGACGGGAGACGGGGAGGTTGACGGTATGGCGGACCAGAACAGGGGCGGTACCGAGCAGTCCCCGCGCCGACGCGGCCAGGGGGAGCTGGAGGGGCAGGTGCTCGCCGTGCTGGGCCAGGCTCCCGGGGCGGTTCCTGTGGCCTGGGTCCAGGAGCGCCTCGGCGGCACCCTCGCCTACACCACGGTGATCACCATCCTGACCCGGCTGCACGCCAAGGGCGCGGTCGCCCGCCGGCGGGCGGGCCGTTCGTTCGAGTGGACCGCCGTCGCCGACGCCGCCGGGCTGGCCGCGTTGCGGATGCGGAGGGTCCTGGACGCCGAGAGCGACCGGGAGGCGGTCCTGGCCCGCTTCCTGACCAGCCTGACGCCGGGGGACGAACAGGTGCTGCGCGATCTGCTGGCAGCCCAGGGCCCCGGAGAAGGGGAAGGCTGAACGCCATGGGGGTCTTCGTCTTCCTGCCGCTGGTGCTGCCGTTAACGGCCTGGCCCATCGCCCGCCTTGCCGAACAGCATCTGCATCCCAGGGCGGCGACCTGGCTGCTGTCGGCCGTCGCCGGAGTGCTCGCGGTGTGCAGCACCCTGTGCCTGGCCCTGCTGATGGTGGTCGGCACCGCGCAGCTGCCCGGCAACCCGCTGCCCGACGGCTGGTCCGACCCTGAGGTCCGCGAGGCGGTGCCCTACGACGAGATCGCGGGCAAGGCCGCCATCCCCGCCCTGATCGCGGTGCTCGCCGCCTGTACGCGGACGGCGTGGCGCCACCACCGCGTGCGCCGCCGGGCCGAACGCGCCCTTGCGGGCCTGCCGGCAACGCCGGTGGCGGTGCTGCCCGACGAACAGCCGTACGCCTACGCGCTGCCCGGCAGGCGGAACCGGATCGTGGTCACCACCGGGATGCTGGCCGGGCTCGGTTCGGCCGAGCGGCGGGCGCTGTTCGCCCACGAGCGCGTCCATCTGGCCCGCCGCCACCACCGGTTCCTGCTCACCGTGCAGCTCGCCGCACGGGCCAACCCCTTCCTGCGGCCCCTGCGGACCGCCGTCACGTACTTGGCCGAGCGGTGGGCGGACGAAGAGGCGGCCGGCGCTGTCGGCAGCCGGCGCACCGTGGCACTGGCGATCGGCAAGTCCGCACTGATCTCCCGGGGGGCGCCCATCGCCACGCTCGCGCACTTCGCGGCCCCAGGTCCAGTACCGCGCCGGGTCGCCGCCCTGCTCGGGCCGGCTCCCGCCACACGGATCTGGCCGCCGGTCTTCACCAGGGTGGGCCTGGCCGCCTGGACAGCTGCTGCGGGCACCACCGCATCGGCGCTGTCCTCGGCGAACGCGGCTGTCACCCTGTTCCTCATCCTGCACGCCGCCACCCCGATGTAGCCGGAGCCGCCGTGCATGGCGAGAAGGGGTGCTGCCGCCCGTCCGGCGGCAGCACCCCGTCCGGCTGCCAGGTCAGTGGCGGGCTTTGAAGCGTTCGAGTGCGGCCACGCCCACGGCGGCGAGTCCGATCTGGATGAGCCATTCGATCCAGTCGACGCCCTTGGTGTCCGCCACTCCCAGGCCCGCGGCGATACCGGTGCCGACGAAGGCCGCGGCGATACCGACGCCGATCGTCCACAGCACGCCGATGCGCTGACGGCCCGGCAGAACCAGCCGTCCCAGCGTGCCCACGATGACGCCGATCACGATGGCACTGATGATCCCGGAGATCTCCATACTCGTCCCCTTCCCTGCCCCGCGTGGGGCTTAGAGGTCGAACTCGTGCGGCGGCAGGTCGAGGGTGAAGCAGGCCTCGCGGACGATCGCCTGCTCGGTCTTGTCGAAGTCGCCGTCGGCGCCGCCGATGACGATGCCGATCTGGATCACGGCGCGGGCCTCGGCGGGCTTCTTCTTCGCCTTGGCGATCTCCTGCAGCACGCTGACCTTGCCGAAGTCGAAGTCGGCCGTCAGCTTGTTCAGATTGTCCTCGAAGCGCCGCTGAAGGTCCATGGCATCGAAGTTCTGCAGCACCTCGTTGGTGGCGATCAGCTGCGCCACCCGGCGACGCTCGGACGGGTCGATCGTGCCGTCCGCGGCGGCGACCAGCGCGCACATCGCCATGGAAGCGTCACGGAAGGCGCCGCTCTTAAGGTCGTTCTTCTTCGCATTGAGCTGGGTCTGCATCGTCGATGCGGACTCCTTGATGCGGTCCCACAGGGCCATGCCAACTCCACACGTCTCAGGGGCCATCCGGGCCGAAACGGGGGACGGCCCGGACAACCACTCCTTCTACATTGATGTAGAAGCTACCAGGGGTGGCAAGAGCGCGAGGGCTCCTCAGTCCTCGCCGCCCTCCTCGTCCTCGTCGTCGCCTTCGAAGAAGTCGCCCACCTCGTCGACGACTTCGGCCGCGACCATGCCACCGACCACACCGACGGCGAGGCCCGCCGCGCCGGCGGCGACCACGGTTCCCATGCCGGGCCCCGAGCGGTGCCCGTGGCCCTCGGTTCTTGATCCCGCCGGGCGGCAGGCCCTGAAAGGGGGTCCGCCGCCCGGCGGAAGTGGGTTACTTGGCGGAGGTGTCGAGCGCGGCCAGGGCCTGCGCCCAGCGCGCGTACTTCAGCTCGGCCAGATCGGCGACCGTCTTGACGCCGAACGCCTCCTGAAGGAGGTCACCCTGCCGGTCCGAGACCCCCTTCAGCGCGGAGACCGGCGCGGCGAGGATCTCCGGCAGACTCTTGTCCGCCCACGCCTTGTCCAGCACCTTGTCCAGGTCGATCGAAGCCACGACAGCCCTCCCAGGGAAAGGACTCCAGCGAGGCCGGGCTGCCGATCACCAGCGAGGTCACCGTGATGCCCAGCTGGGCGCCGGAAAGCTGGACGCCCTGGGCGCCGCCGAGCGCACCCGGCCCTTCCCGCGCAGCGCCCTGCACCCGGTCATCCAGGTCGAGATCGACACCCCGCTGGACGGCACCATGACCGCCATACGCGCCGCCGGCACCCACCTGGCCGCCGTCACCGGAAAGAAGGGCACTGTCATCGGCTTCGTGACCATGGAAGACGTCCTGGAGGAACTGGTCGGCCCCAGCCCCTCCGGGGCGGCCTGAGCCGTCCGGCAGCCGGGACGGTTGCGACCTTGGGAGCGATTGAGATCGGGGCGTGCCGGCCTGGCGAGTCGGCTGATGGGTGATCAGCAGGCGGCCTGCCGGACGAGCACCGGTTCGGTACAGGGCAGGGTGGGAACAGGCCGCACGGGCCCAGGCTTGCGTCACAACTTCCCCAACTCGTGCGGCCCTTCTCGCGTCACGGGCCGGAGCGAGGCGCGATACTCGCCCAGTGGACTCGATCTACCGCAGTACGGCGGGCAAGGAGCTCATCCGGCGCTGGTGCCTCGACCAGCTCGCCGCATGGCCGGTACCGCATGAACGGAAGACGGTGACCGCCAAGGACGCGCAGACCCATATTGTCCTCGCCGGCTCCGGCGCGACGACGGTCGTGTTCGTCCCGGGCACCAATTTCAACGCCGCCGCGTCCCTGCCGCTGGCCACGGCCCTGGTCGCCGCCGGCTACCGGGTCCTGCTGGTGGACGTCCCTGGCCAGCCCGGTCTCAGCTCTGGCGAACGTGGTCTCTCCGGCGGCCGGCTGTCCTGGTATGGGGCGTGGTTGAGCGAGGCGATCGAGAAGATCTCGTCCGGGCCGGTAGCGGTGATGGGCCACTCCTTCGGTGCCGCCATTGCCCTGTCCAGCGACTCTGCCCGGATCGGCCGGCTCGTTCTGGTTTCCCCTGGCGGACTGACCAGGCTGAGGTTGACCCCCACGGTGCTGGCCGCCTCGGCCGCCTGGTTCCTGCGGCCCGCACCGACGCACAGTGCCCGGCTCCTGCGCGCCATGCTCGCGCCCGGCCATCCACCGCGCGAGGAACTGGTGAACTGGATGACACTGGTCGCCCGGCACTCGCGCTCCAGCGGGGCGCCCGGCGCTGCCACCCTGCCCGCGCGGTCCATTCCCCGCCTGGTCGTCACCGGGGAGCACGATGTCTTCCTCCCTCCGCGGCGGCTCGGCCCGGCAGTGCGCGGCACGCTCGGCGCTGAGCTGGGTGTGGTCTCCCAGGCCGGACACCTCGTGGTCGAAGAGCGCCCCGAATACCTGTCCACCTTGCTGGACAGTCCGGGCCAGTCCGCCTCCGACGCCCCCGTGGGGTAGCCGATCATCCGAGTGCCGTCTGCCAGCCGTATCCAGGACTCGGGCCCACACAAGCGGGGCACTCCTGACGCTCCCCAAGTCGTCAGCCTGCCGGGCAGGAACGCTGTGGCATCGACGGACCTGACCGGGCGGGCGCCGCAGCGCAGGGCCGCGCCAAACTGCCACCTCCCCGATGCGCTGTCCTGGTCAGGTCAAGTCAGACCGGACGACGGCGACGGGGCAGTGCGCGTGATGCAGGACAGCCTGGCTGACCGAGCCGAGCAGCAGCCCCGCGAAGCCGCCCCGGCCCCGCGCCCCGACGACAACGAGCTGGGCGCTCTCGCTCGCCTCGATCAGCGCCGGACGGGTGCGGTCCTGCACCAGACGGCGGCGGACCGTGACGCCGGGGTACCGCGTCAGGTGACCGGACAGCGCCTCGGCCAGCAGCCGCTCCTCCTCGTCGCGGAGCCGGTCCACGTCGTACAGCACGGCGGGCGGATCCCCGGGGCCGTGGTACGCGCGCTCGGTCCAGGTGCTCCACGCGTGCAGAGCGAGCAGGCCCGTACCCCGCAGCGAAGCCTCGGCAAAGGCGAAGTCGACCGCCCTCTCCCCGGCCGGGGAGCCGTCGACGGCCAGCAGCACGGGGCCGGTGGGATCCGGCCGCCCCCGCACGACGACGACCGGACAGTGCCCATGGGCGGCCAGGTGCACGGCCACCGACCCCAGCAACAGACTATTGAACGTGCCCAGCCCCCGGCTGCCGACCACAACCAGCCCCGCCGCACGCGACTGCGCCGCCAGCACCCCTACCGGCTCACCGCCGATCACGGCGTGGGACACCTCCACCTCCGGGGCTACAGCGCGCGCCCGCGCGACCGCTTCGGCCACCGTGCGTTCGACCAGCCGGTGCAGCTCACCCTCGACCGGCCCCAAAGGCGACGGTCCGAGTGGTGCATGCAGGCCGGGCCAGACGAACGCGTGCACCACCCGCAGCCCGATCCCGCGCATCGATGCCTCCCCCGCCGCGACCTCCACTGCGGCAAGACTCGGCTCCGAGCCGTCCACTCCCACCACCACGGGTCCGCTCATGATTCCTCTCCCATCCCGCGCAGAGCACGGCACGGCATCTCCAGACTCACGCAGGTTCCCGGCCGTCGCCACGGGCCGGGCGACGGCCACCAGGGCCACCCGGCCTCCGGTCCGCCGACGGCGGAAGCCGCACCGACGCCCTCGCGGAGTTCACGGCCGCGCACCATGCCCCATCTGCTGGGCTGTGGTGCACACGACAGATGATGGATCTCGTGGCCCGAGACACAGGTGATCCACGACCGGTGAGCTCTCGCACCCGGTGACCGCTGCCCCAGCTGCCTGCCCTCCGGCCAGTCGGTCTTTGCCCGCCGGGTCGCGGCACGGGCGGCCGGATCCTGGTCGGCGAACCCGGTTTGGCGCCCGCACCCTTTAAGATCCACACCTGTTGGAGCGCCGGAACAGGTCTGCGAGGAATCGAATCACCCCATGTCCGAACGGACCGCCGCGCAGTTACGGCACGCCCTGGCCGACCACAGCCGCCGCATCGTGGACTCGGCGGCGTTCACCGCCACCGTCTTCTGCCTTATCGCGGGCAACGCCGCGCTGCTGGGCATCGAAACCTACGCCGGCATCGTGGACGAATGGCACAGCATCCTTCACGCCGCAGAGCTTGCCTTCCTCGCCGCGTTCACCGCCGAGATCCTGCTGCGGACCGCCGCCCACGCCGACCGCCCCAAGGACTTCCTCCGCGATCCGTGGAACGTGTTCGACCTGCTCGTCGTCACCGTGGCTTTCCTGCCGTTCGCCCGTGAGAACGCCACCGTGCTGCGGCTGCTCCGGCTGGCCAGGGTGGCGCGCGCGGCGCGTTTCCTGCCCCAGCTGCGGATCGTGATCGTGGCCGTCGGCAAGAGCCTTCCCGGAACGCTGAGTTTCCTGCTGGTCGGGGCACTGCTGCTGTATGTGTACGCCATGGTCGGCTGGGTGTTCTTCGCCGACGACGACCCCGAGCACTACGGCTCCCTCGGCCGCGCCGTTCTCACCCTCTTCCTCCTCATCACCCTCGACGGCCTCGGCGACGCCGTCCGCGCGGGCCTGGAAATCTCCCGCTGGACCATCCTCTACTTCGCCTCCTACGTCCTGCTCGGCTCCTTCGTCCTGGTCAACCTCCTCATCGGCGTCGTCATCAACTCCCTCGAAGAAGCCCGCGAACTCGAAGCACCCACCCGGCAGCCCCAGGTACAACCCGCCACGCCCGACGCCCGACGCCTGCACGAGCGCTTCGCAACAGCCCGCCAAGCACTCGACGCCCTGGAAGCCGAACTGACCGCCGCTGTGCGCACGTCAGGTGGCGTCGACGTCGGTGGTGGCGAGCTTGGCGTAGACGTCGGGCCGGGTGCGGCGGATGCGAGCGGCGAGAACCATGCCGGCCAGGAACACTGCCGGCGTGAGCGCGACCAGCGACCAGTTGACGGTCGGGCCGGCGCCGGTGAACAGGTCCAGGCGCTTGCAGACCAGCACGGTGGCGGCGGTGAGGAGGACGCCGGCAGCGGCGGGCGCGACCAGGGTGCGCACGCGTCCCTCGCTGTACTCGGCGGAGTTGCGGCGGAAGAAGGCGACCACCGCGAAGGCCGCCAGCGCCTGCAGGACGAGGATGCCGACCACACCGGGCGTGTTCACCCACAGGAAGAACTCGGTGTAGGGGTCGACGCCGATCAGGGCGAAGACGGCGACGACCACGACCGCCAGGACGCTCTGGGCGATGCCGGCCACCCACGGAGAGCCATGCCGGCTGTGCACCCGGCCCAGCCCCGAGGGGGCGACTCTCTCGACGGAGAGGGCGTAGACGTATCGGGTGATGGCGTTGTGGAAGGCGAGCAGGGCGGCGAGCACGCTGGTGACGATGAGGACGCGCTGTATGTCGGTCGCCCAGCCGCCGACGTACTGGGTCATGGCGGTGAAGAACATCTCCGCCGGGTTCTTCGCGGCGACAGCGACGGCTTGGTCGCTGCCGAACGCCTGCACGATGATCCAGGCGATGAAGGCGTAGAAGAGGCCGAGGAAGCCGACCGCCAGATAGGTGGCACGGGGCACGGTGCGGTCGGGGTCGCGGGCCTCCTCGCGGTAGATGGCGGTGGCCTCGAAGCCGATGAACGCGGCGACGGCGAGACCGAGCGGTCCGCTCATCCCCGAGACGAAGACGTTCGAAGGGGCGAAGGAGTCGAAGCTCAGCCCGCTCGCGCCGCCCTTGACCAGGACTGCGCCGGCGAGCAGCACCAGGATGGCGGTCTCCGCGATCAGCAGGGCGGCCAGGACCTTGGCGCCGAGGTTGATGGAGCGGAAGCCCAGGAACCAGACGACGGCGATGCCGGCGAAGGCGTACACAGGCCAGGGCAGGTCGACGCCGAGGAGGTCGTTCGCGGTGGTGGAGGCGAAGAAGCCGAAGGCGCCGAACATGCCGATCTGAAGGGAGTTGTACGAGAACACCGCGACGAACGCCGCCCCCAGCCCTGCCGGACGTCCGAGACCTCGGGCGATGTACGAGTAGAAGGCGCCGGTGTTGCGGATGTACGGCGTCATCGCGGTGAAGCCCACCGCGAAGAGAACCAGTAGCACGCCGACGGCGAGATAGGCGACCGGAGCGCCGACGCCGCCGAAGAGGAGGGCGAGGGGTGCGACGCCGGCCATCACCGTGAGCGGGGCGGCCGCGGCGACGACGAAGAAGACGATGTCGGCGACGCCGAGGCTGCCGCGCTGGAGGTGAGGGCTCTGATCCGTCCCGGCGGCCGGTGGGGGCTGCTGGGGAGCGGTGGGGACGAGGGGCTCGGTCATGGAGGTCTCCGCGTGGTGTGTGTCGAGGAGCGGGCGATATGTCCGGGAGACGCGGACCGGTCGTGACGACGACGTGGGTCTAGCGTCTCCCGGCACGCGTGCTGCGGGGGGTGGTGGCATCGTGGGTACGCCGGCCGGCGAGCCAGGTGCCCAGGACGGGGAGGTTCGCGAGGTCCCGGGGGGTGATCTCGGCCGGGTCGGCGGCGAGAAGCACCAGGTCGGCGCGCATTCCGGGGCGCAGCTCGCCCCATTCCTTCTCCTCGAACGCCTGGTAGGCGCATCCCGCGGAGTGGGCGGCGAGAGCGGTGTCGATGTCGATCCGCTCCTCGGGGAGCCAGCCGCCTTCGGGAATGCCCTCGGGAGTCTGGCGGGTGACGGCGGTGGCGATGCCCCGCAGTGGTTCGTGGGCGGTGACCGGCCAGTCGCTGCCGAACGAGAGCCGGGCGCCTGAGTCGAGCAGGGCAGCGATCTGGTACTGCCGTCCGCCCCGTTCCGGGCCGATCCTCGGCAGGGTCAGCTCGGTCATCAGAGGGTCGGGCTGGGCCCACAGCGGCTGGAGGTTGGCGATCACGCCGAGTGCGGCGAACCGGTCCAGGTCGGTGGGGTCGATCAGCTGGGCGTGGGCGATGACCGGACGGCGGTCGCGGGCGCCGTTGGTGCGGGCCGCGGCCTCGACCGCGTCCAGGGCGCCCCGTACTCCGCCGTCGCCGATCGCGTGGAGGTGCGCGCGGAAGCCGAGTGCGTCGACAGCGGTGACAGCCGCGGTCAGTTCCTGGGGGGCCCAGTTGGCGATGCCGTGCGAGTGCGGGCAGTCGGTGTAGGGCTCGAGGAGGGCGGCGGTGCCGGACTCGATGACGCCGTCGGCGAAGAACTTCACGGTCCGCGCGGTCAGCAGCCCGGGAGCGGAGCTCTCGACCTTCTCCCGGTCCGCCGTGAACCGGAGGATGCGCTCGCGCCAGCCGTCGGGTTCCAGGACGAAGGCGAGGTCGGCTCGTACGGGAAGCCCCGACCCGGTGGTCGCGGCGGTGACCCAGACGTCGGCCTGGTGAGGTTCGACCCAGGCGTCCTGCACCCAGGTCACGCCGGCCGCGGTGAACCGGGCGGCGGCTTCGCGCAGCGCCGCCACCTGCGCCTCGTGGGACGCCGTGGGAATGAGGGCGAGCACCGGGCCGAGGGCGCCGAACTCGCGCAGGGTGCCCAGCGGCTCGGCGGAGCCCTCCCGGCGCAGGATCTCCCCGCCCGCCGGGTCCGGGGTTCCGGCGGTGTAACCGGCCCGGCGCAGGGCCTCGCTGTTCACCCACGCGGTGTGGTGGTCCATGGTGCGCAGGACGACGGGACGGTCGGGTACGGCGGCGTCCAGCCACCGGGCGTCGAACCTGCCGTCGGGGGCGAGCCACGGGTCGAAGCCGTCACCGGTGATCCACTCCGTCTCCGGGTGTTCGGCGGCCCAGCCTCGTACGACCTCGACGATCTCATCGACGCTCGTACGGTCCCGGACCGGAACGCCGGCCAGCCCCAGTCCTCCCATCACGGGGTGCACGTGTCCATCGCCGAACGCCGGCAGCAGGGCCCCTCCGTCCAGGTCGACGACGGCGGTACGCGGTCCCCGGGCGGCCAGCGCCTGTGCGCCAAGGGCGGAGATCCGGCCGCCGGTGACGGCAAGGGCGTCGTGGACGGGGACATCCGCGGTCCCGGTCCGGACGATCCCTCCGGTGAAGACGATGTCGGCGTGCATGGCGTGAGGCGGTGCCTTTCCTTCGGCCGACCACCTAACTGAAAGGTGTTCGGTTTCCGGTAATGTAGGCGCCGCCCAGGCGGCTGGGAAGAGTTTTACTGAATGCCATTCGGTAACGTCTGGGTTACGGCACGCGAAGACGAGGAGCCACCGTGGGACGGCCGCGTACACCCCTGCTGGACCGCCGGCGCATCGGTGCCGCGGCACTGCGCCTGGCCGACGAGAAGGGCGCTCTCTCCATTCCCGCCTTGGCCAAAGCCCTGGGCGTCGCCCCGTCCGCGCTCTACCACCACGTCGCCGGCCGCGACGACATCATCTCGCTGATGCGCGAGGAGCTGGCCCTGGTGACCGGAGACGACCAGGACTGGTCGCAGCCCTGGGAGCAGTCCCTGGAGGGGTGGGCCCGCTCCTATCTCGCCGCCTTCGCCGCCCACCCGGGGGCGGTGCCCCTGCTCGCCACCGCCCCGTTGGCCGAACCGTTCATGCACGCGATGTACGAGAAGGTCGCGGTGCTGCTCCTGGACGCGGGTTTCGCCACGAAGGAGGTCATGCCGCTGATCACCGCACTGGAGAGCTTCGTTCTCGGCTCCGCCCTCGACCTCGTGGCTCCGCCCGTGATGGTCTCCGACGTCGCCCGCGACACGACTCCGCACCTCAGCGCCGTACTCGACCAGACCCCCGCCGACCGCAGCCGCGCCACCTTGGCCTTCGACCTCGGGCTGCGCGCCCTGCTGACCGGATTCCGCGACCTGCTGCGTCCCTGACGGCAGTCGGGCACGGCGCCCCGCACGGCCGGTCAACGCAGCACCACGGCTCCCCATCGGTGAAGCTGCGGCCTCGCCGCCTCGCGTCCGGGCCTGCAGAGGAGGCCCCGTCGCGCGTGGCAGCGGCCATCAGCCGCTCCCCGACGGGGCTTCTTCTCGCACTCGGCCGACTGGGCCTCGACCCAAACCCCGCGACGGGCTACCAGGACAGGCAGAGCGTCGCCGGCGCCATGCGGCCTGGTGTCCGGCGCGGTCTTCGCATGGGAGTTGTGCCATCCAGACAATCGCGCGGCCGGCCGGGTTCTCCGGGGGCGTGGGCGACGACGCGCTGCTTCACCATCGGCCGTCCCCGCAGGGCGAACCGAGCTGGATCGCGTCGTCGGCCGGTGCGGCGACCTGCTGCGCGGAGGCTCAGGCGTCCTCGGCTCCGTCGGCCCTGGACCTCGCGGCCTACGACAAGAGCCGTGACGGCCGGTCCAGCCGGGGGCAGGGCGCCGTGCTGTCGTGGCCGCTCGACAGGGCGCCATCCGTAGTCGTCCGCGCGGCGAGGCCGTGACTCCCTTGGCTGTTGGGCGCGGGCCGTGCTCATGGTGGCGGAACCCGTAGTGGTGGACGACGTGGGAACCGCCTGCGGGTGTGGATCACGACATGCCACAGTCGCGGGTATGCGCGGCGCGGACGGAGTGACGGACGGAGTGACGGACGGGGGTGTCCCGGCACAGTCGGGGACGGACGCGGAGGGGCCCGTGACCGAGGTGGTGCGGCGGCGGTGGGGTGTCGCCCTGGGCGGGGTGCTCGCGGCGCGGTTCTTCGAGCCCGGCTGGGCCTACGAGGAACGGGTGGAGCGCCGTTGTCCCGTCTGCGAGGGGGAGTTGCACGCGCTGCGCAGGCCGTACGAGTCGCAGGGGCGGGTGTACCGGCACGCCGCACTGGTCTGTCCTGGCTGCCCCACCGCGTTCAGTCTCGCCGACTTGGGGCTGAAGACGTACGACCAGCTCACGGCAGCCTCTTCGGCGGCCGTGTCTGTGCCGCCGGGGCCCTGCCCGAGTGGTCCCGGGGTCGGCGTGACCGCGATCCGCGGCCCCGGGCAGTTCCCCGGGGCGATGCGCGGGGGACACCCTCCGGCGTGGCCGGACGACCTGGCCGTGCCGGAGCAGGCCGAGCAGCGGGCCCTGTTGTGGTGCAAGGTGACCGATCCGGACTGGCGCCCCACCGAGGAGGCGGTCGTGGCGGCGGAGGACGTGCGGGTGATCCTGCCCGAGGGCCCGGGATACGACGCGCTGCGGACCTGGCTCGCGAAGCACGGCGTCCCCTACCGGGTCAGCCGCTACTGGGAAGAGACCGAAGAGATCGGCACGGTCGATGAGTTGGGCGGCCGTACGGATCTGGTCGCGGTCGGTCCGGGTGGCGCTGTCCCGGCCGCGGGGCCCTGGGCGGTGGCGGCCAGGGATGCCTTCGCCGCGCAGTGGGACGGTTTGGAGGAGTTGCCGCAGGACGACGGCGACGCGTACGTGCCCGTCGGGGAGTTGGTGCCCGCCGAGTGGGCCGCGCTGCTGCCGCATCCGTCGTTCAACCCGGCCCAGGCGGCTGCCGTTCCCGTCGTACGGCAGGGCACCGGGCATCTGGTGGTGGTGGCGCCCACCGGCGCGGGCAAGACCCCGATCGGCATGGTCGCGGCGCTGGACGCGCACGCCCGGGGCGAGAAGGCCGCCTGGCTGGTGCCACAGCGCTCGCTCACCGACGAACTCGACCGGGAGCTCCAGCTGTGGCGGCGCCGGGGTCTGCGCGTGGTACGGCTGACCGGGGAGGCCGCCGTGGACTCCGGGCTGATCCGGGCGGCCGATGTGTGGGTGGCGACGACGGAGAAGTTCGAGGCGATCTGCCGTGCGGGATCGTTGCGCGACGCGCTCGCCGAGGTGGGCTGTCTGGTCGTCGACGAGATCCACCTCCTCGGCGATCCGGCGCGTGGCGCCGTATTGGAGGCGCTGCTCGCGCGGGTACGGGAGGACGGCGCGGGCGCGCGGATCGTCGGGCTGTCGGCGACGGTCGCCAACGCGGACGAGGTCGCCGAGTGGCTGGGCGCCCGCCTGGTCCGCACGGCCTGGCGGCCCACCCGGCTGACCTGGCAGCTACCGGTCCTGCCGACGGCGGACGAGGCGGACTGGGCGGCGAGGGCCGCCGTCCGCACCGAGGCCGCCGTACGGATCGCCCGCGGGGTCGGTGCGGACGGCGGCAGCGTGCTGGTGTTCTGCGGCAGCAAGCGCCGGGTGCGGGCGACCGCGCTGGCGCTGGCCGCCGACCGTGGCGTGTCGACCGCAGGCGTGGACGCGGACGACGCCGAACTCGTTGAGCGACTGTGCACCAAGGCCGGGGTGCGGCTCCACTACCGGGACTGGCCCTACAAGCGGGACGCCGAGCAGGCCTTCCGAGCCCGCGAGGCGGACATCCTGGTCGCCACCTCCACCGTCGCCGCGGGCGTCAACCTTCCCGCCCGGGCCGTGATCGTCGCCGACACCACCATCGGCCTGGACCGCGTCGAGGTGTCCATGGTCCAGCAGATGTTCGGACGGGCCGGCCGGATCGGCGCCGGCGAGCGTGAGGGCTGGGCGTTCCTGCTCGCCGACCCGGGGGAACGGGCGCACTGGCAGGCCCGGCTCGCCGCCGGATACACGGTGCGGTCACGGCTGGGCGACCATCTGCCCGATCACCTCCTGGCCGAGGCCGTGCAGGGACGGGTGTCCGCGGTCGAGGAGGCGGAGCGGTGGTGGGCGGGGACGCTGGCCGCGCACCAGGGACACGCCGGTGTCGAACCCCTGCGTGAGGCGGCGGCGTTCCTCACGACGGCGGGTTGTCTGCGCGCCCCCGCCGGCGAGGACCGTTGGGAGACGAGCCCGCTGGGCAGGCTGACCAGCCGCTTCATGGTCGAAGCCGCCCTCGCCGACGACCTGGCCACCGCGGTGCGAGAGGCCCCGGTGCCTGAAGACGCCTTCACCGCCGAGCGGTCCCTGACGGCCCTGCTCAGCACCCGTCTCCCGGTGCTGGAACAGGCGCCGTTCACCGACCGGGCCCGTACGGCACTGCGCCGCGTACTGCGCGAGGCGGAGCAGGAGCAAGAGCATCCGCAGGAGACCGACGAGCCTGCGCGGGACGAGCCGAAGCCGGTGGCCGGAGACCTCGCCCGCGCGGTCCTCCACCTCGTCGCCGACCGCCCCGGCCTCTTCCGCGGTCGTCCTGGCTACGTGCTGGGTATCCCCGTCGACTCCATGACCGGCATCCTGGAGGAGGCCCAGCGCTACCTGGCCTGGCTCGGCGCGCAGGGCCCGATCGGCACGGTCCACCCGTGGGCGGCCGTCGTCGCCGATGACCTGGCCCAGCGCATCCGGTGGCGCGCACTCGGGCCCGACCGCGGGGCCGGACGGCTGCTGTGGATGTGCGAGCGGATGGCCACCGCCCCGCGCGCGCCCGATCTCGTTCCCCGGATGTGGCGCGCGGCCCGCGCCCGCGGCGTCGACGCCCCCGACTGGAGCGGGACGACACCGCCGAACGACTGCGCCTTGCCCCCGGACCGTTACCGCGCGTTGCTCGCGGAGCGTGCCACCGGGGTTCGCCTGGACCTTCGGGAGGACGACGGCGAGGTCCGGGTGGTGGCGCCGCCGGGAGCGGTGATCCGGCTGTGGAACGGGGCTACGACCACCCTGCGTATCGGCGACGGCGAGGAGAGCACGCTGCTCCTGCCCCCGGACGACGCGGCCGACGGCCCGTACGGCGACCTGGCCGGCAACTGCGGTGCCGCCGTCTTCACCAGGGTTGGGGATCGGGTGGCCACGGGGTGGCTGGGGGTGTACGGGGCGCTGCGTTCCTGACTGCGGTACCGGACCGAGTGGTCCTGCTGGGGCAGGACGTCCGGCGGCTCGCGCGAGATCCCGAGCGGGCCGGGTCACCGAACGCCCGCCGGACCGTCGGCCGAAACCATGCCCCGGAACCACGCCCGGAACAACCGGATCGGCCGCATGCGCCGGTGTGGGGGCAGGGGCGAGCCATGCCGACCTCGGTGGCATGAACAGCCGGGAGAAAAAGGGAAGTTGGGGGTTCGACATGGGCAAGGGCGCGCAGAGCATGCCTCTTGAGGTGCAGCACCTCAAGAGGGCGCTGCTGCGGGAGTTCCAGGACCGGATCTCCATGGAGGACTTCGAGCAGAGGGACCCCACAGAACGCGAGACGGCCCTGTTGTCGAGGCCAGTGTCCGCGAAGGCCGCCCGTATCCTCGCGGACTGCACCTCGGACGAGGCGGCGGCGTGGGTGATCGACGGCTGGGACGACTTCGGTATCGACTGCGTCGCGTTCTCCGCCTCGGGATCCGAACTCTGGCTGATCCAGGCCAAGTGGAAGGACACGGGGACGGCCGGCTTCGACGACGGAGGCGGCACTCAAGCTGGTACACGGACTGAAGAAGCTCGAACAACCGCGACCTCGACCACTTCAACGAGCGGCTGCAGCTGCTCGCGGATCGCGTGCACGGCGTCCTCCGGCTCCCTACCTGCAAGGTGAACCTCGTCGTCGCGCTCATGGGGGACGGCCGTCTCTCCGTGGAGACCCGCAACATCCTGGACGAGGCGGCCAACGAGTTCGGCGGACGCGGCCGGAGCGTGGAGTACAGGGTCCTGGACCAGAGGGACTTCCACCGGGCGATTCAGGAGGACCTGGAGCCGCAGCCGATCACTCTGAAGGCGACCATGGACCGGGAGTGGTACAGCCGCGAGACCCCGTGCAAGGCGGTGATCGGAGAGGTCAGCGCCGACCAGGTGGCCCGTTGGTACGGCGGCCGGAGCGATGGCGAGGATCACGACAAGGGACACGGCGAGCGTCTCTACGACCGCAACGTCCGCAAGTCGCTGGGGCTCACCGGAGTCAACCAGACCATGGTGGAGTCGATGCTGGGGGACCCGGAAGGGTTCCTCTACCGCCACAACGGCATCACGGTGCAGTGCGACAGGGTCGAGCAGGAGTACCACGCCAAGTGAGCGGTCGGCCAGCCCACCACCCTCACCCTGCACAACGCCAGCGTGGTCAACGGCGCCCAGACGGTGTCCTCGGCCTTCCGGGCGTACGAGAGGGACCCCGAGGTCGTCGCGGAGGCGTACGTCCTCGTACGGATCATCTGCCTGGAGGGGGCCCCGGAGGGCTTCGGGTGATCCATCACCAAGGCCACCAACACGCAGAACCACATGGAGCGCCGGGACTTCATCGCCATCGACACCGTCCAGAGCGAGATCCAGAAGGACTTCAGTCTTTCCCTGGACAAGGAGTACGTCTTCCGGCGGGGCGAGCTGGACCCGGCGCCCGAGTCCGGCTGCTCGGTGACGGAGGCGGCGACGGCCCTGGCCTGTATGCACCGGGACTCTTCGCTCGCGGTGCGGGTCAAGGGTTCCACGCACGCGCTGTGGGAGGAGGGGCCGGGTGGTGCGTACACCCTGCTGTTCGGTCAGCAGCCGTCCGCCCAGCAGATCTGGCGCGCGGTGCAGGTGTTCCGGCTGGTGCGGTACCAACTGACGGAACTGCGGGCGAAGTTCACCGGGCGCCCGGCCGCCGTCGTGGACAGCGGCGGCCTGCTGGTCGCCCATCTGGTGTTCCAGCGTATCGGCAGGGACAAGTTCGACGAGCCGGACGACGAGTGGGCGGCGGTGCTCGCCGGGGTGCCCGGTCAGGTCAGTGCCGTACTCTTGTGCTCATCACCATGGTCGACACCCTTTTCACCAGCAAGAGTTACGTGACCAGCACCTTCGCCAACGAGGAGCGCTGCGCGCGGCTGGTCGCCGCGGTCCTCGGGGTCCTCGAACGCGGCACCGGTCCGGACTCCCCGATGAACCTCAAGGCCCTCATGGAGGGGACGGGGCCGAAGCGGCAGCGGCGCCTCGTCCACGCTCCCAGCACCGTGGAGGAACTGGCCATCGGCGCCTGGCTCGACGAGGACCCCCGCCGTCGCAGGGCGACGTGGGTGAACGACCGAAGGACCCCCATCCTCTGGGAGGCCGACGGCAAGCGGTACTCGCCGACGGGACTGGTCGCCCAGATGCCGGGCGACGGGACGTTGGTGGGTCTTCGAACTTGAGCGGTGCGCCCCTGTTGGTCGGCGTCCGCCCCCAGGGCCCTCGTAAGCCGGGGATGTGACACTCCCGCGGAAACTGTCACATCCTCGCGGCTTACCAGTCGGCGCCCGGCGTCCGCGCACCGCTCAACTTCGAAGACCCACGTTGGTGGAGATCGCCGAGCGGCTCTGGCAGGAGATCGCGGACGCGGGGGAGCCGGGGGAGGAGAGCACGGCGTAGCGTCCGGGACGGCCTGCCCGCCGTCGAGCGGCGGGCAGGACACTCTCGTGGGCCGCCTGCCGCCTGCCGCCTGCCGCCTGCCGCCTGCCGCCTGCCACCTCCGACGGCCCGGTGGGCCGCACTCCGTGCCGGTGTCCGAGGGCGCCGGAGCGGTGCCGCCGAACACGGGGAGCTCGGCGCTCGGCTCAGTGGGCGGCTGTGGGCGGGGCGAGAGGAGCGATCTCCCTGTCGAAGAAGCTGTGGAAGTCCTCCCCGCGCTCGTACAGCGCGTCGAATCCGGCCGACGTTTCCCGGATCAGTGCGCGGTCGGCGAAGCGGTTGGCTCCCGTCGCGTTTCCGTCGTCGTCGTAGCACACCTCGTACATGACGACGTCTCCGAGGATCACCACCTCCGGAACAGGGCGCTCCTTCTCGATGTCCGAGATCTCGCGGGCATCGAGCACCCGGATGTTGTCGCCCAGCTCCACGCGCAGGCGTAGAACGAACATCTCCCATTGGACGTAGGCGGCTCGGGCTCATCGACCAAGGAGCCGATGCCTTGTCCCCACAGGACCCCCGGCACATGGTGGGGCTGACGTGGCAACTGACACTCGACGCGTTCGAGGCACGAGGGCTGCCCGAGGCGACCGCGCTGCTGAGACTGCTGGCCCGTTTCGCGCCCGAACCGTTGCCGCTGGTTCTGCTCAACCGGCCCGAGATCGACGCCGCGCTGCCTCGCGCACGCTGCGAGGCAGCGCTGAGAGCACTGCTCGACCAGTCGCTGACCGAGCTGGTCGACGTCGGTGCGCGATGCGCACAGAGCCACGGGGTGCTGCTCGACAGCGTGGCGGCGACTCCGGCCGCATCGGTCCCGGTACTCGACACCACGGCCGTCCGCCTGCTCGACGCCGCCTTTCCCGCACTCCCCGACGCGGGCCCGCACGATCCGTTGCTCCGGCTGCTCGTTCCCCATGCCCTCGCTCTGCTACGACGCGTCGACGACCCGCCGACCTCGGCGGACGCGCTGGCCGTGGCGACCCGGCTGGCCGTCGCCCTGCACCGCACCGGAGACTACGTCTCCGCCTGGGAGACCGCCCGAGCCGCAGCGGACATCGGTTAGCGGCAACTCGGCACGGAGCACCGGTCCGTACTGGCCGCCCGTTCCAGGGCGGGCCGCGCGCTCTTCCGCTTGGGCAGATACGCCGAGGCCGAGGCGCTGCTTGAGCGCGTCCGAGCGGCTCAGGACCGCCTGTTCGGGGCCGACGATCCCGACACCCTGGACAGCGCTCATGGCCTTCAGCTCGTGCTGGGGAATCTCGGCAGACGGGACGACGCACTCGCGCTCCTCCGGTCCGTGGTCGTCGGCCGAGGCAGGGCGCTGGGCCCCGCGCACCCTTTGACCCTGCGCTCCCGCTCCAGCCTGCTGGTCCTGCTGTCCGCCTCCGAGGTCGTAGCAGAAGAAGACGGCGCACTGCCTGACCTTCCCTCGGAATGCGACCGCCTTCTCGGCCCGGATCACACGGTGACCTTGGGCGCCCACCACAACCGCGCCTGGGCGCTGTACCTGTTGGGCCGTTTCGACGAGGCCGGCCAGGAGATACGGCAGGTCACCGAGGCCTACCGCCGACGCTTCGGCCCCGACTACCCGACCGCGCTCTCGGCCCAGCAGCTCCTCTCCCGAACCCGGGCCGCGCTCGGCCATGTGGAGGCGGGGGGCAGAGCTGATGACGGATGTCGTGGCCCGACGGGAACACAGCCTGGGGCCCGACCATCCGTTCACGGTTGCCGGCCGGGAACTGCTGAGCGCGTTCACGTCGGGGCGGTGGCGCCCGCCTGGCGCGGAGGGGTGACGGGGGCGGGCGACTACGGTCGGGCGTGGGTACGGGTGAGGGTGGGCGGGCCCTGGGCCGGGCCACGCCTTCAACTTCGCTGCATGGACCCCGCTCAGCGCAGGTGCTCGACGAAGGCGGTCCATGCGTGGGGGGAGAACGAGAGGGCGGGACCTTTGGGGCGTTTGCTGTCACGGACGGGTATGAGGGCGGGAAGGTTGTCGGCGATCTCGACGCACTCGTTGTTGCCGCCGCTGTAGGTACTGCTGCGCCACTTCGCGCCCGACAGGTCTGGCGGGCTGTGGTGTGCGCGATTCATGTTCTGTGCTCCTTGGCCCTGCGTCGGATGACGGTGCGGGATTCCATCGGAGAGAGTGCGGACGTGCGAGCGGCGTCGAACAGATCTTGGTAACGGGCGACTTCCGTCTCCCGCTCCAGCCAGATGGAGCCGGTCGGGTTGTCCGCCAGCACCACGTCAAGCGCTGCCTCCTCTGGGAAACCCAGTACGACGTACGGGCCGAACATACTCGCGTGTGCTCCGCGCGAGAACGGCAGAACCTGGATGGTCACGTGCGGATGCTCGGAGCTGGTCAGAAGGTGCTCCAACTGAGCTTGCATCACCTGGGGGCCGCCGACCTGTTGGAGAAGGACCGCTTCCGACAGCACGGCCCACAGACGCAAGGGGGAGTCGCCGACGAGTCGTTCCTGTCGGGCGAGGCGAACCTGGACGAACTTTTCGATCTCGTCGGCCGACTGCCACTGCCGTGAGGCCACTGTCACGGCACGGATGTAGTCCGGGGTTTGAAGCAGGCCCGGGACCAATTGGGCCTGGAACGTACGGATCTCTCCGGCCATGGCTTCCAGCGCGATGTAGTCGCGATATGTGTCGGCGAGGACGGAACCGTACTGGTTCCACCACCCCTGCCTGCGACGGCGGTTGGCCTTGCGGGCCAGAGTGCTCAGTCGCTCACGAAGCTCAGGATCCGCCGCTCCGTAGGCGTGCAGCATCGCGGTCAGGTCTGGGAGCCGTACAGCCACCCGACCGTTCTCGATCCGACTGATCTTGCCTTTGGTGCAGTCGAGGGCCTCAGCTGCCTGGGCAGTGGTCAGACCGGCGGCCTCTCGCAACCGGCGGAGCTCGACGCCGAGTTGGCGGCCGAGCACAGTGGACGGGTTCGGGGTGGTGCTCTTCGCAAGCATGCTCACACCTTTAACGGAGCTGTGGAAACGCCGGGGCGGCATTAACTGGAAAGGAGGAAGATTGAGAGCATCCTAGTTGGCAACGTTGCAGATTCGGATGCTGCGCGTGCATTCTGCTGGCCATGGACATCGGCGTCCCATGGCTCGACTTGCTGTCTCTATGGGGCTCCGGCCGCGCGTCGACCCTCTGGGGGCTGCCATGGCTGCACCGAACGAAGTCACCTTCCGCCTGCCCCGGTCCCGTCAGAGCGTGCCGAGGTCCCGGGCCGCCTTACACGCCGTACTCGGCGGCTGGGGCGTAAGCCAAGACGTCCTGGAGTCGGCGGAGTTGGTGCTCTCCGAGCTGGTGACCAACGCGCTGCGCGTGCCCGTGCCGCGCGACCGGCAGGTGGGCGTACGGATCGCGCGATCGCCGACGGACGGGCTGTTGCGGCTGGAGGTCAGCGACGCGGGCGCGGGCAAACCCGAGGTTCGGGTCCCCGGTGACGAGGAGACAGGCGGGCGCGGGCTGCTGCTCGTGGAGGCGATGGCTCAACGCTGGGGCGTCGAGGAACGCGCGGGTGGGATCGGGAAGACGGTGTGGGCCGAGCTGAAGGCACCGGAAATCGTGGCTGGGCCGGTCGGGAGCGAGCTCGCGGCGGCAGTGGAACGGCCTGGGTGGCGGGTGAGTGGCGTGACCGGCGAGGCAGGGGACTGGCGGCCAAGATGGTGTCGCCGCTTCCCGAGGTGAGGCGGACCGGCAGGGGCTCGCTCCGGGAGAAGATCCACATCTCCGACGACTTCGACGAAATGCCTGAAGAATTACGTCGAGAACCGGAGAAGTGTCCGACGAGAGGGGATGCGGGGCGTGCCGTCCGGCAGGATCCCGAGTTCGACGATGCGGTGCAGGAAGGACTCGACCTCATCGCCGAGATCAAGAAGGCAACCAGGAATGAGCCGAGCCATCCTGTTCTCCCTCTCCGCCGTACAGTGAAATCCACGCCGCGTGAGTGTTGAGACGCTCTCGGCAGAAGCTCCAGCCAGGCAAGGAGAGAGGTGTCACCTTGGGCACCCCGGCTCATCACCCCATTCCCGTCCGTCGTGGGCACCTGCGCGAGGCCGCGGAGAGCATCGAGCAGGCCACGGGCATGAGTGTGGAGATCATCGGGGGAACACTCGTGGTGTCCCCGGGACCGAGCGGCAGGCACGCCGGGATCATCATCGACCTGCGCGATGCCGTCCGCCCCGGGCTCTCGGCCGCGTACGAGGCGTTCGAGAACGTGTCCGTCCCGATGCCCGATGATCCGGACGACTACGCGACCCCCGATCTGACCATCGGCCCTCGTACGTTCAAGGACGACGACGGCTGGCTCCTGGACGCCGACGCGGTCGAACTGGCCGTGGAGGTCATCTCTCCGACCGAGCGGCTCAAGGGCATCGACGAGAAGACCGCGTGGTACGCGGCTGCGGGCGTCGCTCGTCTGCTGCAGGTCGACCCGCGGACGGGCACGTGGTCGCTGTTCGGCCGGCCCGGGGAAGGCGAGTACCGGAGCGTCGTCCACGGCAAGTACGGCGAAGAGGTGCCGTTGCCCGCCGAGCTCGGCGGCGATCTGTCCACGTCCGGCCTGGGCCTGTACGGGACGCGACCGGGCCGCTGACCGCAACGTGCTCTCCGCGCGGGACAGCGGGGAGGGCACGCGGGAGTGAGCAGTCCTTGGCTGCTTCACCGGGGTGATCCGGTGGGAGGGTCGTCGTCGGTCGGACCGAGTCCCTACCGGCGGCGACCCGCCTTCGCGGTCACTGCCCCGGCAGCGCCTCCGCGACCTGGCGGAAGTGGGCGGCGGCCTCGTCGAGACGGTCCGCCACGTCGGAGGCGATCCGGGCGGACCGTGGCGGCCGTGCTCACGGCTTGCAGATGTCCACCGCCCAGACTCCCGTGCCGTCGTACGCCTCCGGGGTCGCGGTCAGTACCTGGCCTTCGCCCTGGCCGGCCGCCGACGCGTAGACCGCGTGCGCGTGCCGCCAGTCGACGCCCGCGGCGGTCGCCTGTTCCGCGGCGGCGGCACCCGCGAAGTCGAGGGGCAGGAACTCCAGGCCGGGAAGCGCCCCGGTGTGCGCCACCGCACCAGGAAGCCCCATGCCTGCCGCGAACAGACACAACGCGGGGACGGGAACCAGTGCGCCCCGCACGGAGTGCGAAACGCGCAAAATAGCACAGGAGGTGCGACCCCGAGAGCCGGTTCCCCGAACCCGTGGGAGTGCGGCAGACTGGTCCGGAGTCCCGGGCCGCACGGCCGGGGCGAGCGAATACGTGCCCAGCCGTAGCGAGGAAGCCGTCAGACCCGTGAGTGACGAGCCCGACGCCCTGGACCCCGCCCCGGACCTCGGCCTGGTCCCTGCGTCGGGCTCGGACGCCCCGGAGCCTCAGGCTGTGGACCCTGTCGACGATGCCGCGTTCGGTATCGACGCGTTCTCCCTCGACGACCGGCTGCGGCTGTTCCACTTCGCCGCCGCCGAGAAGCGGCACGAGTACCTGTGGCTGCTGCGGGCCTTCGACCGCGGACGCGCCAACTACCAGGTACTGCTGCACGCCTCGGACGCGGTGGGACTGCTGGAGCGGCTCGCCGCCGACCATCCCGCCGCGGGCGTTGTCGGCGGGTCGGCCGGTGTGCAGCCGTTGCTCGACGCGCTCGCGGAGTGGCAGGTCCTGGACCGGTCGTACGACGGGACGCGCGCCGCGAACCTCGCCGAGTACCGCAACCGGCACTACGTGTACCAGTTCACCCAGGCCGGATACCGGGCGTACCGGGCCGTGGAGGATGTGCTCGGGGCGAGTCTGGAGGACGCCCAGCTCTCGCGTCTCGTCTTCCCGGACATTCTCGGCGACCTGCACGCGCTGGCCGAGGCGAACACCGCGGGCGACGGGGAAGAGGTGTACCGCAAGCTCGGCCGGCTCGACTCGGTGCTGAACGAGATGGCGCAGCGCGCCGCCCGTTTCTACCTCATGCTGGGCGACCTGGCGCGCACCAACGACACCCGGCCCGAGGTGTTCCTCGCCCACAAGGACACCCTCCTCGCGCACATGCGGGAGTTCACCGCCGAACTCGGGCGCTACGCACCGCTGTTGGCCGAGGCGGTCGAGAAGGCCGCGGCCACCGGCGTGGACCGCATGATCGAGTACGCGGCCGAGGCCGACGAGCGGCTCTTCCGCAGCCCCGCCGAGCGCCTGGCGGACTGGCGGCACCGGTGGGACGGCATCGTCCACTGGTTCGCGGAGCGCGAGCACAGCGAGACCGAGCGGCTGCAGGACGCCACCGTCACCGCGATCCGCTCCGTCCTCGCCCTGCTGCGCCGGGTCACCGAGGCCCGCCGGGGCGGGGTGAGCCGGGAGAGTCAACTGCGCCATCTCGCCCAGTGGTTCACCTCCTGCGAGAGCGACGAGGACGCGCACGCCCTGTTCCAGGCGGTCTTCGGGCTCGGCGCGCCCCGCCACATCGCCGTCCCGTACGCCGACCCCGAGCGGATCCCGTCCCGTACGTCCTGGTGGGAGGCCGAGCCGGTCGAACTCGCCCGCACCCTCGTCCAGTCCGGCCGCACCCCAGCCCTGCACGGCCCCGGCCGCATCGAACGCGACGACGACCGGCGGGCCCTGCTGCGCGCCGGGCAGATCAAGGAGCAGGCCGAGCGCCGCGGTGCCGCGAACTCCCTCGCGTCGGACGGCGTGTACGGCCGGACGCTCGACGAGCCGGAGACGCGGGCCCTGCTCGCCCTGCTGGACGTGACGCTCGCCGCCCGTGTCCCCGCCAGCCGCCGTGTCACCGCCGCCTCCGGCTCCGCCCACGGGGTACGACTCACCCTCACCCCCGCCGAGGGCTTCACCACCGTCGACACCGTGCGCGGCCGTCTCCATCTCGACGGGCTGCGCCTGGAGGTCACCCCATGAGCGAGGCCGTCGTATGAGCCGTGTTGCCGAGGGCGTCTCCCCGCTCGAACTCGCCGACTACCAGAAGGCGGTACGGCTCGTACTGCGGCACCCCCTGGTCACGTCCGGGTACCCGGACAGGGCGGCGCTGGCGACCGTGCGCCGCTGGGCCGATCAGCTGCGCACCGACCTGATGGAGGTGCTCGGCTACCGGCTCGTCACGACCGCCGACACCGCCCGCCTCCAGCGCGCCCAGGACGGTCTGGACGCCACCCGCCCGGCCCTCACCCGAGCGGGCCGCCCCTTCGACCGCCGCCGCTACGCCTACCTCGTCCTCACTCTCGCGGCCCTCGGCCGCCACGGCGCGCAGGTGGCGCTGGGAGAACTGGCCGACGCGGTCGCCGCCGACGCCGTGCGCATCGACGGGCTCGGCCTCGACACCGCCCGCAAACCCGACCGTGACGCCTTCGTCGACGCCGTCACCTGGCTCACCGAACGCGGCGCGCTCACCCTCGCCGACGGTTCCGCCACCGCCTGGGCAGGCGATCCCGAGCGCGCCGAGGCCCTGTACGACATCGACCGCGAGATCCTCCTCGCCGTCCACCACCCGACCCGCGTCCTGCAGCACCTGACCTCCGTCACCGCGCTGCTGGACTCCTCCGGCGCGCTGGGCCTGTCAGCAGGCCGAGCCGCTCAGCGCCGCGACCAGGCCCGCCGCGCCCGCCGACTGGTGCTGGAGAACCCGGTCGCCTACTACGCCGACGCCGACACCGAACTCCTGGGCCAGTTGCGGGCCCCCGCACTCGCCGAGGACCTGGAGCGGCTGACCGGGCTGTCGGTGGAGCGGCGGGCGGAGGGCGTGGCGCTCATCGACACCTCCGGCAGGCTGTCCGACGTCCGTTTCCCCGGCGGCGGTACGGTCGCGCAGGCCGCGCTGTTGCTCGCCGCCCGGATCAGCGCCGCCGTGCAGCGTTCCGGACGACACGCCCTCGAACTGCTGCCCGCACCCACGGCCGCCGAACGCCTCGCGGCCCGCGCCCGGCGGATCGACGGCGCGCTGCCGTCGCGTGGGACGGTCGCCGAACTCACCGAACTCGCCGAGCCCGATGAGGAGTCGGCGTACGAGACCGTCGTCGACGCGGATCACGAGCCGGGCGAGACCCGGTACCCCTTCGTCACGGACTCATGGCTCCGGGGCAGGCTCAAGGAGATCATCGGCGAGTACGGCGCGGGCTTCGCCGCCGATCTGCGCGGCGACCCGGACCGGCTGCTCGGCCAGGCTCTCGACCTGCTGGCCGCCATGTCGCTGATCGTCCGGGTCGACGGCGGGGCCCTCGCGCTGCCTCTGCTTGCCCGTTACCGAGGGGTCACCGCCCGGGTGAAGACCCGTACGGCCCCCCAACCACCCGCCCAGACCGCCCTGTTCGACGACGAAACCGCCAAGGACCCGACTCCGTGAGCACTCCCGCTCCCACACCGGCAGCCCGCTACGTCCCCACCCGTGCCGGGATCATCAACCTGTGGGACTACCGGGACGAGGAGTTCTCCTTCGCGGGCGGCTGGCTGGTGCTGCGCGGTCCCAACGGGTCCGGCAAGACCAAGGCGCTGGAGGTGCTGTTCCCGTTCGTCCTCGACGGGCGCATCGACCCCAAGCGGCTCAACCCGTTCGCCGCCGAGGACCGCACGATGAAGTCCAACCTGCTCTTCCGCGGGCAGGACAGCGCGCTCGGCTACGTCTGGATCGAGTTCACCCACCGGGAGACCGGCGAGGCCGTCACCTGCGGCATCGGGCTGCACGCCCAGCGGCACCGCGACACACCCGCCCGGTGGCACTTCGTCGCCGAGGGCCGCGTGGGCGAGGACTTCTCCCTCCTCACCGACGACGACCGGCCGATGACGAGGAAGCAGCTCGCCGCCGAACTCGGACGCGAGCTGATCGCCTCCACGGCCGACTACCGCGCCGCCGTCGACCAGCGCCTGTTCGGCCTCGGCCGGGAGCGGTACGAGCAACTGCTCACCCTGATCCTTACGTTGCGCCGCCCGCAGCTGGCCAAGAACCTCGATCCCGCCAAGCTCTCCGACACCCTCACCGCGGGCCTGCGCCCGCTCGACGACGACCTGATCGCCGAGGCGGCCCGCTCCTTCGACGACATGGAGTCCGTGCAGCGCACCCTGGAGGGGCTGGCCGCCGCCGACGACGCCACCCGCGCCTTCCTCGCGAGCTACTCCACCTATCTGCGGGTCCACGCCCGCACCGCCGCGGACCGGCTCACCGCCCGCCGCGATGAGACCGCCGAGCGCGCCGCAGCCCTGCGCGCCGCCGCCGCGGACCTGGCGGCGGCCCGCGAGGCGCAGGCCGCCGCCGAGACACGCGCCGAGTCGGCCGACGCCTCGCTCGCCGCCCAGCGCGCCCGCCTGGACCAGCTGCGCTCCTCCGCCGCCTACCAGGCCGTCGAGCAACTGGCCGACCTGGAACGCCTGGTGCGTACCTGCGAGCAGACCGCCCGGCAGGCGACCGCCGAGCGTGAGCGCCGTACGGCAGCCACCGGCCGCGCCCGCGCCGAGGCCGAACACGCCGCCCGGATCGCCGCCGAACTCGACGCCGCCGTCTCCCGCGATGCCGCCACCGTCGCCGACCACGCCCACACCGCCGGACTCCCCTGGACCCCGGCCGACGCCGAGCCCGCCCGGCTCGCCGACCGCTCCGCCGCGCTCGCCGCCGCCCGACACGAGGGCGTCCGGGCCGTGCGCGCCGCCCAGCAGGCGGCACGCGGCGCCGAGCAGACCCGTGACCTCGCCCGGGGCTCGCTCGACCGTGCGCAGGAGGCCGTCGCCGCGGCCGAGACCGCCGAAACCGCTGCCGAGGCGGCCCTCGAATCCGCCCGCGAAGAGGCCCGCACAGTGCTCGGCCGGTGGACGGAAGCACACGGCACGCTCCTGGCCGAGGAGGGTGCCCGCCGGCTCGCCGAAGCCCTCGAACTCACCGGCGAGGCCGACGCGGTCACGCTCGCCGACGCCTTCACCGATGCCACCGCTCCCGCCGTACAGGAACTGCGCGACACCCTCGCCGCCCTGCGCGCCCAGCGCACGGACGTCGAGCGCCGCCGCGCCGAGGCGGAGGCCGAACGCGACCGGATCGCCGCCGAGCACGACGACGCCCCACCCCCGGCCCGAGGCCGAACCTCCGACAGGGCGTCCGGTGACGGTGTGCCGCTGTGGCAACTCGTCGATTTCGGCAGCGATCTGACGGATCATCAGCGAGCGGACCTGGAAGCGGCCATGGAGGCGTCCGGTCTTCTCGACGCCCTCGTCACCGCCGAGGACACCCCCGTGGCGGCCGGCCACAGCGAGGGCTACCTCCGGGCCGGTGCCCCGGTGGGCGGACCGAGCCTCGCGGACCTCCTGAAGCCCGAGGCGCCCGAGGACCTCGACGGCGACGCCGCGATCCCGGCCGCCCGCGTCACCGCCGTACTGCGCTCCGTCGCCGTCACCGGTGACCTCGGCACCGGGACCCCGCAGATCGGCCCGGACGGCCGGTACGCGGCCGGTGTCCTGGTCGGTGCCCACACCAAGGAGCACGCCGAGTACGTCGGCGCCACCGCCCGCGCCCGCCGGCGCGCCGCCCGGATCGCCGCCTGCGAGGCGCTGCTGGCCGAACTGGCCGCCGAACTCGACGAGTTGGGGCGCGTGCAGGCCCGTACGGACGCCGCCCTCGACGCGTACGCCGCCGCCCGCGCCGCGCTGCCCCGCACCACCGGCATCACGCAGGCCCTGCGCGAACTCGACCGGGCCGCCGCGCGGCTGCGCGCCACCCGTGACGCCGCCGACGCCGCCCAGGCCTCGTACGACGAGAGCGTGGCCGCCTGTTCGGTCGCCGAGCGCGCCCTGCGCCGTACCGCGGCCGAGCACGGCATCGAGACCGAGCGTGTCGACGCCGTGGAGACCGCCACCCGCGCCTTCGAGGCGGCGGTCCGCGAACTCACCGCCCGCCGCCGCGAACACGCCCGCCAGACCGAGGCCGCCCAGGCGGGCGCCGACCGGCTCACCGCCGCCGCCGAGGACGAGGAGGCGGCGGCGGACACCGAGCGCGCGGCGCGCCGCCGGCACGCCGAGGAGGCCGCGGGGCTGGAGGCCCTCCAAGCGGCCGTCGGGGCCGAGGCCCAGGAGGTGATGCGCCAGGTGCAGGAGGCCGAGGACGGGATCGACGCCCTGGCCCGGGAGGCCGAGGCGGCCCGCACGGCCCAGCACGCCGCGATCGCGGGCACCGCCTCGGCCGAGGCCCGCCGTACGGCCGCCGCCGAGGCCGGGGCGGTCGCCGCGGCGGAGGAGAAGGACACCGCCCGCGGCCTGCGCCCGTACGCCGCCCGCGAACTCCTCGACATCCTGCGCTGCCCGCCCGGCCTCGCCTGGCCCGCCCAGGAGGCCGACTGGGCCGGCGAGGCACTCCCGCCGGCCGTGGTCGCCGTACACGAGGCGATCCTGGCCGCGACCCGCGACCTCACCCCCACCGAGACCAGCCTCAAGCAGTCCGTCACCCGTCTCACCAAGGCCCTGGACGACCTGCAGGCGCAACTCGCCGCCGCCGGACAGGACTACCGGCCCGAATGGGACGGCTCCGACGGGATCATCGTCGTACGCGTGGCCGACGAGGAGGGTCCGCTGCCCGTCGCCGCCTTCGCCCAGAAGATCTCCTCCCACCGCCGTGACCAGGCCGAACTGCTCTCCGAGTCCGAGCAGCGCATCCTGGAGGACGCCCTGCTCACCCGGCTCGCCCAGCAGATCCACGACCGCACCGTCGACGCCCGCGACCTGATCAGGCGGATGAACTCCGACATGCGCCGGCGCACCATGTCCTCGGGGACGACGGTCGGGGTGAGCTGGCTGCTCGCCGACCACCTCGACGACGAACAGCGTGCCGTCTGCGCCCTCCTCGACGCCGACGCCGCCCGCCTCGGCCCCGACGGGCTCACCCGGGTGCGCACCCACTTTGCCGCGCAGATCAAGACCGCCCGCGCCCGCCACCGCGACCAGCCCTACCGCGAACTGCTCGCCGAGGTCCTCGACTACCGGCGCTGGCGGCAGTTCGCGTTCCAGCTCGTACGCCCCGACAAGAGCGAGGAGAGGCTCACCCGCGCCCGGCACAGCCGGCTGTCGGGCGGTGAGCAGTCCGTGTCACTGCACCTGCCGCTGTTCGCCGCCGCGCACGCCATGCTCAACTCCGCCGACCCTCACGCGCCCCGCCTGCTCGCCCTCGACGAGGCCTTCGCGGGCGTGGACGACACCGGGCGCGGCGAACTCATGTCGCTGGCCGCGCAGTTCGACCTCGACCTGTTCATGACCGGCTACGACCTGTGGGCCGCCCACGCCTCCGTGTCCGCCGCCGCCCACTACGACCTCGCGCACACCGCCGTCGACCACACGGTCTCCGCCCTGCTCCTCGTCTGGGACGGCGACCGGCTCCTCGCCGACGACACCGGGGACCTCACCGCCGCCCTCGGCTCGCCGGGCACCCGGCGCGTCCCGACGCCCGAGGAGGCCGCGGTTGTCGACTGAGGAGCGTGAAGGCCACGGGTACGACGAGTTGCGGGACGAAGGATGGGGGCGGCTGCTCGCCGCCGCCCGCCGCAGGCTGGAGCGCACCGGAGGCGCGCTCGACGGCGACATCGGGCTCACGAGGCCCAGCGAGGCCGAGCGCCGTACCGTCATCGGGATCACCGGCCGCTACCGGCCCGAGACCGCCAAGCGCCTCGCTGTACCCCTGAGTGATCTGGACGGGTATCTGTACGGCCGCTACGGCACCGGTCTCCTCCAGACCCTCGGCCGTCTCCACGGGCCGCTGCGTGACCGGCCCGCCGAACGGGCCGAAGAGGAAGCACGCCGCGACGACGCCCTGAAGTCGGCCCACTCCAGTCGGCTCGCCGGGCAGGGATGGTTCGCCGCCTGGCTGGAGCGGATCGCCGCCGACGGCACGCTCACCCGTCTCGTACGCCGGGGAGACGCGCCGCTCCTCGACGCGGCGGTACGTGTCCTGGAAAGGCTGACCGGTGACGGGGACCGCTCCGCGGGCTCCCCGAAGCGGGTCCCCGGCGTCCTGCCGCTCCCGGTCCTCGCCGAGTGGGCCACCGGCGACACCAAGGCCCTCGTGCCCGGCGCCCCGCTGGAGCAGCTCGTCCTGCGGGCCCTCGCCCAGCGCACCGGCGGCGGCTCGGAGGTACCGCCTGACCGGGCCGGGCGGCGCGCTCTGTGGGAGAGCTCCGGCGCCATCGCGGACGACCTCGCCAGCCAGGTCCTCGTCCTCAACATCGGCGCCAGGGGCGACACCGTCGTCTGCGACTGGCTGCGTGACGCCGCCGGCTTCGGCATCCCCTTCCGGCTCACCCTCCACCAGCTCGCCACCGACCCCGTCGTCCCCGCCGCCCGCACCATCTTCGTCTGCGAGAACCCGGCCGTCCTGCGCGCCGCGGCCGGCGAACTGCGGTCCGCCAGCCGCGTCGCCGCCCTGGTCTGCACCGAGGGCGTCCCGTCCGCCGCCTGCCACAAACTGCTCGGCGACGCCGTACGCGCGGGAGCCCGGCTGCACTGGCGCGCCGACTTCGACTGGGCCGGCCTGCGGATCACCGCGAACGCCATGGCCCGACACGGCGCCCGACCCTGGCGGATGACCGCCGCCGACTACACGGCGGCACTCGGCAAGGGCGGGTCCACACCGCTCGCGGGACCGCCCGCGGCCAGCCCCTGGGACCCCGGACTGGCCCTCGCGATGGAGGCATCGGGCAGCACGGTCATGGAGGAACGCCTCCTGCCCGCACTCCTGTCCGACCTCACTCGTGCCTGAACCGGCGTCCGGTGGCCGACTCGATCCGTCGACCGGAGCACGTCGAAGCGCATGCACCGGCGAGCCGGCGCCGGTAAGCCTGAACCCACACTGTGTCGTCCGGGACATCCCGGATCGCGATCGCGGTCATGCCTGCATTCTGGCAGCAATGCAGGCATTATGCAGTCATCGGGGCTGGTCGCACCGCACACCGGTGCTGACTCGACCGTGCGGCGTGCGACACGGCCAGAGACGCCGGCCACACATAGGAGGCCCTGCCGAGCGCGGGTCATCATCCGGCTGGCAGTGCGGAAGGGGCAGCGGATTTTGTGATCGCCGGACGCAGATCATCTCTGCTGAGGGCACACCTCCACTCGCTGCCGACGAAGGTGCTTTTGTCGAGTAGGTCAGTTCGCGGGGCGGCCATACGTGGAGGGGAGCGCAAGGGGTGCGCATCCGGATCTGGTGAGCCGAAGCTGTGACCTGGCCTCTGCAACGCTGTGCGCCCCCCTCCGGCGGTAGCGTGGCGGGCACGGCGTGTTGCGGACAGGTGGGGCGGATTTCATGCGGATGCGGTTCGAAGCCCGGTGCGGACGCCGTCGTCATGAACATCGACTGCCGACGGGTAGGGTCCGCGCTACAGCCCGCGGCCACCGCGCGATCTTCGGGAGTCCACACCCACAACCCCCCGTCGATCACGCGGTGGCCTGGTACAGGTACTGCATCCTGAAGGGGCTGATGGTCAGGGTCTGGTCGTACCCGGCCCGGATCATCCCTCGCGCGGTGTGCCAGGCCGGCCCGGTCGGTCGTCCGGCTGACCTGTCGGAAGGGAGGCACGGGGCCATCGCAGAACCACGGTGGTCCCCGGCGCGAGCGGCCCGGCCCCCCGCCCCTGGTGACGCGGCCTGGCCGCCCCGCCGGTCACCCAGCTGCAGCCCGCCGCGCGCCCGTGGGTCAGCTCGTGTCAGGACAGCGCCCTCCACGACGACATGAAAGCCGTTTTCCAGGGCATAGCGGCCCAGATCACCGACCAGATGCTCGATGAGCGCGTTGACGAGCGGGCCGGTGCGCATCGTCCACCGGATCCAGTCGAGCCGTATCCGCCACCGCGCTTCTCAGAGACAGCGCCCCCGACCGGCTTCCCGAGGCCTTGTCTGGTCTTCACGTCACCCCCGGTCTCAAGCTGGCTCATACCGCTCTTCCCCGGGCCGCATGAGCCAGCTGATGGCACCGAGAACGAGGCACGATTCCTGGACCGCTCGCGGACGCGGTCGTGGACGGTCGAAGTACACGTCAGCTGACCCGAAGACCGACCGCCAGCGTCAGTTCAAGGACCCGGTGTGGCGATGCGAGATCCGGAAACAGCTCCCGCAGCTGCGACATCCGGTACCGGACCGTCTGGGGATGGACGAACAACGCCGCCGCCACCTCGTCCCGCCTGCCCTGGTGCAGCAGCCACGCCCGCAACGTCTCCTCCAGCCGCCGTGCGGTTGCGACAGGCAAGGTCCGCAACGGTGCGAGGGCTCGGGCACGCAGGTCTGCGAACGCGTCCACGTCGGCGCTCAGCACCAGCTCGGGCAGGTGGTCCTCGGTGTCGCGAATATCAGAGGAGAGGGAGCGCGCGCGTACGGCTCGTGCGTACGAGGCGGACGCACGAGTCCACGGCCGGGCCGGGCCGACCACGGCGGTGCGGTCGGTCAGCTGCCGCAGGAGATGTGATCGGTCGGCATCGGGGACGAGCAGCACACCGGTGGCGTCCGGCAGATCGTCGAGGACGAGGGTGCTCGGGTCGAGCGCGCGGTAGGCAGGCCGGGCCTGGGCGGCGGGCAGCAGGACCGCGGTCAGCGAAACCGGAGGCTGCCACCCGGCCCGTTGAACAGAGGCCAGCAGCACGTCCGGGCTCGCGCCGGCGAGGAGGTCGCGGGCCAGGTGTTCCAGGTGGCGCTCGTGGGCCCTGCCCCGGGCGGCCAGTTCGTCGGCGTGGCCCGCGGCGCTCGCGGCGGAGAGCTCGTCGATGTAGGCGAAGGTCAGCTCGGCGAACTTGGCGACCTCGGCGGCGGGCAGACCTGCGGGTACGGCACCCGCTGCCAGGCATCGCCAGGCCACGCGGGCGCCGACGCGGTAGGCGCTGAGCAGGGCGTCCATCGAACGGCCGTCGCGCACCTCGCCGCGGCCCAGCTCGTAGGCTGCGTCACCGGCGTCGCCGCCTGTGGCGTTCCCGCTCGCGAGGTCCAGGTAGTGCCCCAGGGCGGTGCGGACGGCTCGGCGGATGGTGCCGCCCATGCGGCCCGAAAGGGCGTTGGCGTAGGAAGGGACCTCGTCGATGATCGCCTGTACGACCTCGTCGGCGGTGGTCTTCAGCGCGGCCCGAAGTGCGGTGGCCGTCGTCTCATCCAGGGCCAGTTCGCCGGCCCTCCGGATTGCATGGCTCACGTTTTGTTCCCTGCGAACAATTCAGCCGACCAGATTTACGTCCTGCGGTCAGGACTTTACGCCTTGAGGCGCAGCAAGCTGGAGCCATGACGAGTACAGCCCTCCGCAGCAGGGCGCGGAAACTGCTGGAGATGGTCACGACGCCGCTGCTGCCGTCGGACTACCTCGACCTGGTCAGCCCGCTGCGTGCGGGCGCTGACCTGCGTGGGCGCATCGAGGCCGTGCACCCCGAGACGAATGACGCCGCGACCGTCGTGATCAGGCCGGGACGGGGCTGGCGCGGCCACACGGCCGGTCAGTACGTGCGGATCGGGGTCGACGTCGACGGGGTGCGCCTGTGGCGTGCCTACTCCATCACCTCGCCGGCAAACCGCCAGGACGGCCGCGTCACGATCACCGTGAAGGCGATCCCGGACGGCAAGGTCAGCAACCACCTGGTCCGCAGGGCGAAACCGGGCACGCTGATCCAGCTCGACCAGCCGACCGGTGACTTCGTGCTGCCGCAGGCCAAGCCCGCCAAGGTGCTCTACCTGACGGCCGGCAGCGGCATCACGCCCGTGATGGGCATGCTGCGCGACACCGAGTTCGACGACGTCGTCATGGTTCACTGCGCGCCACGGCCGCAAGACGTGATCTTCCGTAATGAACTGCACGACCTGGTCGCGGACAAGAAGCTGCGGCTCACCGAGGTGCACACCGACACCGACGGCATGCTCGACATCGCCCGTCTCGGCGAACTCGTGCCCGACTGGGCCGAGCGCGAGACCTGGGCTTGCGGGCCCGCGGGCCTGCTCGACGCCGCCGAAGAGCACTGGACCGAGCACGGCGTACAAGAGCGCCTGTACACCGAACGCTTCCGCCCCAGCACCGTCGTCACCGGCGACGGCGGCGAGGTCACGTTCAGCGCCACCGGCAAGACCGTCGACGCGGACGGCGCCACGCCGTTGCTGGACATCGGCGAGGAGGCCGGCGTGCTCATGCCCTCCGGGTGCCGCATGGGCATCTGCTTCGGCTGCGTCACGCCGCTCAAGGCGGGCGCCGTCCGTGACCTGCGCACCGGCGAGATCACCGAGGCCGAGCCGGGCGTCCTCATCCAGACCTGCGTGTCCGCCGCGGCGGGCCCCTGCGACATCGAACGGTAGGAGCACCTTGACCGCCATCGACCCCACCGCCCACCTGACCGCGGAGCAGATCGAGGAGCTTGGCCGCGAGCTCGACGCGATCCGCGACGAGGTGATCGCCGGCCGCGGCGAGAAGGATGCCGCCTACATCCGTAAGGTCATCTCGGTGCAGCGCAAGCTCGAGCTGGTCAGCAGGGGCGTGCTGCTGTTCTCGATCTTCCCGCCCGCGTGGCTGCTCGGCACCGCCGGTCTGTCCGTGGCGAAGATCATGGACAACATGGAGATCGGCCACAACGTCCTGCACGGTCAGTGGGACTGGATGCGGGACCCGAAGATTCACTCCACCACCTGGGAATGGGATCACGTCTCGCCGTCCGAGCAGTGGAAGCACTCGCACAATGAGCTGCACCACACGTACACCAACGTGATCGGCAAGGACAACGACCTCGGCTACGGCATCATGCGCGTCGACGAGGACCAGAAGTGGCACCCGTTCCACCTCGGCCAGCCGCTGTGGAACTTCATCAACGCCTGCTTCTTCGAGTACGGCATCGCAGCGTACGACCTGGAGCTCGGCAAGAACCTGCACAAGCGCCGCCGCAAGAACCCGGAGTTCCGCGCGCGGGCCAAGGCCGTGGGCCGCAAGATCCGCAAGCAGGTGCTCAAGGACTACGTGATCCACCCGCTGCTGTCGGGCCCGTCGTTCCTCACCACGCTCGCCGCCACGTTCACCGCGAACCTGGTCCGCAACATCTGGTCCCACTCGGTGATCATGTGTGGGCACTTCCCCGAGGGCGTACAGGTCTTCGAGCGCCGCTCGATCAAGGGCGAGACGCGCGGCCAGTGGTACCTGCGCCAGATGATGGGCTCGGCGAACATCAGCGGCAGCAAGGCCATGCACTTCATGACCGGCAACCTGTCGCACCAGATCGAGCACCACCTGTTCCCGGACCTGCCGAGCAACCGGTACGCCGAGGTCGCGGTGAAGGTGCGCGCGTTGTTCGAGAAGTACGAGCTGGAGTACGTCACCGGGCCGCTGCCCAAGCAGGTGTTCTCCGCGTGGCACAAGGTCTTCCGGCTCTCGCTGCCGAACAAGAAGCCCAAGGTCAAAACGCCGGACCGCGAGCAGGAGCTCGTCGCCGCCTGATTCCCGGTATTGGTTCAGATCTCTCGGCCGTACCGGCGGCACCGCCGGGTTCGGTGGGATCCGTTGCGGACGGTGGGCGACCGCGACGTCAGACCGTACGGCACGGGATCCGGGGCAGCCAGTGTCCGGCTGCGCTGCTGCCTGGACGTGCGCCAGGAGCCCAGCACACAGCCCCCGGCGAGGTGTTGTAGTGCGCTGACCTGCCATGGTCGGGCCGGTAGTCGGGTGCGTACGCGCACTCGGTTTGCCGACGGGCGGGCTGGGTGGAAGGCATGGGCTGTGACGCGGACACTGCCGGAACCGATGCTCGCCGCCCCTGTGTCCGACCCTGTGCTGCTGCCGGGGTGGGCGGGTGAGCCGAAGTTATGGATGGGGTTTCGTTCTGTCCGTTGTCCACTGTGGGCATGGGCCAGGGCCCTCCGGTGTGAAGGACCCTGGACCAGTGGTGACGTCGGTTCTGGCACCGTGTGTCGCGCTGGACCCGACCTCGGCGGACTTCGCCGACGCGGTGGACCAGGCCACGGGCGGACGGGGCATTCAGGTCGTGTTCGACTTCGCGGGCGTCCCCGCGGCCCGCGCACAGGCCACCGCCGCGCTCGGTCCCGAGGGGGTCCTGGTCCTGGCAGGGCTCACGCCGGAGCCGAGCACCATCGGCGACAGCATGGGCTTCTGCGTCCAGGGCAACCAGATCCGCGGCCACTACGGCTCCGGGCCCGAGCACGTGGAAGAGCTCATCGGCCTGGCCTCCGCCGGGCGGATCGACCTGGCCCCGTCCATCACCGCCCACGTACCCCTGGCCGACGCGGCGGACGCCGTCGCCCGCCTGGAGAAGAAGATCGGCGACCCGATCCGGCTCGTACTCACGCCCTGACTCCGCGGCCCCGCCCGATCCAGGAGGAGCCCCTCCGGCAGCACGTTGCCGGAGGGGCTCCTCCTGCGAAGTGCGCTCGGGCCTCTGTGGCCGCGGACAGCGGCACATGGAGCGACACGAAGTCGCTGGTCCCTACGAGTTCATCCCCTCATGAAGTGCCCGGATCCCCGCGGGGATCCACACGGGCACCTGGTGATCATCCCGTCGGCCGAGGCGCCCTCGCGACAGCTGCGCGCTCCCCCAGCGGAGCCACATGGGTCGCCGATCCCGTCGCAGCGCCCACTTGCGGGTGCCCGCGGCAAGCGGCGCCCGCGCGGTACCCCTCGGCGCGGCAAGCGAGCACCCCACTGGGCGACGCATCTCACGACAGCTACGTGACACCGGGCTTGATCTATCGACTTTGTCGGGTGATAAAGTCTGTCGAACGGATGCTCGCGGCATTCCCTGCCGTTCCGTGCACCCGCCCCCTGCCCGCAGGGGCATCGCGCGGACCCCCCTTCGCGAAAGGAACCCAGCACATGCGTGTGTTCATAAACGAACCGGTCGAGAGAATGAACGGGCCCTACGCCCGGCGCTGGTGGGCTCTGCTCGTGCTCTGTCTGAGCCTGCTGATGATCGTGATGGCCAACACCGCCCTCACGGTCGCAGCTCCCTCCATGACCCAGGACCTCGGCGTGTCCAGCACGGACCTGCAGTGGGTGATTGACGGCTACACCATCCCTTACGCCGCCCTGATGCTGCTGTTCGCCGCGATCGGCGACAAGTACAGCCGACGCGGCGCGCTCGTTCTCGGGCTCGTCCTGTTCGGCGGCGGAGCGATATGGGGTTCACTCGTCGACAGCGCGACCGGGGTCATCGCGGCCCGTGCGGTGATGGGTGTCGGCGCGGCGCTCATCATGCCCGCCACGCTCTCCCTCCTCGCCGCGACCTTCCCGCGCGCCGAGCGGACCAAGGCGATCACCTTGTGGGCGGGCACCGCCGGTTTCGCCATCGCCGCCGGACCGCTGATCGCGGGCATGCTGTTGGAGAGCTTCAGCTGGCAGTCCACCTTCCTGATCAACGTTCCCGTGATCGCCCTCGCCATCGTCGGCGTCTTCGTCCTGGTACCGCCGTCCAAGGCCATGCACGCGCCGCGGATCGACTACGTCGGTGGACTGCTGTCGGTGGTGTGGATCGCCGCGCTGGTCTTCATGTTCATCGAGGCCCCGCACGGCTGGGACGCCAAGGCGGTCACGGGCACGGTCATCGGGGTCGTGGGGCTCGTGGCGTTCGTCCTCTGGGAGCTGCACCACCCGCACCCCCTCCTGGACCTGCGCCGCTTCGCGAACCGCGCGTTCACGGGTGCCAACATCGCCGTCGTACTGTTCTTGCTCGCGGTCTTCGGCGCCTTCTTCTACCTCACCCAGCACCTCCAGTTCGTCCTGCGATACGACGCGTTGGAGACCGGCATACGCATGCTGCCGCTCGCCGGCGCGGTCTTCGCCGGCTCCGTGCTGACCGGCTACCTCACCCCGCGCATCGGCATGAAAGCGACGATCGTCGCGGGCATGGTCGGCGGCACGATGGCACTCGCGCTGCTCACCCAGGTCGACAAGTCGTCGTCGTACGGCGATTTCGTGGCACCCCTCATCGCACTCGGGCTCGCGATCGGCCTGGCGCTCTCGCCCTGCACGGACGCGATCATGGGTGCATTCCCTGAGGAGGAGCTGGGCGTGGGCAGCGCGGTCAACGACACCTCGCAGGAACTGGGCGGGGCGATCGGCATCGCCATACTCGGTTCGCTGCTGTCGACCTCGTACTCGTCGAACCTGTCGGACGCAACCGACGGCAGCAAGCTCCCGGCCGACGCACTGAGCCAGGCGCAGGACTCGGTCTCCGCCGGGTACGGGGTCGCCGAGGGCATCGGCGACCAGGCACGGCAGCTCGCCGAACGAGCAGCGCGGGCGACCGACCCGCAGCAGGCCGCGCAGCTCCAGGAGCAGGCCGACCAACTCGCCAACGGCGCCCACCAGATGGCGGACGCGGTCGGCTCGTCCTTCGCGGACGCGGTGGCTCACACCAGCCTGGTGGGCGCGGCGATCCTGGGAGTGGGGGCGGTGTCCGTGGCCCTCCTGCTTCCGGGCAAGGGCCGTAGCGCGGAAGTAGGGGCGGTGAATAAGGCCAAGGCTGGAGCAGGGGTCAAGACCTCGGTCGCTCAAGAGAAGGAGCCCGAGCTCACTCACTCGAATCCGTGATCCCTCGTCATGTTCCTCGCGGTCCCCGCCAGAAGGCCGCCAGCCTCCGGGCCCGGTGTGACTGTTCTCCCCTGTCGATCGGTCGGCCTGGGGGTGGTGTCACCGGGCTCGAGGGGTGCGCTGCCCCGAGTTTCGTAGAGTCCGAGGCCTGCCCCGTTGGGTGGAGTCAGTTCGGCCTGCTCGTGCGTGGGGACACCGGGCATGTGCCCGGTGTCGATCAGATGCCGGCGGCGCCAGACGTAGATGGTCTGCATCGCTGATGCCCAGGAGCTTGGCCACCTCGGCGACCTTCCGGCCGGCGGCGACCAGATCGAGGGCGGCGGAACTCGGGCGGACAGCTACGGGCATGACAGCCTCCGGAGGCTGCTGGCCCGTGCCTTCGGCCCGCGCCGTAGGCACCCGTGGCCGGTTCAGTCGCCCAGGACCCGTCGCAGGTAGGGGTTTACGAAGCGCCGGTCCGGGGCGAGACGGTCACGCAATGCGGTGAACTCGCCGACGCGCGGGTAGGTCTCGGTGAAGTGGTCGGCGTTGCGGGTATGAAGCTTGCCCCAGTGCGGGCGCCCGTCGTACGCGGCGAGATGCGTTCCGCCGCTGTGAAGTACTGGTGATAGGGCGTGCCCCGGTACACGTGGCCGAGCCGTGCCCGCGACCCGGCTACCAGGGTGACCAGTCCGGAGGCGGCGTGTCCCATCTGGCCCTCTGTCACCACACTCCGCATCTCGGGGGAACCTCACCTCGTGCGCCAGGGGCGGCGCCATGCCGACATCTGCCGAGCAATGAGCGGGTCCGGACGTGGACCACGGGTGGGCCGGAGCCTTGCGTGATCCCGCGATCGGGGCTGCTCTGCGCGCCATCCATACCGATCCCGTCCACACGTGGACGTGGAGAAGCCGGCGGTCGAGGGTGGGCTGTGCCGTGCTGTATTCGCCCGTCGGTTCACCGAGATGGTCGGTTCGCCGCGGCTCGCCCATCTGAATCCGGTGGCGCATGACCTGCGCGGGGCGCCTCCCGCGTGAGGACAACTCCCCGCTGCACGCGATCGCCCAACCCCTCGGTTACCCCTCGGAGTTCGCCTTCGCCAGAGCCTTCGCGCGCGAGTACGGCGTGGCGCCGGGGCAGGCCGCACGAGCTGGCACCCCTGAGGTTCAGGGGCCCCGGAACCAGACTCCACCGCCGGTCGTCGTCGAGCTCGGTCAGAACGCCGGGACGGCCACGAGACTCAGCTGACCGCGTGCCAGCGCCACAACGGAGGCGATGAAGGCTTGCAGGCAGGTTGCCTCAGCCTCTTCGTCGGGGTGGGTCAGGCGCTGCATGACGAGCCCGTCGAAACCGGAGAGGAAGAATCGCGCGACTGTTTCTGCGGGCTCGGCCAAGGGTTGACCCGCACGCTCGGCCGCCTGCGTCACGAGCCTCGCCGTCACTTCGACCACGCCACGATAGTGGCTCTCAAGGGCTTCGTTGAGCGCGGGCGTGCGGAGTGCGAACATGCTCAGCTCCGAGAGGAGGAGGTGGTGGCCCGGCTTCTCGCGCACCGTGCTCCAGAGGGCTGAGGCCAATGTGCCGACCGTCTCCTCGAATCCGGCATCCTCCGGAACGGCCTGCTCGACCTGCGCCAGCAGCTCCGCCGTGAGCTGTTCCATGACGGCGCGGTAGAGCCCCTCCTTCGTGCCGAACGTGTAGTGCACGGTGGCTTGAGCGACGCCCAGTTCGGTGGCGATGGCACGGGTGCTTCCGGCCGAGACTCCTTCTCTCGTCATGAGGTCGATGGCTGCTTTGATCAGTTGAGGGCGGCGCTCGGCCGCTGGGACATGAGCCATGGGCCCATATTACCGACTTAGTCTCACGAGCAAGTCGATTGAACAAGCAGCCATTGAGAGTGGGCCGCAGCCCACACGCACGAGCCTGGCGAGGACGGGGATCGGCCTGCTTTCGCGCCTTCTCAGGCGGCGGGCATTTTCTGCGGCTGTCGCCCTCGGGGCTGCGTCGCGCCGACGACGGTCAGGCTGAGAGAAGCGACCAGGCGTCCAGTCGGGTCGATGACCACCGCGGCGGCGAGCATCCTGTGTTCTACCCGGAGGAGTGGCCCAGCGCCCTGGCCAGGCTCAACGTGGCTCCCACGGCGTCGGGGAGAGCATGAATGCACACAGTCACTCGTGGACGCGTGGTGGACCGGCCCGTTGGCGCGTCCCCGGGCTTGAGCGCAGTTCACGGACCGCCTTGCGGCCGTGGTGTCCGCGCGGGAGCGGGCCGTTTGGCCCGCGGGCCTGACGCCGCGATCCAATTCAACTCCGCGTACGGTTCGAGTCAGGAGGGTGCGGAGTCCTCGGTCGGCCGGCTGATCGGCGTCGATCTCGCGCGCTCGTCGCCGATGGCCCCGGCCTCCGTCAGCGCCTGGCGGAGGCCGGCCTGGGCCGATGCGCGGCTCAGCGACATCGCTCAGCCGGTCCACCAGCGCCTTCGTGGCCAGCGGCTGCAGCAGCCCCCCCCGGCCGCCCCGACCAGGGCGCACAGCAGGCCGAGAGCGACGGCCCACCGGTGCGGCCGGACATACGCGTTGACCTTGAGTCGGTGGTGCCGGCTTGGAGGCGGTCGCGGTGCCCTCTGGGGAGTGCCGAGGTCCAACTCGTCGGATCCGGCGGTCGGGCCCGGCTTGGATGCCAGGACGTTTCCGGCCCGTCGGCTATCTGGAATGCCAGGCCTCCGTACCGACCCGCTGCCGGCTGGACGATCAGCCGGATGCAGGCGGGCAGCGTCGGCGGTCGGCCTACGCGGAGGTGGATGTCACCGGGCCCCCGTACAGGCTGACGCCCGTGCTGGAGTCCGGGCCGGTCACGCAGGCGCCGGGCCGGCGCCGCGGGTCCCGGACGGTGATACGTCTACCCCGCCTCAGGACTCCAGGGCCGCAACGGCCCTCTCCCGCGACCATCCGAAGGCGCGACACAGAGCAGCGGGCTTCGCCTCGACCATCGTGTCCACGAACCGGGCCGCCGCCCGCGCGTCACGCTCGGCGCGGCTGCCGTGCGACGGCACGGAAAAGACCCGCGCGGTCAGCTCGATGACGCAGCTGGCCCAGCCGGGGCCCTCCTCGACACCGTAGTTGGTGATCAGCAAGCGACGGCCCAGCTCGGTCAGCACCTGGTCGAACGGACTACCGGCCGGCCCCGTTCAACCCGCAGGAGCGGATCGGCGTGCCGGAGATCCTCCGGGCGTACACGGCAGGCTCGGGCCATCTGCACCGGCGTCCGGCCACCCTGGCGCCGGGCTCCCCTGCCGACGTCGTGGTCCTCGACGTCGACGTGCTGCGGGAAGGACCGGACGCCCTGTGCGAGGCACAGGTGGACCTCACGATCGCCGGCGGCCGACTCGTCCACGACCGGCTGGCGGGGCAGCAGCAGAGCCCCCCGGCGCGGGCCGCTTGACGGCCGAACAGCAGGAAGAAATCCACCACTTGACCGCGAAGAGTTCCGTCCTGCCGGGCGCCGCTGGTTCCGAGCGCTGCTCCCCAGGCCGTACATCTAGAGAGGAAGGCAGTCATGACGACGACCCAGTTGTGTACCGTGCAGTCCCCCACGACCGGCGTCAGCACCCGGGTCGAGGGGTGGAATTGCGGACTGGTCACCCCCGAAGTCGTCTGGAAGGGAGTGATCGGCGCCGCGCGCGCAGTCATGGCGGGCGACGACCAGCGCGAGCTGATCAAGATCACCGTGGGCGGCGACGTGCTCTCCGACCATGCCCTGATGCCGGCTCCGGACGGCAGCGAATCGCCGGACGAGTGGTTGACCAGGATGCAGCAGAAGTTCGGCGCGGACACCCCGATTCTGCTCTACGCGCGGGAACTGACCTC
>NZ_KQ949103.1 GCF_001514305.1 Streptomyces dysideae
CCAGGCCTTCGGGCTCGGCTCCTACACGGAACTCCAGTCCTCCAACCCGGCCGTGATCGCCTTCCTCCGCGAGGCCCCCTCGACAGAGGGAAACGCGGACGACCTGGTCCTGTGCGTCAACAACTTCTCCCGCTTCGCCCAGCCCACCGAGCTCGACCTGCGCGCACACAGCGGGCGCCATCCCGTCGAACTCATCGGCGGGGTGCGGTTCCCGGCCATCGGTGAGCTGCCGTACTTGCTGACCCTGGCAGGGCACGGCTTCTACTGGTTCAGGCTCCGCAAGGACGCCGCCTAGAAGCCCGGCGGGGCGGTTTCCCCCGCCCCGCCGGGGGCACGCATCAGTAACACCCCGACCACCCGGGGAAAGGACGCGACGCCATGTCGGAAGCCGTCATCCGTACTGCCACGACAAGTCCCAGCCTCCTTGCGTCCCTGGATCCGCTGCTGCGCGAGTGGCTGCCACGGCAGCGCTGGTTCGCCGGCAAGGGGCGTCCGGTCACCGGGTTCACGCTGGTCGCGGCCACCGAGCTGCTGCCGGGCGGCGGCAAGCTGGGCCTGCACCATCTGCTGGTGCGGGCCCACCAGCCACCGGCCCTGGGCACCTCGCCCCAGCCCGGCGACTGCTACCAGCTCCTGATAGGCGTGCGCGAGGCGCTGCCGCCCCGGCTGGCGCCCGCGCTGATCGGACACGCCGCCGAGGGCCCGCTCACCGGACGGACGGTGTACGACGCCCTCTACGACTCCCGGCCCGCCGAGCTGCTCCTGGAGGCGCTGCGCACCCGGGCCCGGATCGGCGGGCTGCGCTTCGAACGGGACCCGGGCACCGAGATCCGGGACGGTCTGGTGCCCCGGCTGATGACCGCCGAGCAGTCCAACTCGTCGGTCGTCTACGGAGATACGTTCATTCTGAAGCTGTTGCGCCGGATCGTGCCCGGCGTCAACCCCGACCTCGAGCTGCCGCTGGCGCTGGCCCGGGAGGGCTGTGCGCGGGTGCCGGCGCCGACGGCGTGGATACGGGCGGAGCTGGCCGGGGAAGCGTACGTCCTCGGGGTGCTCCAGCCGTACGTCCAGGGCGCGGCGGACGGCTGGGAGCTGGCGCTGCGCGAGCTGGCCAAGGGCGAGGACTTCGCCGCGGAGGCGCGGGCGCTGGGGCGGGCCACCGCCGAGGTGCACACCGCGCTGGCCCGGGCGCTGCCCACGGCCACCCTGGGCCACGCCCAGCTGGAGCTGCTGGTCGGCGGCATGACCGAGCGGCTGGACGCGGCCGCGCAGGCGGTGCCCTCGCTGCGGCCGTACGTGCCCGCGCTGCACTCGGCGTTCGAGGCGCTGGCGGACCTGGCCGCCGAGGGGCGGACCTGGACCGCCCAGCGCATCCACGGTGACCTGCATCTCGGGCAGTGCCTGCGGTCGCCCGGCGGTCAGTGGTCGCTGATCGACTTCGAGGGGGAGCCGTCGAAGCCGCTGGCCGAACGGCGGATGCCGCAGCCGCCGGTGCGGGACATCGCGGGGATGCTCCGCTCCTTCGACTACGCGGCCCACTCGGCCGACCTGGCGGTGCCGGGCTGGACCGAGACCTGCCGGGCCGCGTACTGCTCCGGATACGCCGAGGTCAGCGGCGTGGACCCGCGGACCGATCCGGTGCTGCTGCGGGCGTACGAGACCGACAAGGCGATCTACGAGGTGGTCTACGAGGCCCGCCACCGACCCGACTGGCTGCCCGTGCCGATGGCCGCGATCGAGCGGTATGTGACATCCGACCTGACCTGAGCTTCGCCGAGGAGGCACCACCCGTGACGCCCCGTCCCACGCCGAGCGGTTCGGAACCGAAGAAGTCCGCCGCGAAAGCCGCGAAGAGTGTGAAGAAGGCCGCGGAGAAGGCGGTGACGAAGAAGGCCGCCGCCAAGAAGACGGCCGGTAAGAAGACGGCCGGTAAGAAGGCGGCTGCCCAGAAGGTGCCGGCCCAGAAAACGGCTGCGGAAAAGGCCACCGCCAGGAAAGCGACGAAGAAGGCCGCCGCCAAGAAGGTCACCGTGCCGAGCCCCGCTCCGTCACCGGAGGCTCCCGTCGCCGTCTCCCCCGCCGTGGACGCCGCCGACCGTGAGCGCCTGCTGTCGGGCACCCATCACTCCCCGCACTCCGTCCTCGGCGCCCATCCGATGCCCGGCGGTGTCGCCTTCCGGGTCTTCCGGCCGTACGCCCTGTCCGTCACCGTCGTCTCCGGGGACCTGCGGGCCGAGCTGCACGACGACGGGGAGGGTTTCTTCTCCGGGCTGTTGCCGCTGCGGGAGGTGCCGGTGTACCGGCTGGGCGTGGCGTACGAGGGGGCGGTCGTGGAGACCGAGGACCCGTACCGCTTCCTGCCCGCGCTGGGCGATCTCGACCTGCATCTGATCGGCGAGGGCCGGCACGAGCAGCTGTGGCGGGCGCTGGGCGCCGAGCCGATGACGCACCAGGGCGTGGCCGGTACCCGGTTCACGGTGTGGGCGCCGAACGCGCGCGGGGTGTCGCTGGCCGGCACCTTCAACTTCTGGGACGGTACGGGCTGGCCGATGCGGTCGCTGGGCTCGACCGGGGTGTGGGAGGTGTTCGCGCCCGGGATCGGCGAGGGCGAGCTGTACAAGTTCCAGATCACCCGCCCGGACGGTTCGAAGACGCTGCGCGCGGACCCGCTGGCCCGGCGTACGGAGGCCCCGCCGAACACGTCGTCGATCGTGGACGCCTCGCATCACGAGTGGACGGACGGGGCGTGGCTGGCGCGGCGCGGGGAGACGCCCGCGCACGAGGCACCGTTCTCGGTGTACGAGGTCCATCTGGCGTCCTGGCGACCGGGGCTGACGTACCGTCAACTGGCCGAGCAGCTCCCGGCGTACGTCAGGGACCTCGGGTTCACGCATGTGGAGCTGATGCCGGTCGCGGAGCATCCCTTCGGCGGCTCCTGGGGCTACCAGGTGACCGGCTTCTACGCCCCGACGGCCCGGCTGGGGACGCCGGACGACTTCAAGTACCTGGTCGACGCGCTGCACCGGGCCGGTATCGGGGTGCTGATGGACTGGGTGCCGGCGCACTTCCCGCGTGACGACTGGGCGCTGGCCGAGTTCGACGGGCGTCCGCTGTACGAGCACGAGGACCCGCTGCGGTCCGCGCATCCGGACTGGGGGACGCTGGAGTTCGACTTCGGCCGCCGTGAGGTGCGCAACTTCCTGGTGGCGAACGCCATTTACTGGTGCGAGGAGTTCCACATCGACGGGCTGCGGGTGGACGCCGTCGCCTCGATGCTCTACCTCGACTACTCGCGCGAGCCGGGCCAGTGGATCCCGAACGAGCACGGCGGCCGGGAGAACCTGGACGCGGTGGCCTTCCTCCAGGAGATGAACGCGACCGTGTACCGCAGGGTGCCCGGTGTGGTGACGATCGCGGAGGAGTCCACGGCCTGGGACGGCGTCACCCGTGCCACGCACCACATGGGGCCCGGCGGCTTCGGTGGCCTGGGCTTCGGCCTGAAGTGGAACATGGGCTGGATGCACGACTCGCTGGACTACGTCTCCCACGAGCCGGTCCACCGCAAGTACCACCACAACGAGATGACCTTCTCGATGGTGTACGCGTACAGCGAGAACTACGTGCTCCCCATCTCCCACGACGAGGTGGTGCACGGCAAGCGGTCGCTGGTGTCGAAGATGCCGGGCGACTGGTGGCAGCAGCGCGCCGACCACCGCGCCTACCTCGGCTTCATGTGGGCCCACCCGGGCAAGCAACTCCTCTTCATGGGCCAGGAGTTCGCGCAGGGGGCGGAGTGGTCGGAGGCGCACGGTCCCGACTGGTGGCTGCTGGACCCGGCGTACGGCGCGGAGGCCGACCACCGTGGCGTGCGGGACCTGGTCCGCGACCTCAACACGGTGTACCGGCACACGCCGGCCCTGTGGCAGCGGGACACCGACCCGGCCGGCTTCCGGTGGGTGGTCGGGGACGCGGCCGACGACAACGTCTTCGCGTTCCTGCGCCTCGACTCCGAGGGCACCCCGCTCCTGGCGGTCTCCAACTTCTCCCCCGTCGTCCGCCACGACTACCGCCTCGGCGTCCCCGACGACATCCCGGCCTGGCACGAGACCCTCAACACCGACGCGGCCCGCTACGGCGGCGGCGACGTCACCAACCCCGACCCGGTCAAACCCGACGCAGTGCCCTGGCACGGCCTCCCGGCCAGCATCCGCCTGGCCTTGCCACCGCTGGCCACGGTGTGGCTGCGTCCGGCGTAGCCCATTTCGCCCCCGCCGGCCCTACTCGTCCCATCCCCAGGGGCTCCGCCCCTTCGACCCCGCCAGGGGGCTCCGCCCCCTGGACCCCACCTCCTCAAACGCCGGAGGGGCTGAGAGGACCCAGCCCGTCCGGCGTTTGAGGACGAGGCCGTTCAGGCCGGCTCGGTGATGGCTGTGGCGGACGGGTCGGCCAGCGCCTTCGGCACCTGACCGGTGTGCAGCACGCCCAGCCGCTGGGTCGCCCTGGTCAGTGCCACATACAGGTCGCTCGTGCCGTACCGTCCCGGCTCGACCACCAGCACCGAGTCGAACTCGAGGCCCTTCGCCTGCCGGGGATCGAGAAGTACGACGGTCTGCGTCAGGTCGGGCTCGGCGCCCGCCGTCACTCCGTCCAGGCGGGCGGCCAGCTGTCGGTGCAGGTCACGCGGGGCGATGACGGCCAGCCGGCCCTCGGTGGGGGTGAGTTCGCCGACCGCCTTCGCCACCGCGCCGGGCAGGTCGTCGGTGGCGCGCACCCAGGGCCGTACGCCGGTCGAGCGCACCGAACTCGGCGGCTCGAAGGACGGGTTCTCGGCCCGCACCACGGCCGCCGCCAGCTCCATGATCTCTGCCGGCGTGCGGTAGTTGACGCCCAGGCGGGTGTGCTCCCAGCGGTCCTCGACGTACGGCTCCAGGATGCCCGCCCAGGAGCCGACGCCCGCCGCCTCCGCCGTCTGCGCCGGGTCGCCGACCAGGGTCATCGAGCGGGTCGGGCTGCGCCGCATGAGCAGCCGCCAGGCCATCGGGGACAGCTCCTGCGCCTCGTCGACGACGATGTGCCCGAACGCCCAGGTGCGGTCGGCGGCGGCACGCTCGGCGGCGCTGCGGTGGTCGTCCTCCTCGTGGCGTTCGGCGAAACGCTCGGCGTCGATGATGTCGTGCGCGGAGAGGACCTCGGAGGCCTCCGGGTCGTCGTCTTCCTTGTCGTCGAACTCGTAGGTGCGGGAGGCGTACGAGACGTCCAGCACGCCCTGCGCGTACGCCACCTGGGTCTCCCGCTCACGCTCGGCGCGCGCCCGTGCCACCCGGTCGTCCTCGCCCAGCAGCTCCGCCGCCTCGTCGAGCAGCGGTACGTCCGCCACCGTCCACGCCCGGGTCACCGGGCGGCGGATGGCGGCCGCGTCCTCGTCGCTGACGTATCCCACGGGGTCCGCGAGGAAGTCCGCGACCAGGCGCCGCGGGGTGAGGCGTGGCCACAGCTGGTCGATGGCGGACCAGACTTCGGGGTTCTCGGCGAGTTCGTCGCGGATCTGGGTGATGTCGCTGGCGTCCAGGAGGTTGGAGCCGTCGTACGGGTCGGTGCCGATGCGCTCGGCGACCATGTCCGTGAGGGTGTTGAGGATGTGGCCCTCGAAGTGCTCCCGGGCCACGTTGTGCTGGAGCTTCGCGGCCCGGGTGCGTTCGCGGGCGACGTTCACCAGGTCGTCGTCCAGCATGAGGATCTCGCGGTCGTGCTCGATGGCGATCACCGGGTCGGGCAGCGCCTGCCGGTCGCGTACGACCTCGGTGAGCACGTCGGCCATCACCGCGCGCCCCTTCACGGCCGCCGCCTCGGGGGTGTCCGTGGCCCGCGCCTTCACGCCGGGGAACAGTTCGCCGACCGTGGCCAGCAGCACGCCGGTCTCGCCCAGCGCGGGCAGGACCTCTCCGATGTAGCCGAGGAAGGCGGGGTTGGGGCCGACGATCAGGACGGCGCGCTTGGCGAGCAGCTCGCGGTGTTCGTAGAGGAGATAGGCGGCCCGGTGCAGGGCGACCGCCGTCTTTCCTGTGCCCGGGCCGCCCTCGACCACCAGGACACCCTGGTGCGGGGCGCGGATGATCTCGTCCTGCCCGGCCTGGATGGTCTGCACGATGTCGCTCATCCGGCCGGTGCGCGCGGAGTTGAGCGCGGCGAGCAGCACGGCGTCGCCGGTCGGGTCCTCGTGTCCGGTCCGGGTCGCGTCGCCGAGGTCGAGGATCTCGTCGTGCAGGGCGGTGACCCGGCGGCCCTCGGTGGAGATGTGCCGCCGGCGCCGCAGCCCCATCGGGGTGTGGCCGGTGGCCAGATAGAAGGGGCGGGCGACGTCCGCGCGCCAGTCGATCAGGACCGGTGTGCGTTCGGCGTCGTCGGTGCGCAGGCCGATGCGGCCGATGTGGTGGGTGACTCCCGAGGCGAGGTCGATCCGGCCGAAGCACAGCGAGCCGTCCACGGCGTTCAGCGCGGCCAGCAGCCCCGAGCGCTCGGCGACCAGGATGTCCCGCTCCAGGCGGGCCTGCATGGGCGTGTTGCCCTGAGCGAGCGCGTCCGTGACGCCGGTCTCGGTGTCACCGCGCAGGGCGTCCACGCGCAGGTACAGACCGTCGATGAATTCCTGTTCGCGTCGCATTTCACCGTCTTGCAATTCGGCGTTTGACAATTCCACTCCCGCCCGGATATACTCTGCTCACTGACCTTCTTTGCGACTCAATTCCCATGAAGTCGCGAATCATCGAATATACGCAAAGAAATCCCCCGAGCGCAATTGCTCGGGGGATTTCTCTTTGCCCTGTTCTTGCCCTGGTCGGGTCACAGCACGTCGGACAGCTCCTCCAGCAGCCGCCGCTTGGGCCGCGCCCCCACCATCGACTTCACGGGCTCCCCGCCGCGGAACACCATGAACGTCGGCATCGACAGCACCTTGTACGCGTTCGTGGTCTCGGGGTTGGTGTCCACGTCCAGCTGGACCACCTTGAGCCGCTCGCCCTCCTCGACGGCGAGGGCACTGAGCACCGGTCCCATCTGCCGGCACGGCGGGCACCAGTCGGCGGTGAACTCCACCAGCACCGGCAGTTCCGCCCCGATCACCTCCGCCGCGAAGTCCGCGTCCGTCACCTCGGCCACACCCGCCGCCTTGATCACAGCTCCTGCCCTCCCAGTTCGCACAACGGTGGTTCCTCCTCGACCGTGGCCAGCCGCACCCCGATCTTCGCCCGCACGGCCTGCAACTCCCCGATCAGCTCGTCGAGTTCGGCCAGCTTGCGCCGGTAGACCGCGACCGACGCCGGGCAGGTGTCACCCTCCGGGTGACCGGCCCGCAGACACTCCACGAACGGCCGCGTCTCCTCCAGGTCGAACCCGAAGTCCTGCAGCGTCCTGATCTGCCTGAGCAGCTGCAGGTCGGACTCGTCGTAGCTCCGATAGCCATTCTCGCCCCGCCGCGCGGGCAGCAGCCCCCGCGTCTCGTAGTACCGCAGCGTCCGCGTCGTGGTCCCGGCCCGTGCGGCCAGCTCGCCGATTCGCATGCCTACGAACGTAAGCCTTGACCCCGACGTCAAGGCAACAGCGGTTTCCGCTCCACCGGGGAGGTGAGCACGATCGACGTCGTCGTACGGCCCAGGGCGGAGACCGCTTCGAGGACCTCCTCCAGATGGACGGTGTCCCGGACGGCGGCTTTGAGGATCCAGCAGTCCTCGCCGACCACGTGGTGCACCTCGGTGATCTCGGGGCGCTCCATCAGCTCCAGGGTCCTGGGGTGCCGAAGGTTGTAGCCGCCGTGCGGGTTGACCCGGATGAACGCCTGGATGCCGTACCCGAGGCGGGCGGGCACGACCTGGGCGCCGTAGCCGCTGATCACCCCCGCCGCCTCCAGTCGCCGCACCCGCTCGGTGACGGCGGCCGGACTCAGCCGCACCCGGCGGCCCAGCTCGCTGAGCTTGATCCGCCCGTCCGTCTGGAGGAGCTGCAGGATCTGCCGGTCCAGCGCGTCGAAGGCCACCGACGTTTCGCTGGCAGCGGCGCGCAACTGCCGTGGTTCTTTCGGCGCGGCGGCTGGAACTCCCATGGTTCCCCCTTCAGGACGTGGCTGTACGCCGGGAGAATTATGGTCATGAAAAAGGCGCGAGAGGTAAAGGCACGAGAGGTACTGGTCATCGGCGGGAACCGCTATTTCGGCAAGCGGCTGATCACACGTCTGCTGGCCGCCGGAGACCGGGTGACGGTACTCAACCGCGGGTCGTCACCGCCGCCCGCCGGTGCCGTTCATCTCATCGCCGACCGCGACGACGAGAAGTCACTCACCGAGGCACTCGGCGCACGCACCTTCGACGTCGTCGTCGACCAGGTCTGCTACACCCCGCGCCAGGCGGCGATCGCCCGCCGGGTCCTCGCGGGGCGCACGCGGCGCTATGTGCTGACGTCGACGGTGGAGGTCTACGAGTACGAGGACTCGCCCGGTCTCGTCCACGAGGACGCCGTGGATCCGCGCACGGTCACCGTGGACCTCGAACTCCCCTGGGACGACCCGGACTTCCTCGAAGAGCACTACGGCGAGGGCAAGCGGCAGGCGGAAGCGGTCTTCGCGGCCGACCCCGCCTTCCCGTACGCGGCGGTGCGCGTCGCCCATGTGCTGGGCGGGGCCGACGACTTCACCGGGCGGCTGGAGCACTACGCCGACCGGATCCGCAAGGCCGAGCCGATCGCCGTGCCGGCCGTGAACCACCCGGCGACCTACATCCACGTCGAGGAGATCGCCGGCTTCCTGGCCTGGGCGGCGGGCGCGGACTTCACCGGCCCGGTCAACGCGGCCTCCCACGGCGTAGTGACCACGGCGGAGCTGTGCGCGGCGGTGGCCGCCCACATACCCGACGGCAGGACCGACTTCCAGCCCGTCGAGGTGGGCGAGGTCTCCCCGTTCTCCTTCACTCGCTCATACGGCATGGACAACTCCCTTGCCACTGCGCTCGGTTACCCCTTCGGCGACGTACGGCGATGGCTGCCGCGAGCCGTGGCCGAGACCCTCGGAAAGGACGGCGTCTGACATGCGTCACCGCACCCTCGGCGACCTGCGCGTGAGCGCGATCGGGCTCGGCGCGATGCCCCTGTCCCTCGAAGGCCGCCCCGACGAGGCACGCGCCCTGGCCACCGTGCACGCGGCGCTCGACGCGGGCGTGACCCTGCTGGACACGGCCGACTCGTACCACCTGCCGGGCGCCGAACCCGGCCACAACGAACGCCTGGTGGCCCGCGCACTCGCCGCGTACGGCGGAGACCCGGACGGCGTGCTGGTCGCCACGAAGGGCGGCCGGGGCAGACCGGCCGACGGCAGCTGGACGGTCACGGGCACACCACGCCACCTGAAGGCAGCCGCGGAAGCCTCGCTGAAGCGACTGGGCGTGCCGGCGATCGGCCTCTACCAGCTGCACAAGCCCGATCCCCGGGTTCCCTTCGAGGAGTCGGTGGGCGCGCTGCGCGAGCTGCTCGACGAGGGCAAGATCCGCCTGGCCGGTATCTCCAACACGGACGCGGCCCAGATCCGCGTGGCCCGTGAGATCCTCGGCGACCGTCTGGTGTCGGTACAGAACCAGTACTCGCCCGCCGTCCAGGACAGCGCGGCCGAGCTGGAGCTGTGCGCGGAACTGGGGCTGGCGTTCCTGCCGTGGAGCCCGCTGGGCGGCATCTCCCGCAGCTCGCTGGACGGGCCGTCGGGGACGGAGGGAGTGGAGGGGGTGGAGAGGGCGGAACGTTTCGGTGCCTTCCATGCTGTGGCGGCCGAGCGCGGGGATGTCAGTCCTCAACAGGTCTGCCTGGCCTGGCTGTTGGCGAGATCACCGGCCGTGATTCCGATCCCGGGGGCCAGCCGTCCGGAGACGGTCCGGGACTCGGCGGGGGCGGTGGATCTGGTGCTGGGGGCGGAGGAGTTGGCGCGGCTGGAGGGGGCGGTTGCCGAGGCCGCCCGCGGGGCGGGGGGACAAGCGGGGTGACAAGCCGCTTGCCTGGGCGCTGGACGGTTGCACGGGACGGGGCCAGTCGGGAGGGCGGGGCGGGCCTTGCGGAGCGGCCACGAGACGCCCGGAACCCGGCCCCCGGCCCCCGGAACCCGGAACCCGGAACCCGGAACCCGGAACCCGGAACCTGGAACCCGGAACCTGGAACCTGGAACCGAGGAAACAAGAAACCGAGCGGTCAGGTCCACGGGGGAGGACCTGACCGCTCGGCGTCTTTCGTGTGAAGCCCCGGCGCGTGCGACGCGCCGCCGTACGGGCTTCGGGTGACCGGGCAGCTGAGCGAACGGGGGAGCACCTCAGCCGCCCGGAGTCATGGCGAGCTAGGCCTTGGCCAGCTCCTTGTCACCGTCCTGCTCGGCCACCTCGGCAGGGGCGGTGCCATGGCCGTCGTCCAGGAGCGTCGCCTCGTCGAAGGGCAGGTGGCCGCCGAGGACCTGGTCGACGCGGGTGCGGTCGATCTCCTTGGTCCAGGTGCCGATCAGGACCGTGGCCACGGCGTTGCCCGCGAAGTTGGTCAGGGCGCGGGCCTCGCTCATGAAGCGGTCGATGCCGACGATGAGGCCGATGCCGTCCACCAGGGCGGGCTTGTGCGACTGGAGACCGCCGGCCAGCGTGGCCAGACCCGCGCCGGTGACACCGGCGGCGCCCTTGGAGGCGACCAGCAGGAAGAGCAGCAGTGGGATCTGCTCGCCGACGGACATCGGCGTACCCATGGCGTCGGCGATGAACAGCGAGGCCATGGTCATGTAGATCATGGTGCCGTCGAGGTTGAAGGAGTAGCCGGTCGGGACGGTGATGCCGACGACGGGCTTGCTGACACCCATGTGCTCCATCTTCGCGATGAGGCGCGGCAGCGCGGACTCGGAGGAGGAGGTGGACAGAATCAGCAGGAACTCACGGCCCAGGTACCTGAAGAGCGTGAGGATGTTCATGCCGGCGACGATCCGCAGCAGCGCGGCGAGCACGATGAAGACGAACAGGAAGCAGGTGGCGTAGAAGCCGAGCATCAGCACGGCGAGGCTCTTGAGAGCGTCCACACCCGCGGAGCCCGTGACGGCGGCGATGGCACCGAAGGCACCGATCGGCGCGGCCCACATGACCATGGCGAGGATGCGGAAGACGAGCCGCTGGATGTGCTCCACACCGCGCAGGATCGGCTGACCGGCGTCACCCATGGCCTGCAGAGCGAACCCGGCGAGCAGGGCGACGAGCAGGGTCTGCAGCACCTCGCCACCGGTGAAGGCGGAGACGATCGTGGTCGGGATGATGCCCAGCAGGAACTCGGTGGTGTCCTTGGCCTCGGCGTCGACCTGTGCGTGACCGACGTCCTTCACGGCGTCGGTGACGGCGAGCCCGGTGCCCGGCTCGAGGATGTTGCCGACGACCAGGCCGATGCCCAGCGCGACCAGCGACATGATCGTGAAGTAGACCAGCGCGATACCGCCGACGGCACCGACCTTGGCGGCCTTCCGCACGGAACCGATGCCCAGGACGATCGTGCAGAAGATGATCGGCGAGATCATCATCTTGATCAGGTTCACGAACCCGGTGCCGATGGGCTTCAGCTCGACGGCGAGGTCGGGCGCGGCCAGCCCCACGGCGATGCCGGCGGCGACCGCGATGATCACCGCGATGTACAGATAGTGGGTCCGGTCCCGCTTGGCGCGGGGTGCGACAGGTGCCGTATCGGGGGTGCTTGCGGCGGCCACGGCTGCCCTCCTTGACGTCTTCGTCGGCATCACCGGCGTGCGGCTCACGTCCGGGGGATGAGGATTGGGTGGTGATCGACAGTCACGCCCGGTTGGGGGGACGGGACGAACGCTGCGATGCGGTGACTATCTCCCGTGCTGTGAGGGCGGTCACCCTTCCGTTCATTTAGTTCACAATCGGCCAACGAGGCAGACTGACGACATGCGTCTTCCCGCCGTTCCGAGACCCCGCAGCCTGGCCGGCCAGCTGTTCGCCATGCAGGCCGTGCTGATAGCGGTGCTCGTGGCCGGATACGCGCTGTTCAGCTACGTCAGCGACCGCGGCCAGGCCGAGGAGGCCGCGGGCCGCCAGGCCATGGCCGTGGCGCAGTCCATCGCCGACGCCCCCTCCGTACGGGCGGCGATACGCACCCCCGACCCGACCGCCGAACTCCAGCCGTACGCCCTGCGCGTCCAGCGCGACACCGGCGTCGACTTCGTCACGATCATGAGCCCCGAGGCCATCCGCTGGACCCACCCCAACGAGCACGAGATCGGCCAGCCCTTCAAGGGCCACACCGCCCGCGCCCTCGCCGGCGAACCCTTCACCGAGCTGTACACCGGCACCCTCGGCCCGTCCGTCCGCGCGGTCGTGCCGATCTACGCCGGCCCCGGCGCCGACGACGACATCATCGGCCTGGTCAGCTCGGGCATCAGGGTCGAGGAGATCAGCAAGCGGGTGCAGGACCAGCTGACCGCGCTGATCGGTGTGGCGGCGGGCGCGCTGGCGCTGGGCGCGCTGGGCACGTACGTCATCAACGCCCGCCTGCGCCGCCACACGCACGGCATGAACGCGGCCGAGCTCAGCCGCATGCACGACTACCACCAGGCCGCGCTGCACGCCGTGCGCGAGGGCCTGCTGATGCTGGACTACCAGTACCGGGTGGCGCTGATCAACGACGGCGGCCGGGAGCTGCTGGGCGTGGACGGTGACGTGGTGGGCCGCTCGGTGGCGGACCTCGGCCTGCCGGCGCCGCTGACCGGGGCCCTGCTGGCGTCGGAGCCGAGGGTGGACGAGGTGCATCTGACGGCGGAACGGGTGCTGGTGGTGAACACGTCGCCGGTGACGGGTGGGGAGCGGCGGGGCACGGTCGTGACCCTGCGGGACGTCACCGAACTCCAGTCGCTGATGGGCGAGTTGGACTCGGAGCGGGGCTTCACGCAGGCGCTGCGGTCGCAGGCGCACGAGGCGGCGAACCGCCTGCACACGGTCGTCTCGCTGATCGAGCTGGGGCGGGCCGAGGAGGCGGTGGACTTCGCGACGGCCGAGCTGGAGCTGGCACAGGCGCTGACCGACCAGGTGGTGGCGGCGGTGAGCGAGCCGGTGCTGGCGGCACTGCTGCTGGGGAAGACGGCGCAGGCGAACGAGCGGGGCGTGGAGCTGGTGGTGTCGGAGGACAGCAGGTTGGATGACGGCCTGCTGCCGGCGTCGCTCCCGCCCCGGGACCTGGTGACGATCCTCGGGAACCTGATCGACAACGCGGTGGACGCGGCGCAGGGAAGTGTGGGAGCGCGGGTGACGGTGACGGCGTACACGGAGGACTCGGAGCTGGTGCTGCGGGTGGCCGACACCGGGGCGGGCGTGGATCCGGCGCACGGCGACGCGGTGTTCGAGCGCGGGTTCTCCACGAAGCCGGCTGGGCCCGGGGGGCGGGGGCTGGGGTTGGCGTTGGTGCGGCAGGCGGTGCATCGGCATGAGGGGGAGCTGTCGGTGGCGGAGAGTGTGGGGGGAGGGGCGGTGTTTGAGGTGCGGTTGCCGTTGGGGGATGTGGGGGCGGGTGGGGGCTTGGGCTCTCGGGGGGTGGTTTCTGGGGGTGCGGGCGCCGGGGGCGTGGACTCTGGGGGCGCGGATTCTGAGGGCACGGATTCTGGGGGCACGGATTCTGAGGGCACGGATTCTGAGGGCACGGATTCTGAGGGCACGGTTTCGCGGGGCGCGGTTTCCGGAGGTGACGCATGACCGCGCCGGCCGAGCAGCCGATCCGGGTCCTGGTCGTGGAGGACGATCCGGTCGCGGCGGACGCACATGTGATGTACGTGGGGCGGGTGCCGGGGTTCGTCACCGTGGGCAAGGCGCACACGGGGGCGGAGGCGCGGCGGCTGCTGGAGCGCACGGCGGTGGATCTGCTGTTGCTGGACCTGCACCTGCCCGATGTGCACGGGCTGCAGCTGGCTCGGTCGTTGCGGGCGGCCGGATATCAGGTGGACGTGATCGCGGTGACGTCGGCTCGGGATCTGACTGTGGTGCGGGAGGGGGTGTCGTTGGGGGTCGTGCAGTACGTACTGAAGCCGTTCACTTTCGCGACGCTTCGGGATCGGCTGGTGCGGTACGCCGAGTTTCATGCGGCGGTGGGGGAGGCCAGCGGGCAGGACGAGGTGGACCGGGCGTTGGGGGCGCTGCGGGCGCCGTCGCCCGTGGCGTTGCCCAAGGGTTTGAGTGGGCCGACGTTGGAGCGGGTGACGGGCACTGTGCGGGAGGCGGCGGAGGGGCTGACCGCGGCGGGGGTCGCTGAGGCCGTGGGGATTTCTCGGATTACGGCTCGGCGGTATCTGGAGCATCTGGTGGAGGCGGGGAGAGCCGAGCGGAAGCCGGTTTATGGGCAGGTGGGGAGGCCCGAGTTGGTCTATCGGTGGGTTCGGAGGACCGAGAAGGGGCGTTGAGGGCGGCGGCTCGGGCTACTTCGGCGGGGGCGTCGACCGCCTGAAACAGGTAGCGGGCACTGTGGGGCCTCAGCCCTTGGTGGGTCGAGGCCCCACAGCATCAGCCCTTGAGGACGGCAACCTGGCGAGCCCGCTCGTCGAGCTCGCGCACGGCTCGCGCCTTGCGGTAGGGGGCGATCCGCTTACGCATGGTCGCGAAGTGCTCGTCCCCCCGAGCCGTCGACAACATCATGTAATCGTCGAGGAACGCCCCCCACGTCGAGCACGCCTCCTCCAAGTGCCCGTACTCGAACTGCCGTTGGGCCAGGACGGCATGGGAGTGAACTCGGCCTTGCCGTTCTTGCCGGGGCTGGGCCTTCAACGACTCCTTCATGGCCGTAATGGAGCCGGGCAAGTCCCTCATCTCGTACAGCACATGAGCTACATGGAACTGGTACGCGGACCGGTCGTACCCACCGATCGACTCCCGCCGCGAGTCGGCCTTCGCAAGGGCGGTTTCGGCCTCCCGCAGCCGCGTGAACGCCGTGTGGCGGTCGCCCACCATCGAGGCCGCGTGCGCCTGCTGTCCGCGCAGGAAGGCCACGAGACGCGGGCCGGCCTTCGGCGCCGCCTCGGCTGCGGAGTCCGCGAGCTCCAACGACTTCTTGCCGAAGCCCAGGTTCGATGCCTGCAAGGACATGCCGCGCAGGGTCCGGCAGTACGTGACGTGGTCCTCAGCCTCGCCCGCGAGCTTGAGGGCCTTGACGTAGTACCTCTGGCCAAGGCCATGAGCCCGCTCGTACATGGCCATCCAGCCGGTCAGATAGGTCAGATCGGAGGCGGCCGAGAGCATGTCGTTGTGCACTCGGTCGGTTGCGGCAGCCTTCAGGTATCCGGTGACGGTGTTGACCAGGAAGGCAGCCGCCATGGGGCGGGCATGCCCTCCGCCGAGCTCGTCGAGGATGTCGGCGATCTTGTCCGTCATCCGCCGCACTGTGTCGACTTCCCCTGGACTGATACGACTCGTGGGTTTGGCGAGGCGCTCCTTCTCCTCCGACGGCGCGAGGTCGGGGAAGAGCGGTACCGCGAGAGCAGCGGAATAGAGACCGGCGGTCAGCACCCCACGGCGTGATGGATCCATATCGGCCTTTCCCAGTTCCAGGAGATCGTCGCGAGTGTGGCCGCTCTCAGAACCGCTCTTGGCCGATGGCGGTGCTAGGCCCGCTTCCGCGAAGGTGACCGGCCGGTTCAGCTTCCGCGCGAAAGCCTCGACGATCACGGGCCTGACCTTCTCGTTCGGCATCGTGCCGCCCAGCCAGTGCGAAACCGCGGATTGGTCGTACTTCAACGTCATCCCGGTCTGTTCGCCAAGCCTGTTGACGTGGTTCGCAAGTTGGGTTCGGGACCATCCCGCCTGTTCAATCAGGGCTTCCAGCCCGGTGTTGCGGGGTCGCTGCGACGTCTTCGCCATTTCAACTCCCGGCAGGTTTCATGGCTTTCACGGTCACGCCTCCCTCCAACGGTACCCGTACGACCACGCCCCGCAGTTAGCTCTTACACAGGCCGCGATCATTTGCGGCCATGGGAGGAGACGCGTGGTGACCACCGTGACGAGCGAAGACGACGCGCCGGACGTCGAAGCATCTGGCAGTGAGAACAGTCCGGTCGACCTGGAAACAATCAACGACTCGGTGGAGATCGCACTCGCCGTCGTCCTCGCGATGCCCGACCGCTCGCAGATCGACACCACCACACGGGCCCTGATCGGCCATCTCGAACTGCTTCTGAGTGAAGACCTCGGCTACGACGAGGACCCGGTGGTCCGTGAGATGTACCAGAGCGCGTACCGCCTGCTGGACCTCACCCGTCGGCCCGGAGCCGAGACCACCCACTTCGGCGCCTACGAGTACATGCGCGACCTCGCCCGCCTGACGAGACGCTTCGCCGGCGCTTACCGCGACCTGAACACAGAGGAGCACAACGATGGCTGACGAGGTCAAGCCACCTCTTCCGGTCCGCGCTCCACGGGCCATGCTGCCCGAGCCGGCGAGTCACGAAGGATGTCCGCGTCCCTCTGGGACTATCGCCCACCGAGGTCCCGCGACCGCCTGCGAGAGCGGACGAGGAATGAGCGAGCAGACGCGGCAACTCGCTTTCCTTGCAGACGAGCTCGCAGCTGCGGCAGCCTCCGAGGCGCGTGTTCCGGGCTGGCTCGTGACGGGTGCCAGGACGGTCTGGGGTCTGGACCTGAGCGGGCACGGCGCACGGGATGCCGTCCTGGTCCGGCCTCGCACAGCGCCGGCCTACGCCCGCGCCACGTGGGAGATCAACAAGGGCTGCAACTTCAACTGCGAGCACTTGGCCGGACAAGACGCGTCTTCTCGACATGCTCCGCGATGACGGCGTGCTCTGGCTTCAGATCACGGGTGGCGAGCCCACCATCGACCGTTCTTCCTGCGCAACAAGCGGCAGGAGTGGGAGGAGTACCGCTCCGAAGTCACCCCGTTCGAGCTGCGGAAGAACCTGCCGGTGCGGTAAGCGCGGGTCGCGGCGAGCGTCCCGCTGACACCAGGGACGGGGCCGACGGTAATCGGCCGTCGGCCTCGCGGCGTCCCACCGGCAGTGCCGGCGCCTGTGCACCGTGCACAGCAGGCGCACGAATGTGGTCACCGTGCACCGTGGTCCCGCGAGCACGGCCGCTCATAACGTCCTGCCTGACGGTCCGGCCGACGGCCGGAAGGTACTGCCAGAGAGGTCGTTCACTCATGTTCGCGTCCATCGGTCACAAACGGATCGCCACCCTGGCGGGCTCGTTCCTCGCACTCGTCGCAACATCCGTACTGGTGGCATCTCCCGCCGGTGCAGGCGAGTACGATGTCTTCGACGCAACGAACAGTCACAGCGCCTCGCTCGTCACGTTCACCTCGTACGGCGAGCACCTCTACGTGTTGGACGGGGCCCGGGACGACCACGGCGTGGCCGGGCAGTGGCGTTACTACAGCGGCGCCACCATCCACTCGTACTACAACGGCCGTGGCTACGGCTACCAGGACGACAACAACCTGGACCTGCCCGAAAACCTGTCGATCCAGATCCGGGCCTGCCTCCAGGACGGCTCCGGTGGGAAGCCGTGGGGATGCGGCTCCTGGGTGAATGCCCACACGTGATCCCGGCCGGGTGCCCGCGGCGCGGTCAGGAACTCCGGCTGAACGCGTCCGCCGGGAGTGCGGGGTCCGGGTGACCACCGGTCACGCTCAGGGCGTGAACGAGGTCGTGGATGCCCGATCCGGTGGTCAGCAGATCGCGGTTGAGCAGGCTTTCGGCGGCACGCAGGTGGGCCCGAACGGTGTTCCGGCTCAGGCCCAGGCGTGCCGCCGTTCGCCGGGCGTCGGTGTCGGCGTCGATCCATGCGCTCGCGGTGACGTGGAGGGTGGCGGGCCGGGCAGCGTGGAGGGGGTGCAGAAAGGTCTCCGCCCACGCGGTGGCGGGTGGGGTGCGCAGCAGCTCTTCGAGATTCGGCGCGCGGTGCGAGAAGCGCGCGGGAACGGACTGGAGGCCGCTGAGGGACAGGGCCAGGTCGACGGCGGCGCGGGTGCGGACAGCACCGAAGTCCACTCCCAGGGCCTCCTCCGCCCGGCGGCAGTGGGCCGCGACCGTGGTGCGGCTGAGGTGCAGCAGCCGGGCCACGGCGGATCGTGGGAAGGTCACAGCGAGACGGGTGACGTCGACGGTGATCGTCGGCAGGTCGTGCAGCGGGGCCAGGAAGGCGGCCGCCCAAGCCAGGGCCTCCGGGCGGGGCAGGAGGTGCACCAGCGAGGGCCGGCCACTGTAGGCGGCCAGCCGCCGGGGAGAGTTGCGGGCGACGGCCAGGGCGTGCAGAGCCTCACCGTACGCCGCGGCCGTCGAGGTGAGCGGGTGGGGCCTACTGATACCCAGCGCATACCCGGAGTTGTCCCGTACCAGCCGACGCAGCACTTCAGCCTGCTCCGGGCGGCCACCGGGCTCCGCGTCCTCGGCGATCGGACAGATCAGGTGTTCCTTGAACGCCGGGCAGTGCACCATCAGGCCCGACCCGTGGTAGCCCGAAGAGTCCAGATGAACCCTGGCCAGCCGGTCCCGGTCGGCGTCCGGGCAGCTCAGCAGGTAGACCCGCACCCGCTCCGCGCTCAGCAGCGACGGCACATCGCCGGTGGTCATCCGTCTGGCCAGGGTGAGATCCCCGGTCATCAGCGCGGTCAGCACGGCGAAGCGCAACTGCCGCGCCTTGTCCTCGTAACCGCGCAAGTGGCTGTCGGCCTTTGACGCCCGCCCTCGGAGCTCGAGGAGAGTGCCGACGTGCGACGCCAGCGCAGCCGACTCCCGCGACAGCGCCGACGCACCGACCGTCACCAGCACCGGGCGCGGTGCGCGCGGGCCGAACGCCTCGAGGTGCACTTCGCGCGCACCCACGCGGATCGTGGCCGCGGCCAGCCGCCCGTCCGTCAGACGCTCCAGCTGCTCCCTCAGCCCGCCCATGACCTCCGTGGGGAACCGGCCCGTCGCCGCCTGGACCACGGCCCCGCGGCCCACCCACGCGGCATCCGCGCCGATACGGCGCTCGAGCCACGCCAGTACCTCGCGTGGGAGCTCCGACCGCCGCATCAGCCGCAGCAGTTCGCCGAGACTTTCTGAGTTCTTCTGCATGGCGAAGAGGAGACGCGTGAGGAGACGCGAGAGTTGTACGACTTCACAGTCGCGGCCAGCCGCAAGGCGGAGGAGGGAGTCGGCGAGTGACGACAACGCGGCAGATGGGCGTGCCAAGGCCCCGCGTCCGCGACATGATCCGCCGGACAGCACACCTGATATGGAGTGGGCGTGTGTCAAGTGGGCGTGCAGGGCCCTGCCCGTGCACGAGTGGGCCGGGCCTGGGCAGCGGTGTGAAGCCGGTGGGAGACAGCGCTTCGAAACGTGTCTGCGCGACGCGCGGTCAGCCTGATATCCGCGGGTTGACTACCGCATGACCGGTTGTGCGTCGGGAGCGTTCCGCGGATATAGATGATCAATTCCAAAGGGTGTCTGCGGAGACGAGAACGAGCCGACGGCTTCCGTATCGATGCGGCCGCCGGCACCGCGACCTGCCCGGCCGGGCACACCGCCAGCCTCGGCCAGGTCAAAGCGGACGGCGCCCGCACCACCCAGTTCAAGCATCTGTGCGCCGACTGCCCGCTGTGAGAGCGCTGCACCACCTCCACGACCGGACGCACCCTCAATGTCCACCCCAGCGCACGCACTACTGTCCGCCGCCCGGGCCCAGGCCGCCACCGATCCTGTCTGGCAGGAGGAGTACCGCCGATGGCGGCCACCGGTCGAACGCGCCATCGCCTGGCTGGTCGCCAAGGGCAACCGCCGGATCCCTTACCGCGGCGTGATCGCCAACAACATCTGGCTCCACCACCGTGCCGCCGCCCTCAACCTCCGCCGACTGATCAACCTCGGGCTCACCCGAACCAGCAATACCTGGCGCCTCATCCCCGCCAACGCATAGGCAAGAGGGGCCACCCTGCCTGCAACCGGACACAACCCCGCAAGATTTTCAGCAGTCTTCTGGCCACCCCCTGTCGCCGAACCCGCCCCCACCCAATATCCACCGCACATGGATTGACCTGACAAGACCACCGCTCTTACCTTCACACGGCAGCCATCCCGGCCACAAAGAAGTGAGCCCGCAGGAGGTCATGCCCGTGCGCCCCACCGCCTTACTCCCCACCTCCGTACGCCCCAAGCCCCTCCTCACCACCCTCGCCACCCTCACAACCACCCTCGCCGCCACCACCCTCACAGCCTGCGGCAGCGGATCCGGCAGCGACCCGGACACCGTGAAGGTCTCCTTCAAGCAGTCCACGGACAACTCGATCCACGTCATGGACGACTTCCTCGCGGACATCAGGAAGCAGTTCGAGAAGGCGAACCCCGGCAAGAAGGTCGAGTTCGTGCCGATCAAGGCCCCGGACTCGGAGTACTACACCAAGCTCCAGCAGATGCTCCGCTCCCCCAAGACCGCCCCCGATCTGGTCTACGAGGACACGTTCCTCATCAACTCGGACATCACCAGCGGATACTTGAAGCCCCTCGACCCGTACCTCGCCAAGTGGCCGGACTGGGGACAGTTCATCGACACCGCGAAGGCCGCCGCCACGGCGGAGGACGGCAAGACCTACGGCGTCCCGGACGGCACCGACACCCGGGGCCTCTGGTTCAGCAAGGACGTCTTCGCCAAGGCCGGCCTGCCCGCCGACTGGCAGCCGAAGACCTGGGACGAGGTCCTCGACGCCGCCCGCACCGTCAAACAGAAGGTCCCGGACGTCATCCCCCTCAACGTCTACACGGGCAAGCCGGTCGGCGAGGCCGCCACCATGCAGACCTTCGAGATGCTGCTCTACGGCACGAACGACAGCTCCACGGACCCCCTGTACGACAAGACCGCCAAGAAGTGGGTCGCCGGCGGCCAGGGCTTCAAGGACGCCCTCTCCTTCGTCGAGACCGTCTACAAGGAGAAGCTCGGGCCGGACGTCGCCGACGCCCTCGACCCCAACGTCATGACCCGGGTCCGCGGCGAGTGGCTCCCGCAGGGCAAGCTCGGCATCGCCCTCGACGGCTCCTGGCTCCCGCAGGACTGGCTGCCCGGCAGCGGCCACGAGTGGCCCGAGTGGTCGGACGAACTCGGCCTCGCCGCCATGCCCACCCAGAACGGCCAGGCCCCCGGCAAGGTCAGCATGTCCGGCGGCTGGACCTGGTCCATCCCGGACAAGGCCGCCAACCCCGACCTCGCCTTCGACTTCATCAAGACCATGCAGACGAAGGCCAACGCCCAGAAGTGGTACATCGCCAACTCGGGCATCGCCGTACGGAACGACGTCGCCGAGGACCCGGCCTACGCCGACGCTCAGCCCGGCACCAAGTTCTTCACGGACCTCGTCACGAGCACCCACTACCGGCCCGCCTACCCGGCGTACCCGAAGGTCTCGACCGCCATCCAGGAGGCGATGGAGGGCGTGACGACGGGCGACATGTCGGTGGCGGAGGCGGCGAGCGCGTACGACGACAACCTCAAGCAGGCCACCGACCATCAGGTGATCGACAAGTGATCGGCGGCGACCACGGATGACCGCCGCGTCGCACCACGCGCCGGTCAAGGGCCCCTCAGGTCCGCCAACTTCAGGCACCACCGCCGGGCCTCACCTCCGCCGCTCCCTCACTCGCGCCCTCCCCGTCTCCCCCGCCCTGATCCTCCTGCTCCTCTTCCTCGCCGGCCCCATCGGCTACTGCGCCTACATCGCCTTCACCGACCTCCAGCTCACCGGACAGGCCGAGTCGTCCTTCGTCGGCTTCGAGAACTTCCGCACCGCCTTCCAGGACGAGGCGTTCCTCAACGCCGTATGGCTGACGCTGGTGTTCACCGTCCTGTCCTCCCTCATCGGGCAGAACACCCTCGGTCTCGCCCTCGCCTCACTGATGCAGCGCGCGTCGAAGCCGGTGCGCACGCTCACCGGCGCCATCGTGATCACGGCGTGGGTGCTGCCGGAGGTGGTCGCCGGTTTTCTCCTCTACGCCTTCTTCCGCCGCGAGGGCACCCTGAACGCCATCCTGGACTGGCTCCAACTCCCCTCCCAGAACTGGCTGTTCACCCTCCCGATCCTCGCGGTGTCCTTCGCGAACGTATGGCGGGGCACCGCCTTCTCGATGCTCGTCTACTCCGCCGCCCTCAACGAGATCCCCAAGGAGATCACCGAGGCGGCCCAGGTCGACGGCGCGAGCGGCCGGCGCCGGATGTGGCACATCACGCTGCCGATGATCCGCCGCTCGATCGGCACGAACCTCATGCTCAACACCCTTCAGACACTGTCCGTCTTCGGGCTGATCTGGGTGATGACGAGGGGCGGACCGGGCGGCAAGAGCCAGACGCTGCCCCTCTTCATGTACGAGCAGGCCTTCCAGAACAGCCTGATCGGCTACGGCACGGCGGTGGCCCTTCTGCTGCTCCTGGTCGGGGCCCTCTTCTCCCTGGTCTACATGCGCCTGCTGCGGACGGAGGTCTGACTGCCATGACCCCCAGGACTCGCATGACCCGCACACTCGCCTCCCGCCGCAGCAGCCGTCGGCTCGCCGCCGACGCCGGCCTGTTGGCGGTCGCCGCCGCCTTCTGCCTCCCGCTCGCCTGGGTGCTCCTGTCCTCCGTCGACTCGCACGCCGACCTGCGGGTGAAGGCGCCCGACGGCCTCACCCTCGACAACTTCGACGCGATCCTCACCGACGACATCACCTTCACCCCCCTCCTCAACAGCCTCATCCTGTGCGGCGGCGCGACCCTGCTGACCGTGGTGTGCGCGGCACTCGCGGCGTACCCGCTCTCCCGCTTCCGGTCCCGGCTGAACCGCCCGTTCCTGCTGACGATCCTGTTCGCGACCAGCCTGCCGATCACCGCGATCATGGTTCCGGTGTACGCGCTGTTCGTACAGGTCGACCTGATCGACACCATGCAGGGCACGATCTTCTTCTTCGCCGCCTCCCAGCTCCCGTTCGCCATCTGGCTGATGAAAAATTTCATGGACGGCGTTCCGAAGGAACTGGAGGAGGCGGCCTGGACGGACGGCGCGTCCTCGCTCCAGTCGCTGATCAGGATCGTGCTCCCCCTCATGGGGCCCGGAGTCGCCGTGGTGACGGTCTTCTCCTTCGTGATGATGTGGGGGAACTTCTTCGTCCCGTTCATGCTGCTGCTCACGCCGGACCAGATGCCGGCGTCGGTCAGCATCAACGAGTTCTTCGGCAACCGGGGCATGGTGGCGTACGGACAACTCGCCGCGTTCTCGATCGTCTACTCGACCCCGGTGATCCTGCTGTACGTGCTGATCTCCCGGCGGTTGGGCGGAGGCTTCGCGCTGGGCGGGGCGGTCAAGGGGTGAGCCCGACTCGGGCAGCACCCCAGTACCGCCTACTCGGGCAGCACCCCGTGCCGCCTACTCCGGCAGCACCCCCGCCCGGAACGCCTCCACTCCCACCACCCGCCGCACCCGCACCGGCTCGATCAGCAGCATCACCCGGCGCTCCCCGGGCAGCAGCCACGGATACCGTTCCTCCCCGATGTACTTCTGCGTCAGCCGGTCCATGGCCCGCGCCGCCGCCTCCCCCTCCACGAAGCGCGCGACCCGGCCCCGGATCTCGGCGCGGTCGTAGGGGTTCTCGGCGTCGTGGTGCGACAGCGAAACGTTGGGATTGAGCCGCAGGTTGTCGATCTTCACGCGGCCGATTGACGTGTTGACCATGACGTACTCGTCTTCGATGTCCGCCCACATGGGCGAAACCTGCGGCATCCCGTCCGGGCCCACGGTCGCGAGGTGCCAGAAGTTCGGCGCCAGCAGACGCTCGCGAATATGCCCCTCAAGCTTGACGTTCACAAAGTCACCCGTCTTCCGGGCCGCCCGCCCGGGCGGCTTCGCGCCATCCTCGCCACCGTGCACGCCCGGTTGACAGTCGATCTTCAGCCACCCCACTCCCAGGCCGAATCCGTACGTTCCCACAATCCGTGATCCTGGCCGAACAGACCGTAGTCATCGCACCCCGGCGGCCCTACGTTGAGCCCCGTGCGCCGACCCCCCACTCAGCCGAACCAGCCCACCCCGCCGACCCCACCACCGCCGCCGTTCGATGCCCCCGCCGCCCGCAGACTCCGCACCGCCCTCAACATGGGCCCCGAGCACGTCGCCTACGGCCTGCGCTCCTCGTTCGGACTCCCCTACGTCACCCCGGACCTCGTCATCGCCTGGGAACACCGCCTCGCCTCCCCCAGCAGCACCGAACTCACCGCCCTCGCAGGCGTGTTGTGGTGCTCCGCCGGTGAACTCATCGGTAAGCCAAGGACGTTGCGGGAACACCGCATCGCCCGCGGCCTGGCCCAAGAGGACGTCGCCCGTACCGTCGGGCACGAACTCCTGGCGTACGTCCGCATGGAGGAGCACGACGAGTGGCGCGGCACCGACCGCCAGTCCGCCGCCCTCGCCGACCTTCTCGACCTGACCCTGCCCGACTTCGTCACCGTCACGGGCCGCGACGCCAAGCTCGCCGACCTGCTGCGCAGTGCGGTGACGACGCGCTGGCAGGCGTATGTACGCCCGGTCGGCAAGCTGGTGCCCCTGGACCGGCGCCTCCTGGAGGCCACCGTCCAGGAGCTGCACCGGGACTACCAGGGGCAGATGGTCGCCACCCTCAGCTGGGGGGACAGTGCCGGCTCCAGCGCGTCCGGGCGGGAGTTCCTGGACCGGATCGTGGACCGCTTCTGGACGACCGTCGAGAGAAGCACGTACTAGACAAGTACGTGCTGGAAGACCGACGTACTAGAAGACCGACTCCGCCTCGTCCATCCGGTCCTTCGGGACCGTCTTCAGCTCGGTCACCGCCTCCGCCAGCGGCACCATCGCGATGTCGTTGCCCCGCAGCGCGGTCATCCGGCCGAAGCCACCCCGGTGCGCGGCCTCCACCGCGTGCCAGCCGAAGCGGGTGGCGAGGACCCTGTCGTACGCGGTCGGTACGCCGCCGCGCTGGACGTGGCCGAGGATGACCGGCTTGGCCTCCTTGCCGAGCCGCCGTTCCAGCTCGAAGGCGAGGGCCGTGCCGATGCCGAGGAAGCGCTCGTGGCCGTACTGGTCGATCTCGCCCTTGCCGTAGTCCATGCCGCCCTCGACGGGGTGGGCGCCCTCGGCGACGCAGATGACGGCGAACTTCTTGCTGCGGGCGAAGCGCTCCTCGACCATCTTCGCGAGGTCGGCGGGGTCGAAGGGGCGCTCGGGGAGGCAGATGCCGTGGGCGCCGGCGGCCATGCCGGACTCCAGGGCGATCCAGCCCGCGTGCCGGCCCATGACCTCGACGACCATCACCCGCTGGTGGGACTCGGCGGTCGTCTTGAGGCGGTCCATCGCCTCCGTGGCGACGCCGACCGCCGTGTCGAAGCCGAAGGTCCGGTCGGTCGACGAGATGTCGTTGTCGATCGTCTTCGGGACGCCGACCACCGGCAGGCCCGCGTCGCTCAGCATCCGCGCCGCCGTCAGGGTGCCCTCGCCGCCGATCGGGATCAGCGCGTCGATGCCGAAGTCGCTGACGATGTCGGCCGCGTTGTCGCAGGCCTCGCGCAGCCGGTCGCGTTCCAGGCGGGAGGAGCCGAGTATGGTGCCGCCGCGGGCCAGGATGCCGCTCACTGCGTTCAGGTCGAGGCTGCGGTAGTGGCCGTCCAGCAGGCCCGCGTACCCGTCCTCGAAGCCGATCACCTCGTCGCCGTAATGGTCGACCGCGCGGTGCACGACCGACCGGATCACTGCGTTCAGGCCGGGGCAGTCGCCGCCTGCGGTGAGGACTCCGATGCGCATCGTGCTGTGTCTCCTGCTCGCTGTTGATACCGGTGAGCCAGTCCGATTGTTTCACGTCCCCCAGGACGCCGTCGCTTGCGTACGATCCGCCCGATATGCACTTTTCGAAGGCTGATATCGACGGGCGTCTTATCCATCCGCAGAGGTATTGTCAAGAAGGTTTTGCTCACCCCGGTGGGTGATTTTTGTACACGGCGACCCCCCCACAGACGCCCCTGAGAAACGAAACGGAGAGCACACGTGACGCGCAGCGTGTACGTGACCGGTATCGACCGCGGCGACGGCCGCCAGGTCGTCGAGCTGGGGGTCATGGAGCTCCTGACCCGGCAGGTCGACCGGGTGGGCGTCTTCCGCCCCCTCGTCCACGAGGGCCCCGACCGTCTGTTCGAGCTGCTGCGCGCCCGCTACCGGCTGGCGCAGGACCCGACGACGGTCTACGGCATGGACTACCAGGAGGCGTCCGTGCTCCAGGCCGAGCAGGGCGTCGACGAGCTGGTGTCGACACTGGTCGACCGGTTCCATCTCGTCGCACGGGACTACGACGTCGTCCTCGTCCTCGGCACCGACTACGCGGACACCCAGTTCCCGGACGAGCTCTCCCTCAACGCCCGGCTCGCCAACGAGTTCGGCGCCTCGGTCATCCCGGTCGTCGGCGGCCGTAAGCAGACCGCCGAGTCCGTGCTCGCCGAGACCCGCAACGCCTACCGCGCCTACGACGGCCTGGGCTGCGACGTGCTCGCCATGGTCACCAACCGGGTCGCCCGCGCCGACCGGAACGAGATCGCCCAGCGGCTCGAGTCCCGGCTGCCGGTGCCCTGTTACGTCCTGCCGGACGAGCCCGCGCTGTCCGCGCCGACCGTCTCGCAGATCACCCACGCGCTCGGCGCCAAGGTGCTGCTCGGCGACGACTCGGGACTCGCCCGTGACGCGCTGGACTTCGTGTTCGGCGGGGCGATGCTGCCGAACTTCCTCAACGCCCTGACCCCGGGCTGCATGGTCGTCACCCCCGGCGACCGCGCCGACCTGGTCGTCGGCGCCCTCGCCGCGCACAGCGCCGGCACCCCGCCGATCGCCGGTGTGCTGCTCACCCTGAACGAGCAGCCCGGCGACGACGTCCTCACCCTCGCCGCGCGCCTCGCCCCCGGCACCCCGGTGCTCTCGGTGCCCGGCCTGAGCTTCCCGACCGCCGAGCAGCTCTTCTCCATGGAGGGCAAGCTGAACGCGGCCACCCCGCGCAAGGCGGAGACCGCGCTCGGCCTGTTCGAGCGGTACGCCGACACCGGCGACCTGCTGAAGCGGGTGTCCGCCCCGAGCAGCGACCGCCTCACGCCGATGATGTTCGAGCACAAGCTCCTCGAGCAGGCCCGCTCCGACCTGCGCCGGGTCGTCCTGCCCGAGGGCACCGAGGCGCGCGTCCTGCACGCCGCCGAGGTGCTGCTGCGCCGAGGGGTCTGCGACCTCACCCTGCTCGGCCCGGTCGACCAGATCCGCAAGAAGGCCGCCGACCTCGGTATCGACCTGGGCGACTCCCAGCTGATCGACCCGGCCACCAGCGAGCTGCGCGACGCGTTCGCCGAGAAGTACGCCCAGTTCCGCGCCCACAAGGGCGTGACGGTGGAGCTGGCGTACGACGTGGTCTCCGACGCGAACTACTTCGGCACGCTGATGGTGCAGGAGGGCCTCGCGGACGGCATGGTCTCCGGGTCCGTGCACTCGACGGCGGCGACCATCCGGCCGGCCTTCGAGATCATCAAGACCAAGGCGGACGCCGACATCGTCTCGTCCGTGTTCTTCATGTGCCTCGCCGACAAGGTCCTCGTCTACGGCGACTGCGCCGTGAACCCCGACCCGAACGCCGAGCAGCTCGCGGACATCGCCATCCAGTCCGCCGCCACCGCCGAGCAGTTCGGGGTCGAGCCGCGGATCGCGATGCTGTCGTACTCCACCGGTACGTCCGGCACGGGCGCCGACGTCGACAAGGTGCGCGAGGCGACCGAGCTGGTACGGCAGCGCAGGCCCGATCTGAAGATCGAGGGGCCGATCCAGTACGACGCCGCCGTCGAGCCGTCCGTCGCCGCGACCAAGCTGCCGGGCTCCGAAGTCGCCGGGCAGGCCAGCGTGTTGATCTTCCCCGACCTCAACACCGGCAACAACACGTACAAGGCCGTGCAGCGTTCGGCCGGCGCCATCGCCGTCGGCCCGGTCCTGCAGGGTCTGCGCAAGCCGGTCAACGACCTGTCCCGGGGCGCGCTCGTCCAGGACATCGTGAACACCGTCGCCATCACGGCGATCCAGGCCCAGTCCTCCAGTGAGAAGGCAACCGCCCAGTGAGCTCGTCCCGCGTCCTCGTCCTCAACTCCGGCTCCTCGTCGGTGAAGTACCAGCTGCTCGACATGAGCGACAGCAGCCGGCTGGCCGTGGGGCTCGTCGAGCGCATCGGCGAGGAGACCTCGCGGCTCAGGCACACGCCGCTCGCCACCGGCGCCTCCCGTGAGTGGACCGGCCCGATCGCCGACCACGAGGCCGCGCTGAAGGCCGTAGCGGAGGAACTGGCCAAGGACGGCCTGGGGCTCGACTCGCCCGAGCTGGCCGCCATCGGCCACCGGGTCGTGCACGGCGGCAAGCACTTCACCGAGCCGACCGTCATCGACGACGCGGTGCTCGCCGAGATCGAGCGGCTGATCCCGGTGGCTCCGCTGCACAACCCGGCCAACCTCACCGGCATCCGCACCGCCCGGCACCTGCGCCCCGACCTCCCGCAGGTCGCCGTCTTCGACACCGCGTTCCACACGACGATGCCGGAGTCCGCCGCCCGCTACGCCATCGACACCGAGACCGCCGACGCCCACCGCATCCGGCGCTACGGCTTCCACGGGACCTCGCACGCCTACGTCTCCCGGGCCGCCGCCGAGCTGCTGGGCAGGGCGCCGGAGGAGGTGAACGTCATCGTGCTGCACCTGGGCAACGGGGCGTCCGCGTCCGCCGTACGGGGCGGGAAGTGCGTGGACACCTCCATGGGGCTGACGCCTTTGGAGGGGCTCGTGATGGGTACGCGCTCCGGAGACCTGGATCCCGCCGTCATCTTCCATTTGGCGCGGGTTGGCGGAATGTCCATCGACGAGATCGACACTCTCCTCAACAAGAAGAGCGGACTGATCGGCCTGTGCGGTGACAACGACATGCGGGAGATCCGCCGCCGGATCGACGATGGCGACGAGCGGGCGCAATTGGCCTTCGACATCTACATTCACCGGCTGAAGAAGTACATCGGCGCCTATTACGCGGTGCTCGGCCGGGTGGACGCGGTCGTCTTCACCGCCGGGGTCGGCGAGAACGCGGCGCCGGTGCGGGAGGCGGCCGTCGCGGGGCTGGAGGGGCTGGGTCTGGCGGTGGACGGCGCGCTGAACGCCGCACGGAGCGACGAGCCCCGGCTGGTCTCTCCGGAGTACGCACGGGTGAAGGTCGCCGTCGTACCGACCGATGAGGAACTGGAAATCGCCACGCAGACATATGCACTGGTCGGGCGGCATTGATATGCGGTTCCGCCGCGTGGGCAACTGAGCACCTCCCCGCCCATTTGTATCTTCCGCCAGACGGAATATTCCGTAGCGAAACAAACCGATAGGATCGCCCCCATGCGCCGTTCGAAAATCGTCTGTACTCTCGGCCCCGCGGTCGACTCCCATGAACAGCTCGTGTCGCTGATCGAGGCCGGCATGAACGTGGCCCGCTTCAACTTCAGCCACGGCACGCACGCCGAGCACCAGGGCCGCTACGACCGGGTCCGGGCCGCCGCCAAGGAGACCGGCCGCGCCATCGGTGTCCTCGCCGACCTGCAGGGCCCGAAGATCCGCCTGGAGACCTTCGCCGAGGGCCCCGTCGAGCTGGAGCGCGGTGACGAGTTCGTCATCACCACCGAGGACGTCCCCGGTGACAAGCACATCTGCGGGACCACCTACAAGGGCCTGCCCGGCGACGTGGACCGCGGCGACCAGATCCTGATCAACGACGGCAACGTCGAGCTGAAGGTCCTGGACGTCGAGGGCTCCCGGGTCAGGACGATCGTCATCGAAGGCGGTGTCGTCTCCGACCACAAGGGCATCAACCTCCCCGGCGCGGCCGTGAACGTGCCGGCGCTGTCCGAGAAGGACGTCGAGGACCTGCGGTTCGCGCTGCGCATGGGCTGCGACCTGGTCGCGCTGTCCTTCGTGCGGGACGCGGGCGACGTGCAGGACGTGCACAAGGTCATGGACGAGGTCGGCCGCCGCGTCCCGGTCATCGCCAAGGTGGAGAAGCCGCAGGCGGTGGCGAACATGGAGGACGTCGTGATGGCGTTCGACGGCGTCATGGTCGCCCGTGGCGACCTGGCCGTCGAGTACCCGCTCGAGAAGGTGCCGATGGTGCAGAAGCGGCTCATCGAGCTGTGCCGTCGCAACGCCAAGCCGGTGATCGTGGCGACCCAGATGATGGAGTCGATGATCACCAACTCCCGTCCGACCCGCGCCGAGGCCTCCGACGTGGCCAACGCGATCCTGGACGGCGCCGACGCGGTCATGCTGTCCGCCGAGTCGAGCGTGGGCGCGTACCCGATCGAGACCGTCAAGACGATGTCGAAGATCGTCCAGGCGGCCGAGGAGGAGCTGCTCTCCAAGGGCCTGCAGCCGTTGGTGCCGGGCAAGAAGCCGCGCACACAGGGCGGTTCGGTCGCCCGTGCCGCCTGCGAGATCGCCGACTTCCTCGGCGGCAGGGGCCTGGTCGCCTTCACCAAGTCCGGTGACACCGCCCGCCGGCTGTGCCGCTACCGCGCCGTCCAGCCGATCATCGCGTTCACCACGGACGAGGGCACCCGCAACCAGCTGGCGCTCAGCTGGGGCGTCGAGTCGCACGTCGTGCCGTTCGTGAACAGCACCGACGAGATGGTCGACCTGGTCGACCAGGAGATCATGAAGCTCAACCGCTTCAACGCGGGCGACACCCTCATCATCACCGCCGGTTCGCCTCCCGGCGTCCCCGGCACCACCAACATGGTCCGCGTCCACCACCTCGGTGGCGGCGAGCGGGACTGACGGGCTTTTCAAGGGCCTTGTACGCCACTGAGGGCGCCCTCTGGGTCAGGGGGCGCCCTCAGTTTTCACTGTCAGCCGACTGAGCCCGACACCACCGGGAAGTCCGGTGGCCAGGGCTTGGAGGCGTCGTACAGGGCCTCCCGGTCGCCCATCAGCTCGTACTCGGCCTCGCGCCAGCTCGGTCTGCCGCCGATGACGAAGCTGTCGCCGTCGGGCTCCAGCATCCAGGTGTACTCGGCGTCGCTCGGGTCGAGCTTGTGCCGCTCCTGCAGGATGGCGAACTCTTCGGGAGAGGCCCGCCGGATGTGAACGCCCTCGCGGTAATACGGCTTGAGGAGCATGAGCTCCACGTGGCCGATGTAGATCTCGATGCGCGTCGTCGTCCGCTGCTCCGGCAACGCATCACTGGCCAGGTACAGCTGCCGGTGCGAGGGGTTGAAGCCAACGACCCGGAACAGCCGTCCCTCGCGGATGAAATCTGCCATCTGAATATTCTCGCCTCTACTCCGGCACCGGCTCGCCGTTGGGATACTTGAAGCGCTCCGGGAAGACCCTCTCGACCTCGCCCTTGGCATTCGTCCTGTACCACTTGATCGAGGACCAGCTCCGGTTCTCCAGCCTCACCGCTGTGCGCAGCTGGACCATCTCCCACGCGGTGCCGTAACCGCTGCTGGTTACGGTCTGCCAGTCGCCTGCCTTGATCGTCTCTCCCCGCTTCAGGAGCATCTCCAGCGCCTCGTCCGCGGTCTTGGCGCCCTGCACTCCGTCCAGCGACACCGAGAGTTCCACGTTCGGGTTCTTCACGGTCCGTTCCACTCCGACTGTCCATACCGGCCGCACACCCATGCCCATCCCCTCGGGAAGTTCGTCGGCGAACGCCCGGCCATTGAACGTACGCCCACCGAGACTCCGGGCGAGATCGTCGCTTCCGGGGTTGACCCCGAGGATGATGTGATCCCCGTCCTTCACCAGGTCCTTGAGGATCGCGTCGAGACAGTCGTTGTGCACGAGGACCGGCTTCGACCCCGCGTACACGTAGTACGTGTTGGTCTTCTCGACCTCGAAGTTGAAAACCTTGACAGTCCCCTTGACGACCGATGTGCCGAGAACCCGCTCGGTGCCGCCGTCCTGGGTCTGGAAGGTGTCTCCGGCACGGAGTTCGCGTGCCTCGACCCAGCCCTGTTCCACCACCCAGAAGCGGTGCGTGTCCGTTGCCTCGACCGAACCGTCGGCAGTCCTGACCCGGATCAGCCCGTCGACCGTGCGGTGGAAGAGCTTGAGGACCGGTTGCAGTGACTTCTTGCCCGTCGCCTGGTCCAGGGACCAAACCCGGTCTCCGACCTCGATGTCCTCGATGCGTTTCGGGCCGTCGGCGGTGGCGACCTTCGTGCCGGCCGGGAAGCACTTCGACATCAGCGCCTTGGCCCCCAGCTGCTCCAGCCGGGCAACGGCCGACGCGACCAGACCGGACCCGCGCAGACCCCAGATCGCCGTGGTCAGCCGGGCACCGTCCTTCATCGCCAGGCGGACGGCGAAGGCGGCCTCGGCGGCCTTCATCAGCAGCCCCGGCAGGATGATGCTGCCGGCCAGCCACAGGCAGCTGCTGATCTTGCGGTTCCAGCAGCCGACGATGTCGGCGACGGCACCCGTGGCCACGGCCTTCAGGACCGAGGCGGTGAGCTGCAGGCCGTCGATGTGGACGTTGTTCTCCCGGAAGGTGACGTCCAGCGGCGAGCTCATCAGGTAGTCGCGCTGAATGGCGCTGCCGCACTTGGAGCGCTGCACACCGGGCAGCGGGCAGGACTCGATGTAGAAGTCCATCTCGCCGTAGATGTGAAACTCCAAGTCGATCTCACAGCCGATGTCGCTGCCGCTGCCCGTGCCCACGCAGTCGCTCTTGGGGTTGATGTCGACCCGCGTGTCGCCGCTGGGCTTCATCACGACCCCGTCGACTCCCGTGCCGCCACCGTCAGGGGTGCGCTGTTGCTCCTGCTGCTCCTCGAAGTCCGTCTCTTGGGTGCGGATGGCGGCCTGGGCGGCCTCCACGGCGAGGTTGCGGGCGTTGGCCGCGGCGGCCTCGGCCGTGGTCGCGTCCTTCTCTGCCTTGTCGGCGACGCTGCGCGCGGTGGACGCGTCGGCCTCGGCGGCGTCGGCGGCGCGGCGGGCGCTCGCCGCGTCCCGCTCGGCGTCGTCGGCGGCGGAGTCCGCCTGCGTGGCGTACCCGTCGGCCGAGGTGGCCGCCTTCTGGGCCGCCTCGGCGTCCTTGACGGCCTGCTCGTGGTACGCGACGGTGTTGGCTTCCGCCGTCTTCGCCGCCTTGGCGGAGGCGGCCGCCGCGTCGGACGAGGCCTGGGCCTCGGTGGCGGACTTGGCGGCGCTCGCCGCGTACTCGGCGGCGTTGGCGGCGGCTTCGGCTGCCGCCTTCGCGTCGGCGTCCGCCTTGGCCGCCAGCGCCTTGGCCGCGGCCGCGGCCTTCGCCGCCTGGGCCGCCTTCGCGTTGGCCACGGCGACCTGCTGCTGGGCGGCCGTCTTGGACGCCTGTCCGGTCAGCACGGCGAGGCCCGCCGAGGAGTCGGTCTCCGCGTACGGGGAACCGAGTTCGATGGCGTCGTTGGCCGGTTTGACGACCCGGGCAGCCGAGTCACGCGTCGCTGCCGCGGCCTGCGCGGTGGCGTAGGCGTGGCCTGCGGTGCGGATCGCGTCGGCACCGGCGAGGGTGGCCTCGGAGCGCGCCACAACAGCGTCGCCCTTCGCCTTGGCCGCCGCCTTCTGCGCGGTCTCCGCCTCCGCCTTCGCGGCGATCGCGTTCCACTTGGCCGCCTGCGAGGCGGCGATGGCGTCCGCGGCGGCCGCGTGGGCCTTCTTCACTGCCGCACCGGTGATGGCGACGTCCTTCTTGGCCGCGTCCGCCGCGGCCTGGGCGCGCTTGGCCGCGCCCTCGGCCCGGGTCGCCGCCGCGCGGGCGTTGGTCGCCGCCTCGGTGGCCTCGTTGGCCGCCTTGCGCGCTTCCGTGGCCGCCGTCGTGGCGTCGTCGGCCGCAGCACGTGCCTTGGTGGCCGCCTGCCGGGCCTCGATGGCATCCGCAGTGCCGTCCACCGCGGCGAGCAGCGCCTCGGCGGCTTCCGCCCTCGCCACCAGGCTGTCCCGGCGCTCCTCGGCGGCCAGTGCTCCGTCCCGGGCCTTCTTGGCCCGGCGCTCGGCGGCCAGCGCGCCGTCCTTCTTCTCGGTCGCGGTCCTGCCCGCGGACTGTGCGTCGGAGAGCTTGTCCGCCGCGATGGTGCGCTGGGACTGGGCCCGTGACTCCGCGTCGTGGGCCTTCTTGCGCTCCGCTTCCGCCAGTTCCTTCTGCGACTTGGCGTAGTCGCGCTCGGCCTCGGCCTTCTGGCGCTTGGCCTTGGCGTCCGCCGCTGCGTCCTTCGCGGTCTTCTCGGCCGCCTTGGCCTTGTTCTCGGCGGCCTTGGCCTCGGACGCGTGCTTCGCGGCCTCCGTGGCCTGCTTGGCGGCACCCTCCGCTGCGGCCTTCGCCTGGGCCTCGGCCTCCTGGGCCGCCTTGCGACGGAACTCGGCCTTCGCCGCGTGCGCCTGCGTGTTGGCCAGGGAGTTCAGCGTCTTGCTGTCGGCGGCCGAGGCGCGGGTGGCGTTGTACGCGGTCTCGACGGTCTTCGCCGCCGCCTGCGTCGCCGCCGCGGACGCCTTGGTGACCTGCGCGGCCTGCTGGCCGTACAACAGGCCCCGGCCGCGCGGCAGACCCGCCCCGTCGGCAATGGCGTACGCCTCGGTCTGGGCCTTGGTGACCTGCGCCGCCTGAGTCTTGGCGGACAACGCGGCACGGGAGGCCACGAAGAGGCGGCCCGAGGCTCGGCCCTGGGCGTTCGCGATCCACTTCTTGACCTTGGTGAACTCGGCCTTGGTCGGGTAGAAGGTGGGGTGATCTGCCGGTTTCTGCTTGGTCCAGTACGCCTGCCAGTCGGTGAGCCGACTCGCGATCAGCGACTGCGCGAGGGCCTCGCCGAGCGCTTGGGAGGCCGTTGCCAGATCGGCGTTGGCCCGCTTCTCGGCGCGGATGATGGTGTCCCGCTGGGTCTTCTGGCCGGCGAGTTCCTTCTGCCATTCGGTGGCAGCCACGGCCAGCTCGGTGTCCAGCACGCCGTGCGGGTCGGGCGGGTTGGTGTACGCGCAGGACGCGAACCGCGTCTTGAGGTTCTCGACGTCGATCCGGAACTCCATCGAGTCCGGGTCGGGCGCGGCGGTCGGGAACCCGCCGTACTGGAGGAAGAGGCGCGCGTCGTCGGCGTACATGCCATGCATGAACTGCATGGACTCCCAGGCCTGACGGTCCTCGTAGTCCGCGTGGTCGTTCTCGTCGTAACGAGCCTTGTAGACGGCCGTGGCGGCGTCGACCGACTCCTTGCTCGCCAGGGGGTGGGGGTCTGTGTAGAGGTCTCCCTCGTTCTTCCAGAACTGGGCGGCGACCCAGCTGCTCAGATTGATGGTGCGGAAGGGATTAGCGTCGTCTTTCACCCACTCGAAGCCGGTGACCGTGTAGCCCGGTGGTGTGGTCTGGGACGGAATCGCGAGGGACTGCTCCCATACCTTTCGGCGGCCGGCCAGCTCATCCAGCTTGGCGTCGGCCGTCGCCCGGTCGTTCTCGAACGCCGCGGATAGCGGCGTGTCGGTCCAGTAGTCCGGATTGGCAGCCGTGTGCAGCTGCTCCTCCGTGCCGATGAGTCCAGCCCGGGCGACCTCCTTGGACGCCGGTCCGCCCTTGCGCAGAGCGCTGTTGAGAAGACACTGCTCCTCGCGGATCCGAGCGGCGCCCGCGAGGTCGAAGGGCGTCGTGGTGGTGGGTACGTCGGCAACGGTCGCGGTCTGCTGCTGGGCGGGACTGGGGAGTTGACCGCCGGTCACGGCGATCGCGGTGGCGAGGGCCGTGGTGGTCAGGAGCCGGGACCAGCCGCCCCGGGTCCGGAAGATGGTCCGGCGTCTGCGCGCGGCCGGACGTGCGTGTGTACGCATGGGGATGTGTCAGCCGTTCTGCTGAGAAGACAAGGGAAGCGGAGGCGCGACGCTCAGAAGAGCAGGTTGTACGCCGTCCAGCCGCTGGTGCCGATCTGGGTGCGGGCGGCAAAGGGGGCCGAGGACTTCCCGGTGCCCTTGAACAGCCACAGCGCGCCCGCGCTGTTCACGCCGATCAGGTCGGGCTTGCCGTCGCCGTCGTTGTCACCCGACGAGACGAGGGCGGTGTAGTCCTTCCACGCCGAGCCCGTGGGTGCCGGCACCGTGACACGGGTGTCGGCCAGCACGGCCTTGGCGGTGGCGTTGCCGGTGCCCGGGTAGATGTAGAGCGTCCCGGCTGTGGAGCGGGCGACGACGTCGGCCTTGCCGTCGCCGGTGTAGTCACCGCGGCCGGCGATCTCGTCCATGCCGTTCCAGCCGGAGGAGCGGACGGGGACCCTGGTGGCGAGGGTGCCGTCGGCCTTGCCCTGGTACAGCCAGAGCGCGCCGTCCTTGCCTCGGGCAAGCAGGTCGGGGTGGGCGCTGCCGCCCATGTTGCCCACCGAGACGAGCAGGTTGTACTGGCCCCAGCCGGTGCCAAGGACCTTGGTGTCGGCGCCGCGCTCGGCGGTGTAGTAGAGCGTGCCGTCGATGACGACGTACAGGTCGGTGCCGGTCTGGCTGCGGGAGATGTTGGCCTGGGCGAGGGCGGTCGCGTCGGCGTAGCCGCCGCCCAGACCGAACTTGGCGGCGAACCCGCCGGTGCCCTTGGGTTCGTAGTCGAAGAGGCGGCCGTTCTTGTCCCGGGCGAGGAGCGGGAAGAGGCCGGTGCCGTTGGCGGCTGCCTGCTGGAGCAGCGGTGCCTGGTCGGTGTGGGCCGCCTGTGTGGAGTCGGGTGCGGTGGGCGAGGTCGGTGCGTTCTTCGCCGTCGTCACCGCCAGTACGGCGGTCACGGCGAGTGCGGCCGCGACCGCCGCCGCCCGGCGCAGCGGGCGGCTGACAGAAGTGAACATGGAGTGCGAGGTCCCCCTCACTGTGGTCGGCGGGGGAATCGCACACGCGCATGCCGATGGCTCGCGCCCTGGTCATGGGTCCCCGGTGCCGCCCCCGCGCCGCGGCTGGTCATGCTCACGGCAATGGAACCCTATGAGAACTGTGTGAAGGATGTAAAGGATTCATGGTCACTCCATGCAGAGCTGTGGCCCGGCCCCACATGTGGAGGACCGGGCCACAGCCGGGTGCGCGGCTCCCGAACGGGCTTGCAAGGGCGCTCAAGTTCAGTTGGTGGTGTACTGCTGCATCCCGGGGACGTGCAGCGTTCCGCCGAACTGGGCGGCCTGGGTGATCTTCACGTTCGTGAAGTAGATCAGCGGGATGTTCAGCGGCGGCGGATGCTCCGGGTTGAACGTGATCGGGAGCAGGCCGAACAGGTTGCCGGAGATGCTCTCCGTGTACATCACCGTGTCGCCGTCGCGGATCGTGGAGGTCGAGCCCTTGGCCGCCTGCACGTGATAGGTCTTGTCGTGCTCCTTGACCAGCTGGTGCAGGTCGCCGATGTCGGTGCCGTCGGAGATGACGTACTTCAGGACCTTCTTGGTCTTGCCGCCGGCGGTCTTCACCTCGACGACGCCCTGGTAGTCCGCGCCCTTGAGCAGCAGCGAACTTGCCTCCAGGTACCAGGGGTTGTCCGCCACGAGTACCTTGTTGTCGACGTCACCCTCGGCGTCGGTGGCGACCGGGCAGTCCTCGGCGGCCGTGGTGGGGCTCGCGGAGGGACTGGGAGTGGGAGTGCCCGCGGCGGCCTCGGCCGTCTCCTCCGCCACCGCCTTCGTGGTGTCCTCAGCCACCTTCGACGCGGCGTCGGTCGTGTCCTTCACCGTGCCGTCGACCGTGTCGGTGACCTTTTCGGTCGTCTCCTCGGCGGCGTCGGAGGTGTCCTTGGCCGTGTCCTCCGGCGCGGAGGCGGAGGGCGACGGCGTCGGGCTCTCGCCCCCCGAGGCGCTGTCGCTCCCCGATTCGCTGTCGCTGCCGCCCGTGAAGATGCCGGTGATCGCGTCGCCGATGTCCTCCAGCAGGTTGCCCCCGCTGTCGGACGGCGAGGGGCTCGCCGTGGCCGTGTCGCCGGAGGTGGAGTTGCTCTCCTTGGACGGCGAGGCGGACGGGGACGGCGTGGGGTCGGCCTCGTCGTCGGAACCTGAATCCGACGAAGAGGAGTCACCCGCGTCCGGGGACGCGGGGGCCGAGGGAGGTGTCTCCGCCGGCTCGTCCTTGTCCTCGTCCGTCGCCGCGTCGTCGTCCGACGAGGCGGACGGCGACGGCGTGGGCGACGGGGCCGCGCCGTCCTCGTCAAGGGCCGCGAGGCAGTCCTTGTACTCGTCGGCCGTGAGGCTCTTCGACGTCGGCTGCTCGTCGGCGAGGGCGAGCGTGGGCGTGAACCCGATGCCCATGAGGACCGCCGTCGGCATCGCCGCCATGGCTATCGCCTTGCCGGCCGGCATGTTGAACCTGGTGAACAGCGGCTTCTTGGGCGCCGCGTGACGCGGTCCCGATCTGACCCGGGTCGAAACCTCAGGGCCCTCGCCGTGGGTCTCGTCAGCCGACACGGTACCCCCCGTTCGAGTCGTGGGCCCCCGCGGCTTCGGGCGTCCGGTCCACCGGCCCGCCCTGTCCGGGATCCTGCACACCGTGCGGCGCTCCCGGCTCACCCACGGCACCCCCGGGAGCGGGCTCCACCGCACCCTCCTCCGACGGGCCCTGCTTCGCCTCGCGCGGTCCGGCGCCCGCGGCCTCCGGCTCGCCCGGCACCCACGAGACGGCGAGCGCGCCGCCGATCATCGCGAGCAGGAAGCCGATGATGAAGCCGCCAATGTTGGAGACCACCAGGGACACCAGGGCGAGGACGATCGCGGCGACACCGGCGAAGACACGTGTGGCCTGCTGGAACCACATGGTCAGGCCGAGTGTCACCAGCAGTACGCCGATGATGAGGGAGCCGGCACCCGCGGTGGTCGCCATGGCGAGCGACATGGTGCCCAACTTGAGGGTGGCGTACGGGAAGTAGGCGATCGGCACCCCGCCGAGCAGGGTCAACATGCCTGCCCAGAACGGCCGGGTGCCCCGCCAGTCACGGAATCGCAGACGCAACCGGGTGAACGTCCCGGCGTTCTGGACCGGAGTCTCGGCACTCATGGAAAACAGCTCCCTGGGTCCGGTTGAAGTACGTACCGGCTCGGCCGTAGGCGTGGAGAAGCCGGAAGTCTGAGTGTGTGCAAGTGCCCGGCGCGAGGCGTCGAGCCGGGCGTACGGGGCGGAGAAGCTATGAACTCCTCCGCCCCCATGGACAGCTCAGCTGTCCAAGAACGCCCCTACGGCGAGAGCCGTCAGTAGCACTCCATCTTGGGGTCGGTGCCGAGACGCATCTTCAGGCCACTGAGCTTGAAGGTGCCGGCCGTGGTCGCCCACGCCGTCTGCTTGACGCCATAGAGGTCTGCCGAGTCCGCCTCCTGGGCGAAGCCGCCCGGAAGGACGTTCTCACCCTCCTTGATGGCAGGGCCTTTGCTCTGGTCCTTGACCGCAACACCGATGTTGATGTTCTTGAACGTCGCGTCGGCGTCGAGCTGGGCGACGTCGATGTAGAGGTTCTCGGCCTCGACCTTGTGATCCGCGTCCGGCCCGGCATCGAGACGGAGGTAGATCGTCTTCCCTATGAGGGGAATCTCCGTCTTGACCGACTGGCACATCTTCGTGATCTCGGCGGTCCTGAACGACGAGATCGCGACCGCGCGGGTCGTCTTGTTCTTGCCGTCGGTCGACGTGTAACCGGTGTCGATACCGCCGTACTGGGCGAAGCCCTCACCGTGAAGGTGCCCGGCCGTCACCTTGAACTCCTGGCCGGACACGCTGAACGACGCGGCCAGCGCACCCTGCGCAAGCCCGACGCCCACAGCCGCGGCCGCGGCGACGCTGGGCACCATGACCACAGCGAACCGCTTCCATCTGGTCCCGCCACGCACCTGGGACTCCATAATTCCTCCTTCTCGGACGTACATCTCCTGACCCTGACTGCCCCTGTCGAACGAGACGGCTCAGCCGGGCAGGGATGGGAGAAGTGCTACGTCCTCGGGAAGGAGAGCGCCCGCGCTCGGTAGCGCGAAAAGCGCCCGAATCACCGGCGATCACCCCCGAGCGACAACCACTGGGTCGCGCCTGACACGCATCACGCACAACCTTGCTGGACAGGCTTCGCCGGAAGGACGAAGACCCCCCTGCCCAAAGAGCCGGCGCCACTGCCGCCGGCTCTGCTCGGTGGGGACCCAGGAGTTCCCGCGGGCCCAACCGGCTGCTGGGGTACGGGAATGGACCGAGCGTGGCCGATCGTGGTGCATTCTCGCCGCCCGCACAAGGGGCTCCGTTACTCGCTAGTAACGGCCGGATAACCGAACAACGACCCGCCGGTCTCGGACGGCGACACTGGGTGTTGTCAAGCGGGCGGACATGTCCATGAATCACGGGACAGAATCTGACAGAACACCGCCGCCGACTTACTGGCAGTAACAGCGGCCGTGTTTACCAAGATTTGGTAAAGCACGGCCGCACTGACGCTCCGTCGGCAAATCCTTCACTCAGGCAACACGGGCCCGTGCGTTTAGTGACTGGTCAGAACGGGGCTCCCGCCCCGCTCAGAACAGAGCGCGCGCGAGAGCCCTGCGCGCCGCCGCGACCCGGGGATCGTCGCCACCCACGACCTCGAACAGCTCCAGCAGCCGCAGGCGTACGGCGTCCCGCTCGTCACCCGCGGTGCGCCGCACCGCGTCGATGAGCCGCCCGAAGGCGTCCTCGACATGACCGCCCACCAGATCCAGGTCGGCGGCGGCGATCTGCGCCCGCGCGTCGTCCGGCTTGTCGGCGGCGTCCTTGCGCACCTGCTGCGGATCGGCGCCCTGCACCCGCTGGAGCAACTCGGCCTGGGCGAGGCCCAGTTTGGCCTCGGTGTTGCCCGGGTCGTCGCTCAGCACGTTCTTGTACGCCTGTACCGCACCGCCCAGGTCGCCCGCGTCGAGGGCCTGTACGGCGGCCTCAAGGAGCGCGTCGTACGGCCCGGCGGGAGGAGCGGCGGGGGCCTCCTGGGCGGGGGCCGGCTCGGCGTCGGGGTCGACGGCGAGGCCGGTGAGCCCGAACCGCTGCTCGGCGACGGTCACCAGCTGGTCGAGGGTCTGGCGGATCTGGGCCTCGCCGGCGGCGCCCTGGAAGAGCGGCAGGGCCTGCCCGGCCACGACGGCGAAGACGGCCGGGATCCCCTGAACCCCGAACTGCTGCATCAGCATCTGGTTGGCGTCGACATCGACCTTGGCGAGGACGAAGCGACCGTTGCACTCGACGGCGAGCCGCTCCAGGACCGGGCTCAGCTGCTTGCAGGGCTGGCACCACTCGGCCCAGAAGTCGATGACGACGGGCACCTCGGTGGACCGTTGCAGGACATCGTGCTCGAAGCCCGCCTCGTCGACGTCGATCACCAGGTCGGCGGGTGAGACGGCCCCTCCCCCGCCCTGCCGGGCCGCTTCGGCGCGCGCCTGCTCCGCCTTCGCCTTGGCCTCCTGGGCCGCCTTCACCGCGGCGAGGTCGACGACTCCGCTCATGGACATGTTCCGTGGCTGCATGCGTCTATCCTCCCCCGTTCCGCGCGCACATGTGAAAAGCGGTGTGAAAGCCGGGCCGACTGCGTGGTGTTCGGCGCCGGGTCCCCACCTGACACCAGTGATCGTCGCCCGCGGCTCGCCGCCCCACTCGCTTTCGCTACGAGTCGTAGCGTAATGCCACAGGGGCCCGGCGGAACACCACCCCCCGGTGATCTCCCTCACCACCCACCCCACGCAAACCTCCCGTTATGGTCGGGGCATGCAGAGCCGCACCCCCGCCGTCCGCCCGGGACGCCCGCGCAGCGCCGCCGCGGACACCGCGATCCTGGCCGCGACGCGGGCGGCTCTGGTCGAACTGGGCTGGTCCAAGCTCACGTTGGGGGACGTGGCGGCCCGAGCCGGGGTGGCTAAGACCACCCTCTACCGCCGCTGGTCCGGCAAGAACGAGCTGGTGGTCGACGCGGTCGCGGAGCTCTTCGACGAGCTGGAACTCCCCGACCGCGGCAGCCTGACCGCCGACATCGAGGGCGTGATCCTGCAGTTCGCGGCGATCCTGGCCCGCCCGGAGGCGAAGAGCGGCCTGATGGCGGTGGTGGCCGAGTCGACACGGGACGACGCCCTGCGCGAGCGCATCCGCGCCTCGATCGTAGAGCGCCAGAAGCTCCTCGTCCTGGAGGGCCGCGCTCGCGCCCAGCAGCGCGGGGAGCTGCCGGGGGAGAGCGACCCCGAGGCCGCGGCCCGGACCGCGGACCTCATCTTCGACGTGATCGCGGGCGCGGTGGTGCACCGCGCCCTGGTGAGCGCAGAGCCCGTCGACACGGACTGGGCCCGCGCCTTCACCGGGCTCCTACTGAACGGCCTGACCGCATCCACAGGTCATCCACCGCCCAGCTCGCACCAGACCAGCTTCCCGCGCAGGACTGGCGCCCCAAGGGAGTAATGCCCCCACCGGTCGGCCAGCTCTTCGACGATCCCCATCCCGCGCCCCTCTTCGCGGTCCGCGCCGCACAAGCGCGAAGGCCGGGGTGGCTCGCTGCTGGTGTCCCACACCGAGAGCCGCAGCCACTTCTCCGAGCGTCTTACGCGCAGGCAGGACGGTCCGGGGGCGTGCACATGCGCGCTGGTGACCAGCTCGGAGGCCAACAGCTCAGCCGTGACGAGGAGTTCGCCAAGCCCGTGCGCACGGAGGATCAGCCGTAGGGCGCCTCGCGCGACACCGACTGCGAGGGGATTGTGCGGGAGGTTGATGCTGTACTCCCAGTCGTCCTCGTTGTTCATGAGGCGCCTCCGTCCTAGGGAAGATTCGCAACTCGGATGCACACAGCGTGTGTTGGTTGCGATACTGACGGTAGGGATTGCGGAGTAGATTTTCTACCTACTTCCCCGAAAGGGTGACCTTCACCTTTCGGAAAGGGGACGAACCTTGGCACTACGGACCAGGATCAGCGAGCGACAGCGGCGCCTAGGCACTGAGCTGCGCAGGGCTCGCGAGATCAGCGGAGTCAGCACAAATGATGCGGCTGCGGCGACAGGGCTCAGAGCCCCACTCCTGAGCAACATCGAAGCCGGTCGCACCGCCATCGCCACGGAGCGACTCCGCAGGCTGTGCGGGCACTACGGGAATATTTCTACCCCGCACCTTGAGGCCTTGGTCGCCATGTCCGAGTCCAGCGGCAAGGGCTGGTGGAGCACCTATCAGGGACGGGTCACCCGGCACGCGCTCAACCTCGCGGAGCTGGAAGCTGGTGCGGCCAGCCTGTGCTCGTACGAGCCTTTGGTCATCCCAGGCCTGTTCCAGACCGAGGAGTACATCCGGGCCCTGTTCGGGGACGTGAAGCCCAAGCACGCCACGACCGAGGACGCCATCGCCTTCAGGTTGGAGCGCCAGCGGATCCTCGTGAGCGAAAATGCCCCCGCTGTACACGCTGTGATCCACGAGGCCGCCCTGCGTATGCACTACGGCGGCCCCAGTGTCATGCGCAGGCAGTTGCTGCATCTCATCGAGCTGTCGAGACTGCCGAACGTGACCATCCAGGTCTTCCCGTTCCGCGCACAGACCTTCCTGGGTGTCAGCACCCCGTTCCTGTACGTGCGGCCACCGGTCGAGGAACTGGCCACGGTCGTACTGGAACATCCGAGCGAGCCGATCTACCGTGACACACAGGAACACCTGTCCCAATATCGCGTGCTCTTCGGTCGGTTGAAGGACTCCGCGCTCCCTCCGATCACCCCCTCAGCCACGGCCGAAACTCAGGCGGCTCCAGGTTCCCTGCTGCTGATCCAACATCTCCTGTACGACTTCTAGAAAGGCCCGCAGTGCCCCAACTCACCTGGCAGAAGTCGTCGTTCAGTGGCGACGAGTCCGGCAACTGCCTCTACCTCGCCGCCGCCCCCGACGGCACCCTCCGCCTCCGCGAGAGCGACGCCCCGGACGAGATCATCGCGACCACGCCCGCGCGTCTGGGTCACCTCATACGGGCGGTGAAAGCAGGCCGCTCGCCACGGCCACCGCACGCAGCAGGTCATGTGGACAGCGGTGCGGCATCTTGATGCCCGTGCGGCTGGTGAAGAGCGGTCCGCCGTACGTGCTGTCACCGGGTGGGCGGCGGCGCGGAAGGTAGGCGTTGACGGCGAGGAGCCCGCCGGCGCGCAGTGCGAGGCCGAGTTGCAGGTAGCCGCAGGCGCGGTCCTGGTGAGGGTGAGGCGAGGAGCGGGGACCCCGCTCGTCGAATGCGGTGAGAAGCACCGCGATCTGCCGCGGGTCGAGGCCCGCCGGAGTCAACTGGACCGGCGGCCCTAAAATCCGGCGGGTTCCGTGTACACCCCCCACTCGTCCCGCAGCACCCCGCAGATCTCGCCCAGCGTGGCCTCGGCGCGTACGGCGTCGAGCATCGGCCCGATCATGTTGCCGCCGTCGCGCGCGGCCTCGAGCATCACGTCGAGCGCGGTCCGTACGGCGGCGTCGTCCCGCCCTGCCTTACGAGCCCCCAGCACCCGAACCTGCTCCCGCTCCACCTCATGGCTGACCCGCAGGATCTCCAGGTCCCCCGTGACGGACCCGTGGTGGACGTTCACACCCACGATCCTCTTGTCGCCCTTCTCCAGGGACCGCTGGTATTGGAACGCCGCCTCGGCGATCTCGCCCGTGAACCACCCGTCCTCGATCCCCCGCAGAATCCCCGACGTGATCGGCCCGATGGGGTGCCGCCCGTCCGGGTGGGCCCGCAACCCCCGCTCCCTGATCTGCTCGAAGATCTTCTCGGCGTCGGCCTCGATCCGGTCCGTCAGCTGCTCGACGAACCACGAACCGCCCAGCGGATCGGCCACGTTGGCGACCCCCGTCTCCTCCATGAGCACCTGCTGGGTCCGCAGCGCGATCTCCGCCGCCTGCTCCGAAGGCAGGGCGAGGGTCTCGTCCAGGGCGTTGGTGTGCAGCGAGTTCGTCCCGCCGAGTACGGCGGCCAGCGCCTCCACGGCCGTACGCACCACGTTGTTGTACGGCTGCTGGGCGGTCAGCGAGACCCCGGCGGTCTGGGTGTGGAAGCGCAGCCACTGCGCCTTGTCCGTCTTCGCCCCGTACACGTTCCGCATCCAGCGCGCCCAGATCCTGCGCGCGGCGCGGAACTTGGCGATCTCCTCGAAGAAGTCGACATGGGCGTCGAAGAAGAAGGACAGACCGGGAGCGAACACATCCACGTCCAGCCCACGGCTCAGCCCCAGCTCCACATACCCGAACCCGTCGGCCAGCGTGTACGCCAGCTCCTGCGCGGCCGTCGACCCGGCCTCCCTGATGTGGTACCCGGAGACGGACAGCGGCTTGTAGTCGGGGATCCCCGCCGCGCAGTACTCCATCAGGTCGCCGATCAGCCGCAGATGCGGCTCAGGCTGGAAGAGCCACTCCTTCTGCGCGATGTACTCCTTGAAGATGTCGGTCTGGAGGGTCCCGTTGAGCACCCCCGGATCGACGCCCTGCCGCTCGGCGGCGACGAGATACATGCAGAACACGGGAACGGCCGGCCCGCTGATGGTCATGGACGTGGTGACGTCCCCCAGCGGAATGCCCCGGAACAGGACCTCCATGTCGGCGGCCGAGTCGATGGCCACCCCACAGTGCCCGACCTCACCGAGCGACCGCGGATCATCGGAGTCGCGCCCCATGAGGGTCGGCATGTCGAAGGCGACGGACAACCCGCCCCCGCCGTTGCCGAGGATCATCTTGTACCGCTCGTTGGTCTGCTCGGCGTTCCCGAACCCGGCGAACTGCCGGATGGTCCACGTGCGCCCCCGGTAGCCGGTCGGATACAGCCCACGCGTGAAGGGATACTCCCCCGGCCACCCGATCCGCTCGAACCCCTCATAGGCGTCCCCGTCCCGGGGCCCGTACACCGGCTCCACGGGATCCCCGGAGAGCGTGGTGAAGTCCGCGTCGCGCGTACGCGCGGCGTCGTACCGGGCCTGCCAGCGACGGCGGCCCTCCTCGATGGCGTCAGCGTCCATACCATCGAATTTACTTGGACGTCCTAGTAAATGTCGACGGCTTACCGGGGCGTCAAGGTAATTGGTACAAATGGACCGCCGCACACACACCGGCGTACGGCGGTGACGCCGCGCTACGCCTTCGCGACCGCGCCCGCGTCCTCGGCGACCTCGGCCTCGAGCTCGTGCGTGATCTTACGCTCCACGAAGAAGGCGGCCGTCGGGATCGTGCCCGCGAGCAGCACCCACAGCTGCTTGGCGACCGGCCACTTCGCCTTGGAGCCGAGGTCGAAGGCGAAGACCAGGTACACGACGTACAGCCAGCCGTGCGCGATGCTGACGACGCGCGTGAAGTCGTCCGCGCCGTCCATCTCGAGCAGGTACTTGCCGATCATGCCCAGGGTCAGCAGAACCAGCAGCACACCGGTGACGTAGGCCATGACGCGGTAGCGGGTCAGCACGCTCTTCTTCATGCCGTCGAGCGTAACCACCCCTTCCGGGCGATCTTGCCCCGGGCTGTCAGTCCTCGTCGAAGTCCTGGGCGGCCACCCGTAGCGGACGCAGCATCGCGAAGATCTCCCCGCACTCCTCCGCGTCGTACACCCCGAGCCCGAAGTCCATCGCCATCAGGTCGCGCGTGGCCGCCTCGACCACCTCGCGGCCCTTCTCGGTGATGGCGGCGAGTGTGCCGCGTCCGTCCTTGGGGTTGGGCTTCTTGTCGACCAGGCCCGACTTCACCAGGCGGTCCACGGTGTTCGTCACCGAGGTGGGGTGGACCATCAGGCGTTCGCCGATCTTGGACATCGTCAGCTCGCCCGCCTTGGAGAAGGTGAGCAGCACGAGCGCCTCGTAGCGCGCGAACGTCAGCCCGTACGGCTTGACCACCGCGTCGACCTCGGCGAGCAGGATCTGGTGGGCGCGCATGATCGAGGTGATCGCGGCCATCGACGGCACGTTTCCCCAGCGCTGCTTCCAGAGTTCGTCGGCGCGGGCGATGGGATCGAAGGGAAGACTGAGCGGCTTCGGCACGTCTCCAGACCTTACCGGCCGGTCACATGCCGGTCAGCCCCGTCTCGCCCATCGGTCGGTTCCGTCCGGGCGAGCCAGAGCGCGCCCCGACGGGCGGGCGACCGAGGCCCCGGACGCGTGGGAGCAACTGGGTTCGTGGGCGGCCGCGTTGGAGGAGCTCGTCCCGGTCGGCGCGGCCCTGCGTGAAGGGGGCGTTCCCCCCATTGGCCCGCATGGCTCGCGGCTCCTGGTCCACCGACCCACGATGAAGACTCAGGGCCGACCGGCGTTCGCGCTGCGGGACACGGCGGCCGTCGCTTGCCCTCTCGTGAAGGAAGGGACTGCCGGATGACCACTTCGAAACGCATATCCCAGTCGGCCTTCGACGGCTCCAGGCTGCGAGTCATCCTGCTCGTCGATCTCCACGAAGGCGCCCAGGAACAGTTCCTCGACGCGTACGAGCACATGCGCAACCACGTCGTGTCGGTTCCCGGTCACCTCAGTGACCAGCTGTGCCAGTCGGCGGAGAACCCGTCCCAGTGGATCATCACGAGCGAATGGGCGAGCGCCCCGCCGTACCTCGCATGGGTCAGCAGTGAGGACCACATCGAGACGGTCAGGCCCCTGCAGAGCTGCGTCCGTGACCTCCGGTCGATGCGTTACCGCATCCTCCGGGAGACCGGCCGTGCCCTCCCGCCCACCGCCGGGACCTCGGACGCACTCCAGGGGTCCGTGCGGGTGGGCGACGGGTTGACGCGCCACGCACTGACGTTCACCGTCAAGCCGGGCTCCGAGTCCAAGGTCGCGGAGATCCTCGCCCACTACGCACCGCCCGAGTCCCGCGTGGACGACTCCACGCGGCTGAGCCGCACCACGCTGTTCATGCACGGCAACCGAGTCGTCCGCACCGTGGAGGTGGAGGGCGACCTGATGGCGGCGCTGCGCCACGTCTCGCGTCAGCCGGAGGTGCGGGCCGTCGAGGAAGCCCTCAATCCGTACCTGGAACTGAGCAGGGATCTGACCGATCCCGAGTCCGCACGGGCCTTCTTCACCCGCGCGGCCATGCCGGCCGTACACCACGTGACCCACGGCGGGCCGGAACCGGCCGAGCTGCGCCGGCACGCGCTGTTCTACCCGGCGCGGGAGGGCTGCGGGATGGCACTCGCCCGGCTGCTCTCCCAGCAGGACGAGACCGCCGCGGACGATCCGGCCGGCCCCGTGCACCGCAGCACCGTCTTCCATCGGGACGACATCGTCGTCCGGCTCATCGATGTACCGGGCGATCCCGAGACCGATCCGGTCAGAGCGCTCGGCGTCCACGGCCCGAGGAAGGCCGCCGTGCTGGCTCGCCTCCTCGACGGCCCCGCGCTCGGCGTGGAAGGACCGCTCACCAGTGAACGGGACGCGACCCGTCTCCTGACCCACGCCGACATGACGCTGATCACCGATCGCAGGGCCGCACAGTCCTGAACTGTCCTGACAGCGCACGGACCACACCCCCACTGCCCAACCTGGAGACGGACCATGCACAAAACGCACCCGCGCATCGTGGACCTGAGTGAGACCGAGCCCAACCGCAAGCGCGGCGGCGACCTGCGCACGATGCTGACACCCGTCACGGTGGGTTCCACGAGCGGGTTCATGGGCCTGGCCATCATGCGGCCCGGCGAACGCATCAGCGAGCACTACCACCCGTATTCCGAGGAGTTCATCTTCGTCGTCGAGGGCAGCCTGGAGGTCGACCTGGATGGCGAGACCTTCTCCCTCCGCTCCGACCAAGGCCTCATGATCCCCATCGACATGCGGCACCGCTTCCGCAACGTCGGTGACGAGGAAGCCCGGATGGTCTTCCACCTGGGTCCGCTGGCACCGAAACCGAGCCTCGGCCACGTCGACACGGAGCCCGTGACGCAGAGCGAGGACCTCAAGCCGTATCCGCTCGTCCAGGAGGAGAGCCGCCGGCCCGAACGCCGTGGGGTCCCCTCATGACCCGGCGGGTGGCGGTCACCGGTATCGGCGTCGTCGCCCCCGGCGGGATCGGGGTGCCGGCGTTCTGGGACCTGCTCTCCAACGGTCGTACGGCGACGCGCGGCATCACCCTGTTCGACCCCGAGGGGCTGCGCTCCCGGATTGCCGCCGAGTGCGACTTCGACCCCCTCGCGCATGGGCTCGAACCCGAGCTGGTCGAACGCGCCGACCGGTACATCCAGTTCGCCATGGTCGCAGCGGCGGAGGCGATCGCCGACGGCGGCGTCGACTTCGGCAGCGAAGACCCCTGGCGCGTGGCGGTCTCCCTCGGCAGCGCGGTGGGCGGCACGACCCGTCTGGAGCACGACTACGTCCTGGTCAGTGAACGAGGACAGCGCTGGGACGTCGACCACCGCACCGCCGAACCGCAGCTGCACCTGGCGTTCTCGCCCAGCACGCTGGCCTCCGTCGTCGCGGAACGCTTCGGCGCGCAGGGTCCGGTGCAGACCGTCTCCACCGGCTGTACCTCCGGACTCGACGCGGTGGGCTACGGCTCCCACACCATCGAGGAGGGCCGTGCCGACATCTGCATCGCCGGGGCGTCGGACTCGCCGATCTCCCCGATCACCATGGCCTGCTTCGACGCCATCAAGGCGACGTCGCCGAACAACGACGACCCTGCGCACGCCTCCCGGCCCTTCGACGCCCACCGCGACGGATTCGTCATGGGTGAGGGCGCCGCGGTGCTCGTCCTGGAGGAGCTCGAGCACGCCCGTGCCCGAGGCGCGCACGTCTACTGCGAGATCGGCGGCTACGCCACGTTCGGCAACTCGTACCACATGACCGGACTGACCAGTGAGGGCCTGGAGATGGCGCGGGCCATCGACACCACGCTCGACCACGCCCGTGTGGACCCCACGGACATCGACTACGTCAACGCGCACGGCTCGGGCACCCGCCAGAACGACCGTCACGAGACCGCCGCGGTCAAGCGGTCCCTGGGCGCCCACGCCTACGACACGCCCATGAGCTCGATCAAGTCCATGGTGGGCCACTCGCTGGGTGCGATCGGCGCGATCGAGGTCGTCGCCTGCGTACTGGCCCTGGCCCGCCAGGTGGTGCCGCCCACGGCGAACTACGAGACCCCGGACCCCGAGTGCGATCTGGACTACGTACCGCGTACCGCACGCCCCCGCAGGCTCGACAACGTGCTGTCCGTCGGCAGCGGTTTCGGCGGCTTCCAGTCCGCGGTGCTCCTGACGGGGCCAGGCGGGAGGAAACGATGAGTGGTCAACGTACCCGGCACACGGCGATCACGGGGATCGGTGTGGTCGCACCCAACGGCCTGCGTACGGACACCTACTGGAAGTCCGTCAAGGAGGGCCTGAACGTACTGGACAGGATCACCCGGGAGGGATGCGGGCACCTTCCGCTCCGTGTCGCCGGCGAGGTCCGGGGGTTCGACCCGTCGGCACTCATCGAGGACACCTTCCTCGTCCAGACCGACCGGTTCACCCACTTCGCGTTGGCCGCCGCCGACGCCGCACTGGAGGACGCGGGCCTGAGCGGCATCGCCGCCGACGCCCCGTACTCCGTCGGTGTGGTCACCGCCGCCGGATCCGGCGGCGGTGAGTTCGGCCAGCGGGAACTGCAGAAGCTGTGGGGACAGGGGGCCCGATTCGTCGGGCCCTACCAGTCCATCGCCTGGTTCTACGCGGCCAGCACCGGCCAGATATCGATCCGCAGGGGCTTCAAGGGGCCCTGCGGGGTGGTGGCCAGCGACGAGGCGGGCGGTCTGGACGCCGTCGCGCACGCCGCCCGGGCCGTGCGGCGGGGAACCGACGTGGTCGTGGTCGGGGCGGCCGAGGCGCCGCTCGCTCCCTACTCGATGGTCTGCCAGCTCGGATACCCCGAACTCAGCACCGTCGAGGACCCGTCCTGCGCCTACCGCCCCTTCACCTCCGCGGCCTGCGGTTTCGTGCCCGCCGAGGGCGGTGCCGTGCTGGTCGTCGAGGACGCGGACCGGGCACACCGCCGCGGCGGCGTCGTCCGCGCCACCGTGGCGGGACATGCCGCCACGTTCACCGGTGCCTCGCGCTGGGACCGGTCGCGGGAAGGGCTCGCCCACGCCATCCGTGCTGCCCTCGACGAGGCCGGCTGCGCGCCGGAGGAGATCGACGTGGTCTTCGCCGACGCGCTGGGTTCCCCGGAGGCGGACCGGGCCGAGGCCCTCGCCCTTGCCGACGCCCTCGGCCCGCACGGCACACGCGTGCCCGTCACGGCTCCCAAGGCCGGCATCGGACGGTCCTACTGCGGGGCACCCCTGCTGGACATCGCGGCCGCGGTGCTGGCCATGGAGCACGGGCAGATACCGCCGACGCCGGGCGTCTTCGACGTCTGCCACGAGATCGACCTGGTGACGTCCACGGCACGCCCGGCCGAGCTCCGCACGGCCCTGGTCCTCAGCCGGGGACTCATGGGCTCCAATGCGGCGCTGGTCCTGCGCCGCGGCCCGGGAACCGCCGCCTAAACGACAAGGAGAACGCGTATGACCACCGAAATGACCCAAGTAACCGTCGAGGAACTGGCCACGCTGATGAAGAAGGCCGCCGGCGTGACCGTCGACCCGCACGACCTCGAGCGCCGGGTGGACACGCCCTTCGCCGAGTTCGGGCTGGACTCGCTCGGTCTCCTCGGCATCGTGGGCGAGCTGGAGAACCGGCACGGCCGGGCGCTGCCCACCGACGCGGAGCGGTGCAAGAGCCCGCGTCAGTTCCTCGACCTCGTCAACGGCGCGTTCACGACTGGAGCCTGAAGTGGTAGGACACACCGAGAACGAGATCACCATCGCCGCACCCCTCGACCTCGTCTGGGACATGACGAACGACCTGGACAGATGGCCGCAGTTGTTCAGCGAGTACGCGGCCGTCGACGTGCTGTCCCGCAACGGCGACACCGTGACCTTCCGTCTGACCATGCACCCCGACGAGAACGGCAAGGTGTGGAGCTGGGTGTCGGAACGGGTCGCCGACCGTGAGAAGCTCACCGTCCGCGCCCGCCGGGTCGAGACCGGCCCGTTCGACTACATGAACATCGAGTGGAAGTACGAGGAGACCGCCGCCGGCACCCGGATGCACTGGACGCAGGACTTCGCCATGAAGCCCGACGCTCCGGTCGACGACGCCGGGATGACGGACATCATCAACCGCAACTCGCCCATCCAGCTGGCCCTCATCCGCGACCGCATCGAGCGGGCCGCCGAAGAGCGGCGAACAGCACCCAGCACGCCCGCCTGAGCGACGCGGTGGCAGAAGGAGATCTCATGCACCACGCCCTGATCGTCGCCCGGATGGCCCCGCAGTCGGCTCCGGACATCGCCGAGGTCTTCGCGGCCTCGGACCGCGGCGAACTCCCGCACCTCGTCGGGGTGACCCGGCGCTCCCTCTTCCAGTTCGGCGACGTGTACATGCACCTCATCGAAGCCGAGCAGGAGCCGGGGCCCGCCATCGCGCGAGTGGCCGGGCACCCCGAGTTCCTCGACATCACCAGGAAGCTCGAAGCGTACGTCAGTCCGTACGACCCGCAGACGTGGCGCAGTCCGAAGGACGCGATGGCGCGGTGCTTCTACCACTGGGAGAGGGAGACCGACGCTCGCTGACGCACACGAGGAGGCCGCCGTCCGCGCGGACGGCGGCCTCTTCGTGTGCGTCAGCGAGCGAGTAGTGCGGGCATCAGACGCATGGCGTTCTCACGGTTGATCGCGTGGAGTTGCTCATCGGAGAGGACCGGGTCGTTGTCCAGGGCAGGTGTCGTGATGTCGGCGACGACGTGTCCGGGGGTGGGCGGCCAGTCCGTGCCGAAGAGGATGCGGCGGGGGTCCACGGTGGCAAGCAGGGTGGGCGTGGCCGAGGGGGACATGGGTCCCGCGGTGTCGAAGTAGAAGCGGTGCAGGTAGTCACGGACCCGGCCCGGTTCGATCTCGGGAGTGAGCTGCCCGCCGAAGAGTTCGAGCCGGGTGGCCATGTACGGAAGGAAGCCTCCACCGTGAGGAAGGATGAAGGTGAGATTCGGATAGCGGTCCAGGGTGCCGTTCTTGATGAGGTTGATGGCGGCACGCGTGGTGTCCATCAGGAAGTCGCACATGAAGGGCGGCATTCCCGGCAGCCCCGTACTTCCGGGAGGGCCGCCCTTTCCGGCCGGCACTTCCATGGGGTGGGTACTGACGACCGCGGACCGGTCGTTGAGTTCGTTCAGGAGACGGTCGTGCGACGCGTCGCCGAGGTAGACACCGTCCATGCTCGTTCTCGTACTCACCCCGACGGCACCGAGTTCGTCGAGGCCGTACTCGAGGCTCCACCGGGAGAGTTCCAGGTCGTCGAGGAACACCGGCGTGAAGAACCGGAAGCGTGCGGGCTGTTCTTCGACGACGTCAGCCGCTGCCCGCAGGGCGACCCGTGCGCTTTCCTGCCGCTCCGTGCGCTCCTGGAACCGGCCGAGCATCGCCACCGTCATGACGGCCGTGCCGATGCCGGCCTTGTCCATGAGTTCCAGGGCCGCGTTCAGGTCCCAGCGCGTCCACCAGGGCAGCTTCTCTCGGTTGACGACGCCTCGTTCCTCCGCCCAGTCCAGCCAGGCCGGCGCGGTGAAGTGGTGGTGGACGTCCACTCGGCCCGCGGCGGTGCCGTCGTAGCCTGCTGATGTCATTGCCATGTCCTCTTCTCAGTCGCGGCAGAGCACCGTCTGCAGCATGTTCGTCAGCACGCGATCGGCGTTCGGCATCTCGGCATGGGCGCGCCATGCGACGTAACCGTCCGGGCGTACCAGGACGGCACCGTCCTCGGCCGCGCCGTGCAACGTCGCCCAGTCGGCATCCGGCTCGGGGACGAGATCGTGGTCCTGGCCGTTTCCCACGAGATACGACTCGACCGGAACGCCCAGGTTGTCGGAGGCTTTCTCGGCCGCGTCCCGCCACACCTGGCCTCGGGGCCCGGAGAGGACCACGAAGGAGCGCTCGTACAGATCCAGCGTGGAGATCTTGCTGCCTTCTCTCCTGACCCACATATGAGGTGCACGGCTTCCCGGGTCGCCGCCGAGCTGGAACGTCTCCGGGACGACCGGCTGCTCCGGGGAGGCACCGACAACGGCGTTCGATGCGTACCGGCAGCAGAGCGCGACGGTCATGAGGTCGGCCGGGTCGTCGTTACGTCCCGCTGCGGGACTGAATCCCGGGTGCTCCTCCTCGACCGCCTGCAGGGCCGCCCGCGCACTGGTGGCGACGGCGGCGGGCCGTCGTTCCTGCTCGTAGGTGTCCAGCAAGGGCATGCCGGCCCATCCGCGGAGCACCGCGGCCAACTTCCAGGCCAGATTGTGAGCGTCCTGGATTCCGGTGTTGGAACCGAACGCGCCGGTGGGCGGCATTTCGTGCGCCGAGTCACCGGCCAGAAAGACGCGGCCCTGTCCGTAGCGGTCCGCGACCCGCTTCGAAGCGTGCCAGGGCGCCTTTCCCGTGATCTCCACATCGACATCCTGAACGCCGGCGGCCGCGCGGACGTGCGCTGCACACCGATCGTCGGTGAAATCCTCCAGAGCCTCTCCGCGGTCCGGAAACCAAGGAACATGGATCACCCACTGCTCCTCATTGTCCACTGGCAGCAACGCCCCTTCACCCAGCGGGTCGGTGACGTAGCAGACAACGAACTTCTTTTCTCCGGCGTAGTCCTTGAGCATCTTGCTACGGAATGTGACGCTGACGTTGTGGAAGAGGTCACCAGGCCCTGACTGACTGATTCCCAGGCATTCGCGGACAGGACTTCTGGGGCCGTCGGCGGCCACCAGAAAATCGGCATTCACGGTGTATTCCTCGCCGGTGTCCCGGCGCCTGATCTGGGCCTGGACTCCTTCTCGGCCTTGCGTGAAGGAAGTCATCTCCACACCGAAGCGGATATCTCCGCCCTGCCGGCGGGCATGGCTCAGCAGTACCGGCTCGAGATCGTTCTGACTGCACAGGCACCAGTCCGAAGAGCTGACCCGGGACACGTCCATGCCCGCGGAGATGTCCCGAATAATCCAGCGGCGCTGGTCCCCGGTGAGGGTGTCCACCTGAAGAACGCCGTCGTTCCCGGCGAGCATGGAGGCGGCCTCCCGGATGGACGGCTCCAGTCCGGCTGTCCGGAAGATCTCCATGGTGCGCACGTTGTTCCCACGACCGCGCGGGTGAGTCGAAGTCGCGGCATGCCGCTCCACGAGCATGTGTTCAATTCCAAGGCGCCCCAGGAACACGGAGGTGGAAAGACCCACCAAAGATCCGCCGACGATGAGAACCGGTACAGATTCCACTGCGGGTCCGCTCACTGATTTCCTCCCCATTCGATGGCGCCCAGTCCGGGGGGCGAGGACCGGCCTGTCTGTCAGTGTTTTACCAAGTAGGACTTGCACATCCACAGTTCATACGACGACCCGACCCATATGGCGCAGCAGCGTTTGCCTCACCGCGCCGCGCGGGGAACCGTGCTGATGACCGAAGGAACCCACCGAACCCCGGGACCAGTCATGACGCAAGCGTTCGCATCCGAGGAATTGTCGCCCGATGAGGCCGCGGCGGCGGCCGCATCCTGCAGCCGGGAATTCCGCGCCAATCCCCATCCCGTCTACGCCGCGCTCAGGGAGACAGCACCCGTATGCCCGCTGTCGCCTCCCCATGGGGTCGAGACCTACCTCATCACCCGGCACGACGACGCTCGCGCCGCCTTGGCCGACCCGCGCCTGAGCAAGGACATGTACGGCGCCATCGACGCCTACCACCGCATCTTCGGTGACTCGTCGATCGCCCTGGACGACAACATGCTCTTCTCGGATCCTCCGAAGCACACCAGGCTCCGGAGGATCGTCGGCAACACCTTCACGCCGAAACGAGTGGAATCTCTGCGTCCGCGCGTCCAGAAGGTCACCGAGGACCTGCTGGATCGCTGCGCGACCTCGGAGCCCATGGACCTGCTCCCGGAGTTCTGCTTCCCCCTGCCGCTCAATGTGATCTGCGAACTTCTGGGCGTGCCGGAAAACGAACGCAAGCAGGCCCAGGAATGGTCCGCCACCGTCGCTCGGACCGGTTTCGGTCCGGAGGCGAGAAAAGCGCTGGAACTGGCCGAGGGAAATCTGCGCGAATATCTGGCGGATCTCATCGCACGGAAGCGGCAGGAGCCGGACGGAGGCCTGCTCAGCGCACTCGCCACAGCAAGGGACGAGGAAGGCGCTCTTACGGACCACGAACTGGTCTCAACAGCGTGGGTGCTGCTGTTCGCCGGCCACAAGACGACGGCGTACCAACTCGGCAACGCTTTCTACCATTTGCTCGCTCAGCCGGAGCAGAAGCGATTGGCGTTCCAGGATGCGCGCGCAACCGCCGCGGCCGTCGAGGAGATCTTCCGGTTCGAGACCTCCGTGGAGAACTCGACATTCCGCTTCGCCAAGGAAGACATCGTGATCCGCGACACGCTCATCCCCAAGGGGGCGCTCGTCCAGGTTTCGATCACGGGGGCCAACCGTGACCCTGACGTATTCGCCGATCCGGACCGGATGGACGTCACACGCCCGAACGTCCAGTCAACCCATCTGACATTCGGCGTCGGCCCTCACTTCTGCATCGGCGCGCCGCTGGCACGTCTGGAGATGCAGATCGCCCTCACCTCGCTCTTCGGACGGTATCCGCGCATGGCCCTGGCCGGGGCGCCGGAGGACGCACGCTGGCTGACCGTGCCGTTCCCCGCCTTCCGTGGGCTGGCGGAACTTCCGGTCGTCCTCGACCCGTCGTGACCGTGACCGCACGTGTGCGGGTCATTCGGCTGCTCCGCGTACGAGAGGGAAGAGAAGAGGACTTCCTGAGGTCGTACAACGGCGTGCTCGAACGCGCCGTGCGATCTCCCGGACACCTCGGAGAGCAGCTCTGCCGCTCGATCGACGATCCCACTCGCTGGTTGCTCACCAGCGAGTGGGAAAGCCTTGAATCCATCAAACGGTGGCGCACCGACCCCGATCACACGACGCTGGTCGAGCCGATGAACGCCTGCCTGCATGACGACCGATGGACAGGGGTCTTTCACGTCACGGACGCGGCGACTGCTCCGCCCGCTGGGCCAGATGCCGTTCGACGGTCTCGACCTTCGAGGTGAGACCGTCCTCAACTCCGGGGCGGATGTCCGCCTTGAGGACCACCGAGACCCGCGGCGCGCGCCGCTCCACCGCGGCGACGGCACGCTTGACGACGTCCATGACCTCGTCCCACTCACCTTCGATCGAGGTGAACATGGCGTCGGTACGGTTCGGCAGGCCGGATTCACGCACGACACGGACGGCGTCGGCGACGTACTCCCCCACGTCCTCGCCGACGCCCAGCGGTGTCACGGAGAAGGCGACGATCACGACGTCTTCACCGCGCTCTCCTGGCGGGCGCGGGAGGCGATGACCGCATCCTCGGCCTCACGGCGCAGCTTGCGGTCGGCGAAGAAGCCGCCGGTCGGCAGGACGGAGAGGACGAAGTAGAGGGCCGCCGTCTTCGGGGACCACTTCGTGCGGTTCCAGGCGTCCGCCCAGAAGATCACGTACAGGATGAAGAGAACGCCGTGGATCATGCCCATCACGGGCACCGCGTTGAAGTCCGTGGTCCGCTTCAGCACCGAGCAGACCAGCAGAAGCAGGAAGGAGACGGCCTCGGGGGCCGAGACCAGGCGGAGGCGGCGGAGGGCGGTGGCGGTCTTGAGATCCACGGGTCACCTTCGGTGGGGAGAGACGTCGGCCCGTTTGTGAACGCATGCACAAACGTGCGTCCATTGTGGCAAACGGGCGGGGGAAGGTCTGGGCGGGGGGTGGCGACGACGCCTCCAGCACACCCCGACCTGTGACGACCCGCCCGCAGGCAGGTGGCGTCCGGCCGAGTGGCGCAGCCCCACGCGGACCGCCTGGCTCCGCTCAGGGCCGTGATGGAGGTCGACCACTGGGTGGACACCATCCGCGCGCAGGAAGCCTGCAACCGGCTTCGAGCAGCCACACGCCTCCTCTCCGCAGGTCCGGCCAGGTGTGCTGTCTCGGGAGCGACCGGGCTCCGACCTGACCCTAGGGGTGTCATCAGGGTCGATCTCCACCCCCGGGATCTGTTGGCGACAGCCGACCGCAAGCTACCTTCCCCTCGTGGCGATGTTCCGACTCCAAGGCAGCAAGGTGCTCGCCGTCGACATGACCGGGGACGCCGTGAAGGCGAAGAACGGCTCGATGGTGGCGTACGACGGGCAGATGGACTTCAAGAAGATGAGCGGCGGCGGTGAGGGCATCCGGGGCATGGTGACCCGGCGGCTCACCGGCGAGCAGATGACGGTGATGGAGGTGAAGGGGCACGGGACCTGCTGGTTCGCCGATCGCGCCTCCGAGATCAACCTCGTCAGCCTCCAGGGCGACAAGCTGTACGTGGAGTCGAGCAACCTGCTCGCGACGGACGCGGGGCTGCGCACCGGCACCAGCTTCACGGGCCTGCGCGGCGCCTCGCAGGGCAACGGGCTGTTCACAACCACCGTCGAGGGTCACGGCCAGGCGGCGATCGTGTCGGACGGGCCGGCCGTGGTGCTGCGGGTCAGCTCGCAGTATCCGCTGACCGTCGACCCGGGCGCCTATGTCGCGCACCAGGGCAACCTCCGGCAGTCCCTCCAGTCCGGTGTGACGTTCCGCACGCTGATGGGCGAGGGCGGCGGCGAGGCCTTCCAGATCCGGTTCGAGGGGGACGGGCTGGTGTACGTACAGCCGAGCGAGCGGAACACGATCGCGGGGGACGTGTGACATGGGCTTCCGCGAGATCAACTCCAAGATGGTCGAGGCGACCGTCATGCCGGGCCAGAAGCTGTTCAGCCAGCGCGGCGCGATGCTCGCCTACAAGGGCGAGGTGTCCTTCACGCCCAACACGCGCGGCGGCCAGGGCGGGATCATGTCGATGATCGGCCGCCGGGTGGCGAACGAGGACACCCCGCTGATGACGGTCGAGGGCAGCGGCACCGTGCTGTTCGGGCACGGCGGACACCACGTCCAGGTGATCAACCTCTCCGGCGACACCCTCTGCGTAGAGGCGGACCGCCTGCTCGCCTTCGAGGGCACGCTCCAGCAGGGGACGATGTTCCTCGGCTCGCAGGGCGGCGTCATGGGCATGGTCCGGGGCCAGGTCAGCGGCCAGGGGCTGTTCACGACCACGCTCAAGGGGCAGGGAGCGGTGGCGGTCATGGCCCACGGCGGCGTCTTCGAGATCCCCATCACCCCGCAGCGGCCGGTCCATGTCGACCCACAGGCATACGTCGCCCATCACGGCGACGTCCGCAACAAGCTCTCCACCGCGCTGGGCTGGCGCGACATGGTGGGCCGCGGCTCCGGGGAGGCCTTCCAGCTGGAGCTCAGCGGCAGCGGTGCGGTGTACGTCCAGGCCTCGGAGGAGAAGCTGTGAGCACCCCCTACGGAACCCCGGGCGGCCCGGCGGTCTTCGACCCCGCGACGCTGCCGTCCGACGACAATGTCAACGCGTACACCTTCTGCGTGGAGCTCAAGGGGAGCCAGTGGTTCCTGCAGAAGGGGAAGATGATCGCCTACTACGGCTCGATGGAGTTCAACGGCATCGGGCACGGCCGGCTGGACCGTCTTGTCCGTACGTCCTTTCATTCGCCTCTGCACGCGAGCGACTGGGTCGTGGCGGAGGGCTCGGGCAAGATGCTGCTGGCCGACCGGGCCTTCGACGTGAACTCGTACGACCTCGAAGACGGCAATCTGACCATTCGCTCGGGCAACCTCCTCGCTTTTCAGCCAAGTCTTGCCCTCAAGCAGTCGATCGTGCCGGGTTTTCTGACCCTGATCGGAACCGGAAAGTTCGTGGCCGCATCTAACGGCCCGGTGGTGTTCATGGAACCCCCGATCCGGGTGGACCCGCAGGCGCTCGTCGGCTGGGCCGACTGCCCGTCGCCGTGCCATCACTACGACCATGGCTACATGACCGGCGTAATGGGCGGTCTACGTGCACTGACAGGGCTCGGCGGGGCCTCCGGGGAGGAGCATCAGTTCGAGTTCGTCGGCGCCGGCACGGTCCTGCTCCAGTCGACCGAGGCACTCATGGCCGAGCAGGCCACGGGGGCGGTCCCGCAGCAGGCCGGAGTACCCGGTGGCGGCGGGCCGCACACAGGTCCTTCACAGCAAGGCGGCGCACCGCGTCTTCCCGGACAGCTGGGAGACCTCCAGCGTCGCTTCGGGCTGTGAGCGGTAGTCTGCGGAGTGTGACATCGAACGTGTGCGCACCGTCACGCAAAAACCCTCACTAGTTCGCCTTTCAACCTTTTAGGTAGACTTCATTCATGGAGACCGAGACGGCCACGCGCTGGCTGACCGATGCGGAGCAGTGCGCCTGGCGTACCCACCTGGAGGTCAACAGGCTGTTGACGTACCAGCTCGAGAAGGATCTGCAGCCGTTCGGCCTGACACTGAACGACTACGAGATCCTGGTGAACCTCTCCGAGTCGGAGGGTGTGCGGATGCGGATGAGCGATCTCGCGTCGGCCACCCTCCAGTCCAAGAGCCGCCTCTCCCACCAGATCACCCGGATGGAGAACGCGGACCTGGTCCGGCGTGAGAACTGCGAGTCCGACCGCCGCGGGCTCTACGCCGTCCTCACCGAGCACGGCATGGAGACGATGAAGAAGGTCGCGCCGCATCATGTGACGTCTGTGCGGAGGCACTTCATCGACCTGCTGTCCCCCGAGGCCCTGGTAGAGCTCGACAAGGGTCTCAAGCCGATCGCGGAGCACCTGCGCGGTCAGCGCGGACGTCCGTAAGTCACGGAGTCCCACTGGGTTCTACCGATTTCTACTGAGTTCTACTGAGCGACGGGAGGCGGAGTTCGAACAGGGCTCCGCCTGTCGGCGCCTCGCCGACGGTGAGCGTGCCGCCGTGCCGTACGGCGACGTCGCGGGCGATGGCGAGGCCCAGCCCGGCGCCGCCGTCGTCGCGGCTGCGGGCCTCGTCGAGCCGGACGAACCGCTCGAAGATCCGCTCCCGGTCCGCCTCGGCCACCCCGCCCCCGTCGTCGGCGACCCCGGCCACGGCCCACTCCCCGTCCCGTCGCACGGTCACGGTGACCACCGAGCGGGCGTGCCGCCGTGCCTGACGGTCCGGGTCACGCCCGCGAGAGCGGCCGTCGCCAGGATCCAGCCGGTGATGAGGAGGGCGTTGCCCGGCGCGCAGCTTGCGGCGCAGGGTGCTGACGTAGACCTCGACGATGTTCGGATCACCCTCGCACGCGAAGTCCCAGACGTGCTCCAGGATCTCCGCCTTGGAGACCACCTCGCCGACCCGCACCACGAACTGTTCCAGGACGGCGAACTCCTTGGCGGTGAGGGTGACTTCGCCGTCGCCGAGGAAGACTCGGCGGGCGGCGGTGTCGACCTTCAGAACGCCGAGGACGTGCACGGGCGAGGCCCCGGCGCCCTGTCCGCCACGCCGCAGCAGGGCGTTCACCCGGGCGACCATGACGACGTACGAGAACGGCTTGGTCAGATAGTCGTCGGCGCCGGTGTCCAGGCCCTCGGCCTCGTCGTACTCGCCGTCCTTGGCGGTGAGCATCAGGATCGGCACGTCGTGGCCGACGGCGCGCAGGGCGGAGCAGACGCGATAGCCGTTCATGCCGGGCAGCATGATGTCGAGGATCACGAGGTCGTACGACCGTTCCTAAACACTGAGTGGGAGTGAGGCCTGTTGCCAGGACTGTGGCTCAGTAGCGCTGCCCCGAACGGTGTTGGGCAGGCTGGTGTCCCCCGCTTTCGCTCCACCACCAGTGACACGCATCTGGTGCGTGGTCCGGTCGGTTGGGGGCGGGTTTCCTCACGCCTGCGGGCGTCCGGTCGGGCCTGGACGGTCCGATGCCCCGCACCATCACTCTGGTGGGGCGGGGGCGGTGTCGTCCGTCGCCGGATCGGATGCCCGAGGGCGCGTCGCCCGACCGCGATGCTCGCCGCATCGTGCCGGGACGTCTTACGTCGTGGGGTGGTCAGTGGTTTCTGCCAGTGCTGGGCACCCCACTTGCTGGTGCAGGCCGGGTCGACCGCGACGACGGCGATGTCCTGCTCGGCTGCCATCGACACCAGCCGGGCCTTGAGCTTCGCGGTAGGGAAGCGGGAGAGCAGGCGGCGGAAGCGTTTGTTGCGGCCGTGCTTCTCGCGGCCCTTCTCCGCCGCGAAGTCGAGGTCCTCGATGGCGATCGCGGCGGCGCCGCCGCGGCGGGTGTGGTGCAGCAGCCGGGTCAGCGCGTGCCGGATCTGCGCGTCGCGGTGCTCCGTGCTGCCGGTCAGGTCGTAGAAGAAGCGCTGCGGCTCGCCGACCGGGTTGCCGTGCACGTCGAGTTGCCAAGCGGCGAGGTGGTCGTCGTTCATGTCCACCCCCACCACACCCCGGGCGAGCGCCGTGTCCAGCGGCAGCACCGAGGCGGCGGCGCGCTGCCAGGAAGCGGTCACATACCAGCGGCCCCGGAGTACGTCGTGGTGGATGCGGTAGGCCACCGCCCGGTTCGCCGTGATCCGGTCTCGCCACTCCTGACCTCGATGCCGGAAGCGTACGGTCGCGTCGAGCAGATACCGGCCGTGCGGCGCGTTGGCCAGGTGGACCAGCGGAGCCGGGAGCTTGATGGAAAGCTGTCCGATGTCGGTGACGCGGATGGTCTCGTTGCCCAACCGTTTGCCGGACTCCCCGTCGGCGGCCAGGAGCATCCGTGCCGCCTGCCACCGCCGGCGCCACGCCGCTTCGTCCAGCCCGGCCGCCTCCAGGTGGTGGCGGGCGTGGGCGAGTCGTTTGCCGCCGCGCACCACCCGCACCCGGCCCGCCGCCCAGTCCGCCTCCACCGAAACGAGGCGGTTCTTCAAGGTCTGGAGGCGGCGCGATTTGGCATGCCACTCGCCGCGCGAGCCATACCCGCGCACCAAGCCTTCCCGTCTGTTGGCCTTGGCGCCCAGCGGCCGGGCCAGCCGCGCCTCGATCGACGCGATCTGTCCCCGCAGCCAGCCCCGGTGTGCCGCCTGGCCGCGCCGGGCCAGTGCCCACTGATCGTGCGTGGCCTTGGTGATACTGCCCGCCCACCGCGCCGACGACTTGCCCGTCAGCGCCCGCTTGCGCACCGCCCACCCGGCCGCGTCATGGCCCAGGCCCTGCCGGGACCGCTCCGCAAGATCCCCGGCAGCCAGCGAGCCCAGGAACCTCCCGACCTCAGCCAGCACGGCCGCGTCCGCCGCCGACACCCGCAGCCGGTCCCGAACCGCCACCCCCGCCGGACCAGGCACGACGAACGACCCCGCCAACTCCCGCAGCCCGCCCATCTGTTCACCCCCGCCCGTCCCGAAGACCCCGTCACCGCAGTCAACGAGCATCATCCGAAAAGGTCACCCGTTCGTCCCAAGAACTCCAGTTCACTTCGGGAAGCCGGGGCCCGGAACGCACCGCATGGCAGAAGAGAACACCCCTGGAGCACCGCGAACGGCCGGACCGACATCCAGCCCTGCCACTCACTCAAACTCACCAAAAGTCACTACCGTTCACTACATCGGCAGCAGTTCCCAACCCCGCCGGGGCGGCAGGCAGCGGTGGAGGAGTTGAGCTGCCGGCCGTCGTGCTGCGCGTGGGCGTTGAGTGGGCGTGGCTGGCGTGCGGGTGGGGGGGCTGATCGGGCTCACTCCCGCTCAGTCCTGAGGAACGGTTCACCCCTCGGTGAGCCCCGCCACCAACTCATCCGCCGCCCGGTACGGATCCAGCTCCCCGGCGACGATCTTCTCTGCCAGTGCCCCCAGGCGCCGGTCCCCGTGCAGGTCGCCGATGCGTTCCCGCAGGGCCGTGACCGCGATGGTCTCCACCTCGACGGCGGCCCGGGTCAGTCGGCGTTCCGTCAGGACGCCGCGTTCCTCCATCCATGCCCGGTGCTTCTCCAGGGCCTCGACGACCTCGTCGATGCCCTCCGCGCGGGCGGCGACCGTCTTGACGATGGGTGGGCGCCAGTCGCCGGGGGCGCGGGACTCGCCGAGGCCCAGCATGTGGTTGAGTTCGCGGGCCGTGGCGTCGGCGCCGTCGCGGTCGGCCTTGTTGACGACGTACACGTCGCCGATCTCGAGGATGCCCGCCTTGGCCGCCTGGATGCCGTCGCCCATGCCGGGGGCCAGGAGGACGACGGAGGTGTCCGCCTGCGAGGCGATCTCCACCTCCGACTGGCCCACGCCCACCGTCTCGACCAGGATCACGTCACAGCCCGCCGCGTCCAGGACGCGGATCGCCTGCGGGGCAGCCCAGGCCAGTCCCCCGAGATGACCGCGCGTGGCCATCGAGCGGATGTAGACGCCGGGGTCGGAGGCGTGCTCCGACATCCGCACCCGGTCGCCGAGCAGGGCGCCGCCCGAGAACGGCGAGGACGGGTCGACGGCCAGGACGCCGACCCGCTTGTCCTGCTTGCGGTACGCCGTCACCAGCGCCGACGTCGATGTCGACTTGCCGACACCCGGTGACCCCGTCAGACCCACCACATACGCCCCGCCCGTCAGCGGCGCGAGCGTCGCCATGACCTCCCGGAGCTGTGGGGACGCCCCCTCCACCAGGGAGATCAGCCGGGCCACGGCGCGCGGCCGGCCTTCTCTGGCCTGGGCCACCAGTGTGGAGACGTCCTGCATCACAGCTCCGTTCCGAGGAGAGACGTACGACGAAGTACGGGGTCTCAGGCCTTGGGTACCCGCACGATCAGCGCGTCACCCTGCCCACCGCCACCGCACAGCGCCGCCGCGCCCACGCCGCCGCCCCGCCGCTTCAGCTCAAGCGCCAGGTGGAGGACAAGCCGCGCTCCCGACATACCGATCGGGTGGCCCAGGGCGATGGCTCCGCCGTTGACGTTCACCTTTTCCGATGACACCCCGAGGTCCTTCATTGACTGCACCGCCACCGCGGCGAAGGCCTCGTTGATCTCGATCAGGTCCAGGTCGGAGACCTCCAGGCCCTCCTTCTTCAGGGCGTGCAGGATGGCGTTCGACGGCTGGGACTGGAGGCTGTTGTCCGGGCCGGCCACGTTGCCGTGCGCGCCGATCTCCGCGATCCACTCCAGGCCGAGCTCCTGCGCCTTGGCCTTGCTCATCACGACCACGGCCGCCGCGCCGTCCGAGATCTGCGACGAGGTGCCCGCGGTGATCGTGCCGTCCCCGGTGAACGCCGGGCGCAGCCGGCCCAGCGACTCGGCCGTGGTCTCGGCGCGGATGCCCTCGTCCTTGCTGAAGACGACGGGCTCGCCCTTGCGCTGCGGGATCTCGACCGGGGTGATCTCGGCCTCGAAGGTGCCGTTCTTCTGCGCGGCGGCGGCCCGCTGGTGGGAGAGCGCGGCGATCTCGTCCTGCTCGGGGCGCTTGATGCCGAGGCGCGTGTTGTGCTTCTCCGTCGACTCGCCCATGGCGATGTTCTCGAAGGAGTCGGTCAGACCGTCGTAGGCCATGGCGTCGATCATCTCGATCGCGCCGTACTTGAAGCCCTCACGGGACTTGGGCAGCAGGTGGGGCGCGTTGGTCATGGACTCCTGACCACCGGCGACGATCACGTCGAACTCGCCCGCGCGGATCAGCTGGTCGGCGAGCGCGATGGCGTCGAGGCCGGACAGGCACACCTTGTTGATGGTGAGCGCCGGGACGCTCATCGGGATGCCGGCCTTGACCGCGGCCTGCCGCGCCGGGATCTGTCCCGCCCCGGCCTGCAGCACCTGGCCCATGATCACGTACTGCACCTGGTCGCCACCGATCCCCGCACGGTCGAGGGCGGCCTTGATCGCGAAGCCGCCGAGGTCGGCTCCGGAGAAGGACTTCAGCGAGCCGAGCAACCGCCCCATGGGCGTCCGCGCGCCCGCGACGATCACTGAACTGTTCGTTCCGGAAGTTCCAGAAGACATGAGGTGCGATCCCCTTCCAGCCTGCACAGCCGAGGAGTGAACGAGGGTTTACTTCGAATGTACTGAGTGGCACTCCGTGCCGTCATCGGGCCGTCGGTGTGATCGCGCGCACGTTGCGTAACCACCTCCGGAGCGGTGCACTGAGTTCCATGCTGACGCGAATCGACCACATCGGGATCGCCTGCTTCGACCTCGACAGGACTGTCGAGTTCTACCGGGCCACCTACGGCTTCGAGGTGTTCCACTCCGAGGTCAACGAGGAGCAAGGCGTACGCGAGGCCATGCTCAAGATCAACGATACGTCCGACGGCGGCGCTTCCTACCTGCAGCTTCTCGAACCGACCCGGGACGACTCGACGGTCGCGAAGTGGCTCGCGAAGAACGGCGAGGGCGTGCACCACATCGCTTTCGGTACGGCGGATGTCGACACCGAGGCCGCGGACATCCGCGACAAGGGTGTGCGCGTTCTGTACGAAGAGCCCCGACGCGGCTCCATGGGGTCACGGATCACCTTCCTGCACCCGAAGGACTGCCACGGCGTACTGACAGAACTGGTCACTTCAGCGCCTGTTGAGTCACCTGAGCACTGACCCTCGTACATATGGGCCGGTAGGGTTGGGAGCGGTCGCCGCTCACTCCAGGGCGACCGCGTTCCGGGGTCCGGTTTTGGGGGACGAGCGTCTGGGCGGAAGCCCTTGCTCCGCCGTTGATCTGACACCATTCCCCGGGGGCCCCGTTCGGCGGATGGACGGAGCTCGTATGGAGAGACTTGCGACCAGGGGACGGATGGGACCGCGCAGTGCGGGGCTACGAACGCCAGGAGCGAGAGCCGGCGGCTGACGTCGACCACCTCTCTCGGTTCGAGGCCGAGATGGAACGGCTGAAGACCGAGCGGGAAAAGGCGATTCAGCATGCCGAGGATCTCGGCTACCAGGTCGAGGTGCTGCGCGCCAAGCTGCACGAGGCGCGGCGCACCATCATGTCCCGGCCCTCGTTCGACGGCGGCGACATCGGCTATCAGGCCGAGCAGTTGCTGCGGAACGCCCAGGTCCAGGCCGACCAGCTGCGCCAGGACGCCGAGCGTGAGCTGAGCCAGGCGCGGGCCCAGACCCAGCGCATCCTCCAGGAGCACGCCGAGCAGGCGGCCCGGCTCCAGGCGGAGCTGCACCAGGAGGCGGTCACCCGCCGCCAGCAGCTCGACCAGGAGCTCGCGGAGCGCCGCCAGACGGTCGAGTCGCACGTCAACGAGAACGTGGCGTGGGCGGAGCAGCTGCGCGCCCGCACCGAGCAGCAGGCGCGCCGCCTGCTGGAGGAGTCGCGGGCCGAGACCGAGCAGGCCATGGCGGCCGCACGGGCCGAGGCCGAGCGGCTGACCTCGGAGGCCAGGCAGCGACTGCAGAGCGAGGCCGAGGCGGCCCGTGCGGAGGCCGAGCAGCTGCTGCGCCGGGCCCGTACCGACGCCGAGCGGCTGCTGAACGCCGCGTCGACGCAGGCCCAGGAGGCCACCGACCACGCCGAGCAGCTGCGCAGCTCCACCGCGAACGAGTCGGACGCCGCCCGCCGGCAGGCGACCGAGCTCAGCCGGGCCGCCGAGCAGCGCATGGCGGAGGCCGAGACCGCGCTGCGCGAGGCCCGCACCGAGGCCGAGAAACTGGTCACCGAGGCCAAGTCGGCCGCCGAGAAGGCGCTCTCCAGTGCCGAGTCGGCCAACGAACAGCGCACGCGTACGGCGAAGGAGCAGGTCGCCCGGCTGGTCAGCGAGGCCACCAAGGAGGCCGAGTCCACCAAGTCGGACGCCGAGCAGATCGTCGCGGACGCCCGCGCGGAGGCCGAGAAGGTTCTCGCCGAGGCCGCCGAGAAGGCCCGGACGCTCACCGCCGAGGAGAGCGCGACCCAGCTGTCCAAGGCGGCCAAGACAGCCGAGGACGTCCTCAACAAGGCGCAGGAGGACGCGAAGAACACCACCAAGGCCGCCGCCGAGGAGGCCGAGCGGATCCGCACCGAGGCGGAGACCGAGGCGGACCGGCTGCGCGCCGAGGCGCACGACATCGCCGAGCAGCTCAAGGGCGCGGCGAAGGACGACACCAAGGAGTACCGCGCCAAGACGGTCGAGCTGCAGGAGGAGGCCCGTCGGCTGCGCGGCGAGGCCGAGCAGCTGCGCGCCGACGCGGTCGGCGAGGGCGAGAAGATCCGCGCGGAGGCCCGCAAGGAGGCCGTCCAGCAGATCGAGGAGGCGGCCAAAACCGCCGAGGAACTGCTGGCGAAGGCCAGGCAGGACGCGGACGAGCTGCGCCAGAAGGCCACCACGGACAGCGAGAAGGTCCGTACGGAGGCCATCGAGCGGGCGACGACACTGCGCCGGCAAGCCGAGGAGACCCTCCAGCGCACCCGCCAGGAGGCCGAGCGGCACCGCGAGGAGGTCGTCGAGCAGACCGAGGGCATCAAGGCCGACGCCGAGCGGGCCGCGCGCGAGCTGCACGAGGAGACCGAGCGGGCCATAGAGGCCCGCCGTGCGGAGGCCGCCGAGGAACTGACGCGGCTGCACACCGAGGCCGAGCAGCGGCTCGCCGCCGCCGAGCAGGCGCTGACGGACGCCCGCGAGGAGGCCGCGCGGATCCGCCGCGAGGCCGGCGAGGAGACGGAGCGGCTGCGCGCCGAGTCCGCCGAGCGGATCCGTACGCTCCAGCAGCAGGCCGAGGCGGAGGCCGAGCGGCTGCGCAACGAGGCCGCGTCCGACGCGTCCGCGTCGCGTGCCGAGGGCGAGGCCATCGCCGTACGGCTGCGGTCGGAGGCCGCGTCCGAGGCGGAGCGGCTGAAGTCGGAGGCGCAGGAGAGCGCGGACCGGGTCCGTGCGGAGGCGCAGGCCGCCGCCGAGCGGCTCGCCACCGAGGCGTCGGAGACGCTGGCCGCCGCCCAGGAGGAGGCCGTCCGGCGCCGCCGCGAGGCCGAGGAGACCCTCGGCTCGGCGCGCCAGGAGGCCGACCAGGAGCGGGAGCGGGCCCGCGAGCAGAGCGAGGAGCTGCTGGCCTCGGCGCGCAAGCGCGTGGAGGAGGCACAGGCCGAGGCGCTGCGGCTGGTCGAGGAGGCCGACCGGCGCGCCACCGAGATGGTGTCGGCGGCCGAGCAGCACGCCCAGCAGGTACGGGACTCCGTGGCCGGGCTGCACGAGCAGGCCCAGGAGGAGATCACCGGGCTGCGCTCCGCCGCCGAGCACGCGGCGGACCGTACGCGCCGGGAGGCCGAGGAGGAGTCGGACCGCGTTCGCGCCGACGCCTACGCCGAGCGGGAGCGGGCCGCCGAGGACGCCAACCGGGTCCGGCGGGAGGCGACCGCGGAGACGGACGCCGCCAAGGCGCTCGCCGAGCGCACGGTGTCGGAGGCGATCGCGGAGGCGGAGCGCCTCCGGTCGGACGCGTCCGAGCATGCCCAGCGGGTGCGCACGGAGGTGTCGGACGCCCTGGCGGAGGCCGACCAGACGGCGGCGCGTACCCGGGCCGACGCCCGCGAGGACGCCAACCGCATCCGGTCGGACGCGGCGACGCAGGCCGACACCCTGATCACCGAGGCGCGCAACGAGGCCGAGCGGCTCACCACCGAGACGATCACGGACACCGACCGGCTGCGTACGGAGACGGTCGCGGAGGCCGAACGCGTACGGGCCGAGGCGATCGCCAAGGCCGAGAAGCTCATCGGGGACGCCTCCGGCGACGCGGAGCGGCTGCGTGCCGAGGCCGCCGAGACGGTCGGGTCGGCCCAGCAGCACGCCGAGCGGATCCGGAACGAGTCGGAGCGGGTCAAGGCGGACGCCGAGGCGGAGGCGGAGCGCATGGTGTCCGCCGCGCGCGACGAGGCCGAGCGCACCCTCGACGGGGCCCGCAAGGACGCCAACAAGCGGCGTTCCGATGTGGCCGAGCAGGTCGACAAGCTCATCACGGAGACCACGGCCGAGGCGGACAAGCTGCTCACCGAGGCGCAGCAGCAGGCGCACAAGACGACCGCGGACGCCGAGGCGCAGGCCGACTCCATGGTGGGCGCGGCCCGCAAGGAGGCCGACCGGCTGGTCTCCGAGGCGACGGTCGAGGGCAACTCCCGGGTGGAGAAGGCCCGTACGGACGCGGACGAGCTGCTCGTCGGCGCACGCCGGGACGCGACCGCCATAAGGGAGCGCGCGGAGGAGCTGCGCGACCGCATCACCAACGAGATCGAGGACCTGCACGAGCGGGCCCGCCGTGAGTCCGCCGAGACGATGAAGTCGGCGGGCGACCGCTGCGACGCGCTCATCAAGGCTGCAGAGGAGCAGCTCCAGAAGGCGCAGGCGAAGGCCAGGGAGCTGGTCTCGGAGGCCAATTCGGAGGCCGGCAAGGTCCGTATCGCCGCCGTCAAGAAGGCCGAGGGGCTCCTCAAGGAGGCCGAGCAGAAGAAGAACTCGCTCGTCCGGGAGGCCGAGGAGCTCAAGGTTGAGGCGATCCGCGAGGCGAGGCGCACGGTCGAGGAAGGCAAACGCGAACTGGAGACCCTGGTCCGGCGCCGCGAGGACATCAATGCCGAGATCTCCCGTGTCCAGGACGTCCTGGAGGCGTTGGAGTCTTTTGAGGCCCCGTCGGCGGGCAAGGACGGCGGGGTCAAGGCCGGCGCCGCGGTCGGAGCTCCTCGTTCGGGTGGCAAGGCGTCGGACGGGTAGTCGATGGACAGCTGGTCGGCAGTTCGAAATTCCGGTGCCGTTTTTGGGGCCTTTGACCAAGTTTTTGGCAAGCCGTCCGAAGGTCAGCCACCCAAAAGGGGTGTCATTCTCCAGATCAAACACGTATCCGCTCGATGACACACCGCTTCGGCCCCTAGGATTCCCCCTATCACCTCACCGGTCTCATTTGACAGGAACCCCATGAGCGACACTTCCCCCTACGGCTTCGAGCTTGTGCGGCGTGGGTACGACCGCGCTCAGGTGGACGAACGAATCTCCAAGCTCGTCTCCGACCGTGACTCCGCTCTCGCCCGCATCACCGCTCTGGAAAAGCGCATCGAGGAGCTCCACCTCGAGACGCAGAACGCCCAGGCACAGGTCAGCGATGCCGAGCCGTCGTACGCCGGTCTCGGCGCGCGTGTCGAGAAGATCCTCCGCCTCGCCGAGGAGGAGGCCAAGGATCTGCGCGAGGAGGCCCGCCGCGCCGCCGAGCAGCACCGCGAACTCGCCGAGTCGGCGGCCCAGCAGGTCCGCAACGACGCAGAATCGTTCTCGGCGGAGCGCAAGGCCAAGGCCGAGGACGAGGGCGTCCGGATCGTCGAGAAGGCCAAGAGCGAGGCCTCCCAGCTGCGCGCCGAGGCGCAGAAGGACGCGCAGTCGAAGCGTGAGGAGGCGGACGCCCTCTTCGAGGAGACCCGCGCGAAGGCCGCGCAGGCCGCCGCCGACTTCGAGACGAACCTCGCCAAGCGCCGCGAGCAGTCCGAGCGCGACCTGGCCTCGCGTCAGCAGAAGGCCGAGAAGCGTCTCGCCGAGATCGAGCACCGGGCGGAGCAGCTGCGCCTGGAGGCGGAGAAGCTGCGCACCGACGCCGAGCGCCGTGCCCGCCAGACGGTGGAGACGGCTCAGCGCCAGGCCGAGGACATCGTGGCCGACGCCAACGCCAAGGCCGACCGGATCCGTTCGGAATCCGAGCGCGAGCTCGCGGCTCTCACCAACCGCCGCGACTCGATCAACGCCCAGCTCACGAACGTCCGCGAGATGCTCGCGACGCTCACGGGCGCCGCGGTCGCCGCGGCCGGCTCGCCGTCCACGGACGACGAGCCGATCTCCCGCGGGGTGCCTGCTCAGCAGTCCCGGTAACACCCGGCGTACGTCCGCTGAACACTGTGAAGCCCTCTGCCACTCCGGTGGCAGGGGGCTTTGCCGCGTTCTAGCGTGGCCGCATGATCGAGCTCGAGGGGCTGACCAAGCGGTACGGCGAGAAGGTGGCGGTCAACAACCTCACCTTCACCGTCAGACCGGGCATTGTCACAGGCTTCCTCGGTCCCAACGGCGCGGGCAAGTCCACCACCATGCGGATGATGCTCGGCCTCGACCGGCCCACCGCCGGGGACGTGCGGATCGACGGCAAGCACTACGACCGGCTCAAGGACCCGCTGAAGTACATCGGCGCCCTCCTCGACGCCAAGGCCATGCACGGCGGCCGCAGCGCCTACAACCACCTGCTGTGCCTCGCGCAGAGCAACGGCATCGCGAAGAAGCGGGTGCACGAGGTCCTCGACACCGTCGGACTCACCGCGGTCGCCCGGAAGAAGGCCAAGGGGTTCTCGCTGGGCATGGGACAGCGGCTCGGCATCGCGGGCGCCCTGCTCGGTGACCCGCGGATCCTGATGTTCGACGAGCCGGTCAACGGGCTCGACCCCGAGGGCATCCACTGGATCCGCAATCTCATGAAGTCGCTGGCCGCCCAGGGTCGGACCGTCTTCGTCTCCTCCCACCTCATGAGCGAGATGGCACTCACCGCCGAGCACCTCGTCGTCATCGGGCAGGGGCGGCTCCTCGCCGACACCACCATGGCCGACTTCATCGCGCGGAACTCACGCTCGTACGTCCGGATCCGCACCCCGCAGCGCGAGCGGCTCCTCGACGTGCTGTACGGGGCCGGCATCACCGTCGTACAGACCGGCAGCGGCACGCTCGAGGTCGACGGCGGCAAGCCCGAGCACATCGGGGAGCTGGCGGCCCAGCACCAGATCGTGCTGCATGAGCTGAGCCCGCAACAGGCCTCGCTGGAGGAGGCGTTCATGCGGCTGACCGCGGAGTCGGTGGAGTACCACGCACACTCCGACGCGCCTCCGGAGGAGCAGGCGTGGGGCAACGACTGGAGGAGGAGCTGAGCATGGCGGCCACCCAGGTCATCCGTTCCGAGTGGACCAAGATCCGGTCCGTGGCGTCCACGGTGTGGACGCTCTCCCTCGCCGTGATCGTCACCATCGCGCTCGGCATGCTGATCTCGGCCCTGTCGAAGAACGAGTTCGACAACATGAGCGCCCGGGACCAGCTCTCCTTCGACCCCACCTTCATCAGTTTCGCCGGCATGAGCCTCGGCCAGCTCGCGATGATCGTGTTCGGGGTGCTCGTCGTCTCGAACGAGTACAGCACCGGCATGATCCGCACCTCGCTGGCCGCGGTACCGCAGCGCGGCACCTTCCTGTTCAGCAAGATCGCCGTCGCCACCGGCCTCGCGCTGGCCGTCGGCATGGCCACCAGCTTCGTCACGTTCTTCCTCGGGCAGGCGATGCTCGGCGAGCACCGGGCGCAGCTCGGCGACCCGGGCGTGCTGCGGGCGGTGATCGGCGGCGGGCTCTACATGACCCTCATCGCGATGTTCTCGATGGGTGTCGCCGCGATGCTGCGCTCGCCGATGCTGTCGCTGGGCATCCTGATGCCGTTCTTCTTCCTGGTCTCCAACATCCTCGGCAATGTCTCGGCCACCGAGAAGATCGGCCGCTACCTGCCCGACCAGGCCGGCAGCAAGATCATGCAGGTGGTCACGCCTGTCGACGACAGCACGCCGTACGGCCCCTGGGGCGGGCTCGGGATCATGGCGTTGTGGGTGGTCGCGGCGCTCGCCGGCGGATACGTGCTGCTGAAGCGGCGGGACGCGTAGAACTCGCCCTGGCGGCCGTCATCTGGTCGAGACCTTTTACTTGCTCTTGAGTGGAACCGTCAGTCCACCGATAAGCTCCTAACCCTTACGGGGGCGTGTGCCCCGCTGTCCTGAACCTTGCGATGGGTGCGGAGCATGATCGAGGCAGTCGGCCTGACCAAGCGCTACGGCGACAAGACCGCTGTGTACAACCTTTCCTTCCAGGTGCGGCCAGGTGCCGTCACCGGCTTCCTGGGCCCCAACGGCTCCGGCAAGTCGACGACGATGCGGATGATCCTGGGCCTGGACAACCCCACCTCGGGGCAGGTGACGATCGGCGGCTACCCGTATCGCAAGCTGCCGAACGCCCCCCGCCAGGTCGGCGCCCTGCTGGACGCCAAGGCGGTGCACGGCGGCCGGGCGGCCCGGAACCACCTGCTGTCGCTGGCCCAGCTGTCCGGCATCCCGGCCCGCCGGGTCGACGAGGTGCTCGGCGTCGTGGGCCTGCACGAGGTGGCCAGGAAGCGGTCCAAGGGCTTCTCCCTCGGCATGGGCCAGCGGCTCGGCATCGCCGCCGCGCTGCTCGGCGACCCGCAGGTGCTGCTGTTCGACGAGCCGGTCAACGGCCTCGACCCCGAGGGCATCCTCTGGGTGCGGAACCTGATGAAGTCCCTTGCGTCGGAAGGCCGTACGGTCTTCGTCTCGTCCCACCTCATGAGCGAGATGGCGGTGACCGCCGACCACCTGATCGTCATCGGACGCGGTCAGCTGCTCGCCGACATGAGCATCAAGGACTTCATCTCGGCGAACTCCGCCGACTTCGCCCGGGTCCGCACCCCCGACACCGAGCCGCAGTTGCGCGAGAAGCTGTCCGCCGCGCTCACCGAGTCGGGCGGGCACGTCATGCCCGAGCAGGACGGCGCGCTCCGCGTGACCGGGCTGCCGCTGCCCCGGATCAGCGACATCGCGCACGACAGCGACGTACGGCTGTGGGAGCTGTCGCCGCACCAGGCCTCGCTGGAGGAGGCGTACATGCGGATGACGCAGGGCGCCGTCGACTACCGCTCCACGGTCGACCAGAAGGAAGGCCTGATGCAGCAGCTGCCGCCGGGCGCGCAGCCGCCGATGCCGGTACCCGGCCAGGGCCAGCCCGGCTGGTATGCCCCGCCGCCGCCCCAGCAGGGCGGCCAGCCGTTCGGGATGCCGCAGGGGCAGCCGATGGCACCGGGACAGCCCGCGCCCCAGGGCCAGCAGGCGCCTCAGGGGCCCTACGGCGCTCCTGTGTCGCCCGGTGCGGCTCCCGGCGCCCCCGGCGCGGGCGCGCCCAACCCGTACGCCCAGCAGGCGCCCCAAGGCCCGGCTCAGCCCGCCGCCCAGGCGCCCGCGCAGCCGCCCGCGCCCCCCACCGCCGCCCCCGAGAAGCCCTCCGCCCCCGCAGCCGCCCCGACCACGCCCGAGGACGCCCGATGAGCACGCCCCAGCCCCCGATGCCGCAGGCCGCCGCACCGAACTGGCAGGCGGCGCCCGGCCCGTCGTACCCCACCTACACCTCGCCGATCCCGGTGGTGCGCACGCACCTCGGGCACGCGCTCGCCTCGGAGTGGACCAAGATCCGGTCGGTGCGCTCCACGATGTGGACGCTCGGCGTGTTCGTGCTGCTCGTCGTCGGCATCGGCCTCGGGGCCGCCGCCCTGGTCTCCGCCAACGCCTCGTCGGAGGGCCTCGCGGGCGAGAACCCGCTGTCCTTCGGCTTCTTCGGGCTGCTGCTCGGCAGCATGTGCATCATGACGCTCGGCGTGCTGACCACCGCCTCGGAGTACGGCACCGGCATGATCCGGACCACGATGACCGCGTGCCCGTCCCGCGGGCGGGTGCTGACGGCGAAGGCGATCGTGTTCACCACGGTCGCGTTCGTGGTCACGCTGGTGTCGGCCCTGCTCGTCGCCTTCGCCGACGTCGCCATGCTGGACGGCGCCAAGGAGCCGTCCGGCGAGGAGTGGCTGAAGGGCACCGTCGGCATCTCGCTCTACATCGCGCTGCTCGGGCTGCTCTCGCTCGTCATCGGCTCGATCATCCGGCACTCGGCGGGCGCCATCACCATCATGATCGGCGTCCTGCTGGCGCCGCTGGTCATCGCGCTGTTCATGTTCTCGGAGTCCCTGGCGGACCTGCGCGACGCGCTGTTCGAGTACTCCATCCCGAACCAGCTCAGCGTCTTCTACGCCAACTCCCTCAGCGAGTCCGGCCCGTCCGGCTGGGACCCGCTGTGGATCATGCTCGGCGTTACGGCCGCCGCGTTCGCGGGCGCCTACGCGCTGCTCGAGCAGCGCGACGTGTGAGTCTCCAGAAACCCCTGAGGCTCTAGAACTTCGGCGCGTTACGGGACCGCTGCACCCGCGTGGTGCGGCGGTCCTTCGCGTTCCAGCACGCCTTGTGCCAGTGCCGGCGGTCGTCGACGCCCGAGTGCTCCGGCCAGGCCACGACATGCGGCACACCGTCCGGAATCAGCTGCTCGCAGCCGGGACAGCGGTACGCCTTGCCCTGCGCACTCGCACCCGCCACATGCCGCACACTCCACGCCTCGCCCTGCCAGTCCTCCATCGACTGCCAGCCGCCGTAGCGGCCGGGACGGTCGTCCTCGCCGCCCCCTCCGGAAGAGCCGGAACCCTTGGGACGGTTGCGACGCGGGGACACAGGACACCTCACGGGGCTATACAGGAAGCACGGGCTGTGTCCAGCCTACGCGGCACGCACACGGGTACGCGTAGACAACCAATCCGCACAAGTCCCCCTCCAAGGCGCCTCATTCTGCAGACAATCCGCAAATCTCTCCGCCCGGCCGTGTCCTCGGCACGTGTCAGACGGTTATGCCGGGTGGGGGAGCTCCGCGTCGGAGCCAAGGAAGCAGGAAAGCACATGCGCGTAGGAAGTTTCGTGTTGGCGGCCCAGTTCCCGGGACAGGGCGAGGGGGAGGCACTGCACCGCGCGGTCCGCTCCGCGGAAGTCGCCGAGGAGGCGGGGCTCGACACAGCCTGGCTGGCCGAGCACCACTTCGTGCCGTACGGCACCTGCCCGTCGGCGGTCACGCTGGCCGCGTTACTGCTGGGCCGCACCCGCCGCCTGCGGGTCGGTACGGCGGTCAGCGTGCTGCCCACCGCCCACCCCGTGACGCTGGGCGAGCAGGCGGCGCTGCTGCACGTCACGTCCGGCGGGCGGTTCTCGCTGGGCGTGGGGCGCGGCGGGCCGTGGGTCGACCTGGAGGTGTTCGGGTCGGGTCTGGAGGCGTACGAGAAGGGGTTCCCGGAATCACTCGATCTGCTGGTGCGCTGGCTGCGCGAACCCTCGGTCGCGGCCGCCGGAGAGCGCTTCAGCTTCCGCGAAGTCCCCGTCGTACCGAGGCCGTCGGAGTCCCTGTCGGAGGCGCCGGGCCCCGAGGTCGTCGTCGCGTGCACCTCGCCGTCGAGTGTGCGGCTGGCCGCCGAGCGCGGACTGCCGATGCTGCTGGGGATGCACGTGGGGGACGAGGAGAAAGCCGAGATGGTCTCCCTGTGGCGGGACCTCGCACGCGCCGCCGGGCGCCCGGCGGAGGAGATCCACGGCGCCGCCCATGTCTCGGCCGGCGTCTGCCAGATCGCCGACCGGCGGACGGACGCGGTCGAGACCCTGGTGAAGGCGATGCCGGGCTGGCTGCGGCAGGGTCTTGAGGCCCATGTGACGGTGGACGGCCGGCAGCGCTCGATGCGGGACCCGGTGGCGTACACCGAACTGCTCTGCGGACTGCACCCGGTGGGCACCCCGCGACTGTGCGCCGACCGCCTCGCCGCGACGAGCGAGCGCACCGGAATCTCGCGCTTCGCGCTGCTCGTCGAGGGCTCGGGCGACCTCGCGGCGACCGAGGAGAACGTACGGCGGTTGGGCGCCGAGGTGCTGCCGCACCTGAGTTGAAGGGCCCGTCCCGCGGGGAGCTTGCCGCCCCGTACTGATTGCACCTCCCGCGTACGGAGCGGCAAGCGAGCAACTCACTGCGTCAGTCAGCAGTCCCTGAACTCCGGAGACTGGTTGAGCAGCTGACTGCGGACCGAGGTGAAGCGGGTCAGCGTCTCGTCGACCGCTGAGTCCAATGGGAACACCGCCACCCGGTGGCAGTTCTGGAAAGCCAGCCGCACACCGAAGTGCCGTTGCAGCGCGCCTCGAATCGCGTCACTGGCGAGCGCACGCAGCAGCTGGCCACGCGCCTGCTCGTCCGGCGGGGGCGTCTGGTTGTCGGCGAACTGACCGCCGTCGACCTTCAGCTGGGCCACCAGGGAGCTGATCATCTCCCATGCGTAGGGCAGGGAGGTCCGGACGCAGTCGACGAATTCAGCTTCGTCGACCTCGCCTCGCTCGGCCTTCTCGAGTAGGGCCGGTGAGACGTCGAGCGACATGGGTTCTCCTCTCGCACCCCCGAACAGCAGGGGTTGCCGGACAGATAGGGGAGTTCGCGATACCGAACACTCTGCGTACACGCCTCGCGACCTCCCGTTTAATACGGTAAGCAACCGACGGTGACGGCACCAGGAGAATGAGTACATAGACGGACCCCGTTGGGCCCACAATCGGCCATCAACGAACACGGGTCGTCCAGGGTCTTACAGAACATTAGGGGCGGCCCGAAGGGCCTCGGTTGAGGGCGGTGGTGGTGGGAGACGGGTGGGCGAATCGCGTGTACTGCTGCCCGTCGAGTAGCGTTGCCGACCATGCGTCTCGTCATTGCCCGATGCTCCGTTGACTACGCGGGCCGGCTCACCGCCCACCTCCCGTCGGCCCCCCGTCTGATCCTGGTGAAGGCGGACGGCAGCGTCTCGATCCACGCGGACGACCGGGCCTACAAGCCCCTGAACTGGATGTCGCCGCCCTGCACGCTGAAGGAGGGCAGCGGCGAGGAAGAGGACGTCTGGACCGTCATCAACAAGGCGGGCGAGAAGCTCATCATCACGATGGAGGAGATCCTCCACGACTCCTCGCACGAACTCGGCGTGGATCCCGGCCTGATCAAGGACGGCGTGGAAGCGCACCTCCAGGAACTGCTCGCCGACCGCATCGAGACCCTCGGCGAGGGCTACACGCTCATCCGCCGCGAGTACATGACGGCCATCGGCCCGGTCGACATCCTGTGCCGGGACGCGGACGGCCAGACCGTCGCCGTGGAGATCAAGCGGCGCGGCGAGATCGACGGCGTGGAGCAGCTCACCCGCTATCTGGAGCTGCTGAACCGCGATCCCCATCTCGCCCCGGTCCGCGGCGTCTTCGCCGCCCAGGAGATCAAGCCGCAGGCCCGGGTCCTCGCGACGGACCGCGGCATCGGCTGCGCGGTCCTGGACTACAACGCGCTGCGCGGCATCGAGGACGACAAGCTGCGCCTGTTCTGACCGTTGCAGGCTGTTCTACGACAGTGGCTGTTCTACGACAGTGAGGGCCGGGTCCGCGGTGCGGACCCGGCCCTCTTGTCCTGAACGTGGTGTCAGATGACCGACTCCGCGGTGCTCGGCGAGCCCTCGTCGCTGCTCTGCGGAGCGCTGGCCGAGCTGCTCGACTCCGCCGGGCTCGACGCCGGGCCGCTGGCGGAGTCGGACGTGGACGGTGTAGACGTCGGGCTGGACTGGGTCGGCGTCGGCGTCGGCGTCGGCGTCGGCGTGGTGGGCGTCGGAGTCGGGGTCGGCGTAGGCGTGGGCGTCGGCTTGGGCGACGACGGCGGCGGCTTCGAACCCGGCGTCGACGGCGGCTTGCTCGGCGAGCTGGACGTACCGCCGGACCCGCTCGGGGCGTCGGACGGCCTCGTCGGATCGTCCGTCGGCGTCGGGTCGTCGGACGTGCCCAGGGTGCCGTCGGGGCCCGGGTCGGTCGGGCGGCTGGTCACCGTGCCGATGTCGCCGGAGCCCTCGCCGTCGTCGTCGCTCTCCGCCTTGTCGGCGCCCAGGCTGTCGTCGCCGGGGCCCTGGCTCGCGGACGGGTTGACGCCGACCTGGTTGGACGGGCTGTTGGGGTCGTTGTCGGAGGTCGCACCGAGGGTCACCACCGTGCCCAGCACGGCGACGAGCAGGGCGCCCGCGCCGGCCGCGACGAGGTTGCGCCGGGCGAAGCCCCGGACGCCGCCGCGGCCCTTGTGCGAGGCCGGGGGCGACGTCTGGTGGACGACGATGGTCGAGCTGTCGAGGTCGGGCGGCTGGAGCGGCGGGAAGGCCGCGGGGACGCCGCCCGGGGGCGACTGCGACTCCTCGTACCGCGCGTCCGGCACCTCCTCCCCCGCCGTCGCACCCATGCCGACCGGGGTGCCGGAGCGGTCCGCGACCAGGGCGAGGGCACGGCGTCCGGCGACGGTGCCGCGCTTGTCGGCGAGGGCGCCGCGCAGGCCGATGGAGGTCTCCAGCTCGGCGCGGGCCCGGTCGAGGCGGCCGCCGCAGAGCTCGAGGACGCCCAACTCGTGGTGGAAGTAGGCCTGTTCGGCGATGTCGCCGGTGAGCCGGGCTGCCTCGGCGCCGGCCCGCAGCGCCCGTTCCCAGGCACTCCAGTGCAGCCCGGCGGCGAACGCGGGCGCCGCCGTGCGGGCCAGCCGGACGGTGGCGTTCTCCTCGCCCTCGGCGGGCGGTGTGGTGCCCGGCACCAGGATGTCCAGCGCGGCGAGCACGGCGTCCGCCTCGGCGCACACCCGCTCCGGAGTGACCGAGGGGTGCCCGGCCCACCAGGCGTAGTGCTGCGCGGCGGCCAGGGCCTGGGCGTCGATGTCGTCGGCGTACCCGGCGGCCTCCAGCTGGGTCTGCACCCCGGCGGCGAGCCGGTAGCGGGAGCCGACCGGCGAGACCAGCCCGCAGTCGGTCAGCTCGCCCAGCGCGGCGTCCGCGTGGGTGTCGCCGACCAGTGCGGGCAGATGCGCCTGGTGCGGCACCTCGCCGCCGAGCGCGACGGCGAACCGCAGGGTGGCCCGCGCCGAGGCGCTGAGCCGGGAGGCGAGCAGCCGCGCGGGACCGGCGGCCTCGCCGAGGGACGGCAGCGGTACGTCCTCGCCGCCGTCGGTGTCGAAGGGCGCGTCGACCGGCGGTACGTCCTGGAAGACGCCGTACTCGTCGACGGCGTCCGCGTCGGCCCGCAGCCGGTCGCGCTGCCGCAGCAGGGCGCCGGCCTGCACGAACCGCAGCGGCAGCCCCTCGGACTCGAACCACAGGTCGCCGGCCCAGTTGGCCTCGTCCTCGGTGAGGACCCGGCCGACGGCACGCTCCAGGAGCTCCAGGCCGGCCGCACGCTCGAGGCCGTCGAGGACGACGTCCTCGAGGCCGGAGTCGGCGGGCGGCGCGGGTACGTCGGGTGTGGCGCCGATCAGGAACGCGCACTCGGGCGTGGCGTCGAGCAGTTCGTCGAGCGCGGCACCGCCGAACTCGATGTCGTCCAGGACGACGACCGCGCCGATCTCCCGGACGCAGGCGAGCAGTTCGTCCTGTTCCGGGCGGTGCAGGGGCGCGTCGTGAACGGCGTAGAAGAGGTCGTACAGCAGGTCGTCGGGCGAGCGGCTGAAGCCGGTGAGGCGGACGACGCCGTCGGGGGCGAGGTCCGCGCAGTCCTCGGCGACGAGGTCGAGGAGGCTGGTGCGGCCGGACCCGCCGGGGCCGACGAGGCGGACCGAGCGGCCGCGGGCGAGCAGCCGTACCAGCTGTTCGCGCTCGTCCTGGCGGGCCAGCAGCGGCAGCTCGGGCCGGACCGGTCCGGGCGGTACGGGTGGTTTGGCGGCGCGGTCGGTCTCGGCGCGCTCGGCCGGGGCCAGCTTCTGCGGCCGGGCCGGCCGCTCCCCCGGCGGGCAGACCTCGATCTCGCTGCCGTCGACGGGATTGACGGTGAGCAGGTAGTCGCCCGAGACGAGCTGCACCGTGCGGGCGAGTGCGGGCGTGTGCTGTCCGAAGTCGGACGTGAGGGAATCCCTGGGCGGACGCGGGCGCGGCGTGCCGCCGTCACCGTCGTGGCCGTACTCCTCGGGTCCCCGGTTGTTCGGGTCCATAGGTTCAAGCCCCCCAAAAGCGTCGTGTGCCGAGCCCCTCCCGGCCTTGCTGCACACCGCGCTGTCGCTTCTGGTCCGGGCCCGCTCGAAGGGTTTTGACATCGCGGGCAGCCGAACCCTAAACCTTTGCACAGTATCTACGACAGCCCGGGGTACCGCGCCGTCCGAGACGTCACAGTCTCGTGAGGATTGTCGTGCCGGGTGTCACACCCGGGGCAGTGACTCCACCCCGATGCCGCCCTCGATCGCCAGGATCCGGTGCAGGCGGGTGGCCACCAGCAGGCGCTGCATCTGCGGCGGTACGTCGCGCAGCACCAGGCGCCGGCCGCAGCGGCCGGCCCGTCGGTGGGCCCCCATGATCACACCGAGTCCGGTGGCGTCCCAGGAGTCCAGCTCGGACAGGTCCAGCACCAGATCACCGACTCCGTCGTCGACGGCCGTGTGCAGGACCGTACGGGCGTCCGCCGCGCTGCGGACGTCGAGGCGGCCCCCGACGACCAGCTCGGCGTGGTCGCCCCTGATGAACATATGCGCTCCCCGTGCGTCGTCTTGTGCTCCGCGGAAGTGAAAGGCCGGTGTTGCAACCTCTGACTGTGTTCGGCGGCAAGAGGTTGCCGTCTGTAAGCGAACCGATACCGAATTCACCCATGGGTGTGATGCCCCAGGGGCATGTGCGGTTTCAGTGCTTGTAGAAGCCCTGCCCGCTCTTGCGCCCGATGTCACCGGCGTCAACCATCCGGCGCATCAGCTCCGGCGGAGCGAACTTCTCGTCCTGGGACTCGGTGTAGATGTTGCTGGTGGCGTGCAGCAGGATGTCGACGCCGGTGAGGTCCGCCGTGGCGAGCGGGCCCATGGCGTGGCCGAAGCCCAGCTTGCAGGCGAGGTCGATGTCCTCGGCGGTGGCGACGCCCGACTCGTAGAGCTTGGCGGCCTCGACGACGAGGGCGGAGATGAGACGGGTCGTCACGAACCCGGCGACATCCCGGTTGACGACGATGCAGGTCTTGCCGACGGACTCGGCGAACTCCCGTGCGGTGGCGAGGGTTTCGTCGCTCGTCTTGTAACCGCGTACGAGTTCGCACAGCTGCATCATCGGGACCGGCGAGAAGAAGTGCGTGCCGACGACGCGCTCCGGGCGCTCCGTCACCGCCGCGATCTTGGTGATCGGGATGGCGGAGGTGTTGGAGGCGAGCACGGCGTCGTCGCGCACGATCTTGTCGAGGGCGCGGAAGATCTCGTGCTTGACTTCCAGCTTCTCGAAGACGGCCTCGACGACTATGTCCGCGTCGGCGGCGGCGTCCAGGTCGGTGGTCGCGGTGATCCGGGCGAGGGCCGCGTCGGCGTCGTGCGCCTCCAGCTTGCCCTTGCTGACGAACTTGTCGTACGAGGCCTTGATGCCGTCGGTGCCACGCTTGAGTGCCTCGTCGGTGACGTCGCGCAGGACGACGTCCCAGCCCGCCTGCGCGGAGACCTGGGCGATACCGGAACCCATGAGTCCGGCGCCGATGACGGCAAGCTTCCGTGCCACTGTGCGACTCCCCTTTGAAACGCCTTACACGCTGTTTAAGTAAGCCTCTCTGGCGGAGAATAGCGCTCGTGAGGGGCCATGTGACCGGTAAGTAATGCGCGTCACGTCTGCTTCCTACTGCTGCCGCAACTTTGTTGCCTGGCTCGGATACTTCGCTCTCCGCACTGGGGTGCTGGAGTCCTGGACCGGCAGTCTGGTCCGTCGGCGATCGGCCCGTTCCTGGATGATCTGCTTCACCCGCGGGTGCGGGGTGTGCAGGGTGATGTCGGGGTCACCGTCTCGTTCCAGGACGTTGATCGCTCCCGCGTGGTCTGCCTGCCACACCGCCCCGCACTGGGTGCAGTGAAGCCGGTCCCCTTTGCGCGTGCCGAGGATCCGGCAGCAGGGGGCGACTTGTGAGGTATAGGCCGCGTTGACCAGCGTCAGCGCAGAACCTCTGCGCTCCGACACGCTGTGGAGTGCCTCAGCCGTGACGCCCTTGTTCCAGGCGGCGAGGCGGCGGTTAGTGTTCTTGCCCAGCTTCTTCCCTGCGGGGAAGGAGCGGGTGAGATCCTCGGCCACCACGTGCTTCGCCTTGTCGATCACGGCGCGGGCCGCTGTGAAGGTCACCGAGCGGACGCAAGCCTCGAAGGCGCGGCGCCGACGGTTGCGTTTCTTGGTGCCGAGGTTGTTTCGGGTGATCCGGTCGGCCTTTGCCGAGTTGCCGACCGCCCGGGCTTTCTCCGCAACGGCCTGAATCTTTGCCCGGCGGGCGTTCTTGGCCTTGTGGAAGTCCGACTCTGTCCGCAGCAGGCCACCGAGTTCCTGGCCGTGATGGTTGCTTTTGGAGTCGGTGAGGACTTCCGAGTACCCCTTGTCGACGCCGATCTTTGCGGTACCGCAAGACCGCTGACTGGACTTCAGGGAGGATCCGTCGATCTGGTAGTGCACTTCCACCCGGCCGTCACGCAGGATCAGCCGTAGTGTTCCGGTGGGGGCGACCGTTGTGTTCAACGGGATGGCGATCAGTTGTCGGCGAACCAGTGAAGGAACGGCAAGCCAGACGTCGCCGCCCTCGGTCACGGTGAAGGTGCGATACAGGTCGGAGCGGACCACGATCTGATTCGCCGTCCGGTTCTGGCCGTGCTTCCAGTGCTTGCGCATCAGGCGCGAGAGATACGGATCGTCCACCCATTGGTCGCGCTTGAGCGCGGTGAAGAGCCGCTTCCTCTCGGCCTCGTCAGTGGTGCGGCGCCGGATCGTCTGCCGGACCAAGGCCTTGGCAGCCTCACGGTTCGCCTTGATGTCGGCAACCGCGTCCCGCAGCGTCTCCTTCCAGTCGGTGGCGAGCACCCCGAAGGTCTCGGCAGTGCCGTCCTTCATCCATTGGTCACGGATGGTCCGGTCAGAGACACCAACACCAGCCAGTGCCCCGTACTTCCGCCACGCCAAGGAGCGCACCTGGCCAAGACGCCGGGCCTGCTCAGCAAGTTGCCCGTACTTATGGGCATTGAGATTCTTGCTGCAGGCGATACGAGTGACCTTCACCAGACACCCCCCAGTCGACGTCGAAAGCTCCGTCACCACAGACAACGAGCGCCGCACGTAAAGGTCACCCGTTCGCCACACGAACTCTCATTCCCATGCCGTGACGCTCACGGGCGCTCCGACTTGAGCGCCAACCCAGAACCGCAGACACACGGACGTTCTGGCGACCCTGAGGGCGCTTACCCTGACCACATGGTCAATCTGACGCGCATCTACACCAGGACCGGCGACCAGGGCACCACCGCCCTCGGCGACATGAGCCGGGTCGCCAAGACCGATCTGCGGATCTCCGCGTACGCGGACGCCAACGAGGCGAACGCGGTGATCGGTACAGCGATCGCGCTGGGCGGCCTGGACGAGGAGATCGTCAAGGTCCTCACCCGCGTGCAGAACGACCTGTTCGACGTGGGTGCGGACCTGTCGACGCCGGTGGTGGAGAACCCGGAGTTCCCGCCGCTCAGGGTGGAGCAGTTCTACATCGACCGCCTGGAGGCGGACTGCGACCACTTCAACGAGCAGCTGGAGAAGCTGCGGTCCTTCATCCTCCCGGGGGGCCTGCCGGGCGCGACCCTGCTGCACCACGCCTGCACCGTCGTCCGCCGGGCCGAGCGCTCCACGTGGGCCGCGATGGAGGTCCACGGCGAGACGATGAACCCCCTCACGGCGACCTACCTCAACCGGCTGTCCGACCTGCTCTTCATCCTGGCCCGGACGGCCAACAAGGACGTCGGGGACGTGCTGTGGGTGCCGGGCGGGGAGCGTTAGGGCAGCTTGGCCGCATCCCGCTCCGGGCCGACGCCTGATCGCCGAGTTCGCCACCAAGCCCGTACGCGAGAGCACGGCCGATCCCGCGATCCTGGACGCCCTCACCCGCCGCGAGCGCGAGGTGCTGTCCTGCCTGGCGAAGGCCTGTCCAACGCGGACATCGCAGCCCGTCTGGACATGCGACGGTGAAGACACACGTCAGCAGGGTCACTGACAGCGGACCGATTGGCTTGGGTTTCCTTGGTGTTGCTGTGATCCTTCCGGTCTATTCGGGGCTCTTCTGGTGGCTGCGTGACCTTTCTGGGCGGAGCGCGTTGTGTATGTGAGTTCGATGATCGGACGGCAGTCTTGGGTGGCCGGGCGGGGTGACGGGGTGCGGCGGAAGGTCCAGCTGGGTGAGGGGGAGACGGAGTGGGTGGCGTGTGCGTCGGCGTCCGCGTTCCGTGGCCTGGATGCCGTCACCGGCGAAGTTTTGGACACCGGCGTGCTGGCCGGGCGGGTGGGCTGGCTTACGGCTCTGGTCGAGAGCATGTGCACTTCAGTGACCCGCGCCCACTGGAACCGCCCCGACCTGGCCCAACTCGCCTCCGGGCGGGACCTGTCGGGTGTGCGACTGCCGTCGAATGCGTGGATGGCGCTGCGCATGCTGGGCTGGGCGGCCACTGTGCCCGAAGGCCTGTACGTTCCTGACCGGGTGCGGCGGGTTGCCGAGGAGCAGGCCGGGCGGGCGCTGCGCTCGGCCTGGTGGCGCACCGAGCTCACCGATGCAGTGCTGGCGACCTGGCCGGCCGGCCCCGATCCGATGCGGCGTACCGAGAGTGAGTGGGAGTCGTTGCGGGAGGCGTTGCCGGACGGGCAGGCCGTCGCGGCTTCGGTGCTGCTCGCCCGGACCCGGCAGAGCGCCGCCTTCCAGGCAGCCCATGGTCGGCTGCCCGCCGACCTGTGCGAGCTGGAGGCCGCGCCGGGCGGCGGCCATCAGGTGGTGCTGGCCGCCGCGGACAAGCAGCTGGCCACGCTGGCCCGCTGCGATCAGGACCCGGCCCGCTACGCGGTTTTGACCGTGCGCCTGCCGGTGCGGCCCGATCCGCGCACCCGCGCCGACTGGCACTCCGTGGTGATCAGGTTCCGGCTGCCGCCCACCATCGATGTCACGGCCGCCCTGCACGCCCCGACCCTGCGCCAGTCTGCTGCTGCCCAGGACCGGACGAAGGCGGGCCCGACGAGAAACCGCCCTGTGCCCAGGAAGCGACGCAGGGTCCCCGCCCCACCCGGAGCCAATGCCCCGGGTGGAAAGCGTCCGGCGGGGAGGATGCCCCAGTCACCAGCCCGCCGCATCCAGCGGCGGGACAGGGGGCAGGCACCGCACACGATGAGCACCCCCACCCGGCACCAGCCACGCGGGGCCAGACTCGGCGCAGGTTTCCACCTGCACACCCATGCCACCCCCGTCACACGACACGGGCGGCCGGGACCACAGCCGAGATCACGTTTCCACCGGGACCGGGCCGAAAACCCGGCCCCGCCCAGGAAACCTAAGCTCATCTGAGACGCTGCTGGGGAAGCTGGAGCTGCGGAGCCGGGTGCAAGCAGCGGTGCTGGCACAGGAGTTGGGAGTCTGAGTCGCCAGGGGCCAGGGGGGACGGCAAGGGAGGCCGAGGAGCAGGTGACTGGTCCAGACCTATTGACCTATGGTCCAGACCTTTCTATTCTCGCGGCACCGTGGGCGTGAAGGCTCAGTCACGCCCACCCCTCCCCGACAACTCCACAAGGAGGCGCAGCATGCGCTTCAGACACAGAGCCCTGGCAGGGCTGGCGACCCTGTTGCTCCCGCTGGCCGGAATGGTCGGCCTCGCGGGCCCCGCCCAGGCCGCGACGTCCGCCACCGCGACCTACACCAAGGCCTCCGACTGGGGCACCGGCTTCGAGGGCAAGTGGACGGTGAAGAACACCGGCACCACCGCCCTCACCTCCTGGACGGTCGAGTGGGACTTCCCCTCCGGTACGTCCGTCACCTCCGCCTGGGACACCGACGTCACCTCCTCCGGCACGCACTGGACCGCGAAGAACAAGTCCTGGAACGGCACCCTCGCCCCCGGCGCCTCCGTCTCCTTCGGCTTCAACGGCACCGGCTCCGGCTCCCCCGCCAACTGCAAGCTGAACGGCGGCAGCTGCGACGGCACGTCCGTCCCCGGTGACGCGGCCCCCTCCGCGCCCGGCACCCCCACCGCCTCCGCCGTCACCGACACCTCGGTGAAGCTCACCTGGAGCGCGGCCACCGACGACAAGGGCATCAAGAACTACGACGTCCTGCGCGACGGCGCCAAGGTCGCGACGGTCACGACCACGTCGTACACCGACACGGGCCTCACCGCCGGCACCGACTACTCGTACTCGGTCCGGGCCCGCGACACCGCCGGCCAGACCGGCCCGGCCGGCCGCGCCGTCGCCGTGCGCACCACCGGCGGCACCACGGAACCGCCGACCGGCGACAAGGTCAAGCTCGGCTACTTCACCGAGTGGGGCGTCTACGGCCGCAACTACCATGTCAAGAACCTGGTGACCTCCGGCTCGGCGTCGAAGATCACGCACATCAACTACGCGTTCGGCAACGTCAAGGACGGCAAGTGCGTCGTCGACGACACCTACGCCGCCTACGACAAGGCCTACACCGCCGACCAGTCCGTCAGCGGCACCGCCGACACCTGGGACCAGCCGCTGCGCGGCAACTTCAACCAGCTCCGCCAGCTCAAGGCCAAGTACCCGCACATCAAGGTGCTGTACTCCTTCGGCGGCTGGACCTACTCCGGCGGCTTCGGTCAGGCAGCACAGAACCCGGCCGCCTTCGCCGCCTCCTGCAAGGCCGTGGTCGAGGACCCGCGCTGGGCCGATGTCTTCGACGGCATCGACATCGACTGGGAGTACCCGAACGCCTGCGGCCTGACCTGCGACACCAGCGGCCCCGCGGCCTTCGCGAACCTGATGCGGGGCCTGCGCTCCGAGTTCGGCTCCGACTACCTGGTCACCGCCGCGATCACCGCGGACGGCTCGGACGGCGGCAAGATCGACGCGGCCGACTACGGCGGCGCCGCGCGGTACGTCGACTGGTACAACGTGATGACGTACGACTACTTCGGCGCCTGGGACAGGACCGGCCCGACCGCCCCGCACTCGCCGCTGACCTCGTACAACGGCATCCCGAACGCCAGCTTCAACTCTGCCGCCGCGATCGCCAAGCTCAAGGCCAAGGGCGTCCAGGGGGGCAAGCTGCTGCTCGGCATCGGCTTCTACGGCCGCGGCTGGACCGGCGTCACCCAGTCCGCCCCCGGCGGCACGGCCACGGGCCCGGCGACCGGAACCTACGAGGCGGGCATCGAGGACTACAAGATCCTCAAGGCGTCCTGCCCGGCCACCGGCACGATCGCCGGCACGGCCTACGCCCACTGCGGCAGCAACTGGTGGTCGTACGACACTCCCGCCACCATCGGTACGAAGATGGCGTGGGCCAAGTCCCAGGGTCTTGGCGGCGCGTTCTTCTGGGAGTTCAGCGGCGACACGAGCAATGGTGAGCTGGTGAACGCCATCAACAGCGGGCTGTCGTAAAGAAGTTCGCTAGGCGACGTTGACGCGCTGACCGGGCGGGGCTGCTTCCAGCCACGCGAGGAAACCGGTCAGCGCGTCTTCGCTCATCGCGAGTTCGAGACGCGTGCCCCGGTGCAGACAGGTCAGGATCACGTGGTCGGAGAGCAGCGCCAGCTCCTCCTCGCCCTCCGGGAGCCGGCGGCCGGCCACCTCGATCGCGGCGCGCTCCAGGATGCGGCGCGGCCGGGGGGCGTAGGAGAAGACGCGGTACCACTCGATGCGGTCGCCGCTGTAGCGGGCGACGCCGTAGCTCCAGCCCTTGCCGCTGGTGTCGGGTTTCTCCGGCACGTCCCAGCGGAGGCTGCAGTCGAAGGTGCCACCGGAGCGCTGGATGAGTCTGCGGCGCAGGCCGAAGACGAAAAGCCCCAGCACCACAAGGGCGACGACAATTCCGCACACAGTCAGAGCGAGGACCATCGACACCGACCTCCTCGTCTCCTAGGTAACGGAACGGAAAAAACATCCATATCTGCCTCAGCCGCGGCGGGCACCGGATTACTCCGGTTCCAGCCGCGGCTGAGTGACGTCATCGCAACGCGCTGTGTCAGCGCGTCGTCGCCGCACGCAGTCGGACCTCCGCACGACGCTCGGCGGAGGCGTCCTCCTCCGACTTCGCGCGCTCGAGCGCCCGCTCCGCGCGCTGGACGTCGATCTCGTCCGAAAGCTCGGCGATCTCGGCCAGCAGCGACAGCTTGTCGTCCGCGAACGAGATGAAACCGCCGTGCACCGCGGCGATGACGGTCCCGCCTTCACTCGTACGGATGGTCACCGGGCCCGACTCCAGCACACCGAGCAGCGGCTGGTGACCGGGCATGACGCCGATGTCGCCGGACGTGGTGCGCGCGACGACCAGGGTGGCCTGGCCCGACCAGACCTCACGGTCGGCGGCGACCAGCGCGACGTGCAGCTCAGCAGCCAAGGGTGGCTCCTCGGGTCACCACCCGGCGGTTGTGCCGGGTGTTGGGGTCAATTCTAGTAGGCGTGGAAGAGGGGGCGGGACGCACCCCGCCCCCTCTGGCGTGAGCACGCGGCTCACTGTGAGCTCCGAGCTCAGGAGACGCCCAGCTCCTTGGCGTTGGCCTTGAGGTCCTCGAGGCCACCGCACATGAAGAACGCCTGCTCCGGGAAGTGGTCGTACTCGCCGTCGCAGATCGCGTTGAAGGCCGCGATCGACTCCTCCAGCGGGACGTCCGAACCGTCGACGCCGGTGAACTGCTTGGCGGCGTGGGTGTTCTGGGACAGGAAGCGCTCCACGCGACGGGCACGGTGGACGACGAGCTTGTCCTCCTCGCCGAGCTCGTCGATACCGAGGATCGCGATGATGTCCTGGAGGTCCTTGTACTTCTGCAGGATCGTCTTGACGCGCATGGCGGCGTCGTAGTGGTCCTGCGCGATGTACCGCGGGTCCAGGATGCGGGACGTGGAGTCCAGCGGGTCCACGGCCGGGTAGATGCCCTTCTCGGAGATCGGACGGGAGAGAACCGTCGTCGCGTCGAGGTGGGCGAAGGTGGTGGCCGGGGCCGGGTCGGTCAGGTCGTCCGCGGGGACGTAGATCGCCTGCATCGAGGTGATCGAGTGACCACGCGTCGAGGTGATCCGCTCCTGGAGCTGACCCATCTCGTCGGCCAGGTTCGGCTGGTAACCCACCGCGGACGGCATACGGCCGAGCAGGGTGGACACCTCGGAACCGGCCTGGGTGAAGCGGAAGATGTTGTCGATGAAGAACAGCACGTCCTGCTTCTGCACATCGCGGAAGTACTCCGCCATGGTCAGACCGGCCAGGGCCACCCGGAGACGGGTGCCCGGGGGCTCGTCCATCTGGCCGAAGACCAGCGCGGTCTTGTCCAGAACGCCGGACTCTTCCATCTCCGCGATGAGGTCGTTGCCCTCACGGGTGCGCTCACCGACGCCCGCGAAGACGGAGACGCCCTCGTGGAGGTTGGCGACACGCATGATCATTTCCTGGATCAGCACGGTCTTGCCGACACCGGCACCACCGAACAGACCGATCTTGCCGCCCTTGACGTACGGGGTGAGAAGGTCGACGACCTTCAGGCCGGTCTCGAACATCTCGGTCTTGGACTCGAGCTGGTCGAAGGCCGGGGCCTTGCGGTGGATGGACCAGCGCTCGCCCTCGTAGGTCTCGTCGACGTTCAGCACCTCACCGAGGGTGTTGAACACCTTGCCCTTGGTGAAGTCGCCGACCGGGACGCTGATGCCCGAGCCGGTGTCGGTCACCGTGGCCTGGCGGACCAGACCGTCGGTGGGCTGCATCGAGATGGTGCGGACCAGGCCGTCACCCAGGTGCTGGGCGACCTCCAGGGTCAGCGTCTTCTTCTCGCCGGCGTTGGCCGGGTCGGCCACCTCGACATGAAGGGCGTTGTAGATCTCCGGCATCGCGTCGACGGGGAATTCCACGTCGACGACCGGGCCGATGACCCGGGCGACGCGGCCCGTGGCAGCGGCCGTCTCAACTGTCGTCGTCATTACCTGTCACTCCCCGCGGTCGCGTCGGCCAGGGCTGCGGAGCCACCGACGATCTCGCTGATTTCCTGGGTGATTTCGGCCTGTCGGGCCGCGTTGGCAAGTCGGGAGAGCGAGGTGATCAGGTCTCCCGCGTTGTCGGTCGCCGACTTCATCGCGCGGCGGGTGGCCGCGTGCTTGGAGGCGGCCGACTGGAGCAGCGCGTTGTAGATACGGCTCTCGACGTACCTCGGCAGGAGGGCGTCGAGGACGTCCTCCGCCGACGGCTCGAAGTCGTACAGCGGAAGGATTTCGCCCTTGGTGTGAGACTCCTCCGCGACCTCTTCGAGGCGAAGCGGCAGCAGTCGGCTGTCGACCGCCGTCTGCGTCATCATCGAGACGAACTCGGTGTAGACGATGTGGAGTTCGTCCACGCCGCCGTCCGCCGTCTCCTTCTCGATGGCCTCGATCAGCGGAACGGCGACCTTCTTCGCGTCCGCGTACGTGGGCTCGTCGGTGAAGCCCGACCACGACTCCGAGACCTTGCGCTCACGGAAGTTGTAGTGGGCCAGACCTCGGCGGCCGACGATGTACGTGTCGACCTCCTTGCCCTCGGCCTCGAGACGGGCGGTCAGCTGCTCCGCCGCCTTGATGGCGTTGGAGTTGAAAGCGCCGGCCAGTCCGCGGTCGCTCGTGAGGAGCAGCACCGCGGAACGGGTCGCCGTCTCAGCCTCCGTGGTCAGCGGATGCTTGGTGTTCGAACCGGTTCCGACCGCCGTGACCGCGCGGGTGAGCTCGGTCGCGTACGGCGTGGAGGCCGCCACCTTGCGCTGCGCCTTGACGACGCGCGAGGCGGCGATCATCTCCATCGCCTTGGTGATCTTCTTGGTCGCGGTGACGGATTTGATGCGACGCTTGTAGACCCGGAGCTGGGCTCCCATGAGTCAGGTCCCTTCCGTCGTCACTTGCCCGCAGCGGCAGGGGTTTCCTCGCCGAGCAGCTTGCCGTCCGACGTCTCGAACTGCTTCTTGAAGTCCACGATCGCGTCGGCGATGGCCTGCAGGGTGTCGTCGGACATCTTGCCGCCCTCCTTGATGGAGGTCATGAGGCCCTGCTCCTTGCGGTGCAGGTACTCGAGGAGCTCCTTCTCGAAGCGGCGGATGTCGTTGACCGGCACCTCGTCCATCTTGCCGGTGGTACCGGCCCAGACGGAGACGACCTGGTCCTCGGTGGCCATCGGCTGGTACTGAGCCTGCTTGAGCAGCTCGACCATGCGCTGACCGCGCTCCAGCTGCGCCTTCGACGAGGCGTCCAGGTCGGAACCGAAGGCGGCGAACGCCTCCAGCTCACGGAACTGGGCGAGGTCCACGCGCAGACGGCCGGAGACCTGCTTCATCGCCTTGTGCTGCGCGGAACCACCGACTCGGGAGACGGAGATACCGACGTTCAGCGCGGGGCGCTGACCGGCGTTGAACAGGTCCGACTCCAGGAAGCACTGGCCGTCGGTGATGGAGATGACGTTGGTCGGGATGAACGCCGAGACGTCGTTGGCCTTGGTCTCGACGATCGGCAGACCGGTCATCGAGCCGGCCCCCATCTCGTCGGAGAGCTTCGCGCAGCGCTCCAGCAGACGGGAGTGCAGGTAGAAGACGTCACCCGGGTAGGCCTCACGGCCCGGCGGGCGGCGCAGCAGCAGGGACACGGCGCGGTAGGCGTCGGCCTGCTTCGAGAGGTCGTCGAAGATGATGAGGACGTGCTTGCCCTCGTACATCCACTGCTGGCCGATGGCCGAGCCGGTGTACGGCGCCAGGTACTTGAAGCCGGCCGGGTCGGACGCCGGGGCGGCGACGATGGTCGTGTACTCCAGCGCGCCGGCCTCTTCGAGGGCGCCACGCACGGAGGCGATGGTCGAGCCCTTCTGACCGATGGCGACGTAGACGCAGCGGACCTGCTTCGTCGGGTCGCCCGAGCGCCAGTTGTCGCGCTGGTTGATGATCGTGTCGACGGCCAGGGCGGTCTTGCCGGTCTGGCGGTCACCGATGATCAGCTGACGCTGGCCACGGCCGATCGGGGTCATCGCGTCGACGGCCTTGTAGCCGGTCTCCATCGGCTCGTGCACCGACTTACGGGCCATGACGCCCGGAGCCTGCAGCTCGAGGGCGCGGCGGCCGGACGTCTCGATCTCGCCGAGGCCGTCGATCGGGTTGCCGAGCGGGTCGACGACGCGGCCGAGGTAGCCCTCGCCGACGGCCACGGAGAGGACCTCACCGGTACGGGAGACCGGCTGACCCTCCTCGATGCCGCTGAACTCACCGAGGACGATGGCACCGATCTCGCGCTCCTCGAGGTTGAGGGCGAGGCCGAGGGTGCCGTCCTCGAACTTCAGCAGTTCGTTGGCCATGGCCGAGGGCAGACCCTCGACCTTCGCGATGCCGTCGCCGGCAAGGGTGACCGTACCGACCTCCTCGCGCGAGGCCGCGTCCGGCTTGTACGACTGGACGAAGTTCTCCAGCGCGTCCCGGATCTCCTCCGGCCGGATCGTGAGCTCCGCCATCTGGGTTCCCTGCTCTCCTTGTTGGGCCCGAAGTTTCACTTTGGGGGTCTGGGGGCGACCCCCAGGATTCTTCTGCACGGCCCAACCAGGGCCGTAAGTACGTACTGCGTATTAAGTTGCGAGTCGCTGCTAGCCCGCCAGACGGCGGCCGGCGTCCTCGATGCGGTCCGCGAGGGAGCCGTTGATGACCTCGTCGCCGACCTGCACCCGGATCCCGCCGAGGACCTCGGGGTCCACGTCGAGGTTGAGGTGCATCCGGCGGCCGTAGAGCTTCGCGAGGGCGGCGCCCAGGCGCTGCTTCTGCGGGTCGCTCAGCGGCACCGCCGAGGTGACGACGGCCACCATGCGGTCCCGGCGCTCGGCGGCGAGCTTGGACAGGGAGTCCAGTCCCGACTCCAGGCTACGTCCACGCGGCGCGGTCACAAGACGCGTCACCAGACGCTCGGTCGTCGCCTTGGCCCGGCCGCCGAGCAGGCTGCCCAGCAGCTCGCCCTTGGCCGAGGCCGTCGCGGCGCGGTCGGTCAGCGCGGCGCGCAGCTCGGTGTTCGAGGAGACGATCCGGCCGAACCGGAACAGCTCGTCCTCGACGTCGTCGAGCGTGCCCGCCCGCTGGGCGGCGGTGAGGTCGGCGGTGTTCGCCAGCTCCTCCAGCGCGTCCACCAGGTGGCGCGACTGCGTCCAGCGGGAGCGCACCATGCCGGCCAGCAGGTCGGCGGTCTCGCCGCTGACCTGGCCGCCGAGCAGGCGCTGGGCCAGCTCGGCCTTGGCCTCACCGGCCTGCGCCGGGTCGGTGAGGACCCGACGCAGCGAGACCTCGCGGTTGAGCAGCGCGGTGACGGAGGCCAGCTCGTCGGCGAGCTTGCCGGCGTCCACGGACGTGTTGTCCGTCAGCGCGTCGAGACGCTCACGCGCGGCTGCGGTTGCCTCGCGGCTCGCTCCGTGCGCTGTCATCGACTCGCCTCGGCCTTCGTCGCGGCCTCGTCGAGTCCGTCGAGGAAGCGGTCGATCACGCGGCTCTGCCGGGCGTGGTCCTCGAGGGACTCACCGACGAGCTTGCCGGCCAGGTCGGTGGCGAGCTTGCCGACGTCCTGACGCAGCGCGGACGAGGCGGCCTTGCGGTCGGCCTCGATCTGGGCGTGACCGGCGGCGACGATCTCCTCGCGCTGCCGCTGGCCTTCCGCGCGCATCTCGGCGATGAGCGTGGCGCCCTGCTCCTGCGCCTCCTGGCGCAGACGCGCGGCCTCGTGCCGGGCCTCGGCGAGCTGGGCCTTGTACTGCTCGAGGACGCTCTGCGCCTCGACCTGCGCCGCCTCGGCCTTCTCAATACCACCCTCGATCGCCTCGCGGCGCTCTTCCAGAACCTTGTTGATGTTCGGAAGCAGCTTCTTCCAGAAGAAGAAGAACACGATGGCGAAGGCGATGGTGCCGACGAGCAGCTCGGGGCCCGGAGGAATGAGCGGGCTCTGCTCTTCCTCGGCCGCCAGCTGTACCAGGTTGGCGATCACATCAGTGCCTTTCGTCGAAAAGTGTCAGGTGGCTAAGGGCTTAGCGACCGAACACGAACGGCATAACGATGCCGATGAGGGCGAGCGCCTCACAGAAGGCGAAGCCGAGGATCTGGTTGGCGCGGATCAGGCCGGCCGCCTCGGGCTGACGGGCGAGCGCCTGGGTGCCGTTACCGAAGATGATGCCGACGCCGACGCCGGGGCCGATGGCGGCGAGGCCGTAACCGATGGAGCCGAGCGAACCGGTGACAGCGGCGAGGGTCTCAGTGGCAGCCATGCTGATTCTTCCTTCTCTTTCTTGGACCGGCGGGGGTTGGCCACCGGACGTTCTGGGGCTTGGGGGCGGTGCTACTCAGTGGTGCTCGGCGAGAGCGCCCTGAATGTAGGAGCAGGCAAGGAGCACGAAGACGTACGCCTGGACTGCCTGCACAAAGAGCTCGAAGAGGATCATGGTGATCGTCATCACGAACGAGATACCGGCCGCCGGGATCATCCAGCTGTTCAGCAGGTACCAGGAGGCGACGGTGAACATCACCAGCATCAGGTGACCGGCGAACATGTTCGCGAACAGTCGCACCGCGTGCGTGAACGGCCGGACGAAGAGGTTCGAGAGGAACTCGATGACCATCACGAGCGGCAGCACAGCACCGAGCGACTTGTCGTAGCCGGTGAGGTTCTTGAGGCCGCCGACGAAGCCGTGACGCTTGAAGGTCAGCGAGACCCACAGGATCCAGACGACCGCGGCCAGCACGATCGGGAACGCGATGATCGACGACACCGGGAACTGGGCCAGCGGAATCACGGACCAGATGTTCATGATCCAGATGAAGAAGAACAGCGAGACCATCAGGGGGACGTACTTCTCGCCCTCCTTCTTGCCGAGGGTCTCGTAGACGATGCCGCGGCGTACGAAGTCGTAGCCGGCCTCACCGACCATCTGCAGCTTGCCCGGGACGACCCTGGCCTTGCCGAAGGCGGCCCAGAAGAACGCGACGACAAGAACGGTGGTGATGAGCGCGAGCAGCATCACCTTGTTGAACTCGAACCCACCGACCTCGGCGATCGGCTGGAACAGGAATGAGTGCAGGCCCGGAGCCGGAAAACCACACCCGTTGTCGGACATGATCCGACAGCTCCAGTCAAAGGCGAGCTGGGTCTGGTCAGCACTCACCACGGGCTCCTTCGGCGTGACGCATGGGTACGGCAACCTCGTTGTGTCGGCGCGGCACGAAACCGCGGGTCGGCACCGGATTGGTGTTACGGATGTGGGGGCGGCTGTGGGGCATCGAGCCTCGCGATTGAGCAGGCGTCAGCTCAGATGCCCGCGCCCGCGATGCCGCAGTTGGCACCGGACGATAGCAGGAGATCCCCCTGGCCTTTATCCCGGCCCTACCCCTCACGACGACGGCCCCGTCTTCTCGGACTTCTCGCTCTTCCCGGAGTCGGGGTCGATGTAGAAAATCTTGGCCTTCATATGCGCACGAGCCTGCGCAGCCATCCACACGACCGTCGCGACAACGAGCGAGGCGGCGAACGCCCTCGCGTTGAAGAGAGAGGTGTCCTTGAAGAGGGTGACGAAGATCAGGAGCAGCAGGAGCTGGGCGACGTAGAGCATCAGCCCCATGGCCTGGAACAGCTGCGGGAGCGTTTTCGCCGTCCACTGCAGGACGTACAGGCCGATCCCCATGAAGAGGACGGCCAGCACCACGCCGACGGCTGCGCCGAGCGCCCCCTTACCGCCCGCGACCACTCCACTGACGGCGACGGCGACCGCACCGGCAGCCGCTGTGGGCACAGCGGTCTGCAGAAGGTTCCGGACGTCATTGGACGGCATGGCGGCAACTCCGCTTTCGCAGGGGGGCAGGGGTGTCGTCATGGACGAGCGTAGCCCCGGGACGAGAGTGAAGACCTCACACCAACGGACCGTCGCACTGCGGTCCTTCGGCTCTATCCGGGGGTTCTCGTGAACCGTATCACAAACTATTTGATGAGGTCTTTACCTACTTGGTGTGCTCGACGTCACACATGAGAGTGACAGTGCGCGCCTGTGCAGGAAAGCGGCCTTCTTGTCTGGTATTAGGCCGCTTCGTTCCCCCACGGTTTGGCAATGCTCTCGTCAGATTCTTACCTTGACTGTGATCGGGCACCCAGCGCGGTCGCGCCGTTGACGCGCGCCACACCGGCGGCGACCGGCGTGCGGGTTTCGGGTGCGGGCTCGTGCCCGGATTCCTCGGCCTCGGACTCGGCCTCGGCCTCCGGCCCGGACTCCGGCTCGGTGACGCTGGCGACGACCTTGCTGCGGCGGTAGCGCGGCGGCACGAAGGCCTCGGCCCACCGCGGGGCACGCGGCGTGAAGCGCGGCAGCAGGAGCAGTACCAGGCCGATCGCGCTGAGGAACACGACGCTCAGCACGATCCACATGGAAGCCGAGTTGACGGAGTACGCGAGCGAGCCGAACCCGATCAGCGCCGACCAGAAGTACATGATCAGCACGGCCCGGCTGTGCGAGTGGCCGATCTCCAGCAGCCGGTGGTGCAGGTGGCCCCGGTCCGCAGCGAACGGCGACTGGCCGCGCCAGGTGCGGCGCACGATCGCCAGCACCAGGTCGGCGGCCGGCACCGCGATGATCGTCAGCGGCAGCAGCAGCGGGATGTAGACGGGGACCGTCTGGTGCACGGCCTCCTTCTCGGAGCCCGCGTACAGGTTCAGCGCGTCCGGGTCGATCTGGCCGGTGATCGAGATGGCGCCCGCGGCCAGGACCAGGCCGATCAGCATCGAGCCGGAGTCGCCCATGAAGATCCGCGCCGGGTGAATGTTGTGCGGCAGGAAGCCCAGGCACATGCCCATCAGGATCGCCGCGAACAGGGTGGCCGGGGCGGCGGCCTCGATGCCGTACGAGTACCAGATCCGGTAGGCGTACAGGAAGAACGCGGTCGACGCGATGCACACCATGCCGGCCGCGAGGCCGTCCAGGCCGTCGACGAAGTTGACCGCGTTGATGGTGATGACGACCAGCGCGACCGTCAGCAGGGTGCCCTGCCCCTGGGTCAGCGCGACCGAGCCGAAGCCCGGAATCGGCAGCCACAGGATCGTCAGACCCTGCATGACCATGACGCCGGCGGCGATCATCTGGCCGCCCAGCTTGATCAGGGCGTCGATCTCGAACTTGTCGTCCAGGACACCGATCAGCCAGATCAGCGCCGCTCCGGAGAGCAGCGCTCTCGGTTCGTTGGACTTCTCGAAGACCGCGCTGAGGTTGGTGAGATGGTCGGCGACCAGCAGGCCCGCGCACAGGCCGAAGAACATCGCGATACCGCCGAGCCGCGGAGTGGGTTCGCGGTGCACGTCGCGCGCCCGGATCTCCGGCATCGCTCCGGCCACGATCGCGAACTTACGTACCGGCCCTGTCAGCAGATACGTCACCGCGGCCGTGATGCAGAGCGTCAGCAGGTATTCACGCACGGGCTTCCCCACAGGTCTCGCTGGCCATGTCAGCCCCACACCCTAGCGACGGACTCGTACGTGACGCATATGTGTGGGGACTACCGGGTAGCGACGATAGTTGCACGCGTGGCTGTGTACGCAGTCGCGTCTACCCCGCCTCAGCCGGGATACGGCGGAAATCTACCGGTCAGCTCCCGCACTTCTTCACGCGCCTTCTGGTGATCGGTCTCGCCCCGCAGCACGCCCGCGAGCAGGGCGGCGATCCAGGCCGTCTCCTCCTCCCCCATGCCCTGCGTGGTCACGGCCGCCGTGCCGAGCCGCAGGCCGCGGGAGTCGCCGTGCGGCAGGGCGCAGCAGTCCAGGACCAGGCCGGCCGCCGCGAGCCGGCCGCGTGCGGTACGGCCGTCGACGCCGAGCGGCGCCGGGTCGGCGGTGAGCAGGTGTGTGTCGGTGCCGCCGGTGGTGACGACGAGCCCCTCGGCGGCCAGCCCGGCCGCCAGCACCCGTGCGTTGGCGACCACCTGATGGGCGTACGCCGTGAAGGCCGGTGTTGCCGCCTCGCCGAACGCGACGGCCTTGGCGGCGATGGTGTGCATCTGCGCACCGCCCTGGGTGAACGGGAAGACGGCCCGGTCGACGCGCTCGGCGAGATCCGCGCCACACAGGATCATGCCGCCGCGCGGCCCGCGCAGCACCTTGTGCGTCGTCGCGCAGACGACGTCGGCGTACGGCACGGGACTCGGCGCCGCTCCCCCGGCGACAAGCCCGATGGGATGGGCGGCGTCGGCGATGAGGTACGCCCCGACCTCGTCCGCGAGTCCGCGGAAGAAGGCGTAGTCGATGTGCCGGGGGTAGGCGATGGACCCGCACACGATCGCCTTGGGCCGGTGCGTGAGCGCCAGCGTGTGGGCCTGGTCGTAGTCGAGGAGGCCGGTCTCGGCGTCGACGCCGTACCCGACGAAGTCGAACCAGCGGCCGGAGAAGTTGGCGGGCGACCCGTGCGTGAGGTGTCCACCGTACGGCAGCCCCAGTGCGAGGACGGTGTCCCCGGGGCGCAGGAGCGCGGCGTACGCGGCCAGCACGGCCGACGACCCCGAATGGGGCTGTACGTTGGCGTGCTCGGCCCCGAACAGCGCCTTGGCGCGGTCCACGGCGACCCGTTCGGCGACGTCGACGATCTCGCACCCGCCGTGGTGCCGGGCGCCCGGATAGCCCTCGGCGTACTTGTTGGCGAGCGGCGACCCCAGCGCGGCCAGCACGGCCGGCGAGGTGAAGTTCTCGGCGGCGATGAGCTGGAGCGACGTCGACTGCCGGTCGCGCTCACCGAGCAGGATCTCGGCCAGCTCGGGGTCCTGCCGGCGCAGGACATCGGCCTCGATGGTATGGGTGACCGACATGATGGGCTCCGGGCGTGCGTCGACGGTGACGTACGTCCAATGTAGGCCCGGTGCCCGTGGGGTGCTCGGTTGTTACGCCCTCGCAGGTACTCCGGTGAGCGCCGTCACCACCGGATCCACCGCCTGCTGCATCTCGTCCGCCTCCGCCGTCGGCGCCAACAGCCACCCGCGTAGAGCCGCCGCCGCACGAACCAACGCACGCGCGCGTGGGACCACGCCGTCCTCCAGGGGCGGCAGGGTCGCGGAGGCCCTATCCCCGACGCGGCTCTCGCACCGCTCGGCCCTGCCGGGCCTCCCGGGCAGCGAGCCGCTGCGGCGGACTCCGTCCGCCGACTCATGTCCCGCCCGCGTCACGTACGCGCAGGCACCCCCGTCAGCGCCGTCACCACCGGATCCACCGCCTGCTGTATCTCGTCCCCCACCGAACGGAAAAACGTCAACGGCGCCCCATACGGGTCATACACCTCGTCCGCCTCCGCCGTCGGCGCCAACAGCCACCCGCGTAGAGCCGCCGCCGCACGAACCAACGCACGCGCGCGTGGGACCACTCCGTCCTCCAGGGGCGGCAGGGTCGCGGAGTCTATGGCCTTCACCAGGCGGGTGAACTCCTTGAGGGTGAAGGTGCGCAGGCCCGCCGAGTGGCCCATGGAGATGACCTGGGCTCGGTGGTCGCGGGTCGCGGTGAGGACCAGGTCGGCCATGATCACGTGTTCGTCCAGCAGTTCCCGGCCGGTGAAGCCGGAGGCGTCCGCGCCGAAGTCGGCGAGGACCGTCTCCGCGTTGGCCTCCATGGGCGCGCCCTCGTGGCCCCAGGTGCCCGCGCTCTCCACGATCAGTCCGCCCCACAGCGGGTCGCCGAGCCGGTCCGCCAGGGCATGACGGGTCAACCGCTCGGTGATCGGCGAGCGGCACACGTTGCCGGTGCTGACGTGGAGGATGCGGAAGCTGTCTCGAGGGAGGCCGTGTTCAAACAGGTCTCCCGTCTCTTCCCCGTTGCCTATGCCACGCCCCGCGTCAGGGGCCGTCAATTCGCCACCTCGAGGTCGGGTACGACCTTCCGCAGCTCGTCCGCGGAGATGGCGCCCGCACGGAGGAGGAGCGGGATCTCGCGCGTGACGTCGACGATCGACGACGGGACGATGCCGGGCGTCGGGCCGCCGTCCAGGTAGACCGAGACCGAGTCGCCGAGCATCTCCTGGGCCGCGTCGCAGTCCTCGGGGGCGGGGTGGCCCGTGAGGTTCGCCGAGGAGACCGCCATCGGGCCCACCTCCGTGAGCAGTTCGATCGCCACCGGGTGCAGCGGCATGCGCACGGCCACCGTGCCCCGGGTGTCGCCCAGGTCCCACTGCAGGGACGGCTGGTGCTTGGCGACCAGCGTCAGCGCGCCCGGCCAGAACGCGTCGACGAGCTCCCAGGCCAGCTCGGAGAAGTCCGTGACGAGGCCGTGCAGGGTGTTCGGGGAGCCGATGAGGACAGGGGTGGGCATGGTGCGGCCCCGGCCCTTGGCCTCCAGCAGATCGCCCACGGCCTCCGCGGAGAACGCGTCGGCGCCGACGCCGTACACCGTGTCGGTCGGGAGGACCACGAGCTCGCCACGGCGGACGGCGGACGCGGCCTCACGCAGACCGGTCGTGCGGTCGGTCGCGTCGTTGGTGTCGTATCGCCGTGCCATATCTAGCGGGCCTCCTCGTACACGTACTTCCGGTGAACAGTCTCTGGGGTGCTCACGGCATCGCCCTGCGGGCGGTCGCGAAGCGCGGGCGCTTGTTGAGGTCGGGGTGGTCGGCCGCGTCGGCCCAGCCCCGCTCCTCGGTGAAGATCCACGGCACCTGGCCGCCCTGTGTGTCCGCGTGCTCGATGACGACGACGCCGCCGGGGCGGAGCAGTCGGTGTGCGGTGCGTTCCAGGCCGCGGATGAGGTCCAAGCCGTCCTCGCCGGAGAACAGGGCGAGTTCGGGGTCGTAGTCCCGCGCCTCGGGAGCGACGTACTCCCATTCGGTGAGCGGGATGTACGGCGGGTTGGAGATGACCAGGTCGACCTGGCCGTCGAGGTCGTGGAAGGCGTCCAGGGCGTTGCCCTGACGCAGGTCGACCCTGGACCCGGCGACGTTCTTGCGGGTCCACTGGAGGGCGTCCTCGGACAGCTCCACGGCGTGCACGCGGGAGCGCGGGACCTCCTGGGCGAGGGCGAGCGCGATGGCGCCGGAGCCGGTGCACAGGTCGACGATGCAGGGCTCCACGACGTCCATGGCGCGCACGGCGTCTATGGCCCAGCCGACCACGGACTCGGTCTCGGGCCGCGGCACGAACACGCCCGGCCCGACTTGGAGTTCGAGGTAGCGGAAGTACGCCCGGCCGGTGATGTGCTGCAGCGGCTCACGCTGCTCACGGCGGGCGATGACCTCCCAGTACCGGGCGTCGAAGTCCGAGTCCTTCACGGAGTGCAGCTCGCCCCGCTTCACGCCGTGCACGAACGCGGCGAGCTCCTCCGCGTCGTTGCGCGGCGAGGGCACGCCGGCGTCGGCCAGCCGCTGCGTGGCTTGAGCCACCTCTGCGAGCAGCAGGTTCACGCAAGTCCTCCGTGTCGTACTCGTCCGTGCTTACGTGCCTTACGCGGCTGCCAGCTTCGCTGCCGAGTCCGCGTCGACGCAGGCCTGGATCACCGCGTCGAGGTCGCCGTCCAGGACCTGGTCCAGGTTGTACGCCTTGAAGCCGACGCGGTGGTCCGAGAGGCGATTCTCCGGGAAGTTGTACGTGCGGATCTTCTCGGAGCGGTCGACGGTGCGGACCTGGCTGCGGCGGGCGTCGGCGGCTTCCTTCTCCGCCTCCTCCTGCGCCGCGGCGAGCAGCCTGGAGCGCAGGATACGCAGTGCCTGCTCCTTGTTCTGCAGCTGGCTCTTCTCGTTCTGGCAGGAGGCGACGACTCCGGTGGGAATGTGCGTGATGCGCACGGCGGAGTCGGTGGTGTTGACGGACTGGCCGCCGGGGCCGGACGACCGGTACACGTCGATCCGGAGGTCGTTCGGGTTGATCTCGACGTCGACCTCCTCGGCCTCCGGCGTGACCAGCACACCGGCCGCGGAGGTGTGGATACGGCCCTGCGACTCGGTCGCCGGCACGCGCTGCACGCGGTGCACGCCGCCCTCGTACTTCAGCCGGGCCCAGACTCCCTGCCCGGGCTCGGTGGCGCCCTGGCCGCCCTTGGTCTTCACGGCGACCTGGACGTCCTTGTAGCCGCCCAGCTCGGACTCGGTGGCGTCGATGATCTCGGTCTTCCAGCCGACGCGCTCCGCGTACCGCAGGTACATGCGCAGCAGGTCACCGGCGAACAGGGCGGACTCGTCGCCGCCGGCGCCCGCCTTGATCTCGAGGATGACGTCCTTGTCGTCGCTGGGGTCACGCGGGACGAGAAGGAGGCGCAGCTTCTCCGTCAGCTCCTCGCGCTGCTTCTCCAGGTCCTTGACCTCGGCGATGAAGTCCGGGTCGTCGGCGGCGAATTCGCGCGCGGTCTCGATGTCGTCGCCCGTCTGCTTCCAGGAGCGGTACGTGGCGACGATCGGGGTGAGCTCGGCGTAGCGCTTGTTCAGCTTGCGCGCGTTGGCCTGGTCGGCGTGGACCGACGGGTCGGCGAGCTTCTTCTCCAGGTCGGCGTGCTCGGCGACGAGTTCCTCGACGGCCTCGAACATCTTGGGGCTCCTGATACTGCGGGTGAGGGGAAGGGCGGGCGACCAAAAACGCCGGTCCCGGTGCACCCCGGACGGGGACGCGACCGTGGACCGGCGAAATGGGGCTCGCTACTTCTTGGAGCCGGCGGCCTTGCCGAAGCGGGCCTCGAAGCGGGCCACACGGCCACCGGTGTCGAGGATCTTCTGCTTGCCCGTGTAGAACGGGTGGCACTCGGAGCAGACCTCGGCGCGGATGCTGCCGCTCTCGATCGTGCTACGGGTGGTGAACGAGGCGCCACAGGTGCAGCTGACCTGCGTCTCGACGTACTCGGGGTGGATGTCGCGCTTCAAGGTGTCTCCTAGTTTCGGGAGGGCGCCGGGTCGCTGCCGCGGGATGCGGAGGCGTGAACCGGAGCCGACGTACCAGTCTGCCAGGACTGGGGCCATCCCCCAAAACCGGGGGTTGCTGCCGAGTATTCCCTGCGGGTCGTCCTGGGCATGTCGCGCCGACGCGGCGGAGCCGCATATCGATACACCCCCCAGTGCCCCAACAGGCAACATTCGCCCCGTCGCGGCATCCGGCACGCTCCCCCACTGCCTTAAGGGCGTGGGAGGTGCCCCCCACTCGCCGCACCGGGCACAAACCCAAGTACGTCCAGTACGAGGGCCTGTACCCGGCACGCCGAGAGCACGCACCGGACGCCGCTCCTCAACGGGCGAACGTTGCCTGCCGGGGCACTAGCTGACCACACCCTTGGCGTCACCGGTTGCCGTGCCTTCGGTGGCCGACTTGGGGATCGCCTTGTCCGCCTTCAATGCCTCCCACACCTGCTTGGCCTTCGCCTCGGCGACCATGACCCGGTTCGGGTCTGCCGGGTCGTACTGGACCGGCATCGTGACCATGGTCATGTTCTTGGCGCTGATGCCCTTGAGGCCGCTGGCGAAGGACATGAGGGAGTTGACCGAGCCGAGGTCGGAGTCGGTCGTGACGGCCTTGGTGGCGGTGCTGGCGACGTCGTAGAGCTTCTTCGGGTTGCCGAAGAGGTCGATGTCCTTGGCCTGGTTGAGCAGCGCCTTGATGAAGGCCTGCTGGAGCTGGATGCGGCCGAGGTCGGAGCCGTCACCGACGCCGTGCCGGGTGCGGACCAGGCCGAGGGCCTGCTCGCCGTCCAGCTGATGCGTGCCGGCCTTCAGGTCGAGGTGGCTGTCGGGGTCGCTGATGTCCTTGGTGGTGGTGACCTGGACGCCGCCGAGCTCGTCGATGAGCTTCTGGAAGCCGGAGAAGTCGACCTCCAGATAGTGGTCCATGCGGATGCCGGAGAGGGACTCGACGGTCTTCACGGCACAGGCGGCGCCGCCGGTGGTGTACGCGGAGTTGAACATCACGCCGGACGCGGCGTCGTGGGTGTCGCCGTCGGTGTCGGTGCACTCGGGGCGGTCGATCAGGGTGTCCCGCGGGATGGAGACCACGCTGGCCTTCTTGTGGCCCTCGTAGACGTGCACGACCATCGCGGTGTCGGAGCGGGCGCTGCCGTCGTCGGCGCCGCCGCCGAGCGCCTTGTTGCTGCCGGAGCGGGTGTCGGAGCCGAGGACGAGGATGTTCTCCGAACCGTTGTCGGCCTTCTCCGGCCGGTCGGTGCCGAGGGCCTGGTCGATGTTCACGCTCTTGATGTTGCCGTTGAGCTTGAAGTACAGGTACCCGGCCCCGGTGCCGCCGAGGACGACGATGCCGGCCGCCGTCCAGGCCATGACCAGCAGGCCCTTGCCGCGCTTGACGCCGGGCTCGCTGCGGCGGCCCTTGGCGCGGTGGCGCGGGCCCGTGGTGCCGGTCCCGCCCGGTGTGCCGGGCTCCGGCGTGCTCTCGGCGGACATGTGCTCCTCGGTTCTCGTCCGGTCGGTTACCCCCCTGCTTTCAGGGTCAGGCGTGGTCGAAACGACCCGAACCCCACCATCGTCACCCCGTCCGGTCAGACGGGGAAACCGGGCAAAGGGTTGCACGACGCACTGTGCCCACCGCGCGGGGCGGTGGGCACAGTGCTCACTGGTTCAATCGGGGCGTACCCCGCTCACCTGGGGATTCAGCCCCAGATGTCGTACTGCTTGAAGTCCGTACCGACTGAGATCCTTGTGGCAAAGATCTCGCTCGTGGCCTTTCCGGTGCCCTTGTACAGATAAAGCGTGCCGTCGGGCTTCCGGGCCAGGAAGTCGGCCCTGCCGTCACCGGTGATGTCGCCGACCGCGTCGACCTTGTTGTACGTCGTGCTGCTCCAGGTGCGTACCTTGACCCGGGGGGAGAAGGGGGACGAGGCACTGCCCTTCCCCTTGTACAGGTAGACGTAGCCGTTGCTGCCCTTGCGCGCGATCAGGTCGGTCTTGCCGTCGCCGGTGAAGTCGCCGTGGCCGACCACGAAGTTGTACTGGTTCCAGCCCGTGCCCGTGCCGACCTGTGCGCGGCCCGAGAAGGAGCCCGTGCCGGTGCCCTTGTAGATCCACATCCGGCCACTGGAGTCCACGGACATCAGGTCGGGGAGGTAGTCGCCGGTGACGTCACCGGGCGCGACGATGCGGGTGCGGCTCTTCCAGTTGTCGCGGATCTTGGTGGTCGCCCAGGAGCCGCTGGAGGGCACCCAGTGCATCCAGAACACGTCGCCGTCGGAGCTGCGCCGGGCGATCAGGTCCTGGTAGCCGTCGCGGTTGAAGTCGCTCTGCAGGACGACGTTGTAGGCGCCCCAGTTGCCCCAGGACTGACGGGCGCCGAAGGAGGTGCCCTTGGAGTCCTTCTCGTAGCCCGTCTTGGTGGAGGCGTTGCGCACCCACAGGTCGGCCCTGTGGTCGCCGCTCAGGTTGGTGTCGTCGACGCGCGGGTAGGCGGCGCCGACGTAGGTGCTGACCTTGGCGAAGACGCTGTACGCGCCCTGCTCCACGCAGTCCAGCACACCCCAGGAGACGACGCCGACGATCCGGTTGTTGACGACGAGCGGGCCGCCGGAGTCGCCGTTGCAGGCGGTGGTCGTACCGGTGTCGCTGCCGCTGGCCGGGGTGCCCGCGCAGACCATGTGGCCCTTGATGAAGTCGCCGCCGTAGTAGCCGGCACAGGTCGTGTCGGACTGGATGGGCAGCGTGGCCGTCTTCAGCGTCTCGGAGATGTCCGAACTGGTGGAGCTGGTCCGGCCCCAGCCGTAGACCTTGGCGCTGGTCCCGGCGGCGTACGAGGCGGTGTCGCCGGACGTCGTCATGCGGATCGGCGTGACCTTGACGGCGACCGGCAGGGTGAGGACGGCGATGTCGTTGTCGATGGTCGCCGAGCTGTACGACGGGTGGTTCCACTGCCGCCAGACACCGGTGACGGTGCCACCGTGCAGGTCGGTGTTGCCGGCCTCGTCACTGGTCGGCAGCTGCGAAGTGCCGGTCAGGATGGCGCCGTTGGCGTACCAGTCGTAGCCCTTGACGCAGTGCGCGGCGGTGAGGATCTTCGTCGGCGCGACGACGGCGCCGCCGCAGAAGAAGCCGAGGTCGTCGCCCTCGTCGGTGGTGCCCCGGTCGTCGTAGTACCAGAGCTGGGCCATCCAGGGCGCCGAGGTGATGGTGGTCTCGCTGCCGCCGATGATCTTCGGATCGACGGTGGTGGTGCTGCTGCTGGTCGTGGCGCTGTAGGACGACTTCGTGGTCGTCTTCCCCGCGGTGTCGTCACCGGCGAGGGCACCCGCGACGCGCCGCTCCAGCTCGGCGAGCGAGGGCGAGCTGACGGCGGGCTTCACGGTGGGCTGCGGCGGCGCTGTCGTGGCGTCTGCGGAGGAGGTCAGCAGCGCGGCGGCGACGGCCGCGGCGATTCCGGCGGCGGCGACGGGCAGGGCAAGGCGTATCCGGCGTCTGTGACGTCCGCTGCCGGGCAGGGCGGTGGGCAAGGAAGTCCCCCCATAGAGACAAGAGATGAGAAGGGGCGCACGATGCACCCGTCCCTATCTGCGCCAAAAGGCCGTCCCCCGTCACACATGTGACGGGGGACGGCCTTCGGCTGTTCTTGCCTCAGTCGCCGTTGCCCGGAGTGGGCGTCGACTTCTGGATCTGCAGCAGGAACTCGGCGTTCGACTTCGTCTGCCGCATCTTGTCGAGCAGCAGCTCGATCGCCTGCTGCTGGTCGAGCGCGTGCAGCACCCGCCGCAGCTTCCACACGATGCCCAGCTCGTCGTTTCCGAGCAGGATCTCTTCCTTACGGGTACCGGACGCGTCGACGTCCACCGCCGGGAAGATGCGCTTGTCGGCGAGCTTCCGGTCGAGCTTGAGCTCGGCGTTGCCCGTGCCCTTGAACTCCTCGAAGATGACCTCGTCCATGCGGGACCCGGTGTCCACCAGCGCGGTGGCGAGGATGGTCAGCGAGCCGCCGTCCTCGATGTTGCGGGCCGCACCGAAGAAGCGCTTCGGCGGGTACAGGGCGGTCGAGTCGACACCACCGGACAGGATGCGGCCGGAAGCGGGCGCGGCCAGGTTGTAGGCACGGCCCAGACGCGTGATCGAGTCGAGCAGCACGACGACGTCGTGGCCCAGCTCCACAAGGCGCTTGGCACGCTCAATGGCGAGCTCGGCGACCGTGGTGTGGTCCTCGGCCGGGCGGTCGAAGGTCGAGGAGATGACCTCGCCCTTGACCGACCGCTGCATGTCGGTGACCTCTTCCGGACGCTCGTCGACCAGGACGACCATCAGGTGGCACTCGGGGTTGTTGTGCGTGATCGCGTTGGCGATCGCCTGCATGATCATGGTCTTGCCGGTCTTCGGCGGGGCCACGATCAGACCGCGCTGGCCCTTACCGATCGGCGCGACGAGGTCGATGATGCGGGTGGTGAGGATGCCCGGGTCCGTCTCCAGACGGAGGCGGTCCTGCGGGTACAGCGGCGTCAGCTTGTTGAACTCCGGGCGGCCACGGCCGTGTTCGGGCGCCATGCCGTTGACGGAGTCCAGGCGGACCAGCGCGTTGAACTTCTCGCGGCGCTCGCCTTCCTTGGGCTGACGGACCGCACCGGTGACGTGGTCGCCCTTGCGCAGGCCGTTCTTGCGGACCTGGGCGAGGGAGACGTACACGTCGTTGGGGCCCGGCAGGTAGCCCGACGTGCGGATGAAGGCGTAGTTGTCGAGGATGTCGAGGATGCCCGCGACCGGGATCAGGACGTCGTCCTCGGTGAGCTGCGGCTCGGGGCCGCCCATCTCGTCGCGGCCACGGCGGCCACGTCGGTCGCGGTAGCGTCCGCGACGGCCACGGCGGCCGCCCTCGAAGTCGTCGTCATCCTGCGGGCCGTTGTCCCGCTGCTGACGGTCCTGGCGGTCCTGACGACCGCCGCCGCCCTGCTGCTGGCTCTGCCGGTCCTGGCGGTCCTGACGGCCGCCGCCCTGCTGGTCGTCGCCCTTGCGGCGGTCAGCGCGGTCACCGCGGTCACGGCCGCGCTCACGGCGGTCCCGGCGACGGCCCTCGGCGCCGTCACCGGCGTCGCCCTTGGCCTCGCCCTGCTGGGGCTGCGCCTGCACCGGCGTCTCGGCCTTCGGCTCACTCTTGGCCTCGGCGGCGACCGTCTCCGGCGCGGCCGCGGGGGCCCCGGCGTCGGCGGTGGCGCGGCGACGGCGACGCTCCACGGGGGCATCGTCGCCCCCACGCTCGGCTTCTCCCCCACGCTCGGCTGCGCTCGCGCGGGAGGTGCCCCCATCGCGGGAGGGGCCCCCAGCCGGCTGGCCGGGGATGTCGATCTGCTGCTGGGCCACGGCCTTATCGGCGGGGGCCTCAGCCGCCTTGGGCGCCTTCTTCTCGGCGTCCTCGCCCGTACGAGCCTTGGAGGTGGCGCGGCGCTTGGGCTTGGTCTCGGCGGCGGGCTCGGTCTTGGCCGGGGCGGCACCGCCTCCGGCCTGTGCCTCCTTGATGACCTCGATCAGCTGGCTCTTGCGCATCCGCGCGGTGCCCCTGATACCCAGGCCCGATGCGACCTGCTGCAGTTCGGCCAGCACCATGCCCTCGAGGCCGGTACCGCGGCGCCGCCGGGAGCCGGCACCGCTGGCAGGCGCGGAGGCGTCCGTGGCGGGCGCGGCAGCGGTCTCCTCGACACGTGCGCCCATCAGATCGGTGGTGTCGCTCACGAAGGGTCCTTCCCTGGAGCGGACGTCGGCCTGTCTGGCTCGGCGACCGGTTGTGCTGTCCGGCTTCGGTCCGTGCTCTGTGGACCGTGCCGGGGCGGTGGTCCGCCAATGTGGCGGAAGAGATATCTGGTGATGGCGCTTCCCAAAGCAGTGACACGGAATGTCTGTGTCACGCGGCTTGGTCGCACCGGTTCCGGAGCGTGCCCGGCAAGTCGCTCAGTGCCCGCGTACGAGGTACTGCCCGCGTACGTCGTACGAAACACAGTGCGGCTTGGGAGGCTCCCGGAAGAATGTCTGTCCCGGACGGGGACACGAAGCACCTCGCCATGGTGGGGTCGGGTGCAGACTTGAGGTTAACACTACCGGATCCAACAAACATTCCCCCTCTCGAAATCCGGCAACCGCCGGCTTCTAGATGTCACCGGAGGGCGCGAGCGGCAGCACGCTCGCTCCCTGGGCGTCGAGTTCGAGCCGGTTCGCGGCCCAGTCGTCGCCTGCCAGATGGGCCACCTTGTCGGCGTTGTCGGTGTCGACCAGGGCGAGGACCGTCGGTCCCGCGCCGGAGATGACTGCCGGGACTCCGTCGGCCCGCAGCCGCTCCACCAGCGCCGCGCTCTCCGGCATGGCCGGCGCGCGGTACTCCTGGTGGAGACGGTCCTCAGTGGCGGGCAGCAGCAGCTCGGGGCGTCTGGTCAGGGCCTCGACGAGCAGGGCGGCACGGCCCGCGTTGGTGGCGGCGTCGACGTGCGGCACGGTGCGCGGGAGCAGGCCGCGCGCGGTCTCGGTGAGGACCGGCTTTCCGGGCACGAAAACCACCGGAACGATGGAATCGGCGGGATCCATCCTGATCGCCCGCGCGGCGCCGTTCTCCATCCAGGAGAGGGTGAAGCCGCCGAGCAGACAGGCCGCCACGTTGTCGGGGTGGCCCTCGATCTCGGTCGCGAGCTCGAGCAGGGCCGTGTCGTCGAGCCTGGACTCGCCGCCTATGGTCACGGCGCGCGCTGCGACGATGCCGGCGCAGATGGCGGCCGACGAGGAGCCTAGGCCGCGGCCGTGCGGGATGCGGTTGGCGCAGACGATCTCGAGGCCGCGCGGCTGTCCGCCCAGCAGGTCGAAGGCGGTACGCAGGGAGCGTACGAGGAGGTGCTTCTCGTCGCGCGGCAGGGTCTCGCTGCCCTCACCCGCGATGTCGATGTGCAGCCCGGAGTCGGCCACCCGGACGACGACGTCGTCGTAGAGCCCCAGCGACAGGCCGAGGGCGTCGAAGCCCGGGCCGAGGTTGGCGCTGGTGGCGGGGACGCGCACCCGGACGGCGGCGGCGCGGAACGCTGGACCGGCCATCGCTCGATGACTCTCCTTGAGCTGCGTGATTGTCGAAGACATTCGATACGTACGAGAGGACCCACAGGACCACTGGGGACCCCCGGGGACCGCTTCCGGGCCGCGGAGGCGGCGCGGCACCCGGCCACATGCTCAGGCATATGCGGCGGGCGGGTTCAGTACAGCCTATCGAAGGAAGGTTCTGTGGCGACATAGGGCGCACAGGAGGCGCACGATGCGTGTCGTAAGCCCCCTGTGCACCCCCTGTCGGGGTTGCCCCGTGTGGATCAGACGAGGCCGAGCCGCTCGGCCGCCGTCACCGCGTCGACCGGGACGGTGACCGGCTGCGGGGCGCCCGCGACGGCCCAGTCGGGGTCCTTGAGGCCGTTGCCGGTGACGGTGCACACGATGGTCTGCCCCGGGTCGACCTTGCCCTGCTCGGCGGCCTTCAGCAGACCGGCGACGGAGGCGGCGGAGGCGGGCTCGACGAAGACGCCCTCCTGCGCGGCCAACAGCCGGTAGGCGCGCAGGATCTCACGGTCCGTCACCTCGTCGATGAGGCCGCCGGACTCGTCCCGCGCCGCGAGGGCGTACTGCCAGGAGGCGGGGTTGCCGATGCGGATGGCGGTGGCGATGGTCGACGGGTCCTTGACGACCTCGCCGCGCACGATCGGGGCACTGCCGGAGGCCTGGAAACCCCACATTCGGGGGGTCTTTCCGGCCACGCCGTCGGCGGCGTATTCCTTGTACCCCCTCCAGTACGCGGTGATGTTGCCCGCGTTGCCGACCGGCAGGACGTGGATGTCCGGGGCGTCGCCCAGCATGTCAACGATCTCGAAGGCGGCCGTCTTCTGGCCCTCTATACGTACCGGGTTAACCGAATTGACCAGCGCCACCGGGTAGTTCTCGCTCAGCGCGCGGGCCAGGGTGAGGCAGTCGTCGAAGTTGCCGTCGACCTGGAGGATCTTCGCGCCGTGCACGAGGGCCTGGCCCATCTTGCCGAGCGCGATCTTGCCCTGCGGGACGAGAACGGCCGAAACCATGCCCGCGCGCACGGCATAAGCGGCGGCGGAGGCCGACGTGTTGCCGGTGGAGGCGCAGATGACCGCCTTCGCGCCCTCCTCCTTGGCCTTGCTGATGGCCATGGTCATACCGCGGTCCTTGAAGGACCCGGTCGGGTTCGCGCCCTCCACCTTGAGGTGGACCTCGCAGCCCGTGCGCTCGGAGAGCACCTGCGCGGGCACGAGGGGCGTGCCGCCCTCGCGGAGCGTCACGACCGGCGTGGTGTCGGAGACCGGCAGCCTGTCCCGGTACTCCTCGATGATTCCGCGCCACTGGTGGGTCATTGCTGGTTACTCTCCTTCAACCCGCATGATGCTGGCGACACCCCGCACGGTGTCGAGCTTGCGCAACGCCTCGACGGTCCCGTTCAGGGCGGCGTCGGACGCGCGATGGGTGACGACGACGAGAGAGGCCTCGCCGCCTCCGTCTTGTCGTCCTTGCTGGCGAACCGTATCGATCGAGACACCGTGCTCGGCGAAAACGGTCGCCACCTGGGCGAGAACGCCCGGTTTGTCGGCCACGTCGAGGCTGATGTGGTAGCGGGTGACGACGTCACCCATCGGCGAGACGGGCAGGGCGGCATACGCCGACTCGCCGGGCCCGGTCGACCCGCTGAGCCGGTTGCGGCAGACGGCGACGAGGTCGCCGAGCACGGCCGAGGCGGTCGGGGCACCGCCCGCGCCGGGGCCGTAGAACATGAGCTGCCCGGAGGCGTCGGACTCCACGAACACGGCGTTGTACGCGCCGCGCACGGAGGCAAGCGGGTGGGTCAGCGGAATCATGGCGGGGTGCACGCGCGCGGTGACCGACTGACCGTCCTCGGCGCGCTCGCAGATGGCGAGCAGCTTGATGGTGCAGCCCATCTCCTTCGCCGAGGCGAAGTCGGCGGCCGTGACCTCGGTCATGCCCTCGCGGTAGACGTCGTCGAGCCGCACGCGCGTGTGGAAGGCGATTCCGGCGAGGATGGCGGCCTTGGCGGCGGCGTCGAAGCCCTCGACGTCGGCGGTCGGGTCGGCTTCGGCGTACCCGAGGGCGGTGGCCTCGTCGAGGGCCTCCTGATAACCGGCGCCCGTTGAGTCCATCTTGTCGAGGATGAAGTTCGTGGTCCCGTTGACGATGCCGAGCACGCGGTTGACCTTGTCGCCGGCGAGGGACTCGCGCAGCGGGCGGATCAGCGGGATGGCGCCGGCGACGGCGGCCTCGTAGTAGAGGTCCGTGTCGTGCTCCTCGGCGGCGGCGTGCAGGGCGGCGCCGTCCTGGGCGAGCAGCGCCTTGTTCGCGGAGACCACGGAGGCGCCATGTTCGAAGGCGGCGGTGATGAGGGAGCGCGCGGGCTCGATACCGCCGATGACCTCCACCACTACGTCGATGTCGCCGCGTTTGACGAGGGCGGTGGCGTCGGTGGTGACGAGGCTCGGGTCGATGCCCTCACGCACCTTGGAAGGCCGGCGTACGGCGACACCGGCCAGCTCGACGGGGGCACCGATGCGCGCGGCGAGGTCGTCGGCGTGCGTCGTCATGATGCGCGCCACCTCTGAGCCGACCACTCCACAGCCCAGCAGCGCCACCTTCAGCGGACGCGTACGCATCATCCGACCTCGTTTCCTCATACCGTCACGGTTGGACCAGTCTCACTCACCGGACGGGACTTTCTATCCATAGTCCGGATCGTGAGACATCGATTTCATTTGCACGGGGGCGGAAGACAGGAGATCTTCCACCCCCCCTGTTCCTTTGTTTTGTTTGCTTCTCTTGTTCCTTCTGTCACCCGACGTCGAGACGCAGGAGGTCCTCCTCCGTCTCGCGGCGGACGATCACCCGGGCCTCGCCGTCGTTCACCGCGACGACGGGCGGCCGGAGCACATGGTTGTAGTTGCTGGCCATGGAGCGGCAGTACGCGCCGGTGGCGGGCACGGCGATGAGGTCACCCGGTGCCACGTCGGCGGGCAGGAACGCGTCCTTGACCACGATGTCGCCGCTCTCACAGTGCTTGCCAACGACGCGCGCGAGCATCGGCTCGGCGTCGGAGGTGCGGGAGACGAGGGCGACGCTGTACTCGGCGTCGTACAGCGCGGTCCGGATGTTGTCCGACATGCCGCCGTCGACGGAGACGTACGTCCGCAGCCCGTCGAGGGGCTTGATGGTGCCGACCTCGTAGAGCGTGAAGGCGGTCGGACCGACGATGGCGCGGCCGGGCTCGACGGAGATGCGCGGGGTGCGCAGCTTGGCGGCGTCGCACTCGCGGCTGACGATCTCGGTGAGCGCCTTGGCGATCTCGTGGGGTTCGCTCGGGTCGTCGTCGCTGGTGTAGGCGATGCCGAGGCCACCGCCGAGGTCGATCTCCGGCAGCTCGACGCCGTGCTCGTCGCGGATGTCCTTGAGCAGCCCGACGACCCGGTGGGCGGCGACTTCGAAGCCGGACATGTCGAAGATCTGCGACCCGATGTGGGAGTGGATGCCGATGAGCTCGAGTCCGTCGAGCTGGAGGGCACGGCGTACGGCTTCGGCGGCCTGGCCCCCGGCGAGCGGGATGCCGAACTTCTGGTCTTCGTGGGCGGTGGCGATGAACTCGTGTGTGTGGGCCTCGACGCCGACGGTGATACGGATCTGGACGCGCTGTCGCTTGCCGAGGGAGGAAGCGATGTGGGCGACGCGGACGATCTCCTGGAAGGAGTCGAGGACGATACGCCCGACACCGGCGTCGATGGCCCGGTGGATCTCTTCCGTGGACTTGTTGTTGCCGTGGAAGGCGATGCGGTCGGCGGGCATGCCGGCGGAGAGGGCGGTGGCGAGCTCGCCGCCGGAGCAGACGTCGAGGTTGAGCCCCTCCTCGTGCAGCCACCGCACGACGGCACGGGACAGGAACGCCTTCCCGGCGTAGAAGACGTCGGCCTCGTGCCCGAAGGCGGTGCGCCAGGCGCGGGCGCGGGCACGGAAGTCGGCCTCGTCCATGACGTAGGTCGGGGTGCCGAACTCCTCGGCGAGCCGGGTGACGGGGATGCCGCCGACGGTCACCACACCGTCACCGTCCCTGCCGACGGTCTGGGCCCACACCTTGGGGTCCAGGACGTTGAGGTCGGTGGGCGGGGCGGAATAGTGGCCCTCGGGGAGGACATCGGCGTGACGGGGCCCGGCGGGGTGTGCGGAACGGCTCATGACTCTTCTGGGCTTCCTCAGAGGTGTTCGGGTGCGTCGATTCCGAGCAGGGACAGGCCGCCGGCCAGCACCGTCCCGGCGGCTTCGGCGAGGGCGAGCCGGGAGCGGTGGGCGGCCGAGGGTTTCTCGTCGCCGCGCGGCAGTACGGCCGGAAGGAGCGGGAGGACGGCATCGGCGACGGTGACGAGGTGCCGGGCGAGGCGGTCGGGGGCGCTGGTGGCGGCCGCCGCCTGGAGGATGCGGGGGTGGTCGGCGAGGTGGGTCAGCAGCTCACGTGCGTCCGGTACGTCGCCGGGCTGGGCGGCGAAGCCGAGGTCGGCGGCGTTGCGGCCGAGGGCGCGGGTGCGGGCGTGTGCGTACCGGACGCGGAAGAGCGGGTTGGTCTCGCGCTGGACGAGGTGCTCGTCGGTGATGCGTGGCCGGTCGTGGGCAGCAGGGTGGAGGAGGGCCCAGAGGGCGGCGTCGCGGCCGAGCGGGACGGGGTCGGCGGGCGCCGGGACGGGCCGTACGTCGACGTCGAGCGGGACGGAGTCGGCGGGCCGGCCGTACGTGTCGACGCGCGCGCCCAGCACGCTCTCCCACGCGGGATCAGGCTGGGCCTCGCAGCTGGTGCGGACGAGATCGCCCTGGGAACGGAGGAGCCGGGCAACGGCTTCCATGACGACGACGGCGCGGACCTCTCGGGGGCAGCGCAGTCGCCGGAGCTGCCCAGTGGACCCGTCGACGTACCCGTCGACGACGCCGTACCGCGGTCCCCGCCGCAGGATCTCCTCGACGAGGGCGGCGGGCGCGGTGCCGTTCAGGCTGATGTTGAGGAACCCCGGCCCGGTGACGACGACGTCCGAGACACCGTCGGTCGCAGCGAGACGCGTGCGGAGGATCTCGGCGACGCGGTGGGGCGGCTGTCCGGCCCGGCGGGCGAGCTGGAGGGCGATGCTGGTGGCGTAGTCACCACAGCCACCGGGCCCCGGCACGGTGACCACGGCACGCTCCGGCACGGTCACGCTCAGCTCCCCCTCGTCGACAGCACGGCGCACCGCGCGCAGCACGGTGCGGGAGAGCTCGACGGGGGTCACGGGACAAGCGTATGGGAGGGAGGGGGTGGGTAGGCGAACCTGTTTCGGCGGGGTCCCGGCATGTGGACGGCGGTGGTGGGGTGACTGACGACAGCTCTTTCGCGGCCACGCCGACGGGACTACTGACCGCCCGTTCAGCCGCCGGCCCGTCCGGCGGCCTCGCCGGCGCCGAAGACACTGCCGAACACGGCCTCGTCACTGATACCGCCGCCGCGCCGCCCGCTCCGCTTCCGCTCGACCAACTGCCGTACGAGTCCAACCAGTTCGGCGGGCTCGAAGGGCTTGGCGAGGAACGCGTCGACGCCGACGTCGAGGCCGGTCTCGACCTCGTACTGGGTGCAGGCGCTGACGATGGCGAGGGGCAGGTCGCTGGTACCGGGGTCGGCGCGCAGCCGGGCGGCGGTACGGAGGCCGTCCAGCCGGGGCATGGCGACATCGAGGGTGACCGCGTCGGGGCGCACCTGATGGACGACTTCCAGACACTCGGCACCATCGGCCGCGGTCACGACCTCGAACCCCTCCAGTTCGAGATTGACCCTGATCAACTGCCGGATGACCTTGTTGTCGTCCACAACAAGCACCCGGCCCGACGCGCCTGGCACAACTCGAGAGTAGGTCGGGACCGGCCACCGCGTCCGGGTTTTCCCCACTTCCACCCCCTGCGGGCGACGTGACGGGGATCGCGTGACCACGTAAACCTGTTCATGGACACCCCGAAGGAGCTGATAGGGTTCTACCCGTCGCCGCGAACACCGCAGCCGACACGCCCCCGTAGCTCAGGGGATAGAGCAACGGCCTCCGGAGCCGTGTGCGCAGGTTCGAATCCTGCCGGGGGCACTCGCCAGTCAGCCAGCAAGAATCATGCTCTGACCTGTGCGGATGCCGACATGAGAGAGCGGGAGTCAGTCTCACTGACTCCCGCTCTTTCTCGTTGCCTCTCACTGTTCGCGCACCATCTGCGATACACGCGACACACCTCCGACACGCTCCGGGGACTGCGCCTCCAGCGCTCCCCGGAGCGTGACGCCTTGACCAGCCGAACCGCGCCCCTGACACTTGGTGTATGACATCTGTACTACGGAGCTAGGGAAGGAGGAACGATGACCCCTGAAACCCGAGGCAAGAAAGGCAAGCCAGCCGTACCCGGCACGAAGCGGGGCGAGGCGAGCGTCACGCGCGGCAGGATCACCAGGAAGCCTTTGATCAGCAAGACCACGAAAAGCGCGAAGACTGAGCAGTACAGTGCTCTACTCCGCGTAGGAAGCTATTCCCGTTCTACTGAAGTGGCTCAAGTCAGGCTGAGGCCTGACGAAATGGCAGCCCTGCGGCTGGTGATGCAGTCCCTCAATCTGCCGTCGGTCTCCGATGCGCTTCGAGAAGGACTCCGCTTGCTCTCACGTGAGGCGGCAGAGGTGGCAGCCTCTGAGGAGATTCGAGCCTTCTACCAGGGCGCTCCTGCTCCGACTCCGGCAGGTGTGCTGCCTGCCACTGCGGAGGAGCTGGCCGCAGCGGACGAAATCGAATGGTAAACCCAGGCTCTGCATTGCGTGGTGAGGTCTGGGGATGCGCACTGCCAAACCCGATTGGTAACCATCCTGTCGTCATTCTCACGGTCAACCGCATTGCTGAGCCCTTGTCAGCAATCACGGTTGCCGTGGTCACGGGGACTTCTGGACCTGGCGCTACTCACGTCACTATCGGTCCTGAATGCGGCGTTACCAAGTACGACGAGTCTTACGTCAACTGCACCGACCTGCACACAGTCGACAAGTCCAGGCTCCGTAAGCGTCTCGGATTGCTAGATCCAGCGGAAATGCGGCAAGTCGAGGACCGCGTCCGCGTGATCCTGGGACTGTCCTAGAACCCAGTGGTCAGGCAGCCTAAAGCCTGGAAGGACGGGCCCGAAGAATCGGGCCCGTCCTTCCAGGCTTTACAGCGTCGCTACGCGGCGTCGCCTTCTTCCTCCAAGGCCTTTGCGATCTTCTCGTTGGCCGCTTCCTCGTGCCCGTCGATGCAGCCGTGGTACCGGCGGTGGATCACCTCAGGGGAGTTGCCGACGCGCCGGGCTACTTCTGCGATCGGGACCCCCGCGTTGAGCCACCGCGTGATGCACGCGTGCCGCAGGTCGTACGGGCGTCCAGCCAACGGCGAGGCGACACGCTCGGGCGGGAGGGCGAACAGCCGCGCTTCCTCCCACACGCGCCAGTACGTTGACGAACCGACGACTCCCCCGCGCTCGTTGCCGAACACCCGCCCCTCCTTGGCGGTCCCGAACTCCTTCAGGTGGGCCCGCAGGATGGCGACCAGAACGGGCGGGATGGGGACCGGGCGGTCCGTGTCCGCCTCGCGCGCCTTCAGGCCCCGGCGGTCGTGCCGCTCCCCCGAATCCGTCCACTGCTTGCCGGAGACCGGACGCGTCTCCCGAAGCGTCAGCGTGCCCCAACCCGCCTCCGGCAGGTGGCAGTCAGAGAGCCTCAGCCCGACCGCCTCAGCGGGCCTGAGTCCCGCGTAGTACAGGACCGCGTAGAAGGCAGCCAGGCGCCGCCCACGGTTGCGGTCCCATGAACCGACGTAGGAAACCGCGGTGAGCAACTGGCGCCCCTGTACGGCGTTCACAAGGACGCGTCGGTCCACCACCGCGCCAGAGCCCACACGCTTCTTGTGGGCCCCCTGGAGAGGGTTCTCCGGGAGTTCCTTCACGGCCACTGCGTGTTCGAGGGCCGTGTTCAGGGCCCGGCGCCGCCGCTTGTGCGTCTCCCCCGCCGCCGGAGTGCCATCCAGTCGATAACTGAGGCGGTACAGCACGTCCTCGAACACCTCAACGTCGGTCAGGTCGACAACCGGCCGATCCTCCTTCGTGAGCCACTCGTACGCGGCCTTCAGTTCGGCCGGCGGCTCCTGTCCCGCGTTCGCGGGGACGATCGCCCACCGGAACGCCAGGCGCAGGTACTTGTCCTCAGGGGTGTTCTCGCCCCGCTTCACCATGGCCAGCGCCACGGCCGCGAGACCGTCCGCCATGCCCTCACGGGTCTTGGCGGCGCTCATGCGCCACCGCCCGGCAACGTACTTCCGGCAGAACTCGAACCACCGCAACGACGGCTTGGCCTCAACCGCCGTTGCCGCCGCCTCTTCCGCCGCGCGGACTTCGGACTCAGGCTGTCCGCTCGCGATCTTGAATGCCTCGCCCCGGCGCATGGCCTGCCGCAACTCCGAGCGTCGGCTTTCAGCGAGTGCCGACGTGGCGAACGTCGCGCTGCTCACCTTCCCGCCTACGACCCACCGGAGTTGATACGGCCGTGCCTTGCGGTCGACCTTCGTGACCTTCCACAGCCGGACGTCAAGGGAGTACCCCGACCGGGCCTCCCCGTGCGGGCGGAGAGGCGAGGCGTCATCGGTCGTGCTCACGCAGCGTCCTCTCGCTCTGCAAGCCACCGCTCGTATTCTGACCGGCGGATTCGTACGTCACCGTTCGGGAGCTTGATCGAGCGGGGTCCCTTGCCGAGTTGGCGCCACCGGTAGAACGTCGACGGGGCCACCTTCAGATCGGTGATGACCTCCGCGACGGTCAACTTCTCGTCCAGCGCGCGGGCGCTCATACCGCCGTCCCTTCGGCTTCGGTCGACCCGGACAGCCCGGACAGCTCCAATTCCGACTGTCCGGGTTGTTCGTGCTGGTCAGATGAGGTAACCGGACAGTCGGACAGTGCGGACACCTCCGGTACGCCCTGTGTCCGGGTCTCGGTGTCCGGGTAGTACCGGCCGCTGCCGTCCCTGGTGAGCTGTCCGTCAGCGGCCATGCGGGAGCAGGTGCGGCGGATGGTGTCGATGTCGACCTGCGGAAAGTCGCCCGCGATGTCCTTCGGCTTCGCCCCGGGGTTGGCACGGACGTGCCGCAGGATCGCGGCACGGGTGTCGCCCACGGTGTGGTCGGCTACCGGGCCGTCCAACAAGTGCCAGGCACCGGAGGCAGATTGGAACTGAAGCGCGTACTCGGCTTCATCCACGTCCCGGCCGGTGACGTGCAGGATGCCGTCCGCCTGTCCGCGGGCCCGCTTGAGTACGAGGGTGGCGTCCGCGGCGCCCGCGATGCCGTTGGTCCCGGAGACCTCCGTCAGGAAGTCATCCGAGCCTGCCTTGCGGACATGGTGGACCAGGACCACGGCGATGCCGTAGTGGTCCGCGAGCCGCTTGGCGTAGCCGACGGAGACGTAATCCGCGTCGTACGCGGACACCCCTTGCGGGGCTTGACCGCGCATCTTGGCGAACACGTCGATCACGACCATGCGCGCATCGGGGTTGCGGTCCAACCACTGGGCAATGGCCTCGGTGCCGCCCTGGGGGAAGGGCGGACATTCGGTGACCAAGGTCAGCCCGGCGGGCGCCAGCTGTCCGCCCAAGAGCTTGCCCATGCGGGTCTGAAGTCGTCGCGGGGTGTCTTCCAGGGCGAGGTAGAGCACCGGGCCGCCCTGGACGGGCACGGAGTCGAACGCCTGCCCTCCGGCCGCGACCGACAGCCCCAGCCCGAGGGAGAGCCAGGACTTGCCGACCTTGGGAGGTCCGGCGAGCAGGCTGACGCCTTCGGCGAGGATGCCGGGCACGGCCCATTTCGGCTCCGGGAAGTGCGCGGCCATGAGCTGATCGGCCGTCCATGCGGTCCGCGGGCGCTCCCGCTTCGGCGCCGCTGCTGCCGGGGGGTGCGGGTCGCTGGGCACGGAGTACAGGTGCAGGGGCGGAATCGGGTTGGCGCTCATGCCGCGACCGTCCGGGGGCGCCGTGCTCCGGCCCGCAGGCCGGAGGCGATGGTGCGCTCTGCCTCGCGCTCGCCCTGGCCGACTTGGAGCGCGGCCGGCAGGAGCCAACCGGTGACCTCGTCTTCACTGAGCTCCCCTCCGGCAACGAGCTGTCCGAGAGCGACCGCGGCGACGTACAGCGCGTTGTTGTGCTCGTGCGGGCCGGAGCCGGTGACCCGCTCCACCTCCCCGTTGACGGCGGAGCGCAGGAAGGCGGTGCGCCGTCCACGGCCCGCGAGGGCGACGGTGATGGGGGTCTGCGGGGGCAGCGGGGCGGGGCGCAGGAGTTCGGCGAGCCAGTCCGGCAGGGGCGCCACGGGGGCGTGGTGGGTGACCTCGTAGGGGTGTCCGGCGAAGGTGCTGCCCGCGCCGACCACGAGTCCGCCCCACGCGCGGGTGTCGACCTTCCAGCCGAGCCCGCGGACGCTATCCCCGGCGGTGTTGCGCAGGGGCTCGCCCTCGGGTGCGGCGAAGTACAGGTGTGTGCCGCCGCTCCACGTGCGCACCGTATGGGTGTCGGCGGGGAACGGCTGGCCGTGCCGCTCGCAGAGCACCGCGAGCACTTCGGCGCCATCGGTGACGCCGTGCTCAGCCCACACGGCCGGCGGGGTGTCGCCGGGGTGCTTGGGCTTGTCCAGGTCGATGACGACCAGGCCGGAAGGACCGGTGGCGATGCCGATGTTGAAGGCGGCGGTGGACCAGGCGCGGGTGATGCGGTCCGGGTCGGTCGTGGCGCGGGTCTCCCAGTCGGAGACGGCCGGGCGCTTGTCGCCTGGGATGAGGGGGAAGACGCGCCAGCCACGCGACGCAGCGTCAAGCGCGGCGGTGAGCTGGGCAGAGCCGTCCGGGTACTGCATGCTGAGGGTTCTCCTGTTCTGTCTACGGATGGGCAGGGAGAACCGCGGCGGCGGGCGACCTTGCTGGGGAGTCCCGCCGCCGCGGCGTTGCTACTGGTGCTTGGTCCAGTGGGCGTACTGCTGCCGGACGTAGTGGCGCGGGTCGCAGATGACGGCCGCGTCGTCCAGGTCCATCAGGCGTTCGGCCGCCTCGGTCGCTATCTCGGCCGCGTCGCCGGGGAAGCCGTCGGCTTCGTCCTTGAGGGCGATGCGGTCCAGGACGGCCGCCTTGCGCAGCCAGAAGTCACGCGGCAGCCGGGTACCGAACGGCTTGTCGGCGGCTGTCTGGGCGGTCCACCCGATCTCGCTGATGATGTTCGGGGCGAGCGCGTACGCGGTCTCCGGGTCCGGCCACGGTCCGGTGTTGCTGTGATGGTCGGCCGTGACGTACAGCCGCAGCGCCTTGCCGTCGCGGGTGGGGTGCTGGCGGACCGGGCCGACGGTGAATGCCTGCGACAGGGCGTCGCTGACGCGGTCGGTGTCGGCCGGATCGCAGATGACGCGGATTTCGAACACGGCTTACTGCTCCTTGCTGGTCTCGGTGGCGGGGAGTGCGGGCAGTCCCGCGCGTTCCAGGGCGGTGGGGTCGAAGCCGGGCAGTGCGGCGCGGGTGACGAGTGCCTGCGCGAGCTGTTCGGCGTAGGCGGCGCCGGTGCGGGCCACCTCGATCTGTGTGGTGGCGCGGAGGGTTTCGACGCGCTCGACGTGGGCGTGTTCCTCGCGCCGCTCGCTCGTCTGCCGTTCGTACGCGACGGTTTCGCGGCGGTCGGTGCGCCAGTAGCGGGCGGCGAGCCCGTAGGCGCCGGCGGTGGCCAGGGACCACAGCAGCAGCGGCAGCGAGAGCCCGTCGGCGTATCCGGCCACGCCCGCGAAAGCGAGTGCGCCGGAGGCGGCGAACGCGGTTCCGGCGAGCACGGAGTCTCCGGTTGCGTTGCCCGCGACCACGCCCGCGGCGGCGGCACCGAGGGAGAGCGCGGTCATCAACGCGGCGTTGCCGAGGGAGTGTTCGGCGCCGTTGGCGTTCCAGATCCGGGCCAGCGCGAGCACGGTCGTGGTGGCCAGGGCGGGCGCGGCCTTGGGCAGTGCGGCGGCGAGCCAGTGGCGGGCAAGGGTGGGGTCGTTCACGGCGGTTGTCCCGTCAGTCGAAGGAGGCCAGGAAGTCGGCGAAGGAGGCCACCAGGTCGTGGATGGGCCCGTAGGCGCCGGTCCCGGCGGTGAAGAAGCCGAACAGGAACAGCAGCACTGCGGCGCCCGGACCGCTGGCCCTGGTCTTGACGGCGACGACGGAGGCGGCACCGAGCAGCAGCACGGCGGAGAAGGTGAGGGTCATCGCGACACCCCCGAGCGGGGGGTGTCGGTACCCGCGCGGTAGATACGGGCCCACCGGTTGTAAAGCCAACGGCCGACGCGTATGCGCTTGCCGGTCGCGTGGCAGCGGCGGCAGTCCTTGCCGCGCTTCATGCGGCCCTTGCGGTCGGTCTTCATGGTGAAGCCCCAGCCGGAGCACTTGCGGCAGTTGCCGAACGGCGAGGCAGCACACACAGCGACGTAACACAGCGTTACGCCGACGAGTAGGGTGATAGCGAGCAGGACAGGGGTCACGAAGGGCCCTCCGGGGCGGTTTTCAGGGGTTTCCGCAGGTGGGCCGCTATCCGCTAGCGGCCTGATCAAAGCGGGTTTGGGGCGCTAGCGGGGCCGCTAACGTTAGCGGGGTGTGCCGCTAGCGCTAGCGGCCCCGGAACCTCAGCCCGCGTCCCGGTTTCCGTCACGCTCCGCAATCGCGGCGACGATGTGGGAGCGGTCGATGCCGCGCCGGTTGACGACCTTGCCCTTCACGCGGCGGCCCACCTGGATGGTGGAGACGCCGTGCGGCTTGAGGGCGGCGGCGAGCCCTTCGGGGTCCCATCCGTCGTAGACGTCCTCGCGCAGGTCGGCGAGCCGGGCGACGACGGTCTCGGACCACACCTTGGGCTCATCGGCCGGGACGACGGCGAGGATGTCGGCGAGCAGGTCGTAGCCGCTGCCCGCAGCAGGTTCCGGCTCCTGACCGAGCGCGTAGCCGGACAGGGTCCCGGCTTCCTCGCGTGCCTTGCGGGCCCGCCGCGCGATCCGGTCCGCGTTCGGGGCGTCGACGTAGACGCTGCGGATGATCCGGGCGTCCGAGCCGTCGCCGACGAAGTAGGCAATGCCCTTGTCGGCCCAGGCGAACATGGTGGCGCGCACGCCCCTCTTGTAGGAGGACGTGCCCAGCACCATGTCGTTCTCGGTCTGGCCCATGACCTTCATGCACAGCCGCACGCCGGCGTTCGCAGAGATGCCCGTGGGCAGCGACTTCGCGTCGGGCCGCTGAGTGGCCAGCATCAGCACGATCCCAGTGGCCGGTCCGCGCTTGACCAGGTCGGTGCAGATCTCCTCGAACTCCTTGCCGTACTTGTCGTGCTCGAACCACACCTGGCACTCGTCCACGCAGATGACGATGGGGTGCAGTCCCAGACTCGGCTTGGAGGCAAGGTCGCTGGTCACCTTGGACTCCGGGCAGATGTCCCGCGGCAGCGAGCGGATCACCTTCGCGCGGCGCCGCAGCTCGCCACGCACCTCGCGCATGTCGGCGATGGCGTACTCGATGTCCTCGTCTTCCTCCCCGGCACGATGCCGGTAGGAGACGTGCTCGCCGACCGGGTCCAGGTCGCCGGTGCCCTTCAGGTCGTAGGTGTGCAGCTCCGCACGCGGGTCCAACGCTGCGATCAGCGCGAACAGACGCAGCAGGAACGTCTTGCCCATACGCGGGATCGCACCGATGATCGCCGCGATGTACATGAACGTCAGGCCCACCCAGCGGCCCCGCTGGTCGGTGGAGAAGTCGACCGGCTTGAACAGGTCGACCAAACCGGACTTGGCCAGCGACCACGCAGGCTGCTTGGCCCGGTTCATGTCCTGATCGCCCACCCACAGCACCAGGCGCCCGGTGTGCTCATCGGCCACCGCCTCCGGCCACACACAGCCCAGCGGGCGGCGCAGGCCGGACGCGAGCCGCTCACGCCGCTCGATGATGTCCGTCACGGTCACGCCGTAGGGCAGGTTGCCCTCCGCACGCCAGCCGGGCCCGTCCCGGGTGATCGGGGCGGTGAACTCGAACCCGTCCCGCCCCTTGCCCTGCGCCTGATTGATCGCGGGAATGCCGAGCGAGCCGAGCGCACGCAGCACGATGTCACTGGTGAGCTTGACCGCCGTAGGCAGTTCCACCGCACGGTGGATGACCGGGTCATCCGCACGGCGGCCGGCAGCCCCGAGTGCCATCACGACCGCACCCACCGACAGGGCCTGAAGCCAGTCGGGGGCGAGCACGTAGATGGCGAGCGCGGAACCGAGCCCGATGAACATCGCGAGCACGGTCACGAGGGTGCGCATGCGGACCCGCCCGTCGCGCTGCCGCGACAGCTTCAGGTACTCCGCCGCGTCCTCACGCCGGACCGCGGCGAGCCGGACCGGCTCACCCTCGCGGTCGGCCACCCACCGCACCGTGCCGCCCACGAACTTCGCCGCCCCGGCAGGGGCTTGCAGGGTGAGGCGCATGGCGTAGACCGGGGAGCGCAGCGCGTGATAGCCCAGCGAATGGGCGTAGTGCCGGGCCACCCACGCCGTAGCGGTCCGCAGCTCCGCCACGGACTTCAGCCACACCGGGACGATCGCACGGCGCTGCGCCCCGAGCAGCCGACCGAGGTAGCCCGGACCGGTCGCGGTCGGGCCCGGCTGGTCGACCATCACGCGGACGGTCGGGTCGGCCGACTCGGCAACCGACCGGTCGGGGTCGGAGTCGGGCGACTGGTCGGCGTCGGGTCGGGCGGTCGGGTCGGCCGACTCGATGCGGGCCGACCGGGCCTTGTCCAGGTCGACGACCTCGCCCCCGGAGTCGGGGCGGGAGTCGGCGTTCATCTCGGCTTCGAGCCGGTTGAACAGTTCGTTGTCGTCGTCGGGGTGCTTCACTGAGACTTCCTTCTCTCGGGAGGAATGGCGGGGGCGGTCCGTCGCTGTAGGAGGTGAGCGAACCGGCCCCGCCGGGCTTGTGGTGCGTGGGTCAGGCGGCGGTGCGGGCGCCCGTCGGGCGGGCGGTCACCACCAGCTGGACGACTTCTTCGCGGCCTTCGCGGTGGCCGCCGCGCTCACGACCCGCTGCCGCTCGGTCTGCAGGGCGGTGATCTCCGCGCTGAGCCGGGTCTCGGCCGCGCCCCACGCGGTCTCCAACTTCCGGTCGGCGCGCGTGGTCCTCTTGCCCCTCACGACCTGGACGGAGCCGCCGGCCAGGGCACGCAGGACGGCTCGCCGTTCGGAGCCGGTGAGCGGCCACATCTCGCGCTCACGGACCGCAGCGAGCTTGCGGGTGGTGATCCGGATCTCGCGGTCCAGGCGGTTCGTGTTGGGCTTGCCCATGGTCAACTCCCCTTCAGGGATGCGTGGTTGGCGCTCGGGTTGGTGGGGGTGGAGGTGTCGGGGTACGCGCACAGCACGCACATGCCGAGCGAGGTCGGCAGGCAGTAGCCGTAGACGACCTGGCACTTGGGGCAAGTGCGGCGGGCGAGCATCGCCAGGGCGAGCGCACCGCACCTGCGGGAGGTCATCGGCCGGACCGGCTTGGCCAGGTCGACGCGGTAGAGGTAAGCGACCTACACCCCGGCCTTGCGGCCCCGGTGGCGGCGCATCACCTGTGCGGCCACCGGCTGACCGCCCGGCCGCAGCCCGCGGGCACGGAGCTGACGGCGCGTCGCATAGCCGTCCGGGGCGAACCGCCAGGGGAACGTGGGCACCCCGAACCGGATACCGGACGGGTCGTAGCACTTGCTGTAGGCCACAGACATCAGGCGGCCACCCCTGCGACCGGGGCGTCCGTGCGGGCGCCGGACCGGCCGGCGCGGCGCCCGGTGACGGTGGCCAGCAGCCTGCCCAGTCCCGCGCGGCGGGTTCCGGCCCGGCCCTGCTTGGCCGCGTACATCGCCTCATCCGCCCGCCGCAGCAGGCCGGACAGGTCATCGGCGGGAAAGTCCGCGGCGCGTACCCAGCCGAGCGAGACCGTGGTGCGGACGGCCGGATCCTGGCCGTCGACCGGCCGGGCCAGCACGCCGTGCAGCACAGCGAGCAGATCTGCCGCGGTGCCGTGGCCGTCGATGAGGACGGCGGCGAACTCATCGCCCCCGAGCCGTCCGGCGACCCCGGCCGGGCCGGCGTGGTGGGCCAGGCGGTCGGCGGTCGCCTTCAACAGGGCGTCCCCGGCCGCGTGCCCGAAGGTGTCGTTGATGTGCTTGAAGCGGTCGACGTCGGCCAGCACCACCACCGCGCGCGGGTCCTTGAGCAGGGCCGTGGCGCGGCGGGTGAAGCCGTCGCGGGTGCGTAACCCGGTGAGCGGGTCACGCCGGGCGGTGTTCAGGCAGCCTCGCAGCCACCACACATGCACCGCCCACCCGACGGCCAGAGGGAGCGCGGACAGCAGGACCGTGGCCAGGGTGCTCACGCTGCCACCCCCTCGGCACCGTCGCCGGACACCGGGGCGCCGGGAGCGTCCGCAGGGTGCAGCGCGCGCCCGTCTGCCCGCTCGGCGAGCAGTGCGTCACGGACGGTCCGGGCCGGGCCGGAGCCGCAGTGCAGAGCCTTGCGCAGCGCCTCGCCGTTGATCGCGGCGTCCGTCCAATCGGCCGTGACCGTGCGCGCCTCAGCGAGCAGTTCGGCCGGGGTGCGCTGAGGCGAGACGCCCTTGTTCTTGACCGGCCGCTTGCGCGGGGGCTTGGGCGCCCCACGCTGCGGCCCCTCCGGCTCCTGCGGGGCCTGCGGTTCGGGGGCGGCCGGCACGGCATCGGCGGCGGGGGCGAGTTCGCCCATGCGCAGCATCACACGCTCACGCCGCGGGGTCTTCGTCCGCCACTTGCGGCCGTAGCGCTCGCGCAGGTCCGCGCGGGCCAACAGCCGCTCCCGCTCACGGGCGAGCGCGTCGGCGTAGGAGGTGACCTCCCACAGCGTCATACGGCGCCACAGCGCGAACGTGGAGGGGAAGGCGAGCAGCCAGCGGGAGAACCGGATCTTCTCCATGCGGCGGCCGGTCGCGGCGCCGATACGGACGGCGTAGACGTGCGCGCCGATCTCGGAGAACACGACCCACAGCAGCGGCATCGTGCCGTGCGCGACCTTCGCCCACATGCCCTGTCCGGCGGCGACGTTCAACCCGCAGGTGACCAGGGTGAGCGCCCAGGGCACGAACCGCACCCACGCCAACGCCATGTCCATCCGGATCAACAACAGGTTGGCCACGGTGAACACCGGAATGGCCACGTCGATGCCGACCGGCAGCATCCACGGCTCACCAAAGCCCCACCGGGCGGCGGCAGAGGAGACCGCGTCGAACGAGGCGATCAGCCCCAAGGCGCCAACCCCGGCCGCGGCCAGCGCACCCAGCCCGGCAAGCCCCATCTCCGGCTTCGTCAGCGGCGGCACCGCCGGACGCTCGATGCTATGCGTCATCGTCATGCCGCACCTCCCGCAGCGATCAGGGCCGCGACGATGAGCAGCGCACCGCCAGCACAGGTCAGGTCGACCGCGCGGCGCAGGCCGGCGAACTTGACGACGGCGAGGCGGGACAGGCCCGCGATATCCGCGCTCAGGGTGTTCTCAGACAGCGCGGCCGTGATCTCCTCGGCGGTGAGCGTCGCCCACAGCGGGAAGCCGTGCCGCCCCTTGGTGTTGGGACGGACCGACCGCAGCAGCAGACCGGCCGCCACGATCAACAGCGTCATGCCCGCGCCGCCCACCGCAAGGGAAACGGCGTTCAGCGGCACGTCCTTGGCGACCGTCCAGGCCCCGGCCAGCACTGCGCCGATAAACGCCAGCAACAGCCCTGTCTTCGTGTCCGTCCGCGCGATCTCCGCCTTCACCTCGGCATGCGCGGCCGTCAGGTTCTGCTCACGGGCGATCATGCCGTCTCGCCCTCCGCCGAAGCCCGCAGCTGGGCATCCATCAGTTCGGCTTCCACGTCGGTGACCTGGCCGTCAAGAATCCGCTGGTAGACCGCCTCGCTCTCCCGGAACATGCGAGCCTGAAAGTCGGTGCTGTCGCTCATGCCGCCGCTCCCTTCCGGGAGGTCCGGCGGCGCCCGGCGGGGCGCGCCAGCGGGACGACGTTGAACAGCTCCGGAGCGTGCGCCTCGATCACCTCGGCGGCGATACGGGCCACGTCGTCCGGCAGGCTCCGGTACTCGGGGTCAGTGAGGATGTCGCGCGCCGCGTCAAGGCGGGCCGCACGCTCTTCCTCCGTCTCGCCCTCGGCTCCGAGCCACAGCTCAACCGGCGTACCGAGGGCGAGTTCCACGAAGTCCTCGGCAGAGACGGCCTGTTGATGGCCGATGTACGTACGCATTCACGTTCTCCTGAGTCGTAGGAGCAGGGAGAACCACGGCGCCGGGCGACCTTGCTGGGGAGTCTCAGCACCGCAGTGACTTCAGATTGACCTAGGTCAATCTAGCTGTCAAGGGGGTTCGGACAAAGAGCAGAGATTGACCTAGGTCCGGCTACTCTCGAACCCATGGAGCAGAGCCCAGAAGCGCCCAAGCAGACGCCCACGGCCAAGGAGATTGCTGCGCAGTACCGCGCGAAGATCACGGGCCCAAACCCCGAGTACAAGCCGGGAGCTCAGCTCCCCGCGGCCCGCAAGCTCGCCAAAGACCTTTCCGTGCAGCTCATGACCGTGCAGAGCGCGTACAGCCAGCTCCGTGACGAGGGGTTGATTCTCACCCAGCAAGGCCGCGGGACGTTCGTCCGTGACCCGTCGGTGCCGCTCGGTACCGAGCCGGGCAGTAGCCCCGCATACACCGCACTGGCAGCAGAGCTCAGCACGATCCATGACGCTCTTCGCCTGCTCGGCGAGCGACTCGACCGCCTTGAACAGCTCGTCGGCGACGGGACTCCACCCGCTCCGTGAGTTCGTCCGCACGCCGCAGCAGTTGTTCAACCGTGGCGCGCGCCTCGCTCAGACTCGCTTCGATCAAGGCAAGTTCCGTGGGAGTCAGACCTCCCAACTCGCCGCTTCGCCCATCCATCCTCGACATGGCAATGAGCATGCGGCCGGAAACAGAAGAGGACCCGGACAAACTGTCCGGGTCCTCTTCCCTTGCAGGTCAGGCGTGTTGACGACTCGTCATCGAGTAGCTTCCTCAACGGCGTCCAGCACTGCGGCCCACGGGAGTTCGCGCCCCGCCGGCGCTTCCCTCGGCTCGTACAGCGGCCAGACGTCCGGGCCGTCGACGACATGCACTCCCCCGGCCCGAAGGGCGTCGATGTGGCCTTGCCACGCGGGGTGGCGAGCGTGCGCCGCGTTCACCCGCGGGAAGACGACCACCGGCAGACCCAGGGTGCCGATAGCCTCGCCAACCTGGGTCAGCGCCTGGTTGTCCATCATGCCAGTCGCAAGCTTGGCGACCATGTTGGCCGACGCGGGAGCGACCACGTAGCAATCAACCGGCGGATGCGGCCGGGCCTCACCAGGCAGGCGCGGTTCGTCGCGTACGGGTAGGCCGGTGAGCTTCTCCAACCGCTCAACCTCCCCGCTCAGCCGCAGCCACTGGCCTGCGGTCGGCGTCAGCGTGATAGCCACCTGCCATCCGCGGTCCATCGCCGGTTCGACGAGACCGGTACGCAGCACCTCTACGCCCCCGGCCGCCGATCCGACGACCCCGAGCACCCCGCGCTTGCCTGAACTCACTGCACCGCCCTGCACCGTTGCGCCATCACGAACACCTCGGACGAACGCGAACCGCCGATCACGGGGGACTGCTTGATCAGGTCCCGCAGCGTCTCGCGCACCCTCGGATTGTTTCGTACGAGCTGCGGCGACGTGCGCTCCGCCGTGTGCAACTCCGTGAACGCCTCGTCTCCCTGGCCGGCGAGCGACAGAGCGCGCGCGTAGTCGATGCGGTGCGAGACGCTGCGCTCCTGCGGCATGTGGTCGACGTTGATCCGGCCGTGTTCGACCACGTACGAGACGTTGTCGAGGTCCAGCTCAACGGACAGGCGATGGAGCAAGACGTTCGTCGGCCCGAATCCGGTCTGCCAGTAGTTCTCATCCGACCCGAGGTCGCCCGCGAGCTCCTCGGCACGGTCCAACAGCCCCGTGGCGGTGAGCCGGTCCTGATGCCGCGCTGCCGCGACAGCGGCACGCAGGTGGATCATGCCCAACAGGCTGAGCGCCGCCGGATCATGCTCGGTCACCTGAGACGACAGCCACGTGGCGGCCGTGTTGCCCAGTTCGAGGGCATCGTCATACCGCCCGTTGGAGAGCAGGGCATGGGTGCCGGACCGTGCTGCGGACGCGAGTACGAGCGGGTCGTCCGCCTCGTCAGCGGCTCGCATCGCGCGCTCAGCAGCAAGCCACGAGATGTCCGATTCACCGATCTTCGCGAGAGTCGTTGCCGCGAGGTGGTGCGTCCGGGCCGATACGGCCCAGCAATCGCCCCGGTCCTCACCGTGGCGCCCCGCTCGCTCTTCCAACTCCTGTGCCGTCTGAAGCAGAGCGGGGAGCGCGGCGATGACGCTGCCGAGCCGTCCGCCCTGGTAGTCGTTCCACGCCTGCTCCACGCGCACGGCCGCAGGGGCAGGCGTGGGGAGCTGAGTCTCAGCGGCGGGGCCGAAGAGCAGGCGTGAGAGGCGACGCGGGCTCATGAGGGCATCGCGCACGGCGGGGACGTCGTCCTGTTGCCGCTCGTCTTCCATGAGCACGGTCTGTCCGAGCAGATCCCCGAGGGGCACACGCAGTACGCGCGCCAGCTCCGTGAGCATGTCGATGCGTGGCGGATTCCGGCGCCCGGTCTCGATCTTCGCGAGCCAGTCAGTGCTACGACCGACCAGGCCGGCCAGCACCTCTTGCGTCTGGCCGCGACGCTTCCGATAGAACGCGATCCGCTCGCCGATGCTGAGGTGATCTCCAAGACCACGCATTGCGTGTTGCCTCCCGCTGCTGAGTAGGGGCGTCATTTACGGTACGACGCGCGGCAGGCAACGGGTAAGCGATCTCAGCCGCTGCGATAGCCGTGGCCAGCGTGTGGCATAGAGCAGGAGGCGACCCGGACAGTTTGTCCGGGTGCGATGTGCCGGGCTGAGGTGTCCGGACTGTCCGGGTGTCCGCTTAGCGCCCTGACCTGCGCAAACACCCCGGACAGCTAGAGCAAGAGCTGTCCGGGGTGTCCGGACTGAACGGACTCAGACGTCGGCACAGGGGCGGAGCACTGCGGCCCGGAGAGGAGTGACCAACTTCCTGGCTCCGCCACTGAATCAGACGCCTAAGCGACGCCCCCAAGTGTTGCAGCCTGTCGGCGCAGCCGACCCATCACGAGCGTAGGAGCCGCAGGCGACTTCCGATCTATCTACCTCACATATCGGGATTTCCGAACGCTAGGAAGGCGACTCACCGGGCGGACCCACCTCATCATCAGGCTCCTTGACTACCTTTTGCCAGGCTGCCGAGCCTCCACCTTTCCCAGGCACACGTTCAATTTGATTGGCGGCAGCCAGGCGGAGAAAAATCCGCTTCACTTCATTCTCGGATCCGATTCCCGTCAGCTCGCGCACTCGCTTATTCGTGATCTCAGGATGAGACTCCAGCCACTCCATAATCAATTCTTCAGGAGTACCCAACTTCTGATGCCGGATCTCAACGAGTACCGAAGTTTCAGTTTGTCGAATAATAGGGTCTCGCAACTTCAGCTTCTTCATAGCGGTGAACGCGGTGTTGAGCCCCTCCCCTACGTCCTTGTTGGGCGGATCGGGGAACTTGTTGATCAACCGCACGATCGTTCCATTGCGCGCGAACCGTTCATCAAGAATGTTGCTCTCAGTGATGTGCGCCGGAAGCCTGCCAGGGCTTTCCACTTCAACCCTGTTATCGTAAACTCTCACATGGACGTCATCAGCGATTCCGTAGTCTCTATGCAGAACAGAATTCGTGATGATCTCATGCAGTGTGACGAAGGGGTAAGTGATCGACTCAAGCCCCTGAGGTCCAAGGATGCGAACTTGCTCGATGATTTCCGAAGTCTTCTGTACCGATTCCTGGATCTGATCATACAGACACCCCTCGACCGTAATCGGATCGAAGTCCAGGTTTTCGCGACTGCCCTGCGCATCAGATGTCTTATAACGGTAAATCTTAATGGCTGAGCGCTTCGGTAGAGCCGCTTGCGGTTCGTCGGAGAAGAGTAGTACCGCAGCGACAGTGGGCTTACCTTCATGAATCAGAAGCTGCTTCTTTAGCCACGGAAGGGGCTCTGCACTCGGAACGACATCGAGCATGAACTTGATTATGGTCTCGGAGTTAGAAATTGAGTCAATCGGTGCGGAAACAGTGGCCGTCTCGAAGGAGGTGATGCCCTTGTTTCGGGAAAGCCTTTCCAGATCAGCAGGCGAGGTGTACGGGATGCTCTGAGCTCCCCTGCGTACATACACCTTGCCGTCCGAACCCTTAGCGATTTCCCTCGTCTTCTGGATGGTCACGTGAAGGACCAGACCGTCACCCGGGGTTGGACTCTCAAGGAACTCGTATACATAGTCCTGACCGAGCGGGAAAAGGGTCTCGAAACTCTGAATGTGGCCGTTGGCTGCTTCCGGATCGGGAAAGCCGCGCCACTTTCGAATTTTCTTTCCCTTATCGACCTCGTCGATCCCTACGTAGAGTTCACCGCCGTCCGCGTTAGCGAACGCAGCGATTGTCTTAGTCAGTTTTCCAGGCGCAATGTCGACAGACTTAAGGTCTGAGAAGTGAGCCTCATCTAGATTAAGAATCTTGGCGACGTCACTAGCCGTTACGGGCACCACCTGGATAGACATGCGGATAGAGTCTCACAAGTCGTCAGAAGCTGGACTGCTGTTGGCGATCTCCAAGGTGTGAGCTCGCAGGCAGAGCGGCTGCGTTACGGCAGGGGCAGCGCCCTTCATAGGCCCTTCCTCCTGGGTACCTTCACCGTGCAGGGCTTCGGGACGAAGCTGCCGTGGGGGTTCGCGTCTCCGCCAGCGCCCACTGCAGAACGCCCACAGGTGCTGCCGCCACTTGGACGAGGCCCGGGTGTTCTCGCGACGATCCCAGCGCCCGCGCGACACAGTCCGGGCCGTGTTGGCGCTTCCGATCAACTCCCGCGCAGGTCAAGCGGCGCTTCACCCACGATCGGCACAATCACTCCGGAGTGTTGTAAGACTGTTCAGCTGACCCATATGCCATCGGGTGAGAGACGGCGAGCAAGACGCCGGCCCGCGGCGCTTACGGGAGTCGACCAGGACACATCCGAGACCTTGCATCCAAAATCAGTGGCGAGTGCCTGTACGAGCGTGGCACCAATGCCACGATGCCTGTAGACGTCCGCTACCCAAATTAGGATGATTCGGGGGCGCAGGGTGGCGTCCTCATCCCCGTACGGGGACCCGTCTATGAGATCCCAACGGCGGTGTTCGTTAGTGTCGTGGGCTGCCACGTAGCCAATGATGCACTCGTCTACTTTCAACAGATACGCGCGATAGTTGTCCGTAGTCGCTTCAGGTTCACCTACGTGGGACCACGACGGAAAGTCGTAGCTGTCCTCCCTCTGCGGCATACGCGCCACTTGGTGGGCCAACCTCCGCCACGAAATCGGTGACTGCGTCGTGACAACTGCCAGGTCACCCCACCAGTCAAGTCCCTTCGGCACTCGAACACCTAGGGCCCAAGAGGCATGATGCACGCGATGGACGTTGTCATCGTCGTCTACATCCCGAAAACGCATGCCACAGGGGCACTTGTCACTACTCGGCGTCTCCAACTGCTGGAACTGGACTGGAATCGCGCCACGGCTAAGGTCCTCGCCGCCGCCTCCTACCCAAGGCCGGAAGGGTGCATCATCCGACTCGACGTAACCGGTCCAGCGGTCTACCCACCCCGGATGCTGCTCGGGAAACATCTCCCGAATTTGCTTCTGAGCCGCTGGCAGTGTGGGGCGGACCCATACACTGCCAGCTGTCGCCCGGCCGTTGAGGCGCAGGCCGGACTCCGTTGCCTTAGCTCGCAGGAACTTCAGGAACACTCCGGGGGGTGAATCGAAGTCGACTCCGCGGATCAGCTCTCGCTCACCAGGTGCGAGCCACTCATCGACGGGCAACGCAAGCCGCTCGGCCATGGCGTGCAGTTTGCTGTAGTCATGTTTGAGCTCTGCGGCACGCAAAGCTTCGACCGTAGCCTCGACGTCTCGAAACCGAGCGCACAAGTCGATCCAACGAGGGCCGTTCCCCCAGTAGAAGGCCCCCCGGTAACCCTCGTACCGAATCCGGTTCATGGCCGCATCGCGCGCCCTGTCGACTGCTGCTAAGTAGTCTGCTGGCAGATCTCGTTCGTCGCCCCGTGAGGATTCCTCATCGACGTAGCTGTCTCGGTCGAGCTGGACGGTGGCGAACTGGCGTGAGGGCCGGACATGGATCTTCCGTGTGTCCCGGCTGCTCGCATCAGCGACAAGGTGGATGGTCCGCTCGGTCATGCACTCTGCTCCATAGCTCTAGCCGGATCGGTGGGACCGATCATTCCTGTCCCTGCGAGCCTCGGGAAGGGCGCGGACCTGGAACGAGGCTTGATCGGCTCAATCACACTTCGGTGCCGGCACCCTGATGCTGTCCGGCCGTCCGGTTACCGACGGGCTGCAACACCCCGGGGTGTTGCAGCCCGTCGGCGAAGCCGACCGCTCAATGGGCGCAGGAGCCGGAGGCGACTTCCTACTTCGCACTATCTGCGATACAGGAGGGCACCACACGCCTCCGGGGATCAAGGAATCTGCTGGTCAGGGCCCATTCGCAAGCCGAACTCTGATTGTGCTCCGGAGCCGTGTGCGCAGGTTCGAATCCTGCCGGGGGCACTCCGGATCAAGGCGCTGAACAGCAGAAATGCGGTTCAGCGCCTTCCTTGTGCATGCCAAAACTGCAACGGCCACATTGGCCGTGACCGCTCGGTCTCGCATCACGCCGAACTGGGACTTCAGGGCGTCAGGCAGACGAAATCCCAATTGTCCGATCCCACGGAATTGCTTTGCGTGGGACATACGTGGG
>NZ_KQ949104.1:0-1740 GCF_001514305.1 Streptomyces dysideae
TGAGCTTGAGGATCGTTGTCACTGTGAAGTACGTGCCCGACGCCACTGGCGACCGGCACTTCGCCGATGACCTGACCGTCGACCGGGACGACGTGGACGGCCTGCTCTCCGAGCTCGACGAGTACGCGGTCGAGCAGGCGCTGCAGATCGCCGACGAGGCGGACGACGCGGAGATCACCGTTCTGACGGTGGGCCCGGAGGACGCCAAGGACGCGCTCCGCAAGGCCCTGTCGATGGGCGCCGACAAGGCGATCCACGTCGAGGACGACGACCTGCACGGCACCGACGCCATCGGCACCTCCCTGGTGCTGGCCAAGGCGATCGAGAAGGCCGGCTACGACCTGGTGATCTCCGGCATGGCCTCCACCGACGGCACCATGGGCGTCGTGCCGGCGCTGCTCGCGGAGCGCCTGGGTGTCCCGCAGGTGACGCTGCTGTCCGAGGTCTCCGTCGAGGACGGCACGGTCAAGGGCCGTCGTGACGGCGACGCCGCCTCCGAGGCGCTGGAGGCGTCCCTCCCGGCGGTCGTGTCCGTCACCGACCAGTCGGGTGAGGCGCGTTACCCGTCCTTCAAGGGCATCATGGCGGCCAAGAAGAAGCTGGTGCAGTCCTGGGACCTGTCCGACCTGGACCTGGAGGCCGAGGAGGTCGGCCCGGAGGGCTCCTACACGGTCGTGGACTCCGCGGCCGAGCGTCCGGCCCGTACCGCCGGCACGATCGTCAAGGACGAGGGCGAGGGCGGCAAGCAGCTCGCTGAGTTCCTCGCGAGCCAGAAGTTCATCTAAGGGTCGCTGGCCCGCTCGAGGCTCAACCCCCTTCCCGCCCCTCAGACTTCGCGATTCCGCAAGGAGATCCATTCCCATGGCTGAAGTTCTCGTCTACGTCGACCACGTGGACGGTGCCGTCCGCAAGCCCACCCTGGAGCTGCTGACGCTGGCCCGCCGTATCGGCGAGCCGGTCGCCGTCGCGCTGGGCAACGGCGCCGCGGACACCGCCGCCACGCTCGCCGAGCACGGCGCGGTCAAGGTGCTCACGCACGAGGCCGCCGAGTACGCCGACTACCTGGTCGTGCCCAAGGTCGACGCCCTGCAGGCCGCCGTCGCCGCGCTCTCCCCGGCGGCCGTGCTGGTGCCGTCCTCCGCCGAGGGCAAGGAGATCGCCGCCCGTCTGGCGCTGCGCATCGGCTCCGGCATCATCACCGACGCCGTCGACCTGGAGGCCGGCGACGAGGGCCCGGTGGCCACCCAGTCGGTGTTCGCCGCGTCCTTCACCACCAAGTCCCGGGTCGCCAAGGGCACCCCGGTCATCACGGTCAAGCCCAACAGCGCCGCCGTGGAGGCCGCCCCGGCCGCCGGCACCGTCGAGGAGCTGGCCGTGTCCTTCTCGGAGCAGGCCACCGGCACCAAGGTCACCGCGCGCACGCCGCGTGAGTCGACCGGCCGCCCCGAGCTGACCGAGGCCGCGATCGTGGTCTCCGGTGGCCGTGGCGTCAACGGCGCGGAGAACTTCGCGATCATCGAGGCGCTCGCCGACTCCCTCGGCGCGGCCGTGGGTGCCTCGCGTGCCGCCGTCGACGCCGGCTGGTACCCGCACACCAACCAGGTCGGCCAGACCGGCAAGTCCGTCTCGCCGCAGCTGTACATCGCCTCCGGCATCTCCGGCGCGATCCAGCACCGCGCGGGCATGCAGACCTCGAAGACCATCGTCGCGGTCAACAAGGACGCCGAAGCCCCGATCTTC
>NZ_KQ949104.1:2193-135987 GCF_001514305.1 Streptomyces dysideae
GACCTCGTCGACTACGGCGTCGTCGGCGACCTCTTCGACGTCGTCCCCCAGCTGACCGAGGAGATCAAGACCCGCAAGGGCTGATCGCACCCAGGCGCTACGAGGCCCTCGTGACCGTCCAGGCGGTCGCGGGGGCCTCGCCTCATCCCAGGCTCACGGACGCCAGTACCGGCAGATGGTCGCTCGGGAACTGGCCACCCGCGGCGAAGGTCTCGACCCACGCCCTGTGCACCATGACCCCCGGTGTGGACAGGATCCAGTCGATGCGGTCGCCGCCGCGCGCCGGCGGTTTGAAGCCGTGAAAGGTCGCATACAGGGGACCGCGTTCGGCGGCCGCGTCCCAGGTGTCGACGAGTCCCGTCGACAGCAACTGGTCGTAGACCGGGTTCTGGTGCGCAGGGACGTTGAAGTCGCCGGTCAGCAGCACCGGCAGGGAACGGTCGAGACCGGCGATCCGCCGCGCGACGAGGTCCGCGGACCGCACGCGCGCGTACTGGCTGGCATGGTCGAAGTGCGTGTTGAGGACGTAGAACTCCCGCCCGCCGTCGCGCAGATCGCGGAACCGGACCCAGGTGACCATGCGGCTGAAGCGGGCGCCCCAGGTGTTCGACGCGATGACCTCGGGGGTGTCGGAGAGCCAGAAGTGGTCGTACTCGACCGGGGTCAGTCGGCGGGTGTCGTAGAAGACGGCCATCGACTCGTCGCGGCTGCCACCCTCGCGGCCGGTGCCGACCCACTCGTAGTGCAGCGGATCGAGGTCGGCGTGGATGTCGCGCAACTGCTGGTAGAGGCCCTCCTGCGTGCCCACCACGGCGGGTGACGTCCGGCGCAGCAGCTCGCGCATCACCGGGCGGCGGGCCGCCCAGCTGTTGGGTTCGTCGGTGCTCGCGAACCGGAGGTTGAAGGTCATGACGTCCAGACGGCGGGCCCTCGGCCGGGCCGCCGACGCACCGATCGAGCCGATCAGGGGCACGATGACAGCGGCGGCCACCATTGTCCGCAAGCCCATGCGTCGCGTCACTCTCCTGGTGTTCGACATGTGCCCCTCCCCTCGAGGGTCAGGATGAAGGGTGCGAACCGCTGTGCGGAAGGGGGCGTCGGGGCGGGAGTGGCCGGGCGGACCACGCCGTGGACAGGGTGTTGACCTGCGGGAAGGTCCACAGATAACTTCATTCTACGGATTGTTGATTCCGAAGAGCGGAAAACGGGAGGGTGTGGGATGGGTCAGGGCCAGCAGGACAAGGTGGCGACGAGCCTCGCGGGCGCCGTCAGCGAGGAGATCAGCGCCTCCCTCGCGCCGGTCGACGCCGAACTGGAGAGCCGCTATCCAGGAGACCCCGGCACTCGCCAGCCCGTCCACACCGTCTACGTCCCCGGCGACGCCTTCGCCGCCGACACCCTCCGCTCCTGGGGCGACCAGGCACTGGCCACCCTGGACGAACACGCCCCGGACGCGGCCTCCTTCGCGGCCGTGCTCGGCCTGAGTGACGAACTCGCCGAGCCGGTCTACTCCCGGGTCCGCGCCAAGCTGGAGCGCGAGCCCGTCGAGGACCTGCGCGTCGACTTCGAGGACGGCTACGGCCCCCGCCCGGACGCCGAGGAGGACGAGACGGCGGCCCGCGCCGCCCGGCTGATCGCGGAGGCGTACCGGAACGGCACGGCGGCCCCGTACATGGGCATCCGCATGAAGTGCATGGAGGCGCCGGTACGGGACCGGGGCATCCGTACCCTCGACATCTTCCTCACCGGTCTGATGGAGGCGGGCGGCCTGCCCGACGGGCTCGTCCTCACGCTGCCCAAGGTGACGTACGCCGAGCAGGTCACCGCCATGGTGCGGCTACTGGAGGCCTTCGAGAAGGCGCGTGGGCTCGAGCCCGGCCGGATCGGCTTCGAGATCCAGATCGAGACCAGCCAGTCCATCCTGGCGACGGACGGCACCGCGACGGTGGCCCGCATGATCCAGGCCGCCGAGGGCCGTGCCACGGGCCTCCACTACGGCACCTTCGACTACAGCGCCTGCCTCGGCGTCTCCGCCGCCCACCAGGCCGGCGACCACCCGGCAGCCGACCACGCCAAGGCGATCATGCAGGTCGCGGCCGCGGGCACCGGCGTACGCGTCTCGGACGGCTCCACCAACGTTCTCCCCGTCGGCCCGACAGCGAAGGTCCACGACGCCTGGCGCCTCCACTACGGCCTCACCCGCCGCGCCCTGGCCCGCGCCTACTACCAGGGCTGGGACATGCACCCCGGCCACATCCCCACCCGCTACGCCGCCGTCTTCGCCTTCTACCGCGAGGGCTTCGAACAGGCCGCCGCCCGCCTCGCCCGCTACGCCAGCCGCACCGGCGGCGACGTCATGGACGAGCCCGCCACCGCCAAGGCCCTCAGCGGCTACCTCCTGCGCGGCCTGGACTGCGGCGCCCTCGACATCGCCGAGGTCGCCCGCCTGACCGGCCTGACCCGCACCGACCTGGAGGGCTTCGCGGCGCCGCGGCGCGGTGACCTGACGATCTCCGGGAAGTAGCGGCCATGTCACAGCGGCCACCACCGGCCGGCGTCGTCACCCCCGCCGACGGGCTCGGCCCCGTCCTCCAGCGCCTGCTGGACAAGCGCGCCGAGGGCCGCCCGGAGGCGGACGAGGCACGCGAGCTGCTGGAGGCGGTGGCATACGGCACGGACACACCGACCTCGGGCCTGCGAGGACCGACCTCGCCGACGCGCGCGGAGACCGAGCGGAGCATGCCATCGATGCCACCGGGGTTCGGTCCGCCGCAGGCGGTGGGGCCGATGGGGCCGGGGATGCCGGGCGCTGAGGGGTTGCAACTGCTCGTTGAGGAGCGCGAACAAGGTCGTATTAGCTCGATCGTGTGATGGTTGGCTTCCGGGCTTCCGGGCTTGCGGTGCTCTGGGCCGTTCGGGCTACGGTGGTCGCGCGATCTGGGACGCCGGGTACGGCGCCAGCGTGCGGGGCCCCCGCTCCACCGGAGTGATGGTTCGGGGCCTCTCCGTCGCCTCTGGCCGTACCTACATGGCCAGGTCGCACAGGGAACCGGCCTCCCGGGCCCGGACCACGGACAGGATCCGTGTCGCCGCCTCGGGGCTGAGTACGCTGGGGACCAGTGCGCCCAAGACCGTTCGGGGCGTGCGGCTGAACAACAGGCTCAGTCCAAAGGAACGGTTGGTTACTCCGGGGCAGGGCGCGTCCGCCGCTCAGGGGTACGGGACTGCTGGCCAGGGCACGCCGACGGCACAGGGCGGTGCGCCGGGCCACGACGGACCGGCGGCCCACGGCTTCGGTACTTCGGGACACGGCGTACCGAAGCCACAGCGTTTCGGCGCTCCCGGGCCGGGCCGACCGGCCAGGTCGGCAGCCCGGCGCCTCCAGTCAGGCCGGTTCGCCCCCGCACGCCTTCGGTGCGGCCGCCCCGGCGACCGGCAGCCCCGACGCCGACCGCTCGGACGACGCCGAGCCCACGAAGAAGGGCGAGAAGACCCCGGCCGCGAGCAGCGCACCCAGTCGCACGAGTGAGAGCAGGCCCACCGGCCTGGCCACCACGGCCGCCCCGACCAAGACCTCGGGCGGCGGCACCAACGGCGGTACCACGGGCGGCGGTACGACGGGTGGGGGCGGTGGCCCAACCACCCGGGCCCCGTCCTGCTTCGGCATCGGCGGCGGCAAGTACAACTGCGAGGTCTGGAAGACCGCCACGTCCTACACCGCCTCCGGCACCGAGGTCGGCGTCCTCAACGCGGGCACCAACTACTTCTACTGCCAGCAGAACCTGGGCCGCCGCGAGACATACGGCGAGTGGACCAACGTCTGGTGGGCCAAGACGGACGGCGACAGCGGCAGCGGCAATACGAACGTCTTCGTCAGCGACGTCTACCTCAAGGGCGGGAACAACGACGAGCCGGTCCCCGGACTCCCCGTCTGCTGAACCCGCACGTACTGCTCCAGCCCGGAGACCGTCACCAGCTTCTCCTCCGCGAACACTTGCGTGCCCCGCGCGCACAGCCGCCCGTCGGCCCGCGCCCGCGCGCTGAACTCCTCGGGCGTGACACCGAACAGCTCCCTCAACCGGGCCGAGCCCAGGAGGAGTTCGGTCAGCAGGGCCCGCTGGCCGGGGTGGGTGCGGGGCGCGGCGGCGCCGTTGTGGAGGACGCCGTGGCGGTTGACGTAGGCGAAGACGCCGGGGAGAGCCGTGCCGTCCGTCAGCTCGATCCGCACTTCGGGCGCCGGCAGCCAGGCGCGGGCGTAGTTGCCTTCCGGCAGCGGAACGCCCTCGCTCGCGTCGACCACCGCGAGCTGCTCGGCGTCGAGCCAGGTGACGAATAACTCCCGCACGGCGGCCGGGGCGTTGAACGGCGACGCGGAGACGTAACCCATGCGGCTCACATGGGCGGAGACGCCGACCTCGATGCCCGTCACCCGTGTCTTCACCATCGGGACGGGGGTCGTGATCCCGAACTCGGCCATCTTGTGGCGCAGTTGGCCCGGGCAGGCGTTGGAGCCGACCGCGAGGACGGGGGTGCGGTCCTCGTGGACCAGGCGGTCGAGGGGGAGCAGCCGGTCGCCGTCGAGGAGTCCGGAGTCCGCGGGCCACGCGCCAGGGTAGAGCAGCGGATTCTCGCGCGGTGCCGCGGCCAGACCCAGTGCCTCCAGCGTGCGGTCGCCGGAGGCAGGCTCCGGCTCGTCGGTGAGGTCCTCCACGGGCCGCTCAGTCCGCCGGCGGCAGTTCGCCCGAGCCGCGGGTGATCAGACGGGTCGGCAGTTCGATGCGCTCCGGGGTGACCAGGTTGCCGTCCAGCTGGCCGAACAGGCGTTCGGCGGCGGTGCGGCCGATGGCCGCCGCGTCCTGGGCGACCACGGTGACGCCCGGCTGCAGCAGGTCGGCGAGTTCGAGGTCGTCGAAGCCGACGAAGGCGACGCGGCGGTTCTGTTCGGCGAGCACGCGGATCACGGTGACCGTCACCCGGTTGTTGCCCGCGAAGATCGCGGTGACCGGCTCGGGGCCGGAGAGCATGGCCTCGGCCGCCGGGCGCACCCGCGCCGGGTCGGTGACGCCCAGGGACGTCCAGGAGTCCCGCACGGGTATGTCCGCGTCCTCCATGGCGGCCCGGTAACCGCGCAGCCGCTCGGCGGCCGTGTGGATACGGGGCATGTCGCCGATGAAGCCGATCCGGCGGTGTCCGTGGGCGATGAGGTGGGCGACGCCGTCGCGGGCACCGCCGAAGTTGTCGGACAGGACGACGTCGGCGTCGATCTTTCCGGCCGGCCGGTCCACGAACACCGTGGCGACGCCCGCCTTGATCTCGGGTTCCAGATAACGGTGGTCGTCACCGGCCGGAATCACCACCAGACCGTCCACCCGCCGCGCGCACAGCGCCAGCGCCAGCTCCTGCTCGCGGTCCGGGTCCTCGGCGCTGGAACCGTTGATCAGCAGGGCACCGTGCGCGCGGGCCACCTCTTCCACGGCGCGGCTCAGGGGGCCGTAGAAAGGGTCCGCGAGATCCTCCAGGACCAGGCCGATACTCGCCGTACGGCCCTTGCGCAGCACCCGCGCGCTGTCGTTGCGGCGGAAGCCCAGCGCCTCGATGGCCTCCTGGACCCGGCGCTCCGTCTCCGGTGTGACCCCGGGCTCACCGTTGACGACCCGCGAGACGGTCTTCAGCCCGACCCCGGCACGCGCTGCTACGTCCTTCATCGTCGGACGGTTGCCGTAGCGGCTCTCGGATCGTCGGATGGTCTCGGGCACGATGCGGTGTCCTGTCCTGTCGTCCACGGGGATGCGGCGGTCCATGAGGTGTATGAGGATGTGGCGTCGAGCATAGAGCCTGGACAACGTTGTCAGATGCGAGAGAGACTGTCCACCGCAATCTCCGGCCTGCGCACCCACCGCGAGACCGGCCTGCCCATTTCCCGTGGCTGACGGGGAGATCCGCATGACTGACGGGGAGAACTGACACTGATGCACACCGACCTCGTGGCCGCGCTCGACATCGGCGGCACCAAGATCGCCGGAGCGCTGGTGGACGGTCACGGCAAGATCGCGGTCCGAGCGCAGCGCGCGACGCCGGCTCGGGAGGACGGCGAAACCGTGATGCGGGCCGCCGAGGAGGTGCTCGCCGAGCTCGCCGCATCGCCCCTGTGGGGACGCGCCACGACCCTCGGCATCGGCAGTGCGGGCCCGGTGGACGCCTCCGCGGGCACGGTGAGCCCGGTGAACGTCCCCGGCTGGCGCGACTTTCCGCTGGTGCGTCGGGTCCGGGACGCGGCCGGTGGGCTGCCGGTCGAGCTGATCGGCGACGGCGTCGCGATCACGGCGGCCGAGCACTGGCAGGGCGCCGCGCGCGGGCACGACAACGCGCTGTGCATGGTGGTGTCGACGGGCGTCGGTGGCGGCCTGGTGCTGAACGGCCGGCTGCATCCCGGCCCCACCGGCAACGCGGGCCACATCGGCCACATCTGCGTCGAGCTCGACGGCGATCCGTGCCCGTGCGGCTCGCGCGGGTGTGTGGAGCGCATCGCGAGCGGCCCCAACATCGCCCGGCGGGCCGTCGGGAACGGCTGGCGGCCCGGCCCGGACGGCGACATGTCCGCCGCTGCCGTCGCCGCCGCCGCGCGGGCCGGTGATCCGATCGCCATGGCCTCCTTCGCGCGCGCCGCACAGGCCCTGGCCGCCGGGATCGCGGCCACCGCGACCCTCGTCGAGATCGACATCGCCGTGATCGGCGGAGGTGTGGGCAAGGCGGGTGACGTGCTGTTCACACCGCTGCGGAAGGCGCTGAGCGACTACGCGACCCTCTCCTTCGTGCAGCGTCTGACGATCGCGCCGGCGCAGATGGGCACGGACGCCGGGCTGGTGGGGGCGGCCGCGGCGGCGCTGGCCCGGCGGACGGACGCGGCGACGGTCTGAGGCGCGTCAGCAGGAACGTTCCCGCGACCCTGATGGGTGCCGGGCCCGGTGGGGCTCGGCAGTACAGTCGCGCCCCTCTTTTGAACGTGTTCAACTTTCTGCGCTAGGGTACTCCCATACGAAAAGGGGAGCCCGATGAAGATAGTGATCCCCGGGGGAACCGGGCAGGTCGGCGCCATCCTGGACCGCGCGCTGACCGCCGCGGGGCACGACGTGGTCGTCCTGACCAGACGGCCGACGCGGGAGCGGGAGGTCGGCTGGGACGGCGAGATGCCGGGCCCCTGGACCGAGGTGATCGACGGCAGCGACGTCGTGATCAACCTGGCCGGGCGCAGCGTCAGCTGCCGCTACACCGAGGCCAATCTGCGGGCCATGATGGACTCGAGGGTGCGCTCCACCCAGGTGGTGGGCGAGGCGATCGCGGCCGCCGTCCGGCCACCGCGGGTCTGGCTGCAGATGAGCACCGCCACCGTCTACGCCCACCGCTTCGACGCACCCAACGACGAGACGACCGGCGTCATCGGCGGCACCGAACCGGACGTGCCCGGCTACTGGGCCTACAGCGTCGAGATCGCCCGGAACTGGGAGCGGGCGCAGGAGCAGGCCGACACCCCGCACACCCGGAAGGTCGCCCTGCGCTCCGCCATGGTGATGAGCCCCGATCGCGGCGGCGTCTTCGACGTGCTGCTGCGGCTGGCGCGGCTGGGCCTCGGCGGACCCGTCGCGGGCGGCAGGCAGTACGTGTCCTGGATCCACGACCGCGACTTCGTCCGCGCGGTCGAGTTCCTGGTCGACCGGGACGATCTCACCGGGCCGGTGAACCTCGCCGCTCCCGGACCGCTGCCGCAGCGCGCGTTCATGCGTGCGCTGCGCTCCGCGTGGGGCGTTCCGGTGGGGCTGCCCGCGACGAACTGGATGGCCGAGCTCGGTGCGTTCGCCCTGCGCTCGGACACCGAGCTCCTGCTCAAGAGCCGCCGTGTCGTCCCCGGCCGGCTGTCGGCGGCGGGGTTCGACTTCGAGTACGCCGGGTGGCCGGAGGCGGCCGGTGATCTCGTGCGGCGGAGGCGGCTCGGCCCAGGAGGCGCGCGGCCGGTGTCCCGATCACTCGCGAGCGGGGCGTGACCCCCCGCGTCGTTTCGCAGTTGAACCGGCCATGAAGAAGCGCAGCATGCTCGCCATCGCCTCCCTCGCCACCGGCTTCGTCGTCGCCGCGGTCACTCCGTCCCACGCCCTCGGCGAGGAGCAGCTCCCCGACCTCAATGTCGACAGGACCCTCAGCACCCTCGAGAACACCGCCACCAGCGACAGCATGGCTGTGGACCAGAACGCCCTGGGACAGAACCCCTGATGAGAACGACCAGACGGCGCGCGGCGCCGGTGCCCCTGACGCGGGGGCGCCGGCGCCGCCCCTTTGTGCGCTCTCAACTGGGGCTGGTTTCCGTGGCAGGGTGGAGCGGGCAAGCCACAGGGGGCCAACAGAAGAGGGGGAACCGTGACCGTTGTTTGGATCAACGGCGCGTTCGGTGCGGGGAAGACCACTACCGCACGGGAACTGATCGACCTGATCCCGAACAGCACGTTCTTCGACCCCGAGGTCATCGGCGGAGCGCTGACACACCTGCTCCCGGCCAAACACCTCGCCGAGGTCGGCGACTTCCAGGACCTGCCGATCTGGCGACGTCTCGTGATCGACACCGCGGCCGCGATGCTGGCCGAGCTCGGCGGGACGCTGGTGGTCCCGATGACCCTGCTGCGCCAGGAGTACCGCGACGAGATCTTCGGCGGTCTGGCCGCACGCCGGATCGCGGTCCGGCATGTCCTCCTCGCCCCGGCGGAAACGATCCTGCGGGAGCGAATAGCCAACCGGGAGGTCCCCGCCGACCTCCCGGACGGGGACTTGCGGATACGGCAGTGGTCGTACGACCACATAGAGCCGTACCGCGCCGCCCTGGCCTCCTGGCTCACCGCGGACGCCCATCCGATCGACACCGGCGCCCTCACCCCGTACGAGACCGCAGTCCGCATCGCGGAGGCCGTCAGCAGCGGTGAGGTGCCCGTCTGCGACATCGTGCAGACCCCCGAGCCCACCGCCGAGACCCTCGCCGCTGGTGTCCTCCTCTTCGACGAGCAGGACCGGGTGCTGCTCGTCGACCCCACCTACAAGGCCGGCTGGGAGTTCCCCGGCGGCGTCGTCGAACCCGGCGAGGCGCCCGCGCGGGCCGGGATACGGGAGGTCGCCGAGGAGACCGGCATACGGCTGGACGACGTACCCCGCCTCCTCGTCATCGACTGGGAGCGGCCCGCACCGCCCGGATTCGGCGGACTGCGCCTTCTCTTCGACGGCGGCCGCCTCGACTCCGCGGAGGCCGGGCGGCTGCTGCTGCCGGGGCCCGAGCTGCGCGACTGGTGCTTCGCCACCGAGGAGGAGGCCGCCGACCTGCTGCCGCCCGTCCGGTACGAGCGGCTGCGCTGGGCGCTGCGGGCCCGGGAACGCGGGGCGGCGCTCTATCTGGAGGCCGGGATTCCCACGCCGTGACCGCGCGGTTCAGCTCTCAGCGGGTCGCACTGCTGTAGGCGAGCCGGAGTTCCTCGGCCGGGAACGGGGTCAGTCTGCTCTCGTCCGTCAGTCGCCGGCTGAAGCCGCCCAGCATGGTGGCGAGCGGCGCGTGCCGGACGAGGATGCCGGCGGCGGCCGCCGGGATCCCCTCGGGGCGCATGCCGTCGGCGCACGCGGCGATGAAGGCCGCGCGGCCCTCCGGGCTGTAGCCGTGCAGGGCATGGGCGAGCCAGTTCACCAGGTAGGTGGTGGTGTAGGCGCGGTCGTAGTGCCGGTGTGCCTCGAAGAAGTCGCGTTCCTGTGCGGTGAGTTGGAAGCGGGCGGAGAGGGCGAGACCGTAGTCGGCGAGGTAGAGCTGCCGGCCGTCGGTGAGGATGTTCCGGAAGTGCGCGTCGAAATGCAGGAGTCGGTGCTCGTGGAGGAAGTCGGTGACGGCCTTCAGGCCCTCTTCCACCAGGGTGCACGCGGCGTCCGCGTCGTCCGTGCGCAGCCGGTCGTCGAGCCAGTCGTGGAGGGTGTACGGCACGTACTCCAGGAACAGCGCCACGCTCGCGGAGGCCGTCCGCAGCCCCTCGATGTGCTCGCGCACGCCCGGGCCGCCGCCCCAGTACGAGACCGCCCGCTCCACGTCCGCCAGTTCGTCGGGCAGGGGGTGCGGGCCATCGGGCAGGACCCGCCAGTGATGCATCAGCGGGAACCCCGGGAACCGGCCGCCCAGCACCCAGTTCGTGGTCATCGTGTGCACGGCGAGCTCCCGCCAGGCACCGAAGCCCGGGCTGGCGATGCGGCCGATGCCGTAGTGGCAGAAGGTCGGCATGCCGAAGACGTTGGCCGTGGACCGTACGTGGTCCGGGTGCCGCTCGGCGTCGGTGAGCGGCACCCGTTTCACGAACACCCGTCTGCCGTCCACCTCCACCAGCGTCGACCGACCGCCGATCCCGGTGCCGAGCGGCGCACCCGACGCCAGCAGTTCGGCGAGGTCACGGTCGCCGAGGAGAGCGAGCGAGGTGGCGATGTCGGTGTGGGCGGTGAGACGCGCGGTACGGGACATGCCCCCCATCCTCGGTGCTCGGCCCCGTGGAGGGGGCGCTCCCAGTCCTCGAACACCGGTGGCGATACGCCCGGCCGACCGGGAAGCGCAGCGGAGCGGGTCCGCTCAGCTCACCGCGTAGTTGCGCAGGAACAGCGCCTCCGTCACCGACAGGCGCTCCAGTTCCTGCGGGGACACGCTCTCGTTCACGGCGTGGATCTGGGCCTCCGGCTCGCTCAGGCCGATGAGGAGGATCTCCGCCCGCGGATAGAGGCTCGCGAGCGTGTTGCACAGGGGGATGGAGCCGCCCTGGCCGGCGTACTGCATCTCCTGGCCCGGGTACGCCACCGCCATCGCCTCGGCCATCGCCGCGTACGCCGGGCTGGTCGTGTCCGCGCTGAACCCCTGGCCCTGGCCGACCTGTTCGGTGCGCACCCGGGCACCCCACGGCGTGTGCGCCTCGAGGTGGGCCTGGAGCAGCTTGCTCGCCTCGGCGGCGTCCACGCCCGGTGGCACCCGCAGGCTGACCAGCGCACGGGCGCTCGCCTGCACGGACGGTGTGGCGCCGACGACCGGCGGGCAGTCGATGCCGAGGACCGTGACGGCCGGGCGCGCCCAGATGCGGTCGGCGACCGTGCCGGAGCCGATCAGCCCCACGCCGTCGAGAACCCTGGCGTCCTGGCGGAACTGCGCCTCGTCGTACTGCAGGCCGTCCCACCGGGTCTCCGGCGCAAGCCCCTCGACCGTCGTCGAACCGTCCTCAGAGCGCAGCGAGTCCAGTACGCGGATCAGCGCGGCCAGCGCGTCCGGCGCCGCACCGCCGAACTGGCCGGAGTGCAGGTTGCCTTCGAGCGTGTCCATCTGCACGCGGACCAGCGTCATCCCGCGGAGCGTCGAGGTGACCGTGGGCAGGCCGACCCGGAAGTTGCCCGCGTCGCCGATGACGACGGTGTCGGCATCGAGGAGCTCCGGGTGCTGCTCGGCGTACCGCTCCAGACCGCCCGTTCCCATCTCCTCGGAGCCCTCGACGATCACCTTGACGTGCACGGGCACGCCGCCGTTCGCCTTCAGGGCGCGCAGCGCGAGCAGGTGCATGATCACGCCGCCCTTGCAGTCGGCGGCGCCGCGCCCGTACCAGCGGCCGTTCCGCTCGGTCAGCTCGAAGGGCGGGGTCGTCCAGGCGACCTCGTCCAGCGGCGGCTGCACGTCGTAGTGGGCGTAGAGGAGGACCGTCTTCGCGCCCTCGGGCCCGGGCAGGTAGCCGTACACCGACTGGGTGCCGTCGGGGGTGTCGAGCGGGGCCACGTCCTGGAAGCCCTCGGCACGCAGCGCGTCGGCGACCCAGTTCGCGGCGCCCTCGCTCGCGCTGCGAGGGAACTGGTCGAAGTCCGCCACCGATGGGAAGGCCACCAGTTCGGTGAGCTCCCGCTTCGCCCTCGGCATCAGCGAGGCGACGGTCTCGGCGACCGGATTCGACGACATGGGCACGCTCCTTGTGGGTGCGACGTTGTACGAGTGGGTACCGATGATCCTCCCACAGTGGCCTGCGCCGATGCCCGCCGTAGGATGCGGGAGACAGGTGCGGCAAGCGGCTTGATCGGGAGCAGTAGACCATCGTGAGCAGCGAGAACTCTTCGGCGGACGACGTGCGGCAGGTGTGGGACGTCGTCGTGGTGGGCGCGGGGCCGGCAGGTGCTTCGGCCGCCTATGCGGCGGCGGTCGCGGGGCGGCGCGTGCTGTTGCTGGAGAAGGCGGAGCTGCCCCGCTACAAGACGTGCGGCGGCGGCATCATCGGCCCGTCGCGCGACTCCCTGCCACCAGGTTTCGAACTGCCCCTGCGGGACCGGGTGCACGCGGTGACGTTCTCGAACAACGGCCGCTTCACCCGCACCCGCCGATCCAGGCAGATGCTGTTCGGGCTGATCAACCGGCCCGAGTTCGACCACCAGCTGGTCGAGCACGCGCAGAAGGCGGGCGCCGAGCTGCGCACGGGCGTCACCGTCCAGCGGGTCGAGCAGCACGGCTCGGCGGTGCCGGACCGGCGCACGGTCGCCGTGGTCCTGCAGGGCGGCGAGACCCTCCTCGCCCGGGCCGTGGTCGGCGCGGACGGCAGCGCCAGCCGGATAGGAGCACATGTCGGGGTGAAGCTCGACCAGGTCGATCTCGGCCTGGAGGCGGAGATCCCGGTGCCGGAGACCGTCGCCGAGGACTGGCAGGGGCGGGTGCTCCTCGACTGGGGGCCGATTCCCGGCAGTTACGGCTGGGTGTTCCCGAAGGGCGACACCCTCACGGTCGGGGTGATCTCGGCGCGCGGTGAAGGGGCGGCGACCAAGCGGTACTTGGAGGAGTTCATCGGGCGGCTCGGGCTCGCCGGGTTCGAGCCGAGCATCTCCTCCGGGCATCTGACCCGCTGCCGGGCCGACGACTCGCCGCTGTCGCGCGGGCGGGTGCTGGTGTGCGGGGACGCGGCCGGGCTGCTGGAGCCGTGGACGCGCGAGGGCATCTCGTTCGCGCTGCGGTCGGGGCGGCTCGCAGGGGAGTGGGCGGTACGGATCGCGGAGGCGCACGACGCGGTGGACGCACGCCGGCAGGCCCTGAACTACGCGTTCGCGATCAAGGCCGGGCTCGGCGTCGAGATGAGCATCGGCAGGCGGCTGCTGACGGTGTTCGAGCGCCGTCCCGGGCTGTTCCACGCGGCGCTGACCGGCTTCCGGCCGGCGTGGAACGCGTTCAAGGACATCACCCAGGGGTCGTCGTCCCTGGGGGAGATCGTCCGGAACCGCCCGATGGCCCAGCGCGCCCTGACCGCACTGGACCGCCGGCCCGTCACCGGGGACGGCGTCAGCTCTTGACCGTGACCCGGAACACCGGGTGGTCCGGGGCGATGCGGCGCAGGTCGCCGTCGGGGGAGTCGGGGCCGACGCCCTTGAAGAACACGCCGACCTCGGCCTTCCAGCGCTTGAGGTAGGCGCGCAGCAGCGGCACCTTCTCGTCGTCGGTGACCTCGGTCGCGGTGAACACGTCCACCTTCTTGCCGAGGCGCAGCTCACCGCCGCCGGCCGCGCGCATGTTGTGCGTCCACTGGACGTGACCGCGCGGGGCGACGAGGTACTGCCGGCCATCGACCGTCAGCAGGTTCACGGGGGTGGTCCGCCACGCGCCGCTCTTGCGGCCGCGGACCGCCAGGACCCTGGAGCCCCAGACACTGAGGCCGCGACGGGTCATCCAGGCCACGACGCGGTTGAAGACGTTGACGGTGAACCAGCCGGGCTTCTGGACGTGCGTGGACATGGGAACCCCCAGGATGCGGGAGAGCGCTGCTCTCTTCTGTGAGCGACGCTCTCGTTCATGATGCTCAGTCTGCACCGGATCGGTGATCCGAAGCAAGAGCAGATGTTCTCTTTTTTGTTCACCGCTCTTGTTTGTGTGCAGTGATCTGCTTACGTGGGACACTGACCGGCATGAGCACCGCACACGGCGCCCGTGCCCGGGCCAGGACCGAGATCACCGCGGCCATCAAGGACGAGGCCCGCAGACAGCTCGTGGCCGACGGCGCCGCGAAGCTCTCGCTGCGCGCCGTGGCCCGCGAACTCGGCATGGTCTCGTCCGCGCTCTACCGCTACTTCCCCAGCCGCGACGACCTGCTGACCGCTCTCATCATCGACGCCTACGACTCCCTCGGCGAGAGGGCGGAGGCCGCGCACGGCAAGGCCGCCGACGCGAGCCCCGTGGCACGCTGGACCACGGTGTGCGAGGCGGTGCGCGCATGGGCGCTCGGACATCCCCACGAGTACGCGCTGATCTACGGCTCGCCGGTACCCGGCTACACCGCGCCCGACACCACGGTTCCCGCCGCTTCCCGTGTGGGCCTGGTCCTGATCGGCATCGTCCGCGCCGCCCACCGGGGCCCCGGCCTGACCGAGCCGCCGCTGCCCGCCGAGCTGCGCCCCGAGGCCGGGCGGATGACCGCCGACCTCGCCCCCGACCTCCCCCCGGAGACGGTGACGGCGCTCGTCGCGTCCTGGGCCCAGCTCTACGGCCTGGTCGGCTTCGAGCTGTTCGGCCAGTTCAACCGGGTCGTTGAGGACCGTGAGACGTTCTTCCGGCACGCGGTGGAGCGACTTGCCCATGGAGTGGGGCTCCGGGCGGCGTGAACTGTCGGTCGGCGTATTGCGCGGGGAGTACGTGTGATCGCCACGTTCGGGTGACGTCGCCCGGCGCCCGTCGCGTCTAGTGCCCCGGCAGGCAGCGTTTGCCCGTCAAGGAGCGGCGTCCGGTGCGTGCTCTCGGCGTGCCGGCCGGAAGTCCTCGTACTGGATGTACTTGGGCTTTCGGCCGGTGCGGCGAGTGGGGGCACCTCCCACGCCCTTGAGGCAGTGGGGGAGCGTGCCGGGCGTCGCGACGGGGCGAGCGTTGCCTGTTGGGGCACTAGCGTGGCGGACATGGACGAGCAGCACGTGCGTGGGGGAGGTCCGCCGCAGTGGTGGCGGCACGGGCCGCCGTGGTGGAACCGCGGGGAGGACGAGGGGCGCGACGCCCGGTGGCCGTGGCCGTCCACCGCGCTGCTCACCGTCTTCGTGTTCGCCGGCTCCCACGTCGCGGCCCAGGAGCAGGAGGGCGAGCGGGAGCCCCTGGATTCCTTCGCTCGGGTGCTGCTGGTCGTGGCCTCGGGGCTGCTGCTGTGGCGGAAGCGGTGTCCGGTGGCCGTCGCGTTCGGTACGGCGGCCGCGGTCATGGTCTACCTGGGCGCCGGCTACCCGTACGGGCCGGTCTTCGTGGCCGTCGCCGTGGCCTGCTTCAACGCCGTGGTCGCCGGGCACCGCCCGGCCGCGTGGGCGGCGATGGGCATGCTGTGGGCCGGGCACGTCCTGGTCGCCCACTGGCTGTACCGGTGGCTGCCGCCGTCCGGGGGCTCGGCCGCCGCCTGGGGAGCGGAGGGCGTGATCGCCGCCTGGGTGGTGGCGATCATGGCGGTCGCGGAGCTGGCCCGGACCCGGCGCGAGCAGTGGGCCCGGGAGCGCGCCGAGCGCGCGCAGGCGGCCCGGCGGCGCGCCGACGAGGAGCGGCTGCGGATCGCCCGCGAGCTGCACGACGTCCTCGCGCACAGCATCTCCGTGATCAACGTGCAGGCCGGCGTCGGCCTCGCCCTCCTCGACGCCGACCCCGAGCAGGCCCGCACCGCGCTCACCACCATCAAGGCCAAGAGCAAGGAGGCGCTCGGCGAGGTCCGCCAGGTCCTCGACACCCTCCGCACCCCCGGCGACGCGCCCCGCACCCCCGCGCCGGGCCTCGGCCGGCTGCCCGAGCTGGTGGCACAGGCGGCGAGCGCGGGCCTCACCGTCGAGGTCGAGGGGAAGACCCCCGACCTCCCGCCCGGCACCGACCTCGCCGCCTTCCGCATCGTCCAGGAAGCCCTCACCAATGTCGTACGGCACTCGGGATCACGGCACGCGCGCGTGCGCCTCGATCCCGGCGACGGGACGACGCTACGGCTGCGTATCGACGACGACGGACCCGCGACCGGCGCCGACGCGGGCGGCAGCGGCAACGGGCTGGCCGGGATGCGGGAGCGGGCCGCCGCACTGGGTGGCACCATCGAGGCGGGCCCGCGCGACGATGGCGGCTTCCGGGTGCTGGCCGTACTGCCGTTGAAGGTCAAGGAGGACCGGTGATCCGCGTACTGCTCGCCGATGACCAGTCACTGGTGCGGGCCGGCTTCAGGGCACTGCTCGACGCCCAGCCCGACATCGAGGTGGCCGGAGAGGCCTCCGACGGCGAGGAGGCGCTGCGCAAGGTGCGCGAACTGCGCCCCGACGTCGTCCTGATGGACATCCGCATGCCGGTCCTGGACGGGCTGGCCGCGACCCGCCGGATCACCGAGGACGGTCGGCTCGACGAGGTGAAGGTGGTCATGCTCACCACCTTCGAACTCGACGAGTACGTCTTTGAAGCCATCCGCTCGGGGGCCTCCGGGTTTCTGGTCAAGGACACCGAGCCGGAGGAACTCCTGCGCGCTGTACGGGCGGTGGTCGGCGGTGACGCCCTGCTCTCGCCCGGCGTTACCCGCCGCCTCATCGCCGAGTTCGCCGCCCGCTCCAAGGAACCCGCGGCCGACGGCGCCCTCACCGAACTCACCGAGCGGGAACGGGAGGTGATGGCCCTGGTCGGCATCGGCCTGTCCAACGACGAGATCGCCCGCCGCCTGGTGGTCAGCCCGCTCACCGCGAAGACCCACGTCAGCCGCACCATGGTGAAGCTGGGCGCCCGGGACCGGGCCCAACTCGTCGTGCTGGCCTACGAGTCGGGGCTGGTGCGGCCGGGCTGGCTGGGCTGAGCCGACTTCCGGTACCGGACCAGCACGCTGACGACCCGCGCCACGAACAACACGGGCACGATCCCGAGGGCCAGCCGGAGCAGCACCTTCTCCAGCGTGTCCGGCAGTTCGAAGAGCAGCGCCGGACCGGCGACGGCACCGAAGACGACGGCCGCCGCGAACGCCGCGCTGCACAGCGCGTACCCGATCTCGACGGTCATGGCGTCCCGCTCCGCCTGATTCCGTCGTCCCCCGTACGTCGTCATACGGCGAGTGTCACAGGCGTGCGCCCGGCAGAGCAAGCAGGCTCCGCCGGGCGCACGCGCGGGAGGCGTCCCCCTGGTCGCGGACCGCAACGGGCTCCGCTTCCGCCTCTTCCACCGTGGACTTGGTGACGACGACGCTCTGCTGCCTGCGGCGGGTCCGCAGTCCGGTGAGCGCGATCAGCGGGCCCACCACCGCGATCCCCGTGATCACGGTCAGCGCCGGCCGGTGGCTGTCCAGGACGGCCTGCGGGGAGGCCGGCTCGGCGGGCGCGTTCGCGGTCAGTACCGCCGTCACCACGGCCAGGAAGAGCGCCCCGCCTACCTGGACCGAGGTGTTGAGCAGACCCGAGAGCATGCCCTGCTCGTGCTCGTCGACGCCGCTCGTGGCCTGGACGTTGAGCGACGGGAAGGTCAGCGCGAACACCGCGCCGACCAGCAGCATGGTCGGCAGGATCACCGCCGCGTACACCGGGCTCAGCACGTCGAGCGCGTCCAGGAACATGGCGGCGCACAGCACCAGCAGTGTGCCCCACAACCGGGGAGCCCAACGACCCGCCGAGGACGGGGCCGCGGGGGTGGTGGACGGAGAGGTCATGCCCTCGGCAGTACATGCACATACATGGAATGTAAATGCATTTAATGTTGATGCAACAAAGGTGCTTCTCTGCTACGGTGCGGCCATGGCGGCGAAGAAGGCCGAGCGGGCGCTCGTGGACCAGTGGCGGGACATGCTGGCGCTGCACGCGCGCACCCAGAACGAACTCGACCGCACACTGCATCAACACGGCCTGTGCGCCAGTGACTTCGAGGTCCTCGACGTGCTGGCGGAGAGCGGCGCGCCGGACGGTACGTGCTCGTACCGCGTGCAGGAGATCTCCGAGCGTGTCCATCTGAGCCAGAGCGCGCTGTCGCGGCTGATCGCCCGGCTGGAGAAGGACGGACTCGTCGAGCGCGGCATGTGCCCGGAGGACCGGCGGGGCGTCAAGGTCGCGCTCACCGGGAAGGGGCGCACGCTGCACGGCGAGGTACTGCCGGTGCAGCGTGCGGTGCTGACGCGGATGCTGGCCGGCGGCCCGGCCGTCTGACCGTCCGCCGCCCGCTTCAGCCGATCGCCGACCTCTCCCGCCACAACGCGGCGAGCGAGCGGTCGCCCGTCACGCTCGGCACCGGCAGGCGGTTCCACAGGGCGAAGTACAACTGCCCGGCGGGACCGGCCAGTTCGGCGTCGGCGTCCCCGGACCCGTCGTCCCGTGTCGTCACGGGCGGTTCCGCCGACAGCCGTACGGTCCACACCGCGTCCGGGGCCGACGCCCGTACCCGCAGCACGCGCGGCTCCTCCGTGCGGACCCTGCTCCTGGGGCGGGCATGGAAACCGCGCAGCAACTCGTCGATGCCGTCCACGGCGAACTCCGCGGCGATGCCGGTCGGCGTCCCGCCGAGCGCCGACTCCGCGTCGTAGCGGTGGACGGTCGTCTCATGGGCCTGCCGCCGGGCCCAGAAGGCCAGCGGTGACGGGTTGGGTGCGGGGTGGAAGGTCCAGCACTCCAGGTCGGGCGAGGCGTCGGACAGGATGTCGACCAGACGGCCATGGCTGTCCCGGTACCAGGCCAGGAGCTCCGGACCGTCGAGGTCGGGTTCGTCACCGATGGGGCGGGGTGAGGTGTGTCCCTCGGCGACGAACGCCGCGGCCCACCGGTGCACCGTACCCGTGTGCCGCAGCAGATCACGCACCTGCCAGTCCGGACACGTCGGCACCTTGGCGTCGGTCCCGGCCTCCTCGGCGGCCGCGGCCAGCAACCGGCCCTCCCGGTCCAGGGTTCGAACGAACTCGGCTGTCTGCATAGAGGTGAGTGTGCCGGATGGAGTGCGGTCGAAGGGAAGACCGACTGCTGCTCTGCCCGCCCCCGACCAGCCCATCGGGAACCGGGCCCCGGAGCGTGACGTAAGGATTTCGTCATCGCTCCTGGGGTGCGGGACGGCCTCGCGGTCCGTTGGAATGGGTGTCGGCAGGTGAATCTCAGAGACGGGACGGGTATGCGCAAGATGGTCGTCGGGGTGCTGGTCGTGGCTGTGGCCGCTGTCGGGTTCGGGCTGTACTGGTTCCAGCCGTGGAAGCTGTGGCAGGACGAGACCGTGGACGAGGCTCTGCCCCAGACCGTGGAGGCGTCCGAGCCGGCCGACCCGCCCGAGGAGGCCGAGGCCGCCGCCACTCCCACCGCCGAGCCCTCGACGCCGGCGCCCGGGCCGCGCACGGTGGCCGGCGGTGAGCTGATCACCCACGAGCACGCGACGTCCGGCACGGTGAAACTCGTCCAGCTCGCCGACGGCTCCCATGTCGTCCGGCTGGAGAACCTCGACACCAGCAACGGGCCCGACCTGCGCGTGTGGCTCACCGACGCGCCGGTGAAGGAGGGGCAGGCCGGCTGGCACGTCTTCGACGACGGGAAGTACGTCAGCCTGGGCAAGCTCAAGGGCAACAAGGGCAGCCAGAACTACCCCGTGCCCAAGGACGTCGACCTCGCCGCGTACAGCAGCGTCAGCATCTGGTGCGACCGCTTCGACGTCTCCTTCGGGGCCGCTGAACTCGCCCGTGCGTGAACGGTGCCCGAGCGGGCCGCGACCGGTGAACCCCGAGTGAACACATGGCACATGAAGCGCTCGTTCCTGTTGGCGGAAGGGGGGAGCTTCGTATGCTGCACAGATGGTCGTCTCTGTGGTGCAACCGGAACCGAGTGAGGGAAGTGCCGGACCGAGTGCTCCGGTGCTGAGCGAACCGCTGATGGCGCGTGACCATGCCGAACGTGTCGCGCAGGTCCTCAAGGCGATCGCCGACCCCACCCGGCTGCAACTGCTGCATCTCATCCAGACCGCCCTCGGCGGCGAGGCGTGCGTGGCCAGCCTGACCGAGCGGCTCGGGCTGCGCCAGCCGACCATCAGCCACCACCTGAAGACCATGACCACGGCGGGCCTGGTCACCCGCGAGTAGCGCGGCACCTGGGTCTGGTACGCCGTCGATCCCGAGGGCATGGCGGGTCTGGATCAACGACCACATCCCGATCATCAGCGAGATGCCGCACGGCGGTTACAAGGCGTCCGGCTTCGGCAAGAACATGTCGGCGTACTCCTTCGACGAGTACACCAACGTCAAGCACGTCATGTCGGAGATCACCGGCGCCCCGCACAAGTCCTGGCACGACGTGGTCTTCACCACGCAGCCCGCCTGGATCTCGCGGCTCGCGCGCCCGGCACGGAACACGTTGCCCGTCCAGGCCGAGGCGGCCAGCCCGTAGGGGGTGTCGTTGGCCAGGCCGATGGCCTCGTCGTCGCTGTCGAAGGGCAGGCAGACGAGGACCTTCGGTCGGCCGGGAGGCCTGCTCGCCCCACAGGTCGCCGAGCGTGTAACCGTGCGGGAAGGGGTCGGTCTCGTCCAGGACGTACTCGCTGAACGCGGTGATCCAGCCGCGTCCGCTGATCGTCGGCAGCACGGCCTCGTACGGCCCGGTCCGGGTGGTCGCCAGGAGGGTGCCGGTGAAGGTGGTGCCGATGATCGACTCGTGGACGAACGGGGTGTTCAGGGGGAGTTCGCCGCGGGCGTGCAGGGCGGCCATCCGGCCGCTGGTGCCGGTGCCGCACAGCGAGCGGTCCAGTGTGCCGGTCCAGGTCGCCGGGTCGGCCAGGTCCACCTCGCCGTTCGGCAGGACGACGGTGTTGCGGCCTGCGACGCCCGGCGTCGGAGAGGGGCCCTGGATCATCATCAGGGAGATCTGGTTGATGCCCGGGTTGAGCGGGTGGCTGACCGGGAACTGCTGCTGGGCGGCGGTCCGCAGCACCGCGCCGGCCCGGGCGAGCTTCTTGGCCGCGTCCGGCTCCAGACGGACGCCGAGGTCCGCGGCGCGCGCCTGGACGTAGAACTGCCCGCCGAAGACGATGCCGACCGGCACCGGCCCGTACCCGGGCAGCTCCAGGACATGGTCGAGGGCGACCGCGAACGCGGGCACGTTGGCGAAGGTGACCCGGGTGGCCTTGCCGCCCTCGACCTCGGCGCGGACCCGGACGAGGCCGACCGCGGTGTCCACGGTGAGTTCGGTGACCGGCTCGGTCACCGGCACCGCACCCGTCTCGACGAGGGCGTCGTACAGCTCGGTGGTCTGCTTGCGCTCGTCGAGGGGCAGCGTGGTGAACTCGCCGGTGCTGCCGCCGGGGACCAGGCCGTGGATGCCGCCGGAGATGATGTGGTCGGCCTGGCGCTTGACACCCGCGGCGTCGACGGCCGAGCCGTCCGCGGTCAGCGGGGTGACGACGGCGGCGAGGATGCCGGTGAACTGCGGGGCACTCATGGGAGATCTCCTGAAGTGAGAAGGGAAAGAGAGGGGAGGATGGCGGTCACCGGCGGGTGAAGCGGAGCGGGGAGACCGGCTCGGCGACGGCGGGGAGGCGCTGCCGGGTGATGGCCTCAGTGATGATCTCGGCGGTCGCGGGAGCCAGGGTGAGGCCCAGCATGCCGTGGCCCGAGGCGACGTAGACATTGGGCAGCGGGTGGAGCCGGCCGATGAGGAGCAGACCGTCCGGGGTCATGGGCCGCAGGCCCGCCCACGGCTTGGCCTCCCCCGGGGGGTTGCCCCAGTCGGTGAAGGAGTCGGCCGCGGCCTTCTTGATGGCGGCGACGCGCCGGAGGTTGATGTTCTCCTCCAGACCGCCGAACTCCATCGTCCCGGCCAGGCGCAGGAAGCCGTTGAGCGGGGTCACAGCGACCCGGGCGTCCTCCAGGGTGAGGGAGGTACGCAGTTGCAGGGGTGCGGGGGAGTAGTCGACGCTGTAGCCCTTGCCGGGGCGGATGGGCAGCGGGACGCCCAGCTCGCGGGTCATGGGGCCGGTCCACACGCCGGCCGCCAGGAGCAGGGTGTCGCCGGTGATCTCGCCCTTGTCGGTCAGTACGCCGGTCACGGTGTCGCCGCGGCGCAGGAAGCGGCGTACCGGGGTGTGCTCGTGGATCTGTACGCCCAGCTCCTGACAGCGCTTGAGCAGGCCCTGGGTGAGGGAGTCGGGCTCGACCTGGCGGTCGTCCGGGAAGTACAGGCCGTGGCAGGTCCGGCTGTTCAGCGCCGGTTCGCGGGTCTGGACGGCGTTCCCGTGCAGGTGCGCGGGAACCATGCCGAACCGCTCGAACACGCCGAGGGAGGCGCACTGCTCCTCGTACCGCTCCCGGGTCTCGAAGGCCAGCAGGACACCGGCCTTGTGCATCTCCGCTCGGCGTGCCGAGGGAAGGCGCCGGCCTGTCTCCGCGCGGCCGTCCGCGCCGCTCACCGGCGGCTACGCCGTAATCCTGCGTGGCGCCGGGCACGCGGTTGTGCTGACGTGCGGAGTCATGAACTCCGTGCCGCTGCACCGCTTCGCGGGACGTCACCGGCGCTGGTGTTGCGTCGTGACCGTTGGACTCCTGTGCTGTCGCCCGGTGGTTCGGAGACCGCCGGCCCGCGCGCCCGCCGGCGCCCAGCATCCCCACGTCCGCGAAACAGACCCCGCCGACCCCGCCGACCCCGCCGACCCCGCCGAGCGACCGCGTCGGCGACAACGCCGCCGGTATCGCGTCGCGGTCACCGTACGCATGTGGTGCAGCCCGGCCGCCCCCGCCGCTCCCCCAGAATGCGGTCTGACAATCTGCGGAGGATTCATGAGCGAGCACGCGGCCCAGGGCGCCGGTCCGAGGCCGGTCACCACTCAGACGCGTCGGGACGCGGTCGTGGACGAGGTTCGCCGGGCGATCATGGCCGGTGAGCTGAAAGCCGACCAGCCGCTGCGCGAGGTGCATATCGCTCAGCAGCTCGGCGTCAGCCGCCCGACCCTGCGCGAAGCCATCTACCAGCTGATCCATGAAGGGCTCCTCGAACAGCAGCCCTATCGCGGTGTCGTCGTCACCGCGATCGACGAGAAGTTCATCGCCGACACCGCGGCCGTCCGTGTCGCCCTGGAGACGCTCGCCGCGCGGGCACTGGCCGACGACGACCCCGACGGCACCCGCCGGGCCAAGCTGAAGGCCGCCTGGCAGGAGTACCGCACAGCGCACAGCGCGCAGGACGCCGCACGTCTCCACCAAGCCCATGTCGCTCTGCACCGGACCATCTGGGGCGCTTCCGACAACGCCATGCTGAAGCGGATCTGGCCGACCGTGGAAGCACAGATCAACCTCGCCATCACGGTCGACGAGAGCACTCGGTCCGATCCCGACCGGGCCCTGCGCGTCCACGAACGGCTGATCGACGCCATTCTCGACGGCGACCCCCGTCTCATCGAGGCCGAGGTGGAACGCCACACCCGGGCGAGCGCCGACGAGCTGATCGAGATGATCATCGAACGGCAGGGCGGCGAGGAAGACCTCAAGCCCTGACGGGGCGGCCGGCCCCTGTCAGGCCGCTGCCGCCCGCCGTGTCATGAAGGCGATGACCGCGGCCGCGGCGGCGAGGGCCGCCACGCTGGTGAGGGCGGTGGGGAGGGAGAGCCAGTCGGCCATGAAGCCGATGGTGGGTGGTCCCAGGAGCATGCCGCCGTAGCCGAGGGTGGAGGCGATGGCGACTCCGTCGGGTCCGGCCAGTGAGCCGGCGCGTTGGACGGCGACGGGGAAGAGGTTGGCGAGTCCGAGTCCGGTGACCACGAAACCGAGGAGCGCTGCCCACAGGGCGGGCGCGAGGGCGCCGAGCAGCATGCCGGCTCCGGCGATCGTGCCGCCGTACACCAGCGTGCGGGTCTGGCCCAGGCGTTCGAGGAGCTTCGTGCCGGTCAGGCGGCCGATGGTCATGGCGAGTGCGAAGCAGGAGTAGCCGGCGGCCGCGACGCCGGGTGTGGCGTCCAGGTCCAGCTCCAGGTGCAGGGCACTCCAGTCGGCCAGGGCGCCCTCGCCGAAGGCCGTGCACAGGGCGATCAGACCGAAGGTGATCACAAGACCACGCGTGCGGGTGTTCAGGCGGCGCGGCGCGGACTCCACGGGCGAGCCGGTCTCGGGTGCCGTCGGGGGGCGGATGCGTAGCAAGGTGCGGCCTGCCAGGAGGGTGACGAGCAGTCCGAACACGGTGAGGCCGAGCAGATGACGCGCGGGGGACAGCGCCCCGGCGACCAGCCCGCCGAGCCCGGCACCGATCATGCCGCCGAGGCTGAACGCGGCGTGGAAACTGGGCATGACGGGCCGTCGCAGCGCGCTCACCAAGTCGACCGCGGCGCTGTTGAAAGCGACGTTGATCCCGCCGTATGCGGCGCCGAAGAGCAGGAGGACGGCGCCGAGGGCGAGGGGGGAGTGGGTGAGTGGGGGCAGGGCGACGCTGAGGGAAAGCAGGACGGCGCAGACGACGGTGACCTGGTGGCTGCCGTAGCGGCGGCAGAGGCGGCCGGTGAGGACCATGGTGATCACGGCGCCGGCGGAGATGCCGAGGAGCGCGAGGCCGAGGGCGCTGGCGGAGGCGCCGGTCTGTTCCTTGATGGCCGGGATGCGGACGACCCAGCCGGCGAAGATGAAGCCGTCGAGGGCGAAGAAGACGGTGAGGGCGATTCGGAGGCGGGTGAGGTCGTTGCCGTTGCCCGGCACGGCGCTGTGTGATCGGGCTTTGTTTATTAGCGGCACAAAATCAGGCTAGGTGGGGGCCGCCGACCCGGGCAAGGGCGCTGTTGCTTGACCTGGGCCGGCCGCCGGCGGGTCAGCGCTTGAGGGCGACACCGCCGTACTGATGCACCTCGGCGGGCAGGCCCAGGGTCTCGGTGTCGGGACGCCAGCGCGAGCACGACGCCACGCCCGGTTCGAGCAGTTCCAGACCGTCGAAGTAGCGCGCGATCTGCTCAGGGCTGCGGAGGATGTACGGGATCGAGCCGCCCTCGTTGTACTGCCGGATGGCCTCGACGTAGGACTCACTGGTGTCGGTGCTGTCGTATTGCACGAGGTAGCTGCCGGAGGGCAGGGCGTCCACCAGCTGCCGCACGATCGAGCGCGCCTCGTCGTGGTCCTCGATGTGCCCCAGGATGCCCATCAGCATGAGTGCGACGGGCTGGTCGAAGTCCAGCGTCTTCCCGGCCTCCCGCACGATGGTGCCCGGCTCGCGCAGGTCGGCGTCGACGTAGTTGGTGACACCTTCCGGGGTGCTGGTGAGCAGCGCGCGGGCGTGCGCCAGGACCAACGGGTCGTTGTCGACGTAGACGATCCGGCATTCGGGGGCGACCCGCTGGGCGATTTGGTGGGTGTTATCCATATTGGGTAGTCCGGTGCCTATGTCCAGGAACTGCCGGATGCCCTTCTCGGCGGCCAGATGGCGGACGGCGCGGGCGAGGAAGTACCGGGCGGCACGGGCTCCGGTCTCGATACCGGGGAAGATCTCGCGGAACGCGTCTCCGGCCACACGGTCGACTTCGTAGTTGTCCTTGCCCCCCAGCCAGTAGTTCCAGATCCGGGCCGACTGCGGGACGGAGGTGTCGATCTTGGAGAGCGCCTCCTGCTCGGAGTTCGCTGCCTCATCGGTCATGGACGCTCCTGTGAGTGCGTGGTGCGGACCACGCTATTCCTCCTCGCTCGGCGCATGTGCATCGTCGGCCCCAACACCCTTGCACTGACGGCCCTTTGGCTTGTTCGTGCCTGTGAGGCGACCGCTGAGCGGAGCCACGCGGACCGCGTGGCTCCGCCACTCGGCGGGACGCCACCGTTCACCCGTGTCCGGGCTTGCTCGGCGGGTCCACGTCGAGTTGCGGTTGTGCAGCGTCCTCCCCGAAGTCCGGTGGGGCCTGGAAGGGGTTCGTCGCCGGCGGCGGCGACGCTGTGGTGGCACAGTGGGGCGCCCCTTCCGGGGCGGAGAACAGCGAGGTCGAGTCGATGAGAGGTGTTCCAATCGTTACAGGGGAGGGAGCAGGCCTGGCGTGCTAGAGCTTGCTCAGCTTGGTGTACGGGCTCAGGATCCGCGCTTGCGCCGAACCGAAGTCCACGAGCAACGCGATTCCGTCCTCGATGCCGATCACCCGGCCGAGACCGTACATGTCATGTGTGACCCGGTCACCCACGGCGAACTCCTTGGGAGTCGGCGTGGCCGGGGCCTTGAAGGGGCTGGTGGGCAAGTAGCGCTTGGGTGCGGCTGGCTTTGTCATTGCCACCAGTATGCGCCTGTGTTCACCCCTCCACTGCGGCCCGCCGGAGCCGGACAGGTCCGCCGTCTATCATGGCCCCGCGCATTTCGCTTGCGCATTCGGTGCTGAAAGGAAGTCGGGGCCATGCGGCGGCTGGGGGATCTCGAGGCGGAGATCATGGATCGCTTCTGGACATGGAACCGGCCGGCGACGGTCCGTGAGGTCGTCGACGACATCAACAGGGCCCGCACTGTCGCCTACACCACAGTGATGACCGTCACCAACATCCTCTACAACAAGGGCTGGCTGCTGCGCGGCAAACAGGGACGGGCCTGGCTGTACTCGCCGGTCCGCAGCCGCGAGGCGTATGCCGCCGCGCTGATGGAGGACGGCCTGGGGGAGAGCCGGGACCGCTCGGCCGCGCTGGTCCACTTCGTGGAGAACATGTCCGAGGACGAGGTGGCCGCCCTGCGCGAGGCCCTGCGGAGCGTGGGACGACAGGCGAAGGTGTGAACGCGGCCCCCGTCCTGGTCGGCTACACGGCGGCCGTGGGCTTCGTCGCCCCGCCCCTCCTCCTGCGCGCGGCCTGGCCGCACCGGGCCCCGGCCCTGGCGGCGGCGGTGTGGCACGCGCTGCTGGTCTCCTTCTCGATCGGGGTCGCGCTCGCCGCGTACAACCTGGCCGCGCCGACCGAGCACCTGCACGCGGGCCTGGTGGGCCTGCTGCACTCCTGCGGACTGCACGTCGGCCCGGGCGGGCCCGACCCCGACACCGCGGACCGGCTCGCGGTGGCCCTGCCCGTCGCCCTCGGGACCGCTCTGGCCGCCAGCCTCGCCTTCCACGTCGTACGGGCCCGCCGTGCGCGGACCCGGCACCGCGAGGCCGTGGACCTGGTGGGCCGCCACTCCGCCCGGCTGCGAGCCACCGTCCTGCCGTACGGCGTGCCCGCCGCGTACTGCCTGCCCGGCCGGCGCGCCCGGATCGTGATCAGCGACGCGGCCATACGCGAGCTCACACCGGAGCAGCTCGCCGCCGTACTGGCACACGAACGGGGCCACATCGCGGGGCGGCACCACCTGGCCCTGGCCGTCGCGGAGGCGTTCCACTCCGTGTTCCGCCGGCTGCCGCTCGCCCGCCATGCCCGGGAACAGACGGCGCTGCTGCTGGAGATGGTCGCCGACGACCGGGCTCTGCGCCGCCACTCCAGTGCCGCGCTGGCCACCGCGATGTACGAGATGGCGGCGGCCCGCACCCCGAGAGGCGCGTTCGCGGCGGGCGGGCACACGGTTCTGATCCGCCTGCAGAGGGTCCTCGGCCCGCGCCCGGCCCCGCACCCCGCGTTCTGGGGGTCCGTGGCCGCCGTGGCCGTGGCGGTTCCGCTGCTGCCGCTGCTCGTCGCCTGCCCTCCCGTGCTCGGCTGACCCGTCGGTACTGATGGGGCTGTTGTGACTCGGACTTGCTTGCGATTCGAACTACGAAGCTACTAAGTTCTTGCTTGTTCGAGTGGCCGGTGCCACGGCACCGCACCGACGGCCGCACCCTGTCCCTCGGTCCACGACGTCCAGAGGAGTCACCTCACGATGGGAACGCACCGTCGGCCGAAGCCGCCCAGCCGTACGCGAATAGCCACCCTCGGCGTCGCCGCCGGTGCGGTGAGCCTCCTGCCCGCACAGAGCCAGGCGGCTCCCAAGCCCTCGGTGGACGAGGTGCGCAAGCAGGTGGAGAAGCTCTACGAGGAGGCCGAGGCCCCCACCGAGGAGTACAACGCCATCCGCGAGAAGCAGCAGAAGCTGCAGCGCGAGGTCGACGGAGCCCGGGACCGCCTGGCCCGCAAACAGCAGGAGATCAACGAACTCCGTGAGCAGACGGGCCCGCTGGCGGCCGAGCAGTACCGCACCGGCGGCATCGACCCGAGCGTGCAGCTCTTCCTCTCCAGCGACCCGGACGAGTACCTCGGCAAGGCCGAGGCGCTCGGTCGTACCGGTCACCGGCAGGCGGCCGCACTCCAGGCACTGGAGAGCAGACAGCGGGAGCTCGCCCAGGAGCGCGCTGACGCCGCGCAGCGGCTGACGGCCCTGGAGGAGGCACGCGCCAGGGCCGAGGCCAAGAAGGACGAGGTCCAGAGCAAGCTCACCGAGGCGCGCAAGCTGCTGAACAGCCTGACCGCCGAGCAGCGCGCCAGGATGGCGGCCGCCCAGCAGCGCGCGGACGCCGCCGCGGGCACCAGCGACGCGCCCACCAGCTACACCGGCCCGGCCAGCGGTCGCGCGAGGACCGCCATCGAGTTCGCGTACGCCCAGCTCGGCAAGCCGTACGAGTGGGGTGCGACCGGTCCCGGCTCCTACGACTGCTCGGGCCTGGTGGGTGCCGCCTGGCGTTCGGCGGGCGTCTCGCTGCCCCGCACCGTCCAGCAGATGTACGACGCCGGCCGCAAGGTGGCCAGGTCGGACATGCAGCCCGGCGACATCATCTACTGGTACAACAGCAGCCAGCACAACGGCATGTACGTCGGCAACGGCAAGGCCATCCACGCGCCGCGCACCGGCAAGAACATCGAGATCGTCCCGGTGGACACCATGCCGTTCTTCGCCGCCTCCCGGCCCTGAGCTTGACTTCTGACGTCGGTGAGCCCCCACACCTGTACCGCACGAGGAACTTCCGTGAGCACACGCCCGGTCCCCCGCACCCTGCTCGCGGCCGCGGGTGCCGCCCTCACCGCTCTGCTGCTCGCCGCCTGCGGGAACGGTTCGTCCGGAACGGATGACACATCGGAGGCGCCCGCTCCCGCGCTCTCGCACGTGCACGGTCTGGGTGTCGGCTCGGCGGACGACCGCGTGTACGTCGCGACCCACGACGGCCTGTACATGGTCGCCGACGGGCAGGAGCCGAAACTGGTCGGCGACCGCAGGGACGACTTCATGGGGTTCACCATCACCGGCGAGGACACCTTCATCGCCAGCGGACACGGCGCCGAGGGCAGCGGCCGTCCGGGCAACCTCGGCCTGATCGAGAGCCGGGACGCGGGCCGCACCTGGACGGCCCGGTCGCTGGAGGGAGACGCAGACTTCCACTCCCTGGACTCGGCGAAGGGCACCGTCTACGGCTACGAGGGCGGACGGATCCGGGTCAGCGGCGACCTCGGGACCTGGGACGACCGGGCGACGCTCGCGGCTCTCGACCTCGCGGTGAGCCCTTCCGGCGACAGGCTGCTGGCCACCACTGCCGAGGGCGTGGTCACGAGCACCGACGGCGGCCGCAGTTTCGGCAAGGGCGCCGGACCGCTCCAGGCGTTCCTGTCCTGGCCGGCGGAGAAGGCCCTGTTCGGCATCGACACCGCCGGGAAGCTGAGCACGAGCGCGGACGGCGGCACGACGTGGCAGCCGCTCACCACCGTGCCCGGCGGACAGCCCCAGGCGCTGACCGCCGCCGACGCCGACCGCGTCCTCGCCGCGACGCAGGACGGTGTGTACGAGTCGCGCGACGGCGGCCGGACCTTCACCCGACTCGCGCCGCTCGCTTCGTGAAGCACACCGTCGCCGAGGCGACCCGGGTGTCGGACGTTCCGTACGCCACGGACGGCTGACATGCTGCCCGGCGGGGCAACCGTCGTGGCAATCGTCGAGAAGGGGCCCGTGTGGAGACATCCGACTGGCAACCGGTACTGGCCCTGCTGGTGCTGCTCGTCGCCGCCGTCGTCCTGCTGCACGCCCTGTCCGTCGCCCTCCGGGCGGTCCGCGAGCCACTGAACACCGGCCCGTTCAGCGGCGGTCTGGAACCGCGCGAGCATCCGCTCTCACGCTTCCATGTGCGCTGGTACCCGGTCACGATGGTCTTCCTCGCCTTCGACATGGAGATGCTGTTCATGTATCCGTGGACGAAGGTCGTCTCGGCCGTCGGCACGCCCGCGGTCGTCGAGATGTTCCTGTTCCTCGGCATCCTGCTCGCGGGGGTCGGATACGCCTGGCGGGAGGGGGCCTTCCGGTGGAGCTGAGGCGCGGGCTCCGGCGAACGGCCGTGTCCCGGCCGGGAGTTCTTCTGGCGACGGCTGCCGGGGCCACCAGGGAGCGGCTCGCCGTGGAGGCGGAGCTCGTGCGTCGGCGCTGGCCGTGCGTGGCTGCGCCGGCGGAGGCGGACCTGCTGGTGGTCGTGGGCGATCCCGGCCTCACGGCCGGGGGGTGGGGCGCTCGCCTGTGGCACGCCGTTCCGGCCCCCAAGGCGTGGGTGTCCCTGACGCGGGCGGAACGGGTCACCGAGGCCCTCGACCGCGGCCTCGCCGACCTCCGGCACGGTGAGTCCCCGCCGTTTCCCGATGCCGGGGAACGGCACGAACACGGGCAGCCTGTGGTACGTGTGGCAGCCGGCGGTGGCACGGCCCACTGCCCGCCGCATCCCGGCCGGCGCGGTCCCGCCCCTGATCCTGCTGGCCGTGGCCTGCCTCGCACTGACGACGACGGCCTTCTCGCCGCTGCGCGACCGCGTCGGGCGTGTCCTCACGGCATCCGGTCAACCTGCCCCGGCCGCATGGGAGTTCGTCTTCTCGGGCGTGCTCGCGCTGCTGGTGGCCGCGGTCACCTGGGCCTGGGTCAGGCGTCCACCGCCCCTTCCCGCCCGCGTGAGGTCGGGCTTCGTCGACTGGCTGCGTCTCGAACGTGCCGCCCATGTGCTCCTGGTCGCCCCGGTGCTGCGCCTCGCGCACACGGCCGCGGCGTTCGACGACCGGGGGCTTGACCGCGCCGTCGACGGCACGGCGGCGACAGTCGTCCGCCTCGCCCGCTGGACGGACCGCGTCGTGGAACACGCCGTGGACGGCGCGGTGACGGCGGTCGCGTCCGGATCCCGCGCCCTCGGCCGCTGGGCCCGGCGCCCGCAGACGGGCCAGCTGCACCAGTACCTCGCCCAGGCCGTCGCGGCCTTCACCGTCCTCGCCGTCGTGCTCGTCCTCGTGAGGTGACCCGCATGCTGACCGCCCTCGTCTTCGTGCCCACGGCCGTCGCGCTGCTCCTGTTCGTACTGCCCCGCCGCACGACACCGACGGTCGTCCGCACCGCCTGGATCCTGACGTCGGCACTCGAACTCGCCCTGACCGTGGCGATGTGGGCCGGCTACCGGGCCGACGGCGGCATGCAGTACGAGGAGCGCGCCCGCTGGATCCCCGGCGCGGGGGTGAGCTATCACGTCGGCGTCGACGGGCTGTCGCTGCCGCTGCTCGCCCTCACCTGCCTGCTGTTCCTGGCCTGCGCGCTGTACTCACTGCGCGAGAACCGCCGTATCCGCGAGTTCGCCGCGCTGTTCATGTTCCTGGAGACCACCTGCCTGGGCCTGTTCGCGGCCCTCGACCTGATTCTGTTCTTCGTCTTCTTCGACCTGTCCATCGTGGCGATGTACTTCGTCATCGCCGGCTGGGGGCACCGGCAGGCGGCCCGCGCCGCGCTGAAGTTCTTCCTCTACACCTTCATCGGTTCGCTCGCTCTGCTGCTCGGCTTCATCGGCCTGTACCCCGCCGCGTCGCCGCACACCTTCGACATGGTCGAACTGACCGAGCAGAACCCGATCGCCGGACGGTCCGGCTACGGCGCCCTGGTGCTGCTCGCCGTCGCCGTCGGCCTCGCGGTGAAGACACCCACGGTGCCCTTCCACACGTGGCTCCCGCCGGCCCATGTCGAGGCGCCCGCCGCCGGCTCGGCGATCCTCGCCGGTGTGCTGCTGAAGATGGGGACCTACGGCTTCGTCCGCATCGCCATGCCGATGCTCCCGGAAGCCTGGCGCAGGTACGCGCTCGTACTGGTCGTCGTCGGTGTCCTCTCGGTCCTCCACGGGGCTGGTCGCCCTCGCGCAGACCGACTTCAAGCGGATGATCGCCTACACCTCCGTCAACCACATGGGCTACATCGTCCTCGCGGTCGGCGCCGCCGCCGCGACGGCGGACAGTTCCGAGCAGGTCCGCTCCCTCGCCGTCACCGGGGCGGTGACACAGATGGTGAGCCACGGGCTGCTCACCGGGGCCCTGTTCCTGCTCGCCGGGGTGCTCTACGAGCGGGGCCGGACGCACGACATGGGCTCCTACTCCGGTCTCGCGGGCGCGGCACCCGTGTTCGCGGCCCTGACCGGTGTCGCGGCCTTCGCCTCCCTCGGCCTGCCGGGCTTCTCCGGCTTCATCGCCGAGTTGCAGATCTTCAGCGGGAGCCTCGGGCCCCGCCCGCTGGCCACGGCGCTCTCGGTGATCGGCATCCTGCTCACGGCCGGGCTGTTCCTGCGGGCCCTGCGGCAGGTCCTCATGGGGCCGCTGCGGCTGCCCGACGCCCCGGGGACGCCGCGCGCCTTGCCCGACATACGGGCACACGAGGGCCTCGCCGTCGTACCGCTGCTGGCGCTGGCCGTCGTACTGGGAGTGGCGCCGCGCTTCCTGCTCGACGTCATCGAGCCCGCCTCCCGGGCCGTCCTGGAGCTGCTCGCCCGATGACCGACATGAACGAGAACCCGCTCGACCTGCTGCCCGAGGTCCTGCTCGCCGCGTCCGCCGTGCTGGGCCTGCTGCTCGGCTCCTGGCTGCCCCGGAGCAGACAGTGGGCGGTGGGGCTACTGGCGGCCGTCGCCTGCGTGGCGGGGACGGTCGCGGCGGCGGTGGCCGCGGCGGAGCCCGCCACCACCGCGTTCGGGGAGGCCTTCGCCCTCGACCCGGTGACGAGCACGTCCCGGATCGTCGTCCTCGGCGGCACACTCCTCGTCCTCGGCGTCTCCTTCCGCCCGCTGCGCGGCGACGCGCGGGAGAGCGAGTTCTACGCCCTCGTGCAACTGGCGGCCCTCGGCGCGCTGATGATGGCCGGCACGCAGGACCTGCTGCTGCTCGCCGCCGGGTACCTGCTGGCGAGCATCCCCGCCTGCACGCTCGCCGGATTCCGCAAGGACGGGCCCGGCACGGAGGCGGCGCTCAAGTACTACGTCATCGGCGCCCTGTTGGGCGTACTGATGCTGACCGGCATCACCGTGCTGTACGCGACCGGGCGCGGGACGGCGTATCCGATGCTGGCGGAGGCGGTCCGCGACGCGCCGAAGGCACTGCTCGCCGCCGGGGCGACCGGGCTGCTGGCGGGTGTGCTCTTCAAGGCCGGAGCCGTGCCGGCGCACTTCTGGGTGCCCGACGCCGTGCAGGGCAGCAGCCCGCCGGTCGCGGCGCTGCTCACCAGCATCCCGAAGATCGGGGCACTCGCCGCGCTCTTCCGCCTCGGCGACGTCGTCCTCGCCGGCAGCACCCTGCCGTGGGCCGTGCTCGTCGCCGTTCTCGCGGCCGCGTCCATGACGCTGGGCAATCTCGGCGCGTTCTTCCAGCGGGACGTCAAACGGCTGCTCGCCTACTCGACGATCAGTCAGGTGGGATACCTGCTCATGCCGGTGGCCGTCGCGGGCCGGGCGGACCTCGCCCAGCAGGCGCTGCTGTACTACCTCGCCGCGTACACGGTCACCAACCTCGGTGCGTTCGCCGTGGTCTGCGCACTGCCGCGCGCACACCCTGGACGACTACCGTGGGCTGGCCCGAGAGCGCCCGCTGCTGGCCGCGAGTCTGGTCGTCTGCCTGCTGGGCCTCGTGGGCACCCCGCCCACGTCGGTCTTCCTCGGCAAACTCGAGGCGTTCAGCGCCGCGTTCGACGGCGGCTACGCGTGGCTGGCCGTGCTGGCCGCCGCCAACACCGTGGCGTCCCTCTTCTACTACCTGCGCTGGATCGTGCCGGCGGTCTCCGGGGACGCACCCCCACGGCCCGTCGAGAGTGACCGTGCCGCGCGGGTCGTCGCGTATGCCGCCACGGCGGTCTCACTCGGCCTGGGCCTGGCGGGCGGGCCGGTCCTCGACGCGCTGACGGCGCCGGTCAGCCGGTGACGTCAGCGCGCCATCACCGGACCCTGCGCCGGGTCCGGGCACCCGCGGGCAGCAGCGTGCCGCCGCGCCGAGTTCGTGCGAGGTACTCACCAGGCCGGAGGCCGGCCCCATGTCCCGGTCCCGGAGTCCGTTCATCGCGGCCGTGGTGGTTCAGCCGAAGGCGGTAGCGAGGGCGAGCGACAACAGCGCGAACCCGGGGACGAGCTCGGTCCAGACACCGCTGTCCGTGTCCAGTCGGGTCAGCAGTGGCGCCCCGACGGCGGTCAGCGCGAAGGCGACCGCACCCACGGGCCGCCGGCCCAGCCGGGCCACGAGACGGGAAGCCGCGTGCGCGCCGAAGGTGATCGCCACGGCCGCCGGCAGGAAGAGCAGGACCGTCTTCAACGCCCTGAACCCCAGGACGTGCTGGACGTAGAACGAGGGGCTGGCGCCCCCGGCGCTCGACGGCGACGAAGGCCGGCCGCCGACAACACGGCACCGGCCACCGGAAGCCAGGAACCGGGGGCGTCGAACCCGTGGTCGCGGGCCTGCACCAGCCCGTGGACGAGCGGCCCGGGCCCCGCCGTGGGCGGGGTCCAGGCTTGTCGCCGTGCTCGTGGGTCTGGCACGATCGCTCCTTCCCGCCAACCCATGGCCATGAGTTGGCGGCCGTCAAGGAGGTCCGGTGCGCAGACGGTGGCTGTTCCTGTCAGCGGCAGCGGCGCTCATCGTCGCCGCCCTGACCGCCGTACTCCTCCCCGGCCAGGAGCCCGACGCCGGGCGCGCCGCGGCCACACCCGCCGCCGGCAGCCGGGCGAACGTCCCGCCCGCCGCGGCATCCCCGAGCGCATCCCCCCGTGCCACCGAACCACCGGTGAAGCCGTCGGCCAGGAGCACCCGGCGGCGGGCATCCGCCGACGCGACCACCCCGTCCACCACGCCGTCGGCCGCTGACACCCCGCAAGCGGCGTCCGGCGGCGCGCCGTTGGCGGGACGCATACGGCCCGGCGCCACCTACGAAGGAGTCGCCACCTTCTACGACACGGACGGCTCCGGCGCCTGCCTGTACGACCCGAGCGGTGACGTCATGACCGCGGCGATGAACTCCACCGACTACGAGTCGGCCAAGGCGTGCGGCGCGTTTGTGCGCGTCCGCGCGGCCAACGGGGCCTCCGTCACGGTCCGCATCACCAACGAATGCCCAGGAGACTGCGCGCCCGGCCAGATCGACCTCAGCGCACAGGCCTTCGCCGCACTCGCCGACCCCACCCTCGGCCGGATCGCGATCACCTGGAAACTGGTCAGCCCCAGCACCTCCGGCACGATGTCGATCCGCTACAAGACCGGGTCCACCCGCTACTGGTGCGGCATCCAGGCGACAGGTCACCGGAATCCGGTGGCCCGGCTCGAGGTCCGCGCCGGCAGCGGCTGGCGTCAGCTCCCGCGTACCGACTACAACTACTTCCTCTCCGAGGACGGCAGCGGGTGCGGCGGCGCGATCAGGGTCACCGACATCTACGGGGAGCGACTCACCGTCGACGGGATCGCCATCCGGCCGGACGTCGCGCAGCCCACCCGGGTCCAGTTCGCCCAGCACTGACCCCGCCCCGCGTGGAGTCCAGGGGGTGCCTCAGGACACTGTCTGAGGGGCGCGCACGGGAGCGTCCTCCCGGGCCACCGAGAGGATGACTTCCCGCAGCCGCTCGACGCACCGCCGCATGTTGTGGTGAGCGACCTCGGTGTCCGGGAAGCGGCTGGCGAACTGCAGGCCCTCGTGCAGCCTGGTGATCCACACGCACACCTGGTCGCCGTACGAGATCCGCATCAGCCCGTGCGCCTTCAGGTCCTGCCACCGCTCCGACCCCGGAATGCCGCGCGTGTCGACGAACGAGACGATCGAGTACAGGTCCGGAGACGTGGGCCGGAAGCCGGAGCCCAGCAGACGGAGCACCCGGGCGATGGGCATCCGGGACAGCGACCGGTTGTCCCGCAGTGCCGTCCGGACCATCACGAGTGCGCTGCCGAAATCCGGCGCCTGGGCCACGGGAATCTCGATGGGCGCACCGCCCACGTACCAGCCCACCGAGTCCGACCAGCTGGACTTCGCCCTGGTGTGGAACGGCACGACGGTGCGGTACACCTGCAGCCCGCCGATCTCGTGGACGATGAGGCCGGTGGCCGCGAGTCTGCCGACCAGACTGCCGCCGTACGGGCGGCAGTACGCCTCGAAGTCAAAAGCAGTACGGAGGCGGGTGGACGTGGTGCCGCGCTGCCGGTCCCGACGGCTTCCGGCGTCCTGGACCGTGGCCCGCATGCATCACCGGTGCCCCTGGCAGGGGTGCCGCGGGTCGCCCCGGCGACGCCCGTAGGCATAGATGCCGGCATAGGCAGGATTGTGCAGCAGGGTCATCCGGTTCAGCCTGCAGTACTCCAGGATGCACTTGTCCGGCCTCTCCCGCGCCGAGCCTTGACCTCCCGGCCCAGGACGTCAGGGGGTGAGCTGCTGGTGCCCGATGACGGAGAGCAGTTCGAGCTTGCTGTGGCTCTCCGTGCCGGGGCGAGTGGTCAGCACCACCAGGGTCTGGGCGCGGTTCTCGGTGAACAGGACCTGGGCGTCGACGTCGATGCGGCCGAGTTCGGGATGGAGGATGGTCTTGCAGTCGTCGTAGCTCTGGGCGACCTCCTGAAGTTCCCACATGCGGACGAACTCAGGGCTGTGTTCCTGGAGTTCGGCGAGGATCCGGGCGGCTCGGGGGGTGTCGCTGCCGGCTGTCAGCGCGGCCCGCAGGCGTGCTGCCTGGGCGCGGCCGTGGCGTTCGTGGGTCTCCTCGGGAACCATCAGACGTTCGGCCGGGTCCATGAACCAGCGGTAGTAGCCGCTGAGGGCCAGACCGGTGTGGCGGGTCTGGTCGCCGAGCAGCGCGACGGCCAACGGGTTCATCGCGAGAGTGTCGACCAGGTCGGTCTGCACCAGGGCCGGGGAGTCTTCCAGGCGGTCCAGGACCCGCATCAGCGTCGGGCTGACATGTTCGGAGCGGTGGAAGCGGGCCGGGGCGTTGTGGCCGATGAGGACGAAGAGGTGGTCGCGTTCGTCCAGGGTCAGCCGCAGTGCCCGGCCGAGAGCGGTGGTGATCTGGACGGAGGGCTGCGGAGCACGCCGCTGTTCCAGCCGGGCGTAGTAGTCGGTGGACATGCCGGCGAGCTGCGCGACCTCCTCGCGGCGCAGCCCCTGGGTACGCCTGCGCGGCCCCTCGACCAGCCCGACGTCGCGGGGGCGCAACATCTCACGCCGGCGACGCAGGAATTCCGCCAGTTCCTTCTTGTCCATGCCCCCATCCTCACCGCATCCCGCCTGACTATCCAGAGACCGCCGATCCATGGCTGAGCAGTCCTCTCCCGCCCGCGACTCGGACGGTCGACGCCGAGGGCGCTCGCAGCGCGACGTCCCGATGGTCACCTGACCTGCATGACCCGCTGGGGAATGCGCCGACCGTCGGCGGTGCGCCGCAGGCCGCCGGTATGGAAGACGGCCTGCGGCGACGGTCCCCGTCGATGACGCCCAACGCTTCGGACCGGCGCCGGGCCTCGTTGCACCGCCACCGTCGGCGGCCCGGCCTGGCCGGCACGACGATGTTCGTCGTGTGACGGGAGCTCGCGTGCCCGTCGGAGCTCAGGACGGAGCCGGTCGCCTCCAGTGCGACGACCGGGGCGAAGCCGAAGACGCTTCCTTACCGTTCCGCGTCTTCGGTGAGGACCTCCCGGAGGCGATCCAGTTGGCGTTCGTCCATGATGTGGCCCAACAGGACCTGCCCGCGTGCTGTTGTTCCGCGTCGGTCACTACAGGGCGGTCAGCTGCTGGTGATCATGGCGAGGACGTCGTCGTAGGAGCCGTTGGCCTGCGCGTCGCGGATGAACCTGGCGCGCTCGACGACAAGCTCCTCCGCGTCGGGCTTCTCGCGCAGCAGGTCGAGGGTCTCGGTGAGGAAGTCGTCCAACGGCATGGACTGGTCGTTGTCCTGCTGGCCGAGCAGGGTCGTGCGCACGCCCGGCGGGACCACCTCGATCACCTGGACGCCGGCGTCAGCACCGGCGAGCTGGATGCGCAGGCTCTCGGAGAAGGAGTGCAGCGCGGCCTTGGTCGCGCTGTAGGTCGGGGTGCTCGGGTACGGTACGAACGCCAGCGCGGAGGTGACGTTCATGACGACCGCGTCGTCCTTGCCCGCGAGCAGGGGCAGGAAGGCGTACGTCATCCGGATCGTGCCGAGCAGGTTGACCGTGACGTGATCCTCGGCGGCCGGGAGTCCGGCTGGGGCGAGGAGGTTCTCCCGCAGCATGATGCCGGCGTTGTTGACCAGGACGTTGAGCCCCGGGTAGCTCGCCGCCACGGTCTCACGGGCCCGGGCGATCGAGTCGGGGTCCGCGACATCGAGGACGAGCGCGTCGATGCCCGGGTGCTCGGCCGTGATGTCGTCGAGGAGTTCCTTGCGCCGGCCGGCGACAATCACTGTGTTGCCGGCCTCGTTCAGGCGCAGGGCCAGGCCGAGGCCGATGCCCGAGGTTCCGCCGGTGATCAGGACCGTGTTGCCGGTCATCTTCATGGGGGTCTTGCTCCTTCGGTACGGCGGGCCGGTGAGCGCCCGCAGCCTCGACCGTAGGGGCGCCCGCGCAGGGGCGGGAGAGGACGGTTCATCCATGGATCGGCGGTCCCTGGCTGGGCCGTAGAAGAAGACGCCACAGCCGGTCAGCGCCTCCAGACCGGGCGCCGCGAGCCGCCCGTAGGAGACCCCGGTGGCCAGGATCACGGTCTGGGCGGCGGCGGATCCGTCGTTGAACCGCGGCACCCTCGCGGACCCGGCCGGCTCGAGCGCCACCACCTCCCGGGTGCTGAGAATCTCCGCCGAACTTCACCGCCTGGCGCCGGGCGATCTTGCCGCGAAGGTGCATCAGGAACGTACGGTCGGAGACCTTGCCGAGCGTGACGCCCTCGATGCCGCGCAGCTGTTCGACGATCTCGTCGGCGTGGGCGGTCGAGGTGGCGGTCATGGTGACGCCGATGTCGAGACGGCCGGCGTCGGATGAGACGACGTCGAGGGCGGTGACCGAGCCGCCCGGCACCTCCATCGTGGCTGTCAGCTGGGAGACCACGACAGATCGGCGAGGTAAGCCTCAAGGTCGGGAAGGTAGGACACGTCGGTGCGGAAGTGTCCGCAGCCCACGCAGCGGAAGCGGACGGGGCAGTCGTGGCCGCCGGCCGCGACGTTCGACGGTTCGGTGCACACCCCGTACGGCACCGCGACCTCACCGACCGCGCGGAGGGCGTGCTCGGAGTCCAGTAGGGCCTTCGCCCGCCGCCGGACGCGGTTGCCGTGCCGGTCGAACTGCATCGCGGTGACCCGGTCGATGGCCTCCCGGCGACGCTGCTCGCCGACGCGGTAACAGCGTTGAGTGGTGGTCAACTGCCGGTGGTCCATGAGCTGGCGCAGCACGTCGACCGGTACGCCGGCGTCCGCGTGCCGCTGGGCGTAGGTGTGCCGGTAGGCGTAGGGGAAGATCTTCTCCTTGTCGAAGCAGAGGTGTTTGGCCACAGCTTTCCCCTCCTCGTGGACGGTCATCGTCAACGTCACGTCGGGCAGAGCTGCGACCCAGTCCCGGTGCTGGGTGAGCACACCGGAGATCGCCTTGGTCCGCTCGGGGTTGGACACGACGGACGGCAGCAGCACAAGCTGGCCGAGCGCCGTGGCGGGGAAGCGAGCACGGACCCGTTCCTGCTGCGCGATGATCAGCGCCGCGGTGGCTTCAGGGATGGGCAGGCGACGGCGCAGGCGTAATTCCTCATGGTTGTCGTACAGCAGGACGGGCTTGCCGTCGGCGTCCCGGGACACGCAGTCGTAGGGCAGATGGCAGATCTCGAAGGGACGCCGCCCGGTGTCGATGAGCAGTTCGACGGCGACGCGTACCTCGCGGCTGGACTTCTGTTCCAGGAGGTCGAGGTGGGCGCAGAGCTGGCGCATGACCTCGTCGGGCAGGTCCTTGCCCGCTTCCGAGTCCTCGGGCTCGTCCGGGATGTCCTGGGCGAGCAGCATGAAGTCCGCGGGCAGGCCGTGCAGGGGCTGCCCGGGCCGGGTCAGGCCCATGCTCCGCATCAGGCCCGGGCCCCAAGAGAAGCAGGGGGTAGTCGGGGAGCATGGCGTAGCTGAACTTCACAGGTGCCGCCTTCCCTGGAGAGGGGAACTGCTGTTCCTGTCCTACGAGGGTGTGCCAGGGGTCCCGCGACTGCCGAGAGGGCGGCGAGTACGGGAGGCCAGTGTGCGCAGCACGAGGGCGGAGAGCGGCGTGGGCAGGGTACGCAGCGTGCGGACCAGGGCCGCTGTGGGCCAGGGGAAGTACGCCTGCGCCGGTTCCCGCTCCAGGGCGCGTACGACGTGCCGTGCCGCGCGCTCCTGACTGATCTGGAAGGGCTTGGGCAGCCCGTCCCCGTCGATGCGTTCGGTGGCGACGAAACCCGGGTGGATCGAGGTGAACCGGATGCCCCGGGGCGCCAGTTCTACCCGCGCGGTGTCGATCAGAGTGCGCGCGGCCGCTTTCGCCGCCGAGTACGGACCCTGGCGCGGGATGCCCATCAGTCCCGCCAGCGAGTTGGTGTGGGCGATCAGCCCGCCGTCCGCTTGGCTTCCCATCCGCTCGATCAGTGGGACGAGGTAGTTGACGACGACGTCGTAGTTCAGTGCCATGATCCGGGCGACGTCCGCCACGCTCACCCGGTCCATGGACATGTCCGGTCCCTGGCCGGCGTTGAGCAGCGCGATGTCGACTCCGCCGTACTCCGCGACGGCGGCCGACACCACGTCGGCCGCCGCCCGCGGGTCGAGGGCGTCGGCGGCGAGGTCCAGGCAGGCGCTGCCGGCGGCCCTCACCTCCTGTGCCACGGAGGCGAGTTCGGGGCCGCGCCGTGCCGTGATGACGAGCCGGTTGCCGTCGCGGGCGAGCCGGCGCGCCACCTCGGCACCGATGCCCGACGAGGCGCCGACGATCAGGACGGTCCGTCCGGTGATACGTGCCATGGTGCCTCTTCGCTCGGAGAGTCGGCTGTCACAGGAAGTGCCGGCCCTCGCCTCGGTACGTGGGCACGGTCTCTACCACCTCGCCGGCGCTCACGAGGTGCAGTTCGCCGACCCGCTCGCACAGTTCACCGGCCTTGGCGTGGCGCAGCCACACCCGGTCGCCGATGCGCAGGGCGCGTGCGGTGCTGCCCGTGAGCGGTGTCTGCACCTCCCCGAACGCCTCGGTGGCGGTGACGTGCAGTCCCGGCGGCCAGGCCAGCGTGGGCAGCCGGTCCTTGCCGAGCGGGCCGGACGCCACCCAGCCGCCGCCCAGCAGAGTGGCGATCCGGGAGGAGGGGCGGCGTACGACGGGCAGGACGAAGAACGCCGCCGGAACCGGGCGGAACGTGCGGTAGAAGTCGAACAGGCCCGGACCGTACAGGCCGGAGCCCGCGGCGAGTTCGGTGACGGCGTCCTCCCGCGTGGTGGTCTCCAGACTGCCGGTGCCGCCGCCGTTGACGAACCGCAGCGGTGTCACGGCCCGTACGGCGTCGACCGCGGCGGCCCGTCTGCGGTTCAGCTCCTCGGCGGAGGAACGCTGCATCGCCCGGACCGCGGCCCGCTTGAGCCGCGAGCCGGGCTGGTTGTCGCCGAGGCCCGCGATCTGCCCCTCGTACCCCATGATCCCGGTGAGTTCGAAGCCCGGGCGGGACGCGATCTCGCGCGCGAACCAGGCGGCCTCCCGCGGGGTGTGCACCGGGGACCTGCGCGGCCCGAGGTGGATCCGGCCGCCCGCAAGGCGCAGTGCGGCGTCCAGCTCCAGACAGACGCGGACACGGGTCCGCCGGGGGCCGGTCGCGGCGTCGACGAGGTCGAGGTGCTCGACGGAGTCCACCATCAGCGTGATGCGGGAGGCGAGGTCCTCGTCAGCCGCGAGAGTCCTCAACGCCGTGCGGTCAGCGGTGGGGTAGCCGACCAGGATGTCCTCGAACTCCTCGGCCAGCCACAGCGCTTCGGGCAGCGTGAAGCCGAGGATGCCCCGGAATCCCGGGCGGTCGAGGGCGCGCCGGATCAGCGCCCGGGAACGGAGCGACTTGCTCGCCAGCCGGATCGGTTTGCCGGCCGCGCGGTGTTCGAGGTCGAGGGCGTTGGTGTCGAAGGCATCCAGGTCGACGACCCCGAACGGGGGTTCCAGTTCGGCGGTCGCGGCCCGCAGCCGGCCGAACCGGCCCTGGGCCGCTCGCGCGGAATCGGCTACGGCGGTGAAGGCGTCCATGGTCATCGGCTCCCGTCCTGCTCGTGTACCGCGGCCGGAGCCGCCCCGGCGCCCGGGGCGCGGCGCTTCGCCATGGCCGCCACCCGCGGAATCGCGACGCGCATCAGCCGGGGGAACACGCCGGCGACCCGCTGGACGCGTCCGCCGAGCGCCGGATGGACGACCTCGACCGGCTTCTTCACGATCGCGTCGACGATCACCGAGGCGACCCGCTCGGGGGCGAGCGGTTTCTCCGCGAAGGTGATCACCGAGCTGGGGTCCGCCATCTCCTGCTCCAGCATGGGCGTCCGGGTGCCGGGCGGATGGATGATGCTGAACGTGACCGGGCCGCCCCGCTCCTCGATGGCGACGCTGTGGTGGAAGGCGCGCAGCCCGTGCTTGGTCGCGCCGTAGCTGGTGTAGCCGATCAGGGGCAGGAACGAGCTCATGCTGCAGACGGTGATGATGTGCCCGTGGCCCTGCGCGCGCATCCGGGGCAGCGCGGTCATCATCCCCGTCATCGGACCCAGCAGGTTGACCTCCACCATGTGACGGTGCTGGGCCATCGACAACTGGCGTGCGTATCCAGTGTGGATGATCCCGGCGTTGTTGATGAGGACCTCGACGGGCCCGAGCCGGGACGCGACGGTGTCGAAGGCCGTCTCCCAGGCCGCCTCGTCGCGGATGTCGAGCCCGACCGCGCAGGCGGCGGAACCCAGTTGGCCGGCGAGCCGGTCGGCCCCCGCCAGGTCGATGTCGGTGACGGCGACACGGTGGCCGCGCCGTACCGCCTCGCGCGCGGTCGCGGCGCCGATCCCACTGGCCGCGCCGGTGATCAGGACGACAGTCATCGCAGCGGCCCTTCGTGAGAGGCGCGGGCCGTCCGCTGTCCGTGCATGTGAACTCCCAGGAAAGTGGGCAGAGTTGTCGAAGTCCGTGATCAGGACGGCAGGACGTACGCCTCCAGCCGTGCCCCCTTGAGCCGCGCCGCCCGCTGCGGGTCGTCGGTGGGTGTGGTCGCGGCGTACAGGGTGTCGCCCCGGGGCCCGGCGACCAGGCAGCTCAGGGTGCGTTGGCTGGTCGCGACGCGGTCCAGGACCGTGCCGCCGGGGCCGACCCGGACGCACTCGCCGCGCAGCGCGTTGGCCACCCAGACGGTGCCGTCCCGGCCGGGGGCGATGCCGTCCGGGGCGACGGGGGTGCTGGAGCGGTCGGCGACGGCCTGGTGGTCGAGGAGGGCCGAGACACGCCGGGTGATCCGGCCGAGCGGCCCGGGACGGTTGAGGGACTTCCACAGCCACGGCCCGATCAGGGGCGCCCAGGGGCGCGGCTCGCCCAGCCGGCCGTCCGGCAGCACGGGCAGCGCGGTGAGCCGCATCGCCAGCGTCTCGGCGACCAGCATGGTCCGGCCGCCGTCGGTGAGGAAGAGGCCGTTGGGGAACACCAACGGATCGCTCAGACCGAGGAGTTCGCCCTCGGGGGAGTAGCAGGCGATCGGGGCTCGGGGCGGACCCGGCGGTTCGTAGAGCATGGAGTTGGGCCGTCGGCGGACGAAGCCGTGGTAGTCGAAGCCGAAGTTGCCCACGTAGGCGCGGCCGCACTCGTCGACGAACATGTCGTTGACCGGCCCGCCGGCGATGTCCCCGAGGTCCGCGTGCACGGCCAGCGAGCCGTCCGGCTCCCGCCGGTAGACGCGGCGTCCGTCCATCGAGACGACCAGCATCCGCCCGTCGGGCAGCCAGCCGAGGCCCCCGGCCCGGCCGGGGACGTCCAGCACGGTCTCGGGCTTCCCGTGGGTGTCCCAGCGGTGGACCGTGCCCTGGGCGAGGTCGCAGAACCACAGCGCGTCGTCGTGCCAGCGCAGCGACTCCAGCACGCCGAAGCCGTCCAGCACCACAGTGGCCTTCGGTCGCACTCCTACCTCCCGGGGGTGCTCGTGCCGCGCGTCGGTTCCCGCCACGGTGCCCCACCACCAGAAGTAAGTCAAGTGTCCAAGACGGCTGACTTACTTCTGTAGATGGCTATTCTGAGGTACCAACCCGCAGGTGAAGAGAGGAGCACGCGTGCCCCGCATGGCGGCGAGCGACCGGAGGGCCGAGCTTCTCGAGGCGGCGATCCGGGTCATGACGCGCGACGGCGTGGCCAAGGCCACCACACGCGCGATCGTCAGCGAGGCGGGCATGACCCTCGGGGCGTTCCACTACTGCTTCGAGTCCAGGGCGCACCTCCTCGAACTCGTCACCCAGACCCTCACCGAGCGATATGTCGCCGAGGTCCGTGGCCTGTTCGCGCCGCACAAGGAGATCCGCGACAGCGTCCTCGACAGCCTGCACGCCTTCTGGAAGGGCTTCGAGGCCAGCCCCGGCGAGCACCAGATCAGCTACGAGCTCACCCAGTACGCGCTGCGCAATCCCGGCTTCGAGAACGTGGCCAGGAGGCAGTACGAGATTTTCCTGACCGCCTTCGCCTCACTGCTCGAACTGGCCGCGGACAACGCCGGCATCGAGTGGACGGTGCCCGTGCCGGTCCTCGCCCGCTATGTGCAGTCGGTGATCGACGGCCTCAACATGACATGGCTGGTCGACCGCAACAGCGACGACAGCCGGGCGGCGCTGGAACTGCTCGCCGAGCACCTCCTGCTGCACGCCCGCCCCCGGGCCGCCTGAGCCGGATCAGGCCCCCGCGCGCCCGCGGGTCGCGAGCCTCTTCAGCAGCGGCCAAGCCGGACCGGCCGGACCGGCGCCAACGGTCGGCACGCTGCCCAAGGGCATGAGCGCGGCGACCGCCGAACTGATCGAACGTACGCTCCGCGACGCGGAGGGCACCCTGTCCGCCGCCGAGTGCGCGACCCGCACCGGCATCTCCCGCGTCAGCGCCCGCCGCTACCTGGAGCACTTCCACACCACCGGCACCGCCGACGTTTCCCTGCGCTACGGAACGACGGGCCGCCTCGAACGCCGCTACCGCTTCCGAGGCCGGCCCGCGGACCTCCGGTCGGGCGGCGAGGCCCGCGCGTAGCCGGGGACAGGGGGCAACAGCCCCCGCCTCCTTGGGTGGACCACTCACGTGAGCGGCAACCGGGCCCATGCCCTGACCCGCGAGGGCGCTCTCCAGGCCACGGCCGCCGTCGCCACTTCGACCTCGCCGCCGGCTACGGCTTGATGCCCACCCCGGTCCACAAGCTGACCTCGGCGTTCGTGGCGGTGGAGGCGGTGTCCGGGCGCCAGCGGTGGCCGATGGTGATGCCGGGGGCGAGCAGGTCGAGGCCGTCGAAGAAGCGGGCGACGTCCTCGCGGGAGCGGAACCGCACCGGAGTGCCGGCGTTGGTGTAGATGGCGGTGACCTTCTGCCAGGTCGCCGGGTCGAAGTCGGGCGTGCAGTGGCTCAGGGCCAGCGCGCTGCCCGAGGGGAGGGCGGCCAGCAGACGGTTCACGAGGCCGTACGGGTCCTGCGCGTCCGTGACGAAGTGCATGAGGGCGTTGAGCGACAGGGCCACGGGCCGGTCCAGGTCCAGGACCTCGGCCAGCGCGGGGGAGTCGAGCAGCGCGTCGGGGTCGTTGACGTCCGCCTCCATGTACGTGGTGCGGCCCTGGGGCGTGCTGCGCATCAGGCGCTCGGCGTACTTGAGGACGAGGGGGTCGTTGTCGGCGTAGACCACCCGCGCCTCGGGGACCGCGGACTGGGCGACCTGGTGCAGGTTGGGCTCGGTGGGGATGCCGGTGCCGATGTCCAGCCACTGGCGGATGCCGTGCTCCTGGGCGAGGACGCGGGTGGCGCGGTGCATGAAGGCGCGGTTCTCGCGGGCGCACACGAAGATGCCGGGGTAGGCCGCCGCGACGGTCTCGGCGGCCTTCTTGTCGACCTCGAAGTGGTCCTTGCCGCCGAGGTAGTAGTCGTACATCCGGGCGGAGTGGGGCCGGCTGGTGTCGATGTCCCGCGCGGCGTGCGAGTTGGTCATCCTGTGCCTTTCGGTGGCGCGTGTGGGGGGAGGGGAGGCGAGGGAAGGCGGTCAGCCGGCCGCGAGGTGATCGGCCAGGCCCCGCTTGACTCCCGCGACGAACGCGGCGATCGCCTCCGGGGTGTAGATCAGCGCGGGTCCGGCGGGATCGGTCGACTGCCGCAGGGCCACGCGGCCGTCGGAGAGCTGCTTCGTCTGCACGCACTGGCCCCCGTTGGGGCCGCTCCACGGAGACTCCCAGCCCTGCTCGCCGAGGTCCGACGCGGGCATGCCGTTGTAGACGCGGCCGTCGATGGTGGTCATGAGTACTCCTTGCGCATGCGGTTCAGGAGCGCCCGGCTGTCCCCGTCCGAGGTCAGCAGGGACATGCGGTTGTGCGCCTCGAGATGGGCCGAGACATCGGAGCGCTGATCCAGATACATGGCACCGGAGAGGATCTCGCTGTAGACGATGTCGGGGAGCTCCGGCTCCTCGAAGCGGAAGTACGTGAACGGGGCGCACGCTCCGACATGGGCGCCCGCGGTGAACGGCACGATGTCGACGCCGACGTGCGCCAGTTCCGACACCTCGAGGAGCCGTTCGACCTGCTCCCGCATGATCTCGGGGCCGCCGACCACCCGGTGCAGTACGGCCTCCTCCATCACCACCCACAGCGTCGGGGCGTCCGGTCTCTCCAGCAGGCACTGGCGGCGCAGCCGCAGGTCGACGCGCCGCTCCAGGTCCTCGTCGCTGTCGTTGGGGAAGCCGCCGCTCAGCACTCGGCGCGCGTACCGGTAGGTCTGCAGCAGCCCCGTGACGTAGTGCGGCTCGTAGGTGCGCAGGGTCTTGGCGCCGGTCTCCAGACTCACGTAGCCGCTGAACCAGTTGGGCAGCACATCGCGGTACGCGTACCACCAGCCGGGCTCGTTGGCCCGCTCGGCGAGGGCGACGAACTCGTCGATCTCCTGCGGTCCGGCCCCGTAGGTCTGGAGCAGCTTCTCCACGTAGAGGGGTTTGAGGGCGACCTCGGCCTTCTCCAGGCGGCGGATGGTCAAGGGCGTCACCCGCAGCGCACTGGCCGCGTCCTCCAGTGACGCACCGGCCCCCTGCCGCCGCTCCTGCAGCCGTCGGCCGAGAATCATGCGGAGCACCGTGGGCGCACTCGTGCCACCTGTGCCCGAACGGCTTTCGCTCACGCTCGCACCTCCTGCCGAGACCCGCACGGTGAAATTATCAGGCAGTCAGTTGCAGGTTGAACTTAGGTGCGAGCATAGTGACTTGCGTGAACCGTTCCCTCACGAGTGAACGACTTCACCGCCAACCACGTGTACCCCCATGGGAGTTGGCAAATCCCTGAACCGCCCGAAGCGCAATCCTGCCCGGAACACCCCACCCCCGCAGGGCCGTTGCGCACCTTCCTTCTCTCCTGCTGCCGCCCGCCCCCCCACGGAAGGCGAACACCGTGTCCCCCCACGCGATGTCCTCTCCCCGGTCCCTGGACGTGTCGAGCCTGGACCGCACGCACTGGCTCGAACTCCCGGCACGCCGTTCCAGCGTCGGTGTCGCCCGCCGCTTCGTGAGCGACCGGCTGATCGCCTGGAGGCTGCCGGGCGAGCTCTGCGCGGACGTCGTCCTGCTCCTGTCCGAGCTGGCCACCAACGCCGTACGGCACACACTCAGCACGCGGATCCTGTGCGGCGTCGGGCTGGTCACGGACGCGTGCGTCCGGCTCGAGGTGCACGACCACGACCGCACGGGCCGCGGTCTGCCCCGCTGCGAGCCGGGCCTCGACGACGAGGGCGGCCGCGGACTGCTGCTGGTGGAGCAGCTCGCGGACGCCTGGGGAGTCGACCGGTCCGGGCGCACCGGCGGCAACGCCGTGTGGGCGACCCTGACCTTATGAGCGCGCCCGGCCCCGGCGCTCAGCCCTGCGCGGGCGTCAGTTCGGCGAGCAGCAGGGTGCGGTCGTCCGTGGCGGACGTGCCGGAAGGGGTGCCCAGCAGCCGTCGGCACAGCGAGGGCAGGGTGTCGCCGGCACCCGCGTCCACAGCCTGGGCGAGTCGGGTGATCTCCTGGTCTATGTCGGCGTCACGGGACTCGACCAGACCGTCGCTGTACAGCGCGAGCAGGGCCGGTTCCGGCACGGTCAGGACGGTGGCCTCGTAGGCGCCCGCGCCGAGTCCGAGGGGCAGGCCCGCGCCGACCAGCGGGACCGGGGCGGTCCGGCCGTCCGGGCCGCGCAGCAGCGGGGGAGGGTGGCCCGCTCCCACGAGGGTGCAGGTGCGTCGCCGCGCGTCCCACTCGGCGTAGATGCAGGTCGCGAAGGAGGCGCCCGGGGTGTCGCTGGCCAGCGCGTCGAGCCGCCGTACGAGATCGGCCGGGGGGATGTCGAGGCCCGCCAGGGTGCGGACGGCGGTGCGCAGCTGGATCATCGCGACGGCGGATTCCGGACCGTGCCCCATGGCGTCCCCGACGATCAGGCTGACCCGGCCGCCGGGCCGTCTCAGCACGTCGAACCAGTCACCGCCGATGACCGTGCCCTGTCCGGCGGGCAGGGAGCCGTGGGCGATGCGGCAGCCCTCGAACTCCTGGGCCGTGTCCGGCAGCAGACTGTTCCGGATGGCCAGGGCGGTGCGGCGCTCGCGCTCGTAGCGGCGCGCGTTGTCCAGGGCCACGGAGGCCCGCGCGGCCAGCGACTCCACGGCTGCCACGTCCACGGGCAGGAACGGCGCCCGGTCAGGTCCGCGTGTGCAGACGACGAAGCCGATCGAGGCGCCCCGCAGCCGCAGCGGGACGACGAGCAGGGACGCTACCCGCAGGAGAGCGGCGATCCGCGCGTCGTGGCCGCCGGAGGCGATGAGCCGCTCGGACGTGTGCGGGTCGAGTGTGTCGAGCAACTGCGTGTGCCCGGCAGTGAGAGCACGGGCGTAGGGCGTCTCACGGGGGAGGGCGATCACCTCGCCGACCGGCAGCATGCTCTCCCAGTCCGCGCACGTGTCCGGTCGCACGCGCAGCGCCAGTCGGCGCGCCTCGATCTGCGGCGGGTCCGCGGTGACGTGCGCGTCCTCCTCGCGACGCCAGCGCTCCAGCAGATAGACCGACGCCGCGTCGCAGAACCCGGGCGTCAGGGCGTGCACGACATGGCTGCCGGTCATCCACAGATCGAGTTCCGAGCCGATGACGTCGGCAGCGGGGGAGAAGGCCGACCGGCGGACCGAGGGCTGGTCGGCGGGTGCGTCGTCGGTGCGGCTGCGCGGTTGGTTCCGCAGGGTCGTGCCTTTCCGGGTGCGGGGGATCCGGGCGCGGCGGGACAACGGTCCGCCGCAGCGTCGTCGGCAACTATATGATGATGCGTCAAGAATGGTGGAACCAACGGATGTTGTGGTGCCGCTTCCTGACAGGGGGGCTTACGCCAGCAGCCGTCTCTCCTTGGCGACCGCGACCGCGCCGGCCCGTGTCTCCACCCCCAGCTTGGTGTAGATGCGCCCGAGGTGGGTCTTGACCGTCGCCTCGCTGATGAACAGGGCGCGGGCGATCTCCCGGTTGCCCAGGCCGCGGGCGAGCTGCCCGAGGATCTCGTGCTCGCGCTCGGACAGGGCGGGGCGGGGGCTGCGCAGCTGGGCCAGCAGCCGGTCGGCCACCGGGGCGGACAGCGCGGTGCGGCCGGCTGCCGCGTGGCGGATCGCCGTGAACAGTTCGTCGGGCCGCTCGGCCTTGAGCAGATAGCCGGTGGCGCCCGCCGCCACGGCACGGGTGATGTCGGCGTCCGTGTCGAACATGGTCAGCACCAGCACCCGGGGACCCGCCGCGCCGCCGGAAGTGAGGCGCCGGGTGGCCGTCACGCCGTCCATGCCGTCCCCGAGCTGAAGGTCCATCAGCACGACGTCGGGTTTCAGACGGGCAGCCATGGCGAGAGCCTCTTCGCCGTCGCCGGCCTCCCCGACCACCTCGATGCCGTCGGCGCTGGACAGCAGCGCGCGGAGTCCGGCCCGCACCACGGCGTGGTCGTCGCACAGCAACAGCCGGACGGACGGCGAGGACACCGGCGTACTCACAGGGTGTACCCCTTCGAAGGCTCAGGGAGGGAGAGGGCCGAGGGCGTCAGGGGGACGGCGGCCGTGACGACGGTGCCCTCGCCGGGGGTGGACTCCAGCGTGAGGGCGCCGCCCGACTGCCGGGCCCGGATGCGCATGGCCGGCAGCCCGTGCCCGCGCTCCTGGTCCGGGGCGTCGGTTCCGGTCCGCGCGGACAAGCCGGACGCGCCGCGTGCCGCGGTCACGGCGAAACCGCGGCCGTTGTCGGCGATGTCCAGCGCGACCTGGTCGTCCAGGCAGGTCAGCGTCAGCGCGGCCCGGGTCGCCGCGGCGTGTTCGCGCACATTGGCCAGCGCGCCCTGGGCGATGCGCAGGAGGGCGGCCTCGACCCGTTCCGGCAGTCGGCCGAGGTCGCCGTCGAGCCGGAACTCCACCGTCAGGCCCCGACCGCTCTCCCGTTCGGCGAGCGCGGCGAGAGCGCCGGGGAGCGAGTGGCCGGCGAGGTCGGCCGGCGCCAGGTCGTGGACGAAACGGCGGGCCTCGGCGAGGCTGCGGGAGGTGATCCCGGTCGCTTCACGGATGTGCTCGCGGGCCGTGTCCGGGTCCGTCCGCCAGACCCGTTCGGCGGCCTGCAGCAGCATCTGCTGGCTGGACAGGCCCTGCGCGAGGGTGTCGTGGATCTCCGTGGACAGCCGCTGGCGCTCCGCCAGGACACCCGCCCGCCGTTCGGTGGCCGCGAGTTCGTGCCGGGTTCGGACCAGGTCGGCGATCAGCGCGCGCTGCCGGGTCCCCTGGCGCCGCAGATGGACCAGTACGGCGGTGGCGACCGCGGCGACAGCCGGCGGGGCGACCACCATGTTGGGGTTGAGCGGCCCTTCGGCCACGCGCACTTCGGACACGACGACCAGCGAGGTGAGCACCGCCGCCAGCGGCACCGCGAGCCGTGGCGGCAGCGCGTGCAGACCGGCGAACAGCAGGGGCATCGCACACCAGGTGGCGCTCGGCGAGAGGGCGAGCAGGACGATCCAGACGGCCGTCACCGAGCTCAGCCAGGCCAGATGGCGGGCCGAGGGCGGAGAGCCGGGGCGAGGCGCCGGGGCCAGCAAGCGCCCGAGAACGTAGAGCGCGAAGAAGACGGCGAACAGCGCCACCACCCATCCGGTGCGCGAGCCGCCCCCGTCGCGGGTGAGGAAACGGGCGACGGAGGAGCCGAGCAGCAGGAGGAACGCGGCATCCACAACCGTGGCCAGCAGGCGCTCGTCCGGATCGGTGTGTCTCATCCTCCCCTGTCTAACACCACGCCCGCCCGCCCGTATCAACCGATCGGTTGATACGGGTACCGTCCGAACCGCCCCCGAACGGACGTCTGTCGGCCGACCCGGGCAGACCGCCGATGCCCGAGGCTGACACCAGGAGCCGCGCCGCTCGGCACCCCACACCACAGGAAGGCGAACACCCCATGCCGGCCAAGAACCTCACCGCCAACCGCGCCACCCTCGGCCACCGCGTCACCTACGCCCTGCGCAACCCCGGCCGAGTGCCACGCCATCTGGCCCGCGCAGCCCGGGACATGTGGCTGCGCCACCGCCACCCGGACCACATCGCCTACTACCGCGCCGTGATGCGCTCCGACACCCGGACCGACCCGGACGCGGCGGTCGGCAGCCGCAACCGGGCACGATGGCTGGCGCTGGGAGAGATGCAGTTCGACTACCTGCTCGGCCACGGACTGCGCCCCGAACACCGGATGCTGGAGATCGGGTGCGGCAACCTGCGGGGCGGCTGGCGGTTCATCCGCCACCTGGAGCCCGGGCACTACTACGGCATCGACATCTCCCCCGACATCCTGTTCGCCGCACAGGACACCATCGTCGAACTGGACCTGCGGCAGCGGCTCCCCACACTCACCCCGGTGGCCGACCTGACCCTGCGGTTCCTGCCCGACGCCCACTTCGACGTGGTACACGCACACAGCGTCTTCTCACACTCACCCCTGCCGGTCATCGACGAATGCCTGGCCAACGTCGGCCGGGTACTGGCACCGGGAGGCTGGTTCGACTTCACCTTCGACCGCACCGAGGGCGAGGAACACCACGTACTCCGCGAGGACTTCTACTACCGCACCGAGACCCTCGTGGCGCTGGCCGAGAAGCACGGCCTGCGGGCCCGTTTCATGGACGACTGGGAGAAACTCCCGCACGGCCAGTCCAAGATCCGCGTCACCCACGGGGACGCCGACTGACCGCACGGCGTCAGGGGCGTGCGGTCACTCTGTGCTGCGCAGCGCGGCCCACGTGGTGTTGGCCACGATGCCGTCGGCGGCCAGCCCCCTGTCGCTCTGGAAGCTCCGCACCGCGGACTCCGTGCCGGGACCGAACTCGCCGTCCACACCCGAGCCGCCCACGCCGTATCCGCGCTTCGTCAGCATGCACTGCACCTGCAACACACGCTTGCCGCTGTCGCCTTGGCGGGTGCGCCCGCTGCCGGAGTAGTGCGTGCAGTCGGAGATCCAGGCCGGGGTCGCGGGCTGCTCGGCGGGCGGGCTGCTCGGTGTCGCGGTCGGGGTGGTGGGGGCGCCGGACTCGGTGGCGGCAGGGGCTGAGGAGGTGCCCTGTCGGTCCGGGACGGTGGCGTCGGTCGAGTCCGGGATCTCGGGGTGCGAGGCGGAGCCGTCGGCATTCTTGCCCCAACTGGACGCCCCGTCCGTGACCCCGGGGGCCGGAGAGGAGGGGGCGTCGCCGGGCTCGGTGCCGAAGTCGCTCGTTGCGCCGGGCCCCGGAGGGGCGGCGGTCGTCGGGGTGTCCGTACGGGTGAGGACGAAGACCCCCGCGGCCACCGCGCACAGGGTGATGCCCGTGGCGACCGCCAGCATCGGCTTCCGCCGCCCCCGGGTACGGGCTTCCGCCGGGCGCGACGGGCCTGCCGGTGGCTCGGCGTCGGGCCGTGCGGGGCGGTTCACCTGCGCGGCCGGGGACGGCGGCACCTCCTTTGACCGGTCGCCCGGAGACGGTAAGGGGGCCTCCGGCGCGGCGGGGAGGTCGCACAGCACCTCGTACGCCCGCTGCCGGGCCAGCACTCTGCCGCCCAGCGGCTCGGGCCAGTCCGACGTCCCGGCGTGCGCATCGGCCGCGTCGACCAAGTCCTGGGGAGCGGGCCGGTGTTCGGGCTCCTTGGCCAGACAGGCGGACAGCAGTGAGCTGAGCAGCGCGTCCGACGCCGCGATCTCGGCGAGCAGTTCCGGATACGGTTCCTCGAACGCCACCCGGTGCATCACGTCGACACCCGTGCCGTCGCCGAACGGAGCGCGACCGGTCGCCGCGTAGATCAGTGTCCCGGCCAGCGAGAACACGTCCGACGCCGTGTCGCACACGCCCGTTCTCAGATGCTCCGGCGACATGTAGGCCGGAGTCCCCACCCGGTTGCCCGTGCCGGTGAGCGCGCTGGCGTCCACGGCCTTCGAGAGACCGAAGTCGATCACATGCGCTCCCCGGACGGACAGCAGCACATTGGACGGCTTCAGATCCCGGTGGACGATCCCTGCGGTGGCGAAGTCGGCGAGCGCCCGCCCCAGTTCCGCCACCAGCCGCCAGACCGCGGCGGTCGCCAGGGCGCCGTCCTCGCGTACGGCGTCCGCCAGATCGAGCCCCGGCAGATACTCGGTGGCCATCCACAGCAGTTCGTCCTGGAAGCCCGTGCCGCACAGCCGCGGTGTGTGCGGGGTGACGACCTGGGCGTGCACGGACGCCTCACGCTCGAACCGGCGCCGGAAGCCGGGATCGTCCGCGTACTCCGGTCGGATCACCTTCACCGCGACCAGGGCGGAGCTGCCGTCCGTGGGACGTCCGAGATAAACCCGCCCCATGCCACCGCTGCCGAGCAGCGCGAGTGCCTCGTAAGGGCCGATGTGGCGAGGGTCGTTGGCACGCAGGGATGAGGTGCCGGTCTGCCGCAGCGCGGCAGCCTCGCTCGTCGCCGAGACCGGTGGCACCGGCGGCTGTTCCGACACAAATCCCCCGAAGTGATGTTCGCCGTACGTCAGTTCGCCCCCAAGGGGAAGATTGAGGCTAACTCAGCCCCGGCCTACGTTCAGGCGTTCGACCACTTCTGTCACGCGGGTCACGTGGATGGCTGGATTCAGTGCCACATCTCGGCGTGCCGTGCTGCGCGGCGTCCCGGGGGCAGCGCGCAGCCCTTCGGGCCCAGCGCCGACGCGACAGACTGGACCGTACGGATCAGAAAGGGCGTCACCTTCAGCGACGGGTGCCGGCTCACCGCGGACGACGTGCTGTTCAGCCTGCGCACCCTGGTCGAGAAGCGCAGCCCGCAGGGCGGGTTCCTCACCCACATGGACCCCAAGAACGCCCGGGCCAAGGACCCACAGACCGTCGAACTGCCGCTCACCATGGCCGACGGGTTCCTCGATCTCGCCCTCGCGCACTCCGCGGGCGGCGGGGTTCAGCCCCGAGACGGTGGTCGAGGTCGAGGCGGGCACCCGCCGTGTCTCCACCCAGCCCCTGGCCGGCACCCGCGCCCTCGCGGCGGCGCCCGACGAGACGGCCCGGCTTCATGACGGTCAGTGAACGCGGCTCGGTGCAGCACCTTGCCTCCCGCGTCGTCGACCCACCTGGCCGACGGACAGGGCCCCTGGCACGCGCTCGCGACCCTGTTCCTCACCGCCGACGGCGGCATCATGGGCCGGTCTACCCCGGAACGCGAAGGGGAGGAGACCTGCGAGAAGCTCCGTAGCGTCGCGCCCCCTCTCCGAGGCGTCCCGGTGTCGCGCACGACCGGTTGACCCTGCGGGCCCGGCCGGTGAGGCCGGGCCCGCAGAACGCGTCACGTGCCGATTCTCGCCGCGATGACCGGTGCGAGGCGGTCGGCGATGACGCGGTGGCCCTGGTCGTTGGGATGGACGGAGTCCGTGAGATCGCCGGAGCCCAGCCAGCCGGTGGTGTCGACGAAGGAGACCCGCGAGTCACCGCCGTCGACCGCCGCCCTGACGGCCGCCTCGGTCTGCGGGACGTACCGTCCGCGGAAGGTCTCCAGAGCGAAGATCCACGCCTGCGGATACGCGGCGCGTACCTTGCGCAACAGGCTGCTGTACGCCGCCTGGAACTGCGTGGAGCTGACCCCGTGGCCGACGTCGTTGGTGCCGAGGTTGATGACCACCGCGTCCGCCCGGTAGCGGGAGAAGTCCCAGTCGGGCGTGGCCGCGTTCGGGTTGAGCCGGGTGAACTGCTGCTCCAGTCCTACGCAGCCGTCCGCCGCGGCGACCAGACAGGCGCCGCCCTGCGCGACCTGGGTGTGCTCGGCGCCGAGCCGTTCCCCGATCAGCCAGCCGTACGCCGTCCGGGCGTTCTGCGAGGTCGTCGTTCCGACCGTGATCGAGTCGCCGACGAACTCGATCAGCCTGCCCGGCGCCGGCGGTGCGAACGTCGTCGCGCCGCTGTCGAGGAACAGCCCCTGGAAGACGGCGTCACCGCGGTACGACCCGGCGACCACCTGGTAGTTCACCTGGAGGGTGTGGGTGCCGGCCGACAGCGGCGACGGCGTCAGGTTCACGGTCCCCCTGACGTCGTCGTAGAACTTCACCGGCCCGTCGTCGATCCGCGCCCAGAAGTCGATCGTGCCCCGCTGCTTGAGCTGGACGGTCCGGCCGGTGAAGCCGACCCGGTAGTACGCGCCCGCCCAGTACGGGGTGTACGCGGTGCTGGAGCTCCGGGTGTCCCAGCGGCCGACGAACTTGATGTTGGGGTCACCGGGCCGGCCGGGGGCGGCCGCCTCGGCGGACTTGACAGTGGCCGTACTGCCGAGCCGGGCCCCGATGACCGGGGCGAGACGGTTCGCGAACTTGGTGTGGCCCGCCTCGTTGGGATGCCCGTTGCCGTCCTCGTAGTCGGCGCCGTCGGTGAGCCAGCCCGTGGTGTCGACGTAGTGCACCCTGGCGTCACCGGCGTTGGCGCGGGCGCTGACGGCGGCCCTGGTCTCGGTGACGTAGCGCTTCTTCAGCGTCTGCACCGCGAAGAGGTGCGCGTCCGGGTACGTGGCGCGCAGGTCGCCGAGGAACTTGGTGTACGCCGACTGGAAGGCGGTCCCGGACACCCCGTGGCCGATGTCGTTGGTGCCGAGGTTGACGACGACCGCGTCCGCCCGGTAGCGGGAGAAGTCCCAGTCCTGGCTTCCCGTGCTGGCCGTCTTGAAGAACTGGGTGCTCAGGCCCGTGCATCCGGACCGGGCGACCAGGCAGTAGCCGGCCCGGGCGATCTGGGTGTGCCGCATGCCCAGCCGCTCGCCGGTCTTCCAGGCGTACGAGTCGAGCGCCAGCCGGTCGGTGAGGGCACCGGCGGTGATGGAGTCGCCGACGAACTCGACGAGCCCGGACGGCGTGTCCGGGCTGACCGTGCGGGCGCCCGCGTCCAGGACCAGGCCCTGGAAGACGGTGTCGCCGGAGCGGTAGGAGATCCGCAGGGTGTGGGTGCCGGCGGACAGTGGGGTGGGGGTCAGGTTCACTGTTCCGCGGACGCCGGCGTGGAAGACGTCGGGTCCGCCGTCGATGCTCGCGTACAGGTTGACCGCGTCTCTGGCCCTCACTTTCACCGTGGTGCCGGTGAACGCCGTCTGCAGATACGCGCCGGTCCAGCCGGGCACCGCCGCGGTGCCCGAACCGACGTCCCAGCGGCCGACGTAGCCGATGTCGGGGTCGGACACCGAGCCGTCTCCCGGCGCGGCCTGCGCGGGGGAACCGCCGGCCAGGGACAGCAGGCAGGCGGTGAGCACAGCCGTGAGGACGGCCGACAGCGCGTGTCTGACGCGGCGTAATGGGGTGCTGTGGGGGGTGGTCTGCATGGGGATCCCTTTCACGTGTGGGGTGGGAGCGCTCCCATGAGCAGTCTTTCGAGAGAAGCAATGAAACGGTTCAGCGTCAAGAGATCTCGCGTCGGCCGAATGGGATCAGGTGCCGCCGTCGGAGTGGGGCCGTAACCCGCGTGAACGCCCTGAATGGCGCGAAGGTCCGGAATGGCTGACGGTGAATCACGTCAAGGCCGGATTCCCCCGAGCTGGCGAGGCGTCAGCTGACCGGCCGCGACGGAAGGGTTCTCGAATGCGCTCAGCCCGCATGCTGCTCGCCACCGCGACAGCCACGGCCGCTCTCGCGATCGCCGCACCAACCGCATACGCGGGTGACCACGACGACGATTCTTCATACAGCAAGGAGCACGGCAAGGACGGTAAGCACGACAAGCACGACAAGCACGACAAGCGCGACAAGCACGACAAGCCCCGCGGGGGCATGCACACCGGCGGCGGAGCGCTGACCGCGGTGAACGCGGACGACTGGAGCACGCCCAAGGACCCGAAGTACGACCCGGCGACCTACCGGGACAAGGGCAGCGGTGACCACGACAAGGACGACTGGAGCGGCAAGCACGACAAGGACTCGTGGAGCGGTGAGCACGACAAGCCGCACGGCGGGATGCACACCGGCGGTGGCGCCCTCGACGGGCCCGGCGTCACCGCCGGCGGGCTGGCCGTGCTGGCGGTGATGGGCACCGGCGTGTACGCGCTGCGCCGCAAGAAGGCATCCGAAGGCGCGGCCTGAGCCACGCCTGACGACATAGCGGCTGTGGCCGCCGCACGCACGCAGCGCGTCGCGGCGGCCCTGCCCGCCGTCCCTCGTGTCCGCTGCCGTGCCCGAGCGAGGTGGTGTCCGATGGCAGCCCACCCTTCCCCCGCCGATTCCGATACCGATGCGGTGACCCCGAAGTGGAGGTCCCGCCGCACCATCGCGACGTTCTTCTGGAGCGCCGTCGCCCTGGTCCTCACGGTGAGTCTGCTCGGCGGTCAGGACGAGCCGTCCGACCCGGGCCGCGCACCGTACGCCGCGCCGGCCTCGCCCGCCGCACACCCGGTGGGAAAGCATCTGCCGCGGTCCAGACCGACCCGCCTGCTCATCCCCAAGATCTCGGTCGACGCACCTTTCACCGACCTCGCCATCGGCCGCTCGGGCCAGCTCCAGCCCCCGCCGGCCGACGACACCAACCTCGTCGGCTGGTACGCCAAGGGTGTGTCCCCCGGTGAGACGGGCACCTCGATCATCGCCGGGCACGTGGACACGGCGACGTCCGCCGCGGTGTTCGCGAACCTCGGCAAGCTGGAGAAGGGGGACCGCTTCCAGGTGGCGAGGGCCGACGGGCGCCAGGCGACCTTCGTGGTCGACAGTGCGGAGACGTTCGACAAGGACGACTTTCCCAACGACCGCGTGTACGCCGACACCCCCCGGGCCCTGGTGCGGCTCATCACCTGCGCCGGGGACTATGACCGGGCGGTCAAGGACTACACCGCGAACCTCGTCGTCTTCGCCCACCTGGCCTGACGCCGGTGGACGAAGACGCCCGAAGGGTGCGAGGGAACGATGGGGTCGAGGGATCAGGGAGTGGCGAGTTCGTAGAAGCCCCGGCCGAAGGTCGCCGCCACCAGACGGTGGTGTCCCGCGTCGTACTCGATGTCGTCGACCGGCACCGCCGGCATACCGCGACCGAGGCGCAGCCAGCGGCCGCCGCCGGTGACGCTGGTGAACACGCCCTGGTCGGTGGCGATGTGCAGGACGCCGCCGCGCGCGACGACCAGGTCGTTGACCGGGGCCGCCGGGAGGTTGCCGGACAGGTTGCGCCAGTGCTTGCCGCCGTCGGTGCTGCCGTGGACGTGGGCGAGCGGGGAGCCGGAGCGGTAGCCGGAGTGGGTGGTCCAGACCCGGTCGGGGTTCTTCGGGTCGACGACCACGCGGGTCACCCAGGGGAGTCCCTCGGCCAGCTTGGTCCAGGTCGTCCCGAGGTTCCGGGTGACCCAGACGCGGCCGTCGTCCGTTCCGGCGTACACGGTGCGGCCGTCGCCCGCCGGGGCGATCGAGGTGATGGTGCCGTAGTTGGTGTAGAGCGGGTCGGAGCCCGGGCCGCCGCTCAGGTCGGTGCTGATGGGCTGCCAGGTCGCGCCGCCGTCGGTGGAGCGGTTGACGACCTCGGAGCCGTAGTAGAGGACCTTCGGGTCGCGCGGGTCGAAGACCACCGGCGTGAACCAGTTGCGGCGCTTGTACGTCGTCCTGTCGGCGAAGTAGGTGAGGGTGTCGCCGCCGTCGGTGGAGCGGAAGCAGTTGCCGTACTGGTAGCAGGCGAACACGTTGTTCACGTCGGCCGGGTTGATCAGGTTCTCCTCGCCGTCGCCGCCGAGGTACTCGTTGAACCCGTCGCCGCCCCAGGAACGCAGTGAGCCGTTGTCCTGTGCGCCGCCCGAGATCCTGGTGACGTCCTGCGGGCTGATCGCCGCGCTGTAGAGCTGGGTGTACGGCTGGTGGCGGGACTTGACCCAGCCGCCGTCGCCGTCGGCGTCCGAGCGGTAGACGCCGCCGTCGTTGCCGAGGTAGACGCGGCCGGGGCGGCGCGGGTCCCACACCATGGCGTGGTGGTCGACGTGCATGCTCGTGTCGTCGGCCGTCCAGGTGGCGCCGCCGTCCTTCGTGGTCAGCAGGGCGACCCCGGCCACGTGCACATGCTCGGTGTCCCGGGGGTCGATCCACACCTTGCCGAACCACCAGCCGAAGCTGGACTGGGAGTTGGTGAGGTCCTCGTTCGCGGGCGTGCGGCTCCAGTTGTCGCCGCCGTCGGTGGAGGCGTAGAAGCCCTCGAAGTAGCCGGTGGACTTGTTGACGATGGCGTAGAGCCGGTCGCCCGCCACGGCCAGGCCGATGCGTCCCACATCGGGGCCCTCGGCGGGCAGGCCGCCGCCGAGCCGCTGCCAGGTCTCGCCGCCGTCCGTGGAGCGGAAGACACCGGAGCCCACCCCGCCGTACGTCCGCAGATCGGGGCGGCGACGGTGGTCCCACAGCACGGCGTACAGCCGGTCGCCGTCCACCATGATCTCGGTGGCGCCGGTGAACTCGTTGGCGCCGGCGAGGATCCGCTGCCAGGTGGCGCCGCCGTCCTCCGAGCGGTACACGCCCCGGTCGCCGCCGCCGTTGTACAGCGAGCCCGTGGCGGCCACATAGATACGTCGCGGGTTGGCCGGGTCGACGGTGATCGCGCTGATGGCGCCGGAGTCGCGCAGGCCCAGCGGCGTCCAGGTCCGGCCGCCGTCCTTGCTGCGGTACAGCCCCGTCCCCTCGTACGTGATGCTGCCGCCGCCCGGATTGGGCTCGCCGGTGCCGACGTACAGGGTGCCGTCCGGGGCGGTGGTGACGGCGCCCATGGCCTGCGTCCAGCTGTCGGGCCACACCGAGTGGAACGTCGCCCCGGCGTCGGTGCTGCGCCACAGCCCGCCGCTCGCGGCCGCCGCGTACAGGGTGTCGGCGCGCTTGGGGTCGAGTGCGAGGGAGACTGTTCGGCCGCCGATGTCGGTGGGTCCGACACCCTTCCAACGGCCGCCGACGGCGGGCAGTTCCTGAGCCTGGGCCGCGGCGAGGTCATGGGCGTGGCGCGGGATGGACTCGCCCGGCAGGGTCTTCTGGAGATAGCGGTACTCCGCCGGCGCGGACGGCCCGCGGACCGGCCGGTACACGTCCTCCGGTCCGGGTGGTGCGGCGGCCGCCGGCGCCGTGAGTAACGCGGCACCCGTCACCGCGGCGAATAGCAGCGAAAGCAGACCTCTGCCCATGAAAGCCCTTCCCTCGTCATGGCCACTTCAAGGGCAATGACGGTACGGGAGTGGGGAGTTGAGCAGTAGGGCGGGGTGTACGCCGAGGCTAGTACGCGCGGTTACTCCCGCCGTCAGACGTCCGAACGGCCCCGGCCCGGCACTGTGATTTCCATGCGACTCAGCCGACCCGCACGCCGGGCCTCCCTCGTTGTCCATGTGGCCGCCTCCGCGAGCTGGCTCGGGCTCACGCTCGGGCTGCTCGCGCTCGGGATCACCGCGACGACCACCGGGTCGGCGGTGACTGTGGAGGCCTCCGTCCGGGCCATGAAGCTCTTCGCCGACTGGCTCCTGCTGCCCGTCGCGTTCCTCACGCTGCTCAGCGGCCTGCTGCTGGCCCTCGGCACCCCGTGGGGACTGGCGCGGCACCGCTGGGTCTGCACGAAGTTCTGGCTGACTCTGGCCACGACCACCGCCACGGTCTTCGCCCTGCGGCCCGGGGCGAACTCGGCGGTCGCCGCGGTCGCCGCGGTCGCCGCGGGTGGCCCCCTGCCCGACCCTGGTGAGGTGTTGTTCGGGCCGATCGTGTCACTGTCCGCCTACGTCTTCATGACCGTGATATCGGTCCTCAAGCCGTGGGGACTGACGCGGCGTGGCCGCGCGTCGCGTGCACGGGCCAGGAAAGCGGTGGACGCCGAGCGCGCCCGTCAGGCAGCCTGAGCGTGTGTCCTGGCCATCTGTGATCCTTCTCGCTCCTGCGGATCAGCGCTCCTCGCTCGAGGCGCTGATCCGCTCCTTCGGACTGGTGCCGGATCCGCGGCTGGGCGACGAAATCCTGCACTGGCAGGGGTACTCGTACCGGTTCGACCTGTCCGGGGACATCCTGGAGGACTTCGAGCCCGAGGATCTGGTCGAGATCGCGGCCCGGATCGGGGAGCCGTACGGCGTCTATGTGTCGTGCCAGTCCATGGACGCGGCCCGCGCCTTCCTGACGCAGGCCCTGCCCGGGTTCGGCGGGCTCGTCGACACCAACCACTACGACGTCATACCGGCCGGCGAGTTCCTCGCTCTGCTCGCCCGCCACCCGCAATGGGACTGGCGCCGTGTGCCGAGCGAGGAACTTCCGTAGGACGGGATCAGACCGCCGGCGCCGGGTACGTCGGGTACTCCACCCCGGAGACGTGCTGGACGACGCGGATGACCTGGCAGGAGTAGCCGAACTCGTTGTCGTACCAGAGGTAGAGGATCGCGTTGTCACCGTCGACCTTGGTGGCGCCGGCGTCGATGATCGAGGCGTGGCGGGAGCCGATGAAGTCGCTGGAGACCGCGTCGGGGGCGGTGGTGAAGTCGATCTGGCGTTTCAGCGGGGACGTCAGCGAGACGTCGCGGAGGTGGTCGAGGACCTCCTCGCGGGTGGTCTCGCGGCCGAGCCGCAGGCTGAGGATCGCGATCGACACGTCCGGCACCGGGACCCGGATCGAGCTGCCGGTGATCGGCGCCTTGAGGTCGGGCAGCGCCTTGGCGACGGCGGACGCGGCGCCCGTCTCGGTGATGACCATGTTCAGCGGCGCGGAACGGCCCCGGCGGTCGGCCTTGTGGTAGTTGTCCAGCAGGTTCTGGTCGTTGGTGAACGAGTGGACGGTCTCCACATGGCCGCGCAGCACGCCGTACTCGTCGTCCATCGCCTTCAGCGGCGGCACGATCGCGTTGGTGGTGCAGGACGCGCAGGACAGGATCTGCTCGTCCGGCTTGATCGTGTCGTGGTTGACGCCGTGCACGATGTTCGGGACGTCGCCCTTGCCCGGCGCGGTCAGGACGACCTTGTCGATGCCGGGACGCAGGTGCTGCGAGAGGCCCTCGCGGTCGCGCCACTTGCCGGTGTTGTCGATGAGGATGGCGTTCTTGATGCCGTACGCCGTGTAGTCGAGTTCCGACGGGTCGTTCGCGTAGATGACCTTGATCGCGTTGCCGTTGGCGAAGATCGTGCTGTTCGTCTCGTCGACGGTGATCGTGCCCTGGAACTGGCCGTGGATGGAGTCGCGGCGCAGGAGGGACGCACGCTTGACGAGATCCTCGGGGGCCCGCTCGCCGCCCCCGCGGACCACGATGGCGCGCAGCCGCAGGCCGTTGCCGGAGCCGGCCTTCTCGATGAGCAGGCGGGCGACGAGGCGGCCGATGCGGCCGAAGCCGTAGAGGACGACGTCGCGGCCCTCGCCGTGCTCGATCTTGTTGGCGCCCGTGGCGCCGGCGACGGCCTCGGCGGTGAACTGCTCCACCGAGAGACCGCGGTCGTCGGCCTTGTACGTCGCGGCGAGCATGCCGAGGTCGATCTGGGAGGGGCCCAGGTCGAGCGTGGTGAGGGCCTGCAGGAATGGCAGCGTGTCGGTGACCGAGAGCTCCTCGCCGGCGATCTGCCGGGCGAAGCGGTGGGTCTTGAGGATGCTCACCACCGACTTGTTCACCAGGGAGCGGCTGTGCAGCAGGACGGTGACGTCCCGCTCCCGGTGCAGCTTCCCGATCATCGGGATCATCGACTCCGCGATCTCCTCGCGGTTCTTCCAGTTGGTGAACGAGTCGTCGTTGACAGGCACAGGTTTCTCTTTCGAGCTAGGCGGCGCTCATATGCTAAACCCATGCCGTTTTGATCATGCACGGGGGTCGGCGCCGCGGACGTGCGGTCAGGGCAGGGTCAGGGCGAGGACCACGTTGTGGCCGCCGAAGGCGAAGGAGTTGGACAGCACCGCCGCCACCGCGGTGGCACGGGGTTCGCGCGCGACCCCTGGTGGGTGCGGGCCTGCACGGCGGCCACCGCCTCGACAACGCCGGCCGCGCCGAGCGTGTGCCGGTCAGCGACTTGGTGGCGGTCACCGGGACGCGCCCGGCGTGCCCACCCAGGGCGGCCATGAGGGCTGCGGCGTCGTCGAGGACGGTTCCGGTGCCGTGCGCGTTGACGTGGGAGACCTCCCCGGGGGACGAACGCCGGGACGTTGTGCAGGCCCCAGCGCGTTCGCCGGCCTGCTCGGTGAGGAAGCCGTGGAGCGCGGCGGCGAGCGCCGGGGGACCGGTCCGGGAGGCGGACCTGAGGGCCGTATGGCCGTGCTGGCGCTGGACGTGGTCGGTGAACCGGCGGACCACGTCGGCGGGGAGCACCCAGGGCTCGTCGGGCAGGTGCAGCACCTCGTGGGGCTGGGCCATCCGCACGGCGGGCGACGGGCCTTCGGCGTACACGGCGGTGTTCCGCGCGGGCAGGGCGCTCGGGGGCGTGCTGTCGAGCGGTGCGGTGCCGAGGCCGGCTCCGGCCGCGTCGACGAGTATGAGCAGCGGCGCGCCATCGTGCGCGCCGAGTGACCGGGCGGCCTCCGGCACGGTGTCGGCGGTGACGAGACGGACCTCCGCGCTGGGCAGCGCCCGGCCCAGCGAGCGCCGCGCCCTGGCCGGCAGGGCCTGGTGGACGGACCGTCGGCCGATATCGGGCGGAGACTCGGCGGACGGGCGGCGGACAGGACGCGGTCGGAACCGGTGACCAGGTCGGCGAGCGCCTGCCGGACGGCCAGAGTGGAAGCGGGGGCGCGCTTGCCGACCGAGACGACGAGGAACTGCGGAGTGCTTGCCGCAGGGGAACAGGATTGAGCCGCTTGATCACAGTTCCGGCCACGGAATCTGCCGTCCCGCAGCCCGACCGGGCGGCTGACCAGCGGTGATCGTCATTCTCCGGCGGTGGTTTCCCCGTTGTCCCCACCAGCGCGCGACCCCGTGCGCGCGCCCGGCGCGGATGCGCACGCGGGCCAAGTGCCCCCTAGAGGAACGGCGTCCCCGCGTCGAGCCCCGACAGGACCCTGCCGTACAGCTCCAGGTTGGTGGCGGGGTTCACGAAGGAGTGCAGGCTCAGGGCGTGCAGGTCGCGCACGGCACGCTGGACCGGCACCTCACGGTGCAGGGAGGAGGCTCCGGAGGCCGAGCCGATCAGGTCGACGGCCTCCTTGCACAGCCGCGTCACATACCCGCTCTGCGCCCTGATCCTGGCCCGCTCCTCATCCGTGTACGGTTCGCCGCTCACTGCCCGGGACTCGATCAGGGCGACGAACTCGCCGGTCAGCAGCTCGGCGCAGGCGATCTTCAGAGCAGCCTCGGCCGCCTGGAGATGGGTGACCGCGGCCTCGTTCTGGCGCTGGTGGAAGGTATATGTGATGCCCCGCCGGTGGATCCGCTCCGTGAACCCGGCGAGAGCCGCCCGCGCCAGACCGAGCGCGTTCGGCGCCGTCCACGCGCAGAACAGCAGCAGGACGGGCATCCGGTAGAAGGGGTCGTCGGCGTTCGTCTTGGACGGGAACTCGCCGCCCAGCAGCGGCCCGACCGGCAGGACGCGGTGGGCGGGGACGACGACGTCCCGTGCGACGACGCTGTTGCTTCCGCTGCCGGTCAGCCCCGACATGTACCAGTCGTCGAGGATCTCCAGATCGGCCATGGGCACGGCGGTCCACAGCACCTCGGGCGGCCCGTCGCCGGACTCGGACTCGACCCGTGCCGTCAGCAGGTGCCAGTCGGCGTCCTGGCAGCCGGTGGCGAAGCCCGAGGTGCCGTTGACCACGTAGCCGTCGTCCGTCGGCACCGCCGTCGCGTCCGGGATCAGGGTGCCGCCGATCCGCACGTCGGGGCTGGTGAAGATCTCGTCCTGCGCCTCGTCGGGGAAGAGCGCCGCGATGAAGGAGCAGCCGGCCTGGATCAGGGCCTTGAACGAGGTCGAACCGCACGCGGCGGCGATCTCGGCGATCACATCGACCTGGGTGTGCAGCGGGGTCTGGTAGCCGCCGTACCGCCGGGGCACGCCCATCCGGTGCACCCCGGCCTCCGTGAGCGCCGCGACGACCTCGGGCGTCACCCGCCGCTCCTGCTCGGTACGCAGCGCGTGCTCGCTGATGAGCGGCCGCAGCCCGCGTACGCGTGCCAGTAAGTCGGCCTCCGGACGGGCTGCTGACGACGGAGCCATGGGCTACCTCCGAGCACGATGGGTCATCACCGTTACGCGGATCGTCACCACTGTCAACTCCCCCACGCCCGAACCGAGTTGCCCTGCGCGACTGCCGAGGGGGCCGGGTCGGGGTTTCTCAAAGATCGTTGCAGGGGGGGTTGTCCTGACATTCGGTCCCACCTAGGGTCACCTCGAGCGCAAGCGCTTTCTGCGCGGGCTGTCCGCCGGCCGTCCGAGGAGGACCGCATGCCCCCACATCCAGTCCAGCGCCGTGTCGCCGTGGTCGGCACCGGTGCCATCGTCAGCGGCAGTCACCTTCCCGCCCTCAGAGCCCACTCCGACCGGGTCGAACTGGTCGCCGCCGTCGACGTGGACCAGACCCGGCTCGACGCCTTCCGGGAGCTCGCGGGCGAACAGGTCGCCGGGTACACGTCGATGGGCGCGATGCTGGATGCCGTACGCCCCGACCTGGTCCTCATCGGTACGCCGCCGTCCCTGCACCGGGAGCAGACGGTCGCCGCCCTGAAGGCGGGTGCCTGGGTGCTGTGCGAGAAGCCGCTGACCCTGTCGCTGGCCGAGTTCGACGACATCGCGGCCGCCGAGGAGGCGTCGGGCGCGTACGCGTCGGTGGTCTTCCAGCACCGCTACGGCTCCGGCGCCGTACACGCCCGGGAGCTGATCGCGAGCGGTGAGCTGGGCGCCCCGCTGGTCGCGCACTGCCAGACGACCTGGCACCGGGACGCCGCCTACTACACGGTGCCGTGGCGCGGGACGTGGGCCGGCGAGGGCGGCGGGCCGACGATGGGGCACGGCATCCACCAGTACGACCTGCTGCTGCATCTGCTCGGTCCGTGGACGGAGGTGCGGGCCATGGCGGCACGGCTGGTCCACGACACCGAGAGCGAGGACGTCTCGACGGCCCTCGTACGGTTCGAGAACGGCGCCCTCGCCACCGTCGTCAACAGTGTGCTGTCCCCGCACGAGGTGAGCCGCATCCGCATCGACTGCTCCGACGCGACCGTCGAGCTCACCCACCTCTACGGCCACCGCAACGAGGACTGGATCTACACCCCGGCCCCGCATGTCACCTCCGACCGCGCCACCGCCTGGCACGCCCCCACGACCGACGTGCCCAGCTCGCACACGGCCCAGCTGGGCGCCCTCCTCGACGCCTACGACCAGGGCGTCAGACCGCCCGGCAGCGGTCCGGACGCCCGCGCCACGCTCGAGTTCGCCGCCGCCCTGTACAAGGCGGCCTTCACGGGGCACCCGGTGCACGCGGGCGAGATCGCAGCCGGCGACCCCTTCTACCCGGCCATGCACGGCGACCACCCCCACTGGGCTCCCAAGGAGCGCGCATGAGCATCCGCGTCACCCACACTCACGGCGAGCACATCGCGGTCACGGCGGCGAACGGCACCGAGATCCTCCGCTACGTCTACCGCCCCGACCCGGACGCCTTCGAGTCCCGCAAGCCCTATGCCCACCCGGTGCGCACCCTCGCCGGGCGCACGGTGACCGGCTACCGGCCCAGTGACCACCGCTGGCACAAGGGCCTGCAGATGACGGCCAGCCATCTGTCCGGCCAGAACTTCTGGGGCGGCAACTGCTACGTCCACGGTGAGGGTTACCTGCCGCTGCCCGGCCGGATCGGCTCGATGCGGCACGACGGCTTCTCCGGGTTCACGGTCGAGGGCGACCGGCTCGCCGTCACCGAGGAGCTCACCTGGGTGGAGAACGGGGGAGCGGAGTGGGCGCGCGAGGAGCGCGGGCTGACCGTCCACTCGGTCGACGTGGAAGCCGGTGCCTGGGCCCTGGACTGGTCGATCCGCCTCACCAACCTCCGCGACGAGCCCCTGGCGTTCGGCTCCCCGACCACCGCGGGCCGTGAGATGGCCGGCTACACCGGGCTGCAGTGGCGCGGCCCGCGCGACTTCACCGGCGGCTCCGTCTTCGCCCCGGAGGGCGACGTCGGCGCCGAGAAGCTGATGGGCACCCAGGGCCCCTGGCTCGCCTTCACCACCGAGCACGACGACGTCGACGGGCACTCCACGCTCGTCTTCGCGCACGCGCCCGAGAACCTCGACGAGATGTCCGCGGTCCACGAGTCGCACTGGTTCGTACGCGCCGAGCCGATCCCCACGGTCGCCTTCTCCTGGGCGTTCTTCGAGGAGTTCGAGCTGCCGCCCGGGGAGTCCTTCGCGTACCGCTACCGCGTGGTCTTCGCCGACGGCGCCTGGGACCGCGACCGCGTCGGCGCCCACCTGGAGGGCCTGCCGTGGTGACCGAACCCAAGCCCGCCCTGCCGCACCCCCTCCCCGGCGCCGTCGGCCTGTCCCACCTGAGCGCCTACGACTGGGAGGCCGCCGACGGTGTGTGCGGCGGCAGCCCGCATCTGCACCTGGTGTGCACGGAGGCGTACGTCGTCACCGGCGGCCGCGGCGCCGTGCAGACCCTGAGCCCCGACGGCTACCGGGACATCCCGCTCGAGGCCGGCTCCGTCGCCTGGTTCACACCGGGCACCGTGCACCGCATGGTGCAGGGCGGCGACCTGCGCATCACCGTGCTGATGCAGAACAGCGGCCTGCCCGAGGCCGGGGACGCCGTCTTCACGTTCCCGCCCGAGGTGCTCGCCGACCCCGAGAAATACGCGGCCGCGGCGACGCTGCCGCCCGGTACGGGACCGGAGACGGCGGCGGCCGCCCGGCGTCGCAGAGACCTCGCCGTCGAGGGCTACCTCGCCCTGCGCGAGGCCCTCGTCGCCGGGGACAACGGTCCGTACGCCGAGTTCCAGCGCGCCGCCGCCCGGCTGGTGCGCGCCAAGGTGCCGAACTGGCGGGAGCTGTGGCGGGCGGGTGCGCTGGCCACGGCCGAGCGCACCGGGGCCCAGCTCGACGCGCTGGCCGACGGCGAGCCGGCGTACCTGGGCGAGGCGACCGCGTACGAGGCCGCGCCCACCCGGCTCGGCGGCTTCGGCATGTGCGGCCGCCGCGACGAGTACACGCTGCCGGGGACGACGCTGCCGTACCAGGGGGAGTAGCACCCAGCGTCCAAAGGGGGGACGTCAGAGGAAAGTCCGAGGAGAAGAGAGGTGACCTCGGCATGCCCGGACACAGGACAAAGGGGTTCTGCGCGTCGGCCGCCGCACTCGTGCTCTGCGCGGTGCTGGCCGGCTGCGGGGGATCCGGGGACTCGACGGGCGACGGCAAGGTCGTGCTGCGCTACACGTGGTGGGGCAACCCCGACCGCGCGGAACGCACCGAACAGGCCGTCGCCCTCTTCGAGAAACAGCACCCGGACGTGCGGGTGCAGACGTCGTTCTCGGGATACGACGCCTACAAACAGAAGCTCGCCACCCAGGCCGCCGGCGGCGACGCCCCCGACGTGATGCAGCTCGACTACCGCCAGATCGACCAGTACGCCTCCGGTGACGTCCTCCTCGACCTGGCCCAGCAGAAATCCGTACTCCGCACCTCCGAGATCGACCAGGGCCTGCTCGCCACCGGCCGAGTTGACGGCACCCAGTACGCCGTCCCGCAGGGCCGCGGCACCGAGACGGTCGTCTACGACGTCAAGACCTGGCAGGACTCCGGGGTACCGCTCCCGCACGAGGGCTGGACCTGGGACGACTGGGCCGACGCCATGCGCGAGCTGGCGCGGAGGACCGGCCGGCCGGGGGCCACCGACCCGGGCCAGAGCGAGGACGCCTTCGAGGTGTGGCTGCGCGGCCGGGGCAAGTCCCTCTACACCGAGGACGGCCGGCTCGGCTTCACCGCCGACGACCTGACCCGCTGGTGGACCTTCACCGACCGGCTGCGCCGCGAGGGAGCTGTCTCCCCGGCCGAACAGACCACCCAGCTCGACGGATCCGTCGAGAACACCCCGCTCGGCCGTGGCAAGGCCACCTCCGACACCAACTGGGACGCCCCGTCCAGCGGTTACCTCGCGATCATCCCGACCGGGGTCGCGCTCGCGCCCATGCCCTCCGGCGAGGACGGCACGCCCGGCCAGTACTTCAAGCCGTCGATGTTCCTCGGCGTCTCGGCCAACACCGACCACCCGAAGGAGGCGGCGCAGCTCGTCGACTTCCTCATCAACGACCGGGAGGCCGCGGAGATCCTCGGCGCGAGCCGCGGCATCCCCGTCAACGAGACCATCCGCGAGGAAGTCGGCCCCCGGCTCAAGGACTTCGACAAGACCGTCGCCGACTACCAGTCGTCCCTGGAAGGCACCCTCAAGGACCCGCCGCAGGCCCCGCCCTCCGGCGACAACGCCCTGCAGACCACCTTCCAGCGCGACTACGACCAGGTGTCGTACGAGCGCATGTCGCCCCGCGAGGCGGCCGAGAACTACGTCACCGAGGCGAAGGCGGAGCTGAGGTCATGACCACCACCGACGTCCCCGCACGCACCGCACGCCCCTCACGGCCGGCCGTCCCGAAGCGCCGCCCCAGGCGCGAACGCGAGGGCGCCGCCTGGGTGTTCCTCTCCCCATGGGTGCTCGGCGCGACCGTCCTCACCCTGCTCCCGATGGCCGTGTCGCTGTACCTGTCGTTCACCGACTACGACCTGTTCAACCCGCCCCGGTGGGTGGGCCTGCGCAACTACACACAGATGTTCACCGAGGACCCGCGCTACTGGCGCTCGGTCCTGACGACCCTGACGTACGTCGTCCTCGCCGTGCCCCTGCAACTGGCCCTCGCGCTCCTCGTCGCAATCGCCCTGAAGTCCATGAAACGAGGCAAGGCCTTCTACCGCTCAGCCTTCTACGCCCCGTCCCTGCTCGGCGCCTCCATGTCCATCGCCCTCGTGTGGCGGGCGGTCTTCAACGACGGCGGCACCGTGGACAACCTGTTCGGCACCGGCGGCTGGGTCAACAAGCCCGGCTGGGCGCTGCTGGCCGTCGCGCTGCTGACGGTGTGGCAGTTCGGCGCACCGATGGTCATCTTCCTCGCCGGCCTCCAGCAGATACCCGCCGAGCTCTACGAGGCGGCGGCCGTGGACGGGGCAGGCACATGGCGGCAGTTCCTGTCCGTCACCGTGCCGATGCTCTCCCCGGTGCTCTTCTTCAACCTGGTGCTCCAGACCATCCAGGCCTTCCAGGTGTTCACGCCCGCCTTCGCGGTCAGCGCCGGCAAGGGCGGCCCCGCCGACTCGACCCTCGTCTACACCCTCTACCTCTACGACCGCGGCTTCGTCGCCTCTCACATGGGCTACGCCTCCGCCATGGCCTGGGTGCTGCTCCTCGTGATCGGCGCCGTCACGGTGGTGCTGTTCCGGACGTCGCGCTCCTGGGTCTTCTACGCGTCTGACACTGATGGGGGCGCCCGATGACCTCGACTGCCGTTGCTCACAAGCCTGTTCGCCGGCACCGGATCGCCCTGCACCTCGGCTGCCTGGCCGCCCTGCTGGTGATGCTCTACCCGCTGGCCTGGCTGCTCGCCACCTCGCTCAAGCCCGCCGACGAGGTCATCGCCAGCCTCGACCTGCTGCCGGGCCGTCTGGAGTGGTCGAACTACAAGACGGCCATGGACGGCGTGAACGACGTGTCGATCTGGCGACTGCTCTCCAACTCGCTGCTGATCGCGGGCGGCGCGGTCCTCGGCAACGTCATCAGCTGCTCGCTCGCCGCCTACGCCTTCGCCCGCCTCAGGTTCCGGTTCCGTGGCCCGCTGTTCGCCTTCATGATCGCCACGATCATGCTGCCGCACCACGCGGTGCTGATCCCGCAGTACATCATCTTCAACCAACTCGGCCTGGTGAACACCTACTGGCCGCTGATCCTGCCGAAGTTCCTCGCCACGGAAGCCTTCTTCGTCTTCCTCATCGTGCAGTTCATGCGCGGCCTGCCGCGCGAACTGGAGGAGGCGGCCCGGATCGACGGCTGCGGCCCCTTCCGCAGCTTCTTCCAGGTCATCCTGCCGCTGACCCGGCCCGCACTGATCACCACGGCGATCTTCACCTTCATCTGGACCTGGAACGACTTCTTCACCCAGCTCATCTATCTCTTCGACCCGGACAAGTTCACCCTCACGCTCGCCCTGCGGTCCTTCGTGGACGCCTCCAGCACCTCGGCGTTCGGCCCGATGTTCGCCATGTCGGTGATCGCACTGCTGCCGATCGTGCTGTTCTTCCTCGCCTTCCAGCGGTTCCTGGTGGAGGGCATGGCCAGCTCCGGACTCAAGGGGTGAGCGGGATGCGTACACGCGAGCCGGGCGAGGTCTTCGGACCCCGGATGACCCTGTTCGCCGACGTGCTGAGCGTCGGCCTCGCCACGGCGGTCCTGTGCCTGCCCCTCGTGACCGCTCCGGCCGCGCTGTCGACGGCGTGCGCGGTGCTGCGGGGCGCGAGGGAGGACCGGCCCGCCACCGCCGGGCGGTACGTCGCTCTGCTACGGCGGCGGCTGCGGGCCGGCGACCTGGTCGCCGGGGCCGTCGCCCTCGGGGGCCTGTTGCTGCTCGCCGCCGACCTGGCACTGGCGGGGGCGGGGCTGCCCGGGGCGCCGCTCTTCGCGGTGGCCGCCGCCGCGATCGGCGTGGGCGCCGTCGTGGTGGGCCTGCGGGCCTGCGCCCGCCCCGAGTCGCTCACCGACTGGCCCGCGGCCGTGCGCGCGGCCGCCCGGGACGCCGTACAGGACCTGGGCGGCAGCGGGCTGATCCTGCTCGCGGTGGCGACCGCCGCCCTGTGCGCCTGGATGCTGCTGCCGCTCGCCTTCCTGGCCCCGGGGCCGCTCGCGCTGGCGCTCACCGCCGTCGACGTACGGCACGCCGCCTCCCCCGTCACACGGGAGGCGGCGTGACGCCTCAGGAAGTCCCTCAGATCCGGAGGAACTCCCTCAGGCCCGGGCGTCCGGCCCCATCAGCTCGTCCAGGGGGGCGGTGTCCTGCCGTGCGTGCCGCCGTCGCGGCCTCCGGTGGCTGTGGCGGCGGTGGGCGGCACCGGTCGTCATCATGGCCAGGCCCAGACAGAAGATGAGCGCCAGGGCGAGTCCGGAGCTGAAGATGGCCAGCGAGTTCATGGTGGCGATGTCGTTACCGAGGACCGACACGGTGTAATCGGGGCCGCCGGACAGATTGTCGGCGATCAGCAGGCCGGTGAAGGCACCCGTGGCCGCGAGGAGCAGCAGTCCGAGGATCAGCATCCGAGTCATCTCCTCAGGGAGTCGTGCGCACACTGAGTACCCGCGATCGTTGCGCCGTACCGCGGCATCGGCCGTTTCGAAGACGCACGCATGATCGCCGCATCTCTGCCTACCCTGGAGGTGTGGCTCGGTCCAACGACGAGGTCGCCGCGCTTTTCCAGGAGTACGCGGACCTGATCTCGATCACCGGAGGCGACGCGTACAGGGCGCGCGTCTACGAGAAGGCCGCCCGGTCGATCGGCGGCCACCACGCCGAGGTGTCCACCCTCGACACCAAGGGCCTCCAGGCGATCCCCAACGTCGGCAAGTCGATCGCCGAGAAGATCATCGAGTACTTCCAGGGTGGCAGCGTGTCCGCCGTCGAGGAACTGCGGGCGAAGATCCCGGCCGGGGTAAGGCGGCTGACCGCCATCCCCACGCTCGGCCCGAAGAAGGCCTGCGTGCTCTACGAGGAGCTGGGCATCTCCTCCGTCGAGGAACTGGCCGACGCCATCCACGAGGAGCGGCTGCGCGACCTGAAGGGCTTCGGCCCGAAGACGGAGGAGAACATCCTCCACGGCATCGAACTCCTCCAGTCCTCCGGCGACCGCGTCCTCCTCGACGTCGCCATGGACCTCGCCGAGGACGTCGTCGCCGCGCTGTCCGGGGCGCGCGGCTGCAGGCGCTGCGCCTACGCCGGGTCCCTGCGCCGCGTCCGCGAGACGATCGGCGACATCGACGTGCTCGCCGCGGCCACGAAGTCGGGGCCGCTCATGCGGGCGTTCACCGAGCTGCCGTACGTCTCGGAGGTCATCGCCCACGGCGAGAAGAAGACGTCGGTCCGCACCACCAAGGGCCTGGCCGTCGACCTGCGCGTCGTACCGCCGGACTCCTGGGGAGCGGCGCTGCAGTACTTCACCGGCTCCAAGGCGCACAACATCCGCACCCGGGAACTGGCCCTGCACCGGAAGCTGAAGCTCTCCGAGTACGGACTGTTCGACACCGAGAGCGGGGACAAGATCGTCTCCGGGACCGAGGAGGAGGTGTACGCCCGGCTCGGCCTGCCCTGGATCCCGCCGGTCCTGCGCGAGGACCGCGGGGAGATCGAGGCCGGACTGCACGACGAACTGCCCGACCTGGTGCAGGAGTCGGACCTCAGGGGCGATCTGCACACGCACACCGACCTCACCGACGGACTCGCCCCGCTGGAGGAGATGGTCGCCGCGGCGGCCGAACGCGGCTACGCGTACTACGCGATCACCGACCACGGCCCCAACCTCTATATGCAGCGCATGACGGACGAGCGGATGCTGGCCCAGCGCGAACAGGTACGGGAACTCGACGGCGCGTACGGCAGACACGGCAGGCGCGAGAAGCAGGACAGGCGCGGCGGGATGCGGCTGCTGCACGGCGTGGAGCTGAACATCGACCCCGACGGTGAGGTGGACTGGCCGGAGGAGTTCCTGGACGGCTTCGACCTGTGCGTGGCCTCGGTGCACTCGCACTTCAACCAGTCGCGCGAGGCACTGACCCGACGTCTCGTGCGGGCCTGCGAGAACCCGTACGTCGACATCATCGGCCACCCGACCACCCGCATCCTCGGCAAACGGCCGGGCCTCGACGCCGACTTCGACGCGGTCTTCGCCGCCTGCGAGCGCACCGGTACCGTCCTGGAGATCAACGCGCATCCGGACCGCCTCGACCTGGGTGACGAGGACATCCTGCGGGCGAAGCGGCACGGCGTGAAGTTCGCCGTCGACAGCGACGCCCACTCCACCCTGCACCTGGCCGACATGCGCTACGGCGTGGGGACCGCGCAGCGCGGCTGGCTGACCAAGGACGACGTGATCAACACCTGGACCCTGACGCGGCTGAAGCGGTTCCTGCGCAAGGGTCGGTAGCGTCAGCGGGGTTGATAGGCCCTGGGCAGACGCATGCCGCGGTCGGCCATGATCTGCCGGACGCGGTCCGGGTAGTTGGTGATGATGCCGTCGACGCCCATGTCCATCAGCGCCTCGACGGTGGCCGGGTCGTCACAGGTCCACGGGACGACCTTCAGGCCCCTGGCGTGGGCCTCGGTGACCATCGTGGGGTCGGCGTAGAAGCGGAAGCCGGGATCGCCGACCTTGCCGCTCTGCGGGAAGCCGTAGTTGGGGGAGAGGGCCCTCACGCCGGGGAGGGTGGCGGCCGCCTTCACGAAGTCGCCGCCGTAGTCGTCCGCGTCGATCCCGCCGAGCCACGGTGAGGCGCCGGGCTTGCCGACCTGGAGGAAGTCGTAGTTGGTGAGCGCGACCAGCGGCCACCTCGGGGCCAGCCTGTGCATCGCCCTGAGCGCGCCCCAGTCGAAGGACTGGATGGTGACCTGGCGCTCGATGCCCGAGGCGCGGATCGCCTCGAAGACCCGGCGCACGAACAGCTCACGCGGCGCGGTCTGTTCGGGGGCGCCCGCCTCGACCTTCGTCTCGATGTTGAGCGTGACCTGTCTGGCGCGGTAGCTCTTCACCAGGTTCAGGACGTCCTTCAGCTCGACCATCCGGGCACCGCTGACGACCTCCTGTTCGGGGAATCCGGGCAGTTGCTGGTAACCGCAGTGCATGGTCCTGATCTGGGCCAGTGTCAGGTCCTTGATGTACTTGCCGACGTACGGGTACATCGGGTCGCCCGGTACGACCGGCGCCGTGTCCCGGCACTTCTGGGCACTGACCTGCCGGTCGTGGGTGACGACGACCTTCTCGTCCCTGGTGACCTGGGTGTCCAGCTCCAGAGTGGACACCCCGAGCCGCAGCGCCTTGCCGAAGCCCTCCAGGGTCGACTCGGTCGTCATGCCGATGCCGCCGCGGTGGGCCTGGAGGTCGAAGCGGGCCTGGTGCGGCGGGACGCCGGAGCCGTCGTGCGCCGTGGCGTGCGCGGCCGCCGGGGAGACGAGCAGCGGCACCAGCGCCAGGCCGGCGAGGCCACCTCGTACGGACATCGCAACCTCACTCCTGTCGGTTCGTTGGTGACCGTCGGTTCCTCCGCCGATCTCCTGGCATGTCCGAGAGTTAATGGGCCATCAGGGTGCATGCGGTGTGAAAGGGCTGTTGCGGTGCCAATCATCTTGTCATGGACCTGCGGTCCGACGGGCGGGTCGCAGCCTCATGGAGGTGTGGAATGCACCGCAGACTCGCCACCGGTCCTGCAGCCTCAACTCTCCCCCTCCTCACGGCCGTTGCCACCACCACCGCCGACGTCGCTCCCGCCGACAAGCCCCAGGCCATCGCGAGCTGGACCCAGACCAGCGCGTCCAGCTACAGCCTCTGGGCCGCGGCCCGCACCAACCAGGCAGGCTGGTCCGTACAAGGCGGCGGGCGTCTTCAGCGCGGACAAGTCGCGCCTGGACAGCGCCTTCTACGAGGACCTCAAGCGCGTGTGCGCCGGCTACAGCGGCGGCGCGAAGAGTGCGTGCAACAGCACGGCGTGGACGTACTACCGGGCTGTGAGGACGTTCGGCTGACAGGGTGCGGGTCGGCGACGGGGCTGAGCTCGTGCACGCCTCGGCCCGGCTGTTCCGGGTGAACAGCCGGGCCGAGGAGGCAGTTGTGTGGTCAGTCCGCCGCGCGGAAAGAGCGCAGGCGGAGGGAGTTGCCGACGACGAACACCGAGGAGAAGGCCATGGCCGCCCCGGCGATCATCGGGTAGAGCAGGCCGGCCGCGGCGAGGGGCAGGGCGGCGACGTTGTACGCGAAGGCCCAGAACAGGTTGGAGCGGATGGTGCCGAGGGTCCTGCGGGCCAGGCGGATGGCGTCGGCCGCGGCGCGCAGGTCACCGCGTACCAGGGTCAGGTCGCCGGCCTCGATCGCCGCGTCCGTGCCGGTGCCCATGGCCAGCCCGAGGTCGGCCTGGGCCAAGGCGGCCGCGTCGTTGACGCCGTCGCCGACCATCGCGACCGAACGGCCCTCGCCCTGCAGCCGCTTGACGACGTCGACCTTGTCCTGCGGCAGCACCTCGGCGATGACGTCCTCGGGCGCGATGCCGACCTCACGGGCGACGGACTCGGCCACGGCCCGGTTGTCGCCGGTCAGCAGGATCGGTGTCAGACCGAGGGCACGGAGTCGGGTGATCGCCTCGGGGCTGGTCTCCTTCACCGCGTCGGCGACCTCCAGGACCGCCCGCGCCTCACCGTCCCAGGCGACGGTGATGGCCGTACGACCGGCCGCCTCGGCCTCGGACTTGGCGCGCTGCAACTCCTCCGGCAGTTCCATCGCCCCTTCCCTCAGCAGCCGTTCGCGGCCCACGAGCACCGCGTGGCCCTCGACGATGCCCTGTACCCCGAGCCCGGGCACGTTTGCGAAGTCCTCGGGAGTGGGCAGCGACCCCAGCTTCGCCACCGCCCCGTCGGCGACGGCACGGGCGATCGGGTGCTCGGAGGAGTGCTCCAACGCGCCCGCGAGCCGCAGGACTTCGGCCTCGTCGGCGTTGTCGGCGGTGTGCACGGCGAGCAGGGTCATCCGGCCCGTGGTCACGGTGCCTGTCTTGTCGAGGACGATCGTGTCGACCTTGCGCGTGGACTCCAGCACCTCAGGACCCTTGATCAGGATGCCGAGCTGGGCGCCCCGCCCGGTGCCGACCATCAGCGCGGTCGGCGTGGCCAGCCCGAGGGCGCACGGGCAGGCGATGATCAGTACGGCGACGGCTGCGGTGAAGGCGGCCGCCGGACCGGCGCCGTTGCCCAGCCAGAAGCCCAGGGTGCCCAGCGCGAGGGCGATCACGATCGGCACGAAGACGGCGGAGATCCGGTCCGCGAGCCGCTGCGCCGCCGCCTTCCCGTTCTGCGCGTCCTCCACCAGCCTGGCCATCCGGGCCAGTTGGGTGTCGGCGCCGATCCGGGTCGCCTCGACGACGAGCCGGCCGCCCGCGTTGACCGTGGCGCCGGTGACGGGGTCGCCCGCGGAGACCTCGACGGGGACTGACTCGCCGGTGAGCATCGAGGCGTCCACCGCCGACGAACCCTCGACGACCGTGCCGTCGGTTGCGATCTTCTCGCCGGGCCGGACGAGGAAGCGGTCGCCGACCTTCAACTCCGGCACGGGGACGGTCCGTTCGGTTCCGTCGGGACGCAGTACGGTGACGTCCTTCGCGCCCAGTTCCAGCAGCGCCCGGAGCGCCGCGCCCGCCTTCCGCTTGGAGCGGGCCTCGAAGTACCGCCCGGCCAGGATGAAGGCGGTGACACCGGCGGCGGCCTCCAGATAGATGTTCCCGGCGCCGTCACTGCGGGAGATGGTCAGCTCGAAGGGGTGCGTCATGCCCGGCTCGCCCGCGGTCCCGAGGAACAGCGCCCACAGCGACCAGCCGAACGCGGCCGACGTGCCGACCGAGATCAGCGTGTCCATGGTGGCCGCGCCGTGCCGCAGATTGGTGAACGCCGCCTTGTGGAAGGGCCATCCGGCGTATGTCACGACCGGCGCCGCGAGGGTCAGGGACAGCCACTGCCAGTACTCGAACTGCAGGGCCGGGATCATCGCCATCGCGATGACGGGGACGGCGAGCGTCACAGCCGTGATCAACCTCTGCCGCAGTGGCCGCAGTTCGTCGTCCTCCTCGGCACTGTGCTCCGGAACGTCCCGGACCGGCTCCTGAGCCGTGTACCCGGTCGCCTCGACGGTCGCGATCAGGTCCTGGACGGAGACGTCCCCGTCGTAGCTGACCTTCGCCTTCTCGGTGGCGTAGTTGACGGTGGCCGTCACGCCGTCCATGCGGTTCAGCTTCTTCTCGATGCGCGCCGCGCACGAGGCACAGGTCATGCCGCCGATGGCTAGCTCTACCTCGGCGGTGGCGCCGGTCGGGGTCGTGGTGGTCATCACTGCTCCTCGTACGGGTGGAGCGCCGGAACCCGGTGCCGGCCGGGTCCCGGCACTGCGGTGGATGCGGGTCAGGCCCGGCCGGTCAGCTCGTAGCCGGCCTCGTCGACGACCTCGGCGATCAGGGCGTCGTCCGGCTGGGCGGCGCCGGTGACGGTGACGTGACCGCGGCCGAGGTCGACGTCGACGCCGGTCACACCGTCCAGGTCGCCGATGGCCTTCGTGAGCGTCGCCTTGCAGTGGCCGCAGGACATTCCGGAGACGGCGTACGTGGTGGTGGACACGGTTCCTCCCGAAGGGTGCGGTAGCGGTCGACCGGAATACCGGGCGGGGGTATCCTGGCATCGTGGTCATGTATACCCCCAGGGGGTAGAGAAGGCAAGAGGCTCATCGGGGTTGACTTGATACCCTCTGGGGGTATGGTGAGGGTCGGCATGACGTACGGGAAGATCGAACCTTGCGTCATCTCGGGGTGCCCTTCGCGTGAGTCGGTATGGGCCGGCCGGGCCCGGCCGGAATCCGGCGGACCACCTGCCGGAGTGCGGGGCGCTGCGCCGGGCCCGGGACGTCGGATCCGCCCTCGACGACCAGCTGCCCGGTGTCGGTCACCCGACCCACCGCCCCGGTGCGGTGAAAGCCGTCGGCGGTGAAGAAACGGGCGTCGAGCGCGGGGGAGCGCCAGTAGCCGCGCACCGTGGCGGGACCGCGGACGAGCAGATGGCCGCTCGCCCCGGCCGGCGCCTCGCGGCCCTCGTCGTTCACGACCCGCACCTCGTCGTCGGCCGACGGTGGGGTGCCGGAAGGCATGGCTGATCCGGGCCTTCGTCAAGGAGATCGGCTGCGCCACCGCCGCCGACGTCCTCGCCTGTCTGCGCGTCAAACCCGCCCCGCTGTCGCCGCCGCCCAGGTCAAGGCGCCCGTCCGGCCCTTCGAGGCGAGCCTGTCCTCCTGACGCCCTGTCACCGTGCCCCGGGCCGCCGTCAGCCCAGGGCACGGTCCAGGTTGAAGGCCGCGCTGATCAGCGCGAGATGCGTGAACGCCTGCGGGAAGTTGCCCTGTTGCTCGCCCGTGTGGCTGAGCTCCTCGGCGTACAGGCCCAGGTGGTTGGCGTACGTCAGCATCTTCTCGAAGGCCAGCCGCGCCTCGTCGACCCGGCCGGCGCGGACCATGGCCTCGACGTACCAGAACGAGCAGATCGAGAACGTCCCCTCGTCGCCCCGCAGTCCGTCGGGGCTGGCCTGCGGGTCGTAGCGGTAGACCAGGGAGTCCGACACCAGGTCCTGGGTGAGGGCGTCCAGCGTGGACAGCCACTTGGGGTCGGTGGGCGCGATGAACTTCGCCAGCGGCATCATCAGCACGGCCGCGTCGAGCACGTCGCCGTCCTCGTGCTGGACGAAGGCCTGGCGCGTCTCGGACCAGCCCCGGCTCATGATCCGCCGGTAGATGGTGTCGCGGCTCTGCCGCCAGCGGGGCAGGTCGGCGGGCAGGCCGCGCCGGTTGGCCATGCGGATGGCCCGCTCGATCGCCACCCAGCACATCAGCCGCGAGTACAGGAAGTTCTTGCGGCCGCCGCGGGTCTCCCAGATACCCTCGTCCGGCTGGTCCCAGTGCTCGCACACCCACTCCACCAGGGCGCACACGTCGTCCCACTGGTCGCTGGAGATCGGCTGCGCCCACTTGTCGTAGAGGTAGATCGAGTCGATCAGCGCGCCGTAGATGTCGAGCTGGAGCTGGTCGGCGGCGGCGTTGCCGACCCGCACCGGCGCGGAGCCGTGATGCCCTTCCAGGTGGTCGAGTTCGCGCTCTTCGAGGTCGGTGCGGCCGTCGATGCCGTACATGATCTGCAGCGGCCCGGAGTGTCCGCCGTCGCCCGGAGCGACGTGTCGGGTCACGAACTTCATGAACGCCTCGGCCTCGCCCGTGAACCCCAGCCGCAGCAGCGCGTACACACAGAAGGCGGCGTCGCGTACCCACACGTACCGGTAGTCCCAGTTGCGCTCGCCGCCCAGCTGCTCGGGGAGGCTTGTCGTCGGCGCGGCGACGATCGCGCCGGTGGGCGCGTAGGTGAGCAGTTTCAGGGTGAGGGCGGAGCGGTGCACCATCTCCCGCCAGCGGCCCCGGTACTTGGAGGCGGACAGCCAGCGCCGCCAGTAGGTGACCGTGCTGTTGAACTGCTCCTCGGCCTCGGTCCGCGCGCAGCGGCGCGGGGTCACCTCGCCGCCGACCTGGTCCAGCGCGAACACCGCGGACTCGCCCTCGGTGAGCTTGAACTCGGCCCGGGCGTCCAGGTCGTCGGTCTCCAGCGGCACGGTCGCGGTCAGGCCCAGCGACAGCTTGGCGGACTCGAAGACCGCCACGTCGCCGGCCATGTGGACGGTGTGCGGCCGGCTGCCGTAGTCGAAGCGCGGCGCGACCCGCGTACGGAACGGGATGGAGCCGCGTACGCACACCACCCGCCGGATCAGCCGGTGCCGTTCGGTCTCGACCGAGTCGCCGTCGACGGGCATGAAGTCCTGCACCTCACCGACGCCGTCCTCGGTGAAGAACCGCGTGATCAGGACGTTCGTGTCCGGGAAGTAGAACTGTTTCGTGTGCGCCGGCACGGCCGCCGCCAGCTCGAACGACCCGCCCCGCTCAGCGTCCAGGATCCCGGCGAACACGCTCGGCGCGTCGAAGGACGGGCAGCAGTACCAGTCGATCGTGCCGTTGCTCCCGACCAGGGCCACACTGCGCAGATCGCCGATCAGCCCGTGCTCGGCGATCGGCAGATAGCGAGAAGCCCCGGGTACGTCCGTGCCGTCGGGTGTTCCGCTCATCGCAGCCTCCCTCGCCTCAGCTTAGGCGGATCCGGCAGCGCGCGTACCGGGAACGGGGCTCAGACCGCGACGACCCTGATCCCGGCCTCCTCGAACCGCCGTATCGCCTCCGGGGCCGCCGCCGTGTCCGTGACCAGCGTGTCCACCGCCTCGGCCGCGCAGATCCGGGCGAACGCCCGCTGCCCCAGCTTGCTGGAGTCGGCGGCCACGATCACCCGCTCGGCCCGCTCGCACAGCAGCCGGTTGATCGCCGCCTCCGCCTCGTCGTGCGCCGCGGCACCGTGCGTGACGTCGAAGGCGACGACGCCGAGCACCGCCACGTCGACGGTGATCTGGCTCAGCACCCCGTCCGCGAGCGGGCCGATGAGCTCGTACGACTGTGCCCGGGCGACCCCGCCGGTCACCACGATCTTGAACTGGGGGCGTACCGCCAGCTCGTTGGCGATGTTGAGCGCGTTGGTGACGACGGTCAGCGCCGGCGAGCCCGACGCGAGGTCGCCCCGCACGGCCAGGGCACGCGCCACCTCGGTGGTGGTCGTCCCGCCGGTCAGCCCGACCGCCTCACCGGGCGCGATGAGACCGGCCACCGCCTTGGCGATGCGCTGCTTCTCGGAGGCGCGCCGCGCCGTCTTGTAGCGCAGCGGCAGTTCGTACGACACGCCGTGCACCACCGCGCCGCCCCGGGTGCGGACCAGCATCTGCTGCTCGGCGAGCTGGTCGAAGTCACGGCGGATCGTGGCCGACGAGACCTCCAGCTCGGCGGCCGCCTCCTCGACGTCCAGCCGGCCCCGCTCGACGAGCAGTTCCAGCAGCGCCTTCCAGCGGGCGTCGCGCGACATCCGCACCCTCCGATCCTCGATCTACCGGCGACCCTAGCGCACCCCCGCTCCGCCCGGATGCTTGATTGTGCTCGAAAGATCGCTATATCTTGCAAGAACAATCAAACCAGTGGAGGGGTTCGCCATGACGCACGTCGAGGACGAGCTGGCCGGCCAGCCCGAGTGCTGGACCCGGGCCGCGGCGGAGGCGCCCGGGCACGCCGGGGCACTGCCGGCGCCGGGGGAGCGGGTCGCGATCGTCGGCTGCGGCACCTCGTACTTCATGGCGCAGTCGGCCGCCGCCCTGCGCGAGGGCGCGGGGCAGGGCGAGACGGACGCCTTCGCCGCCTCGGAGTTCCCGCCCGGCCGTTCGTACGACCGGGTCGTCGCCCTCAGTCGCTCGGGTACGACGACCGAAGTCCTCGACCTGCTCGGCGAGTTGAGGGGAAGCACCCGGACGACCGCCGTCACCGCGGACCCCGCCACGCCCGTCATGGCGGCCGCCGACGACGTCGTCGTCCTCGGCTTCGCGGACGAACGCTCCGTCGTCCAGACCCGGTTCGCGACCACCGCGCTCACCCTGCTCCGCGCCCACCTGGGCCTGCACACCGACGCCGTCGTAGCCGACGCCCGCACCGCGCTGACCGCCCCGCTGCCCGAAGGCCTCGTCGACCGCACCCAGTTCACCTTCCTCGGCCACGGCTGGACCGTGGGACTCGCCCACGAGGCCGCGCTGAAGATGCGCGAGGCCGCGCAGTCCTGGACCGAGGCCTACCCGGCGATGGAGTACCGGCACGGCCCCATCAGCATCACCACCCACGGCACCGCGACCTGGATGCTCGGCCAGGCGCCCGAGGGGCTCGCCGAACAGGTGCGGGAGACCGGCGGGTTGTGGGTGGCGGGCGACCTGGACCCGCTCGCCGAGCTGGTCCGCGCCCAGCGCCTAGCGGTCGCCGTCGCCGAGTCCCGCGGCCTCGATCCGGACCGGCCGCGCCATCTGACCCGCTCGGTGATCCTGACCCCGTGACGCGCTGAGAAAGGAACAGGCCGTGCCCCTCGTCACCACCGGTGAGCTCGTCACCCGCGCCGCCGCAGCCCGCTCCGCCGTCGCCGCCTTCAACATCATCACGCTGGAACACGTCGAGGCGGTCATCGCCGGCGCGGAGTCCGTGAGTTCGCCCGTCGTTCTCCAGGTCAGCGAGAACGCCGTCAAGTTCCGTTACGGCCGCCTCCTCCCGCTTGCCCGCGCCGCCGTCTCCGCCGCCGAACGCGCCGCCGTCCCCGTCGCGCTGCACCTCGACCACATCCAGAGCGACGACCTGCTGCGGCAGGCTCCCGACGCCGGATTCAGCTCCGTGATGTACGACGCGGCCCGCCTGCCCTACGCCGAGAACCTCGCCGCGACCCGGGCCGCCGCCCACTGGGCGCACGCCCAAGGCCTTTGGATCGAGGCCGAGTTGGGCCGGATCGGCGGCAAGGCCGGGCAGGGTGGGTGGGAGAGATCCGGGCAGGGTGGGTGGGAGAGATCCGCCCGGCCGCCCCTCGACGCGCACGCGCCCGGCGCCCGCACCGACCCGGCCGAGGCCCACGCCTTCGTCGCCGAATCCGGCGTCGACGCCCTCGCCGTCGCCATCGGAAGCGCGCACGCCATGACCACCCGTACGGCCACCCTCGACCACGACCTCCTCAAACGGCTGTCCGCCACCCTGGACGTCCCCCTTGTCCTGCACGGCTCATCCGGAGTCCCCGACGGCGAACTCACCGCGGCGGTCGCGGGCGGCATCGCCAAGGTCAACATCGGCACCGCCCTCAACATCGCCATGACCGGCGCCATCCGCGCGTTCCTCGCCGCCCACCCCGAGGCGGTCGACTCGCGCAAGTACCTGAGCGTGGGACGGGAGGCGATGGTCCGGGCGGTGGCGGGGATCATCCGGGTGCTCGGGACTCCCTGACAGCGCACCCCGCATACAACTTTTTTCCAGGGCACCGACCGCCGCACCCCCGCCGACTTCACCGGCGCCGTCCGCGGCGCCGTCCCGCTCTCGGTACGGCTGCTGCGCGCCATGACGGTGATCCGACGGAGCGAGATCGAGTCTTACCGTCTGAACCGCTACCGCCTCGGGGACCCCGAGGCGCGCTGACGGGCCGACTGGTACTTTCCGGCCATGCGCGAAACCCGCCTCCACCTCGGCGAACCGCCCGTCGTGGCGGGCGTCGGCGTCGGCGTGCACGGGGTCGCGAGCCGTACCGACGTCTTCCGGCTGCCCGAGCTGTGGCAGCTGCACCTGTACGAGTACGACGCCGAACTCGTCGTCGACGGCACCCCGCACACCATCCGCCCCGGCCGGGTGAGCCTGGTCCCGCCGGGCGTCACGGTCCGCTACCGCTACCAGGGCCGCTCCCAGCACCTCTACGCCCACCTGCGCATCCTCGCCACCGAGCCCGCCCGCACCGTCCCGGTCGTCCAGGACACCGGCCCCGAATTCCCCTTCCTCAGCGCCCTGCTGCGGCAGGCGGTCACCGCCGTACCCCGCGAACCCGAACGCACCCGCGCCGAGCTCTGGACCGCGCTGTGGCGCATCGCCCAGCTCACCCCGGCCACTGACCGGCCCGCCCCACACCCGGCGGTCAGCGCCGCCCTCGCCTACATCGAGGCGAACCTGGCCGCCCCCCTGACCGTGCCGGACATCGCGCGGGCCGCCGGCGTCTCGCACAACCACCTCACCCGGCTGCTGCGCGCCGCCACCGGCACCACGGTGGTCGGCTACCTCCGCCGCCGCAGACTCGACCGCGCCCACCACCTGCTGCGCGCCTCGACCCTCTCCATCTCCGCCGTCGCCGCCTCGGTCGGCATCCCCGACCTCCAGGCGTTCAACAAGGCATGCCGCCGCGAACTGGGCGCCTCGCCCCGCGCGCTCAGAGGCGCTACTCCTTGACGGCCTTCAGCACGACGAACTTCGGGTCACTGGCCATGAGCCGACTGTTGCCGAACAGCTTCCGCAGCTTCACGTGATAGCCGAGATGCCGGTTCCCGATCACCCACAGCTCCCCGCCGGGCCTCAGCACGCGCCGCGCCCCCGTGAACATCCGCCACGCCGTCGTGTCGGTCGTCGCCTGGTGCGAGTGGAACGGCGGATTGTTCAGCACGACATCGACGCTCCCGGCCGGCACCCCCGCCAGCCCGTCCCCGACCCGGAACTCGGCATGTCCGGGCACGCCGTTCGCCTTGTACGTGGCCTCAGCGGAGGCCACGGCCTGGAACGACTCGTCCACGAACAGCACCTCGGCCTCCGGATCGGCCAGCGCCACCGCCGTACCGACGACACCGTTGCCGCACCCGAGGTCCACGACCCGCCGGGCACCCTTGCCGCCCGGCAGATGCTGCAGGAAGAACCGGGTCCCGATGTCGAGCCGGTCGGCGCAGAAGACCCCGGCGTGATTGACGACCGTGCGTCCCGAGACCGGGCCGATGCCGTCGGGGAGGGCATAGCGGTACGGCCACGGGTTCGCGGCGGCGGCCCGCTCCGGTGACGGCCCGGGCGTGCAGAGGATGAGCCGCGCCTTCTTCTCGGCGAGCGACGTACGTGTCGGCCCGAGGATCCGCTCGAACAGTTCCAGCGTCGAGGTGTGGATCTCCTTCACCATGCCCGTGCCGACGACCACCGTGCCCTCGTGCACCGCGGGTGCCAGCCGCAGCAGCTGGTCCTCCAGCAGCGCGAGGCTCTTGGGCACCCGCACGAGCAGGACGTCGACCCGGCCGGGCGGCGCGTCCTGGGTCGTGAGCAACCGCACGGCGCCGGGCTCGACGCCGTTGCGCGCGAGGTTCGCCCGGGTCGCCTCCTGGGCCAGATACGAGTCGGTGATCTGCGTCGGCCGGTGCGCCGCGAGCGCCGTGACCAGGGCGCCCCAGCGGTCGCCGACGACCACGACCGTGCCGGACAGCGGGACCTCCCGCTCCGCGAGATGCCTGAGGAGATACTCGTCGGAGGCGTCCCAGGCGCGCAGCCGGTCACGCGGATCCGCGGGGAAGCGGGCCAGCGCGAGCTCGCTCCAGGGCGTCGTCATACGGTCGTTCATCGTGCGTCAAGGCTAGCGGAGCCGCAGCTCAGCGAGTGTCGGGCAGGATGGGAGGCATGGACGCCGAGCTGTTCCCCAGAGCCCGCACGGAGGTCGCGCCGGGCGCGCTGCACCTGCCGGACTGGCTGGACACGGGCCTGCAGCGCGAGCTGCTGGCGGCCTGCCGGTGGGGGTCCCCCCGGTCGAGCGAAGCCGAGACTGGGGGAGGGCCCGCCCGCCGGCCGGCCTGCGCACCGTCCGGACACCCGGCGGCGGCACGATGACCGCGCGGCAGGTGTGCCTGGGCCGGCACTGGTACCCGTACGCCTACGCCCGGACCGTCGTCGACGGTGACGGCGCCCCGGTGAAGCCGTTCCCGCAATGGCTGGGCGAGCTGGGCGGACGCGCCGTGCGGGACGCCCTCGGCATCGCACCGGTGCCGTACGACATCGCACTGATCAACTTCTATGACGCCGACGCCCGCATGGGCATGCACCGTGACAGCGACGAGGAGTCGGACACGCCGGTGGTGTCCCTGAGCCTCGGCGACACCTGCGTGTTCCGCTTCGGCAACGCCGAGACCCGGACCCGGCCCTACACCGACGTGGAACTGCGCAGCGGCGACCTGTTCATCTTCGGCGGACCGTCCCGGCTCGCCTACCACGGTGTGCCGCGCGTGCACCCGGGCACGGCACCACCGGAGTTGGGGCTGACGGGACGGCTGAACGTCACCCTCCGGGTCAGCGGCCTCTGAGACCGCGTCCACGGCCACCGGACGAACGGATCATGGGAGACTCGCCCTCATGAGCGGCAAGGCGGACCCCCGGACGGCGGGGGAAGGAACCACCTCGAGGACGCGACTGGACCGGGGGCGAGGTGCGCTCGGACCCGCGTTGGAACTCGTGCACACCGGCCGCGCGCCGACCCGTGCCGTACTCACCGCCGAGCTCGGCGTCACCCGGGCCACGGCCGGCGCGGTCGCCGCCGAGCTGGAGGCGCTCGGCCTGATCCAGGTCGACGCCCGGCCCGGCGCCGCCGCCGGTTCGCAGGGCCGCCCCTCGCACCGCCTCTCCGTCGCCGAGGACGGTCCCGTCGTCCTCGCCGCTCAGGTGCACGCCGACGGGTTCCGGGCGGCGCTGGTCGGTCTCGGCGGCCGTATCGTCGCCACCGCGCCCGGCTGTGAGACCGTCGACGCCGACCCGGCGAAGGTCCTCGGGTCGGTCGTGGAGGCGGGCGCGGACCTCCTCCGCACGACCGGCCGGCGCTGCGTCGGCGCAGGCCTCGCCGTACCGTCCGCCGTCGCCGAACCCGACGGCCTGGCCCTGAACCCTCTGCACCTGGCCTGGCCCGTCGGCGCGCCCGTCCGCCGGATCTTCGCGGAGTGCGTGCGTGCGGCCGGGATCACCGGACCGGCGTTCGCCGGCAACGACGTCAACCTCGCCGCCCTCGCCGAGCACCGGCACGGCGCGGGCCGCGGCGCCCGGGACCTGCTGTGCGTGGCCACCGGACACCGGGGCGTGGGCGGCGCGCTGGTCCTGGACGGTCGCCTGCACACCGGCAGTTCGGGCCTGGCCCTCGAGGTCGGTCACCTCACCGTCAACCCCGAGGGCCGCCCCTGCCACTGCGGCAGCCGGGGCTGCCTGGACGTCGAGGCCGACCCGCTGGCCCTCCTCACGGCGGCGGGCCGCGACCCCGGCCCCGAGGTGTCCCTGCTCCAGCAGGCGAAGGACCTGATCCGTACGCACTACACCGACCCGACGGTCCGCACGGCCACCGAGACCCTGATCGACCGCCTCGGCCTCGGCCTCGCCGGCCTGGTCAACATCCTCAACCCGGACCGCATCATCCTCGGCGGCCTCCACCGCACCCTCCTCGACACCGACCCCGACCGCCTGCGCGCCGTCGTCGCCGACCGCAGCCTGTGGGGCCAGAGCGGCGGCGTCCCGATCCTGGCCTGCACCCTGGACCACAACAGCCTGGTCGGCGCGGCGGAACTGGCCTGGCAGCCGGTGCTGGACGATCCGCTGGGGGCGCTGACGTAGGGCCGGTAGGCTCGGGACATGCGGATCTCCGTTTCCTCGGACATGGACGAACCCGTGGCCCGCTCGGTCGTCACGGAACTGCGCAACCGCGGCCACGAGGTCGTACCCCACGGAGCCTTGAGCCCCGGCGCCGACCGGCAATGGGCGGCCTGCTCCGAGGCGGCCGCCCGCGAGGTCGCCGCCGGGAGCGCGGACCAGGCGGTCGTGTGCTGCTGGACCGGCACGGGCGCGTCGATCGCCGCGAACAAGGTGCCGGGCGTACGGGCGGCCCTGTGCACGGACGCCTACACGGCGGCCGGCGCCCGCCGCTGGAACGACGCCAACGTCCTCGCCCTCAGCCTGCGTCTGACGTCCGAGCCCCTGCTCAAGGAGATCCTCGACGCCTGGTTCGCGGCCGAGGCCGGCACGGAGGCCGAGGACCGGGAGAACGTGGCGCACGTCGGCCGACTCGACCTCGGCAGGACGGCTCCCTAGCCCGTCGGCGCGGGTCGTTCACTCCTTCACTGTGCCCAGTCCACGGAGAAGGCGGAGGCCGCGTTGACGGTCAGGATCCGTTCCACCAGCTCCGCACCCACGGCGGCTGCCGGCCGCGGCCGTACCCGCCGCAGCAGATACGGCATCCCGGGGCCGCCGTTGACGGACCGGGCCGCGGCGGTCGTCGTGTCGCCGCCGAGCAGCAGCCGGTCGCCGAAGCCGGCGTCCGCCAGGGCCCGTACCGCGTCCGGCATCCGCCAGTCCGTGGCCCGAGGATCACCCGGTGCGGCGGCACCCCGAACTCCCCGCGCAACGGTCCAGTACGTCCAGCGCGCCGGTTCCCAGTTCCAGGTGTACGGCGATCGGCGCGCCCGTCGCACGATGGGCCTCCGCCGCCGCGCGCATCGTCCGGAGGGCGTGCGCGTCCAGGGCGTGGAAGCCGCCCGCGACCTTGATGAGGCCCGCGCGGACGCCCGACGTGCCGATGCCCGTCGTCAGTTTCGGCGACGAACACCTCGGCGAGCCTGTCACGCAGCCCGGCAAGGGTCTCCTCGGCGTAGTGCACGGTCTGATGCAGCCCGGTCGCGGCCAGCACGTGCACCCCCGTCTCCCGCGCCAGCGGCGGCGGATCGGCGGCCCTCCGGCCCAGCCCGTACGGCGTCCGCTGCACGCCACAGCCCCCGCCCAGCGCCCGGAACGCGGCCAGCTCTGCCCGCGCCGCGGACACGCTGCGCAGCTCCTGCCCGGGGAGTCGAGGGCTGCCGAAGAACAGGTGGTCGTGCGCGTCGCACACGCCGAGCCGCTCCGGGGCCACGTCCCCGAGCACCGTACGGACCGCGCTCACCACTGGCGCCCGCGCGGCAACCGGCCCCGCCCCGGCGCCGACAGATGCAGCACCTCGTACACCTCACCACCCGCCTTGGGCGCATCGTGCTCCCACAGCGAGAAGTGGACGAGCTCCCAGCGGCTCGTGTCCACGGCCGCCGCCGCGAGCACCGCGCCGTCCTCCCCGGCCAGCCGCCCCGTCTCCCGTGCCGCCTCCGCCGCGACTTCGGCCAACCGCACCCCGTCCGGCACCGGTTGGCGCCGCAGCACCGCGACCCGCGCGGCCGAACCGGCGGCGCCGCCCTCCTCGTAGGCCAGGCCGCTCCACTGCCGGACCGAGGGCCGGCCGAAGTCGTCGGGGATCCCCTGGAAAGGGCCTCCCCAGAGGAAGGAGTTCATGCCCTCGACGGTGTTCCACAGATAGAACGGCGCGTACTGGTTGACCGGCGAGCCATGCACACCGCGCTCGCGTATCAGGAACGCCTTCAAACCGAGCCCCTCCCACCCGTCGAGCAGATGCCCCTTGGCGGCGACGCGGTCGCGGATGACGCCCATGTCGTAGTCGGCGGGCAGGGTGATCCCGTACTGCATGGCCTGCAACGGATGCCTCCTCAGGCGGAAGGGGTGGCGGACGCGAGCAGGGACAGCAGCCCCCGGACGCCCGCGTCGAAGGGGGCGGGCGACCCCGCCGCACGAGCCAGGACGTAACCTCCCTGCACCGTCGCGACAATGGCCGCCGCGATCTCCTCGCCGTCCAGCGAGGACGCGAACTGGCCCTGCTCCCTGCCCTCCTCGACGATTCCGGCGATCCGCTCCCGGAGCCAGTCCAGCGTCTCGTCGACCGGCGCGCGCAGTTCGTCGTCGGCGACGACGTCCGGGTCCATCGTCAGCCGCCCGACCGGACAACCGCGCAGCACATCGCGCTCGCGCCGCAGATAGGCCTCGATGCGCTCGTAAGGAGTGCCCGGCCCGCCGAGTACTCCTTCGGCGGTAGCCCGCATCTCCTCAGCCGTCCGCCGTATCGCGGCCAGCGCGAGGTCCGGTTTCCCCTTGAAGTGGTGGTACATGCTGCCCTGCCCGGCGCCTGAGCGCTCCAGGATGGCCTTGGGGCTGGTGCCCACATAGCCGCGCTCCCACAGCAGCTCGCGGGTGGACTCGATCAGTCGCTCCGACGTGTTCACACCTCGACTGTACATACTAGTAGTTACAGAAGTCGAGGCAATGGAGAGGCATTGAGGAGCAGCGACCCGCCGCGCACGTACTCCCCGCGAGGCACCCGCACTGCCGCTGGCCGTACGACGGACCGGACCCCCTGCCGGAGCCAGTCTCGAGACATCACCGCACGACCCATCCGAAACGACTCGGGAGATGACTCGAGATGCAGACCCTCGCGCACTTCGGCGACGGCGGGCCCGGCCCGTGGATCCTGTTCTTCCCGCTGATCTGGGCGGCCGTCGTGGTCGGCGGCATCACCCTGCTGCGTCGCACCGCGTGGCGCGGCCGCCGCGGCGGCCCCTGGCGGACCGACACCGTCGCCGACAACTCACCCATCGCCGTGCTCGGCCACCGCTTCGCCTCTGGCGAGATCGACGAGGACGAGTACCGGCGCCGGCTGTCCGTCCTGGACGAGCAGTTCGGCCGCACGGCGGGCAAGGGCGGTGCGGCATGACCACCGCGGCCGTCACCCGTACGGCCGCCCGGGTCGTCGACGCCGTGAAGGTGTACGGCAGCGGCGACACCGTCGTGAGGGCCCTGGACGGGGTGAGCGTCGACTTTCCGGTCGGCCGGTTCACCGCGATCATGGGGCCCTCGGGCTTCGGCAAGTCCACCCTCATGCACTGCGCGGCCGGCCTCGACACCCTCACCCCGGGCGCCGCCCACATCGGCGACACCGACCTGAGCACCCCCGACGACCGCCGCCTCACCCTGCTGCGCCGCGACCGCGTCGGCTTCGTGTTCCCAGGCGTACAACCTGGTGCCGACGTTGACGGTCGCGGAGAACATCACGCTGCCTCTGGACCTCGCGGGCGGCAACGGCGGCCGCGAGTGGATCGACGCGCTGATCGACTGCTGCGGGCCGTCGGCCAGACCCGGTCCCAGCTGCGGGCCATGTCCGCTGGGAGTCGGCCCCGGTCGCCGCGTTCGGCACGGTCGGCGGGCTCGCCCTCGGCGCCTTCCTCGGCTGGGTCCTGGTGAAGGCCACGGACGGCGCGAGCGACAGCGCCTTCGCGTTCGCGCTGCCGCCCCTGCAGCTCGCGGTGGTGGCATTGGTCGGTCTCGCGGTCGGCGCCCCGGCGGGCCTGTGCCCGGCCCGGCGCGCGGCACGCCTGGACGTACTGCGGGCCATCGCCACCGAGTAACGGCAGGAGCCCACCAACGCCCACTGTCCCAACGCCACCGGCCGAGCCATCAAACGCGTGTCACCGCCCGGTCAGCCGGCAACGGCCGACCGGGCGGGAGTGTGTTCGGGCCTGCGCAGGTCGACGCGGTGGTCGACCTCCGCGAACCGGCGCGCGGGCTTCTCCACGGTGATACGCCGTGGCGGTCGCGCGGTCGCGGGCCGTGTCGTGGCGTCGGTCGGCAGCGTGAACCACACGACCTTCCCGGACTCGCCGTCCGGCCGCACACCCCAGCTCTCGCTGACGGCGGCCACCATGGCGAGCCCACGCCCGCACGTGGCGAGCGATTCGGCGTCCTGCGGGTCCGTCACGACCGGCAGTCGAGGGTCGTGGTCGTGCACCGAGACCATGAGCCGGTCGAGCAGCAGCTCGATCTCCACGGTGCACATCTTGTCGGGCTGCGCATGCTGGTGGACGTTGGTCAACAGCTCCGTCACACCGAGCGCGGCTCGGTCTATGAGGGGATCAAGATGCCAGTAGCGCAACTGCGCCGATACGATTCTGCGGACCTGGCCGATCCGCGACGGCAGGGCTTGCAGCTCCACCGTGCAGTGCCTGCTTGGGTGACTGATCACGGCTGCGACTCCCCGACTGAAGAAGGTCCGGAAGAACACGGAGTTCGGATCGTTCCAGCAGAGTGCCTGCGTGCAACGGCCGCCTGCTGTCCTGGCCGGCGGGCTGGTTCGCAGCGCTATCGCCGGTAAACCCAGAGTGACGTGAGATCAGCGTGACGCAGGGGGTGAGGTACCGCAACTCGCGGTAGCTCAGCGGCCCCGCCCCGCCGCCTTCCGTACGGCCTCGATGAACCGGCGTGCCGCGGGGGGCCCGGGTTCGCCCGGTGCGGGATCGTGATCGCCCAGCGTCAGCAGGTACCGCTTGCCGTTGAGGTCCGCCAGCGCCCGGTCGTCCGGGGCGAACCAGGGCTTGGAGGCCCGCACCGCCTGCACCGGCGCACTGTCGATCTCACTGCCGTAGCTGGTGAGCAACTGGAGCCTGCCGTCGCTGATCCGGACCTGCCCGGCCCGGGTGAGTGAGCGCAGCCGCTTCCCGATTCGCACGCCCGTGGCCCTGAACTCCGGCTCCGCCATGCCGCCCGCCCCCTTGTACGCGTCGGTGTGCTGGATCGCCGGCGTCGGCGTGATCCAGTTCATGTCGTGATCCAGTGTGCGCCCCCGTGCGGGATCGCCGTCCCGTCCCGTGGCAGTCTGCCCGGCCCCGGCGTCGAGCACCAGTGTGCACGACGCCCTGGTCGCGGGGCGCCCGGAGCACTCGCGTGAATGCGCCCCTACCTCTTCGGCATGGCGTCTCCCCTGGGGTGCCTTTGAGACCCTCAAAGGTATGTTTATGCAGGTGAGAAGCGTGCGGAAGGTGTTTATGATCGAGGCGTCGGCCGCGCGACGCGTCGTCGGCGCGAAGCCTAAGGAGCCCCGCCGTGATCACGCCCCAGCAGACCCGGACCGGCGCGACCCTCGACGTCGACCACAGTGACGTCGCCTACCGGCACTGGCTGAAAGAAGCCGTCCGCAAGGTCCAGGCGGACGCCAACCGTTCTGCCGACACCCACCTCCTGCGGTTCCCGCTGCCGGAGAAATGGGGCATCGACCTGTATCTGAAGGACGAGTCGACCCACCCGACCGGCAGCCTCAAGCACCGGCTGGCCCGCTCGCTCTTCCTCTACGGCCTGTGCAATGGCTGGATCCGGCCGGGCCGCCCGGTGATCGAGGCGTCCAGCGGCTCGACGGCCGTCTCCGAGGCGTACTTCGCGAAGCTGATCGGTGTGCCCTTCATCGCCGTCATGCCGCGCACGACCAGTGCCGAGAAGTGCCGCCTCATCGAGTTCCACGGCGGCCGGTGCCACTTCGTGGACGACTCGCGCAGGATGTACGAGGAGTCAGCCCGCCTCGCGGTCGACACCGGGGGCCACTACATGGACCAGTTCACCTACGCCGAGCGGGCCACGGACTGGCGCGGCAACAACAACATCGCCGAATCCATCTTCCGTCAGCTGGAGTTGGAGCGGTTCCCGGAGCCCGCGTGGATCATCGCCACGGCCGGCACCGGCGGCACCTCCGCGACCATCGCGCGGTACGTCCACTACATGCAGCACGACACTCGCATTTGTGTCGCAGATCCGGAGAACTCGTGTTTCTTCGAGGGCTGGACCACCGGCGATCCGGACGTCACGACCGACTGCGGCTCGCGCATCGAGGGCATCGGCCGGCCGCGCATGGAACCGAGCTTCGTGCCCGGCGCCGTCGACCGGATGATGAAGGTCCCGGACGCGGCGAGCGTCGCTGCCGTACGCGCCCTGGAGCGGACCATCGGCCGCAAGGCGGGCGGCTCCACGGGCACCGGGCTGTGGAGCGCGCTGAAGATCGTCGCCGAGATGGTGGCCGAGCGAAGGCAGGGCAGCGTGGTGACGCTGCTGTGCGACCCGGGGGACCGGTACCTGGACAAGTACTACTCGGACACCTGGCTCGCCGAACAGAGCCTGGACATCGACCCGTACGCGGCGGCCATCGAGCAACTGCTGGAGACGGGCGTCTGGCCCGACTGAGCGGCTACGCGGCGAGCCGCCGGTCCAGCGAGGTGACCGCGTCCCGGAACGCGCGCCCCAGACCCGCACGCGCGAGCTTCAGGGTGAACCGGAACGCCGCCGTGCCGTCCGCGGCGAACGTCCACTGGACCCGTGTGCCCGTCCCGGCCGGGGTGAGCCGCCACTCCTCGACCAGGGCGCGGGCGCCCGGCGCGTTGGTCACGTCGGCCCGGTAGGCGTACACCTCGGGCTCTTTCGCGGCGAGGACCGTCTCCTCGAAGCGCGTACCGCCCCGCAGCCGGATCTCGCGTCCCCGCGCCGATGGGGGTCCCCCCGCTCGAGCGAAGCCGAGAGTGGGGGAGGTCGGCCGGGCCAGCGTCACCGCCGCGAACCACTCCGTCCAGCCCGGCACGTCCTCGGCGAGCGCGCGGAAGACCCTTTCCGGGGGAGCGGCGATCTCGCGTGCGAAGACCAGCCGTACGGGCGCGGTCTCGACGAAGTCGAGCCCCATCTCACGCAGCAGGTGCGCCATGGACGAAACCCCCTGTGCCGACGCCGAGTTCCGGGAGCGCCACGATAGCTGGCGGCCCGTCAGATGTCTGTACCGCCTGCCCCGGCCGCCACCACCGGATTCCCGTACGGCCAGGATGCTCCTATGGATGTCAGTCCTCGTCGCCCGGCGCGCCCGCGACCACCAGCCGCCGCAGCTGCTCCGAGATCTCGGTGCGCGCCTCGGCCGGCAGCCCCGCGTCCGTCACCAGGGTGTCGACCTGCTCCAGCGCCGCGAACGAACTCAGCCCCACCACACCCCACTTGGTGTGGTCGGCGACCACCACGACCCGGCGCGCCGACTGCACCAGACGCCGGTTGGTCTCGGCCTCCGCGAGATTCGGCGTGGACAGGCCGGCCTCCACCGATATCCCGTGCACACCGAGGAACAGCACGTCGAAGTGGAGCGCCGCGATCGCCTGGTCGGCCACCGGCCCCACCAGCGAGTCGGACGGGGTGCGCACCCCGCCGGTCAGCACGACCGTGGCCGCGCCCTGCCGGGGGCCCGAGGTGCGCTGCGCGACATGGAAGACGTCGGCCACCCGCACCGAGTTGGTGACGACGGTCAGGTCGGGCACGTCGACCAGCTGGTGCGCCAGCGCATACGTCGTCGTACCGCCCGACAGCGCGATCGCCGAGCCCGGTGCGACCAGCTCGGCCGCGGCCCGCGCGATGTCCTCCTTGGCCGTCAGCTCCAGGCCCGACTTGGCTTCAAAACCGGGCTCGTGCGTACTCGCCTCGACCACCGGCACGGCGCCGCCGTGCACCTTCTCCAGCACGCCCTGTCGCGCGAGCGCGTCCAGATCGCGCCGCACCGTCATGTCCGACACGCCGAGCTTGCGGGTGAGCTCGTTGACCCGGACCCCGCCCCGGCGCCGGACCTCGTCCAGGATCAGGGCGCGGCGCTGCTCCGCGAGGAGGTTCTGATTCTCACTCACGTACGCTCCGGTCCTTTCGCGTCAAGCCGTCCGACAGGCCTCGCACCTGCGGTGACGAGGTCATTCTTCCCGTCTCGGTGTGTGGGCGTCCCATCCTTGCACGGGTCGGCGCCGGTTGTGCCACCGGCCCGACGCGCGCATGTCATCCGCGCGCCACACAGGCACCGCTCGCCCTCGGATCGGGGAGATTCCGTGACGAGAGGTGTGCGCCGCGCCCGGAGTGGAGATCCTTGTGCCCGCACGGACACATCTCTATCGCGTGTCATGGGGGAGTGCGAACAGTGGAACGTGTCTCGGCCGATGGAACGGCCCTGGAACTTCTGGTCCACGGGGTGGGTGGCACCACACCCGAGGAGATGCTCGGTGATCCGCGCACGGTGCGGATCACCGGCGACGACACGGCGGCCGTCTTCCGCCGCACCGAGGACGCCGACGCCGAAGCCAGACCCGAGGACTACCAGGGCAAGCCGGTGCCCGAGGCGTACGTCTGGTGCAACCTCACCTCCGGGAACGGCACCCGCGCCCTGTGGCTGCTGCTGCTGCCGTTCATGGTGGTCAACCTCGCGCACTGGATGCGCCCCACCGCGCGCGGGCGCAAGCGGACGGTGCGGCTGTACGGGCTGCTGGTGCGGCTCGCGGGACTGAGCCTGACGGTGCTGCTCGTCGCGGCCGCCTGCGAGGTCGCCCTCGACCTGGCGGCCTGGCAGTGCGCGGGCACGCCCGCGTGTGCCGAGCGGCACTCCTGGCTGGGCTTCCTCTCGCCCGACATGTCGGACGGCGGCTGGTGGAGCCGCCCGGGCCGCCGCCTCGCCCTCGCCGCCCTGGTGCCCCTCGCCCTGACCGGGCTGCTCTGGTACCTCTCCCACCGCACCTGGAGCGCCTACGAGTCCCAGCTGCCGATGTCCCGCACCGCCGAGCCCGACCAGGAGACCGGCCGGACCGCGCTGGGCCGCCCCGGCTTCTGGTACGGCCGCCGTCTGGTCGCCCGGCTGCGCGCCGCGCACACCTCCGCCGGCCTGCTGACCGTCGCCGCGGCGGTCGGCTCGGCGGCGGCACGCTTCGACCGCAGGCCGGGCGGGCCCGCCGTACTCGACACACTCGGCCGGCTGCTGAGCGTCGCCCTGGTGGCGGCCGCGGTCGGCGTGGTGTGGGTGGTGTGCCGCCGGGGCCGCAGCGAGAAGCGCCTGGACCAGGAACTCGACGAGCACGTCGTACGACGGCTGCCGCTCGCCTCCCTCCTCCTGCTGGTCCTCGCCCTGGTGTACGCAGGGTGGGACCGCCCGGGATGGGAGTCGACGGGCCGCCTCCCGGGCGACACCACCTTCGGCGCCGTCGCCTTCCTCCAGGGGCTGCTCGTCATCGTCCTCGCTGTGGTCGCCCACCTCCTGCACCGCACCCACCCCGACCCGCGCGCCGCGATGCGCGGCCTGGGCGGACCCGCCGTGGCGATGCTGGCCTGCGCGCTCGGCGGGCTGATGTCCGGCGGTGTGTCCCAGCGGGTGGCCGACTGGCTGGACGGCACGGGGACGTCCATCGACGGACCGCCGGTGCTGCTGACCTGGCAGGCGTCGGTGATCCCGCCGCTGCTCGTGGTGCTGTTGCTGCTGTGCGGCGGGCTCGGCTGGCGGACCTGGCTGCTGCGCCGCACCGAACTGGGCGCGGTGGAGACCGAGTACGACGAGGAGCCCAAGGACCCGGGACGTACCCGCCGTATCGCGAGCACGCGCGCGTTGGCGACGCTCACCGACCGCGGCCCGCTCTTCGTCGCCGTCGGCTCCGCCACGACGCTGCTCCTGGGCGCCGGAGCCCTGGTCGGCGCCCTGACGACCGACGAGACGCCGGGCGAAGCCGCGCGGCACGCGCACGCCTTCGTCCAGGGCGCCGCGGACACCGCGCAGGCGCTGGGCTCCTGGCTGATCGGGCTCGGCTTCATACTCTTCGTCACCTGGGGCCGGCGCGCCTACAAGGACCCCTCGGCGCGGCGCACCATCGGCATCCTGTGGGACGTCGGCACGTTCTGGCCGCGCGCCGCGCACCCCTTCGCGCCGCCCTGCTACGCCGAGCGCGCGGTACCCGACCTGACCTGGCGGATGGCCACCTGGACGCGCGCCACCGGCGGTCGGCTGGTCCTGTCCGGACACTCCCAGGGCAGCGTGCTCGCGGCCGCCGCGGCCTGGCAGCTGGCGCCGTCGGTACGCAAGCGGGTCGCCCTGCTGACCTACGGCTCCCCGCTGGAGCGCCTCTACGGCCGCTGGTTCCCGGCCCACTTCGGCCCGACCGCGCTCAGCTCCCTGCACGACGAGGTCGACTGCTGGCGCAACCTGCACCGCCGCACCGACCCCATCGGCGGCCCGGTTCGCCTCTCCGGCGACTGCGGCCCCGCAGTGGACCGCGAAGCCCTGGCGGACCCCCTGGCCTACGGCCGCACCCCCGAACACCCCCTGCCCGCCCCGATCCTGGGCCACTCCGACTACCAGGCGGACCCGGCGTTCGCGGAGGAACGGGAGCGGCTGCTGTCCCGGCTGCGGTCGGCGGTGCCGGCGCAGCGCCTCATGGCGGAGCCGCCGGATCCGGATCCGGGTCAGGACAGCTCCGGCAGGTCCTCCGCGTAGAGCAGCGTCAGGTCGTCCGTGCTCGGTTCCGCGAGTTGGGCGACCCGGCTCGCGTGCCGTTCCACCATGCCCTCGAAGGTCTGGCGGGCCGTGCGGCCGTTGCCGAACGCCGGGCCCTTGGGGAGCGCCGTGAAGTACTTCAGCAGGGCCTCCGAGGCGCCGGGACCGAGCCGGTACTCGTGCTCCTCGGCCTGCTGCTCCACGATCCGCAGCAGTTCTTCAGGGCTGTAGTCGATGAAGGTGATGGTCCGTGAGAAGCGGGATGCCACACCGGGGTTGACCGAAAGGAACCGTTCCATCTCGGCCGTGTAGCCCGCGACGATCACCACGACCGCGTCCCGGTGGTCCTCCATCAGCTTCACCAGCGTGTCGATGGCCTCCTTGCCGAAGTCCCGGCCGGAGTCCTCCGGGGACAGCGCGTACGCCTCGTCGATGAACAGCACGCCGCCGCGCGCCCTGTCGAAGGCCTCCTGGGTGCGGATCGCGGTGGAGCCGATGTGCTCGCCGACCAGGTCGACGCGGGACACCTCGACGAGATGGCCCTTCTCCAGGACGCTCAGGGAGGCGAGTATCTCGCCGTAGAGGCGGGCGACCGTCGTCTTGCCGGTGCCGGGGGAGCCGGTGAAGACGAGGTGCCGTTTGACCGAGGCGGCCTTGAGGCCCGCCTGCTGGCGGCGCCGGCCCACCTCGATCATGTCGATGAGGGCCCGCACCTCGCGCTTGACGCTCTCCAGGCCCACCAGCGCGTCCAGTTCACCGAGCACGGCCTGCGAGGCCCGCACCGGCTTCTCCGGCTCCTGGGCGGCGACGAGCGGTTCCTGCTCGGTGGTGCGCTGGCCCGGGATCGCGCCCAGCAGACCGGGGGACTGGTTCGCCGTCTGCACGACGGTCTCCGGCAGCACGGGCGGCTGCCGCAGGCCCGCGCTCTCGTCGCTGGTGCAGTCCTCGACGACGGGTCCTGCTCCGGACGCCGCGTCGGGGCCGCCCTCCGCGAACTCGTACCCGCCGCGCGCGCACCGCTCCGTGCGGCACTTCTTCAGCGTCGTACGGCAGCCGTCGAGGACATGGAAGCCGTAGCCGCCGCTGCCCGTGACCCGGCAGTCGAGGAAGCTGCCGCGGCCGCCCGCCGAGACGTAGAACCCGGCCTCCGCGGGGGAGTCGACCGTGCACCGCTCGATGGTGGGGTCGGCGCCCTTGGTGACGATCACGCCGGTCTGGGTGCCGTCCAGGGTGCAGTTGTTGAGGGTGCCGCCGCTGCCGTGGTCCCGGAACCAGGCGCCCGTCGCCGCCTCCCGGATCCGGCAGTCGTCGAGCTGCGCGGTGGCGCCGTCGCTCACCGACACGGCCGTGTTGCGGACCTGCGACAGGTCACTGTCGACGACGTCCGCGCGCGAGCCCCGGTCGAGCACGAACAGGGCGTCGGGCACATCGTGCACCCGGCAGGAGTCCAGCACCGCGGTGGCGCCGTCGCTCACCCACACCGCGGGATAGTCGCCCGTGCTGTCGAAGATCTCGCACTGGTTGGCGTCCACGCGAGTGCCCGGATCCCACACCGACAGGCCGTTGCGCCCGAACTGACGCACCGTTGTCCGGGTCAGCGTGAGCACCGAGCGGGAGCGCAGGTCGATCGCGTTCTCCGGGATGTCGTGGATACGGCAGTCGGCCAGCGTCAGCACCGCGTCCGTGTCGAGGGTGACGCCGTCGGCGGTGGTGCGGTGGACGTCGCAGTCGGTGAGGTGCGCGGTGGCCCGGCCGGTGACCTGGACGCCGGAGCCCCGCACCTCGTAGACCTCGCAACCCACCGCTTCCAGCGCGGAGTTCTCACCGGTCGCCGACAGTCCCACGCCCGAGGCGTGGTGGACCCGGCAGCGCTCCAGCCGCGGGTGCGCTCCGCCGCGCACCGCGACGCCGGCCTGCCCGGCCGCGACGACCTCGCACTCCTCGAACACCCCGCCCCCGCCGTCGAGTACGGCGATACCGATGCCCGCGGGGTTGTCGACGGTACAGCGCCGCACGGTGGGCCGCGCGCCGCCGCGCACCTCGATGCCGGCCGCGGATCGCGTGACGATCCGGATGTCCGCCAGCTCCGGGGTGCCCTCCTCCACGAGCAGGGCCGGCGCGGCCGCGTCCTGGCCCTCGATGTGCAGGTCCTGGACCACGGCCGAGGCACGCACGGTCAGCGGCACCCCGTCCAGGGGCGCGATGCGCACGGATCCGGGGGAGCCCTCGGGGCCGCGCAGGGTCACCGCCCGCTGGACGACGAGGTTCTCCCGGTAGGTGCCGGGGGCGACGGTGAGGACGTCGCCGTCGGCCGCGGCCTCCAGGGCGGCGGCGAGCGATGCGTACTCACCCGTGCGGCGCCGCCACCGCGATGTGCCGGTGTGCGTCACCTGGACCGTGCCCTGTGCCATGGCGTTGCTGAGCCCCCACCTCGTGGTACGCGGGTTGATTGCCGAAGAAGTCGGCCGGTCCACCGTAGCGTGCGTGCGGGCGGTGGGTTGACCAGAGCCGGAAGGCTGTCAGCTGCCAGTGCCGGTGCGGCCCCAGTCGGGGCCCGCGCGCTCCCACGCCTGGTCCCAACGCGCGTACCTGCGGCGGACCATGCGCCAGACGATCAGCCGCCTGCCGCCCTCGACGAGGCCCATGAGGAGCAGGGCCGCACCGAACCCGGCGAGCACCGCGTGCGTCGCCGCGGTCGCGGAGTCCAGCGGGCGGGCGACGATCCGGCCCTGCGGGTCCGTCCATATCGTGAAGCGGTCGCCCCGCTGCGGGCTGTCGATGCTCGCCATGGCCGGGCCCTGCCGCCCGGTGCCGTCCGGTGCCGTCCACTGGGCGAGGACCTGGGTGCGCAGATCCCGCCCGGAGGAGGCCTCCGGGTCGGCCTCCAGGGCGGAGCCGCCCGCCTTGCGGATCACTGTGGCCGTCACCAGATGCCGGGCGGCGCGCTGTTCACGGACGGACTCCTGCAGGGTGTCCTGTGTGGCACCGCCGACGAGCGCCCCGACGACGGGCGCGAGGAGCAGGATCAGCAGCAGAGCCGCCAGGGCGACCCAGGCCTCGGCCAGATCGGTCGCGCGACGCAGCGCATTGTGCCGCCAGCGCCAGAGTCCACTGATCGCTCGCACGGTCCCGCACCCCCTTCCCGCTCCGTGATAACCCCCGCAAGAGCAGTTCACGCGCGGGACCGGTCAAGGAGAGAGCGAAATCGCCCGCGACCGGACCTCTCATGAACTTCTCACGAAAAGCCCAACGCGCGGGCCCCGGGGCCCGGTTCCCATACGCGGGAGCTTCGGTGGGTCATTCCTGATCGAGGATCTCGACCGGGTCACCGACCCGGATCGTGCCCCGGTGGAGCGGCACCAGATTCTGGCCGAACACCAGCTTGCCGCCGATGCGGCGGTGTCTGCCCAGGGTGTGCAGGGGCTCCTTGCCGCGCTCGGCGGTCCGCTGGTCGGTCGTGGTCACCGCACACCGGCCGCACGTCTTGGCGACGCGGAAGGCGACCTCGCCGATGGTGACGCGCGACCAGCCGTCCTCGGCCCAGGCGGTGGGGCCCGCCACGACCACGTTCGGCCGGAAGCGGTTCATGGGCAGCGGGCCCTCCCCGGCGTGATCGCCCCGCGCGATCAGCGAGTTGAGGGCGTCGAGGGAGGCCGCCGAGGTGAGCAGCAGCGGATAGCCGTCGGCGAAGGTGACGGTCTCGCCCGGCAGCGCGTACTCCGGGTCGACGGGCCGACGCCTGGCGGGATCGTCCAGGTGCACGAGGCACACCTCGGCGCCGAGATACGCGCTGCACCAGGCGTGTGCGGCGGCGTCCTCGGCGAGCACCGCCTCGACCTTGTCCCGGAAGATCTGCACGGGCACCGTGCCGACCGGCCGCGGCACGGACACGGTCAGCGGGTCCATGCCGGGTGCGGACAGCCGAACGCCGCCGCCGGGCAGAAGCTCGGCGGCGGCCAGTGCGAGGCGCGGCTGCTGACGTTGTGTGACGACCTTTCCCCCGTCGTCGATCAGCGCCCAGCGCCGGTCTCCGGTCAGCCCCCAGGGCTCCACGACGGCCTCCCGGGGCGCCAGACCCCGGAACGCCTTGACCGGATGAAGGTGGATCGACTGCAGCTGCACATTCCCCATGCCGTCATCGTGCCAGGCCGCACGGACAACGTGGGGAGTGGATCAGTAGCCGCGGTACTGCTGGTTGTTGTACGGGTCCTGGTACGGCGCCGCGGCGGGGCGGGGAGCCGCGGGGCGCATCGCCTCGTAGCCCGTACCGCCGGGCGCCGCCGGACGCGGTTGCTGGGCCTGCGGGCCCGGGTAGCCGCGGGGCACGCCGGCCTGCTGCGGGATGTACGCCCCGGGCGCCTGCTGCAGCGGAGAGGGCTGCTGCGCCTGCGGGTAACCGTAGGAGGGCTGGGAGGGGCCCGCCGGTAGGGCGGGCAGGGCCGACGGGAGCGCGGGCAGGTGGCTGCTGCCCGTGTCGTAGGCGGCGGGGACCCGGATCGGGGCGATCTGCGGGGTGCCCCGCTCGGCCACGAGCGAGTCGTAGATCGGAGTGTCCGGGAAGGAGGCGGAGTAGTAGCCGCCGCCATAAGTGGAGCGGGGGGAGGTCATGGCACATAAGTTAAGCCCACGATGTGCTGGTTGGGGAGACCGATAAGAGGGTTGTTTTCCGTGTCGGCAGTGACGTGGGATCCCCAATGCGAGCGAACTCGGCAAAAAGGGACGCCGTGCCGCGTTCGGATCAGGTAAAGGCCGAGTTCCGGGCGGGTTACCGGGGGTTGGACAGTGACCTTCCGGTGCTCCTCATGGGAGTTCACGGCCCCGGGGAATAGGTTGGACGGGTGGAGAACCCAATGGGCTGCCGGGGCTCGGCCTGGCGCGACGACAGGTGATGGGGGCGGACATGTCAATGTCGAAAGGATCGAATGTTCCGGTGCCTGCGACGGCACTGCGGGTCGAATTGGGCTGGCGGTCCGGACCGGGCGTGCCCGACGTGGACGCCTCGGCGCTGCTCCTGGCCGGCGGCAAGGTCCGTTCCGACGGCGACTTCGTCTTCTACAACCAGGCAGTGCACTCCTCCGGCGCGGTCCGGCACGAGGGCAAGCGGGACGCCGGCGGCCGGGTGACCGACAGCCTTCTCGTCGACCTCGCGCGTGTGGAGCCCGCGTTCGAGACCGTGATCCTCGCCGCCTCCGCGGACGGCGGCGCGTTCGGCCAGGTCCCGGACCTCTGCATCGAGGTCAAGGACGCCGCACAGGGCACGGTGATCGCCCGCTTCGACAGCGCGGGCGCCACCGTCGAAACCGCTTTCGTGCTCGGCGAGTTCTACCGCCGCCAGGGAGCCTGGAAATTCCGCGCCGTCGGCCAGGGCTACAGCAGCGGACTCGGGGGCCTCGCCACCGACTACGGCATCACGGTGGACGAGCCCCAGCCCACGGCCCCGCCGGCCGCCTCTCCGGTGACCATGCCCCCGCCGGTCGCGACCCCTGTCGCCGCGCCCCCGCCCCCGCCCGCGGCACCCCCCACCGCGCCGGTCCGCCTCACCAAGGTGACGCTGACGAAGGCCGCCCCCTCGGTGTCACTGACCAAACAGGGCGGCACCTCCGGCGCGCTGCGCGTGAACCTCAACTGGGAGGTGCACAAGCAGTTCTCGGGCTGGGCGAGCAAGCTGGGCCGCGTGGCCGCCATGCACGCCGATCTCGACCTCGACCTGTGCGCCCTGTACGAACTCACCGACGGCAGCAAGGGCGTCATCCAGGCCCTGGGCAACGCCTTCGGTTCGCTGAGCCGGCCGCCGTACATCCACCTCGACGCCGACGACCGCACCGGTGCCCGGTCGAGTGGTGAGAACCTCACCGTGAACCTCGACCACAAGCAGGCCTTCCGGCGTGTCCTCGTCTTCGTGACCATCTACGAAGGCGCCCGCTCCTTCGCCGACCTGCACGCCACGGTCACCCTGACCCCGCAGCACGGCGCCGCGATCGACTTCTCGCTCGACGAGTGCACGGTCCCCTCCACGGTGTGCGCCCTCGCCCTGATCACCAACACCGGCAGCGACCTGGTCGTCCAGCGCGAGGCCCGCTACCTGGTGCCCGAGCGCGGGGTGAGCCCGCAGCGGACCGTCGACTACGCCTACGGGTGGGGCATGAACTGGACGCCCGGCCGGAAATGACCCCTCAGGTCTCGTCCGGAACGGCGTTGCGGCGCGCGTAGGTGCGGCCCTTCCAGGCCGCGCCGCGCCCCCCGTAGTGCTGCACCGCGGAGTCGACCGTCATGAGGAGATAGAGGAACGCCGTGAACGGCAGCAGGGGAGCGAGCCACAGCGGCTGCCGGTAGTAGCGGAGCATCGGGATGTACGTCCCCGTCATCACCAGCCACGCGAGACCGCCGACGCCCCAAGCCGCCGTACCACCCGTCGCCAGGCCCACGACCAGTGCCACGGGCGGCACCAGGTACACCAGCGTCAGCCCCGTGACCGTACCGGCCAGCAGCAGCGGGTTGTGCCGCAGCTGCGCGTACGCGCAGCGCGAGACCATCCGCCACAGGTCGTGCAGCCGCGGATACGGGCGCACGCTGTCCACCCGCTCGGCCAGCCCCAGCCAGATGTGGCCGCCACCGGACTTGACGGCCCGCGCGAGCGCCACGTCGTCGATCACGGCGTGCCGGATGGCATCCGGGATGCGGGCCCGCTCGGCGGCGTCGGCGCGCAGCAGCACACAGCCGCCTGCCGCGGCCGCCGTACGGCCGCCCTTCCTGCCGATCCGGCGGAACGGATACAGCTGCGCGAAGAAATAGACGAAGGCGGGCACGACCAGCCGCTCCCATAGGCTCTCCACCCGCAGCCGGGCCATCTGCGAGACCGCGTCGAAGCCCTCGGTGCGCGCCGCCGCGACCAACGTCCGCAGGCTGTCCGGGCCGTGCGCGATGTCGGCGTCCGTCAGCAGCAGGTACTCGGGGCCACGCGCGCGTGCCAGGCCGATGCCGTGACGTACCGCCCAGAGCTTGCCGGTCCAGCCCGCGGGCGGCTCGCCGGGGGAGTCCACGGTGAGCGGCAGCCCGCCGTGCCGTCGCCCCAGTTCGCGTGCCAGCTCCCCGGTGCCGTCCGAGCTGCCGTCGTCGACGAGGAAGACCTCCGCCCGCCCCGGATAGTCCTGGGCCAGCAGCGACGGCAGGCTCGCGGGCAGTACCCCGGCCTCGTCGCGGGCCGGTACGACGACACAGACCGGGGGCCAGCCGTCCGGTTCCGTCCGGGGTGGCAGTCTGACGTCCGTACGCCAGAAGAAGCCCTGGCAGAGCAGCAGCCACAGCCAGGCGGCGAGAGATCCGACGGCGGTCCACACGATGGCGCTCACGCGCGCAGTCTGCCCCACCGGACCGGCCCGCAAGGGCTCATCGTCTATCGTGGCCGGGTGAAGATCGCGCTGATGGACTCCGGAATCGGCTTGCTGGCGGCCACCGCAGCGGTACGGCGCCTGCGGCCCGACGCAGATATCGTGCTCTCCTTCGACCCCGACGGCATGCCCTGGGGCCCCAGGACCCCCGAGGACCTCACCGAGCGCGCTCTGGCCGTCGCCGAGGCCGCCGCCGCGCACCGGCCCGACGCCCTGATCATCGCCTGCAACACGGCCACCGTGCACGCCCTGCCCACTCTGCGCGCCCGCCTCGAGCCCGACCTGCCGGTCATCGGCACGGTCCCGGCCGTCAAGCCGGCCGCTGCCAGCGGTGGCCCCTTCGCGATCTGGGCCACCCCCGCCACCACCGGCAGCCCGTACCAGCGCAGCCTCATCGCGGAGTTTGCCGACGGCGTGCCCGTCACCGAGGTGCCCTGCTTCGGGCTCGCCGAGGCCGTGGAGCACGCCGACGAGAGCGCGATCGACGCCGCCGTCGCCGCGGCCGCCGCGCTGACCCCCGACGACGTGACGACCGTCGTCCTCGGCTGCACCCACTACGAGCTCGTCGCCGAGCGCATCCGTACCGCCGTGCAGCGCCCCGGCTCCCCGCCGCTCGTCCTGCACGGCTCGGCGGGTGCCGTCGCCGCCCAGGCGCTGCGCCGGATCGGCGAACAGCCCGCCCCCGAGGCCGCGGCCGCCAGCACCCTGGTGGTGCTGCTGAGCGGACGCGAGGGCACCCTGCCCGAGCCCGCCCTCGCCTACGCGGAAGGCCGGCTCCTCCGGGCGGTCAGCACCGTGCGGTGACCGGCGGCCACCAAAGGGACGCCCCGGGTCCGCGGCGGGCCCGGTCGGCGCAGTCCCCCTCCGCGACGCGCTACCGGCGCAGCGAAACCTGAGTAACCTCAAAGGCATGAGGGACCACCCCCACGGCGAGACGCCGCACCCCGACGTCTGGACCGGTCGCGCGACCAACCGGATCCAGTGGCTGCTGGCGCTCGCCGGAGGCGCCTGTATGGCGCTCGGCATCGAGCTGGCCGTGGGTTCGGCGTGGACGTCCGGGGTCGCGCCGCTCGTCATGGCCGTCGTCGGCTGCATCGCGGCCGGGCTGCTGGTCCTCTTCGGCACCCTGGCGTTCGTGCACGTCGCCCTGCGGGTCGACAAGGACTCCCTCGAAGTGCGCTGCGGCCATATGGGCGTGCCTCGCCGCCGCATCCCCCTGTCGCAGGTCGCGGGCGTCGACTTCGACGCGAACGTCACCCCGCGCCACTGGGGCGGCTGGGGCTACCGCTGGCGGCCCGAGAAGGGCACCGCGGTCGTCGTACGGCGCGGCGAGGGCGTGGTGCTCAGGTTGTGGGACGGCCATACGTTCACGATCACCGTGGACGACGCGGAGGCGGCCGTACGGGTCATCCGGGAGCGGCTGCGCACCAGGACGCCCGGCCCGGCGCACTGAGGTCACGGGGCCGGACGGTCGCCACGCGCGTGTACGTCCCATTCTGACCCCGCCGGCTCGTCGGCCAGGGGGCGTGCCGTGGCCAGGCCCGCCAGCAGTCCGGCGCCCACCGACACCATGGTGAAGCTGAGCGCGTTGCCGACCGCGGCGATCGCCGCCAGCACCGTCAGGGCCGCACCCGCCGTGAGCGCGATCGGCGTGGGACGCGCGGTACGCCACAGCGCGTAGAGCACCCAACAGAAGGCCGCCGCAAGGAGCAGCACGCCGACAACTCCCTGTTCCGACGCCTGCTGCAGCAGCGCCGAGTGCGGTTTGCCGTCGGACAGCAGGGTCTGTACCGAGGTGTCGCTGAGCTCTCCGAAGCGTCCCGGGCCCACGCCCAGGGCGGGGTCCTGGCGCGTCAGGTACAGCGCGTCGTGCCACAGCTCGACGCGCTGCCGGGTCAGCCGGCCCTCCAGGGACTCGGCGAGCCGCTCCGGGACCGCGTTTCCGGCGACCGCCCAGGTCAGGCCGGTGACCAGGGTGGCGGTCAGGGCGAGTCCGACGATGCCCGGGCCGCGGCGGCGCACACGGCCGGCGGCGAGCGAGCACAGCAGGACCGCGGAGCAGGCGACGAAGCCGATGGTCGAGCCGACCACAGCCGCGGTCACCATGATCCCGGCGGCCAGCAGCCGCAGGGCCAGCCGCGGCACGGGCGCCGACGTCGCCCAGGCGGCACAGCACGCGGCGCCCACGGACAGGGTCAGCACGGCGGCGGTGGCACCGGCGTGGCCCAGCGGAACGACGATCTCGGGTCCGGGGGAGAGATGCGGGACGGCCACCGTCAGGGCCACTCCGGCCAGTGCTCCGGCACAGGGCGCGGCGACCGGCAGGAGCGCCCCGCCGATCCGCCCGGCGGCATATCCGGCGGCCACGGCCAGGATGGCCAGCAGCACGCCCTCGGGACGGCCGTCGTGCGCGGCCGCCGTGATCAGGGACCAGGCGGCACAGGCCCCGAGCACCACCACGCCCGTTGTGTCAGAAACGATTCGTCTCTCGCCGTCCTCGTCCGGACCGGCCGCAGACGTGATCCCCGTGGCACCCACCCCGTCCCCCCGAACCCGGTCCCCCGACCTGTGACGTGGCCCGTCGCACTCCCCGTACGACTCGGGCTCCGGCACACCGTAACGGCTGATGGACGGTTTGTGGACGTGTTGCGCAGGAACGATGCGGCACATGCGGGCGCCGAACGGCCGTCGCTGCCGACGCGGACCGCGCTGTCGGTCCCCGTACCACTCGCCGTACACTCCCGGAGTGACCGTCACCGCAACTTCTGTGGACGAGTCGGCCCAGTCGCAGCAGCAGACAGCGTCCGCCTCGCGCGCGGCGCGGCTCGTGCGCATGGTCCCGGCTCTCACCGCAGCGCTCTCCGGAGTGCTGCTCTACGTCAGCTTCCCGCCGCGCACCCTGTGGTGGCTCGCCCTCCCGGCCTTCGCCGCCTTCGGCTGGGTGCTGCGCGGCCGCAGCTGGAAGGCGGGCCTGGGGCTCGGCTACCTCTTCGGCCTCGGTTTCCTGCTGCCGCTGCTGGTGTGGACCGGCGTGGAGGTCGGCCCCGGGCCCTGGATCGCGCTGGTCGTGATCGAGGCGGTCTTCGTCGCGCTGGTCGGCGCGGGCATCGCCGCGGTGTCGAAACTGCCCGGCCGGCCGGTGTGGGCGGCCGCACTGTGGATCGCCGGAGAGGCCGCACGCGCGCGTGCGCCCTTCAGCGGCTTCCCCTGGGGCAAGATCGCGTTCGGCCAGGCCGACGGCGTCTTCCTCCCCCTCGCCGCGCTGGGCGGCACCCCGGTCCTCGGCTTCGCGGTCGTCCTGTGCGGCTTCGGGCTCTACGAGGCCGCACGCCTGGTCGTGGAGGGGCGCCGCACCCGCGCCGTACAGCGGTCCGCCGCGGCCGTCGCCCTGCTGAGCGTGGCCGTCCCGGTGGTGGGCGCCGTGGCCGCCCGGTCGCTGGTCAGCGACAAGGCCGAGAACGGCACCGTGACCATCGCCGCCATCCAGGGCAACGTGCCCCGCGCCGGGCTGGACTTCAACGCCCAGCGGCGGGCCGTCCTCGACTACCACACCCGGGAGACCGAGCGACTGGCCGCCCAGGTGAAGGCGGGCAAGGTCGCCCAACCCGACTTCGTGCTGTGGCCGGAGAACTCCTCCGACATCGACCCCTTCGCCAACCCCGACGCGCGCGCCGTCATCGACGGGGCCGCCAAGGCGATCGGCGCGTCCATCTCGGTCGGCGGCGTCGTCGGGCGGGACGGCAAGCTCCTCAACGAGCAGATCCTCTGGGACCCGGTCAAGGGCCCCCTGCAGACCTACGACAAGCGCCAGATCCAGCCCTTCGGCGAGTACCTCCCGCTGCGTTCGCTCATCGGGGCGATCAACAGCGACTGGACGTCCATGGTCCGCCAGGACTTCAGCCGGGGCGACAAGCCGGGCGTGTTCACCATCGACGGCACCAAGGTCGGCCTCGCGACCTGCTACGAGGCCGCCTTCGACTGGGCCGTCCGCGACACCGTCACCGACGGCGCCCAGATGATCTCCGTCCCGAGCAACAACGCGACCTTCGACCGCAGCGAGATGACCTACCAGCAGCTCGCCATGTCCCGCGTCCGCGCCGTCGAGCACAGCCGGACCGTCACCGTGCCGGTGACCAGCGGCGTCAGCGCGATCATCATGCCGGACGGGACGATCACCCAGAAGACCGGCATGTTCGTCGCCGACTCGCTGGTCCAGAAGGTGCCGCTGCGCTCCTCCGAGACGCCCGCGACCCGGCTGGGTATCCTCCCGGAGATCGCCCTGGTGCTGGTCGCAGCCGGCGGACTCGGCTGGGCGATCGGCGCCGGGGTGCGCGGGCGACGCGCCGGTGACGTGTAGCCGTACGCCCGCCCCACGCCCCCGGAATTCGCCGGGGGCGCCCGGACCTGCCCGTTAGGGTCGGAGCCATGGCTACTCCCGACTTCATTCGCACCCTCCGGGCCTCCGCCGGAAACCAGCTGCTGTGGCTCCCCGGCGTCAGCGCCGTCGTCTTCGACGACGAGGGCCGGGTGCTGCTGAACCAGCGCTCCGACACCCGCAAGTGGTCGCTGATCGGCGGCATCCCGGAGCCGGGGGAGCAGCCGGCGACCTGCGCCGTGCGGGAGGTCGAGGAGGAGACGGGAGTGCGATGCGTCGTCGAGCGGGTGATCGTCGTCCAGGCGCTGCAGCCGGTCACCTACGACAACGGCGACATGTGCCAGTACATGGACATCTCGTTCCGCTGCCGGGCCCTCGACGGCGAGGCGCGGGTCAATGACGACGAGTCGCTGGACGTGGGCTGGTTCGCGGTGGACGCGCTGCCCGAGCTGAGCGAGTTCGGTCACCATCGGATCAAGCAGGCCATGTCCCAGGCACCCACATGGTTCGACACCACGAGCCTCAGCTGAAGTATGGGTGCTGACCATATGGGGTGAGACAGGGGCGCTGTCTAGGGTCGGGCCATGACCCCGCCCAGCGCCCTTCCGGCCCCCCACGCCCCCTCGCTCGACCTCGGCGGCCGTACCGCTCTCGTCACCGGCGCCGGCGGCGGCATCGGCCGCGCCTGTGCGCTGCGGCTCGCGGACGCCGGGGCCAAGGTGAGAGCGGTCGACCGGGACGCCGCGGGCCTGGAGGCGCTCGCTGAGGAGGCCCGGGGCCTGGTCGGCTCCGTCGAGCCGCACGTCCTCGACCTCACCGACCTGGACGCCGCCGAACTGGCCGCCGCCGGGACCGATGTCCTCGTCAACAACGCCGGGCTGCAACTGGTCCGGCCCATCGAGGAGTTCCCGCCCGACGTCTTCCACACGGTGCTCACCGTGATGCTGGAGGCGCCGTTCCGGCTCATCCGCGGCGCGCTGCCCCACATGTACGGACAGGGCTGGGGCCGCATCGTCAACGTGTCCTCCGTGCACGGCCTGCGGGCCTCGGCCTTCAAGTCGGCCTACGTGGCCGCCAAACACGGCCTGGAGGGACTCTCCAAGACCGCCGCCCTGGAGGGCGCACCCCATGGCGTTACCTCCAACTGTGTGAACCCTGCCTATGTGCGCACCCCACTGGTCGAGAAACAGCTCACGGACCAGGCCCGGGCACACGGCATCCCCGAGGAACGCGTCCTGGCCGAGGTGCTGCTGCAGGACAGCGCCGTCAAGCGGCTCATCGAACCGGAGGAGGTCGCCGAGGCCGTGGCGTACCTGTGCGGCCCGCATGCCTCCTTCGTGACCGGTACGTCGCTCGTCCTCGACGGTGGCTGGACCGCGCACTGAGCAGTCCAGCCACCGTCGACATCCGAGTTATCCACAGGGCTGACGGGGCGGCCGGGCGATGAGGAATCCTGTGAGCATGTCCCGCGATCACACGCAGTCCGCAGAACGCTCCGGCGCCGGAGCGCCGGCCGGCGACGCCGAGACGCCGTTCCTCGAGCTGCTGGCCAGGCGCGCCTCCGCCGACGCCTACGAGCGGCCCGTCCTGCTCGCCCGCGCCGAGGGCAGAGCGGCCGAGCACGTCGCCGCGCTCGAACACGCCAGGCTGCTCGCACTGCGGGTCCGCTCCGAGATGGAGGGGCGCCGCAGGCGCGAGGCCGAACTGTCCGCTCTGTTCGAGACGGCACACGACCTGGCCGGACTGCGCGACCTGGACGCCGTGCTGCAGGCGATCGTGCAGCGCGCCCGGTCGCTGCTCGGCACCGACGTGGCGTACCTCAGCCTGAACGACCCCGTCCGGGGCGACACCTACATGCGGGTGACCGAGGGCTCGGTCGCGGCCCGCTTCCAGCAGCTGCGGCTCGGCATGGGGGAGGGGCTCGGCGGGCTCGTCGCGCAGACCGCCCGGCCGTACGTCACCGATGACTACTTCCAGGACGAGCGCTTCCAGCACACCTCGACCATCGACGCCGGTGTGCGCGACGAGGGACTGGTCGCCATCCTCGGGGTGCCCCTGATGCTGGGACACCATGTGATCGGCGTCCTCTTCGCGGCGGACCGGCGCGCCCGGGTCTTCGAGCGGGAACAGATCGCGCTGCTCGGCTCATTCGCGGCCCTCGCCGCGGCCGCCATCGATACCGCCCACCTCCTCACCGAGACCCGCTCCGCCCTAGCCGGCCTGGAACGCGCCAACGAGATCATCCGGGACCGCAGCGGCGTCATCGAGCGCGCCTCCGACATCCACGACCGGCTCGCGGAGCTGGTGCTGCGCGGCGGCGGGGTGCACGACGTGGCCGCCGCCGTCGCCGAAGTCCTCGACGGCATGGTCGAGTTCACGGAGGCCGCCGCAGTGCCGGCGAAGGCCCTGGAGGCCTCCCGCGCCGACGGGCACGCGGTGTGGCACGACGACGAGTGGATCGCCGCAGTGGCCGCCGGCGGGGAACTCCTCGGCGCGCTGGTGCTGCACGGCCACCCCGGCCTCGACCCCGTCGACCAGCGCACCCTGGAGCGGGCTGCGATGGTCACCTCGCTGCTGCTGCTCGCCCGGCGCTCCGCTGCCGAGGCCGAACAGCGCGTCCGCGGCGAGCTGCTCGACGACCTGCTCGACGCCCGCGACCGCGACCCGCGCCTGCTGCGCGACCGCGCGTCGAGACTGTACGCCGACCTCGACGCCACCCACGTGGTGCTCGCCGCCCGGCTCGACGCCGCCGCGGCCGACGCCGACCAGGAAGCGGCCGCCCGCCGCCGCCTGCGGTCTGCTGCGTCCCACCTCGCCGCGACCCGGCACGGCCTGGCCGCCGCCCGCGACGGCGGCACCGTCCTGCTGCTGCCCCTGGAACCGGGCGACACCGCCACCGCCCTGGCCCGCCGCACTGCCCGCCAGCTCGGCACCGCCGTGCACGAGGAGGTCACCGTCGGCGCCTCCGCCCCGGTCGAGGGCCTCGCCGCCCACCCGGACACCGTGGCCGCCGCCTACGCGGAGGGCCGCCGCTGTCTCGACGCGCTGCGGCTGCTCGGCCGCTCCGGGGACGGCGCCGCCGCCGAGGACTTCGGGTTCCTGGGGCTGCTGCTCGCCGGAGACCGGGACATCGCGGGCTTCGTCGACCGTACGATCGGCCAGGTCGTCGCATACGACGAACGGCGGGGCACCGACCTGCTGCGCACCCTCGACGCCTACTTCGCCTGCGGGATGAGCCCTGCGCGCACCAAGGACGAGCTGCTCGTGCACGTGAACACGGTCGCCCAGCGCCTGGAACGGGTCGGCCGCCTCCTCGGCGACGACTGGCAGAGCCCTGCCCGCGCCCTGGAGATCCAACTGGCCCTCAGGCTGCACCGGTTGGCGGCACCGGCACCGGCACAGCGGTGACCCCCGTACGCACGGTCGCACGGGGCCGGTTCGAGTTCGATCAGACGGTGTGCGCGTCCGCCGCGCGGGCCGTCGCGGGAGCACCGTCGGCGTCGGAGGGGCCGATGTCGGCCAGGTCCCGGTGCCGGGTCTCCTTGGCCACTCCCACGGCGATCACCGTCAGGACGGCCGCGGCGATGACGTACAGGGCGATCGGGGTGGAACTGCCGTAGTCGGACAGCAGCGCGGTGGCGATCAGCGGTGCGGGCGCGCCTGCCGCGACCGAGGCGAACTGGGCGCCTATGGAGGCGCCCGAGTAGCGCATCCGGGTCGCGAACATCTCGGAGAAGAAGGCGGCCTGCGGTGCGTACATCCCCCCGTGCAGCACCAGGCCCACGGTCACGGCGAGGAGCAGGCTGCCGAAGCCGCCCGTGTCGATGAGGGAGAAGAACGGGAACATCCACGCGCCGACACCGACCGCGCCCAGCAGGTAGACGGGACGGCGGCCGACACGGTCCGACAGCGCGCCCCAGAGCGGGATGACCGCGAAGTGCACGGCCGACGCGATCAGCACCGCGTTGAGCGCCGTCTGCTTGGAGACGCCGGCCGAGGTGGTGGCGTAGACGAGGATGAACGCGGTGATGACGTAGTAGCTGATGTTCTCCGCCATGCGCGCGCCCATCGCCACCAGGACGTCTCGCCAGTGGTGCCGCAGCACCGAGACCAGTGGCAGCCGTTCGGCTTCGTCCGTCTGTGCCGCCTTGCGGGCCTCGGCCCGTGCCAACGCCTGCTGGAATACAGGCGATTCGTCGACAGACAGACGAATCCACAAACCGACGATCACCAGCACGCCGGAGAGCAGGAACGGAATCCGCCAGCCCCACGCCCCGAAGGCGGCGTCCGACAGTACGGCGGTCAGCAGGGACAGCACCCCGGTCGCCAGCAACTGCCCCGCGGGCGCACCGGTCTGCGGCCACGAGGCCCAGAAGCCGCGCCGCCGGGCGTCCCCGTGCTCGGACACCAGCAGCACGGCCCCGCCCCACTCCCCGCCGAGCGCGAAGCCCTGCACCAGACGCAGCACGGTCAGCAGCACGGGAGCGGCGGACCCGATGGTCGCGTGCGTGGGCAGCAGCCCGATGGCGAAGGTCGCCCCGCCCATCAGCAGCAGGCTCAGCACCAGCAGCTTCTTGCGGCCGAGCCGGTCACCGTAGTGCCCGAAGACGAGGGCACCCAGCGGACGGGCGGCGAATCCGACGGCGTAGGTCAGGAACGACAGCAGGGTACCGACGAGCGGGTCGGAGTCCGGGAAGAACAGCTTGTTGAAGACGAGAGCGGCGGCGGAGCCGTACAGGAAGAAGTCGTACCACTCGATGGTGGTGCCGATGAGGGACGCGGCGACGATGCGCTTGAGGTTGCCCGGGGGTGGGGGAGCGGTGGTTGCGGAGGCCATGTGCGCCACTTCCTCGTGTGCGGTGGGGACGGGTACGTGTCGGAACACCGTAGGAACGTGCAGGTCAGGGGCACATGTGGTGGGGCAACATAGTTCAGGGCGCGGCTATGCATCGGACCACCATGACCGCTCGCGGAGCGGCGGTTGAGAGGCTTGGAGAAGGGCGAACTTGGTGCGGTCCGGGAAGCGTAGTTGGGGGTGATTTGACGGTGGCGTGCTGACTCCCGTGCTGGTTTGGTGCTGACTAAATTCGCACGTCATCACCCATGTTCGTCTCTCCCGTGCTGACTTGGTGCTGACTACGCTCCGTAGAACTCGGGCATCAGGGGCGGATCGGGCCCAGAGCTGCGCTGAGGGCAAGCGACTCGAAAGAAGGCCAAGCCGGTCGATGAGACTCGGTCTATGGGTGGGTGAGCGCGGGTCTGGGATTGCTGTGGTGTGCGATCGTCCCAGCAGGTTGTGCTATCGCCCAAGGGCGAGCGGCGCTCGCTCGGCGAGAGTGACTACACCGCCTTCTCGACGGCGCCCTCCAACTGCTCAAAGCACCGCTGATCGTGGTGTGGGACCGGCTGAGCACCCACCTCTACGACGATGAAGGCATTCATGGCCGAGCGGGACTGGCTGACGGTGATCATGCTGCCCGGGTATGCGCCCCCAAGCCAACCCGGTGGAGGGCCTGTGGGCGCGCATCAAGCCGAGTCTGGCCAACCTGGCTGCCTCCACCCTCAGCGAGTGGCGGCCCGACCACTGAGTCCCGACCACACGGGGGCGACGCCGTAGGCGTAGATGCCTGCATAGGCATGATTGTGCAGCGGGGTCTGCAGCGTCATCCGGTTCAGCCGGCACCATTCCAGGGTGCCGCACCCTGCCCCGAACTGAGCCCGTCCAGCAAAAGGTCCCCGAGCTCGGAGAACGCGTCGCCGGCGGTCAGCCCGGTCCCCTCCAGAAGGATTCCCGACTGGACCGCGTCGATGGTGACCGCTACGACGTGGGCGGCGAAATGGCCGTTGAGCGCGCGGAAAACGCCGGTCTGTACGCCTTCCTCGATCAGTTCGTGGACCCGGCGCGCCGCGGCGGCGGAGTTGGTTCGGTAGATCTGTGCGGTCGGTTCGTAACCGACCATGTCGTCGTAGAAGGCGGCGTCTACCTCACCGGCGTCGGCACCGCCAGCGCCGGCATTCCAACTCGTTAGCGGTGATGCCGATCCGGACAGGTCGTCCGGTGCCCAGTACCCGAGCCGGCTCCGAGTCTTCCGGGTAGGTGTGCGTCTGCCCTGTGACGGCCGCCAGGTCCGTGCAGTCGTCTGAGACGGCCTGGGCAATGCGGCGGAGCGTCTCGGGACCGGTCTCCGGGTTCGTCCCCTCCTCTTGGAGGGTGGAGGAAAGAAGGTCGACGATGACGAGGTCGGCGAGGTGGTCGGCACCGACAGCCGCCAGTTCCTGCGCGGTACGGGTGGTGTCCAGTGCGGTCCCGATCCGGGTCCCGGCCTCGTTGATCACGATCAGTCGCCGCTGCGGCCAGCGATCGCGTTCCCTCTGGTAGGCCGCGACAGCCTGTTCCGCCGTACGATCGGCGTACTCGAAGGCCATCGCGCTCAGGTGAGAGTCGTCGCGTTGATCAGCTCCTGGGACCCGGCGACACAGGCTGCTTCCTTGTTGAGCTGATCAAGCAGACCTGCGTGGACGAGCCGATAGCCGCGAAGGAGCTCGCTGATGGGCGCCCCGTGCTCAGCGAGTCGGCAGGCGAAAATTCGATGGCGGCGGGTGGCGTCCTGACCTTGGTCATGTCAAGGCCACGCTCGAGGAAGTCCAGAATGGCGGCGATGTGTTCGGACAACGCCACTGGCGCCACGGCGGCGATGTCCTCGTACTTCCACACCTCGGGAAGCTCACTGAGCAGGTGTTGCAGCACCACGTCGCCCAATTGGTCCGCTCGGGGTGCGAGGCCCCCGAGCGAGATCGCTGAGGAAGACATGGGCGTCGGTTCCCCTAATCACAAGGTACCCCCGCCCTGGCCGACGGGCCGTGCCGCGCGGAGTCCGGTGGACGCGCTCGCCCACCGTCGGCCGGGGCGCTGTCAGCCGTTCAGAGGGTGTGACCGGGGCGGCGGAGGACGGGGCGCAGGGTCTCGATGACGCCGGGGTCGTCCACTGTGGAGGGGATGGGTTCGTCGTGGCCGTCGGCGATGCCGCGCATGGTCTTGCGCAGGATTTTGCCCGAGCGGGTCTTGGGCAGGGCGGCCACGACCGTGACGTCCTTGAGGGAGGCGACGGCGCCGATGCGCTCACGTACGAGTTGGACGAGTTCGGCCTCGACCTCGCTCGGTTCGCGGTTGCTGCCGGCTTTGAGGACGACGAAGCCGCGCGGGATCTGTCCCTTGAGGTCGTCGGCGACGCCGATGACGGCGCATTCGGCGACGTCGGGGTGGGCGGCCAGGGCCTCTTCCATGCTGCCGGTGGACAGTCGGTGGCCGGCGACGTTGATGACGTCGTCGGTGCGGCCCATCACGAAGACATAGCCGTCGTCGTCGATGTGGCCGCTGTCGCCGGTGAGGTAGTACCCGGCGTAGGCGGAGAGGTAGGAGGCGACGTAGCGGTCGTCGTCCTTCCAGAGCGTGGGGAGCGCGCCGGGCGGCAGAGGAAGCCTCACGACGATCGCGCCGTCGACGCCCGTGGGCACCGGATCGCTCGAGGCGTCGAGGACGCGGACGTCCCAGCCCGGCAGCGGGCGGGTGGGGGAGCCGGGCTTGAGGGGGGCGGGTTCGATGCCCACGGGGTTGGCGACGATGGGCCAGCCGGTCTCGGTCTGCCACCAGTGGTCGATCACCGGGACGCCCAGCAGGGCGCTCGCCCAGTGATAGGTCTCGGGGTCGAGGCGCTCACCGGCCAGGAAGAGGTAGCGCAGGTGGGAGAGGTCGTAGCCGGCGGTGAGCACCCCTTTCGGGTCCTCCTTCCTGATCGCCCGGAAGGCGGTGGGGGCGGTGAACATGGTCTTGACGCGGTAGTCGGCGGCGACGCGCCAGAACTGGCCCGCGTCCGGGGTGCCGACCGGCTTGCCCTCGTACAGGACCGTCGTCGCGCCGGCCAGCAGGGGCGCGTAGACGATGTAGGAGTGCCCGACGACCCAGCCGACGTCGGAGCCGGTGAACATCGTCTCGCCCGGTCCCACGTCGTAGACGGCCCCCATCGACCAGTGCAGGGCGACCGCGTAGCCGCCGCTGTCGCGGACGACTCCCTTGGGTTTTCCGGTCGTTCCGGACGTGTAGAGGATGTACAGGGGATCGGTGGCGGGGACGGGAACGCAGTCGGCCGGCGGCGCGGCGGCGACCAGATCGCCCCAGTCGAGATCGTCGGGCCCCAACTCGGCGTGTTCCTGGGGGCGTTGCAGGATCACACACTTCTCCGGCTTGTGGACCGCGAGTTCAATGGCCCGGTCGAGCAGGGGCTTGTATGCGATGACGCGTTTGCCCTCGATGCCGCAGGACGCGGAGACGGCCACCTTGGGGGCCGCGTCGTCGATGCGGAGGGCGAGTTCGCGCGGTGCGAAGCCGCCGAAGACGACCGAGTGGACCGCGCCGATGCGTGCACAGGCCAGCATCGCGACCACGGCTTCGGGGACCATCGGCATGTAGATCACCACGCGGTCGCCATGCCCCACACCGAGCTGCGCGAGCGCTCCGGCGAAGGACGCCACCTCGTTCTTCAGCTGTTCGTAGGTGTAGGTGCGGCGGGTGTCGGTCACGGGTGAGTCGTAGACGAGCGCGGGCTGTTCGCCGCGGCCGGCTTCGATGTGCCGGTCGAGCGCGTTGAAGCAGACGTTGAGCCGACCGTTGGGAAACCAGCGGTAGAACGGTGCGCCCGAGGAATCCAGGGCGCGTCGCGGAGTGACATCCCAGTCGATGCCCTCGGCCGCCTTCAGCCAGAAGCTCTCCGGGTCTTCGGTGCTGGTGCGGAAGGCATCCTCGTACGTTCCCATCGCGCACTCCTTTGTGGCTTCGAGGGACGGTGGTGGGGCTGCGTGCGGAACGGTGTCGGACACGAGTACCGCATGCCGGCCGGTACGGTCGAGCAGAATGCCGGAGACCGGCGGACCGGTCACCGGCATGGCGGTGGTGCTACGGCCTGGCCGTCAGCGGGCCTGCCGTCAGGTGCGGCTTCTGCTCACGCGCCGAGGTGCTTACGGAGCCACTGACCCATCTGCTGGATCGCCTGGTCCACCTCGGGTACGCGCCCGGCGCCCAGGACGAACGAGTGCTGACCTTCGGGCAGCGGGTGGACCTCGGAGGTGACCTTGAAGTCCGCGAGGCGGCGGCCGAACTGGTCGCCGTCGTCGGCGAGGGTCTCGTACTCGCCGTAGTGGACGGTCGTGGGAGGCAGGCCCGTCAGGTCGGCGTTCACGAGACTGATCTGCGGGTCGGCGAAGTCCACTCCGGGATCCTGCAGCCAGGCTCCTCGGAAGAGCTCGAGGGTGTTCCTGCTGAGCATCTTGTCGTTGTCTTCGTTCTCGTCCACCGACGCGTTCTGGATGGTGAGGTCCGTCCACGGTGAGACGCTGACGATCGCGCCCGGCGTCACCTCGCCCTTCGCGAGCAGGCGCAGCGGGAGCATCACCGCGAGCGTCCCGCCGATCGAGTGGCCGGTGCTGCCGATGTTCCGCGGCTCGTAGCCCTGCGAGAGCAGCCAGCGGTAGGCCGTCTCGGCATCGTCGAGCTGCGCGGGGTGGGGATGTTCGGGCGCCAGGCGGAAGTCGACGACGAGGGAGCGGGCGCCGGCTGCCTTGGCGATGTGGCCGGCGGCCTTGCGGTCGGAGTGCATGGAGGCGGTGACCGAGCCGCCGAAGTGGAAGTGGAGCAGTGCCTTGCTGGGGTCGGCTCCTTCGGGGATGGCCCAGAGGGCGGGTACGCCGCCTGCGTCGACCTCGGCGTAGGTGACGCCTTCGGGTTCGGTGGACGCCTTGTGGTTGGAGTCGACGATGTCGCGGATGATGGCCAGGTCGAGGCCGGGTGTAGACGACTTCGCGCTCACGCTCGCGAGGAACTCCGCGAACTCGTGTGCTTGCTGGCTGACTGCCATGGTGGTGCTCCTTCTCGGACGGGTGCGGTGTGAGGGTTCCCCCGCGGAAGCCGGGGCGATGGGGTGGTCCTGACGCTATCGGCTGAGTATGTGAAAGTAAACTTAGATGTGGTCGGGTCCGAGCTCGGCTTCTGTGCAGTCGAGTGGTGGTGGGGGCGGGCGCGACGGCCCGGTGGACAGTGCGTCGTGCCCGCACCGCGCGGGTTCGCCCCGGCCGACGGCGCCCGCACGCCTGCCGGAATCGAGCAGCTGGTCAAAGCGGCGAGACCGGCGACGATCCGGCTGCCGGACTGTCTTCCGTGCCGCCATCGCGAACCAGGCATCGGCGACTGTACGAGTGCTACTCGTCGAGGAACTGAAGGGCGTGCTTCAGGAACCGCTCGGGGTACTGGAACTGCGCACCATGCCCGGCATCGGGGTAGATCAGCAGTTGAGCGTTGGGGATGTTCTGGGCGAGGTGCCAGGAATTGATCGAGGCGATCATCACGTCGTTCTCGCCGTTGAGGACCAGCGTCGGCTGGGTGATCGCGTTCAGGTGGGCATAGGGATTCTCGCCCGGCAGCGGTTCCGCGTAGGCGACAACCGCTTCGAACTGCGCCTGCGTGACCGCGGGCGAGGCTGGCGTGTCCTGGTCGGCCCGCTGATGACGCCGCTCCCAGAAGGCCCGGCCCGCCTCGACCGCGGCTTCCGAGCGGCCGAAGAACAGGAAGAGGAAGTCCTCCAGGGTGGGGACCGGGTTCAGTGCGTAGTCAGGCACCTGGGGGTCACTCGTCGGGTCCCCGCCTCGGAGGCCGGTGCCGAGCAGGAGGAGCTTGCGCACCAACTGGGGGTGGCGCAGCGTGACTTCCTGAGCCTGGTAACCGCCGATCGAGAAGCCGAGCAGATCGACCTGCTCCAGCCCCAGCGCCCGGATGACGGCGGCGATGTCGTCGGCCATATCCTCCATCCGGTTGCGTGGCGTGCCGGATGACGAGGCGATGCCGCGCCCGTTGAACAGGATGACCTCACGGCTTTCGGCCAGGCCGTCGGTGAGCACCGGGTCCCAGTTGTCCATGCCTCCGCGGAAATGCTGGACCAGGAAGATCGGGACGCCGGAGGGCTTGCCCCAGCGGCGGTAGGCGAATCGGTCGCCGTCGACCTCGATGTACTGAGTCGGGGCGGTCACATGCGTGTAACTCATGGTCTGAGCCTTTCTGGAGGGCGCGAGCAATACGATGACGATCGTAATTTAAAAAGTCAACCCTTTGATGTCGATCGACATCTATGTACGCTTTGACAGTCGAGCGTCAACCGAGGAAGGGGTGGCTGATCGTGAGAGTCACCAAGGCGCAGGCGGAGCGCAATCGTGCCCATATCGTCGCGACAGCCGCCAGGCTGTTCCGCGAGCGCGGCTACGACGGTGTCGGTGTGGCGGAACTGATGGCAGCCGCCGGGTTCACCCATGGCGGGTTCTACAAGCACTTCCGCTCCAAGGCCGACCTGATGGCCGAAGCTTCCGCAAGCGGGCTCTCGCAGACCGCGGCACGGACGGAAGGCCTGGACCCCGCCGAGTTCGTCGAGCGCTACGTCTCGCGGGAGCATCGCGACGGGCGCGGTGACGGCTGCACCGTCGCGGCCCTCAGCGGCGACGCCGCTCGTCAGTCGGTGGGCATCAAAACAGAGTTCGCGGCAGGGATCGAGAACCTGCTGACGGTCCTCCAGGCTCAAAGCGATAGGCCAGGGGATGCCGACCGGGGTGCAGCCCGCGCCATGCTGATCGACATGCTCGCCCATTCGGTCGGCGCGGTCATGTTGTCGCGGGCATGCCCGGACGGTTCTCTGCTGGCGGACGAAATCCTCGATGTCTGCCGCAAGGGAATTCTCGCGTCATTGACACACGGCTACAGCGACCAGTCGGAGGCACGGGGCCCGGGAGTCTGATCGCAGCCGACCGACGCGAGCCCCATCACCCGATGGTCCGGTCCTGACGCAAAGCGGCTGCGGTTCCGAGCCGTTGATGCGGCGGGGGACGCGGCCGTTCTTCACGCTTCGAGACGTCGAGTAACGAAGTGCGAGGGAACGGCCTCTTCCACGAGCGTCCCCGTCGAGGTATCCAGAGGCGAGGCGTTGGGGTTGCTGTCCCGCTTTCGGCTCGAGTGCTACGACTCCCACTACGCCCGCGCGGACGCGCTCTTCAAGCTCATCGACGCGGTCCTGTGCGCGGACGGGCTGCTCAGGGCCCGGGTGGAGGTGTCGATGGCGGCCGAGCATCGGGCTGAACGCGGCGCAATGCACGCGGCCCTGGAGCAGGGCTGGATGGTCTTGCCGAGATGCGCGGCGCGGAGCGCGGCGACGTACCCGCTGGGGCAGGCGCCGAAGGCGACGTCTTCGTCATGCGTGCTCATGAGGTCCCCCTTTCCCGGGTGTTCGATGGTTGGCTCGTGGAGCGGGTGGTCATGCGGCGCGGTGGTGGGGCGCCAGGGTGGCGTGGATCTGGTCGCGGATGTCGGCGATGACGGCTTCGTCGCTGCGGTGCAGGTACACGGTGGCGGTGGTGCTGAGGTGGATGATCGCGGTGATCACCCGCGCCAGCGTTGCCGCGTCGGCGGCATCGATGTGGTCGTCCTGGGCGAGCAGGCCGGTGACGCCGTCCTCGAGGCGGCCGGCAAGGGCGAGACCCGCATTCCGGTAGGGCTCGACCGGGTCGCCGAAGACGAGCTCGTGCAGGTATGTGCGGCCGTTCTCGATGTGCTCCCTCACGTACTCCACCACGGGACGGATGAGAGCGACGACAGGCTCCAGCGCGCCCTGTCCGGCGGCGGCGTTCGCGGCGGCGAGGCCGTCGTCGATGGCGGCGGCGAACTTCTCGTTCTGCACCATGATCAGCAACTCGGCCTTCGTGGATGCGTACAGGTAGAGCGTCCCGATCGCGACGTCGGCTCGGTCGGCGATCTGCTGCGTCGTGACCCCGTCGACGCCGTGTTCGGCGAACAAGTCGCGGGCTGCGGTCATGATGCGCTCGCGCTTGGCCTGTTTGGCCAGCTCGCGGCGCCCGATCGGCATGTGACCGCTTCGCATGGGGACCTCCCTTGACAAGAATTCTGAGTGGACTCATAGTTGAGTGTACTCGGATCGATTGAGTGAGGCGAGACCTCAGGTGCCGCGCTGAATTGGCCGACCCGGTCTCAGACCTGGACAAATTGGACTAAGGCAAGGAGTGACGCCTCATGAGGGCGTTCGTCGTCACCAAGTACAAGGAGCCGCTGCAAGAGGCGGACGTCCCCGAGCCCACCGTGGGAGAGCACGACGTGCTGGTGCGGGTGGAGGCCGCCGGGCTGAACCCGCTGGATGAGAAGATCCGCGCCGGTGAGTTCAAGCAGATCCTGCCCTACAAGTTGCCGCTGATCCTGGGCAACGACGTCGCGGGCACCGTCATCGGCGTCGGGAAGGCGGTTCGCGGCTTCAAGCCCGGAGATGAGGTTTACGGCCGGCCCGACCAGGGGCGCATCGGCACGTTCGCCGAGCGCATCGCCGTCGCGGAGGGCGACCTGGCGCTCAAGCCCGCTTCGATCAGCATGGAAGAGGCGGGCTCCCTGCCGCTGGTGGCGCTCACGGCGTGGCAGGCACTGGTGGAGCGCGGGAAGGTGCGGTCCGGGCAAAAGGTTCTCATCCACGCCGGCGCTGGCGGGGTGGGTTCGATCGCGATCCAGCTCGCCGCCCACGTCGGTGCGAGCGTCGCCACGACCGCCAGCGGTTCCAACGCGCACTTCGTGCGCGCGCTCGGCGCGGACACGGTGATCGATTACCGCACCCAGGACTTCGAGCAGCTCCTGACCGGCTACGACCTGGTGTTGGACAGCCTCGGTGGAGAGACTCTCGAGAAGTCCCTGCGGGTGCTCAAGCCCGGCGGCAAAGCCATCGGGATCGCCGGTCCCCCGGAGCCCGCTTTCGCGCGCGAGGCCGGCCTGAACCCGCTGCTGCGCCTGGCGGTCACAGTCCTGAGCCGCAAGATCCGCAAGCAGGCGAAGAAGCTCGGCGTGACGTATGAGTTCCTGCTCATGCGCGCCAGCGGCGAGCAGCTCCGCCAGATCACCACCCTCATCGACCAGGGCGTGGTGCGTCCGGTTGTGGGAAAGGTGTTCGGCTTCGACCAGACCCCGCAGGCGCTGCAGTCCCTGTCCCAGGGTGGCATCCGCGGCAAGGCCGTCATTGGCAACGGCTGACCCGCCGCAACCGCGACGGGCGACACAACACAGACCAGGAGAATCCGTCATGAGCAGCACCGACACCCCGAACGAAGCCGTCATCACCTCCTACGCGAAGGCTCCGGCCCGCACCGTCAGCGCCGGTGGCGTCACCTACGCGTACCGCGAGCTGGGACCGAAGGGCGGTATCCCCGTCGTCTTCTTCGTCCACCTCGCCGCGACCCTGGACAACTGGGACCCCCGCATCATCGACCCCGTCGCGAAGGGCCGTCATGTCATCGCCTTCGACAACCGCGGTGTCGGGGCATCCACCGGCCAGGTGCCGGACAGCGTCGAAGCGATGGCCGACGACGCCTACACCTTCATCAAGGCGCTCGGCTACGACAAGATCGACATCTTCTCCTTCTCCCTCGGCGGCTTCGTCGCCCAGGCCCTGGTGGTGAAGCACCCCGAACTCGTCCGCAAGCTGGTCCTCACCGGCACCGGGCCCAGGGGCGGCAAGGACATCGACAAGGTCGCCGGAACCACCTACTGGGACACGCTGCGCGCCACCTTGACCCGGTCGGACCCCAAGGAGTTCCTGTTCTTCAACCGCGACCCGGTCGGCAAGGCCGCCGCGCGCGCGTTCGTCAACCGGCTCAAGGAGCGCACCGTCGACCGCGACGCGGAGATCAAGGTCAAGGCGTTCCGGACACAGCTCAAGGCGATCAAGAAGTGGGGGCGGTCCGCCCCTCACGACCTGTCGAGAATCACGCAGCCCACCCTGATCGCCAACGGCGACACCGACCGCATGGTGCCGACGGTCCTGTCGGAGGACCTGCACCGGCGCATCAAGGGCAGCGAGGTGATCATCTACCCCGACTCCGGGCACGGCGGCATCTTCCAGTACCACAAGGAGTTCGCCCCCTTGGCGGTCGAGTTCCTCGCCCGATGACGACCACCTGACCACGAAGAGAAACGGAAACACCATGAGCACGTCACCAGTCGACGCACCCCAGGCAGTGAAGAAGCACCTCACCTCCTCGATCCTGCTGTGGGTGCGCACCGACCAGCCCCGCCAGACCGGCATGGACCACTGGAAGGGCCCACACTCGGCGATCATCTCCGCCACCCCGGGTCTGGAGGAGTACCGGCAGATCCACCTCGCCGAGCACAACACGGGCCGGTGGCCGGCCATCGACGGGGTCCAGACCGCGATCCCCGCCGACCGGAAGATCGACGGTGTCGCGGAAGTCACCTTCCAATCGGCGCTCGCACCTCTGAAAGGGCGCAAGCAGACGAAGCTGGCCTACGCCGACGAGATCAACGTGTTCCGCCGCACTCTCCTCTACGCCGGCCCGCCGAACTCCTCGCGTTGGTACGACGTCGCAGGCCCCGGACAGACGGTCGGTGCCCGCGCTCTGATCTACCTTCGCCGCAGAGACGGGGTCGGCGTCGGCACCTTCCGGAAGTTCGTCAATGAGGAACTCGCTCCCGCGCTCGCCGGCACCGGAGTGCTGAAGGAGCTGCGCACGCAGACGTTCCTGCCCTGGGTGGAAAAGCTCTGGGACACCCCGGACGTCGCCCACGACAACCCCCGCGACCAGCACTTCCATGCCTCGGTCAGCCTCGGGTTCACCGACACTGCGGCACGGGACGCCTTCTTCACCGGCAACGTGATCGAAGACCTGTCCAACCGGCTGGTACCGCAGGTCTCCGCGATCCACGCCTACGACGTCACCGCCGCCCTCACCTACGTCAAGAACGGCGACATCCTCCCGCGCTACGAGGAGTGAGCAGCGTAGGTGGGAAGCGGGACCGCCGGATCTGCTCAGCAATCCATCCGCCCCAGGCTTCCTGGCCCTCCTCGCGCCCCCGTCGCCATCTGATACCCATCACGCATCTGGAGCCAGCCATGAGCGAGCAGAGCACCATGGATCACGGGGGCCTGGCGTGAAGAGGTCACGTCGGGACCGAAGAACAAGCTCAGGCGTTCGTGCTGTGCAGGCCCGGGTAGAGCGCCTCAACCGGGCCGCTCAGAGCCGCCTTGATCCCCTGTGTCAACTCGTCGGCCAAGACCTCGTACTCGTCGGCCTCGACCGCGTCGTAGACCGTCGTCACCAGCTGCGTCGGCAGCATCTTGGGTCCGTCAGCGTGCGCGGCCATACGGGTGTCGACGTAGCCCATGTGCACACCCGTCACGTGGACGCCCATGGGTGCGAGCTCAATGCGCAGCGCGTTGGTGGCCGACCACAGTGCGGCCTTGGATGCGCTGTATATGCCGCCGAAGGCGTACCAGCTGGCAACGGAGTGCACGTCGACGAGGACTGACAGTGAGGATGTGATGTGTCTTCTCCGCCGGGTCTGACTCACGGACTGACCGACGCCGACTGGCTGTCCTTTAGGGGATATGTCGGCCCGCGCGGAGGAGGCATCGCACGCGACCGGACGGGCGTCCGTGACCTTATAGGAGCTTGGTCAAGAAGCCCCGCCACTGTCTTGTCCGCCCGCCCGGCCGGCGCGTGCCGCCCCACCGGGATCAGCGAGAGGACGGCAGTGACCAGCATGACGGACCAGGCCCTGGAAGTCACAGGCGGCGTCGACACTCACGGCGAGACCCATCACGCGGCGGTGACCGACCGGGTCGGCCGCCACCTGGCCGACCGGGAGTTTCCCGCGACCGGGACCGGATACCGCCAACTCCTTGCCTGGCTCCGGTCGTTCGGAACGGTGACTGCCGTCGGGGTGGAGGGCACCGGCGCCTACGGCGCCGAGCTGGCCCGCACTCTGCGGCGCGCCGGGCTGACGGTGGTCGAGGTCGACCGGCCGGATCGCAAGACGCGGCGGATGAAGGGCAAGTCCGATCCGATCGACGCCTACGCCGCAGCCGAGGCGGTCGTTTCCGGCCGGGCCACGGGCACGCCGAAGACCCGGGACGGCATCGTCGAAGCGGTCCGCACGCTGCGCGTGGTGCGTCGCTCCGCGGTGAAGGCCCGCACACAGGCGGTCAACCAGGCCCGTCAGCTGCTGGTCACCGCGCCGGAGAGACTGCGGGCCCAGCTCCGCGGACTGCCGGAAGACTGGTCCGAAGAAGTTCGTCTCCATGTTTGCCCGGATGTCCGCCTCGGTGACGTCCAGCAGACTCGCGCTCGGCGGGATGGCGCCCGCGTTGTTGACGAGCACGGTGACGTCCGCCGCGGCGGCGACGGCCGCGTCGATCGACGCGGGGTCGGTGACGTCCAGGGGCAGGGGGACGATGCGTTCATCGTCCCAGGCGCGAGGGGAACGGGCGGTGGCGTAGACCTTGGCGGCGCCGCGAGCCAGGGCTTCGTGGACGAAGTGGGTGCCGATGCCGCCATTGGCGCCGGTGACGAGGACGACTGCTCCATCGAGAGAGGGCATTGGTGTTCCTTCATTCCAAGGGGATGTGAAGTGCGTGGCTGTGCACGGATGGAGCAATAACTCCTTTCGCCCCTGCCGTGGGAGAATGAGCGCAGCCACATTCGAGCCCACGCGGTAGTGACTGTCATCATAACTGATTGCAGTCAGAATCTTTTTCCTGGAGGACACCGCCATGTCTGTCGCCTCCCAGTCGGTCGGACGGCGCGAGCGGAACAAGCGGGCCAAGCTGGACCGCATTGTCGCTGCCGCCAGTGAGCTGTTCGCCGAACACGGCGTCGATGAGGTCACGACCCAGCAGATCGCCGACAAGGCCGACATCGGCACCGGGACCCTGTTCCTTTATGCCAAGACCAAGGGCGAACTCCTCCTGCTTGTGCAGAATGCCAAGTACGCCGAAGCGCTCGAGCAGGGCCGGGCGGACGCCGAGACCGTCCCAGGCGTGCTGGACGCGGTGCTGGCGATCGTCCGGCCGATCGTGGAGTGCAACCGCACCCAGATCGACAACGGACGCACCTACCTGCGAGAGATGGTGTTCGGCGACCCCGAGGAGCCCCGACACAGCGCAGCACTCGCCATCGTCGCGCAGACCGAGGAGGCCATCGCCGCCGCGCTGCGCCGAGACGAGCGGGTCACAGAGGGCGACGCCGCGACGTTGGCACACATCGTGTCCGCCGTGATGTTCCTCAGCATGGCGACGAGCGTGAACATCGCCTTGAGCGTCGAGGAGGTCGTGCAGGACATCCGGAGGCAGGTCGACGTCCTGCTGCCTCGCTGAAGCGTGGCCCAGCCTCCGGCCCAGGCGATCATCAGGGTGGTCTTCGGTTGCGTCATGGCTCTGATCCTGACCGCGGCGGCGCCTTCGGCTCCCACACCGCCTGTCTGTCTCTTCCCCGCCCGCCGGTTGCGCCGCCTTTGCTGTCGGCGACGGCAGCTGGACGAGAGCGCGGGAGTCCGGGTTCTCGTAGAGATAAGGTGGCGGACACGACCGTCCGTTCCGCGACAGCACGAATCGCGGAGGCCCCACTCGGCGGAGTTGGCCGATCGCCTTCTCCGCAAGGCCGGCTTTGCTTTGGTCTACTGACGGCGACAGCCGCCGCTGCTGGCCGGGACCGGACATCATGCCGTCCAAGGCTGCGGGGCCAGCCCCCGCAGCACGCTCATGAGGGGGGCGGCGGAGGAAGACGTCGCCTCCCGCGCCGACGACGGCAACACCAGACCCCCGCCAGTCCCTCGGTAAGCGATCAACGACTCCGAACCCGTACGGTCGCGGACCGGCGGCCTGTGGTTCGATCGGCGGGAGTTCACCGCACCGGAATCTCGTTGGCGTTCACTCCGGCATCAGCTCGTCGGCCCGTTCGGCGACTTCATGCTGTAGAGCAGCCCACAGGGCGCGCACGGCGGGGTGCGTCACGGCCTCGCGGCGCACGGCCAGGGTGATGGGGAGCCGGATGTCGATCTCGTCGGCGAGGAGTCGGCGCAGCTGCGTCCGCTGGGTCAGGAAGGCCGGCAGGACACCGATGCCGGCGCCCTGCTGGGTGGCTTCGAGTTGGGCGAAGACGTTCGTCGAGGAGAAGGCGGGCGTCATTCCGGGAAGGTGACGCTCGATGTCGAGGTCACCGACCTGCAGCATCGACTCGATGTAGAAGATAAGCGGGTGCTCGCGCAGCTCGGCCACCGTCCTTGGCCGGCCGTACTGGGTGAGGTAGTCGTCGCATGCGTAGAGTCCCAGCGTGTAGTCGGTGAGGTGCTCGGTCACCAGGCGGCTGCTGGAGGGCACGCCGATGACGAGAGCGAGATCGAAACCGGACGGGCGCAGAGCGAGCTGCCGTGTCGCGGTGATGAGTTCGACCTGGAGGCGGGGGTGCCGACGGCGAACCCGTACGAGGGCGGGGGTGGCGAAGGCGGTGCCGAAGCCGTCAGGCGCGCTGACGCGCACCGTGCCGTGCAGGGACGGCGAGTCCTGACCCGCCACGGTGTCTACGACGCGGTCGATGGCCTCCTCGATCACGCGCGCGTCCTCCGAGACGGCTCGTCCGATGTCCGTCAGTGTCCAGCCCTCCGCGCCCCGCTCGATGAGGCGCAGGCCGATGCTCCTCTCCAATGCGGCGACACGGCGTGACACGGTGGTGTGATCCACGCCGAGCGCGTCGGCGGCTGTCACCAGGCGTCCGGTACGGGACAGCGCGAGCAGATAACGCAGATCGTCCGCACGCAGTCTGCGCGGATCGACGGAGCGATGGGAGCGGGCCGGCTGCGGGGCAGGGTTCTCGTCCGGGAAATGGAGGCGCACGGCCCGACCGTATCTGCAATTGCGCACAGTGGGTGTGCGTCATTGGTGGTTGTTTGCACACGGTGCGAGGCCGCACAGTCGGGGCAGTGGGCGCGACATGCTCCGCTGTTCTTGCCGAAAGGGCCGCCATGGTTGCCAGCCTTTCCCTCCCGCGGATCCTGCGCGTCGGCGGCGGCGCCGTCGGCGAACTGGGTGACGTCGTCGCAGGGTTGGGCCTGCGCCGCCCCTTGCTGGTGACGGACGCGTTCCTTGCCGGGACCGGTGTGGCGGAACGCCTGATGTCCGTGCTGAGGGACGCCGGGCTGCAACCGTGTCTGTTCGCCGATACCGTCCCGGATCCGACGACCGACTCGCTCGAGGCGGGCCTGGCCGTGCTGCGGGAACACGGGGCGGACTCGGTGATCGCGTTCGGCGGCGGCAGCCCGATGGACACCGCCAAGGCCCTCGGCCTGCTGGGCGTCCAGGGCGGCCGGATGCGGGACTACAAGGCCCCGCACACCAGCCTCGGCCCGGCGCTTCCGGTGATCGCGGTCCCGACGACCGCGGGCAGTGGCTCGGAGGCCACCCAGTTCACCATCATCACCGACAGTGCCACAGACGAGAAGATGCTCTGCCCGGGGTCGGCCTTCCTGCCGGTCGCCGCCGTCGTCGACTTCGAACTGACCCTGTCGATGCCGTCCCGGCTGACCGCCGACACCGGTGTCGACGCGCTCACTCATGCCGTCGAGGCGTACGTGAGCCGCAGGGCCAACCCGTTCTCCGACGGCCTCGCCCTGAACGCGATCCGGACCATCGGCCAGCACCTTCGCCGTGTCTACGCCGATGGGGGAGACCTCGTGGCTCGCGAGGCGATGATGCTCGCCGCGACCCAGGCCGGCATCGCCTTCTCCAACTCCAGCGTGGCGCTGGTGCACGGCATGAGCCGCCCGATCGGTGCTCATTTCCACGTCGCCCACGGTCTGTCGAACGCGATGCTCTTCCCCGCGGTGACAGCGTTCTCCGCGCCCGCCGCCGAGAGCCGGTACGCCGACTGTGCCCGCGCCCTCGGAGCCGCCACCGACGGCGACAGCGACGCCGTGGCCACCGATAAGCTCGTGGAGGCGCTCCGCGCCCTGTGTGAGGATCTTGAGGTGCCCACCCCTCAAGCCCACGGCATCGACAGGGACGAGTGGTTCCGCCTGTTGCCCCTCATGGCCGAGCAGGCGCTCGCGTCCGGGTCGCCCGCCAACAACCCCGTCGTACCCACCGTGGACGAGATCCAGGATCTCTACGCGCAGATCTACGCCTGACACCCGGCGAGTGAGGAACGTGATGGCCACGACAGCAGGTCCGCGCGGATGGCGAGGTGACGACCGATGACTGATACCGCTGCGGTCGAGATTCTCGCCGACGTCCACCGGGGCGTCGGACGCATCCTGCTGAACCGGCCCAAGGCGCTCAACGCCCTGACGACAGACATGGCCGCCGCCATCGACCGTGTGCTCGCCGCGTGGGAACACATACCGCTGTCCGCTGTGCTGATCGCCAGTACCAGCCCGAAGGCGTTCTGTGCCGGTGGAGACATCCGCACGATCCGCGAGCACAGCCTCGCCGGGGACGCCGAGGCCAGTGAGCGGTTCTTCGCCTCCGAGTACCGGCTCAACGCCCGGATCGCCGAATATCCCGTGCCGGTCGTGTCGCTCATCGACGGCCTGTGCATGGGCGGCGGTCTCGGTCTGTCCGTCCACGGCAGCTTCCGCGTCGTCACCGAGCGCGCGGTGCTGGCGATGCCCGAGACCGGGATCGGGTTCTTCCCGGACGTCGGGGCCAGCTACTTCCTGCCGAGGCTGCCCGGCGCGATCGGCATGTACCTGGGACTGACCGGGCACCGGCTCGACGCGGCCGACACGCAGTACACGGGTCTGGCCACGCACTTCGTCCCCGCGGACGGGCTCGACGCGGTCGGGGAGGCCCTGGCCGACAACCCCGGCGACCCGGTGGACGTGGTCCTGAACCGCCTTGCCGGCCGTTCCCCGGTGGCGGGCAGCGGGCTGGCGGAGGTACGCGGGAACGTGGACTGGGCGTTCGGCGCGCCGACCCTCGGCGAGATCGACAAGCGCCTGCGCCACCTCGATACCCCCTGGGCGGCAGAGGCGCTGGCCGCCTTGGAGTCCGCCTCGCCGCAGAGTCTGGAGATCACTCACGCTCTGCTGGCCTGGGGCAGGCAGCGCACGTTGCGAGAGTGCCTCAACGCCGAACTCGCCCTCACGCGCACGACCATCCGCACGCCGGACTTCCTGGAGGGTGTCCGTGCGGCCCTGGTCGACAAGGACCGCACCCCCAACTGGCGACGTGCGTCGCTCGGCGGGCGGACGCTGCTGTCCTGAGCATGTCTGCCCACGCATGCGTGTCGGTCCGTCCGCCGTGATCGCACTTCTGACACGTGACGGGTGCGAGGGCCTGACCACGGCTCGGGGCGTCGTGGAGCTGTGCGGCGCGTTGTGTCGCGTGACGTACGGCATGGGAGGCAGCGAGATGCCTACAGCGGCGGCTCTCCCTGACCGTAGTGGCCACTGGATCGCCGACGGCGACGTCTCCCCTCCGGTGACCGTGCCGGACGGAGGGGCTGGGGCCGGACTGCTCTCAGTTGTTGACGGGCGCCATCGATACCACGACCTTGCCGGCCTTGGTGCGGCCCTGCTCGACGTGCGCCATCGCCTCAAGCGTCTGGTCGAACGGGAAGGTGCGAGGTCTGATACGGCCCGTCCCGCTTCAGCGACTTCGAACGCGTCCTCGGCTGTCCTCGCAACCTTCTCGCTGCGCTGCTCCGGATGCTGGTGGAGGAAGGGATTCTGGCCACCGAGACCGGCAAAGAACCGGGCTCGCGGAGTCGGCCGAAGTACGTGATCACGCCCAAGGGCATGGATCTCGTCCCGGCGGTGATGGGGCGCCTGCAGTGGGGCGACCGTTACCGCGCCGACCCGGAAGGTCCGGCCGTACTGGCACGACACCGCGGATGCGGCTCGCGCGTCGATGCCCAGATCCGCTGCAAGCAAACGGGGCCACGCCGTGCAGGCGCAGGATATCGAGAGCGTCCCCAGCCCCGCATTTCGAGTGAGGCCCGCCGAGAGGCTGTGTGTGGTTGCGCCAGGTGTTCGTGGTGGCTCAGTCCGCCGGTAGGTTCAGGCCGTCGGGGTGTGGCCACTCCGCCTGGCCGCGGGCTTGGTTGGGGGCGGACCTGTGTGCGGTTGCCGCAGCGGGACATGGAGCGCCGCCGGCGGTTGCGGGCGGGAGAGCGGTCCAGGAAGCGCAGGGCGCTCAGGTCCGCTCACCCGTGGCGTTGGCGCAGTCGAATGGCCCGTCTCAGGATTCCGGTTCAAGGCCC
>NZ_KQ949105.1:0-83794 GCF_001514305.1 Streptomyces dysideae
TTCTTGCGGTTGTGGACCCTAGACAAGCCCATCATCGCAGGTCACAAGGCATCTCTTCGTTCCAGGGCCAGCTCCGTTCGAACATCAGCCGGTGGATTCGGGCTCAGTGGCTGCACGAATCGATCCAACCCGAGAGCATCCGGCACGAGCTCGCGGTGAAGATCCGCGGCGCGGCCTTCGACGACCCGTCCGTGCTGATCCGTGAGGTCGAACGGTACCGCCAGGTGCACAGCGACCGGCTCGCGCACGGAGAAGGTGTCCAGGACGACTGTGCAGTACACCTTGCCCTCCATCGTGGGGTGTTCTGGCCGCCTCCCCCAACAGCTCCGCAGCCGGCGGTGGATGGCCAACTCCGCCTCCAGTTCCGCGATCCGTTTGCGGGCTGCGGCCAGTTCGGCCTGCTCGTGCGTGGGGACACCCGGCATTTGCCCGGTGTCGATCAGATGCTGGCGACGCCAGACGTATATCGTCTGCTCGCTGATGCCGAGGAGCTTCGCCACCTCCGCGACCTTCCGGCCGGACTCGACCAGATCGAGGACCCGGCGGCCGAACTCAGGTGGATAGCTGGGGGGCATGACGGCCTTCGGAGTCTGCTGGACCGGTCAATTCTCAGCGATCCGACTCATCTCCCACCGGCATACACCCACTGCCGAAACCACCGTCACCCCGAAGTGAAAACCTCAGTAGCGCACGCGAAGCAGAATCCGAGAGCGCGCTTCCGGCGGCAGCCCCAACACCTGATACGGCACCGGCGTGGGCCGTTACGGACGTCCACGCCGGTGCCAGCCTCACCGCCAAATCATGAGAAAGAAATGGGAACGCCGTCAGGGCCGTTGCCCGACGAGTCCCCCATGCCGACGAGGCACTGCAGCGCTGCGCAGTCGACGGGGCCCCAGGCTGTGCCGTCATAGAGATAGCCGGTGAACGAACTGTGTACGGTCACCTGCGTTTCCAGCTCACCGTTCGAGTCGGCGACCACCGGGATGAATCCTGCCAGGTCGCAGGCGAGCGAACCACCGTCCACCGAGGCACACTCGCCCACGTTGTATGTGGTCCCAGGCTCCAGGCCGGCCGCTGTGACCCTGACGACCGCCCCATCTGAGAGTCCCGACGACGGCGTCACGGTGGCTGTCGGGGCCGCTGCTGAGGCGGGGGTCTGAAAGCAGAAGACCGCTGCCAAACCCAGCACGGTGAGAGATCCTGCGGCTCGCGCGAGCCTTTTCCTCTGTAACACTTGACGCGCTCCTTGAATGCTAGCTTCAGGGACATCCTAGGGCCGGCCCCCGAACTGCCCTAGAGAGCTGAGTAATTACGTTACGAATCACCTGCCGTTCTGTCAAATTGAACTTAGCAAAACGGAAGAAGCGTCAAGCGCTTGAGGTGCGGTACTATCTCGTCGCTTTGGGGGCGTCAATCCATCTCCTCTTCGCCTCGATTCCATAAACCCTGCATTGCCCTTGATGCGGTATGCTGCTGAAAACTGCCCGTTGGTGGTCGGTCATAGCTGCAAAACTGTTCCATTGATTCGAGACTCGGGCCTCGGTGGAAGAGCGTAGACGTCCTCGGCGATACAACCGCCGCCCGAAAGCATCTTTTACGCCCCCGACTTGTTCGGTATCCGGCACTGCGAGGAGTCGCGCCGGTTCTGCGGCCGCAAGCGAGCCGAGGGGGAGCGTCACACCCAGGCTGTGCTCGCTCTCGGCCCGTCGCCGTGTCAGTGTTCTCTGGGTCTTTCTCCCAGAGCGGCGGGGCTGCGAGCTCACGGTGCCTATCGCTGTCGCGGCTTGACGGACGGTATGAGGAATCAGTGATTGGACGGCATGCTGTCCTGGCACTGTGCTGTTCAGAGCTTGCTGCAGGCCGTCCAGCTTGCCTGAGAGCTGGCCACTGGCTCAGGTCCAGGTTCTGGTGTCAAACGTGAGAGTGGCTGCGGTATTCAATCAGACAGGGGCCTGCGGGCCTGCTCGGCCCGGGCTTCGTCGTCGGCGCTGGCGAGGGATCGACGAGCCGCATCTCGAAGCGGCGTAGGAGCAGCGCGATGACCAAGCGCATCTCGATGTCGGCAAGGTGGCCGCCGAGGCATGTGTGGATCCCGCTGCCGAGGTTCAGCAGTCGCCCTGCGGCGCGCCCGTCAGAGTCCCGCTCGGAGGAGAAGCGCTCGGGGTCGAAGGTGTCGGGTGCGGGATAGAGGTCTGGTGAGCGGTGTGTAACCGGGGGACAGAACAAGGTGTTCCATCCTTGGGGTATCTCGTAGCCGCCGACAGTGACAGGCTCGGCCACGAATCGAGTCAGCATACTGGTGGCGGGGCGCAGGCGCTGGGCTTCGAGTAGGCAAGCGCCAAGCAGGTGCAGCCTGCGCAGGTCGGCGAGGGTCGGCAGGCTCTGATGATGGGGAAGATGTGTGTGTACCTCGTCCAGCACTCGCTTGTGATAGGTGGGGTGCTGGAGCAGCAGGACCAGCACCCAAGCCAGTTGCGCGGCTGTGGTCTCGTACGATGCGTAGCACAAGATGAGCGTGAGTCCGATTGCCGTGTCGTCATCGAACGAGGCTCCGGATGCGTCCTGGCTTAGGATGATGTGGCCGAAGTATCCGCGCCGCTCCGGGTCTGGCTCGGTCCGTGCCGCGTTGAGTTCTGATGACAGCATGGCGAAAAGGGCGCGGCGGGCACGATTGCGGCGTATCAGGCGCGGCGCGGGAAAGCGCTCCGGTAGGAAGAAGTCCATGCCGGCGGCCACGTCGAGTAAGAGAGCGCGGAACTCCTCACCGTGGCGCACACGGAATTGTGTGCCCAGGACGAGCCCGATCGCAATGTCCAGTGTGAGGCGCTCCACGTCCCGGTTGGCGTCAAACCGTCCCGAAGAGCCCAGTGCCATCGTCCAGGCGTGTATGTCCTGGGCGACATGCGTCACCCGGTCGGATACCTGACGCCCGCGGAAGGCGGGCAGCAGTGCTGCGCGCTGCGTGAGGTAGTCGGAGGGGGCGGCGGCCTGCATGACCTCGCCGAACATCGGCCTGAGCCACTGGTAGACCGGTCGCACCGCGAGTGTGCTCTCCGGGAGCGCCAGGGCCGCTCGGCTCTCCTCGACGCCCACTACGACAGCTGCCCGCTTCGGGCCCAGACGGATGGAGAAGACCGGTCCGTGCGCCTGTTGGCCGGACCTCATCACGGCGACGGGATCGCGGAGGAACGACGCCGCATGTCCCACCATGGGCAGAGCGCCGGGCGCGAGGGGAGGCTGAGTCGGCATCTTCTGCATCATCCCTTCCGGGAGACTGCGTGGGTGAACCACACGTTCCAGCGCACGGTCAGTCGTCCTTCCGCGTCGCGCACCTCCTCCATACGCTGGTACGCGGCCTCCCGTGCGGCGTCGAGCCGGTCCGGCGGGATGGCGTCGAGCACCACCCGCCCTCCGGTCTGCCACAGCCAGTCCCACCACTGTCCGGGCTGCCTGAAGCGGAGGTCGAAGCCGGCTTCGTCTACGGTCACCTCGCTGAAGCCCGCCGAATCGACCAGACGGATCAGCGAGTTTCTGCTCCCGAAGGGCGAGTCTCCCTGCCCGGGGATGTCCGGCGGCCCGTCCGGCAGGAAGGTGAGGAGCACGTCCGTGACATGGAAGAAGCGGGGGTCGACCGGTCCGAAGGAACTCATGGCGAGCCGGCCGCCGGGCCGCAGCAGGATGGCGTAGTTGTGCAGCGCAGTCGCCGGATCGGGGAGCATGAAGACGACGAGCCCGGCGACCACGGCGTCGAAAGAGCCCGCGGGGAAGGACGGGGACATCGCGTCCCCCTCCTCGACGGCGACCTGCCGCAACGAGCGCTCCGCCACCAGTTCGGCCGTAGCTCGGACCATGGCCGGTGAGGCGTCGATGGCCGTTACTCGCCCTTCGTCCCCCACTGTTTCGGCTGCGGGCACGGTGCACGCCCCACGCCCGCAGCCGACGTCCAGGACGTGCTGACCGCGGCCGAGCCGTGCGCTTTCTACGAGACGCTGGCCGAGCGGCGTGAAGAACTCGACTCCGGTCCTGTCGTAGGCGGGCGCCGCGCGCTCGAACACCTCAGGAACCGTGTCTCCTTCGCCGGCCTTGGAGGTTCCCTGCTGCATGGAGTGGCACTTCCCTTCGCTCGGGCACGCCGTGAAACGCATCCTTCCCCACCACGGCCGACGCTGTGTTCTTCCGTCTTGCTCGTCTGTGCCGTGCCCCAGGAGGCAATCTGGAAGTAGTGGCCCGAGCGGTCTGCTTCCTATTGTCTAGGAGCACTCCCCGTATCCCGGCGACAGGAGAAGGCAGTGGGCGTACTCGGCCTGCACAACGAATGTCCTCCGACCAACTACTCGACCGACGAGGCAGCGGAGATCACCGAGGGCTTGGTCGCCGACGCCGTGGCGACCGCCGCGACCCTGCGGTCTGTGCGAGACACGATGGACGCGCTGGCAGCGCTCGACGACACGGTCCGGTATGTGGTGGAGGCTTCCGGGACGGCCGTCTCGCCGACCGGTGACGTCGACCCGGACAAGGTGACCTCCGCCATGAAGCAGGTCAGCTCGACCTATGACGCCTGCTTCCGGGCGCTGGACGGCACCGTGGGCCAGATCGATCTGGCCGTCGGCCAGTACCAGAGTCTGCAGGCGTACGCGGCGGCGGCTCTGGCCAAAGGGCGCGACGAGTGCTACGAGCAGACGCTGCGTCAGCTGGGCGAGGGCGGGTTCACCGGCATGGCGCAGGCGCGTATCTCCCGGCTGCGCAAGCTGCGGGTCAGGGTGCAGTTGCTGCAGAACATGGAGGAATACGGCCACACCATTCTGGCCAACTATGACTTCAACGCGTTCTTCATGATGTTCATGCAGCCGATGCGTGACCTCGCCCTGGCCTCGCAGGACCTCTACAACGAAGTCGTCCGGGGCGCTTTGGTGGCCTATGACGTCCTGGTCCGTGTCTGCGACCTCAATCCGTCCGAGGCGGCTGCCGCCGGAATCAGCGAGTAACTGCGTTCGGCCCGACGAGAAGACGCCCGGCTCCCGGCGCGGAGGGAAGAGGTTCATGACTGCTTTTCTTGTGCAGCCACGGGATGCCGACCATATCGGCTAGCCTGGCAGCGTCAAAGGCCGACTGCCCTACTTTCAGTTGGAGTGCGCGCATGGGCATCAGTCACATTACGCTCCTTTCTGTCCCGGTGACCGATCAGGAGGTCGCGAAAGACTTTTACGAAAAACTGGGCTTCGAGGTCATCAACGACCACGAGATGACGCCTGAGGAGATGCCTCCAGAGCCTGGCCTGCGCTGGCTCCAGCTCGCCGCGCCGGGTGGCGGTTGTTCCATCGTCCTGGTCACCTGGGACGTCGGCGGCATGAAGCCCGGAATGCAGCAATTCTCCGTGGCCGCCGACGATGTGGCGACCCTTCACGCGGAACTTGCCGGCAAGGGACTCGAGTCGAACGGGCCTCTGATGGAAGCGCCGTGGGGATCGTTCTTCTCGATCAACGACCCTGACGGGAACCACCTGCTGATCGTCAAGGAGCCCAAGGGCAGCTGATCGTGACAGGAACGGGCGGTGCCCGGCCGGTGACTTCCGGCCGGGCACCGCCCGTTCGTACGGCGGCCGGGTCGTTCAGCCGCGCACCGCGATGTCACGGGGCCCAACGGTCGCCGCTCGTCTCCTGTTCTTTGTCCCCACCGGCGGCAAGGGACCTCGACTGCGCAGCCGTCCAGCCGTAGACGGAGCGGGCCATGAAGGAACCCGATGATTCCTCCAGTGCGGTAAAGACCTGGGCGCGGGCCGCGTGTATCTCGGCGTAGCTCGGGTCGGTCGCGGATACACACATAGCGGCCAACTCCGCAAGGTGCCCCGCCAGTCGGTGCTCACCCCGTTCGACGAGGTCGCTCGCCCTGCGCGCCAGAACCAGGGCTCCGCCCGCCAACTCTGCTATTTCGCCCGCCAGTTCGGCTTTGGCGGCCGGACGCAGTGCGGATGGGTCGCCGTCGTGCCAGCCCCCGTAGTACCGCCACAGATTGCGGACGATGAACTCCGGCTCGTCATAGGTCGGGCGCAAATAGGGCTTGCTCAACAAGTCCTGGTCCGGTGCCGCCCCGCGCAGCACCTCGTCCAGGGAGGCGCCCCGGTTCATCAGCGCAAGCACCTGGTCGTGCAGCTGCTCCAGGAACATGGCCGAGGCCACGAGGGTCTCCTCGATCCGGCCGTTGCCGGCGATCGGCACACCGTGCCCGGGCAGCAGCAGTTCCGCCCCGAGATTCGCCATCCAGCGCAACGCCTGAGCCCACTCGGCAACATAGCGCTGGACCTTCTGCGGGTTGCCGGCGTTCGGCGCGTTCCAGGCGTAGAAGTCACCGCAGCACAGAATGCGGGTGTCGGGGAACCAGGCCATCGTGGCGTCGTCCGTCTCGCCCCTGCCGTGCCTGAGGCGCACCTCCACCTCGCCGACCCGCAGATCCTTCTGGTCGGTGTAGGTCTGGTCGGGACGCCGGAACACCGTGGGCCACGTCATCTTCGGCGCGCGGAATTGCCGACGGTTGATCACGGTGTTGTAGCCGGCGGTCAGCACATAGCGGTCGAATCTCCGCTGCACGGCGTCGTGCGCGATCACCTGGGGGCCCGCGCCGTCGGTCCAGGCCCCCTCTTCGTCGAACGGGGGTGTGCCCAGGACGTGGTCGACGTGGCCGTGCGAGTAGACGATGCTGTGAACGGGGTCCTTCGTCAACGCCCGGACCGCGGCGTGAAGGTCCCGAGCGGTATGGCGGTCGCCGGAGTCGAACAGGAGCAGGCCCTCGGACGAGCGGAAGACGTAAACGTTGCCGGTGGCCGGCCACATCCAGACGTCGTCGGCGACCGGTCGGAGGCCCTCTTTCCGCAAAGCCCCGCTGAAGTATGCGCCCAGGTTCTCCTTGCCTGTCCAGACCCGTTCGGCGTACTGCATCAGCTCGTTCACGTGTCCCCTTCACCGGGCGTGTGCCACTGGGCGGTCCCTGTCGGCCGCCGCCGGCCCTCGCCCCGCGGACCGCGGAGCGGCCGCGCGGCGATTTTCCGCAGACCACGCAGGACGTGGGAGCGGGTGAAGCGCTTCCAGGCGCCGCGGTCGTTCTCATGGGGAAAGGGCTCGTCCGGCACCGGGACGCCGAGGAATTCACAGAGGGGTTCCCATCCCTGTGTGACTTGGTATTCCAGCAGCCGATCTGGCGCTATCTCCGCTCGTACCCGCTCGATGTGCTCCTGGAAGACCGAGACCGCCGTTGCCTGATCGTCGATGGGACGGTTGCCGAAATGCCGCCGGAAGATGGCGTCGAAGACCTGCCGGAAATTCCGGAGACGCTTGTCTGCGGCCAGCAGCGGGATGCGCATGAGAGGGAGCAGGATACGCCACACAAATTCCCGGCGATACGAGACGAAGATGGTGTTCCGGCAGCTCGCGTACCATGTCTGGGGATTCCGGGTGGTGAGGATGACCTGGGCCTTGGGGTAGTAGTCGGAGAGTTCCTTCCAGTACGCCGCACCGGGCCAGTCCACCGTTGAGCGGTAGCCGTCGAAAATACGGTCCCAGTCTTGTTCGCCGCCGTGCACGACGGCTTCCCAGTCGGCCAGCCTCCGGGGATCGCGGAAGATCTCCTTGGTGTGATAAACGGGGCCGAATCCCAGGATGTCGAGGGCTTGCTTGAGCGAGGTCGTTCCGGTGCGGCCAAGACCGGCTCCGATGATGTCCACGAAGCTGCCTCTCTTGTCGGCAAGGGTGCCTGGTCAGGCAGCGACGGCTCGGCGGAACAGCCGCGTGGCGAGCGGGACGAAAAGGACGAGCAGCGCCGCCGACCACACCATGGACTGCCACCACTGGTCGCCCGGCGGCGCGCCGTTGAACCAGGCGCGTGCCGCGTTGATCGTCAGCGTCACCGGGCTGTGGTCCGCCACGGCCCGCAGCCACCCGGGCATCGCGGTGGTGGGGACGAAGGCCGAGCTGACGAATCCCAGCAGGAACAGCCACGGCATCGCCGTGGTCTGGGCGCCCTCTGCGCTGGACGCGGTGATGCCGACACAGGCGAGGACCCAGGAGAGCGCGAAGCCGAACAGCAGCAGGATGCCGGCGCCGGCGAGGGTGTCGGTGAACGATCCGTGGAAGCGGAACCCGAAGGTGAGACCCACGGCGCCGGTCACGACCAGTGCGATCAGGTTGCGTACCGACTCCGCGATGGTCCTTCCGAACAGGACAGCGGCGCTGTTGATGGGGAGGGAGCGAAAACGGTCCATCATGCCGTTGCGCATGTCCTCGGCGATGCCGACGCACATGCCCGACAGCCCGCCGAAGACGATGACCTGGCCGAAAACACCGGGCAGCAGGAACTGCTTGTAGTTGCCGCCCGGCACGGTGATCGCGCCGCCGAAGATGTAGGCGAACAGGATGAAGAACATGATGGGCTGGAGGACCGCTGCCATGAGTTGGTCCGGGCGTCGCCGGATGTGCCGCATGTTCCGGCCGGCCAGGAGCCAGGCGTCGTTGAGGCCCTGCAGTGCTCCGGGGGCCCCTGCGGACACGGGCGTACTCATCGTCCTTCTCCTCTCATCGGGCGGCGGCCGCGACGCGCCGTGCGTCCGCCACCCGCGTCGTCGTGTGCTCTTTCGCTGTCGGCGATGCTGGTGCCGGTCAGGGTCAGGAAAACGTCGTCCAGAGTCGGGCTGCGGACCGCGTGGGTGGCCACCTCCATGCCGCTGTGGCGCAGGTCCCGCAGCATGGCGCCGACCGCGTCGTCGCCGTCGGGCAGGCGTAGCGTCACTTGGGCCAACGCTCGGTCGAGCTGTGGCTCCTCGTCGATGTGGGACCGCAGGATGCCCGTGGCGCGGTCCAGATCCGCGGGGTCCGCCAGCGTGAACTCGACGCGGTCGCCGCCGATCTGGTCCTTGAGCGCGGCCGGTGTTCCCTGGGCCACCGTGCGGCCCTGATCGAGGACGGTCACCGTACTGGCGAGCCGGTCCGCCTCCTCCAGGTACTGCGTCGTCAGCAGCAGTGTGGTGCCGTCCTTGACGAGTTGCTCGATCTCCGACCACAGGTCCAGGCGGGAGCGCAGGTCGAGCCCGGTCGTCGGCTCGTCGAGAAACAGCACTGCCGGCCTCGTCAGCAGGCTCGCGGCAAGGTCCAGACGCCGGCGCATACCGCCCGAGTAGGTGCGCACCAGACGGTCCGCGGCCTCGCCGAGACCGAACCTGTCCAGCAGCTCGTCCGTTCTGGCCCGGGCTGCGGACCTGCCCATCCGGTACAGACGGGCGACCAGTTCGAGGTTCTCCCGGCCGGTGAGCACGCCGTCCACGGCGGCGAACTGACCCGTCAGACCGATCATCGCGCGGATGCGCCGCGGGTTGGCCACCACGTCGACTCCGCAGATCGCCACTCGTCCCGCGTCCGGTCGCAGCAGGGTCGAGAGCACCCTCACCATCGTCGTTTTGCCGGCGCCGTTCGGCCCCAGCAGCGCGACCACCGCCCCTGGGGGTGCCGACAGGGATATCCCTTCCAGGACCTGCTTCTTGCCCAGTCGCTTGCCGAGTCCTTCCACCGTGATCGAGTCAGCCACGGCCGCCCCTTCCTGTCGCCCTTGCGTACCGAGAACCCGTGTCACTCCGCGAGCCGCACCTTGAGGGACGTGAAGTCCCGCAGCGGGATGGACCGGCGGCGTCCGGGCGGTCCGTCCAGGGCGAGAGCCGGGAGCTTGCGCTGCAGACGCGGCAACAGGACCGTCATCTCCAGGCGGGACAGCCCGGCCCCGAGGCAGTAGTGGATGCCGGCTCCGAAGCTCAGCGGGGTGGCTCCGCCCCGTCCGGGCATGAAGTCGTCCGGCTGCGGATAAGCCGCCGGGTCCCGGCTCGCGGCGCCGAGCATGAGTCGCACCTGCGTGCCCTGCGGAATGGTCACCCCGCTCAAGGCCGTGTCCGTGGCGGCGAACCGGATACCCGGCGCGACCTGCACGGAGGGATCGTGCCGCAGCGTCTCTTCCACGAAGGCAGTGGCGCTCGGCTCATCGCCGAGCAGCCACTTCCGCGTCTCCGGCCGCTCGATGAGGACCAGCAGGGCGTTGTCGATGCCTGTAGCCGTGGTCTCGAACCCCGCCGACCACAAGGTGAACAGCAGCGTGCGCAACTCGCCGTCGCTCAGCCGGTGGTTGTCGTCGTCATGCACGAGGACGAGTGCGGATATGAGATCGTCCCGGGGCGTCCTGCGCCGTTCGGCGATCAATGCGCCGAGGTAGTCGCCCAGTTCATGGAAGGCGGCGTCGGCGGCGTTCACCGCCGCGGGCGAAGCGGCGGGGTCGACCACGTTCATCATCGCCGGCACCAGCACCGCCAGCCGTGAGCGGTCGGCGGACGGTATGCCCAGCAGGTCGGAGATCACGTGCAGGGGCGTGGGAAGGGACACCGCGGTGTGCAGGTCCACCGTCTCCCCGGCCCGCAGCCGTTCGGCGGCATCGTCCACCAGACGATCCGCCAGGGACTCGACGGCTGCCCGTAGTCCGCCCACGCGCCGGGAGGTGAACTCCTTGCCGATCAACCCGCGAAGCCGGGTGTGCTTGGGCGGGTTGCTGCCGACGAGGGACGTCACCAGCACCTGGTACGCCTCATGTCCCGCTGCCTGCGGGAACATCTGCGCCATGGCCTCCTCGCAAGCGCCCGGGAAGACCTCGGGGTGCTTCAGCACGTACTGCACGTCGGCGTACCTGCTGATGAGGGAGGCGCCGTACTTGCTCGCGTAGACCGGCGCGTTCTCCCGAAGCCACGCGTAGACGGGGTAGGGGTCGAGATCGGCCGGGGGCGACATCAGCTGTTCCAGCACGTCCCGGCCGGGGTCTGGCGTCACCTTCGCGGTGTCCTGCACAGTCATCGCATACCTCTGTCGTCTGGGCGGGCTAAGCGAGTCACGACCAGCCATGCGGGTGGGACGAACTGGGCCGGGGGGAGATCAGTTGCTGCGCCCGCACCATGGCGTCGCGGAAGAACTGCGCGATGATCTGCCGCTCTTCCCGCTGCACCGCGGCCGGTACGTTCTCCCAGTTATCGACGAAGATCTGGAAGAGGCTGCGGTCGAGGCCGGCCGGTTCGATGTACAGCTTCCCGCCCAGCTCCACGGGCCAGGACGCGCGGCGTAGCCCGAATTCGAGCCAGGGCAGGTACGAGGGGAACTCCTGGTTGGGCTCGACATGCCGCTGCACGGTCATCTCCACGGTGCCGCTGGCGTCGCCCATGACCAGGACGAGCTTCGATCCCGTGGTGAAGTCGCCGTAACGCCGCTGGAGCCAGTACCGCAGCGCTTCGGGCTTGGACAGCACGTCCCAGGCGTCGTACGGGGCCGCCGCCAGCTCGATCTGCACGTAGGGGCCCATGCGTCGCCAGGGCCAGCGCCATGTCGTACCGGTGCGCAGATAGCCGGCGAGCTGGTCGAGGATGCCGGGCCAGCCGTTGCCGTTCCACGACCGCCAGTCCGAGGGCGGGTTGAACGCCTCCTCGGTCGCAGTGATCTGGGTGCCCCCGTCCACGGGGTCGAGTTCCCAGACCACCCGGGTTGCCGGCCCCACCCCGGCCCAGCGCCAGAGGTGGCGCAGGACCCCGTGCCCCTCGGCGGACGGCGCCGTCGCCACCTCCGTGCGGCACTGGAAGAACTCACCGTCCTCGAAGTCGAGGAGGTACTCCTGGTCCTCGCGGGCAGGCGCGCCCCGGCACACCGCGAGCCAGTGGCACACCTCCTCCGGAGAGGTCAGGGCCTTCCACACCCGCTCTGGCGGCTCCGGAACGACGGCACGCGCGACGAGCCGCTCCCAGCGGTCCTGAACGATGGAGCGGGCGGTTGCGGCGTTGAGCGGGGGGAACGCCTCAAGTGCCTTGCCGGGTTCGAGATCGGGGAAATCCGGCCAGCTGGGTGCGGCGGCGGTGACGGGATCGTGTGCGGCGAACTCTGTGGGCACGGGCAACCCCCGAAGCGGTCGTGGACGCCGGGCAGTGACGCTTGATCACGCTAGGGGTTCTCTTCCGCAGGAAGCTTCTCGCAGGTTGCCCTGATTGCGCGGCTCGCAGGCGCCGGCTGCCGTGCTCAACCTTTCAGAGTGCGTCCCTCAGCGAGCAGATCCAGGGCCTTGGCGAGCCTGCGCTGCCTGGTCTCGGGCCGCTTCGCTGCCTCGATCCAGGTGACGTACTCCTTCTGGCGCGAGTAGGACAGTGCCTCGTAGGTCTCGCGTGCCGTGGGGGCCGCCGCCAGCGCTTCGGTCAGGTCACCGGGGGCCTCGACCCGGCGCTCGGCTGTGTCGACGCGTAGCCGCACGGAGACGGTGTCCCCGTCGGTGACGCCGGCTTGGTCCCGTACCGATCGGTTCACCACGAGATAGCGCGACTGCTCCGGTCCCGTCATGACCGAGCTGGTGAAGGAGACGCCCTCCACCTCGGCCACCACCGGGATGCGTGCCGCGGTACCCAGACGTGCCGCCACCCCGGGGGGCACGGTCAGATAAGTCCACGTCCCGACCCCATCCTCACGGACCAGCGTGGCGCGGAAGGTCTCGCTCACGAACGGCTCCTCTCACTCGATTCGGCCGCCCGCGCCGGGCGGCTCGGAAGGAGGCGGACTCTACCGGTCCATCGGCCGCCGGGCCGGTAGAGTCCGCCCCTGTCACAGCAGGCCCAGCAGCCTGCAGCAGCGCAGGACCGCCTCCGGGTCCCCGCTGAGAGACAGCTCCCCGGCCGCGACGGCCTCGAAGGGGCCGAGGATGCCTCCCCCGATCTTGATGAAGGTCTGGGAGCGCGATACGGCCGTCATCGCGGGCTTCTGCGCCGGGCCGCGCTGGACCGACGCTGCACCGTCGGACACCGCGATGTGGAACACCAGGTCGTCGATGTGGAATTCGTAGCGCTCGGCACGGTCGGGGACGTCCTGCCCGCGCATCATCGCCTCGACGGCCAGCAGGCCCCACTCGGCACGAGTCCGGGCTTGTTCGTCGGGCTCCAGCATGGTCAAGCCCCAACGGCCGAGCAGGAGGACCGGTTCGCGCAGCTGCTGGCCGAGCGGGGTGAGCCGGTACAGCCGCGCGCGTTTGTCCTCCGCGACCTGCTGCGCCTCGATGACGCCGTGTCTGGTGAGCAACTGCAACCGTTCGGAGAGCAGGTTGGGGCCCATGCCCGGCAGCCCGGTGAGTAGTTCGCTGAACCGCTGCGGGCCGATCAGCAACTCGCGGACGAGGAGCAGCGTCCACCGCTCACCGAGAACGTCCAGCGCGGCGGCTATCCCGCACATCTGCCCATACGTACGCTGCGCCACTCTGCCTCATTTCAACCTGTTACTACAGGTTTAGATAGTAACATCTCGGGATGCGGGAAGCGTCACGTAGCATCTCAAGCAATGAAACTCCCTGTATCCCAGGTGATGGGAGGCTTAAGGGGGAGGGATGCGCCAGACATCCCCGAAGGGTCACAAAGCTATAGAATCTTGAACAGTCCAAGGAATTTCAGCCAGAAACCCTTCGCCTCTTCAACGACTCCAGTCATAGCCGTAAGAATGTGGACCGCGTTCGTGCCGCGATCCGCCTGTGCCCTGTACGGGGAAAATCACCCCTGGGCTGCAGCTGACATTTGGAGAGCTCGTGTCCGCGGTCCACTGCCTTCCCGCCAGCTTCCTCCTGCAACTCCGTGGCCTCCTCGTCACTCCACTGCCCAGCGCCACCACCTTCGCCGCAAGGGGCTTCCACCAGGGCTCCGAGGCAGACCAGCGCCGTCTGGAGACCGTCGGCCTCGCCTTTCTGTCCGGGCTGCGCACGGCCACCTCCGAAACCGACGTCGAACAGCTCGATCACGTCCTCGGCGCAGGCGTTCCGCGCGCGCATCAGGGCTTCGCCTACGAGGGCGCCGCGATGGGGCTGGCCCTGCTGGACGCCATCGGCCCGCGGCGCCGTGACCGGGTGGCCGCTCTCCTCGGCTCCTCGGGAGCCGCTCACCGGTACATGGTTCATGTGGGCGCGGGATGGGCCCTCGCCCGTCTTCCCTCATTCCTGTGGCGACACGTCGTACCGGACGATCCGCTGCTGCGCTGGTTGGCACTGGACGGATACGGGTTCCACGAAGCCTACTTCCGCACGGGGACACGAGCCGACGGACGCTGGTCGGCGAGGCTGCCGGCCTGGCCCGGCCCAAAGGCGGCAGTGGCCCGCGTGGTCGACCAGGGGATCGGCCGGGCGATGTGGTTCGTCGAATGCGCCGATCCCGGCCGCCTGGCCGACCGTATCCAGCGCTTCGCGCCGGAGCGCCACCCCGACCTGTGGGCCGGAGCGGGACTGGCAGCCGTCTACGCCGAGGCCGGAACCCCACAGGCCCTGTCCCTGCTGGCACAGCGCGCGGGCAAGCACCTGCCCGAGCTGCGGCAGGGTGCCGCCTTCGCCGCGGAGGCCCGCCTGCGTGCCGGACTCGCCACCGACTGGACCGAGCAGTCGCTACAGCTCCTGTGCGGCATCGGTGCCGCGGAGGCCGCTGCGGTCACCCACACGACACGGCAGGAACTGCCCCCGGACGGCGCGCAGCCCGCTTACCAGGAGTGGCGCAGCCGAATCCAGCGCCACTTCAGTGATTGACCCTCTGATTGGAGGCACATGCTGAGAGACAGTTCCTCCCGTCTGCGCAGGGGGATACCCGTTCTGGTCGCTATCGCCCTCATGGCCACCGTTCTAGTAGCGGCCCGCAAGCCCGATCCGTCACCCGAGGCGACCGCCAAGACGGCCTCCCCCTACGCGTTCACCGCGCTGCCCATCGCCTTTCCGCCCGGCTACGACGCGGGGGACCGGAAGGTCCGCACGGTCAACCCCGCCTACCAGAAGATCCAGTCGTGGATCTCGTCCGTGGGCGCCGCGATCGCCATCAACGACCTCGACGGCACCGGCACCTCGTCGGATCTCTGCATCGTGGACTCCAGGACGGACAAGGTCGTCGTCACGCCCGTTGCGGGAACCGGCCGGAGATACACGCCGTTCGTCCTCGATCCGGCTCCTCTGCCGATGGACGCCGAGATGGCGCCCATGGGCTGCGTGCCGGGTGACTACAACGAGGACGGCCGCATGGACCTCCTCGTCTACTACTGGGGGCGCACCCCCGTCCTGTTCCTGCATCGCGACAGCGCCGGCCGCCTGTCGAACGACGCGTACCGCCCACAGGAACTGGTGGCGGCCGGCGGTCCGAACGACGGCCGCTACCACGGCCCGCGCTGGAACTCCAACGCTGTCTCTGTGGCCGACTTCGACGGCGACGGTCACCCGGACATCTTCGTCGGCAACTACTTCCCGGACTCGGGCGTCCTGAGCACCCGAAGCGACGACCGCGTCGTCATGCAGCACTCCATGTCCCACGCGGAGAACGCCGGGGGCGGACGCATCCTGCGCCGCGAGCCCGACGCGGGACGCGCCGTGTACGAGGAAGCCAAGGACGCCATACCGGCAGGCGACGCCAAGGGCTGGACCCTCGCGGCGGCTTCGGCCGACCTCGACGGGGACCTGCTGCCCGAGCTGTACATCGCCAACGACTTCGGCCCCGACCACCTGCTGCGCAACGACTCCTCGCCGGGACACATACGGTTCACGACACTGCACGGACGGCGGGGTCCCACCACCCCCAAGTCCAAGGCACTGGGCAACGACTCCTTCAAGGGCATGGGGGTCGACTTCGCGGACCTGCGTGGCAACGGCCGCCTGGACATCTTCGTCTCGAACATCACGACGTCCTTCGGCCTGCAGGAGAGCAACTTCGCCTTCATGAACGATGCGTCCGACCTCGCGGCCGCCCGGCGGCAACTGCATAACGGTGTGGCTCCCTTCACCGACCACAGCGCGGACCTCGGGCTCGCGTGGAGCGGCTGGAGCTGGGACGCCAAGGCCGCCGACTTCGACGGCAGTGGCCTGCCCGCCATCGTGCAGACCACCGGATTCGTCCAGGGCAGCACCAACCGGTGGCCCGAGCTCCAGGAGCTGGCCATGGCCAACGACGAACTGCTCAAGCACCCAGAGGTGTGGCCGAAATTTACGCCGGGAGACGACCTGTCGGGCCATCAGCACCTGGCGTTCTACGCTTCGGCCGGAGACGGGTCGTACATCAACATCGCCCGGCGGCTCGGTGTCGGCGACACCACCCCGAGCCGGGGCATCGCCATCGGGGACGGCAACGGCGACGGGGCGCCGGACCTGGCCATCGCCCGGCAGTGGGCGGCGCCGCTCTATTACCGCAACGACTCCCCATCCGTGAACCGGCGGCTGACCCTCGACCTCGTCAAGCCCGCCTCCGACACGTCCGCCGGCACCGGCGCCACCGTCGCGGCCATCGGTGCCCAGGCGCGGGTGACGGTCGACGGAAAAACGTCTCTGCAGCAAGTGGACGGCGGCAGCGGACATTCCGGCAAACGTGACTTCACGCTCTCCTTCGGACTCGGTACGGCCAAGGACACCCCCGTGCGGGTCGAGGTGCGCTGGATCGACACAGCGGGCGGGACGCACCTGGAGACGCTCACACTGCGGCCGGGCCGGCACACCCTGCTGCTCGACGATCGCGCAACGGAGGTGACCGCATCATGACCGATCTCGCCAGGCACCAGCTGGACGCCACACAGGCGGAGCGCAGCCCCGCCGACCCGGCGACGCCCCAGGAACCCCGCCGTCCCGATCCGCGCTACCTAGCCCTGCGCAACTTCGCTCTCTCGATCTCGGTGCTCAACATCCTGGGCTACACCCTGCTGGGCTTCGAACAGCCCTGGCTCTGGCCCCTGGCGGCCGTCGCCGCCGCCTACGCGACAGAACTCCTGCTGGAAGCTCTCAGTGCGTGGAGCGAGCGGCGGCCGGCCCGTTTCGCCGGCGGCCCGCGGGCCGTCTACGAATTCCTGCTACCGGCCCACATCACGGGGCTCGCCTGCAACATGCTCCTCTACGCCAACGACCACATTCTGCCCGTGCTGTGTGCCGTGGTCGTCGGGGTGGGCCAGAAGGCCGTGCTGCGCGCACCGGTGCAAGGGCGGATGCGGCACTTCATGAACCCCTCGAACTTCGGCATCACGGTCGTCCTGCTGACCTACAGCTGGGTCGCCATCGCTCCGCCGTACCACTTCACGGAGCACCTGAACGTGTACGGCAGTTGGGGCCTGCCCGTGGTGATCCTGGCGGCCGGAACGCTGCTCAACGGCAAGCTGACGCGCAAGCTGCCGCTGATCGCCGGCTGGGTCACGGCCTTCGTGCTCCAGGCGGTGGCCCGCTGGGCCTTCCTCGGGGAGAACCTGGTCTCGGCCCTGTCGGTGATGACGGGCGTGGCCTTCATCCTGTTCACCAACTACATGATCACCGACCCTGGCACGACACCGTTCCGCCCCCGCGACCAGGTTCTCTTCGGTGCCGCGGTCGGCTTCGTCTACGGCGTGTTGATCGCCCTGCACGTCGTCTACACCCTCTTCTTCGCCGTCACCGTGGTCTGCCTCGCGCGCGGCGTGGGCTGGTGGATCGCGCACGCGGTGGCCGCCAAGCGCTGGCACCCGGCGCACGGCGTTGACTCCGCGGGGGGTGGCGCATGAGTGTCCCCCAGGCCCGTATCGCAGTGGTGGGCATGGCCTGCCGCTTCCCGGACGCTGACAGCCCCGACCAGCTGTGGGAGAACGTCCTCGCCGGACGGCGTGCCTTCCGTCCCATTCCGCGGGAGCGGCTCAACGCGGAGGACTACCTCCCCCAAGTGGCCGGAGTCGACTCGTTCGGCGTGACCCATGCCGCGCTGTTGAACGGGTTCGAGTTCGACAGAGGCGCCTTCGGCGTCGCGGGGACGACGTTCCGTACCACGGACACCGTGCACTGGCTCGCACTCGATACGGCCCACCGTGCGCTGCTGGACGCGAACCTGCCCCAGGGCGAAGGCCTGCCCCGCGCCTCGACGGCGGTGGTCCTGGGTAACTCCCTCACCGGCGACCGCAGCAGGTCACTGGCCCTGCGGCTGCGCTATCCCTACGTCCGACGGGTCCTGGCCGGGCTGCTCGACGAGCGGGGCATGGACCGGCACGCCGCGGCAGAGTTGCTGGCGGAGCTGGAGACGCGGTTCAAGGCACCGTTCCCCACCCCCGACGAGGACACCCTCGCCGGGGGGCTGGCCAACACGATCGCCGGGCGGGTCAGCAACCACTTCGACTTCCACGGCGGTGGCTTCACCGTGGACGGCGCCTGCGCGTCCTCGCTCCTCGCGGTCGCCGACGGATGCCGCATGCTGGCCACGGGAGAAGCCGACGCGACCCTCGTCGGCGGAGTCGACCTCAGCATCGACCCCTTCGAACTCATCGGCTTCGCCCGTACCGGAGCACTCGCCAAAGACGACATGCTGGTCTACGACCAGGCCTGCCAGGGTTTCCTGCCGGGCGAGGGCTGCGGTGTCATGGTCCTCATGCGCGAGCACGACGCGCGCGCCGCCGGGCACGACGTCCGGGCCGTGCTCACCGGATGGGGGATCTCCGCCGACGGTTCCGGCAGCATCACCCGTCCAGCCGCCGAAGGGCATCTGCTGGCCGTCCGGCGGGCCTACGCGATGGCAGGGTATGCGCCCGCGTCGGTGGGCTACTTCGAAGGGCACGGCACTGGCACACCGGTGGGTGATGCCACCGAGCTGAACGCCCTGTCCGCCGCTCACGGCACCACGACACCCCCAGCGGTCATCGGTTCGGTGAAGGCGAACATCGGCCACACCAAGGCCGCGGCGGGCATCGCGGGACTCATCAAGACCGTCCAGGCCGTCAGGCACCGCGTCCTGCCCCCCGCCACAGGGGTACGGCAGCCCCGCCGGCAGCTGACAGCGGCGGGCAGGGCGCTGCGGCTCGCCGAACGGCCCGAGTCGTTCCCGGAGGGACGCCCCGTGCGCGCGGGCGTCTCCGCCATGGGATTCGGCGGTATCAACACCCACATTGCCGTGGAAGCCGCCGACGCACGGCCCACCGGGACGACCCTCCTGCCGGTGGCGGCTCGCACGCGGCAGGACACCGAACTGCTCCTCGTGGCCGCCGCGGACGGCCCTGCGCTCGGTTTCCGGTGCACGCGCCTGGCCGACCTTGCCGACCGCATCTCCTACGCCGAACTCACCGACCTGGCAGCTGCGTTGGCCCGAGAAACGGGCGCACGGGAAGAGACGGGGGCTGGCGTGCGCGGCGCGGTGGTCGCCGCGACCCCACGGCAGGCGGCTGCGCGTCTGCGGCACCTGGCCCGCCTGGCCGCCTCCGGGGCCGCTCAGACAATCGACCCGACGGCCGGTGTGTGGCTCGGCCAAGGGCACCAGCAGCCGAGGATCACTTTCCTCTTCCCTGGCCAGGGATCGGGGGGCGTCGGACCGGCCATGCGTGCGCGCTTTGACTGCGCCTACCGTGAGGTCGCGGCTATCGAGGGCGCGGGGCTGCGGCATGGTGCGGACACCCGTCTCGCCCAACCGCGCATCGTGTGCGCCTCGCTGCTGGCGCTGAAGGTACTGCAGGAGACGGGGATCGGCGCGGACACCGCCGTCGGTCACAGCCTGGGAGAACTGACGGCGCTGCACTGGGCGGGCTGCGTCGACGAGGACGCGCTGTTGCGCATGGTCGACCAGCGTGCCGCTCTGATGGGCAGGGCGCCGCAGGGCGAGGGCGCCATGGCCGCGCTCGCGGTCGGACCGGAGGAAGCGGTCCGCTGGATCAACGGCACGGACTGTGTACTGGCGGGACTGAACGGGCCGCGGCAGACCGTCGTCGCCGGGACGCGAGCAGGCGTGGCCGTCGTGACGCAGACGGCGCGCGAGGCCGGGGTGGACGTCACTCCGCTCGACGTCTCGCACGCCTTCCACTCGCCGCAGATGGCCTGCGCCGCCCAGGCCCTGCCGACCGTGCTGACGGCCGAACCGATCAAGGCCCCGCAGCGCCCGGTCGTCTCCACCGTCACCGGCCGCCGCATCGAGCCCGAGGCCGACCTGTCCGAGCTGCTCGGGCGGCAACTCATCAGCCCGGTGCGGTTCTCGGAGGCCATAGGGGAAGTCGCCAGCACTACCGACCTGTTCGTCGAGGTCGGTCCGGGCCGCGCCCTCGCGGCATTCGCCAGGGACTGCGCGGACGGGACACCGGCGGTCAGCACGGCCACCGACAGCCCCTTCCTGCGAGGACTGCTGGAAGTCATGGCCGCCGCCTACGTGCTGGGTTCGCCGCTGCGGCCGCAGAAGCTGTTCTCCGACCGGCTCACCCGCCCCTTCTCCCTCGACGCCCCGTTACGGTTCCTGGCCAACCCCTGCGAGGAAGCCCCGCCCTCTGAGGCCGGGGGAGTGGCGCCGCTCTCCAGCGAGCTTTTTTCGCCCACCGCGCCCGCCCAGCACGCCGCACCCTCCGGCGACGACCCGGCGGCCGGTGCGGATGCGGGGCCCCCGGCAGACGCGCTCACCGTCCTCCGCGCCCGTATCGCCGAACGGGCAGAACTGCCCGTGGAGGCCATCGACCCCAGCACCCGGCTCCTCGACGAGCTGCACCTCAGCTCGATCACCGTGGGCCAGATCGTCGCGCGGACCGCCGCCGACATCGGGGTCGAACCACCCCAGGACATCATGTCGATCGCCACGGTCACCGTCGCCGACATCGCCGCGCTCCTCTACGCCGGCTCCGAGTCCTCGGGCGACCCGTATCCGGCACAGGTGCCCGGTGTGGGCTCATGGGTACGCGCCTACCAGGTGGACTGGACGCCCGCGCCTCTGGCCCGGGCACCGCACCAGGCGGCTGCCGACGGGTCCTCATCCGACGCCGGCACCGCGAGCTGGAACGTGCACTCGGTGCCGGATGACCCCCTGGCCGCCGCCCTCGCGAGCAAGCTCACCCGGGAGGCATCCAGGCGAGGGACGCTGCTGTGTCTGCCGGACCGGGCAACCCCCGGCATCCCCGGCCTGCTGCTCACCGCGGCCGATGTGGTCGGGCACCACGGCACCCTGGCCGTCGTCCAGAGAGGACCGGTCGGCGGTGGCTTCGCCAAGACACTGCACCTGGAACGGCGGGACGTCACCGTCTGCCTCATCACGCTTCCCGAGGTGAGCGACCGGGACCTGTGCTCCCCGCCCTGGCTCGAGCGCATCGCGGCCGAGATCCGCACCGCCAGCGGTTTCACCGAGGTGCGCTACCGCGCCGACGGAACGCGGCTCACGCCCGCTCTTGTGCTGCTCCCGCTGCCCAGGAGCTCGCAGCCGGGACTGCGCCCCGACGACGTCGTCCTGGTCACCGGCGGAGGCAAGGGCATCAGCGCCGAGTGCGCCGCAGCCCTCGCCGGCGACAGCGGCGCGCGGATCGCGGTGCTTGGACGGACGCGTGTCGAGGACGACGCCCTGCTCGCCGAGAACCTCGCACGCTTCGGCCCGCGGGTGAGCTACCTCCCCACGGACCTCACGGACCCCGAGGCGGTCGAGTCCGCGGTACGCCGAGTCCAGGCCGAGCTCGGTCCCGTCACCGTGGTGCTGCACGGTGCGGGCAGGAACACCCCCATGTCCCTGGAGGACCTGGACGAGGAGGAGTTCGAGGCCACCAGCAGGCCGAAGCTCGACGGCCTGCGGCTGCTGCTCCACGCTCTGGGTGAGCGCCCGCCCCGGCTGCTGCTGGCGTTCGGCAGCATCATCGGCCGCTCTGGACTCCGGGGCGAGGCCCACTACGCCGCCGCCAACGAGTGGCTCGCCGCCTACGTGGACGACTACTGCCGCACCCGTCCCACGTGCCGGGGGCTCACCCTGGAATGGTCCGTCTGGTCGGGGGTCGGGATGGGCGACCGCCTCGGCGTGCTCGATTCCCTCACTCGACAGGGCATCAGCCCCATCACCGTGGACGACTGCCTGGAGATTCTGGGCCGGGTGCTCGCGGACGGGGAGCTGCGCGGTCCGTTGGTCCTCGCCTCCCGCACCGGCACACTGCCGACCCTCGCCTACCAGGACACGACCTCCCACCACGGGCGGTTCGCGGAGCGGGTGCTCATCGACTACCCCGGGGTCGAACTCGTCACCGAGGCCGAACTCTCCCTGGGCGCGGACCCCTACCTGGCAGACCACGTGCTGGATGGCCAGGCCCTGCTCCCCGGTGTCATCGGCATGGAGGCGATGGCCCAGATCGCGGCCGCGGTTACCGGCGCCTCTCCCGTCAGCGCGCTGACCGACGTGCGGTTCCTCAGACCCATCACAGTTCCCGAACGCGGCACCACGACCGTGCGCACGGCCGCTCTCGTGCGGGCGGACGGAAGCGTCACCGTAGCGATGCGCAGCCAGGAGACGGACTTTGCCGTCGACCACTTCCTCGCCACCGTGCACGTCGGCGACACAACCGGCCGCCGCGAACGGGCACCGGCATCCGCCGACGACGCACCCGCCGCCCGTCTCGACCCCGCCCGCGACCTCTACGGGAGCCTGCTGTTCCAGAGCGGTCGTTTCCAGCGGGTGACGGGCTACCGGCACATCAGCGCACACACGTGCCGAGCCGTGATCGCGCCGGGCGATGACAAGGGGTGGTTCGGGATGTTCCACGCCCAGACCCTTGCCTTGCCCGACCCGGGCGCGCGCGACGCCTTCCTGCACGCCGTGCAGGTCTGCGTCCCGCACCGGACCCTGCTGCCGGTCTCCGCCGGGCACGTGACGGTACGCCCCGCTGCCGCGCCGGCCGGCGACCTGCACCTGATGGCACAGGAGACCGCACACACGGGCGACGCGTTCACCTATCGCCTCACTGTCACCGACGGGTCCGGCCGCGTCGTCGAACGCTGGGACGACGTGGTCTTCCGCGCCACCAGCGACCGCCGCCCGCAGCCGCGCCACTGGCCCGTCGCGCTGCTGGCCCCGCTCCTCGTCCGTATGGCGGAGACGACGGAGCACGGGCCGTGGCTGCGGGCCGTGGTCGAGGAGGCGGTCGTCAAACGGCGGGGAGCTTCCCAGCACGCGCTCGCCCGGCTCGCCGAGGGACGTTTGCCCGTCACCCGGCGCAGCGACGGCAAGCCCGACCTGACACCCGACGGCTGGTGTCTGAGCGCGTCACACGGCGCCGGGGTCACCCTTGCGGTCGCCGCGGACGGGCCTGTGGGCTGTGACATCGAAGCGGTGGTGCATCGGCCCGAGACCGACTGGCAGGGGCTGCTGGGAACCGACGGCGAGGCCCTGGCCGGGGCCGTCGTGGCCGCGGGCTGGCCGGCCGGCCACGCCAGGACTGCCGTATGGAGTGTGACTGAGGCCGTGCGGAAAGCCGGGGGCGGACAAGCCGACCGGGCCCACCTGCGGACCCTGCGCGACGACGGAGGTGCCGAGTTCGCGGCGGGACGCTTCACGGTCGTCGCCTACATGACCACCGACGGGAATGCGTCGCACGAACCAGTGCCTGCCGTGGCTGCGATCGCTCGAGACGGAAGGGAGACGCATGCCTGACCATTTCGAATACCGGCACGTCGTCGGCTTCGAGGAAACCAATCTCGTCGGCAACGTCTACTTCACCAACTACGTGAGCTGGCAGGGGCGCTGCCGCGAGATGTTCCTGTACCAGCACGCGCCGGAGGTGCTGGCCGAACTGCAGACGGGCCTGAAACTGTTCACCGTGAACTGCAGTTGCGAGTACTTCCTGGAGCTGCAGGCGTTCGACGTGGTGTCCGTCCGGATGCGTCTGCGTGAAGTGCTCAGCACCCAGGTCGAGTTCACTTTCGACTACGTCCATCTGCACGCCAAGGGCGAGCGGCTGGCGGCCCGCGGTTCCCAGCGTGTCGCCTGCATGCGCAGCGACGGCCTGGAGACGGTCCCGATCACCGTCCCCGAGTCCTTGGTGAGCGCCCTGGAGTCCTTCCGGGCGGTACCCGCGTGAGCGTGAACCGCCCCAAGGAGGGCGCCATCACGTTCCGACGACCAGCCGTCTTCTGGGCAGGCGCGGTCATCGGCACGATCGGCGCCGCGCTGCACCTGCCCATGTTCATCGAGGCACGATCGATGCACTACCACATGGCCAACATGAAGCCGGACGCCGCCATGACCGTCGGCATGGCGGCGGTCCTTGTGGGGGGCGCACTGACCTTGTGGGGGCTCCTTCCACCCCGGCGCCGCGACGAGCCGCCAGTGGACCTGCACATCCGCGCTCTGGACGACGCCCGCCTGCGTCCCTCCCACGTCGGGCTCGTCCTGGTGCTCACCCTCGCCGTGACCATCGACGTCATGAAGCCGACCACGCTGTCCTTCGTCGCGCCCGGCGTGGCGGCCGAGTACGGCCTCACCTCACCCCTGCATCCCAACGGCGGTCTCCCGGTGACCCTGTTGCCGCTGTCCGGGCTGCTGGGGACGGTGCTGGGTTCCATTCTGTGGGGGGTGCTCGCCGACCGTGTGGGACGGCGCCCTGCCATCCTCTTCGCCGGCGTCATCTTCACCACCACCTCGATCTGCGGTGCGATGCCCACGTTCACCGGAAACCTGGTGATGTGCTTCTTCATGGGCATCGGCGCGGGCGGCATGCTGCCTGTGACCTTCGCGCTTCTCACCGAGACGGTTCCCGCCCGCCACCGCGGCTGGCTCCTGGTGCTGATCGGCGGGAACTCCGCCCTCGCCTATGCCCTCACCAGCCAGTTGGCCGAGAGCCTGGTACCGCACTACGGATGGCGCATCCTCTGGCTGATCGGCATGCCCACCGGCGTACTCGTCCTGCTGCTGAACCGGTGGATACCGGAGTCCCCGCGCTACCTCATTCTGGCCGGCCGCGGCCACGAGGCGCGCGCCGTGATGGAGCGGTACGGGTCGGCTCTGGTCTCCTCCCCGCGCTCTGCGGCGGCGCCTGCCGCCACCACCGCGCGCACCGAGGCCTCCGTGCAGGGAGGTCCGCTCCTCCTTACCGGGCTGCTTCTGCTGGCTCTCAGCGTGGGCCTCGTGACGTACGGGTTCCAGCTGTGGGTTCCGACCGATCTGCAGCGCATGGGGATCGAGGGCCTGGACGCCGACCGGATCCTGCGCAATGCCGCCCTGTTCGGTCTGCCGATGAACGTGGTGGCCGCTTTCGCCTACGGGTTCTGGAGCTCGAAGTGGACGACGGTTCTGCTCAGCGGCCTGACCGTCGCGCCGCTCCTCTGCTTCACGGTGCTGGGCGACGATGTCGTGGAACATCGCACCCTGCTGATGGCTCTACTGTCCGTTCCGATCGTCAGCGTGTACTCGCTGGGCGCCATCACGATCGCCTACTGCGCCGAGATCTACCCCACGGCACTGCGGGGGCGGGCAACGGGCCGGGTGGCCGGGCTCACTAAGTGCGGCGGAGTTGTCATGCTGGTCCTCACTCTGCTGTCGCTGGCCGCCCCAAAACTGCAGGTCACCGCCGCTACGGGCGCGGTGCCGCTGGCCTGCGCCGTGATACTGCTCGCGCTGGCGGGTATCGAGACCCGGCACCAGGCCATCGACGCCCCGCTGGAGGCAGAGCCGCAGTCTGCGCCGGTCATCTGAGCCGCGTGCCGGTGACCAGGAGACTCTTCCGCACGGTCACCGGCCCTCGGTTCTGGACGCCAGCCGGTCCGCGCTTGCCTCGGCGATCAGCAGGGGCAGGGCGTAGACCAGCGGCGGATCGCTGGGAGCGGTCCGCCGCAGACACACACGGAAGGTGCTGTGGGGGGAGCCGAGCGATACCACCGTCGCGCCCACGCGGCGGTTGGTGCCGACCGAATCCAGCAGGGCATCCACGACGCGCAGCCGCGCGGGGAACCAGACCGACAGGATCTGCTGCACCTTGCTCCCGCGCGGAAGCGAGGGCAGCGGCAGTTCGACGAGGCCCGGCCGCGCCCTCCACGTGCAGCTCACCGGCACCTCCTGCGGAACGCCGTGCGCGAACATGCCCGTGCACAGCAGCCCTTCGGCTGCCAGCTCGCCCGGGGCTGGCAGCACCTCACCGGACAGGACACCCCCGGTGGACGTCGGGGCCACGGGCGGGGCCGTACAGTCGGCCAGCGCACCGATCCGCTGCTGTCCGTGCTGCTCGACCAGAGTGAGGTAGCGCCGGGGAGAGACGCCGACGAGCCGGGTGAACTGGGTCGTGAAGGTCCCCAGGCTCAAATACCCGACAGCGGTGCACACATCGATGATGCGAGGAGAGTCCCGGATGATCAGTCTCTGGGCGGCAGCCATCCGTAGGGCGGCAAGGAACCTGGCAGGCGTCACGGAGGTGACCGAGCGGAAGACGCGGTGGAAGTGGAACGGGCTGAACAGCCCGGCCTCCGCATGGTCGGAGAGGTACTGCGGATCGGCGAGATTACGCGTCATCCGCGCGATGGCACGTTCCACCGCAGCCAGACGCGCTGCATCCGAGGGCGACGGACAGTGTGTGCCGCACTCCTGGCCGGTCCGGCAGTCGCCACAGGCCGCACGGCCGGGGAGCGCGTGCGGATGAGTCGTCATGGTGTGTCCTTCGAGACGGGTACGGCGGCCGACAGGGCGAGGACGGTGTCCAGCGACGCGAGCCAGGTGGCGGTGAAACGTCGGCGCAGGATCAGCGCCTGCCGGGCCGGGATGCCGAGCCCGCTCCAGCCGTCATGATGAATCCGCAGCCGCGCGCCGGTGGCGTCCGTCTCCAGTTCCGCGACGCAGCGGGTCGGGGCTCCGGACGGGGGGACGGCGATCTCGCATGTGGCACGGCGCCCGGGTACGACCTCCCAGCGGGCGATGCCGAACCGGCGCGGCCCCTCGCTGTCCACGATGAAGAACCAGCGGGGGGTGAAGCCGTCGGTGGCGATCGGCATCCACCGGTACAGGTCCGGTTCGTGCAGCGGCTGGAATCGGCTGCCGGGCAGCCGCACCGAGCCGTCGATGCGATCGCGGAACGCGTAGCGGGTGGGCCGTCCGTGGCGCAGGTAGCCCGCCAGCCGGTCCAGGAAGTCCCGCCATCCCTCCTGGAGTTCCGCGACTTCGGTCGGCGGCAGGTCGTGGCCGTGCTGGTGCACGTCCACCGTGGTGATGCCGTCTTGCTCACGCAGTGTCCAGGTGACGAGGGAGGGCGCTTCCACGCCGAGGAAGCGCCACGAGAATCTGAGCATGTGCGGCCGGTGCAATTCCGGCGCGTCGAGCGTGAAGAAGTCGCCGTCCCCGAAGTCGAGGCGGTTCGGGCGCCCTGGGCGCAGCGGCTCATGGAGGTCGCCGAACCAGCGCGAGACCTGTTCCGGGTCCGTGATCGCTTCCCACACCCGCTCGAGGGGGACCGCGACGTCGATGTCTGCCTGGACGTCGTTGAAGCGGGTCACACCGACCTCCGGGAGGCTCCAGACCGACCGGGACACCTGACAACCGATCAATAACGCTATATGATTATTAAGTATTCTCTGTATGTCAACACTCCACTCCGACGGACGCACGCCCCGTGGGTGTCCAGTGCCGCCGGGACGCGCAGCCGACGTCGGCACACCCAGGAGGTGTGATGGCCGTACCACCTCTGTCCGCCCTCCCCCCACTGACCGGACTGCCTTTCACCGCACACGTCGGTCTGCCGGACAGATGCCGTCGCATCGCGTCCCTGGCCGCGGTGGCATCCCGCCATCTCGTCGCCGGAGCGGCCGACCGGCTTACCGCACGAAGCGGACGCAGGGCCCTTCCCGGCCGATGGCCGCGATTACTGAGCGACCTCGGTCCCACCTACATCAAGGGCGCCCAACTGCTGAGCACACGGAGCGACTTACTGCCCCCAGCCATCTGCTCCGCCCTGGCGTGCCTCCATGACCGGGTCCCGGCGATGAGCGCTGCCGAGCTCGACCAGGCGCTGGCAGACGCCTACCCCGACCCTGAGAACTGGCCGTTCTCCACATTCGACAGGTCGGCGATCGCAGGCGGCAGCATCGCTTGTGTGTACCGTGCGACCCTGGTGGACGGCACGCCGGTGGCGGTCAAGCTCCGGCGCCCCGGCCTGCGGCACGCCATGGAGGCCGACTTCGCCCTCCTCGAATCCGGGGCCCGCTGGCTCGAACGTCTACCACCGCTGAGCAAGGTTCCCGCCCGCCGTATCGTGCGCCAACTCGGCAGCGCACTCCTGCGCCAGCTCGACCTCGCGCAGGAGGGGGAGGCGCTGGCCGCGCTCCGGGCGAACCTCGCCGAATTCCGGTTCCTTCGCATTCCCGCCCCGATACCCGGCACATCGGGCCCGGGCGCACTGGTGATGGAGTACATCGAGCCTCTCGACCGGTTCGCACCCGGCGACTTCACCAACGAGGATCGCCGACAGATCGTCAGAAACGTCCTGCAGTCGGTGTACCGGATGCTTTTCATCGACGGACTCGTCCACTGCGACATGCATCCGGGCAACCTGTACCTGGCCGCGGACGGGCTCGTCGTCCTCCTCGACGCCGGCTTCGTCGTCCCCCTCGAACCCAAGGTACGGCTGCTGTTCGCCCGCTTCTTCATGCACCTCTCCCTCGGCCGGGCCACCGAAGCCGCCGAGACGGTGCTCGAAAGCGCGGAACACATACCGCCCGACTGCGACACGGACGGCTTCCGCGCGGAGATAACGGCACTCGTGAAGGAGACCTACGGCAGGACCGCCGGCCAGTTCCGACTGGCACCCTTCGCGACCCGCCTGTTCGACATACAACGCAGGCACGGTGTCGCGGCGGCCCCTGAATTCGTCTTCCCGCTGATGTCACTGCTGGTCCTGGAAGGAATGATCAACGACTTCGACGTGGACGTCGACTTCCAAGGCGAGGCGATCCCCACACTCCTGGTCGCCCTCAACCGCTACTGACGCGGCACTCCGTCACGATCCGCCCCAACGGGAGACGCAGCCATGGACGACATCGCGGCTCATCTGCACGTGCAGGGAACGCCGGTGCACCTGGGGCCCGCGGAGCCCCGCTCATGGACACTCCTCGGAGAGCACCTGCGCATGGCGGCGGCACTGCGCGACGCGGCACCCGCGCCCGCCGCCCCAGCCGTCGCCGTTGTCCTGGGCAAGGTCCACGACCACCGTGCAGACCAAGCGCTCCTGGACGGCCTCGCCCTGCGCAGGTCGCGCAGTTGGCCGCTCCTCCTCCTGCACCAGGGAGCCGGCGGGGCGAGCCTGCTGCGCGCCGCGACCCTGGAAGAGCCCGGCCCTCCGATCGCCGCCGTGGAACTCACCGGGGCCGCCCGGGCACCGGCCGTGCGCCGTGTCGCCCACGCGGTCCTAGACCCCGCCTTCGCGTGGCCCGATCCCCCGGGCAGACGCCGCGAGCTGCAGCTCGGAGCGGACGGTCTGGCCCGCTTCCACCAATGGCAACCCACGACGCTGCCGACTGGTGCGGTGCCGCGGGGACCAGCACTGGTCACGGGCGGCCTCGGCGGCCTGGGCCTGCGCGCCGCCGCCACACTTGCCGCCGCCGGCGTCACGGACATCACCCTGCTGGACGTGCGCACGGACGGCGAACTGCCCTACGGCGACGGCGAGATCCTCCGACGTCTTCGAGCCCACGTTCCTCGCCTGCGAGTCCTGACCACCGACGTCACCCGGCGTGCCGACGTGACGCGCGTACTCTCCGGATGCCGACCCGCCATCCTCATCCACTGTTCCGGGCTAGTCGCGGGCGGCTCCGTCAGTACGTCCACGGCCGACGGCCTAGCCGCGCTGCGCGCCCCGAAGGCCGCAGGACTGAGCCATATCCTCTCCGGGGTCCGGCGGGAATCCCTGCGCGTCCTGGTGAGCTTCGGCTCGATCACCGCACACCGGACACACCGCATGATGGGCGGATACGCGCTCGCCAACGAGATCCTGCGTCGACAGACGCTGGCCGCCGCAACACAGCTTCCCGAGTGCGCCGTCGTCGTGGCCGAGTGGTCGCTGTGGAGCGGCGCCGGGCAGGCGCACCGAATGGGCGTGATAGCGGGCGCAGCGCGTCAGGGCATGCCCCCGGTGCCGCTGCGCTCCGGCATGGCCGCCCTGCGCCGGCTGCTGGCGTGGCCCCGGGGCCCCCAGCACGCCGCCGCCGTCCTGCTCACCCCCGCCGCCGACCCCGACTTCCCGCTGCACCACGGAGCCGACCGCCTCAAAGCGCTGATTCCGGCAGGCGTGCCAATCTCTGAGAAGTGAACTAAGGCCCCTGTCACTTAAGTTATGGGTAACGACCAGCCGACTACGTGGTAGGGAAGGACTGGTATGGCTATCGACTTGTGCCGGAAGTCGCCGGCGGATCTGGCGGAGGGCCGGACGAACGGCTGGGACGACGCGGTGCTGCTGGAGGACCTCGCCACCGAGCAGCGCGAGGCACTGAACTTCGCCTATCGCACCACCCTCAGCAACGTGGACCCGAGGTTCGTCGCCGGCGACCCGGCCGCCTGGGCGAGCGACTTCGGCTACGCCCTGGACCGGGTGGCGATCCGACTGGACAACCGCAGCAACGAGGACCTGCGCACGGCAGCGCTTGAGCACCCGGACCCCGCCATGCGCGAGCAGGCCCTGTTCGAGTACGCGGACCGCGACCACGAGGACGCCATCGAGTTCCTCGCCCAGGCCATCCGGCAGGACACTGATCGACAGGTGCGATGGGACGCCCTGTGGGCCATCGAGAAACTCGGCGGCCCCGAGGCCATCACGACGCTCCGGCAGTTCCTCAACGACCCGGACCCCGAGATCGCCGAGTGGTCGAAGCTGTTCATCAGCGAACTGCAGACGGGAGACCCGGCCTTCGATGACCGCGAGGGGCACTACACCCCGGGCCGGACGTTCGACGAGACCATCTTCCTGCTGATCCACTGCGATCTGTACGTCCGACTGGACCCCTCGAACCAGCACTGGGGCAAGATCTCCCTGGCGCCGCAGGGACTCGCACGCATCTACGGCCAGGCGCACGCGTGCCCGAACGTGGCCACGCGAGAGCGTCAACTCGTCATCGCCAAGACCATCGAGGGCCTGCACGCCGACGGTACGCCGCACGTGGACAACTACCTGTTCCGCGGCTTCACGGACCGCAGCCGCCGCGACCGGGGCAACTTCTTCTTCGAGTCGCTCGTTCCCCGGCCGTTCTTCAAGTCCGGCCGCGCCGACGACCCGTCGGAGGGTGTCCGCGAGGCCAACATCGGCTTCGCCCGCTACGGCACCTGGCACCTCGAACCCAAGTTCCAGGTACACGGCGAGTCGGCCATCCGCTACGTGCGGGGTCGCTTCCAGGGCTGGGGCCACGTCAATCTCTCGCGTGTCGCGGGCCGGCCGATCGAGGAGATCCTCGTCCCCGGAAACGGCGTCCTGTCGACCCTGCACGACCCCGAGGTCGGCCCCATGACCAACGCCTTCATCCTCGGCACCTTCAAGGGCAAGCTGAACGACTGGGACGGCGACGGCGTGATCGACCTCAACTCCCGCCACGTGTACTCGACCGCGGACGGCGAGATCGACTCCGACCAGGACGGCATCCCCGACCAGCCCGGACTCACATGCTGCGACTGGACCGGTCAGCAGCTTCCGTAAAGGGGACATGCCTCCCCGCACACCCAGACGAAAGGTTACGAGATGGCTGCTTCGTCCCCCGGGCCCACGACCGTCTACGGCCGCCCGGTCACCACAGAAGGCGTGCCCAACCTCTATCAGGGCACATCAGTGTCTCCCTGGACACCTCCAGTCCCGGGAATCGACAATCTCGGCATCAGCTCGGTGGATACCTTCGCCGTTCCGGGGGTGGGCGAATACACCGTCGACTTCGACGGATACGTCCGCGTCGTCCGATCGGAACCCACGTCCGAGGAGTGGGCCACGGCCGAGGTCTACACGAATCTCATCGAGATGAAGATGGTCGGCGAGTGCGAGGAACTCGGCCGGATCACCGTCACCCTCAACCCCGAGTGCCTCTCGGCCGGCCAGATCCGCACGCCGTTCGACCCCTACGCGGGGGAAGGGCCGGCAGCCAAGGCCTGCCGCATGGCCGTGGGCGCCATCTTCGACATGCCGAAGCTGGGCATGAAGCTGGTCAACAAGGAACCCATCATCCTCACCATCGATGACGTGCGGCAGATCCCGCCCGCGGGCTCGCCCGGCAAGGGGCAGATCTACCGGATGCTGCCGCTGCACGACAGCCGACGGCTCGACGACGCCCCGGTGGCCTACGTCACCAGCCTTCGCTTCACGATGGGTGGCTACACAACCCAGGAAGCGATGGCCCGTCGCTGAGTGGATCTGTGGGGCGCTGCCGCGCGGCGCCGTTCCGGCTGGCAGCAGCTCACTGCCGATCTCCTGGCCGCGCCACGTCATGGCGCGGCCAGGTTCGTCAGGCCCACGGTCGCCCGTCGCGGGACTGGCCGGCGGCAGCCCGTCCGGCGCGGTACACGACATCAGGACCGCGCACCCGCACGGCGCCAGAAGGTCGCCGAGGTAGCCCAGCTCCTCGGCATCAGCGACCAGACGATCTACGTCTGGCGGCGCCAACACCTCATCGACACCGGACAGTTGCCCGGCACGAACAGCAGCGACCTGTTCGAACTGGCTGCGGCCCGCAAGCGTATCGCCGAGCTGGAGGCCGAGTTGGCCATCCACCGGCGAGCTGCCGAACTGCTGGGTGAGGTGACGTCCCCAAAAGGCGGTTCGAAGCCATCCGTGTGATGGCCCGTGAACACCTGCCAGTGCAGCTTCCGAGCCCGGATGACTCCGCCTTGACCGACTGCCACTGGGACGGCAGCCCCCGCACCCGACACACCCGCCGCCCGCTGCAGGTGGCCGACACCAGTCCCAGCCGACTGCTGCGCTGTGGCCAGAGCGGCTGCTGCCGCCTGTGCGGCAACCGCGTCGACCTCTACCTTGGGTGAGGTACACCGTCCCAACAGCGGCCTGCGCAGGATTTTCGACCACATCACCGGCGGCCGGCTGGAGTGGGCGCCCATGCCCGAGGTGTACAACCGGATCATCATCGGCGAGCGCGAGTACGAGTACCCCGCGGGCGCCGACCGGTTCAAGCAGCGCATGATCGAATATTTCCCCGACGAGGCCGAGGCGATCAGCCGCTACGTGGAACTTGTCTTCGCGGCCAACCGGGCGGCCAAGCCCTTCTTCGCCCAGCACAGCCTGCCCGGGCCCGAGGCCGAGGAGCACTATGAGGCGTTGTGCGCGCCGTTTCGCGCCTTCTCCGACCGCACGGTCACCGAAGTCCTGGCGGACTTCACCGCCAACGAGGAACTCAAAACCGTCCTGTGCGGTCACTTCGGTGACGACTCACTGACGCCCGACCGTGCCTCGTTCGCCATGCACGCCATGCTCATCCGCCACTATATCGACGGCGCCAATTTCCCCATCGGCGGGTCCGGACGGATCGCCGAGACGGTCAGCGACGTGATCCGCACCGCGGGAGGAGAGGTCCTCATCGCCTCGGAAGTCGCGTCCGTGCTGCTCGATGAGCATGAGCGTGCCTGCGGGGTGACGATGACCGACGGCCGCATCTTCCGCGCACCAGTGGTGATCAGCAATGCCGGCGCCCTCAACACCCTCACCCGCCTGCTCCCCGAGGGCGCCGCGCGCGATGAGCGCCTCGTGGACGCCTGCGAGAAGATCGGACCCTCGCTCACCTGGGTCGTCCTCAATATCGGACTCAGGGGGACGGCCGACGAACTCGGACTGCAGGCGAGCAACATCTGGGCACACCAGGGAGTCAGCGTCGACGCCCAGTTCGCCGCCTACGAAGCCGACCCGGAGCACCGGCCGATGCCGGCCTACTTCCTGACCGCTGCCTCCGCCAAGGACCCGCGGTGGCAGGACCGCCACCCGGGCCGGAGCACGATCGACATCGCAGGGGTGACGACCTGGTCCCTCTTCGAGCCGTTCACCGGCACGGAACGGATGCGGCGCGGACCGAAGTACGAAGAGCTCAAGCAACGCCTGAGCCAGGAACTCCTCGACCAGGTCCTGAGGTTCCATCCCAAGGCGGAAGGCGCGATCGAGCACATGGAGCTGGCCACGCCGCTCAGCTTCAACCACTTCCTCGGCCGCACGCACGGCGATTTCATGTCGCTGGCCCACACCCCCGAACGCTTCGCCCAGCGGGGCCTCGGTGCCCGCACCTCCATCCCCGGGCTGTTCCTCTCCGGCCAGGACGTCGCCGCGGCCGGCGTCAGCGGCGCCGTCGTAGGCGGAGCCGTCGCCGCATCCGCCGTGCTCGGACGCGACGCGCTCGCCGACCTGCCGAAGGCCGACCCCACCAAGGAGCAGAGCGCATGACAGTGAAACTCGTGATCCTCTACACGAAACCCGACGACATCAACGCCTTCGAAGCCCACTACGGCAACGTCCACATCCCACTCGTGGAGGCGCTGCCCGGCCTCCAGCGATGGAACTCGGCGCGCGTCACCGACGCCGCCGACGGCGGTGAACACACGCTCCATCGCATCACCGAACTCCACTTCACCGACCCCACGTCCATACAGGCCGCACTGCGATCCCCGCAAGGCCGTGCCACCGGCCGCGACTTCCGGCAGATCGCCCCACCCGGCTCCCGGATGTTCACCGCCACACCCGGCACGTAAGAGAGCGACTCCCCGGCGGCTACAGAGACATCGGGGCGTCCTCGACGCGGTCCGCATCGAACACCGCCAGCCGGGCGGGCTCCCGGACGGCTCCTGCCTGCTACCGCGGTTCAGGAACGGCCGGCAGCGGTCCAGGAACCGTGGGCAGCGCTCCGCGCCCACAGCGCTCGGGTTCCCTCCGAGCATTTCCCGTACCCGTCCATGCCGACGAGGTCGTCGCGGTCCTTGCCGAAGCGGTCGCACGGGCCGACACCGGCGGCTGACCCGAGCGGCGGCACAGGCCGGCTCCGGACGTCCCTGAACGCCCGGAGCCGGCCGCGCTTCACGAGGTGGGAAGCTGCCTCGCGGGCAGAGCGGTGAGGACAAGCGTGAAGTCGGCGGGCCGGACTTCGAGCCGGTACCGGGGCAGGACGCCCGGCCCGACGGCGCCGGAACCCACGCCCTGCACGACATGGTCGGTGTGCAGGTGGATGGCCGGTCCGGCGCTCAGGTCGGTCCCGTGCCGCGCCTCGGCCAGGTGCCGGTCGCTCCACCGGCGGGCGGCCAGGTTGAACAGCTCGGCCCCCTCGATGCGCAGCCCCGCGCCCTCGTCGTCCACCACCTCGGCCCAGCGCACGTCGGACCGGTTGCCGTTGTCCTGCGGTCGTACGTACGGCGTCTGCAGCTCCTCGACACTTGCCCGGAAGAGGCCGACGCGGGCCGCCTGCCGCGAGTCCGGGTAGGACTCTCCGGGGCCCGCGCCGAACCAGCTGACCCGGGACCATTCTCCGGGCAGCTCCCAGTGCAGGCCGATACGGGCGAGTGAGGGCGCCTTGTCCCGGCGGAGGAGTTCCGCGTACTCCTCGGGTGGCAGGTCCGCGTCCACCATCGGCTCGCCGAAGACGTCCTCCCGCTGCGGCCAGTGGCCGACCGGCTCGGTGTGGACGTGTACCCGCAGGCGGTGCTCGTCGGTCTCCCATCGGTAGGTGGTGAGGTAGCCGCAATCGGTCGCGGCGGCTGCGCTGCGCACCACGACGGTCAGGCCCTCTTCGTCGGGCTGTACGGACACGGTCCGATGGCGCAGCCGGTCCAGGCCGCGTGCCTTCCAGTACGCGGCGTCGCGCTGGGACCAGGCGAGGTCGTTGTCGGTGGGTGCCCGCCACAGGTCCAGCCGGGGACCGTCGAACTCGTGGTCCCCGAGACCCAGCAGACGTCCGGTGTTGCGGTCGAAACGGGCCGGGCCGAGGGCGATCCGCGCGCCGGTGGCGTCGGCTGCCAGGAGACTGGCATCGAGTGTGGCGCGAGCGGGCTCGCCGTCCGACGGCAGGGGGATCTGGCCCCAGGCCACCACATGTCCCTCGGGAGCCCATGCGGTGGGTTTCGCCAGCTCTGCCCGCACGGTCAGCCAGCTCTCGCCCTCACTGACGTCGTCCGTGCCCGTCCGAAGCAGCGGCAGCGGGATCTCGGTACGTTCCCCCGGGCCGAGGTCCGGCGTCGGGAGGGTACCGTCGCCGAGTTGTACTCCGTCCCGGGTGAGCGACCAGGTGAACCGCAGGTGTGCCAGGTCGACGAGATCGTGGCGGTTGTGCACGAGGAGGTGTCCGGGTGTGCTGCCGGGGCCGATGGCGACGGGTTCGATGACCTTCTGGTACTCGAGCAGACCAGGTGAGGGTGTTCCGTCGGGGAGCACCAGCCCGTCGCAGATGAAGTTGCCGTCGTGCAGGTCCTCCCCGAAGTCGCCGCCGTAGGCGAAGAACTCCCGGCCCTGGGCGTCGGTGGAGCGCAGGCCCTGGTCCTTCCACTCCCACACGAATCCGCCCTGGACGCGCGGATACTGCTCGCACAGCCGCATGTACTCGTCCAGTGCGCCGGGGCCGTTGCCCATCGCGTGGGCGAACTCGGTGTAGACGAACGGCATGCGGTTGCGCCGCTCGTCCGCCGGATCGCCCTCGCCGCCGGTGGCCGGGTAGAACGTCTCGCCCGGCCGCAGCAGGCCCTGACCTATACGGCGCACGACGGCCGGCGTGCGGTACATCTCGCCGTAGAGGTCGACGTAACGGGCCAGGCGATCGCCCTCGTAGTGGATCGGCCGGGACGGATCACGTTCGTGTATCCAGGCGGCCATCGCTTCGAGGTTGCGGCCGTCGCCTGCCTCGTTGCCCAGCGACCAGGAGATGACGCCGGGGTGGTTCTTGTCGCGTTCCACTGTCCGCTGGGCGCGGTCCAGACACGCCTCGTGCCACTGAGGGGCGTCGGAGGGGTTGCCGAGCCGGGGTTCCGGCTGTGTGCACTCGAACCCGTGGGTCTCGAGGTCGCATTCGAGCATGACCCACAGGCCGTACTCGTCGCACAGGTCCAGGAAGGCCGGGTGGGGCGGGTAGTGCGCGGTGCGTACGGCGTTGATGTTGTGCCGCTTCATCGACTCCACGTCGTGCCGCATGTCCTCAAGGGTGATGGCGCGCCCGCGGTCGGGGTGGAACTCGTGGCGGTTGACGCCGCGGAGCACCACGCGAGAGCCGTTGACGGTCAGAACGCCGGTGTCGGTGACGGCGACCGTACGGAAGCCGATGCGCAGACGGACCTCCTCGCCGGGCGTGCAGATCACGGCGTCGTAGAGATGGGGGTCCTCCGCGCTCCACGGCCGTATCTCGTCGAAGGTGAATTCCTCCGTGGCGGGAGTGCCGGACACCCCCAGGCCGGGGATGGCGACCGTCGCCTCCGCGTCCGTGTCCACGTCGATCCGCAGCCGGCCGCCCCCGCTCGCGACGTCGTAGCCGGCGTGCACGAACACGTCGCGGATGCCGCTAGCCGGGCGGGCCAGCAGGGTCACGTCCCGGAAGATCCCGGCGAGCCGCCAGGTGTCCTGGTCCTCCAGATACGTGCCCGAGGAGAACTGGTGCACCCGGACGGCCAGGACGTTGGAGCCGGGCCGCAACGCGTGGGTCACGTCGAACTCGGCGGCCAGGCGGCTGCCCCGGGTGACGCCGAGTTCCACGCCGTTGAGCCAGACCCGCGCGCAGGACTCGACTCCCTCGAAGCGCACCACGGCGGGCGTGCCCGCCCAGGACTCGGGCAGGTCGAAGACGCGGCGGTAGTCGCCGGTCGGGTTCTCGTCCGGGACGTACGGGGGGTCGAGCGGGATGGGATACGCAATGTTCAGGTACGCCGGCTTGCCGTAGCCGTGCAGCTGCCAGTGGGAAGGGACAGGCAGTCGGTCCCAGCCTTGGTCGTGGAAGCCGGGAAGCTCGAAGCCGTCCGTCTCGTCGAGGCCGGCCTCGGAGAACCGGAAGGCCCAGTCGCCGTTGAGATCGAGCCTCGGGGCATCGGAGGCCGGCGCGGCACGTGGAGCTTCCTTGCCGTGGCCGGGTGAGAGTTCCTCGAAATAGCGCAGGGACACGCGACTCCTCAGTGGTGCGAAAGTATCGCTCTTGAACCGTACGGTTGAATGCGTCTTGCGAGGGGGGAAGATCCACTTATTGGCTGTTCAAAGGGGGTACTTGCGCGCCCCGTCGATGCTTCTCCAAGGTGCGAAAGTCGGGGGGTACACTTTCGTTAGCGTGGGCAGGCGGTGAAGCCTGGCGACCCCGACAGTGCGGGGTGCCAGAATGACCGCTTCATTGGGTGAGGGGATGGGGACAGACAGCCGTGCCGGACGACCAGTCAGCAACACCATCGTCGGAAGAGACGGAAGAGCAGAGCGCTCGCGGTGGGGGGACGTCGGTGGTCACCATCGCGTACATCGCCGAGTCCGCCGGTGTCTCGGTGCCCACGGTGTCGAAGGTGCTCAACGGCCGGTCCGGCGTGTCGGACGAGACCCGGGCCCGCGTCGAGGAGCTGATCCACCGGTACGGCTACCGCAAGCCGCCCAAGAACCGCAGCAATCTCGTCGAGCTGGTGTTTCGCGAGCTGGAGAACATGTGGGCCGTGGAGATCATCCGCGGCGTCGAACGGGTGGCACGCAGGAACAAGGTCAACGTCCTGGTGTCGGAGTTCGGTCTCAAGGACACGCCGTCCAGGTCCATGAACGACACGGCGGGGCGGCGCCCGCAGTGCGTCCTGTCGGTGGCGCAGCTGTCGGAGGAGGAGCGGGACCAGCTGAAGGCGATGGGCGTTCCGTTCGTGGTCTTCGATCCGAACGAAGAGCTTCCCGACGATGTTCCGTTCGTCGGTGCCACCAACTGGAGGGGCGGCCAGGCCGCCACCCGGCACCTGCTCGACCTGGGACACCGGCGCATCGCCATGATCGGGGGGCCTGACCATCCTTTCTGTCACGCGCGTCTGGCCGGCTACACCTCAGCCCTCACGGAAGCCGGCCTGCAAGTGGATCCGGACCTGGTGGTCAAGACCCTCCTCACCCGCGAGCACGGCTGCACGGCCGCCCGCGACCTGCTCTCCCGGCCCGACCGCCCCACAGCTGTCTTCACCACCAACGACATGCAGGCGCTCGGCGTCTACCAGGCCGCGCGCGAGTTCGGGCTGAGCATCCCGGGAGACCTGAGCGTGGTGGGCTTCGACGACGTACCGGCCGTGGCCTGGGTGGACCCGCCCCTGACCACGGTCCACCAGCCCCTGGCCGAGATGGCGGTGGCCGCCACCGAGCTGGCCCTGGCCCTGGGCCGCGGCGAGGACGTGCCCCAGTTCGGACTGGAGATCGCGACCACGCTCACCGTCCGGGAGAGCACGGCCCCGCCGAAGAGCTGAACGGAACGGGAGGACACCCCGGGCGCCGGGTGCGGCACCCGGGGCGAGGGAGGTCAGCCGACGGTGCCGGTCACCGAGCTTCCGGACTTCGTCACCTGATACGTGACGGTGGCTCCGCTCCAGAAATGGAAGGTGAGCGTCACCTGGGCGTTGTCACGCAGTGAGTTGACGAACTTCGGGGTGAGAAGCAGTGCGTTGCCTGGGTAGTCGGGGGAGAAGGCTTCGTTGAACTCCTGGAAGGAACTCCAGTTCGTCGGGCCGGCGTTGCTGCCGTCGGCGTATGTGGCCTCCATGGTCGCCAGCAGGTCGCCGCGGAACTGGGTGGGGATGGTGACACCGCTGGTGCTGCTGCCGGTCGCGTCGGAGAGTACCGGCCGGTCGTACGTGGTCACGTAGATCTGCCAGGGGATGCCCCGGGAGAACCGTGCCTGGATCGTCGCGTTGACCCCGTAGGCGCGGTCGTCGGCCAGCCGGGTCAGCGCGGAGGCCGTGAGCGTGAGCTGGTTGCCGGAGACGGTGTAGTCCCGGCCCTGAACGAGCTTCCTTTCGCCCTGCCAGAGCCCTAGGAACTTAGAACCGTTGGGGTTCAGAGTGAGGGTCTTGGCCGTGATCGCGCCGGACTTGGCGAGGAAGACGCGGTCCGAGGAGGCGGTTCCCGAGCGGGTGGTCCAGCTCGACTTGATCTGGTCGATGACTGCGGGGTCGCGCCACTGGAACGTGGTGCGGTTGAGGAAGTTGTAGGCGTCCCACAGGGCCGTGGTCACTCCGGCCGTGCGGGCTTCGTGGCCGAATTGCTCGAAGTACTTCAGCGCCTCGCCCTGTTCGACGCGGGGCGGGTGGGTGTGGTCGGGGTACTTCAGCAGTCCGTACTCGCCCACGTAGACGGGGATGCCCTTGGAGGTGAGGGTGTTGCGGATCCGGGTGAAGGTGTCGCTCATCTCCTTCTGCGCGGTGGCGTCGAACCGCGTGCCGCCGGCGACGTTCACGCTGAAGGGGTACCAGCCGTAGTAGTGCACGGTGGCCACGAGGTTGGGGTCGTTCAGCGACTTCATCTCGCTGACCAGGATGTCGAGGAAGTCCTGGACGGCATTGGTGTGCAGGGTGGGCAGCACGAGCAGACGGGTCGCGTTGTTGCCGCCTGACTTGCGCACCAAGGTGTGGAACGCGGTGTTCAGTTCGTTGTTGTACTGGTGCCCCTGGGCCTCGGTGGTGTTGTTGAACTGCGGCTCGTTGTTGCTCTCGAAGAGCAGCGTCTTCGGGGAGTCCCTGAACGTGGCCGCGATCTGCGTCCAGGTGGCCTTGAAGCGGGCCAGGACGTTGTCGTGGTCGGTGGGCATGGTGGCGATCCACTGCCACGAGTCGTGGTGGACGTTGAGCACGACGTAGAGACCGTCTGCCAGCGCCCAGTCGACTACCTGCTTGACGCGGTTCATCCACGCCGCGTCGATCGTGTAGGGGGCGGTGGAGGACTGGTGGTCGGTCCACGTCACGGGGATGCGGACGCTGCGGAAGCCCTGGGCCTTGATGGTGTCGAACAGGGCCTCGGTGACCGGCGGGTTGCCCCAGGAGGTCTCGTCGGGGATGGCGTCCAGGGTGTTGCCCAGGTTCCAGCTGGGCTGCATCGCAGCCACCGTGTCCATCGGGGTGGCCGCGAGCTTGGGCAGCTGAAGCCGTATCAGGGACCTGTCCTGGTGGCTCGGTACGGCGAACGCGGTGGTGCTGGTCAGCCCGATCGCGGCGACCAGCGCCAGGAGGAGACCGAGCACACGGCCGGGACCGCGTGTGCGGTGGCCTGTGGGGTGGTGCGTTCCCTTCATCTCTGACCCTTCTCTGTTGGGTGAGCGGTGGGTTCCGCCCGTGGGGGGTAGGTGGTCGAGGGGGTGGCCGGTCGTCTCCGGGCGGTGACGTGGTGCCTTGGCCCGTGGCGCTGGTTCAGGGGGTGAGCGGCTCGTAGTCGAACCAGTCGAAGTGGACGGTCCCTTCGGCGGCGTACATGCCGATGACGCGGCCGGTGAAGCCGCCGGCCACCTCGGTCGACAGATAGCGGCCGTCGAGCGTGCCGAGCACGGTGAACGTGCCGTCCGGCTCCTCGACGCCGAGGGTGAGGGTGTCGGGCCCCGTGCGGGCGTCCTGCGGTGGGGTGAGAGCGATCCGGACGCCGAGGGTCACGGGGCCGACGGGCACGGACCGGGACCCCACGACGGTGCGCAGGGAGCCGGCGCGGCCTACCACCCGCACTTCTCCTGCGGACACCTCGATCTCGTAGTGGTGCTCCTCGTCCAGGCGGACGGCGAGGCCGCCGCGCCCTTCCGCCGGATCGATCAGCGTGCGTACCCGGCACTCCAGGTGCTGCTGGCGGCGGCCGATGAACACGACGTCCGGCTCGTCCAGGGACTCGCCGCGGGCGCGCAGGGTCAGCCAGCCGGACCGTTCCTTGGTGGTGCAGTACTCCGCCGGCCGGTCGCGCACGGAGATCCACTGCGGCGGCAGTTCGCTGAGGTCGAAGTCGTCCCGGCCGGCCTCGGCGGGGCCGGGGACCAGCGGCCAGGAGGGTGCGGGCATGTCGGGCGACACCTCGCCGATGACGGGCCAGCCGTCCACCCACTCGACGGGCGCCAGGAAGGTCTCGCGGCCCAGCACATGCCAGCCCGGCGTGCCACCGTGCGGTCGGACGGCCAGGAACATCATCCACCACGAGCCGTCGGGCCCCTGGACCAGATCCGCGTGACCGGTGTTCTGGATGGGGCGGTCGGTTCCACGGTGGGTCAGGATCGGGTTGTCCGGGCACGGTTCGAACGGGCCGTCCGGCGTGCGGGCGCGGGCGATGGAGACGCCGTGGCCGCGTTCGGTGCCTCCCTCGGCGATGAGCAGGTACCAGTACTCACCGATGCGGTACAGGTGCGGGGCCTCCGGGGCCTTGGCATCGGGACCGCCGGACCAGAGCTTGTGCGGCGTTCCGGAGGTCTCGCCGGTGTGGGGGTCGAGGCGGACCTGCCACACCCCGGCGACCGTGCACCAGCAGGTACCGTCCTCGTCCCAGGCAAGATCTGGGTCGATGCCGTGGACCCCCGGCAGCCGGACCGGGTCGGACCAGGGCCCGGCCGGGTCGCTGGCGGTGAAGAGCATATTGCCGCCGCCTTCGCGCACATTGGTGACGACCAGCCAGAACCGGCCGTCGTGGTGGCGCAGGGTGGGGGCGTAGATGCCGCGCGACGACGCCATGTCCGGGGGCAGCTGAAGCTGGCTCGGCCGGTCCAGGGCGTTGCCGATCTGCGTCCAGTGCACCAGGTCGCGGCTGTGGAAGACAGGGATGCCGGGGAAGTACTCGAAGCTGGAGCAGACGACGTAGTAGTCGTCGCCCACGCGGCAGACGCTGGGGTCGGGGTGGAAGCCGGCAATGACGGGGTTGGGGAAGGTGGCGTCCGTCTGCTGCTTGTCTGACACTCGGTCAAGTCCTTTCGATGGTGCGGTCGTCGCGGTGCGGCGGCGGTCGGTCAGGGCGCGCCCGGCGCCGAGGCGAGGGAGCACGGCGTACGCAGGCGTGGGCAGCGTCGACGTGAGGTTCGGTGGCCCGGTGGGAGGGCCGACGGCGCGCTGGTCGTGATCGCCCCTTCTGGGTGGGGGGCGGGGCGGCGGGTCCTGCCCGGCTGCGGAACGGCCCGGCCGGAGTTCAGGCCATGCGGAGCACCGCGCAGCCGCCGGGCGGCAGTTCGGACACCGTGCCGCCGGTGAGCAGGTCGTGGGCGGGCTCGGGCAGGGGCACCTGTTCGGTGCTGTGGTTGATCAGGAAGCGCCAGCGGCGTCCGTCCGGGGCGTGCCGGGTGACGGCCTCGACCTGCGCGGGCAGGCCCGGCATCTCGGGGCCCACCTGCGCCGCGTCGAGCAGCCGCGCGACCAGGGCGGCGTAGTCGGGGTCGTCGAGGCGGGTGGAGAGGTACCAGCCCTGCCCGGTCCCGAAGCGGTGACGGGTCAGCGCCGGGGCGCCGGTGAGCATTCCCTGGGTGTAGGCGGCGAGCGTCTCGGCGCCCTCGGCGCGCAGAGCCTCGCTCCAGACAGTGCCGTGCGACCCGTCCGACAGGGCGATGCGCTCGTCCCGCCGCAGCGGCCGGTACTCCTCGACACGGATGCCCAGCGCCTCGCGCAGGGGAGCGGCCGGGTAGCCGCCGAGACGGGCGTGGAGGCGCTCATCGACGTAGCCGCTCGCGTGCTGGACGAGCAGCGTCCCGCCGCCGGCGGCGTAGCGGCGCAGATTCTCGGCGCCTTCGTCGGTCAGGAGGAACAGACCCGGAGCGATGACGAGCGGGTAGCGGCTCAACTCGTCCTCGGGATGAGCGAAGTCGACCGTCACGCCGGCCTCCCACAGCGTGCGGTGCGCTCGGCCGAGTGCCGCGTGATAGTCGAGCTCCGGCGAGGGCAGGCCGTCCACGCCGAGTGCCCACCAGGCGTCCGAATCGTGCAGGACCGCCACCGGTGCGGTGACCGTCGACCCCGCCAACTCGCCGAGCCGGGCGACCGCCTCCCCGACCTGCGTGACCTCGCGGAAGATCCGGCTGTCGGGCCCCGCGTGCGAAACCATCGCCGAGTGCCAGGTCTCGGCGCCGGCCCGGGACTGCCGCCACTGGAAGAAGAGGGCGCCCTCCGAACCGCGGGCGATGTGGCCGAGGGTGTGGCGCAGGATGTCCCCGGGGTCCTTGGCGAGGATCCGGTCGCCGTCGTAGACGGTGTTGGTGCCCTGCTCCATCAGCAGCCAGGGACGGCCGCCGCCCAGGGAACGGGCGCGGTCCGCGTGGAAGGCGACGTCGGCGGCGGCGCCCAGGCCGGGGTCGCTCGGGTACTGGTCGGAGGTGACCAGGTCCAACTCCCGGGCGAAGGCGCGCAGGTCGATGTTCTGGTAGGCGGGCAGCATCAGGTTGGTCGTCACCGGCCGGTCGCTGTGCGCGCGGATCGCGTCACGCTGCTCGCGGTAGGCGGCGATCACCACGTCGGACCAGAAGCGTCGGAAGTCCAGCTCCTGGCCGGGGTTCTTGTGCCAGTTCGTCGCACGCGGCGGCAGCACCTGCTCCCAGGAGGTGTAACGCTGGCTCCAGAAGGCCGTCCCCCAGGCCTCGTTGAGGACGTCCAGCGAACCGTGCCGGGCGCGCAGCCACACCCGGAAGGCGGCGGCGGTGTGGTCGCAGTAGCACAAGGTGGCGTACTCGTTGTGCACGTGCCACAGCGCGAGGGCGGGATGGTCGCCGTATCGCTCAGCGAGCGCGGAGGCGATCCGGCGGGCCGTGCTGCGGTAGGCGGGTGCGGTGAGGCAGTACGTGTCGCGGCTGCCGTGGACGAGGCGGGTGCCGTCGGGGTGGACCGTCAGCGCGTCGGGGTGGGCCAAGGTGAACCAGGGCGGCGGGGAGGCGGTGGGGGTGGCGAGGTCGACGGCTACCCCGTTCGCGTGCAGGCGGTCCAGGTGGGCGTCGAGCCAGGCGAAGTCGTAGCGGCCTTCCTCCGGCTCCAGCAGGGCCCAGGAGAAGACGCCGACGGTGGCCAGATTGACCCTGGCCCGGCGCATCAGCTCGTCGTCCTCCTTCCACACCGGCTCGTCCCACTGCTCGGGGTTGTAGTCCCCGCCGAAGGCGAGTCCGCCCAGGCGGTCGGTCAGGCTGCGCGAGGTCATGACGGGTCCTTGGCGTTAGAGGGTGTTGCACCTGCCGGCCCACTGCTCTGACGCTCTGTCAAAACAGGTGGCAGTAAAACGCGTTCGTCCACCGGCTGCTCCTGCCGTTGGGCGGCGGCAAGCCGGCTCATCATCTGCTCGACCGCCACGCGGCCGAGTTCCTGCGCCGAGCCGGAGACGGAGGTGAGGGCGGGTGAGTGCTGTTCGGCGAGCCGGTCCGGGCACAGGGCGACGACCGAGGCGGCTTCGGGAACCGGACGTCCGCCGCTGCGCAGCAGGCTGAGCAGCGGGCCGATCGCTCTCTCGTTCTGCACCACGAACCCGGTGGTCTCCGGCCGGTCGGCCAGGATCCGGGCGAGTGTCCCGGCGGTGCCCTCGTAGGTGCCCTCGCAGGGACGGTGCAGGAAGCGCAGGCCACGCAGTTGCGCCCGCTCGCGGAAGCCCGCCAGTGTGCGCTCGGCGTATCCGGCATGCCGTGCATAGACGCCCGGTTCGTATCCGATGAAGGCGACGTCCCGGTGACCGAGGTCGGCCAGGTCGTCCGCGCTCAGGGCTCCGGCCGCGGCGAAGTCGTGGTCGACGCAGGACAGCCCGAGTGGGTCGTCGGGCAGGCCGATGAGTACGGCCTGCGTGCCCGCGGCCCGCAGCGCGGGCACGCGTTTGTCGCCCAGTTCCACGTCCATGAGGATCACGCCGTCCGCCAGCCCGCTGGTCGCGACCCGGCGTACCCCCGCCGGCCCCTCGTCGTTGGTGACCAGCAGGACGTCGTAGCCGTGCCTGCGGGCGGCCGTGGTCACGGAGACGGCGATCTCCATCATCACCGGGACGTACACGTCGGTGCGCAGCGGCACCACCAGGGCGATGATGTGCGAGCGGCGGCCGGCCAGCGCGCGGGCGCCCGCGTTGGGGTGGTAGCCGAGCGCGGCCACGGAACGCCGGACACGACGCCGGGTCTCCTCGGAGATCGGGCGCTTGCCGTTCAGCACGTAGCTGACCGTGCTGGACGAGACGCCCGCGTGTCTGGCCACGTCGGCGATGGTCGCCATGAGGGTGTCTCCGTGTCCTTTCCGTGGGAGGGGGGTGGGGAGCGGCTCCGCTCCGGCAGCGGGGATGGGCAGGGGGAGCCGCTCCCGGTCCAGGGGCGGGCGCGTTGCGGTCCGGCCGGGTCAGCCCTTGATCGCGCCCGTGAGCACGCCGGTGCGGAAGTGCTTCTGGACGAACGGGTAGACCACCAGCAGCGGTACGAGCGTCAGGACGACCACCGCCATCTGCAGCGACAGCGGAGCGGTCTGCGCGGTCGCGGAACCGAAGCCGGAGTTGACCGAGCCCGGCAGGCCCACGCCCCGGTTGACGTAGGTCAGCAGCACGTACTGCAGCGGCCACTTCTCGCTCTCCGTCGGCATGTACAACATGACGTTGAAGAAGGAGTTCCAGTAGCCCACCCCGTAGAAGAGGGCGATCACCGCGGTCACCGCCCGTGAGGTGGGCAGGACGACGGACCACAGGATCCGCCAGTCGCCGGCACCGTCCATCCGGGCCGCGTCGATCAGCTCGCCGGAGGTCGACGAGTAGAAGGAGCGCAGCACCAGGATGTTGAAGACGGAGACGGAGCCCGGCAGGATCAGCGCCCACCACTGGTTGTAGCCGCCGAGCCCGGTGACCACCAGGAAGGTGGGGATCATGCCGCCGCTGACGAACATCGTGACGATCAACAGGACCAGGATGGGGCGGTGCCCGAACGAGCGGGAACGGGACATGCCGTACGCGCACAGCACCGAGACCACCATCGACAGGGCGGTGCCGACCCCGGTGATGCCGAGACTCACCAGCAGCGCGGTGCGCACCGTCGAGTCGCCCAGCATCTCCCGGTAGGCCTGGAGGCTCAGGCCGTCCGGCCAGGTCACCAGGCCGCCCGCCCGGTTGACGGCGCCGGGGGAGGAGACACTGGTGAGGACGATGATGTAGAGCGGGACCAGGACCGCAGCCAGCATCGCGCCGAGGGTCAGCCCTTTCGCGGTCTGCCCGGCGGCGGTCGGCGGCTCCTCCCAGGCGGGGCGCGCGGACCGTGCTGCGCGGCGGGCGGTCGGGGCCGTGGTGCAGTTCTTCGCGCGTCTGCGGCCGATCGTGAAGGTGTTGGTCATTTCCGGTACAACCCGTCCTCGCCGAAGGCGTGCGCCAGCTTGTTGGCACCCCAGATGAGCAGCAGCGAGATGACGCTCTTGAAGAGGCCGGCCGCCGCGCCGTAGCTGTAGTCGTTGGTGGCGATGCCGTAGTAGAAGGAGAAGGTGTCCAGGACGTCGGCGGCGTCGTGGCCGACCGCGGCACGTTGGATCAGGAACTGCTCGAAGCCCACCGACAGGGCGTTGCCGAGTCGCAGCACGAGCATCAGGATGATGACCCCGCGCAGGCCGGGCAGCGTGATGTGCCACATGCGCCGCCAGCGCCCCGCACCGTCCGCTGCCGCCGCCTCGTACAGTTCGGAGTTGATCGCGGCGAGCGCGGCAAGGAAGATGATGATGCCCCAGCCGGCCTCCTTCCACACCGCCTGGGAGGTGACCAGCAGCGCGAAGGTGTCCGGGTTGGTCATGATGTCCCAGGTGCCGATGTCGTGCGTGCGCAGGAAGTGGTTGAGCACACCGGCGCCGCCGAGCATCTGCTGGAAGATCGTGATGGTGAGCACCCATGAGAAGAAGTGCGGCAGGTAGACGATCGACTGGAAGAAGTTGCGGATCCGTTCGCTGATGACGGTGTTCAGCAGCAGGGCCAGCGCGATCGGGATCGGGAAGAAGAGGATCAGCTGGACGAAGCTGAGGTAGATCGTGTTCTTCAGCGTCTGCCAGAACACCGGGTCGTCGAGGAGACGCGTGAACTGGTCGAGGCCGGCCCAGTCGCTGTGCCGGACCCCGATCAGCGGGTCGTAGTACTGGAACGCCGTGACGATGCCGAACAGCGGCGCGTAGTTGAAGACCAGCAGCAGGACGATCGAGGGCACCGTCATGATCAGCAGCGTCCGGTCGCGGCGCAGTCTGATCCGCCAGTTCAGCCGCTCGGAGCGCCGCGCCTGCCGGGCCTCGGCAGTGCTCACTGGCCGGTCCCGTACTTGTCGAGGACGTTGTCGGTCATCCAGTTCTTCAGCCGCTGCCCGCTGCTCGACTTCCAGCTGGTGATGGCGGCCTGCACATCCGACACCTTCTTCTTGCCGCGCGTGCAGTCCATGATCGTGTCCTCGACGGTCTGGGCGGCGAGGGCCGTGGCGATCGACTGCGGCATGCTGATGTTCATGTTCCAGAAGACCGGCTTGTACAGCGCCTTCACGTTGGCCGCCTGCCAGGCCGCGTAGTCCTTGGTGACGACGGGCGCGCCCTGGTTGCTGATCACACCGGGCGGCTGGGCGAGGAATCCGTAGGTCGTCGGCTGGACGTACTTCTTGCCCGCGTCCGTGGCCGCCGGCGCTCCGTCCTTCATCGTGTGGTGGACGCCCTCGACACCGAAGTTGACCATGGTGTACTCGCGTGAACCGTAGGGCGCGGCCAGGTAGTCGGCGACCGCGAGAAGCTCCTCGATCTGGCGGGGCTTCAGGTTGGCGTTGAGATAGCTGACGATGCTGGTGGAGCCGCCCATGAAAGCGCGAGGCTTGCTCTTGCCGTCGGCGGCGATGTAGTTGAACGCGTCGCGCCGGTAGCTCTTGTTCGCCGCGGTGCCCGACTGGTAGTCGGCCAGGTTCCACGTGCCGGTGCCGCCGCCGACGATCAGCACCTTCCCGGAGTAGAAGCGGGTGTTGGAGGGGGTGTCCGCGAGGGCGTCCGGGTGCATGTAGCCGGCCTTGGCCAGTTTGTGGTGCCAGTCGAGCGCCTCCAGGAACTGCGGCAGCTCGTACTTGTGGACGAGCTTGCCGTCCTCGATCTTCCAGGTTGCGGGTACGTCCCAGGACGGGAAGAGGTAGGTCCACACCTGGTCGAAGGCCCACACGCCACGCTTGGCGTCGGTCAGTTCCTTGCCCAGGCTCATCAGGTCGTCGGCGGACCTCACGTCGTCGGCGGTGATGCCCTTCGGTTCCAGGACGTCGCGCCGGTAGAAGACGGTGCCGGCGGTGGCGAACCTGGTGGATCCGCCGGGTATGCCGTACAGCTTGTTGCCCCAGGCGCCGACCTGCCAGGCGCCGGAGGGGATCGCGGCGAGGTTGGGGTACTTCTTGATCTTGTCGCCGGACAGGTAGGGCGTCAGGTCCGCGAGCTGGCTGCCGGCCAGCTGGCCGACGCTGAAGGCGGCGTTCCACCAGGTTGGCAGCTGGATCCAGTCGGGCAGCCGCTTGGCGGCCGTCATCGTCGGGACGATGGTGGCGTAGTTGTTGCCGTCCGCCGGCTTGATCGTGAGGTCCACGCCCAGGGCCTTGTTCATGGCCTGGTAGAAGGAGTTTCCGGGCGGCGGCACGGTGCCCCACAGCGGTGTGACCGCGGTGTACTTGCCGCCCTTGCCCGGCACCCCGGAGACGGTGGTGGGGTGCTCGGTCGGGTAGTGCAGGAAGCCGGGGTCGGTGGCCGCGTCCGGGCCGTTCGACACCGAGGGGATGTCCGGCTTGAGGGACGTGCTCGGCACGTAGGCGGGCAGTGCCTTCTTCAGGCCCGACTCGCTGTTCGCGCCGGTCTGCCGGTCGCCGCCACCTCCGCAGGCGGAGAGCAGGGGGGCCAGAGCGGCGGCCCCGGCCACGGAGGCGGCTTTGCCGACGAAGCTTCTCCGGTTCAACTCGTTTGTCATGACGGAGGCCCTTTCCCCTTCGGCGCATCGAAGCGCTTCACTTGGCGGCGAACGTTAATGACATGTTTCTCGCGAAACAAGAGGGAGAACGCAAAGAAACTTTCTTGCTGGTTGACCATTGACAGCCTCAAGTCGCCGGTGGCAGCGTCGAAGCGCTTCAACACTCCGCAACCAGTCTGCTTAGGGGTTTGCCTCGTGGGTTCTCCGACCCTGTCCGCCGCCGACCGGCTTCCCTTCCGTGATCCCGCGCTGCCGATCGACAAGCGTGTCGACGACCTGCTCGGCCGCTTCACGCTCGACGAGCGGATCGCGCTGCTGCACCAGTACGCGCCGGCCGTCGAGCGCCTCGGCGTCGCCTCGTTCCGCACCGGCGCGGAGGCGCTGCACGGCGTCTCCTGGCTCGGCGAGGCGACCGTCTTCCCGCAGGCCGTGGGCCTGGGCGCGACCTGGGACGAGGACCTGGTCCACGAGGTCGCCGAAGCCGTGTCGGTCGAGCTGCGCGCCTTCCATTACCACCGCCCGACGGAGAACGGCATCGGCACCATCAGCCTCCAGGCGTGGGCCCCCGTGGTGAACCTGCTGCGCGACCCGCGCTGGGGCCGCAACGAGGAGGGCTACTCCGAGGACCCGGTGCACACCGCCCGGCTCGGCACGGCCTACTGCCGGGGCCTGTCCGGCGACCACCCCACCTACCTGCGGGTGGCTGCCGTGCTCAAGCACTTCCTCGCCTACAACAACGAGGACGACCGCTGCCTCACCTCCTCCGGCCTGCACCCCCGCGTCCTGAAGGAGTACGACCTGGCCGCGTTCCGCCCGGTCATCGCCTCGGGCGCGGCGACAGGGGTGATGGCCGCGTACAACCTGGTCAACGGCCGCCCCTGTCACGTCAGTCCGCTCCTGGAGACGGAACTGCGCAGCTGGGCCGTGCCGACCGGGCACGAACTGTTCTGCGTCAGCGACGCCGACGCGCCGTCCAACCTGTTCGACCCGGAGCACTACTTCGCCGACCACGTCGAGGGCCACGCCGCCGCGCTGAAGGCCGGTATCGACAGTTTCACCGACCAGAACGAGAACAGCTCGATCACGATCGCCCGGCTGCGCGAGGCCCTGGAACGCGGCCTGATCGACGAGGCCGACATCGACCGGGCCGTCCGCCGCCAGCTCCAACTCCGCTTCCGGCTCGGAGAGTTCGACCCGGACCTCGACCCGTACACCGGCATCGGCCCGGAGGTGATCGACTCCGCCGAGCACCGCGCCCTGGCCCTGCGGGCAGCGACCGAGTCGGTGGTGCTGCTCAAGAACGACGGCCTGCTGCCCCTGCGGGCGGACCGCGCACCGCGCGTCGCCGTCATCGGCCCGCTCGCCGACACCCTGTACGAGGACTGGTACAGCGGCACCCTGCCCTACCAGGTCGGCATCGCGACCGGGCTGCGCGCGGTGCTCGGCGACGTCGTCACGGTGGAGGGCGCCGACCGGATCGCCCTGTCCTCCCGCACCACGGGCGAACCGCTGGGCGGGACCACGTTCGACGTCACCGAGTGGGGCGACGGGGTGCTGACCCTGCGCGACACCGAAACCGGCCGCTACCTCACCCGCAAAGACGACGACTCGCTCGTCGCGGACCGTGAGGTGATCAAGACATGGTTCATCAACGAGACCTTCCTTCTGGAAGCCGATCCGGCGGGCGACGCCGACACCGTGCTCCTGCGTAACGTGCACACCGGTCGCTACGCCGTCGTCGACCCCGCCGACGGCCGGGTCACCGTCACCGCCGAGGCCCCCGAGGACGCCGAGCGCTGGCGGCGCGAGCTGCTGCGGGACGGCAAGGCGGAAGCCCGCGCCGCCGCCCAGGTGGCCGACGCGGCGATCGTCGTCCTCGGCAACCACCCGCTCATCAACGGCCGCGAGACCGAGGACCGTACCGGCACCGCACTGCCCGCCACCCAGGAGGCGCTGCTGCGCGAGGTCGCCGCGGTCTGCCCCGAGACGGCACTGGTCGTCATGAGCAGCTACCCCTACGCCCTCGACTGGGCCGACGCGCACCTGCCCGCCGTGGTGTGGACCTCCCACGGCGGGCAGGAAACCGGCGCGGGTCTGGCCGCCGTACTGCTCGGCGAGGCCGACCCGTCGGGCCGGCTCCCGCAGACCTGGTTCCGCGGCGACGACGAGCTCCCGCACCGGCTCGACTACGACATCATCAAGGCCGGCTGGACCTACCAGTACCACCGGGACGCGCCCCTGTACGCGTTCGGCCACGGCCTGTCCTACACCGACTTCGCCTGCAGCGACCTGCGGCTGTCCACGGCGACGGTGGCCCAGGGCGGAACCCTCGACATCTCGGTGACCTTGTCCAACACCGGCGCCAGGCCCGGAAGCGAGGTGGTCCAGCTCTACGTCCGCGCCCTCGAAGCCCGCTACGAGGCGCCCCGGTCGAAGCTCGCCGACTTCCGCAAGGTACGGCTCGAAGCCGGCGAAAGCCGGGAGCTGACCTTCCGGCTGCCCGCCGAAGCACTGGCCCACTGGGACGTCGCCACGGGCGCCTTCACCGTGGATCCGGGTGCGTACGAGGTCCTCGTCGCCCGCTCCGCCGAACACGTCGCCCTGACCGCGCCCTTGACGGTGACCGGCCCTGCCCCCGCTCCCCGCACGGTCATCGGCCGACGCACCCTGGCCGTCGACTTCGACGACTACAGCGACGTCACCCTCGTCGACGCCACCCGCACCGCCGGCGACGCGGTCACCCCGGCCGATCCCGCCCGCCCCGCGACCCTGATGTTCGACTCTGTCGACCTGACCGGCGCCACCCGCTTCGAGGCGGAGGTGGCACGCGAGGACACCGGGCCGGGCGAGGCACGCATCGAGGTCCGCGTCGGCGACCGGCTCCTGGCGGAGGTCGCCGTACCGGTCACCGGCAGCCGCTACACGTGGACCACGGTGACCGCCGACGCGGCGGTGCCCGGCGACGGTGTCCACGACCTGCGGCTGACCCTGCACGGCGACCTCCGACTCGCCTCCTTCCGCCTCGACACGCCGGCCGACGACCTGCGCGGCACGAAGGACGACCGATGAAGTTCACGGACGGCTACTGGCTGATGCGTCCGGGCTGCACCCCGCACTTCGCCACCGAGGTCGCGGACGTCCGCGCCGACGCGAACCGCATGACCCTCTACGCCCCCGTCAAGCACGTCACCCGTCGCGGGGGCACCCTCAACAGCCCGCTGCTGAGGGTGGAGTGCTGGTCCCCGGCCGAGGGCGTGATCGGGGTGCGCACCACCCACCACGCCGGATCCGTGCGCCGGGCACCGGAGTTCGCGCTGCCCGGCGCCGAGGACGGTGCAGGCAAGGTCCGCCGCGACGGCTCGCTGCTGGAGCTCACCTCCGGTGAACTGACCCTGCGCGTCGACTCCTCCCGGCCGTGGCATCTGGAGTTCGTCGCGGACGGGCGGGTGCTGACCTCCGCAGGCGAGCGGGGCAACGGGTTCGTCACCGACGCCGAGGGCCGCCACCACATGGTCGGGCAACTCGCCCTCGGCGTGGGCGAGTCGGTGTACGGCCTGGGCGAGCGGTTCACCCCGTTCGTCAAGAACGGCCAGGCGGTCGACATCTGGCAGTCCGACGGCGGCACCAGCAGCGAGCAGGCGTACAAGAACATCCCGTTCCACCTGACCAACCGCGGCTACGGCGTCTTCGTCAACCACCCCGGCAAGGTCAGCTACGAGGTCGGCTCGGAGAGCGTCGGCCAGGTCCAGTTCAGCGTCGAGGACCAGTCGCTGGAGTACTTCGTCGTGTACGGCCCCACCCCGAAAGAGGTCCTGGCACGCTACACCGCGCTCACCGGACGCCCCGCCCTGCCGCCGGCCTGGGCGCTGGGTCTGTGGCTGACCACGTCGTTCACCACCGACTACGACGAGGCCACGGTGGGCCGCTTCATCGACGGCATGGCCGAGCGCGGCATCCCGCTGAGCGTCTTCCACTTCGACTGCTTCTGGATGCGCGCCTACCAGTGGTGCGACTTCGACTGGGACCCCGAGACCTTCCCCGACCCGGCCGGCATGCTGGCCCGCCTCAAGGAGCGGGGACTGAAGATCTCCGCCTGGATCAACCCGTACATCGCCCAGAAGTCCCCGCTGTTCGAGGACGGCATGCGGGAAGGCCACCTCGTACGCCGTCCGGACGGCAGCGTGTGGCAGTGGGACCTGTGGCAGGCCGGCATGGCCCTGGTGGACTTCACCGACCCGGCCGCCCGCGACTGGTACACCGGCAAGTTGCGCACCCTGCTCGACCAGGGCGTCGACTGCTTCAAGACCGACTTCGGCGAGCGCGTTCCCACCGACGTGGTCTGGCACGACGGCTCCGACCCGGAGCGCATGCACAACTACTACACCCATCTCTACAACCAGGCCGTCTTCGAACTGCTGCGCGAGGAACGCGGCGAGGGCGAGGCGCTGCTCTTCGCCCGCTCGGCCACGGCCGGGGGCCAGCAGTATCCCGTGCACTGGGGCGGCGACTGCGACTCCCACTTCGTCGCCATGGCCGAGTCGCTGCGAGGCGGACTCTCCCTCGGTCTGTCCGGCTTCGGCTTCTGGAGCCACGACATCGGCGGCTTCGAAGGCACTCCCACCCCGACCGTCTTCAAGCGCTGGGTGCAGTTCGGCCTCCTGTCCTCGCACAGCCGCCTGCACGGCAGCAACTCCTACCGCGTCCCGTGGGACTACGGCGAGGAAGCCGTCGACGTCACCCGCGAGTTCACCCTCCTCAAGCACCGCCTCGCGCCCTACCTCCAGCGCGCCGCCCAGCAGGCACACGCGACGGGCGTCCCGGTGATGCGCGCCATGCTGCTGGAGTTCCCCGACGACCCCACCGCCGCCCTCCTGGACCGCCAGTACATGCTGGGCGACGACCTCCTCGTCGCCCCCGTCTTCAGCGACGACGGCACGGTCGAGTACTATGTGCCCCAGGGCACCTGGACCAACATCCTGACCGGCGCCCCGATCACCGGCCCGCGCTGGGTACGCGAGCAGCACGACTTCCACACCCTGCCGCTGCTCGCCCGCCCCGACTCGGTCATCCCCCTCGCGGCCGACGACCAACGCCCCGTCTCCGCCTGGGCGGACGGCGTCGAGCTGCGAGTCCACTCCTTCGCCGACGGAGCCGAACGCACGCTCGTGATCCCGCGCACCGACGGCCCCGGTGAGACGGCCCGCTTTCACGTACGCCGCGACGGCGACCGGCTTCTCGTGACGACCGACAGCCGGCACCCCTGGCACCTGCGTATCGGCGGCCCGGACGGCACCCTGCACACCAGCACCGCCGGACCGGCGGCGACCGACTTCCCCTACGGGAGCGAGGACTGAAGCCATGTCCGAGCAGCCGTGGTCCACGGAGCCGAGTTCGGCATCATCGTCCACCCAGGCATCCACGCTGTCCACGCCGCGGCCGAGTCCGGGTCCTTCTGCGGGGGCGACGTCCCCCACCGGCAGTACATGAACCGGCTCCACGGATCCACCGTCGCTCACCACTACCCAAGCCCGGACTGCCCCACCGACTGCCTCCACCAGGGCCGCCTCGCTCTGCGGTACCCCGACCACGGCAACCTGAACGTCGCTCAGCACACCCGGGCCGAAAGCATGCGGGCGCGGCCCGCACCGCTCCCACTCCAACACCCGGACCACGTCGGCGTCACCCACCCACCACCCCGCCCGCCGGCCGGACAGGGCACCCCCGAACGCCCCAGTCGGAACTCTGCCTGACCATCGACGACACCGGGGCCGCACCACGACCACCTCCATTCGATCTCCGGTTGACGCGCTGTCTCACCGGGGCCATCGCCGTGTGCGGCAGCCCAGCCGGAAGCGGTTCGTCACCGGCAACCGAACCGAAAGGGATCCCCCTCAGCATGTACCAGCACGCCGGAGCCGCGATCGAGCGGCGCACCGACCACGAGTCTCTGCGCATCGAACCGTGGGGTCCGCACGCGGTTCGCGTACGCGCCGCGGCCGACACGATCGACACAGCCCTCACCTGGGCCTTGGACCTGCCGCCGCGCGAAGCGGAGGAGGCGCGCGTGCTCGTCCGCGAGGACGGAACGGCCCGGCTGGTCAACGGGCACATCACCGTCGAGGCCGACGCGGACGGTCGCTTGCGCTTCCTGCGTACGGCGGGCGAGGGCGAACGTACGGCGGGCGAGGGCGAAGGGCGCGAACTCCTGGCGGAGAAGCCCCCGTACCCCATCTGTCCCGGCCCTCGCGTGCACGCACCGCGCGGCGACGGCACCTATGCCGCCGAGCAGATCTTCCAGGCGTACGAGGGCGAGCGTCTGCACGGCCTCGGCCAGCAACTCCACGGCCGCCTGGACAACAAGGGCTGCGTCATCGACCTCGTCCAGCGCAACACCGCGGTGACGATCCCCTTCCTGCACTCGTCCCGGGGCTACGGACTGCTGTGGAACAACCCGGCCATGGGCCGGGTGGAACTGGGTGCGGACGCCACCCGTTGGGTCGCCGAGCAGACTCGCCAGATCGACTACTGGATCGTCGCCGGTGACACCCCGGCCGAGATCCTGGCCGCGTACGCCGACGCCACCGGTCACCCGCCGTTGCTGCCCGACTGGGCGACGGGTTTCTGGCAGTCCAAGCTGCGCTACCGCACCCAGGACGAACTCCTCGCCGTCGCTCGCGAACACCACCGCCGCGGCCTGCCGATGTCGGTGATCGTGTGCGACTTCTTCCACTGGACCCGTATGGGCGACTGGTCCTTCGACCCCGAGGACTGGCCGGATCCGGCCGCCATGATCAAGGAACTCGACTCCCTCGGCGTTCGGCTCATCGTGTCTGTCTGGCCCAACCTGGAGGCCGACAGCGCCAACTACGACGCCCTGCGCACCAGCGGCGGCCTGGTCCGTGACAGCCAGGGCGGCCTGCTGCGTCAACCCTGGCCGGCCCGGAGCGACGGCGAGCAGTACGTCCCGATGGCGTACTACGACGCCACCCACCCCGGCGCACGCCGCCTGCTGTGGGAGCAACTGCGCGCCAACTACGCGGATCTCGGTGTCGTGGCCTTCTGGCTCGACGCCTGTGAACCCGACCTGTCACCGGAACTCGCACGGCGTGCCGTCTATGGCGCCGGGCCGGGGCCGCAGGTCGGCAACGCGTTCGCTCATCTCCACGCGCGGGCCGTCGCCGAGGGGCTGCGCGAATCCGGCGACGACCGCCCGCTGAGCCTGATCCGAGCGGCCTGGGCGGGCAGCCAGCGATACGGCGCCGCGCTCTGGTCCGGAGACATCCCGGCGACCTTCGACTCCCTGGCCACCCAGATCCGCGCCGGCCTGAACGTCGCCATGAGCGGAATCCCCTGGTGGCACACCGACATCGGCGGCTTCATGGGAGGGCACCCGGACGACCCGGCATACCGGGAACTGCTCGTCCGGTGGTTCCAGTACGGCACCTTCAGCCCCGTCATGCGCCTGCACGGCGACCGCGAGCCGAACCAGCCCTTCAGCACGTCGATGAGCGGCGGCCCCAACGAGGTCTGGTCGTACGGCGAGGAGGCCTACCCGATCCTGCGCGACCACCTCCTGCTGCGCGAGCGCCTGCGTCCCTATCTGCACGACCTCGCCGAGACCGCTCACCGGACCGGCGCCCCGCCCATGCGTCCGCTGTTCTTCGACTTCCCCGACGACGAGACGGCCTGGGACGTCGACGACCAGTACCTGCTCGGCCCTGACCTGCTCGTCGCTCCGGTCACGGAGTTGGGCGCCCGCGCGCGGACCGTCCACCTGCCCCGCGGGGCCCGATGGACCGACACCGCGACGGGGGCGGAACACGAGGGCGGCACGACGTTGTCCGTCGCAGCGCCGCTCGAGCGGATTCCCGTCTTCGTACGCGCGGGTTCACCCCTCGCCCGGACGCGCGTCTACTGACGAAGGCCCGCGGACACTCGGTCACTGTGCCCCCGCCCCCGCCGGAGGCGGGGGCACCGCATGCCGTCACAGGCCGACGATCCGCCACTCCTGAACCAAGGGAGGTCGTCGCTCTGGGAGCTCGCTTCCTCGTCGAAGGTGCCGACGCTGAGGCCGGCGTCGACGTTGCAGCAGCCCGGACGATGGCGGCCTGCGTCTGGTGCTGTGTCCGCTGGGCACGGAGCCGTCGTACCGCGTGATGGGGCTGTCGGACTGCGGGTAGCGACTCTTGGGCGCGCATTTCGACGTGCCGTTGCTCTTGAGCATCGCTGTGACGCGCCCACTGGTAAAGGCACGTCGATGCACGGCTACGGCGTCACGATCCCGTCGCCGGTGCGGTGCTCGGCGGTCTGCGAGTCGCCTCCACGGGAGACCGGTGCACGTGGAGCACGACTCAACGCCCTTCTTGCCGGGGCGGTCGACATGGAGCAGCGCACGGGCCTGGTCGCCCTCGACGGAGGGCCCCTCCGATCGGAGGCCGCCGGCTCCGCCTCCCGCAACCGTCTCATTGGTCCGGGACCTGACAGCACCACCTGGTGGGCATAGAGATCGGCGGTGGTGCCGTCAGGCGAAAGACGAGCCGACTTGGCGTGGTCCGGGCATGTGTCAGGTCGTCGGAGGTGTACCTCAAGACCGCAGTTCGGGGATCGGCCCGGTGAAGGTCAGTTTGACGGTGTATGCGGGGGCGCTGAACGGTGCTGTCGACGGCAGGGTGATGTGCAGGCCGTTCTCGTCTTGACGGTGGTCGCGCAGGGGGACGTAGTCGCCTGCCATGGGGCCGAGCAGGTGTACCGACCGCAGAGAGCCCAGATCGATGAGGGCCTTCGTGAGCGTGGTGATGGCGAGGCTGCCGACGGGCCAGCCGAGGGCCGTCGCGTACAGCACCGTGTTCTGCTTGTTCCGGGTGAAGCGGATGTCCCTGTTGGTACCGGCCATCGCCTCGGTGAACGATCCACCGCCCATGGTGGTCGGTCCTTCGCCGTGGACGGTCCAGGCCCGGGTGCCGTAGAGGGACTCGCCGAAGCGGCGCAGGTAGCCGCCGATACCCTGCAGGATGGTCCGCTGCTCCTCCGGGATGGCGCCGTCGGCCGTGGGGGAGATGTTGAGCAGCATGTTGCCGTTCTTGCTGACCCGGTCGATCAGGGAGTGCAGTATCTCTTCGAGTGAGTGGTAGGTGATGTCGGTGGTGTGGCACCAGGTGGAGCGGGCGACGATGTCGTCGGTGAGCCAGTACGGGCGGGTCACCTCGGCGGGCCCGCCGCGTTCGTAGTCGTAGACCTGGCCCTTGTCGTTGAAGCCGTCCTTGTAGGTGGCGACGACCTCTGAGCCCCACTCGTCGGCCCGGTTGTAGTAGTGAGCAAGGAACTCCAGGGCCGTCGACTCGTCCACCTGGTCCAGGTTGACGTCCTGCCAGAGGATGTCGGGGCGGGCGAGGTCGATCACTTCCCTGAGCTTGTCCAGCCACAACCGGTTCTCCGCCGCCGGACCCAGCTGCCCGTACAGCTTGCGCAGTGTCGGCTCGGACTGGGGTGGGACGTGGTCGAAGAACCCGGTGAAGTGGAACGCGTGGTGCATCGCGACCAGCACCTTCAGGCCCTGGGCCCGGTAGGCCCGGGCGAACGAGTCCAGCAGGTTTAGACGAGGCCCTTTGGCGACGGAGTTCCATTCGTTGACCCGGCTGTCCCACATCGAGAAGCCGTCGTGGTGTTCCGCCACCGGACCGGCGAAGCGTGCACCGGCGTCGGCGATCAGCTGTGCCCACTCGTCGGGGTCGAAGAGGCCGCCGGCGGACCTCAGCTTCGGGGCGAACCGCACGAACCTGCCTGACTTGTCGTGGCCGCCGTCGATGAAGCGGTGGTAGGGCCATGTCGAAGGGTCGCCGTACGTCTGGATGTGGTGCCGGTGGACGGGGTGGTCGGGAATGTACATATCGCGCGGGTACCACTCGTTGTTGAAGGCGGGGACGCTGAACGCGCCCCAGTGGTGGTAGATGCCGAACTTGGCGTCCTGGAACCACTCCGGCGCCGGGACGTGCCGGTCGACCGAAGACCAGGTCGGTGTGTAGATCATCGCTGCCTTGTCCATAGGGGAGCATCCGGTCGATGGCCGTGGCGGGTTGGAAGCCGGGATCACTTCCGGCCCGCCACGGCCGGGGCGGGTTGGTTCAGGACGTGGTGCCGGTGACCGTGCTCCCCGACTTGGTCACCTGGTACGTCACCGTGTCGCTGCTCCAGAAGTGGAAGGTGAGGGTCACGGGCTTGCCGTCGGCGACTTCCGCGAAGAAGGCGGAGGTGAGGGTGATCCTGTTGTCGGCGTAGCGCGGTGAGAAGGACTTGTTGAACTCCTTGTAGGAGGTCCATTCGGCGGGGCCGGCGTTGCTGCCGTCGGCGTACTTGGCTTCCATCGTCGCCAGCAGGTCACCCCGGAACTGTGCGGGGACGGCGAAGGAGTCGGTCGTCCCGGTCGCGTTCGACAGCACGGGTGTGTCGTTGGTGATGACGCGGATCGGCCAGGGGACGCCCTGGGAGAAGTGCGCCTGGAGTGTCGTGTTGACGCCGTAGGCGCGGTCGCCCACCAGCCGGGTGAGTGCGGCCGCCTTGAGGGTGAGCTGGTTGCCCGAGAGCGTGTAGTCCTGGCCTTGTACCAGTGTGGTGTTGCCCTGCTTGAGGGACCTGAAGCTGGTTCCGTTGGGGTTGAGGGTGAGCGTCTGGTCCGTGATGGGGGCGGACTTCCGTACGAAGACCAGGTCCGACGACGCGGTTCCGGAGCGCGTCGTCCAGCTGGACTTGAGCTGGGCGAACAGGACGGGGTCACGCTGCTGCAGCGTCTCGCGGTTCAGGAACGAGCCGGCGTCCCACAATTGGGTGGTGACCCCGTTGATGCGCGCCTGGTGGCCGAGCGCCTCGAAGTACTTCAGGGCCTCGCCGTACTCGACACTGGCGGGCTGGGTGTAATCGGGGTAGCTGAGCAGGCTGTACTCGCCGAGGACGACGGGGATGCCGCGGGCCACGAACTTGCTGTTCATCAGTCCGAAGGCGGTGTTCATGTCCTGCACGACGTTGTCGTCGAACCGTGTGCCGCCGGCGATGTTCACGCTGAACGGCCAGTAGCCGTAGAAGTGCACGCTCGCGATCAGCCGCGGGTCGTTGAGCGACTGGATGATGGTGTACAGGGCGTCCATGCGAGCCGCGTCCGGGGCGTTGCCCAGGGTGGGCAACTCCAGCAGGCGTGTGGTGTTGTTGCCGCCCGACTGGCGCACGATGGTATGGAACGACTTGATCAGTTCGTTGAGCAAGGGGGTCGCCTCGGCGTCGCCGAACCCCTCGAACTGGGGTTCGTTGACGGCCTCCAGGACCAGCTTGTCCGGATGGTTCTTGAACGTGTCCGCGATCTGGGTCCAGGTCCTGTCGAAGCGGGTCCGTACGCCGTCGTGGTCGGTGGGCATCTTCATGATCCACTGCCACGAGTCGTGGTGGACGTTCAGCACCACGTAGAGCCCGTCGGCGAGCGCCCAGTCGACCACCTGCTTCACCCGGTTCATGAACACCGGGTCGATGGTGTAGTTCGGGCCCGGGCCTTGGTGGTCGGTCCAGGTCACGGGGATCCGGACGCTGTTGAAACCGTCAGCGCGGATGGCGTCGAACAGGGCCTTGGTGATCGGGGGGTTTCCCCACGAGGTCTCGTCGGGGATGGCGTCCAGCGTGTTGCCGATGTTCGTGCCGGGCTGCATCTCGGCCACGGCCGCCATCGCGCTGTGGGGGACTTTGGAGGCGGGCTGCCGTCTGGCGCCGGCCGACTGGACGGAGTCGACGCCGGCGGCACAACTGGTCTGTGCTGCCCGGCAGTTGGTCGCCGCCCGGGCGCTCGTGGGGAGCGTTCCCCCGGTGCCGGCGACGAGCAGTGCGAGGAGGGCGGCTACGGTCAGGCGGACTCGCCATCGGATCGACCGTGGCAGTGTTGAGTGCATGACACCTCCGGTTCGGGGTGGGCCCGTGCCTCCACGGCACGGGATGTGTCGCGACTGGGCTCGGTCGTCGGCCGGTTTGCAGGTGGTGGGTGCAACGCCGAGCGTTACTCGACTCGCGCAAGTGATGGCGGTGGTGATAGCGGCTCTTCGGGGCGGGGTGGCTCGCCGTGTCCTGTTGAGGCAGGGCGAGATTGTGAAGCTCACCCTTCTCGCAAAGGCAAGTTTCGCTGATGCGTCCCGATAGTTTCTGGAGGAGGGTACTAGGCGCACGGTGGTGGGGCAACGGTTCTCTCAGCCGCGCAGGATTCGGGATCCCGGTTTCGGTTCACCCTTGCCCGCCGACAGGCGGAGTCCGGGATGCGGGCGCGATGCCGGCTTCGACACGGTCGGCGGCGCCGGCCGGCTGCGGCTTCGCATGGCCGCCGGTGGCGTCCCCCGCGAAATGGTGCAGGGGTGCGGAGTGGGTAACTCCGCAGGTCACTGTCCGGCCGGGGTCGGCGCTCCGGCTGAGCGCCGCTTCCGGGGACGCACGCGGTCGAGGAACTCCTGACGGCGTGCACCGCAGAGCCGTTCCCTCGAGTGCGGCGGTCCGGATCCCTGCACCACTTCGCGGGACGCTGCCTGGACGCGGGCGCACCGGTCCGGGTGGGCGTCTCTCGGCTGGGCAACGGCAGGAGGTCCTTGCGGAGGGCTGCGAGCGGTGAACGGCGCGGCACGAGCCGCGCTCTCGTCCTCGAGTAGAGCCCCCGAACGGGCGGGCACACGCAGTCCCTGGCAGGAAGTTCAGCTCAGAAACTTTCGCAGTATTCGAGTATCGATTTCTCTCGTGGAGCCCTTGCGGGCCAGGGAAGGGCACGCTTAACCTCTCGGAGGTATCGAAGCGCTTCGAAAGCGGCCACCTGCGGAGACTCGTGTCCCACTCGAGGCTGTGCGGCGGCATCCGCTCGCTCCCGCTTCACGCCTTGAACCGCGATAACTCCAAGACGCTCCGTCATGGAACCTTGAGGGCCACCACCATGAACGTCGGAATGAACCGCACAACCCTCGTGAACGGCGCCGTGGGGGCGGCCGCTTTGTCTCCGCTGAGCACCACACTGGACCGCTGGTGATCCTGCTGTGGACCTCAGGCTGCGCCCGCGGACGCCTCGGTGGTCGCGAGGGTCACCTCAGCGCACGTTCCCATGCCGGGAATCGTCGTCAGCAACTCAACCCGTCAGCGAAAGGGAGCCGGCTGCCTGGTGACCTCCTCGCTCGTGCGGGCCTCGCGCGTGGTGACCGCGTCGATGGGGCCCAGCATGCCGTGGGCGAGGAATGCGCGGGCCGCTCAGTCCGCACACCGGCCTTGGCCGTCTCGGCCGGGACAAGAGGCGAGCTCGCCGGAGATCAGGGCCTCCGGCATCGCGCGGGCCGACTGGCCCGGAAGGCCGGAGACGTCCGCGGACAGTCTGATCCCGGCATCTTCGAGAAACCGTTCCACCGCCTTGGTGCCGTGGGCCCGATCACGGGGGCGACGGCGAGACACCGGGCCAGGTCGTCCGGCTGCCGAACTCTGGCGGGATGCACGAGCGCCTCACCCGGCCGTGTTCGACGCCCCGTTGTTGAGGCGGAGGGCTCCCGCTCGTTGTCCTTGGTCCCCTCATCCGGACCGGTGCTGGTCGAGAACACCGTCTTCTCCACGAGCTCGACCGGGTTGGTCCGTTCCGCTGCGAGCAGCGCATACGCGGAGCAGCACGGAGGATCAAGCGGCCGCTCCCTCGGAGCCGTCAGCGGCAGGGCATCAGCCACGCCCGGTCCGCCCGGACCTTCTCACGATCTCAGGAGCACACGATGTCACTGACAGAGTTCGCCATTGAAGAACTGGCGCGCTACCGACCGGAGTTGCCCCATCCGCACGACTTCGACGACTTCTGGAAGCGAACCCTCGCCGAAGCCCGTTCGTATGGAGGGGCGGTGAAGGCCGAGCGGCTCACGGACCGCTTCCTGCTGCGCACCGTCGAGGTGGACGACGTACGCTTCCCCGGCTGGAACGGCGAGCCAGTGGCCGCCTGGCTGCTGCGCCCGCGCGGAGCCGAGGGCTCGCTGCCGGTCGTCGTCACCTACATCGGATACGGCGGCGGCCGCGGACTGCCCACCGATCACCTGCTCTGGTCTGCTGCCGGCTACGCGCAACTCGTGGTCGACAGCCGCGGCCAGGGGCATGACACGCCGGACCGGAGTGTGGGCGACGGCACGCAGTGGGCCGAAGGTTTCATGACCCGCGGCATCGAGTCCCCCGACAACCACTACTACCGGCGCCTGATCACCGACTGCGTCCGCGCCGTGGACGCCATCGCCGAGATGCCCGGACTCGACAGCGGTCGGATCGCCGTGGCGGGCGCCAGCCAGGGCGGCGGCCTGGCTCTCGCCGTCGCCGGGTTGACCGGGGACCGGGTGGCGGCCGTGCTGCCGGACGTCCCGTTCCTTTGCCACTTCCGGCACGCCGTGCAGATCAGCGGAGAGGGCCCCTATCCCGAGATCGTCAAGTACCTGCGCTGGCACAGCCCCCAGCGTGTGGAACAGGCCTTCGCGACTCTGGCCCACTTCGACGGCGTCCACTTCGCGCAGCGGGCCACCGCGCCGACACTGTTCAGCGTCGGCCTGATGGACCCGATCTGTCCTCCCTCCACCGTCTACGCCGCCTTCAACCACTACGCGGGCGAGGACCGCACCATGACCGTCTGGCCCTTCGCAGACCATGGCGGAGGCTGCGGCTTCAACCCGCCCGTCCAACTGGCCTGGCTGCGCGAGCGCGGGCTCGGGCCGGAGCAGTGACGGGGCTCTCGGGCAGACACCCCGACCGCACGTGCACGCGCGCCCCGGGAGGGACGGGCAGCGGCACGGTGACCACCAAGGGGCCGCCAGCCAAGTCGGGTGGAGGCCGGCACCCCCTCATACCCGCCTTCCACGTCACGGCGGATCCCCGCGCGGTGCCGGATCACCGGTCGGTGGGCGATCGGCGAGTTGACTCCGGCCGGCCGGTCCGCACACGCGCGCTTGCGACGGTCCGTTTCGACCACGAGTCGCTCACCGCGCCACGCTGAGTGTCACCGACATCGGAGTACCGCGAAGCCTCAGCCGGCGGCCCATCGCAACCTCACTGTCCGGAAGCGAGTCCATGCAGAGCCTGACCAAGCGACACCTTTCCTCTGACGAGCTCGACCTTCTGTTGCGTACCCGCGTCGGCATCGGATGCCGACTTGAGGCAGAACTGACCGACGGCTGGTTCAACAGCGCCTACCGGGTACAGCTCGATGACGGGCAGATGGCGATCGTCAAACTCGCCCCGCCGCCCGGTGCCGCGGTCCTGCGGTATGAACTCGGCATCCTGTCGACCGAGGCCATGGTCTACCGGCGGATCGCGGCTCTGCCCGGCGGCGGTGTGCCCACGCCCGTCCTGCTGCACGAGGGCGACGGCTTCCTCCTCCTGTCCGTCCTGGAAGGCACCCCGTGGGACAAGGCGGCCGACTCCATGTCCCCCACCGCCGAGGCGGGGCTGCGCCGCGAACTGGGTGCGATCACGGCACGCCTGCACACCCTGGCGCCAGAGGACGGCCGCTTCGGCTACCCCGCCGACGGGTCCGCCCTGTCAGCCTCCGACTGGCGCTCGGCGTTCACCGCCATGGTGGACGCACTCCTCGACGACGCCGAGCGCTGGCAGTCCCCGCTGGACGTGCGCCCAGACGACATACGGAAGCTGGTGGCCGACGGAGGATACGCCCTCGACCAGGTCACCGAACCCAGGCTGGTCCACTTCGACCTGTGGCCGGGCAACATCTTCGTCGACATCACCGAGGGCGGGGAGAACGCCCGGATCACCGGACTCATCGACCACGAGCGGGCGTTCTGGGGCGACCCGGCCGCCGAACTGGTCTCCCTGGCCTTCGGCGGGGACGCCGGGCCGAACAGCGACTTCGTCGCCGGATACACCACGGCCGGCGGCAGCCTTGACTTCAGCACCGGATTCCGTCACCGGTTGGGCCTCTATCACCTCTACCTGGGCCTGCTGCTCGTCGTCGAGTGCGGCCCTCGTGGCTTTGGCTCCACACATCTCGCGTTCTGCCGCCGTCATCTCGTTGACAGCGTCACCCGGCTCCGGGCCCTGGAGTAGGCGGCTACCGGCGCCGCCGGTCCCCGCTTCCAGCAGGAGCTTGCATGCCGATGGCACCTTGATCTGCCAGGGGACGCCTCGGGAGAACTGTGCCCGAAGGGTCGCGTTGACCCCGTAGGCGCGGCTGCCGGAGAGGCGGGTGAGTGTGGCGGCCTTCAGGGTCAGCCGGTTGCCCGACAGGGTGTAGTCCTTGCCCTTGACCAAGGTGGTGCTGCCGTACTTCAGTGCCTTGAACGTCTTCCCGTGAGGGTTCAGCGTGAGCGTCCGGTCCTTGACCGTACCGGACTTCGGTACGAAGACCATGTCGGAGGAGGCCGTCGCCGAGCGGACGGACCAGCTCGACTTCATCAGGGCGTACAGACCCGGGTCACGCCACTTCAGGGTCTTGCGGTGGAGGAACGAGCCGGCGTCGAACAGGTTCGTGGTCACCCCGTTGATGCGCGCCTGGTACCCGAGTTCCTCGAAGAACTTCAGTGCCTCGCCGCGCTCGATGAGGCCGGGGCGGGTCCAGTCGTAGCCGAGCAGGCCGTACTCGCCGAGGATGACGGGGATGCCCTTGGCCACGAATATGTCATGCATGAGTTTGAACGCCTTGGCCATGTCCTTCTGCGACGTGGCGTCGTACCGGGTCGAGCCCGCGATGTTCACGCTGAAGGGCCAGTAGCCGTAGTAGTGCACGGTGGCGATCAGCCGCTTGTCGTGCAGGGACTTGATGGTGGTGGCCAGGTCGTTCATCAGGCCCTGGGACGGAGTGCCGCCGATGGTGGACAGCACGAGCAGCCGGGTCTTGTTGTGGCCGCCGGACTTGCGGACGATGCCGTGGAAGGACGTGTTCAGTTCGTTGAGCAGCTCGGCCTTCTGCGCATCGCTCGCGTCGTCGGACACGGGCTCGTTGATGCCCTCGAAGTTCAGCCTGGCAGGCGCGTTCTTGAACGTGGTGGCGATCTGGGTCCAGGTCGCGTTGTACCGGGCCAGTACCTTGTCGTGTTCGGTGGGCATCTTGCTGACCCACTGCCACGAGTCGTGATGGACATTGAGCATCACGTAGAACCCGTCGGCGAGCGCCCAGTCGACGGCCTGCTTGATCCGCTTCATGTAGGCCGCGTCGATCGTGTAGTTCGGCGCTCCGCCCTGGTGGTCGCTCCAGGTCACCGGGATGCGGATGCTGTTGAAGCCCTGGGCGCGGACCTTGTTCAACAGGGCCTTGGTGGTACGAGGGTTGCCCCACGCCGTCTCGTCGGGAGTGGCCTCCAGGGAGTTGCCCAGCCCCCAACCGGGTTGCATCGCGGCCACGGCCGCCATCGCGTCATCGGGAACCGGAGCCACCGCTGCCGACGCCTTCGGCTGGGCGCCGTCACCGAGCGCCCCGAAAGCGATACCGGCCGCGGCGGCCAGTGCCAGCGGATCCCCACTATGAGCCCGAGCCTGCGCCGGCGGTGCTGGGCGGTGTGCCGTTGTGCCTTCATTACTCATCCGTTCGGAATATGGAAGCGGTGCTGCATCTGCTGGTTGCCGCAGGTCGAAGGATGGTTGCCTTGGTTTCCGAGAAAGTTTCTGAGCGTGGTTTCCATGCTGTGCTGGAACTTGCCTGACGGAAAAGGGTCCGGGGACGTTGGCGGGGCTGAGGGGCGAGTCGCCGCCGGGCCCCGGCCCATGTACCCGATGTGGAACATGGCCAGGCCGGGCTACGGGACGAGGCCGATCTGCGTCGTCAGCGTGGTCGGACACGAGTAGGAGGGGCAGCCATCGGTCCCTGTGAGAGCCCCGGCCGAGTCAGGAAGGCCCATAGGCGTCCCGGCTGCCGAGGGGCTTGCTGCCCAGCACCGTCGGCGTGCGGTCACTCGATGTGCGATGCGGCGGCAGGCCGAGAGGCGACGTGCTGGTGGACTGGGGTTTCCCGGAGATGCGGAGTCAGTTGACAGAGGGCCAGATGGGACTCACGAGAAGGAACATCGACCATGGCGGCTCTTCGAAGTTGAGTGATGCGCTGGCCTGAGAGGCTAACCGGCTGTCACGTTGGGTGAGTGTCAGGGGTTATGCGGGCGGTCCTGGTAGCAGGACGCCCGTGGTCGTGACTGATCATTTCTGTTGGACAACGATAGCGATGCGACGGCGCAGTTCTCGATCATCACAGCGGAGCCCGGACTCGTCGCTCCGTTGTCTGTGTAGACCTGGAGTTCGCTGTTGGAGGCGCGGGCGAACCGCTGGTTGTTAGCGCCGTTGCACGTCCGGACCTCCGAGGCCGAGCCCGCGGCCGTGCCGCTGCCGTAGATCTCCAGGCAGCTACTGGCGGCTGCGCTGACCAGGGCGCTGTAGGTGGGCGCGGCCGGGATACGACTCAGCGTATGCCGTCGCCGTATCCGGCGGCGGTGTTGGTGGGCGGGTTCCTGGCGTGCGCGCCCAGCTCGCCGGCGAGTCGCGCGGCTTTGGCGGGATCCTTGGCGGTGACGGTCCCTGTGTGCCCGCCCACCGGGGCCCGTGTGGGCGATGCCCCGGGCCATGTTCCGAGCGCCGATGATGGTGATCTGCACAGGTGCAGCGGTATGTGCGGCCGGGGACGACCGGTGGCACGCGCACCGTCTGGGTCACACGGTCAAGGCCCTGAACCGTGCGTGTATGGCTGCCACCGGACAGCCGGTGAAGCATGTGAGTGATGCCCGTGTCGTGTTGGAGGAACAGCGGTTGCCGGCGCACACGGATGAGCCAGTGGCGACCATCGCCCGCCGTCTGAGTTTCCCGGCCCCACCAACGTCGGGAAGTTCTTCACCCGTCACATCGGCACCTTCCCACATCCACCAGGGCCAGTAGCGGTTCCGTGAAGGCCAGGTGGCGGGCGCGGTCGATGCCATTCGAAGCGATTCGACAATGACGTCCGCCGGTGAAAGAAATGTGTCTTCTGCTGCGCAGAGTCTTGCTGTTCATATGCCCCGTTATTACTGTCCCCGCAGACGCAAGCGCTTCGACATCTCGCGCCTGTGTCTGGCAAGCCCGGTGCTTGAAAGCAAGGGAACCGGGCACCGTTCCCGCAGTTCTTGAGCGCGCCACCTCGACGACACGAGCCACCCACCATCGCGAGCAGCACCGCATGCGAACGCAGCGAAGGTGTCAACACGTCAGCTGACCGACCGTCTCGGCCGCCTCGCTTTCGGCGGGGACTCCAACTGCGAGCAGTGGAAGAACCACTTCGCCCAGGGCCGGCCATCAGCCGATCAGTCGGCCAACTGCGCAAGCACCTCGGACGGAGCTGAGTCGCACCGTCCCGAGCCCGGACTCGCCGACGAGCGACACCTCACGGCGCCAGAGTCCGCCACCAGACCGGGGGGGCCGGAACAAACCCACGCCGTCCTTGGAGGGACACATGAGATGGCAAGCCCGTAAATCCATCAGCAGCAAGTCGGCCGGGTTCGGTCGGCTGGCCCTGATCGTCGCTGTGATAGCCGGGTTCCTGAGCTTCGCCTCTCCGGCGCAGGCCCAGGTGTACTCCACCTGCGACCGGTGGGGTCAGTACACCCAGGGCACCTGGACGATCTACAACAACATCTGGGGCGACAACCACGGCACGCAGTGCCTGACCGTCGACAGCATCAAGTCCTGGTACGTCGATGCCAACCACTCCGGCGGCGGGATCAAGACCTACCCGAACACCTCGGTCCGGCCCCAGACGCCGCTGTCGCAGTTGAACTCGGCGGGCTTCTGGTACAACACGTCGTCGGCTCCCGTCGCCGGCGGTGACCACTGGAACTGGACGAGCGACATCTGGTCGACCGGTAACCAGGACGAGATCATGGTCTTCACCAGCTGGTCCGGAACGGCAGGCGGCTGGGGAAGGCAGATAGCGTCCAACGTGACCATCGGCGGCGTCCTGTACGCCTCGGTCTGGCAGGCCGATCCCGGCTGGAACGTCCTGCAGCTCATCCCCGCCCAGCAGAGCAACACCGGCTCCATAGACGCCTCGGCGGTCTGGCGATGGGCCGCGTCGCAGAACCTCCTGCGCAACACCACCTTCGACACGATGCAGTTCGGCCTCGAGATCACCTCGACCAGCGGCGTGCAGAAGCGGTACTCGCTGAACGCCTACAGCGCCTGGTGGAGCAACACCTCCGGCGGCGGATCAAGCATCTAGCCGCAATACGCGCGACACGACGGTGCACTCCGTCAGCGCCTAGAGGCGAACGCCGGAGCGATTCCCAAACGCATGCCTTGCCGCCGGGCCTCGAACGACGAAATCCGGCGGCAAGGTTTGCGGAGTCTTCGAATTCAGGCGGGGTGGAGGTGGCCTCGGGCCCGGCGGGTGGTGACGCAACGTGTGCGTAGGCGTTGGTTGGTGGGGTTGCGGAAGCCGTCGGCGGGTCGCCCGGCGAGCTTGATCATGCGGTTGATGCCTTCGCTCTTGGCGTTGCTGTGGCCGGTGGTGACGAACGCTTGGATCTCGGGCCACCAGCGGTCGAGGGTGCGCACTGCGGGGATGTCGCAGTCGGCGTACCAGGTGAGGAACTTCCAGCGCAGGTGGCCGGTTCGGTGGCGGTCGGTGGTCCGGGCGGCCCGTGCGAGCAGGTCACGCAGCTCCTCCTTGGCGATCCACGCGGTCAGCAGCGTCGTGCCGATACCGCCGGTGCCGATGATCTGGTTCCCCAACGTGCTGAGCTGGGTGTCGGTGAGGTCTTCGCGGTTGCGCAGCAGGCGGCGCCGGGCCTTCCATCTCGGGTCGCCGACCCGTCCGCGCCGTCCGCGCAGGGTGGCGGTGGTGCGGCGGCGCACCAGGTTGAGCATCTTGTTCGCCAGCTGGATGACGTGGAAGTGGTCGACTACCACGGTGGCGTGGGGCAGTCCGGTACGCACGGCGGTTCGGTAGCCGGCGGACATGTTGATGGCGACGTAAGCGATCTGCTCACGCCAGGGCTTGGGGTGGTTTGCCAGCCAGGCCAGCACGTCGCTGGGGGCGCAGCCTTCGACCTGGCCAAGCAGGCCCTGAGTCCCGGTTGCGTCCACGAAGCCGGTGTGCCAGCGGTCCGCCGTCGGCTCCCACCGGCGGGTGCCCGGATCCTGGCACCACCGCGTGCGACCTCGGCGGGTCGCGTCGATCCCCAGCACCGTCACCGGCCCGGGAGGGCGGTCATCACCTTCTGCCCGACCTGCCGGAAGGCGTCCATCACCGTCGGCCACGACAGGGTCAGGTCCCGGCCGGCCTGCACGACCGTGGATCCGGCATCCCGCACCCGCCTCCCGGCCGCCTGCCGCAGCCGGGTGGTGATCCTCGCACCAGCCGGGACCTGGTGAGCCACACGACAACGGGAGAACAAAGCGGTAGTCAACCGGAAGGGAAGAGGCGGCGCTCCGCCCGAACAGCCAGGCCCAGGTACCGACTTGGCGCGAACCGCACGATCAGGTCGACGATCCTGGCGTCGGCGCCAACGAGGATGCGCGGACGGCTGGCCTCCACCCCGTCCAGGATGATCGAGACCGCCTTGTCCGGAGGCATTCGCAGCAGCTTCTCGTTGTACACCCGGGCGCGCTCCAGGTGTTTGGGACGGACGGCCAGTCCCTGCCGTTGCGCATCGGCGAGTGCGGTGGTGGCGATCCCGGTCCGAACGCCGCCGGGGTGGACGACGCTGACCCGCACTGGATGGCCCGCGAGCAGCATCTCGCTGAGCGTAGGCCTCGACCGCGACGCGGTCGCTGACATCGAGCTGCGTGGTGTGCCCCTGAGCGCCGAGCGCCTTCGCCTGGGCGGCCGTGTCGGCCAGGCCAAGGCCGTCGATGTCGGCGAGCGCGAGCCGAGCGCCGCGGCGGGCCAAACCGAGGCTGAGTGTCCGGCCGATCCCGGCCCCCGCGCCGGTGACGACCGCGACCTTCCCGCGGATCTTGGTCATCGGTTCATCTCCGCTCCGGTCGGGGCAGCCGCCGGGCTGGCGGAGCAGTGCAGTTCGTCGTCCGCGACCGGCAGGTGTCGCAACAGCTTGACGTCGTCGTGATAATTCATCGAGGTCAGCCACGGCGGTCGGGATCCCTGGCGGGGCAGCTCGTCGATGACTCGTCGGACGTAGCCGGCCCCGAAGTCGAGGAACGGCCGGGTGGGCATGTGCGGGTCGCTCGGCAGGGGGACGGCGGTGCGATAGCCATGCGCGTCGAGGTGCGCCAGCAGGCGGCAGAAGTACTCACAGAGCAGGCCGATCTTGAGCGTCCAGGAGGAGTTGGTGTATCCGACCGCGTACGCCAGGTTCGGCACGCCGGACAGCATCACTCCCTTGTAGGCGACGGTGTTCGCCAGGTTGACCGGCCGGCCGTCGACCGTCAGGGCCATTCCACCGATCGCCTGCACGTTGAGGCCGGTGGCGGTGACGACGATGTCGGCCTCAATTTCCCGCCCGGACCTCAGCAGCACGCCGCGTTCGGTGAAGGCGGCGATGTGGTCGGTCACGACCGACGCGGTGCCGTCGCGGATGGCGCGGAACAGGTCACCGTCGGGTGCGACGCACAGCCGCTGCTCCCACGGGTCGTACGGCGGGTTGAAGTGCTCGTCGACCGGGTAGCCGACAGGCAGCTTTGTGCGGTTGATCCAGCGGATGATTCGGCGTGCCGCGCGCGGGTAACGCTGACAGAGCCGCCAGATCGCCTGCTGCTGCGCGATGTTCTTGCGTCGGATGAGCGGATGCGCGCGCTCGGCCCCGAGCAGCCTGCGCATGGCGTTGGCGACGGCGTCCCGCGCCGGGACGGGAACGACGTACGTCGGGGTGCGCTGCAGCAGTGTCACGTGGCCGGCCGTGGCCGCCATGGCCGGGACGAGGGTGACGGCGGTGGCGCCGCTGCCGATCACCAGTACGCTCTTGCCGGAGTAGTCGAGCCCGGTCTGCCAGTGTTGCGGGTGGACGATCGGTCCGTGGAACCGTTCCCGTCCCGCGAAATGCGGCGTGTAGCCCTCGTCGTAGCGGTAGTAGCCGCCCGCGCAGAACAGCCATGTGCTGGTCAGCGTCTGGCGTGTGCCGGTGTCGGTGCGTTCGACCTCGACCGTCCACCTGGCGTCCGGCGACGACCAGGAGGCGGCGACCACCTTCGACCGGTAGCGGATCCTGCGGTCGATGCCGTGCTCCGCGGCGGTGTCGCGCAGGTAAGCGAGGATCTTGTCGGCGCTGGCGATCGACTGCTCGTCCCGCCACGGCTTGAACTCGTATCCGAACGTATGCAGGTCCGAGTCCGACCGGATGCCCGGGTAGCGGAACAGGTCCCAGGTGCCGCCCAGTGCATCACGGGCCTCCAGAATGGCGTACCGCCGGTAGGGGAAGGCCGACTGGAGGTGGTGGGCCGCACCGATGCCTGACAGGCCGGCGCCGATGATCAGTACGTCGAGGTGTTCCGCGCTCATCGGCCGGTCTCCGTGCTCTGCCGGGCTGGTGCTGTCAGCCGCCCGAGGGGCGAGGACCGGCGGTGCACGACTGCTCGCCCGCCCTTGGCCGGGGCCTCGGCGATCCCGCGTGAGTGCCATCGCTCGTCGCGTTCAGTCGTGGGAAGCAGGGTGACCATGCCCAGGATGGTGCGCAGGATGACATTCATCTCCATGGTGGCGAACGCTCCGCCGATGCAGCGCCTTGTTCCGCCGCCGAAGGGGATCCACTGGTAGAGGTCCGGCTTGGCGTGCAGGAAGCGGGAAGGGTCGAAGGCGGCGGCGTTGGGGAAGACCGCCTCGTCCTCATGCAGCAGACGAATGCTGACCAGCACCCCGTATCCCCGGGGCACGATCCAGCGGCCGAGTTGCAGGCTGTCCGCCCTGACCTGCCGCCCCACGAAGTCGATGACGGACCGGGTCCGCATCACCTCGAGGATCGTCGCCTCGCGCAGCGTGCTCTCGCCCGCGTCCACCTCCTCGACCAGCCCGGCCAGCACTTCGGGGTGCCGACGCAGCCGCTCCACCGCCCAGGCCATTGTCGTGGCCGTGGTCTCATGCCCGGCCGCGAGCACGGTGATCAGCGTGTCGGCGATGTCGTCGCGGGTCATCGGCGACCCGTCCTCGTACCGGCTCTGCATCATCAACGCCAGGATGTCGTCCCGGCCGTCGAGGTCGGGGTCGGCGGCGGCCTTCGCGATGAGCCGGTCCACGATCGCGTCGTACTCGCGCCGCAGCGCCCAGAATCGGCCCCATGGGCTCCGCTGCCCCCAGTCGACCTGGGGAACCGGCATGACGGCCAGACGCGACCCGAGAATGATGCCTTTGGGCATCTTGTCGCGCAGCGTGGTGAACTCCTCGCCCTCGGCGCCGAACACCGCACGCAGAATCACGTTGAGGGTGATCCGCATCATCGACGGCATCGTGGCGAAGGGACGGCCATGGGGCCACGCTGCCACCTCACGCGCCGTTTCCTCTTCGACGATCCGCTCGTAGGCGGCCAGGCGCCGCCCGTGGAACGGTGGGGTGAGCAACTTGCGGCGGCGGCGGTGCTCGTCGCCATTCAGCGCGAACAGCGAACTCGGGCCCAGCACCCGACCAAGGTTGGCCGCCGGCGTGCCGACGAGATCCGGGCTCGTCAGGAACAGCTGTTTGACCTCGTCGGGACGGCTGATGACGACGTTCCTACCGAGAATCGGCACGTTGACCGTGAAGGCGTCCCCGTAGCGCTCATGCATCCGCCGCATGCCACGGTTGCTGAAGGCGAGCGCGTAGGCGCCCTGGACTGCACGCGGTGCCGACGGGCCTGGCGGTAGGTTGAATTCCGTCATTTGCAGGTCCCTCCAGGAGGCTTGGTACGCTCGCGTACCGCCGAATGGTACGTCGGCGTACCATGGTTGGGCAAGAGAGATCGATGCAGAGGAAGAGGGTGACCCAGTCCATGGCGCGCCGACCCACCAGTCCAGCCGTTACCGATCGAGTGTTGCCCGATCCGTTCCGTCAGCGACTGGTCGACGGTCTCGCGGACTCGATCACCGAGATCGGTTACCGAAGCACGACCGTCGCCGATATCGTCCGCCGTGCCCGGACCTCCCGACGCACGTTCTACGCCCATTTCCCCGACAAGGAAGCGTGCTTCGTCGCTCTGCTCACCGACGCCAGTGTGGAGGTAGCCCACAAGGTCGGGGCCGCCGTCGACCTGAGCGCCCCCGGGCCCGATCAGGTGCGCCAAGCGGTCGAAGCGTGGGTCGCCGCTGTGCAGTTCCGGCCCGCCGTCATGCTGAGTTGGATCCGCGACCTACCGACCCTTGGTGTCACAGGGCATAGCCTGCAACGCGAACTGATGGAACCGTTCATCTCCATGATCCAGGCGATAGCCGACACCGACCAATGGCGCAGTGCCGGCTTGGGTCCGGTCTCCCGAGAACTGGCCGTCATGCTTCTTGGCGGTCTCCGGGAGTTGACCGCCAGCACCGTGGAAGACGGCGGGCAGATCGAGAGCATCACCGAACTGGCGGTCCACGCCTGCACGGCCCTGCTCGGGGCAGCGCCCGTCGAATCCGACGCGTGACGGCGAGGAAGCGCACGCTGACCGTTCCATCGGTCAGCGGCGCCTCACGGTGTCGGCTCGGGGGGGTGCCCGCCGTCGGCGCGGCGGTGCGGAACGTCACGGTCGCCCGGCAGGCGCTCGACCTTGAGACGGATCAACTTGCCGTGTAGGAGGGGCAGTTCCTCTTTGACGTGGTCCAGCCATGGGTCGCGGTGGGTGAGTCTTGAGTGCATCGGGTCTCAGGCGATTGCCTCGGCCTTGCCGTAGCGGGTGGTGTCCGTGACCGTGGTGACGTCGGGCTCGTGCCAGCTGTCGGGCTTGGCAAAGGCGAGGACACCGCCGTGCCGACGGGGCCGCCCGCCCTTCGGGCCGGAACGGGTCGGGCCCGGGTCGCGGAACATGACGCGGTCCGAGCGCAGGCGCCCGACCAGCACGACCGGCAGATCCGCCAGGGCGTGGGAGAGGTAGGCGACGTCGTAGCCGGCGTCCATCACGAACAGGATCTCCAGATCGCCCGGCCGCCAGTGCCCGGCCTGTGTCAATCGCTCGACGACATCGCGCAGTTGGGCGGCGGTGACGGCGGTCGCGTCGTCTGCGAGGCCCAGGCGCACGGTGTCCAGCAGCGCGACCCCCCGGAGGTGCGGCCGGTCTCCAGCGCGCCGACGAAAGAGTACGGCCATCCGGGAACCAGCTGATCCGTCTTGCGGTCACCGCGTCCATAGACGTGGCAGAACAGCCGGTCGTCGCTGGTGGGGGCGTCCGGGCGCAACCAGTTCGACACGTCCACGGCCAGCACGATGCGCACGTCGGCCGCCCTTGGCAGCGGCAGGCCGGCCAGGGCCCGACGCAACCGCGTCGGCTCCACCCAGCCCTGGTCCAAGGTTGCGTACAGGGCGCCGTGCCCACGCCGATGCTCGACCGCCAGCGACAGCTCGACCAGCGTCTTCACCGGCCCGCCCGCGCACAGCACCGCGTCGGTGAGCTCGAAGAGCGCATCCGCGCGAGCGTAGAAGCATTCGTAGAACTCGACCCGAAAGCGGGACAACACGTCCAACGCCTCGCCTGCGGGCGCATCGACAGACAGACTCATACACAGCGGCCGTTCTCTTGTACTTCGTGACTCGACATCTCGAAGCGTGGAGAACGGCCGCCTCCGCTGTCCCGGAAAGAACCACAGATCAGCAGGTCGGGTGACCCGCCACCAGCGGCCGTTTCTTCCCGCCACGTTGCTTGACGCCTCGAAGCGTGAAGAACGGCCCTCCTGCTGTCTCAGGAACGAACCAAGATCAGCGCGTCAGATGAAGCGCCGAGGTTGAACAAGGAACTCAGTCCACATTCGTCAACCGCCAGAGCTGGGCGTCGGCGTTCGTATCCGTCGTCTGGACGAGCTGAGCTCCTGCTGTCGTCGACGAACCGGACACCGCGAGCACCTTGCCGCTGTTCACATTCTTGATCTTGTAGTATCCGTTCCCGGCAGCGATGAGCGTCCAGCGCTGATTCGCGCCGTTGTTGTCGTTCCACTGGACGACGGACGCGCCGTCCGCAGTGGACGCGCCATTGACGTCCATCAGCTTCTGGCTCTTCTGGTTGACGATCTCGTAACTGCTGTCACCCACCGCGACGAACCGCCAGTGCTGGTTCTGCGCTCCGCTGTCGTTCCACTGGATGACGTTCGCTCCGTCGGTGCTGGATCCACCCGAGACGTCAGCCGCCTTGCCGCTGTTCTTGTTGAGGATCTTGTAGTAGGCGTTGGTGGCGGGGAAGGAGATGTGGGCGAAGGCGTCCAGCGCGCAGACGGTGCTGGAGGAGGAGGCGTTCTTCGTCCCCGTGCACACGATCTTGATGGTGTGGGAGCCTGCGGGGAGATCCGTCTTCTCGAACAGCGGCACCTGCTTCGTCACCGTGGCCGCATAGGCGTCGATGCCCGCCTGTGCGAGGCTGCCGTCGAGGTAGACGTCCACCTTGCCCATGTTCGGCTGCTTCATGCTGAGGTACCGGATGCCTGTACCCGAGAACGAGTACTCGGCGGAGTTGCCCGATCCGTTCGTGAACTTCTCGGACCCGTTGAAGTCCCGTGAGTCGTTCCAGTTCGACCAGCCGGAGCTGTAGGTCACGTCGGCGTCCTTGTCGTCGACGTAGTTCCAGCGCTGCCGCACGATGGACGTCGACTTGGCCGACGCGTTCCCCTGCGCGTCCACGACGTAGAGGTGGTAGTCACCGACCGTCGGCGGGACGGTGATGCTCGTCGCGGTGCCGCTAGCCTTGGTCATCGTCGGGCCGACGGCGAACGTCGTCGTACCGGACGGGGCCAGCCAGAGCGTCTTGGTGGAATCACCGCTGCTGCGGACGGGAACGGACGAGACGTCCTTGCCGGCGAACGTGCCCGCGGGCAGGACCCGGTTCTGTACGCCCACGTTGCCCGACGGGATGATGTCCCTGTACGCGTCCTCCAGACCGGAGTTCACGGCGATGCTGTACGCCTGCGACGGCCAGACGGCGTCCGAGTACACCTTCACGTCCTCGATGACGCTGTTCGGGACGCTCTTATTCTGGATCTTGTTGATGGGGCCGTAGTTGTTGGTGATGTTCAGGTCGTGCTGCCGACCCCAGGTGCCGGAGTTGATGGTGTACGCGACGTTCGGATCCACGTCGAGCACGTTGTCGTGGAAGTTGATGAAGGCGGAGCCTTCATCGGGGTGCAGTCCGTACTTGTGGCCGGCCGGAACGCCCTGGATGTAGTTGTTGCTGATCACGGTGCCCGGCTGGCTGCCCAAGGTGTAGATGGGAGCGGAGTCGCCGAGCTGCTGCATCGTGTCGATGAGCTCGTTGTTGCTGATGGTGTTGTTCTTCGCCGTGGTGGTCGGCACTCCCGGCCGGACGGAGTTCTCCGAACCGTCGAAGTTCCACCATCCCCAGCCGAGCGTGATGCCCGCCCAGGGGGACTTCTCGATCCGGTTGTGCTGCACGGACAGGGAGTCGACGAAGTACGCCGATACGGGACTGGACGCCGGGAACAGAGTCGCGCTGTCGTAGAGGTAGTTGTTCCTGATCTCGATGTTCTTGCAGACGCCCTCGACATTCGTCGGGTGCTTCTCGTTGTTCGTCGAGGTGTAGTCCCCTATGTACACATGCTGGGGATGCCCCACGGTGATGGCGGATCCGCCGATGTCATTCGTGTAGTTCCCGATCAACTGCGTGTCCGACACGTCGTTGACCATGTTGATTCCGTCGCCGCCGGTGTGCTGGACAGTGGTGCGCCGCAGGATGATCCCGTCGGCGTTCTCGATCTGTATGATGCCCGGCCCCACGTCGACATTGCGGTAGGCGTAGGCGTGGAAGTTCTGCTTCGCGTACACGAGGGAGTTGGTATTGCCCTGCGTGCTCTGTCTGAAGACGGAGCCCGCCACCTTGACCAGGTTCCAGTCGGAGTGCTCGACGGTGATCCCGGAGAACGTGATGTTCCGTGCGTGGTCGGTCGTGGACGTGCCGGCGATCTTGATAAGGGTGGACAGGTTGTCCGGTGCGAAGACCTTCGCCGTCGTCATGTCATCCGAACTGGACTTGTAGTAGTACACAGTCCGTTTCGTCTTGTCGAAGTAGAACTCGCCCGGCTGGTCCAGGAACTCATACGCGTTCGAGAACTTGTGGGCGCCGTTGATGTTGAAGGCGCCGTACGGCGGGGCCATGGATATCGCCGCGCCAGGCTGCTGGAACAGAGCCACGCGATGGGCACCGTCCGAGCTCGTGGTGATCTGGCGAGCTCCCACGATCGCCGAGGTCCAGGTCGTCGCCGATTCGATTTCGACATCGTCCTGGTTGCTTGCGATGGCAGGCAGATCGGAGAGGCTGTACTTGGCTCCGTCGCACTGCGAGCCCGACTCCCAGGCCCATGGCGCCTGCCCGGCGGTCACGCTGTAGGTTCCGTAGCAGCCGGCCGAGGTGATCGTCTTTGAAGCCATCTTGGCGCGCTTGCCGTCGATGTAGAGCGCGCGGAGCTTGTCGGCGCGGTCAAGCGGGGCCTTCCAGATGTTCCCGCTGTGCTGCGTCCATCCGGTCACCGGAACGCCTCCGTTCAGGACCGGCTTCTCGTCCTGGTAGGCGGCGTACACGACACGGTGGCCGTTCGTTCCCGAATCGGCGGGCGTGAAGCCGATGGTGCTGCTTACCGGGTAGTTTCCGCCGCGGAGATATACGTTGATGTCTCCGGTCATGTTGCTGTTCACGGTGCGCACGACGTCCCGCGCATGCTGCAGGGTCTTGAACGGCGCCGTGATTGTCCCCGAGTTGGCGTCGTCACCGTTGGGGGCGACGTAGTAGGTCGCCTGGGTCGCGGCCGAAGCCGGAGTTGGCGTCGTGACGGATGTCAGCAGCGCAGCGGAGACCGCCATCGCAAGCACTCCTGACAACCTGCGGGTGGTGGAGGTGACTGGCTTCATCTTCTGCCCCTCCTGCTGGTGCGAATGATCGAGCAGGCGTTCATACAGCGGCTCCTGGGTGTTCTCGGTGCAGTTGACGCGGATCTTCATCACCCGTCCCTGAGCGCCTCGAAGGCAGAGGCGCGCCGGTGAGCGGCACAACCTTGCGGGGCGAGGGTGGGTGCGCACCGCCAGAAGCGGTGCGGGTTCACCTCACGACGGAGGTGAAGCGGCAGATGCGATCGGTCCGGCGAGCGGTAGGAGGCGGTCGTGGTGCCGGCGGGGACCGTGCGGATCGGGTTCTTGGCACAGTGGTCGAGCTGTTCGTCCCCGGTGGCTGCCCAACGGCTGTCGCCCTGTCGGTCAGAGGCAACCGGAACTCCTCCCGCGGCTGCCGTCGCCATGCGCGGCGGGCCCTGTGTCGGGCGCCGCACCGTCCGCCGGGCCTCGTACGCCGCTTGCGGTGGGGACGTCGGGTCGGATCAGGCCTTGGCGCCGGAGGTCGTCCCAGAGAGCCTGGGGGATGGCACTCCGGTGGAGTTCCGCGTTCCGTGTCACCTGTTCGCGGTCCCGCATGCCGAGCGTGACATTGACGGTGCTGGGATGGGTGAAGGGGAAGGCGATCGCGGCGGCGGGCAGGGTGGTGCCGTGACGTTCGCAGACCTCGGCGATCGCCCGTGCGCGAACGACGAGGTTCGGTGGGGCGTCCTGGTAGTCGTACTTCATGCCCTCGGCGGGCCGGTCACGTGAGAGCAGGCCCGAGTTGAAGACGCCGACGGCGACCACGCTCTTGCCGTGCTCACATGCGACGGGCAGCACGTCGTCCAGCGCGGACTGGTCGAGGAGCGTGTAGCGTCCGGCCAGCATCACCACGTCGGCGGCGGTCTCGCGCAGGAAGCGGGCGAGCATGGCCGACTGGTTCATGCCGGCGCCGATCGCGCCGATCACTCCCTGGCCGCGCAGGTCCGCGAGGGTGGGCATGGCCTCGTCGGCGGCCTGCTGCCAGTGGTCGTCGGGGTCGTGCAGGTAGACGATGTCGAGCCGGTCCAGGCCGGTGCGGCGCAGGGAGTCCTCGATGGAGCGGAGCACGCCGTCTCGGCTGAAGTCCCATCGGCGGCGCAGGTCGTCCCGGACGACGAATCCCTCACTGTCGACGCCCCGCGGCTGTTCGTTGGGCACGAGCAGCCGGCCCACCTTGGAGGAGACCACATAACTCTCGCGGGGACGATCACGCAGGGCTGCCCCCAGGCGCTGCTCGGAGAGGCCGAGCCCGTAGTGGGGCGCGGTGTCGAAGTACCGGATGCCGCTGTCCCAGGCCGCTGTGATCGCGGCGGCCGCGTCCTGGACCGGTGTGTGCCGGTAGAGGTTGCCGATGACAGCGGCCCCGAAGCCCAGTTCGGTGACTTCGACGGTGGTGTTCGTGATCTTCCGGATGCGCAAGACGTGCTCCTCGGGTGCTGCAGGTGGACAAGGGGCGCCGTTCAGCGCCTGACGCCGGCCGAGCCGCCCGCCGCGAGCGCTTCGACCTCGGCGAGCGAGGCCATGGAGACGTCGCCGGGCGTGGTCATGGCGAGTGCGCCGTAAGCCGTGCCGTATGCGAGGGCACGCTTCAGACAGTCGGTGGTGAGCGGGCCACCGGTCGGCTCGACACCGGTGAGCGGGCCGGAGACGGTGTTCCGCAGCCGTGCGTGCTCCGACCCGGCTCGGCCGGGCGGGCCGTGCCCCGGCGCCTGGCCGCTGCGCCGTCCGCGGTCCGGCCCGCAGACGGCCGCGGGCTGGTCCCCAGGTCCGCAGGCGGACATCAGCAGCCCGTAGATCAGTCCGGCCGCGAAGGCGTCGCCGGAGCCGATGCGGTCCAGGACGTGCAGGCCGGGCATGTCTGGGCCCGCGACGAAGCCGGTCGCCTGTGACCAGGCCGCCGAGGACCAGTCGTTCACGCCTGCCGACGGCACACCGCGCAGCGTCGTGGCCAGCACCTTCGCCGCGGGCAGTCGACCGGCGACCTCGGCCAGCGCATCGGGCACTTCGTCCGCCTCGACGCGTATCGCTCCCGGGTACGGTCCGGCCAGGCCGAGGGCGCCCACCACCACATCGGCGTGCCGGGCGAGCCGCAGGTCGACCTCGCGGGCCCGTTCGGCACCGCCGCGGTCGGCCCAGAGGCTGGGCCGGTAGTTGGGGTCGTAGGAAACGGTGACGCTGTGCCGCCGTGCCGCGGCCATCGCCTCGTCCGCCACATCCACCGTGGTGTCCGACAGCCCGGCGAAGACGCCGCCCGTGTGGAACCAGCGCGGGCCGGAGGCGAACAGCGCATGCCAGTCGATGTCCCCCTTGCGCAGCTGGGACACGGCCGTGTGCGCGCGGTCGCTGACACCCAGGGCGCCCCGGATGCCGAAGCCCCGCTCCACGAAGTTCAGCCCGTTGCGGGCAGTACGGCCGATGCCGTCGCCGGGCACCCAGCGGATCAGCGACGTGTCGACACCGCCCTGGAGGATCAGGTCCTCGGCCAGTCGGCCCACCGCGTTGTCGGCCAGGGCGGTCACGACGGCTGTGCGCCGGCCGAAGCAGCGGCGCAGTCCACGCACGACGTTGTACTCGCCGCCACCCTCCCAGACCTGGAAGGTGCGGGCGGTGCGGATGCGACCCTCGCCCGGATCGAAGCGCAGCATCACCTCGCCGAGGGCGATCACCTCGGGGCCGTTCATGTCGTACCGCTCTCGACGGCTTCGGCGGTCAGCCGCCGGATCCCGTCGTAGTCGCCGCGCTCCAGGTGGGCGGCGGTGGCCATCCAGCTGCCGCCGATGGCGAGGACCGCCGGGTGAGCGAGGTAGCCGGACAGCTGAGCGAGCCCGATGCCGCCGGTGGGCACGAAGCGCACCTGGGGGAAGGGGGCCGCCAGGGCGTTGAGCGTCCTGGTGCCGCCGAGCGGTTCGGCGGGGAACAGCTTGACCGTGTCGAGACCCGCCTTCAGGGCACGCATCAGTTCGCTCGCGGTCGCGATGCCCGGTACGACGGCGACTCCCAACTCGCGGCACCTGACGACGACTTCCTCGACGTAGCCGGGGGAGACGACGAAGCGGGCCCCGGCCTGCACCGCCCGCTCTGCCTGCTGCGGGGTGAGGACGGTGCCGGCGCCGACGGCCAGTCCGCCGTGCGCGGCCATGGCCTTGAGCACCTGCTCGGCGTCGGGCGTGCGGAAGGCGACCTCCGCACACCGGGCGCCGCCCGCCGTGAGGGCGTCGGCCAGCGGGGCGGCAGTGGCCGGGTCGGGCACGGTCAGGACCGGCATGATCCGGGCGCCGGCCAGTACGGAGACCAGGTCGGTGCTCACCGGCCCAGCCACCCCCCGTCGACCGGGAGAACGGTGCCGTGGACGTACGCGGCGGCATCCGAGGCAAGGAAGACCGTGGCGCCCGCCAGGTCGTCGGCGTTGCCCCAGCGGCCGGCCGGGATGCGGTCCAGGATCGCCTTGCTGCGTGCCGGGTCGTCCTGCAGTGCCTGGGTGTTGTCGGTGGCGATGTAGCCGGGGGCGATGGCGTTGACGTTGACGCCGTGCGAAGCCCACTCGTTGGCCAGCGCCTTGGTCAGACCGGCGATGCCGTGCTTGGCGGCGGTGTAGCCGGGGACGGTGATGCCGCCCTGGAAGCTGAGCAGCGACGCCGTGAAGATGACCTTCCCCTGGCCGCGGGCCACCATCGACGCGCCGACCGCGCGGGTCAGCGCGAACTGCGCGTTGAGGTTGACCTGGAGCACCAGCTCCCAGTCCGCGTCGGCATGTTCGGCGGCAGGAGCGCGGCGGATCGTGCCCGCGTTGTTGACGAGGATGTCCACCGGCCGCTCGCGCCCGGCGAGGTCGGCGCCCAGGGCCCGTACTGCCTCGGGATCGGCGAAGTCGGTGCGGATCGCCTCGAACGTGCGGCCCGCTGCGACGACGTCCTTCTCGACGTCGCTGCCGGACTCCTCCAGTGTGGCGCTGACGCCGATGACGTCCGCGCCGGCCTCGGCGAGGGCGCGGGCCATGGCCCGGCCGATGCCTCGCCGGGCACCGGTGACGACGGCGAGCTTCCCGGTGAGGTCGAAGGCGGTCATACGGCCACTCCCTGGGCGTCGTCGGTGCAGTCCACGAGGATCTTCATCACGTCGCCGCCGCCCTCCAGGGCCTCGAAGGCGGCGGGCGCCTGGGTGAGCGGCACGACCTTGCTGATGAGCCGCTCGGCCGGGATGGTGCCGTCGGCGACCAGGGTGACCGCCCGCTCGAAGTCGGAGCGGTCGTACAGCCGGGCCCCCACGAGCGTGAGTTCGCGCCAGAAGAAGCGGTGGAGGTTCACCTCGCGGGGCCGGGGGTGAA
>NZ_KQ949105.1:84416-86192 GCF_001514305.1 Streptomyces dysideae
CGGCGACCCGGGTGTCCATGTCGCCGTGGAAGATGTGCAGGTCGGTGCCGCAGATACCGACGTAGGCGGGGGCCAGTTCCACCTCGCCGGGTCCAGGGGAGGGGGCTTCGGCGGGAGCGGTGTCCAGGGTGCGGGCGGCCGTGTAACGGACGGCGAGTGTCATCGTGGGGTCAGGGTCCTTTCAGCGCGGATGCCCCGCTGGGCGGCTGCCGAGTGGCTCGGCAGCCACGTCCGTGTGTCCGGCGCGGGTTTCACGCGTTTCCGCAGCGGGTGCTTTCGCTGGGGGTGGATGAGACGGGTCAGGAGTCCTGCGTCCTGGCGTGAGCGGTGAGGTCGGCTGCTCCCGTGACGGGGGGCAGGCGGTAGAAGGCGGTCGCGGTACCGGCGACGAGCGCCTGGATCTCGTTCTCGGCACAGCCGTTGAGCAGTTCGTCCACGGTGGCTGCCCAGCGGTCCCAGCCGCCCGCGAGGTTCGCGACCGGCCAGTCCGAGCCGAACATCAGCCGGTCGGGGCCGAAGGAGGTGAGGAGGACGTCCCAGACGGGGCGGACGTCGGTGGTGGTCCAGGCGTCGTGGTCGGCCTCGGTGATCAGTCCCGACACCTTGCAGACCACGTGGGGATGACCGGCCAGCAGGCGCATCCGGCGTTCCCAGTCCGCCAGTTCGCGCCGGGCGATGGACGGCTTGCCCGCGTGGTTGAGCACCTGAGGCAGGTCCGGGAAGCGCTCGGCCAGCCGGATCGCCTGGCCGAGCTGGTGGCTGCGGACGAGCACGTCGTAGCAGAGCCCGCGGTCCCGGACCGCCGCCAGGCCGCGTTCGACATCCGGACGTTGCAGCCAGCCCGGGTCCGTCTCGCCCTGGACGAGGTGGCGCAGGGATCGCAGATACGTGCCGCCCGTTCCGGCGAGCAGCCGGTCGAGCACGTCACCGATTGCCGGGGACGTGAGGTCGGCCCAACCGACCACGGCCCCGATCAACGGCTCCCGCTCCGCGAGCGCGAGCAGGTCCTCGGTCTCGGGCACATCCGGGATGCACTGCACGACCACCGTGCTGTGCAGCCGACGGCCCGCGATGGACCGGGTGGCGGTGGAGCGGATGTCGTCGGGGGTGAACGTGCGGCGGATCGACGCCAGGGCGGGGTCGTCGAGCCAGGGTTGCGGACGCCGGGCGAGGTCCCACAGGTGGTGGTGGGCGTCGATGAGCACGGAGGCGGCGGTGGAGGTCACTGGAGGGTCCAAGTCCGGTTTGTCTGCTTCGGGTCGTGTCAGGCGGTGGCGTTGTCGGTGGGCGCGCTCAGATGCCAGATCTCGGTGATGTCCGTCCACTGGCGTGCGTCGCCTTGGTCGGGCCAGGGCTCCTGGCAGGGGTCGGTGAGTTTCCACCACTCCTGGGTCTCGGGGTCGGCTTCGAGTGCCGCCATGTCGGCGTCGAAGTCGTCGCCGTGGTATTCGAAGTAGGCGAACAGCACGTCACCGTGGAGGAAGATGCTGTAGTTGCGGATCTGGGCCCGGTGCAGGGCGGCTTCGACTCCTGGCCAGACGGCGGAGTGGAGTTCGAGGTACTCCCGGCGGTGTTCGGGCCGAAGCCTGACGGTCTGGGCGATGCGTTTCATGCCGTTTCCCTCGCCGTGCCCGCGCCGGGCCCGTCGGCCGATGTGCCGAACGGCGTGCAGTAGCTGGGGGTGCGGGTGCGCAGCTGGAGCCGGAGCGTCATCCGGATGCGGGTGGACGCGGGCAGCCGCACGGTGAGGAAACTGCTGGCGCAGGTCGTCTCCGT
>NZ_KQ949105.1:87144-93576 GCF_001514305.1 Streptomyces dysideae
AGAGCCTCGGTGACCACGGGGTTGCTTTGCTGCCACACGTGGATGTCGGCCTCGGGCACGTCCAGGTCGCGGTAGCGGTCGATGCGGCGTAGCCGGTGGCGGACCTGGGCCTGGGCGGCGGCGAGGATTCGCTCGGGATAGTCGGGGTCGTCACCGGCGAGGAAGGCGAACCACGCCTTCTCGTGCCCGGACTCCTCCTTGGCGCGGAACGGCCGGACGGTACGCCAGTCGATGCCGTCGGCTTCGCGCAGCTGTTCCAGCCGGGCGCGGTCGGCGGCGGAGGCCGTGTGGTGCCACAGCGCCACCGGCACGGGCGGGGTGGCCGGGTTGTAGTCGAACCATCCCGAGTCGTTGTGCCGGAACGGCAGGTGCAGCGTGGGTGTGTCGGCGTCGGGGCCGAGCTCGACCACCCACTTGGCCGGAAGGCTGGAGTCCGCCTCGGTGTGGGGCATCACCTTGCCGCGGCCGATGAGGGCGTCGAGCGTGGTCGCGACCATGGAGAGGTGGTCGTCGTCCCCGGTGACCGTGGCCGCCGCCAGCGCGGCCACACAGGCCGCGTGGCCCACGCTGTGCCAGCCGTGCGGCCAGGACCAGCCGTAGTGGCCGCCGTACCAGCGGCCCTCCAGCAGACTGCCGACGACCCCGTCCGGGCCGACGTTGTCCGGGACGAGACCGCCGTTCGCCTCGGTGCGCTCCCGCCACGCGCCCACGTACTCGACGATCCAGTCGCGGTAACGGTCCTCGCCGGACAGGATCCAGGCGTTGAGGACCAGTCCGGCCGCGGAGAGGTTGACCGCAGTGTCGCCGACGCCCATCCGGTCCCGCATCTGCGGGCCGAGGCGCGGGTCCGCGGAGAGCGGGTACGGGCCGCCGTCCGCCTCGGGGATCCAGTCGAGCGGGAAGCCGTACGTCTCCGCCTCCTTGCGCAGCCACGGATAGACGTCGCCGTCGAACACACCCTTGCGGTCGGGATCGCTGCCGTTGTGCGGGCGGGTGATGATGCGGTGTTCGGGGTCGTAGTTGCCGGCTGCCGGGTCGACGTACAGGTCGGCGAAGCGCAGGGCGCGTTCGGCCCAGCGGTCGGGGGCGGCCATGCACAGGAAGTAGAGCAGGAGCAGGCTCTCGCCCTGGTGGAACCAGTCGTATCCGCGCTCGTACTCGTCGCGGAGCATGCCGAGTTCGGTGAGCTGCCGGGTCACGCCCTCCCAGTGCTTCTCGCTGGCGGGCAGCAGGTCGTCAGCGCCGCCGAGGAGGTACAGCTGGGGCCAGTTGAAGAAGACCTCGTAGAAGTCGTCCACGCCGTCACGGGTGGTCAGCGAGCCGGCGTAGTTCAGTCGGCCGTCCGGGCCGGTGAAGTCGCGGGCGAAGCGGCGCCAGGCGTGGTCGAGCAGGTCGAACAGGGCGCGCTGGGACACGGCCCAGCCGGGTGGTTCGAGCAGCGGCACCCCGGCCCGGACTTCGGGTGAGGGGGTCGGTGCGTCCTCACCCGAGGCGTGATCGGCAGAGCTGAGGGGCATGGGAAGGATCTCCGTTCAAGGGTGGCGCCGCGGGCGGGCGTCATTCTTTGGTGGCGCCGGCGAGCATCCCGCTGACCAGGAAGCGCTGGGCGAACAGGAAGACGATCAGTACCGGTGTGATGGCCACCAGCGTCGCCAGAGCCAGCTGCGGGCGCTCGATCGCCAGTGAGCCGACGGTCGGGTTGAACGACGGCACGCTGCTGAGCAGGGTGCCGACGCCCACCTGGACCGGCATCTGGTCGCTCTCGGGGAGCATCACGTACGGCAGGAAGTAGTTGGTCCAGTTGGCGACGAAGCTGAAGAAGCCCACGAGCGCGATGACCGGTGTCGCCAGCGGCAGTGCCACGAGGCGGAAGACACCGAACTCCGAACAGCCGTCCATCCGCGCGGCCGCCAGCAGGTCCTTCGGTACGGCGGTGGTGAAGTAGATGTACGTCAGGTACACCCCGAACGGATAGAACGAGTACGGCAGGATGATCGACCACATCGTGCCGATCAGGTGCACCGCGTTGATCTCCAGGAACAGGGGCACCACCAACGTGGCGTTCGGCATGAGCATCACGACGAGGGTCGCGATCAGAAGGGTGCGTCGACCGCGGAACTCGGTCATCGCCAGGGCGTATCCCGCCGGTACGGACACGCAGAGCGTGATGACCAGCGAGACCACCGCGTAGAGCGCGGAGTTGCGCAGCCACAGCATGATGGCGTTGTCCTGGAACGCCGTCAGGGCGTCCCAGTTGGCCTTCAGCGCATGCCAGGAGCCGAAGGAGAGCGGGCTGTCGTGGACCAGTTGCTGGTCGGTCTTGGTTGCCGCGAGGACGAGCCACAGCACCGGCAGCACGAAGAACACCACGAACACGGCCAGTGCCGAGCCGGTCAGCAGCCGGGACGACATGTACCGTGCGGGCCGGCGGCGCCGCCGTGACGCCGAGTGCTGAGCTCGGCTCATGGCGCTTGGTTCCCGTTCCGTGCTTGATGTGGCTGCGACCGGACTGGCGGTGGTCTTAATCGGCATCGAAGAATCCCGAGCGTGCGACGAAGAGGGCGGCGGCCGACACGCTGACGACCAGGAGCTCCACGGAGACCGCGGCAGCGCCGTTGATGTTGTTCATCTGGAAGGCGAAGTCGTAGGTCAGCTGGTTGAGCGAGTAATCGCGTCCGGCAACGCCCACGCTGGCGAGGGCGAGCAGTTGCGGCTCGACGAAGAGCTGAGCGCCGCCTGCGAAGGCCAGGATCACCATGTACACGATCCACTTGCGGAGCATGGGGATCTGCACGTGCCAGGCTGTCTGCCAGGCGCCCGCGCCGTCGATGTGCGCGGCTTCCATGACGTCCTTGGGGATGTTGTTGAGCGCGCCGTACATGACGACGATCCAGCCGCCCGCGCCGGTCCAGAACGCGATGATCGCGAACAGCAGCGCCAGGTTGCCGGGAGCGACGACCTCGCCGAAGGTGTCGAACCCCAGCGTGCCCAGCAGTGAACTGACCGGGCTCACCGTCGGGTCGAGCATGAACAGCCACACCAGCACGCTCGCGGCGCCGGCGAGTGCTCCGGGGATGTAGTAGAAGAACCGGAGTGCCTTACTGACCGTCCCGGAGGCCACGCGGTGCAGCAGCAGCGCCAGGCCCACCACGAACACCACCAGCGAGACGAGCCAGAAGACGAGGTACACGGCGACGTGTCCCACGGCGTCCATGAAGCGGAAGTCGCGCGCCGTGGTGACGAAGTTGGAGAAGCCGGTGAACGTGCCCCCGGCGTCGGTGAAGGCGAAGTAGACCGCGTAGCCGGTCGGAAGGATGCCGAAGGCGATCAGCAGAAGCACATACGTGGCAACGAATGCCACGCCGGCCCGGCTCTGCCGGCCGGCGCCACGACGGCGGCGGTGGGCAGAGCCGGACAGGGAGCGGGTGAGGGTCACTGGGAGACCTTGTATCCGTTGGACTCGGCGTACTTGACGATGGTGTCCTGCCAGGCGGGCAGCAGGGAGGCGATGGTCTTGCCCTGGGTCATGCCGGGCTTGACCGTGGCGGCCCAGATCGCCTCCTGGCTGAACTGGCCCGAGCCCCAGCCCGGCCAGACCTGGGAGGAGGCGTCCTTGAGTGCGCCGAGGTCTCCGGCGAAGTACCCGGAGGAGCCCTGCGCCTTCAGCCAGTTCTCGGCCGCGGGTGCGTGGGCGGGGAACCCGGGCGCCTTCTCGCCCTGGTAGGCGTTGTCGGTGGTGACCCACTTCAGGAAGTCCGTGGCCGCCTTGATGTGAGCGGAGTGCTGGGACAGCAGCCAGGTGCCGCCGCCGACGTTGCCGGTGGACGGTGCGGTGTCCCCCTTCCACTGAGGGATGGGCGCTGCCGCGATCTGCTGGGCCGGGGTCTTGAGGGTGCTCTTGAACACCGCGCCGCCGTACCAGGCGGGACCGGGCATGAGCAGGACCTTGTCGGCCTTGGCCTTGGCGAAGTCGGTGCTGAAGACCCCGCTGATGGACATGGACTTGTTCTTGATCAGTACGTCCATGAGCTTGGCCATCTTGGTGCAGGCCTCGCTGGTGGTGTTCACCGACACCGCCTTGGGGCCCGTGATGTCGTTGGCGCCGCACTTGCTCGCCCACAGGTAGATCTCGGGGGTGAAGGAGTCGCCCGCGTCCCCCACCAGGTAGGCGGGGTGTTCCTTCGCCACCTTCTCACCGAGCCGCTGGTATTCCTCCCACGTCGTGGGAACCGTGTAGCCGAACTTCTTCATCAGCGGGGCGTTGTACCAGAGCACCACCTGGGAAAGGTCGTTGCGCAGGCAGTACAGGGTGCCGTTGACCGTGCAGACGTCGTTGGCCCCGTTGGCGAACTGCCCCAGCGTCGCCTCGGGTATCAGGCCCTTGTTGAGCGGCGCCGCGAAGCCCGCGTCGACCGCCCAGGTCACCTCGTTGTTCTGGGAGCTGAAGACCACGTCCGGCCAGCCCTTGCCGGTGCGGTTGAAGAGCTGGACCTTGGTCTGGAGGTAGTTCGACCCGTTGGCGTTGCCGTCGTAGGTGACGATGTCCAGCTTCACGTCCGGGTGCAGCTTCTGGTACAGCTTCGCGGCTTCCAGCCGGGTCGCATCCACCCAGACGGTCAACGCGCCGTCCTTCTGCGGTACTTGAGTGAAGCCGTCCTTGGCGGTCGTACCGGTGCCGCCTCCGCTGCCGCAGCCGGCCACGGTCAGCACCACCATGGCCGCGCAGCCGGCCAGCAACGCCGGACGTCTCCTGTTGAGCACTCTTTCCTGGCTGAACGAAGGCTTGTTGACGGGCATGTGCGACTCCACTGGATTTGCATGCGCCCCGAGCAGATCGGGAGAGCGGCAGCGCGGACGAGGTGACACCGGACGTCCCGGCCGGGTGTCGGGACTGTGGACGGCTATGTCGCTGCCGTCGCGGAAGAAATTAGCCGCCTTATTGAGGGATACGTCAAGGGTCTGTGCATCTGATTCTTGAGAAGTTTGCGGATGATGGTCCGAAGGCGCAGGGAAATATCACTCCATAAATTCGCTGTTGCTCTGATTCGTCCTGCAGTTCTGTGGATCTAGATCTTCGTCAAATGAGTACGACTCATTGCTGTCTGAGGTACGATGCACTGGCTCCACAGCAGTCAGCCGCCCTCGTCGCAGTCACCCGGAGGCACGACAGATGAACGACATGCCAGCAGTCGGAGCGCCCCTGCCGGCGCAGGCCTCTCCGGCTGCGGCAGCAGCGGTGAGCGGCTCGGACGAGCGGGGTGACTACCGCCCCGGTTACGAAGTCGTCGCGGAGCGGATCCTCGAGTTCATCGCCGAGGCCCGTCTGGAAGCGGGTGATCGGCTGCCCACGGAGAACGATCTGGCCCAGACGCTGAATACCAGCAGGGCGGTGGTGCGGGAGGCCGTGAAGATCCTTTCAGCGCTCGGCCGGGTCCGGGCGCACAAGGGGCGCGGACTGTTCGTGGCGGACGACGAGGGCATGCTCATCACCAGCCGCTGGGGTGGCTTCTTCCGCCCCGTGGACATCGACCACGTCTTCATGCTGTTCGAGTTCCGGAGGGTTCAGGAGATGGCTGCCAGCAGTCTGGCCGCCACCCGTGCCACTCCCGCCGAGCTGCGTAGCATCGAAGTCGCCATGCAGCAGTGCCGACACGGGTTCGTCCACAATCAGGTCGACACGTTCAACAAGGGGGACGACGACTTCCATGCGGCCGTGGCCGCGGCCTCACACAACACCTTCCTCGTCAGCGCCGTGCGGGACGCGCGACGACTGCAGCGGCAGTCGAGCGCGATAGGGATCCACGACGCGCTCGGCGAGGGCGCCGCGTCGGCGGTCGAGGAGCATGAGGCGATCTACCGGGCCATTCGTGACGGCCGGCCCGACGAGGCGGCCCAGGCCACGGCGGCACATCTCGACAGGACGCTTGAGGACTACCGGCTGGAGATCCAGCGGCGCTTGTTCGGATAGATTTCCACATCGACGCCTCGGCGTTCCCAGTCGGTATCCACGTTCTGGCATTCCGCGCCGGTCGGCTGACGCGTGGGCGCGGCGGCCCGGTGCGAGCCGACCGCGGTCGATCACGCCCGCCTTGAACCACCGCCGGAGTACCGGTATTTCGTCGAACCCGTCGGCAGCCGGTGCTGGCGCCGCCCGCGTCGACCATGGTCACGCCGAACTCGGCGCGCTTGCCGCGGACGTACTCGGCGATGTCGTCGAACGGGTACCGTTCGACGACCAGGTTGGCGGGGGTCTCGAAGCCCTCGGCCTGGGCGGTCTTGAACCAGTCGTAGGCGGAGTGGCTGGGCGCGTCGGCGGCGGGCAGCGGTGTCGGCATGCCCAGGGCGACCGCGTAATGGAGGGCGATAGGCCGAGGTGGTTTTGCCGGTGCCGCCATTGAGCATCCCCGACGACGATGTGGCCACCGAGGCCCT
>NZ_KQ949105.1:94048-137321 GCF_001514305.1 Streptomyces dysideae
CCGAGGCGGCCTACGACAGCGCCTTCCTGACCGTCCGGCTGCCCGCGTCCCACCCGGGTCCGGCTCATCCTCCGCCTCCGGCTGCGCACCAACGCCCCCAGCTACCGCACACCGTTCGACGCCCAGGCCCACGCGTCCTCCGCGGGCGTAGAGGGAGAAACCGTATGAAGCGCATCGCCCAGACCATCAGACTGCGGCCCGAACATCGAGAGGAGTACCGCGAACTCCACTCCGCCGTCTGGCCAGGAGTCGAAGCCGCCCTGAACCGGGCGCAGATCCGCAACTACAGCATCTTCCACGGCGACATGGACGCCCGAGTCGCCGCACCGGCCGTCCTGGGACACGAGATGTCCGGCAGGATCGTCCGCGTCGGCCCGGGCGTGGAGGGCCCTCCCTGGAGACCGAGTTCGCCGCGATCGACCGGATCGAGGCGGGCGTCGTCGTCAACGAGGTCCCCGGCTTCCGATCCGACGTCATGCCGTACGGCGGGGTGAAGGACTCCGGGACCGGACCCGAGGGACCCCGGTTCGCCTTGAGGACATGACCGTCACGCGGATGGCCGTCATCCGCTCCCGTACCAGGAAGGCCTGACCCATGACCCACCAGCCGAAGCCGAGCGCGCCCTTCGCCGTCCGAGATGCTCCGGCTGCGACGCTTGCGGCCGGAGCCGAATGGCGAGCACGAGCAGGCCAGCAGGACCATGGTTCCTCCGCCGGGGCCGGGGTGACCACCGGATGCGGCGACCGTCTCGGGTGTACCGCGTGGCGGTCCGGTCTTCGTGCCGTTCGCGTCGCCGTACTGGCTATGCGCCGGCGCGGGCCAGCGTCTCCAGAGGGCCGACCAGGATCTCGGAGAAGGCGAGTTCGGCGGCTCCGATGAGCACCGCGTCGTCGCCGAGTTCCCCCAGTCGCAGCCGCAGGTTCTCGCGGGAGGCCGTGAGGGCATGGCGGTTGATACGGCTGCGGATCTGGGCCGCCGAGCCGAGGAACACCTCGCGGAGCGTCCCGCCGAAGATGACCGTACGCGGGTTGAGCACATTGACCAGGTTGGCGACGCCGATGCCGAGCCAGTCACCGACGTCGTGCAGCGCGGCGCGGGCGGTGATGTCGCCCCGGTCGGCCGCTTCGACGACGGCGCGTACGGCTTCCCGGCCGGTGGCCGACGGGTCGCGCTGCGCGGTCTCCAGCAGGGCGCGCTCCCCGGCCTCGGCTTCGAGGCAGCCGCGCGCCCCGCAGCCACAGGGCCTGCCGCCGCGCGGGTTGACGACCATGTGCCCGATCTCGCCGCCGTATCCGCAGTCGCCGCCCAGCAGTTGGCCACCGGTGATGACACCGCCGCCGATGCCGATGTCGCCATGCAGGTACACGAGGTCCTGGCAGCCGGTCCCGGCACCGCGCAGGTGCTCCGCGAGCGCACCGAGACTGGCCTCGTTGCCGACTGAGACGGGAAGGCCGAGGCCCAGCCGGCGGGTGAGGTCCTCGCCGAACGCTTCCTCCTCCCAGTCGAGGTAGGGGGCGGCGCGGACGAGGCCGTCGGGTCGGCGCACCATCCCGCGGACGGCGGCGGCCACGCCGACGCAGTAGGTTCCGTGCGGCGCCGTGCCCACCATCTCCAGTGCGGAGCCGGCGAGGACCTCAGCCACCTTGTCGGCGTCGCGACGGCCGGGAAGCACGGGGATCTCCCTGCGGTCGAGTACGACCCCGCCCAGACCGATGCGTGCGGCGGCCAGCCGGTCCACGCCGACGTCGAAGGCGAGGACGTACACGCGGTCGGACTCGGGCCGTACGACCAGGGACGGCCGGCCGGCCCTGCCGGTGTCACGGGGCAGTTCCTCACGGACGAGTCCGGCCGAGGTCAGCTCGCTGACCAGACCCAGGATGGTGCTGCGGTTGAGTCCCATGCGCTCGGCCAGGACGGCCCGCGACGTGGAGCCGCCGATGTGCACATGACGGAGCAGGGTGCCGAGGTTGTGCCGGCGAATCTCCTCCTGCGAGGGACCGGCTTTCATGGAGACCCAGACCTCATCGTTGTACGGCCCGGCGACGGGAGAGGGCATCCACGCCTGCGGCCACCAGCAGAACCGAACCCGTGACAGCGTACTTGACCCCTGAGCTGTACCCCATCAGGCCCATGCCGTTCTGGATGACCGCGACCACCATGCCGCCGAGCACGGCGTCAACGACCCTGCCCCGCCCGCCGAACAGGCTCGTCCCGCCGATCACGGCGGCGCCGACCGCCAGCAGCAGCACGTTGCTGCCACCGGTGTTGGGGTCGACCGAGTTGCCCCGGGACGCGGCGATGATGCCGCCGACCGCGGCCAGGGACGAGCAGATGACGAACGCGGAGATCCGGATGGCTGCCACGTTGATGCCGGCCCGGCGGGCCGCCTCGGCGTTGCCGCCCACCGCGTAGATGTGCAGGCCGAACGAGGTGCGCTGGAGCAGGAACGTACCGGCGACGAGCAGGACGGCGATGACCGGCACCACGATCGGCACGCCCTTGAGCGAGTCGACGATGACGTTGCGGCTGCGCTCCTGGTTGAGCAGGTGGACGGCGATCGCACCGAGCACCGCCAGGCCGCCGATCCTGACCGCGAGCAGGGTGAGCGGAGCGGTGGCGAGCCCGCGCTGCCGGCGGTTGCGGTTCTGCCGGAGCTGGATCGCCGCGTACGCCCCGACACTGACGGCGAGCAGTACCCAACCCAGCACGGGGGAGAGGTTGTTGTTGGCGACGGCCAGGATCGTCTCGTCCCGGATGGAGATGTTGGTGCCTTCCTTCAGCAGCATCAGCACGATGCCCTGGAATCCCAGGAAGGCGGCCAGGGTGACCACGAAGGAGGGGATGCCGACCTTCGCCACCAGCAGGCCGAGCAGCAGGCCGATGACCGTGCCGGTGAGGATCGCCGCGCCGGCCGCGCCGTACCAGGGCCATCCGTGGTCGGTGAGCAGGATGGCCAGGACGGCGGCGCAGACCCCGCTGGCGTACCCCGCGGACAGGTCGATTTCGCCGAGGAGGAGGACGAAGACCAGGCCCATGGCGATGGCGATGCTGCCCGCGCCCTGGGTGAGCAGGTTGGCGAAGTTCAGCTCGGAAAGGAAGACCGGGCGCAGGGCGGCGAAGAACAGGCACAGGACGATCAGGCCGAGTACGGCGGGGAGGGCGCCCAACTCGCCGCCCCGTACCCGCTCGGCGTAGTTCCGGGCGACCGAGCGCAGACTCGCTGACCCGGCCGCTCCGTTCTTCTTCGACGTACCGGGACTGCCCGGCAGGTCCGGCTTCTCGGGGGCGAGGGCGGCGGTCATGCGGTGGCTCCGTTGCTGTGGGCGAGGCCGAGGTCCCCGCTGCGGCCTGAGGTGATGAGTTCGACGACCTGGGAGTGCGTCACGTCCGACGTTTTGACCTGGGCGGCCATCCGGCCCAGATAGAGGGCGGCGATCCGGTCGGACACCGCGAAGACGTCGTTCATGTTGTGCGAGATCAGGACCACGGCGAGGCCGTTGTCGGCCAGCCGCCGCACGAGTTCGAGGACCTGTGCCGTCTGGGCGACACCCAGCGCGGCGGTCGGCTCGTCCAGGACGACGACCTTGCTGTTCCACAGCACGGCCTTGGCGATGGCCACGGTCTGCCGCTGGCCGCCGGAGAGACTGGAGACCTGCTGGCGGATGGACTTGACGGTGCGGACCGACAGCCCTTCGAGGGTCCGGGCGGCCATCTCCTCCATCGTCGCGTCGTCCAGGACAAGGCCCCGGCGCTTCTCGCGGCCGAGGAACATGTTCTGCACGATGTCGAGGTTGTCGCAGAGCGCCAGGTCCTGGTACACGATCTCGACACCCATGGCCGCCGCCTCACGCGGGCTGTGCACCTGGACCTGCTCACCGTCGAACCAGTACTCGCCGCCGTCGATCGGGTGGATTCCGCCGATGCACTTGACCAGGGTGGACTTGCCTGCGCCGTTGTCTCCGACGAGGGCGGTCACCTCGCCCGGGTGGACGTCGAAGGACACGTCGTGCAGTACCTGCACGGCGCCGAAGCTCTTGTCGATCCCGCGCAGTCGAAGGATCGGGGTCGCTGTCATGGAAGACGGCTCCTTACGGTCGTGAGGTCGCGGGCCCTGGGGAGGTGGGAGCCCCGGGGCCCGCGGTCGGGCAGGCCGGACCAGGGGGCACGGTCCGGCCGGCCGGTCAGGGCGCTACTTGATGCCGGCCTTGGTGCACAGGGCGGCGTACTCGCCCGTGCACAGCTCTTCCTTGGTGACGAAGCCGTCGTCCACGACGTCCTTGACGTTGTCCTGGTAGATGGCCACCGGGGTCTCCAGCACGGACGGGACCTTGCGCTTGCCCTCGGGGTCCTCGACGGTCGCGTTCGTCTCGCCCTTCTCGCCCTTGGCGAGGGAGATGGCGAGCTTGGCGGTGGCGTCGGCCTCCTTCTTGACCGCCTTGTAGACGGTCATGCACTGGTCGCCCGCGAGGATGTTCTGCAGGCCCTGCACGGTGGCGTCCTGGCCGGTGACCGGGACCTCGCCGTTGCGGTTCTGCTTGCGCAGGACGGCGATGGCCGCGTTGCCGAGACCGTCGTTGGCGGCGAGCACACCGCCTATCTGGCGCTCGCTGGTGAGCATCTGCTCGAAGATGGTGCCGGCCTGGGCGTTGTCCCAGTCCGGGACGGACTGGTCCGGGCCCTTCACGTAGTCACCCGACTTGTACTTCGGGTCGAGGACGCCGTTGTAGCCCTCGGCGAAGAGGGTGGCGTTGTTGTCCGTCGGGGAGCCGTTGAGCGTGGCGATGATGGGCTTCTTGGCCTTCATGTCGCTCAGGCACTTGCTGAGGCCCTCGCCCTGCAGTTTGCCGACCGCGGTGTTGTCGAAGCTCACGTAGTACTGGGCGGAGCCGCCGAGAGTGAGCCGGTCGTAGTCGATGGTGGCGACGCCCTGTGCCTTGGCCTTGTCCAGAACGGCCTTGCCGGTGCCGCTGTCCAGGTTCACGATCACCAGGACGTTCACGCCGCTGGTGATCATCTGGTCCGCGATGGTCTGGAACTCCTGCTTGTCGCCCTGCGCGTTCTGAATGTCGTACTCGACGCCCGCCGCCTTGAACGCCTCGGAGAGGTACTTGCGGTCAGCGGTCTCCCAGCGGGCCGAGGACTTGCTGTCCGGGAGGATCACACCGATCTTCGGCTTGGCGTCCGAGCCGGAGTCACTGCTGCTCGACGAGGAGCCGCCACAGGCGGTGAGCGAGCTGGCCAGCGCCACCGAGGCGGTGGTGAGGAGGAGTCCCTTGCGCATGGGCAGGGTCCTTTCTGGTGTTACGGCCGGACGACCGGACGCACGAGGGTGGTGAGGAGGAAGGCGAGAAGCGCGCTCTCGGGGGAATTGCCGGGTGTTGGGTGATCCGCCCGGCTGAATGTTGTGAGCGGGAACTTACGGCGCTCCGGAGCCCGTGCGCCAGAGTGTGGGAGGCGCTATTTGTCATTCGCCATAACAATTAGGTGACGCCGTCGCAACACGGAGGCCGCGCGGCCTCCTGTGCGCCATGAACCCGCAGAGGGCATGAGGTCGTGCGATGGCCGGCCGCGCAGTGGCCCATAGGGCGGCGTGACGCGGAGTATCCGCGCCGATGGGCTTCCACGGTCGTGACCGCGTCCCTGCCCGCGCGTGTTGGTGGGCCCGCGCGCATCTCGACCGGGCCGGAGCCGGGCCCGCATCGGGAGCCGGAACTGCGGCGGGAGTTCTGGGGAGCGATCCACCTGGTGGGCAAGGGGTGGTGACAATCCGTCAAGACGGAGCACATGTGCAGGTCGGCGCGGTTCGACGTGACCATCGGTGATGGAGGGGCGCCTTCCGTCCGGGAGTCCTGGCTGCCCCGGTCCGCCCACTGAATTTGCAACAAGTCTTGACGGGGGGATCTTCCGGCCCCACAGTGTGGCCCGATTAATCAACTGCCCTTACAAACTCGCTGCCCTCCGACGGGACGGGGGACTGTGGTCGGGTCAGGGAGCGCTTCCAGGCTTCTCTGGCGTCGACAACAGATTCGGTGCGCAGGTCATCGCACTGGCAGTGGCGGCCGCAGGACCTCGCTGCGGGACTTCTCCGTTCCTTTGCTGCGGCGGGAGTGCCTGCCGGTGCTGGACTGGTTGGTTCTGGCGAGAGTGTGCCGTGCCATGAGACGGGCTGCCCGGGCCCTGACGAAGAAGGAGGAAACAGATGGTGGCCATTGGTATGGCCAGATGGACTTCGCCCCGACAACGTGGCCTGGTGGCGGTGGTGGTCATGGCCATGCTGACCGCTTTTCTGGTCGTGGCCGGTGGGACGCGGGCGTCGGCGGCGACGGTTGACCTCAACGGGTGGTACGTGCTGGTCAACCGCAACAGCGGCAAGGCGATGGAGGACTACAACTTCGCCACGAACGACGGTGCCGCGGTGGTGCAGTGGACGCGCCACGACGGGGCCAACCAGCAGTGGCGGTTCCTCGACTCGGGGGGCGGCTACTACCGGTTGCAGAATCGGCACTCCGGCAAGGTGCTCGACAACCAGGGGTGGTCGACCACGGCCGGAACCGACATCGTGCAGTGGAGCGATCGGGGCGGGGCCAACCAGCAGTTCCGGCTGGCAGACTCGTCGGGCGGCTATGTGCGGTTGATCAATCGGCACAGCGGCATGGCCGCGGAGCTGAAGGACGGCTCCACCGCTGACGGGAGCAAAGTCGTCCAGTCCTGGGACTGGGACGGGAACAACCAGCAATGGCAACTCGTCCGCGTCGGCGACGTCTCCACCCCCTCACTGCCGTCGACGTTCCAGTGGAGCTCCAGCGGCGTGCTGGCCGGGCCGAAGCCGAACGCGAACCACAACGCCGTGGCCATCAAGGACTTTTCGGTGGTCCGCCACAACAACGAATGGCTGATCTACGCCTCGGCCGTTGGCCCGGACTTCGGGTACGCGCTGGAGTTCTTCAAGTTCGGTGACTGGTCACAGGCCGCGTCGGCGCCACAGACGTACCTGGACGAGGTGTCGCCGATGGGGCCGGGCTACCGGGCCGCACCACAGGTGTTCTACTTCGCCCCGCAGAACCTGTGGTACATGGTCTACCAGACCGGTCCACCCACGTACTCGACGAGCACCGACCCCAGCAACCCGGCGTCATGGTCGGCGCCGAAAACGTTCATGTCCACCCAGCCTCCGATCGTGCAGCAGTACAACGGCGGATGGCTCGACTTCTGGGTCACCTGCGACACGGCCGACTGCCACATGTTCTTCACGAACAACAGAGGGCAGCTCTTCCGGGCGCAGACCACCCTGGCCAACTTCCCCAACGGCTTCGGCAACACCACCGTGGTCATGTCCGACACGGCCGCCAATGTGTTTGAGGCGACCAATGTGTACAAGGTTGCTGGCGGCAACCAGTACCTGCTGCTTGTCGAGGCCATGGCGCCGTCCAACGGACGACGCTATTTCCGGTCCTTCACCTCCAGCAGCCTCACCGGACCCTGGACACCGCTGGCCGCCACCGAGTCCTCACCGTTCGCCGGCGCCAAGAACGTCTCCTTCTCCGGCACACCCTGGACCCAGGACATCAGCCACGGAGACATGGTCCGCTCCGGCAACGACCAGACCAACACCATCGACCCCTGCAATCTGAAGTACGTCTATCAGGGCTTGGACCCCAGCGCCAGTGGCGATTACAACTCGCTCCCGTGGCGGATGGGCCTCCTCACCCAAACCAACTCAACCTGCTGACCGAACTGCGCACTCCCGCCCGCAAGTCCGGTACCCACAACGCGTATGCCCTGGTCAAGCGGCGCTTTCCAGGGGGCGTCGCAACGCGTGGTCGTGTTGATCGGGCCGCGAGCAGTCCATGCTGGCGCTCGGCTGGGGTTTCCCAGCCGAGCGTTTTGCGTGGGCGGCCGGTGAGCTCGGTGGCGACATCTCGAGCTGTTTGACAGCACCATCTCGTCCGCCCAGGTCAACCGGCGACAAACCGGCGCTGCCGCCTCTTGACGAACCATTGGCAGCGTCGTCAGGCAGGCGAGCGGGAGTCACCGGCAAGCGGTCCCACCGCCGGGCGACGACGAAAGAAGCCGCCGAGGCGAAGGCGGCCAAGCTCGGAGATTGGAGTGAGTACGCGGAGTGCCGATCTGTTCCATGTCGTGGCGTCGATCGCGTGCGCGCGAGTCTTGTCGAAGACGCATGGGAACTGCGCTGCGGACGCGGGAATGCACACCGATCATGGTCGTCAGTACATCTCGAAGGCGTTCCAGCGCGCACGTCTGCGTCAGGGTGGCCCAGGAGAAGCGAAGTCGCCGGGCCGTGAAAGCTGGAATCGTGTCGGCGTCGCTTGAACCGTGGCTCAGTCAAGATTTCCGTGAAGCCGATCACGGGACCGGTCGCTTCATAACTCTGTGTTGTCGGCGGTCCGCGGCGACGAGCAGGCCTCGCTTGCGGAGCAAGGGGAGTCCTGCTCGTCCTGCCATCTGCCGTTTGAGCAGCTTGGTCCGTCACCCGGCCCTCGACGCAGCCCGAACTCCACTCCGTGCTGAGCCCCTGAGCGACGGCGTCGAAGTCGGTCAGCAGGCCGTCGGCGAAGCCGCGGAGCCCGTGGTGCTCGTCCGCGCGGGCGTCGGCGATCCATTCGGGCAATCGGCTCGCGCTGCGGATGGCCATCATCGCGGCGAAGGACCGGACATGTCGGGTGGCGGCCTCAAGTTCGGGGCAGCGGGCCAGGATTGCCTTGAGTTTCTGCTGATCGTCGTCGCTCATGCGGTCGGGGTTCCTGGTGATCCATCCGGTCACCTTGCGCACCCTGGGCGGGCGCGGTGGGGGCGGGGTGTCGGCCGGTGCGCGGCGGAAGCGGCGGAGGTAGTCGCGGACGACGGAGTAGGAGCCGGTGAAGCCGCGTTCGCGGAGTTCGGCGTGGAGCTTGGCCCCGCTGGTGTGTCCTTCGTTCCAGCGTCGGTTGAGATAGGGCTTGTAGGGGTCCAGGGTGCTGGGGATGTTCTGCCAGCGGCCGGTGGCGAGTTCCTGCCAGGTAGCAGCCCGGGCATAGCGCCGGACGGTGTTGGGGGCCAGGTCAAGGCGGCGGGCCACGGCCCGGACACTCAGGCCCTGGCCGAGGAGTTCGTGCACGGCGGTGTGTTGCTGCTGGACCCGGGCGGCCAGTCGGCCTGCGTGCGAGATGGGCGGGCATACGATGTCCGGACCCGATTCCGGGTCGGGATCCGGCTCGCGCAGGCAGGCGCTGTGCTTGCTGACCAGGTGTTTCATCGCTTCGGCGAGGTTGTGCCAGATGTGCCAGAGATCGGCGATCTGGACCGCATCGGGGCTGCGGAGCGGGCGCCCTCGGCGAAGGCGCCGCCCCGGTCGCGGCAGATGATCTCCACTCCGGGGTGGTCGGTGAGCCAGGCGGCGAAGGTGGCCGACTCCCGGTCGGGGAGCAGGTCGATCGGGGCGTGAGTCTCGCAGTCCACCAGCACAGTGCCGTACTTGTGTCCCTTGCGGGTGGCGAACTCGTCGACCCGAGCACCCAGGGCGTCCCAGCGGGCGGATCAGGCAGCGCCATGACCAGTCCCAGCAACGTGGTCCGGCTGACCGGCGCCGGCAGCCGGGCCGCCAACCGCTCGCCGGCCCGGCCCGCCAGAGCCACCGAGATCGCTCAACAGGTCCCTGAGCTGCGGGGTTCGACGCCCATAGCGCACCGTCAATCCCTCGACCTGCCCGGCGAAGGTCACCCGGCTGCACCCAGGTCGCAGAACAGACGGCGGATGGTCAGCTCGATGCACACCCGCCGGCCGCCGACTGCGCCATCCGCGAGACGGCGCTGGTATCCGCTGTGCCGTCGCAGGGACGGTGCACCGCAATCCGGGCACGACGCCGGAACCGACCCCGACGTTCTCGCCGCAATGCGTAACACCCCGCCCTCGGCACTCACTTCCTCCACCAGCACCCCGCCCAGGTGCGGTAACACCGTCTTCAGTAGCTCCCCACACTCTCCGAGTGTCGTGGCATCAGTGACGGAGCGTCACCGGCGCACGGAAGCGTGATCGGCTTCACGGAAATCTTGACTGAGCCCAAGTTCAGGCGCCCCCGACAAATCGTCATGAGGAGGATGTCGGCACCTGCCCGCGCAAATAGCATACCGGTACGGCTTGTGCTTCCTTGGTCTGTGCCAGCAGGACACGAAATTGTTCGTCAGCAGATCAGGGGACGAATGCGCAGGTCACAGTCATGAATCCCTGGAAGTGTGCTGCCAATCGGTCGCCTGGCTGCACGGCGATGGGGGCGCTGCATGTCCCTGTGGTGACGAAGGCACTGGCTTCGAGGGGCGTTCCGATGTAGGTGAGCTCGTTGGCCAGCCAGGTGAGCGCCGCGACCGGATCGCCGAGCACATTGGCTCCCGTCCCCTTCACGGACCGGCTCGTTGCTGGACCGTTGATGGTCGCCGTCATGTCTACGGAGGCGAGTTCCGATGCGGTCCATGGGCGGAGCGTCTCAGGGCCCAGCACGAACTGGTGGCCGCAGGCGTTGTCGGCGATCAGCTGATTCGCGCCGACCGCAGTGACGTCGGTGAACCGCGTACTCGGCAGTTCGATGCCGAAACGCAGCTCAGACACGGCATCCATCACCTCGGCCGCAGTGTATGGCCGTACGCGCGGAAGTATCGGGGAACCGAGGACGAACACGAACTCCGGTTCCGCCAGGCGCATGGCGTTTCCTCGCAGGGAGAGCGCGGTGCCGTCGGCGTGGACGCGATCGGCAAAGACGCGGCCACCGATGGGGCCGTCGACGTTGATGTGCCGCTGCCCGGCCGCGCTCGTCGCAGCGATCTTCCAGCCGGCCGTGGCATGGCCCCCGAGGTCGGCGATCCTGGTCTGCACGACGTATGCCTCCGCCCGTGTGGAGGGAGCGATGCCGGACGGGAGCGGGCCAATGCGCTCACCGCTCCTCGTCGCCCGGAGCAGCATGGCGGCACAGAGGTCGGCTCTTTCGGCTCCTTTCGGGAGCGTGGGACTCGTGTCCATGCTGTCCTTGATAGGGGACTCCGAATGATTCGGTGCAGTCCGCCGCGTCCGTCAGCCGGCGACGCGCAGCACTGTCTTGGGCATGCGCCCTGTTGCCATCTGCCGGTGGATCTCGACGGTGTCCTCCAGCGGCGCGACCCGGGGAGGCACGACGTGGAGAGCGCAGTCGGCGATGAGCGCGGAGACGTTTTCGAGAGCGACGCGATCGGGTTCTACGATGATGTCGGTCCAGCGGATCCCGGATCGCTCGGCGGCGGAGTGGAGCTCCTGCTGCTGGCCGGAGGGCACACCGACGATCAGGCCGCCCGGCCGGGTGAGCGGCACCGAGCGCGCTGCGAACTGTCCACCGATGAGATCGACGACGACGTCGACGTTGCGGACCGGCCCTCCGGGGAGGTACGGGTCGTCGAATTCGTGGGCGGCGTAGTCGATCGCGCGATCGATGCCCAGCGTCTCCAGCTGCTCCAGCTTGGCACCGGTCGCATGTCCGATAACCGTCGCCCCCAGCCTCCTGGCCATCTGCACGACGTAGGAGCCCACGATCCCGCCCGCCCCCAGCACCAGAACTTTCTGGCCGCTGCGCACCTGCGCGGCGTCATGCACGATCTGGTACGCCGTCGTCGCCGGCAGTGGGATCGAGGCGGCAGTGGCGAAGTCGAGGCAGTCCGGAATGCGCGCCAGATGGCGCGACGGGGACGTCACGTACTCGGCGTACCCATTCGCCGCGCGAGGGAAGCGAGGCATGCCGTAGACGCGGTCGCCGACCTGGAAGCGATTCACCCCGGTGCCCAGTGCGGTCACGGTTCCGGCGACGTCCCACCCGACTGTCATCGGGAACCCGCCCATGAGCGGAGCCACCGACCGGCCTTCCCGGGTCTTGCCGTCCACGGGGTTGACGCCGACGTGGCTGACGCGCACCTGCACCTCGGTCGGCACCGGCTCGGGCACCGGTGCATCGTGCACCAGGGACAGGACCTCCGGGCCTCCGAACTCGGTCTGCACGACAGCGCGCATCGCAGCTGCCCCCTTCTGATCACCACGGGCTTGAGCGGACATCAGGACTGGGAGTCCCGGGCGACGAGCTCGATCTCGACCGCCGCCCCGAGCGGCAGGCCGGCTGCCGCGATCGTCGTTCTTGCCGGATACGGCTCGGTGAAGACCTCGCCGTAGATCGCGTTCACGGCCTCGAAGTCGTCAAGATCAGTCAGGTACACGTTGACCTTCAGCACCTCGGTGAAGCTCGATCCCCCGGCGGTCAGCACCGACTCCAGGTTGGCGAAGACCTGGCGCGTCTGCGCCTCGATCCCTCCTGCCACCACCTCGCCCGTCTGCGGGTCGAACGGAGCCTGGCCGGAGAGGAACAGTAGGCCGCCGTGACGAACCGCATGCGAGTACGGCCCGACTGCGGCAGGTGCTCCAGCAGCATCAATAGTGTTACGATTCATAAGTGCACTGTATCATCTGCTTTGATATATAAATCAAATCTGCGCATCAGCTTTACTAAGTGAAGCGAAGTCGGTGCATGGGTGACTTCGCGAGTCACAGCGACCTCACACTCGCAGCGCCGTGGCGGGGTGCTCGTCGCCGATGCGTGGTCAAGGGACAGGGACCCCAGTGAGTGAAACTCTCGATGCCGTTGATGTACGTCTGCTCCAGCTTCTCGACCTGGACGGACGCGCCTCGTTGCGGAGCCTGGCCGAAGCCGTCGGTCTCTCCGGGCCGGCGGTCGCCGATCGCATCAGCCGGCTGACCGAGCGCGGCATCATCCGCCGCTTCGCCGTCGACATCGACTGGGCGCGACTGGGCCTTCCGACGCTGGCTCACATCGCTCTGCTGACGGACAAGACCCAGCACATCGAGACCGTCATGAGCAGGCTGCGCGAGGTGGAGCGCATCGAGGAGATCTCGATCGTCACCGGTTCCATCGATCTGCTCGTGCGAGCACGGGTGGCGGACCTGGTCGACCTGCGCAGGCTCCTGGTCGAGCGGATCTGGCCCATCGAGGGCATTCAGCGGGTCGAGACGACGCTCGCGGTCGAGACGCTTGCACTCCCCGACTTCACGGCGGCTCTGCTCACTGACCGCACCACCTCCGACGGATCGAGCCGATCATGACCAAGTCCCCGACCGTTGCCCGATACGCCGCATTCGCCGACAGCCCCGAGCTTGGCAACCCGGCCGGCGTCGTGCTCGATGCGCGAGCCCTGTCCGATGCCGACATGCAGAGCATCGCCGCCGAAGTCGGCTACAGCGAGACTGCCTTCGTCACCTCGCTTGTCGAACCAGGGGCGACCGCCTTGTCCGTACGGTATTTCGCCCCGGACGCCGAAGTCGATTTCTGCGGCCACGCGACCATCGCGACAGCGGCCGCACTGGGCGACGTGCTCGGCCCCGGCGACTACGTCCTGAACACCCGCGTCGGCCCCATCCACGCCTCCGCTCGACGAGAGAATCAGCGCACCATCGGGGCGTTTCGAAGCGCGGCCGTCTCCAGCTCTCCGCTCAGTGCTGAACAGCTCGACGCTCTGCTGCGGCAGCTGGGCTGGTCCAAGGAAGATCTGCACCCGGAATACCCTCCCGCGATCGGGTACGGCGGCAACCGTCACCCCGTCCTCGTGGCCCAGGATCCGCACCGGCTGGCTGACTTCGACTACGACTTCGATGGACTCCGCGCCCTGTGCCGCGCAGAGGACTGGGTCACGATCCAGCTCATCGCCCCTGAAGGCCCCGGCTGCTGGCGTTCCCGCAACCCCTTCCCGTGGGGCGGGGTGGTCGAGGACCCGGCCACAGGCTCGGCCGCCGCAGCTTTCGCCGGCTACCTCCGTGCACTCGGACGAGCCACTCCAGGGGACCGGTTCACGATCATCCAGGGAGTCGAAATGGGTCGTCGCAGCCGCATCGAAGTCGAGGTCCTGGAGACGGCTGCGCTCATCGCCGGCCCTGCGACCGTCATGTCCTGACCGCGCATGCGTCTCACTGCTTCTCATGCAGGCTGCGGCGGCGAGGCCGCATACCGACCGATCGAGGTGCTCGTCACCGATGTCCTTGAGAAGGACCGCACCGTGATCGAGGTGCCGGGAAAACTCTCCGCGCCGCTCGACCACCTCGCCACGAACGGCGCCACGACGAACGACGGCGAGAGCAAGCGACCATCCCGGCGGACAGCGACACGGACACCGGTGCCGCGGGACCGGTCCCGGTGGCGGTCGCCGCCTTGGAGACCCGCGTCGGGAAACGCTCAGGAGCGCGCCGTCGATCCGTGACCTGTGCCGTCGTGCAGAAGGCTGCAGAGGGACCGGAGAGAAGAGCACGGCGTACCAGCGCTCCTCTGCCGACCCTCCACTGTGGGCGGGGCCGTCAGACGACCGCGGTGGCGCGCAGTTCGAACAGGACCGCCGGGTGGGTGAATCCGGTGATGAGGGTCATGCGCGCCGGCCCCGGGGTGGGCCACACGCGGAGGAACTCTTCGTTCCAGCGGGGCACGTCGGACGCGGAGGCGAGGAACGCGTCCAGCGACACAACCCGGTCGTGCGCAGATCCTGCCGCCTTGAGCTCTGCGAGGAGGGCGTCCACCGACTCGGTCACCTGCTGGGCGAACGGCACGGTCCCACCGGTCTGCATGGCCTTGATCACGGAGGGAGCGATGATTCCCGAGGTGAAGACGAAACCGTTGGCGGTGACGGACCCGGGGAGGATGGGCAGCTGCCCTGGGGTGCGGTGGATGCTGGTGCTCACGAGGTTCTCCTTGGACTGCGGAATGTCGGGGTGCGGGGACACCGCCCTGCCTTTGCCGGTACGGCATCGCGGTGGCGCTCTGGGCTTGCGGTGAAGGCAGCCTTCGCCAGGGGGCCAATCGGGAAGCGCGATGGTTCCGTTCAGGAAACGCACGCAGTTGCCGGTGACGAAGGTGCGGTCGCCTTCGACGCGGCATCGGACGGTCCCGCCGCGGGCCGAGAGCTGGCGTGCGGTGAGCGTCGTCCTGCCGAGGCGCTCGGCCCACAGAGGGGCGAGCTGGGCGTGGGCGGAGCCGGTGACGGGGTCTTCGGGGATGCCGGCCTTGGCGCCGAACCAGCGGGAGACGAAGTCGTAGGGGGTGCCTGTGCCCGGGGCGGTGACGGCGACGCCACGCACATCGAGTCCGCCGAGTGTGGCGAGATCCGGGCTGAGGTCACGGACCGTCTGCGCGTCCCGACGACGCATACCAGATCGTCCGTGCCGCGCAGCGCCTCTGTCACGGGCGCGCCCATGGCCTCGACGACCACGGGATCGACCTCGCCCGGGGTGAGGGGCCCGAAGGGGAGGTCCATGGTGTAGCCGCCATCGGGCTCGTGTTCGACGAAGAGCCATCCACTGCGGGTGAAGAACTGCAGGCGAGTCGCATCGGGATGGCGGTCTTCGAAGAGGTATGAGGAGGCGGCGAGTGTGGCGTGGCCGCACAGGTCGACCTCGATCGCGGGAGTGAACCACCGCAGCTGATAGGCCGGTTGGGTGGGGATCGGCGCTGTGACGCCGGCCGGCAGGTCGGGCACGAGGTAGGCCGTCTCGGAGAGGTTGTTCTCGTTGGCGATCTTCTGCGGCCGGGTTGCCCTCGAAGAGGGCGTCGGCGAACGGGTCGATCTGGATGATGGGCGGATTCACGAGGATCATGCTGTCCGAAACGGGATGTAAATGGTTGAACGGTCGGGTCCGTAGGACCGGTGTCGAGCCGGGACGGCGCATCCGGACGGCGCTGTCATGACGGGCCCTCGTCGGTGCGTGCGGTGGTCACAGGTGTGACGTCCATGACGTTCTGGAGCGGTTCGCCGGCTGCGAATCTGGTGAGCTGCTGTCTGATCAGCCGTTCCGCGCGGGGGCGGAACGCGCTGGTCGGGCCGCCGACGTGGGGCGAGAGCAGCAGGTTCGGCGCCGTCCACAGGGCGTGGCCGGGTGGCGGTGGCTCGGGGTCGGTCACGTCGAGGGCGGCACTGATCCGCCGGGTCCGCAGCTCGGCGATCAGGGCGTCGGTGTCGACCACTCCACCGCGGGCGACGTTGACGAGCAGCGCGTCGTCCTTCATGGACGCCAGGAACTTGGCGTCGACGAGGTGACGGGTGTCGGCGGTCAGGGGAACGGTCAGGATCACGATGTCTGCCTGCGGTACGAGTTCGGGCAGGTCGGCCATGGCCCGCACGTCGCCGCGCGCCGTCCGGGCCACCTTGTCGAGCGTGACCTCGAACGGCAGGAGCCGCGCCTCGATCGCGGCGCCGATGTCGCCGAACCCGACGATCAGGACGTGCTTGTCGGCGAGAGACGGATAGAACCTCTGCAGCCATTCCTGGCGGTCCTGGGCGCGGACGAAACCCGGGATACCGCGAAGTGAGGCGAGGACGAGGGCGACGGCGAGTTCGGCCGTCGCGGCGCTGTGGATCCCTCGGCCGTTGCAGAGGGTGATGCCGGCCGGGATCCGGCCGCTGAGGTGCTCGACGCCGGCCGTCTGCGTCTGCACGACCCGAAGTTTCGGCATCCGGGACAGCAGTGAGCTGTCGTCTGCCAGGAACCGGTACGGCATGACGTAGAACTCGATCTCGTCGAGGTAAGTCGGTGCGGCATCGGCGTGGTCGGCCACCTCGTAGCGCAGCCCCTGGGGCAGGTCGTCGATGGGGAACGGCAGCCAGACCAGTGGCGCGCTCATGCGTCTGCTCCCCTCATGGTCACCGCGGCCGCGTCGCGTGGCGGATAGGGGTGGAGGCGGTAGTCCGGTTTCGTCTTGGCGACGAAGGCGTCGACACCGTCGCCGGCCTCGGCCGAAGTGAAGGCTCGTTCGCTGAATGCCAATGTGTGTTCCAGTGCTTGGTTTTCGTCGGTGTCGAATGCCAGGTCGATCGCCGCCTTGCACATCGCTGTGCCCGTGGCGGGCCGGTCGGCGAGTTGCTCGGCCAGGCCGAGCGCCACCTTGAGGCTGTCCCCGGTCGGGGTGACCCGGTTGATCAGGCCCCACGAGAGAGCCGTGAGGGCGTCGATCGGTTCTGCGAGCAGCATGATCTCCTTGGCCCGGCCCACACCGATCCGACGCGTCGTGCGCAACGTGCCGCCGCTGCTGGGAAACAGACCGAGCGTGATCTCGGGAGAGGCGATCTTGACGTGTTCCTCGGCGACGATGAGGTCGCAGCACACCGCGATCTCCAGACCGCCGCCGTAGCAGAGCCCGTTCAGGGCCGCGATCGTCGGCTTCGGGAAGTGCGCGAGATGGTCGAACACCTCCTTCTGCGGCCGCAGCTTGAGCTCGACCGCCGCGCCCGGCTCTCGTAGGCCGACGATCTCCTTGATGTCGGATCCGGCGCAGAACGCCTGCTGTCCGGCCGCCGTCACCACCACCGCGCGGACGTGCGTGTCGTCGTGGGCACGCTCAAGCGCCTCGGCCAGGGCCATCGTGAGGGGACGGTTCATCGCGTTGACCGGCGGGTGGTCCAGCGTCAGGACAGCGGCGGCGCCGACAACTTCGTAGTGGACGGTGCTGGTGGTCATGAGTCCCTCCGGATGGGGGGTTCCTCGCAAAGCGAGGTCGCGTACGGGTCGAGCAAGGGCCGGTTCGCAGGAATCACAGGGCGCCGCCGTCATCGAGCCGCTTGAACTCCTCGTCTCCGACCCCGAGCAGTTCGTGCAGCACGTCCCGGTTGTCCTGGCCGACGGAGCGCCCCAGATACCTGATCACGCCGGGTGTCTGCGACATCCGTGCCACGGGCGCCTGCACCCGCACCTCGTCGAGATCCTCGTCCTTGACCGGGACGAAGGTGCCGCGGGCCTTCAGGTGCGGGTCCGCCATCAGCTGTTGGGCGTTGTAGACGGGACCTGCCGCGACACCGTGGTCGTCGAACTGCTGCATGACCGTCTGAAGGGAGCGTTGCCGGATCCAGTCCGCGATCAGGTCGTCGACGGCGTCGCGGTTGACGATGCGACGCAGCGGGTCCGCGTACTCGGGGTCCTCCCGCAGCTCGGGTCGTCCGATCGCGTCGAAGACCTTCAGGGCCACCGACTGGGCGCTGCCGGACAGGGCGATCCAGTGGCCGTCGCCGGTCTTGTAGGTGTTGCGCGGCACGCTGATGGCCCACTTGTTGCCGACGCGGCCGGGGATCTTACCCAGCTGGTCGTAGGTGAGTGTGGCCTGTTCGGCGAAACGCGCCAGCGGTTCGAGCAGGCTCAGGTCGATGAGCTGTCCCTGTCCGGTCCGCTCGCGGTGCAGCAGCGCGGCGCTGACGGCGAAGGCGCCGTGTACCGCGGCGGTGCAGTCGGCGAGCATGAACCCGGGCAGGGTCGGCGGGCCGTCGGCTTCACCGGTGATGTGGGCGAAGCCGCTCATCGCCTCGCTGATGGTGCCGAACCCGGCCTTGTCGCTGTAGGGGCCGCCGGCGCCGTAGCCGGTCACGTGGATCATGACGAGACCCTCGTTGCGGCTGGCCAGGTCCTCGTAGCTGATACCCCATCGTTCGAGGGCCGAGGGGCGGGCGTTGAGGATGACGACGTCGATCTCGGCGGCAAGCCGGCGGAAGAGCTCTTGGCCGGCCTCGACGCGCAGGTTCAGCGACACACACCGCTTGTTGCGGCCCAGGCTCTTCCACATCAGGTTGATGTCGCCCTTGTTGGCGCCCCACTGCCGGATCGGATCACCGGATCCCGGCTGCTCGACCTTGATGACGTCCGCGCCGTACTCACCCATGTAGGTGGCGATCATGGGGCCGGCGACCAGTGTGGCCGCGTCGAGCACCTTGATCCCGTCGAATGCTCCCGGCGTGTGCCGGGGCGACGGAGGGCGCTGGCCGGTAGTGCCGCCGGGCCGGCTGCGGGTGGGTGGCTGGTACGCAGAGTTGGTTGTCATGAGCGGCCTCTCGGGGCGGAGATGGAAACGAACGGGACGAGTCCCTTTGAACGGCGCTTTGTCTCGGACGGGCGGGCAGCGACTGGGCCCGGGTGTGCGTGCAGCAGGTCACTGAGTGACGGCAGCCGTGCCTTCGCCGGTCTTGACCTGGGTGCCGGTGCGCATGACCGAACTCATGCGCAGCGCGAGGACGGTTCCGAGGATCATCAGCGCACCGATGCTCACCAGTCCCCACTTGGGGTGGCCCGTCCTGTCGGTGAGCCACCCGACCCAGTAGGGGCCGACGAACCCCGCGATGTTGCCCAGCGAGTTCACCGCGGCGATACCGGCCGCGGCGGCCGCACCGGTCAGGAACGCGGTCGGCAGCCGCCAGAATCCGGCAAAGGTGGAGATGACGGCGACGGCGCAGATGAACAGGCCCGCATAGCCGACCCACGGGTTCGTCGCGAACGCTGTCACGGTCAGGGCGAGGCCGCCCGCCGCCAGGAAGAACGCCGTGATCCGGGCCGGCTGGTTGAGCCGGTCGACCATGATGCCGGCGGCGATGATGGCGATCGCTCCGACGGCGTAGGGCGCCGCCGTCAGCAGAGTCACCGTCAGGTTGTCCTCGATACCCAGACTGGACTTGATGATCGTCGGCAGCCAGAAACTCAGCCCGTAGAGACCGAAGACGAGCGTGAAGTAGACCGCCGCCAGGCCCAGCACCCGCGGGTCCTTGAGCGAGGCCAGCTCCGACTGAGGGTGATGCGCTTCGATCTCCGTGGCCTCCGCCCTGAGGGTTGCGGTCAGCCACTCCTTCTCCGGCCGGGGAAGCCACTCGGCCTTATCGGGCCGGTCGGTCAGGTAGGAGAACAGGAACACACCGAGGAGGACGGTCGGGATGCCTTCGAGAATGAACAGCCACTGCCAGCCCTCGAGCCCGAGGCCATTGACTTTCAGCAGCAGGCCGCCCAGCGGTGCGCCCAGTGCGGTCGACAGCGGTACGGCGCAGAAGAACAGGCCCACGACCCGGGCACGCTGGCGGGCCGGGAACCAGAACGTGAGGTAGAGGATCATGCCGGGGAAGAACCCGGCCTCGGCCGCACCCAGCAGGATCCGGATCGCGTAGAAGCTCATCTCGTTCCACACGAACGCCTGGAGTACAGCCACCAGGCCCCACGTGACCATGATGCGGGCCATCCACACGCGCGCCCCGACCCTGAACATGATCAGGTTGCTCGGGACCTCGAAGATGAAGTACCCGAGGAAGAACAGTCCGGCACCGAGTCCGAACGCTGTGGCGGAGATCCTCAGCGCGTCGTTCATCGTGAGCGCCGCGACCGAGACCGAGGTGCGGTCGAGATAGGAGAAGAAGTAGCAGACGCACATGATCGGCAGCAGCCGTCGCGCGACGATGCGATAGGCACTCGCGGCAACTTCCGGTTCGGCCGGGGTTGCCGGGCCCGGCGTCACAGGACCTGCCGGCTCGGTCGGCTGTTCGGTGCGCCTGTCCTTCGTCATGGCGGCTTCCCCTTACGTGCGGGTGTCAGAAGAGATCAACTGCTGGGGCGACAGCGGCTGCGGGTGCGGTTCGGTCAGGCGCCACAGAGCAGGGCGGCGTGACGTGCGCAGGTGCTGGGTGCGACTCGCCAAGCGGCGAGAAGCGGGCAGGCGGTGGGGGGTCAGCCCATGGGCGGGGTGTAGCGGCCGTCGACCGCGGTCCAACCCCCGTCGACGCAGAGCTGGCTTCCGGTGATGAAGGACGCTGCGGGAGAGGCCAGGAACACGACCGCTCCGGCGAGTTCGGAGGGGTGGGCCCACCGGTCGAGGGCGCCCTTGGTGGCGTATGCCTCGTCCCACTCCTTGTTGGAGCGGATCGGCACCGTGAGGGCGGTGTCCACGGCGCCGGGCGCGATGGCGTTCGCGCGCACTCCCTGTGGTCCGAGTTCGGCGGCGATCGTGCGCAGCAGCTGGACCAGGCCGCCCTTGGTGGTGGCGTAGACGCTCTGGCCGGGCTCGACCAGGGTCGCGCGCATGGAGCTGAAGCCGATGATGCTGCCCTTGCCGCGTTCGGCCATGCCGCGGCCGAAGCCACGGAACAGATCGAACTGGGCGCGGAGGTTGAGCGCGATCACCCGCTCGAACTCCTCGCTGGAGTAGTCCAGGATCCGCTTGCGTACGTTGGTCGCGGCGGTGACCACCAGTGTGTCGACCGCGCCGATCTCGGCCACGGCGCCCTCCACGTCGACGCTGGATGTGGCGTCGAGCTCGTAGGCGCTCATCCCCGGCCCCCGCGATGCGGTGTCCTTGGCGGCGATCAGGTTGCGGTCCGCGCAGATCACCTCGGCGCCGCCTGCCGCCAGGGCGATGGCGCTCTCGCGGCCGATGCCGCTGCCGGCGCCGACGACTACGGCACGCTGACCCGTGAGGTCGAACATCTTGGTGTAGTCGACGGCGTACGGCGCGCTCGACTTGGGCTCGTGGGTCATGGTTCAGCTGTCCATTCCGGTGTGGGGGCGGATGATGGCCATCCGGGGCACGGTCATGTCCTCGATGGCGAAGCGGGGACCCTCGCGGCCGGTCCCGGAGTCCTTGACGCCGCCGTAGGGCATGACGTCGGAGCGGAAGCCGGGCACCTCGTTGACGACCACGCCGCCGGCCTCGATCCGGTTGACCGCGGTGAACGCCGTCTCCAGGGACGCGGTGAAGACAGACACGTGCAGCCCGTAACGCGAGTCGTTCACCAGATCGAAGGCCGCTTCGACGTCCGCGACGCCGCGGATGCCGACGACGGGGCCGAAGATCTCCTCGTTCCAGGCGCGGGAATCCGTGGGGACGTCCAGGAGAACGGTCGGAGGGATGACCCGATCCGGGGCTGTTCCGGCAGTGAAGCTGGACGCGCCGTGGCGGACGGCTTCCTCGACCCAGCTGTTCACGCGCTCGGTCGAGGCCGGATCGATCAGGGCCGACACCCTGGTGGCCGGGTCACGCGGGTCGCCCACGGTGACATCGGCGAGCCGGTCCTTGACCAGCGCGAGCAACTCGTCGCGGATCGACTCGACGGCGATCACCCGCTGCACGCTGATACATGCCTGCCCCGACGCGTAGTAACCGCCCTTGACGATGGCGCTCGCGGCGGCCGGAAGGTCGGCGTCCTCAGCGACCACCAGCGCCGCATTCGAGCCCAGCTCGAGCAGCACCTTGGTCGGGGCCGCATCACGGGCGATCTGGTGCCCGACGGCGGCGGACCCGGTGAACGAGACGAGCCCTATCCGCGCGTCGGTGGTCAGGCGCCTGCCGACGTCCACACCGCCGGTGACCAGTTGAACCGCCTCGGCGGGCGCACCGAGCTCCACCAGTGCCTCCCGCAGGACGTGCACCAGCCACAGCGTCGCCAGCGGCGTCTGCGGGGCGGGTTTGACGATGACGGGGCAGCCCGCAGCCAGTGCCGGCGCAACCTTGTGGGCGGCCAGCATCAGGGGGTAGTTGAACCCGGCGATCGCAGCGACGACGCCGATCGGCTTGCGGACCCAGAACCCGAGCAGGCCCTCACCGCTGGGCAGCAGGTCCATGGGGACGGTCTCGCCGTGAATGTGCGTCGTCTCGTCCGCTGCGGCGCTGAGCGTGACCAGTGTGCGGTCCACCTCGACCCGGCAGTCGACCAGCGGCTTGCCCGACTCCAGGACGAGAAGCTGCTCCACTTCCGTTCGGGAGGCCGCCAGGGCGTCGTGCGCCCTGAGCAGCGCTGCGCGGCGTACGTGCGTCGGCAGCGCGGCAACCTCGTCCTTCGCCGCGGCCGCGGATTCCAGCGCTTGCTCCACCAACTCCACGTCGCCCAGGGGAGCTGCAGCCACGAAGGACCCGTCGTAGGGAAAGACCACGTCACCGGTGGCGGGGGTGTCCACCCAGCCGGCGCCGACAGGCAGGCCGCTCGGGTAGGGCAGCGCCACGCGGGACGTTCGGTCGACGCGTACCGAAGATGTCATGTGCATTTCCTCATCTCGCCAGTGGCGGGCGTCAGATATGGCCCACTGAGTAGACCTAGGTCACTGGTCAGACCAGTGCGCTTCCTTTAATATTGAGGTGTTGCGCTGGCCTGTCAAGGCCCATCGCTAGGGTTGAGCAGCGACTAGGCGAGTGAGGGGTGCCCGGAATGGTGATCAGCCAGTGAGTGGAGAAACCACGTTCAAGCCTGTGCAGTCGGACCGGCTCTACCGGCGCATCGTCGAGCAGATCGAGGACGCTCTGCTGCGCGGAGAGCTGCGCCCAGGACAGCGGCTGCCCAGCGAGCGCGAACTCGTCGCGCAGTTCGGAGCCAGTCGCTCCACCATTCGCGAGGCGCTTCGCGTACTGGAGAACGACGGCGTCGTCCGCTCACGCCCGGGTGACAAACAAGGGCCAGAGCTGCTGCCGTTCTCGACTGCCGCCCTGGCGCGCCAGATGACACGGCTCGTGCGGTTCGAGCAGATCACGATCGCCGAGCTGATCAGCTCAAGGATGATCTTCGACTCGGCCGCAGCTCGACTGGCCGCGGTACTCCACACGGCGGACGAGCTCGCGGAGATGGAAGCAGCCGTCGCATCGATGAACGCCGCCATGCCCGACGACTTGGACGCATTCGGCCAGGCGGACCTCGCTTTCCACGAAGCCGTCGCCAGGGCCAGCCGCAACACCTTCGTGCAGGTTTCGGACGCCGTGGTGCACGACGTCGTACTGTCGCTGATCACCGACGACATCGACCAGGCACAGAACCAGGTGTCGTTCATGGCGAGATCGGCCGAGTTCCACGGACGAATCCTGGCTGCCATCCGCGAGCGCGACGGCATCACGGCAGCACGGCTCTCACGCCAGCTCCTGTTCGACTTCTACGCCAATCACGTCAGTGCCGAACAGAGGGTGCTCCTCGCCGCTCTGGTCGACGAGTAAGAGCTCGCCCAGCTGGGGCATGAGGTCATGGTCGTCGGTGGGGTGGTTGCCGCCGGTGTCCGAGGAACGTGTCCAGCCACGCAGGAATGCGGCCGAACTCCTCATCGCGATCGGGGAGGCACCGGGGTGTACGAGGGGGTGGCGGACGCGCACCTCATGAGCAGTTCAACGGTTCGCCGCGACCCTCGCGACATCCTCCGATGTGACGAGTGGTCAGCCACGATCTGCTGCGCTCGGCGCCCGAGACTCACCCGGTCCGGTCCACAGCGTGCTGCGAGTGCAGTAGGTCGCCAGCCCCCACTGCTGGTCGACAATCAGCTCCAGTCCCTGTTCGCTGAAGGCGGGCAGGAGCCGTTGCAATCGTGCCCTCAGGGCGCGCAGGGTCATGGGCAAGTCGGGGGTACCGAACAACAGTCTCAGGTGGTGGCAGCAGACGACGCTGCGGGCATGGGAGGCTATGTGGAACAGAAGCCTCTGGCTTGACGTTCCTCTTGGGTATCCGGCATTTCGGGCTGGTGGTGGACATCGTCTGAGGTCGGCCCGGATGCGCCACGTGAGTTCGGCCGTCGGCGCTGTCGGGTCGAGGACGTCGCACGCCCCGGCATCCAAGGCGTCAGCGGCATCGCTTCCGTCGGGTCGCAGGACCGCCACGGGGGCGACGAGTGATGCGGCCCGTACCAGGCGGGCCAGGGTCTCCGGGACTGCGGCAGGCGCATCCAGCAACAGCATCGCCGGTCGTAGTTCCAGGATCGATGCGAAGAACTGATCGCTTCCCCACCGGAGGACGCCGCCTTGGGCGAGGCCGGCGTGGTGCAGACGCGCCGCCAGGCCGGAGGTCGGCGTCTCGACCGACACCACCAGCGACGCGCGAAGATGGGCCGACAGCGTGGGGACGACGCGCGCCGTCGCGGGAAGTTCCGTCCGTGGTCCTCGGCGTTGGTGGGCTTTGGCGTAGTTGAGGTCCGCGACCGGAGCCGCATGATGTCTCATGGGGCCGACAGGGCGAGTGTGGGTGGCCCGCAACTCCTGGATGGGCATCGCGTGCCCTGGGAGGTGAAGTCAACGGCCGTGGCGACACTGTCGGTCGGCAAGTCGTCCCGTCAGGCACTGTGGACAAACGGCGGCCGGAGACACCGACCAGCCCGCGCCGTTGTCCGCGGATGCCACCGTCGAGCTCAAGCCTCATAGACACGGCTTCTTGAGTGATCGATTCCGCTACCGTGCAGCATGAGGGTCAGAGGGGCGTGTGGAACATCTTGTGCAGGCGCTGGACTCAGGCTGCACGGAGCATCGCCCACCTTGGTGGTCCCGCAGGTGTGGGTGTGGATGCCGTACTCCGAGGACAGAGCTGCGACGATGGGGATCCCACGGCCGTGTTCCTCCGGTTGGAGGTCCTGGGGCGACCGCTGGATGCCCGAAGGTCCCGCATCGGTGACTTCGATGCGCAGGCCGCGACACTCCTCGGTACTGATCCAGGAGAGTCGCAGTACAGCCGGAGGAAGGGCGTGGGAGACAGCATTGGTGATCAGTTCTGATCACCAGGAGGGCGTCCTCGGCTGGTTCCGGGAACAAGTTCCACTCGGAGAGGATCGTTCGGGCGCGTCGGCGCACAGCGGCGAGCGCCTGGGGGACATGCGGTACCAGGCAGGTGTGCTCCATGTCTTTGGGAGGCACACCGTTCGCATGGGCGGCCAATTCGGAGACTGTCGTGCTCATCTTGTGTCCATCCTCAGTCAACTGAGGGATCATTCGGTGCGTCTTGGGCGGTGAACGCCTCGGTCACGCCTACCTGCGCGAGCGCCAAAACGGCGGCACATCAGAAAGCAGTGAACGACACTGCAGCCGGGGCGGGCTCAAGGGCAGCGGCAGCGGTCATGGTCTTCACATGGCCGCTGAACGCGGCGACTTCGACCGTGGCTCCGCCTGTAGGGGCGTCTTCGGCTGCCTCGCCCAGGCTTGATCCCTTCAGCCTCAACCGCAGATCGTGGTCGTCGAAGGCCGGCGCGAGGGCACGGAACTCAAAGCTGCGCACCGCACGGCAGGGAAAGAAACGGGCAACCGCGTCTGCCAGCAGCACTGCCTGCAGCGGGCCGTGGACGACAAGCGCCGGGTAGCCTTCCACATCGGTGGCGTAGTCGCGGTCGTAGTGGATTCGGTGCGCGTTGTAGGTCAGAGCGGAGAACCGGAACAGCAAGGTGGGTTCGATCCGGACGTCGCGCCCCCAAACCCAGGCGTGTGCGTCTTCCCGCAGCTCGGGAGCCTCGCGGGCCTCGAAGCGGCGAGCGTCCCGGTAGACGATGTTCTGCCGCTCGTGGATGGCCGCACGGTCGGAAGCGAGTTCGTGGTCGACCGTGACGAACATGAGGTCACCCGTTCGGCCCTTCTTGCGGGCCACATCGGACACACGCGAGGTGCGGGTCAGTGGCTCTCCCACCGCTGGCGCGGAGCCGATCGCGATGCGGCCTCCGGCGTACATGCGGCTGCGTCCGTCGGCGGGAGGCAGAAAGGTGCCTGTTCTGGGGTGGCCGTCTTCACCCAGGTCGGACTGTCGCGCCTGCGGCAGAAAGGCAAGCCAGTGCCACAGCAGGGGGAGCGGTGAGCCGACGCCGGGCGGATCGCCGTCACGGTCGAGCAGATCATGCAGAGCCGATGCCGCAGCGGGCGTAACGACATCCTGGTGTGTTGCCTCGACCGGCTGCCAGATAGTGGTCATGGCCCGGTGGTCCCTCCTGTTGGTGCAAGGCACTTCCCTACGGGTGCTTCCTGCCGTGATCCACCTGTTGGATCCGGCGGATTGGGCGCTGAGGCCATCAGTTGCGCTCCTCGTCGTCTCGAAGCGCATCCCGATGCTCATGGTCGGCGCGGCTCGCTCGCGCAACGATGGCACGTGCCTGCAGATAGACAGGGCGGTCCACCATGCGCCCGGCTACGACGCCGACGTCGTGCTCGCTCATGGTGTCGACCACGCGTCGCGCCCACTCGAGTTCATCGGGGCCAGGTGCCAGGGCGGCATGGACGGGCTCGATTTGGTCGGGATGGATGCACAGTTTGGCGGTGAATCCGGCCCGCAGGGATCGGCGTGTGTCACTGAGGATCTTTTCCCGATCGCGCACCGCGACGCAGACACCGTCGATGGGGGTGGCGATCCCGGCGGCGACCGAGGCGGTGAGAACGGCGAATCGGGCCGAGGCCAGCACAGTCTCTTCGTCGGGGTCCACACCGAGTTGGGCACTCAGATCAAGATGTCCGAACGCGAGTCGTGCAACGCCGGGAACGGATGCCAGGGACCGTACGTCAAGGACGCCGACGGCGCTTTCGATCAAGGCAATGAGGGCCGATCCCGCCGGGAGGTCGTCGTGAACGGCCTGCAGCAGGTGAGGGTTCTCAGCCTTGGGGACCATCAGCGTGACAGGCCGACCGCCGCTCGCCCGGGCCAGCGCTGTGATGTCGCCCAAGCCCCGGGGCGTGGTGGGGTCATTGATACGGAAGGCAACCGGTGTGCCGTTGCGTACCAAGACCTCGCCGGCCCTGCGCGCGGCGTCCTTGTCCTGCGGAGGGACGGCGTCCTCGAGGTCCACGACGACGAGATCGGCCCCGGCCGTGAGGGCTCGTTGGAACCGGTCGCGACGATTGCCGGGCACGAAGAGGACCGTACGGGCAGTCGAGACGTGTTCGGCCGGGCTGGGCCTGGACCGGACCTTCGGGGCGCCCGGGAGGCTGGAGGCGGCCGGTGGCTCGCTGATTCCCTTCATGTTCAAGGCGGTTGTTCCTTCGACGTGTGTGAGTTGGTAGGCCATTCGGAGTGGGGGATCCGAGCTGACCGTGGCTTGTGATGTCCAGCGTCAGAGGCTGTGACGGCCGCCTCCTTGACGGGACGGATACGCCGGGCCTGGCGTGCCATCACGCCGGCACGCTGCCACCAGCGGGAGGTGGAAAGTTCATGGGGAACTTCTCCGCAGAGGGCCCGCGACGGCCTTGTCCCTGTGCAGCCCCTCGATCTCCTCGGCCGACAAGCCAAGGTCGTCGGCGAGGATCGCGCGAGTGTGCTGGCCAAGGAGCGGTGCTGGTTCGGCATCGAAGGGGGCGCTGGCGAAGGTCAGCGGTGATCCGGGGGCAAGGTGTGGCCCGATGTCCGGCTGGTCGATGATCGACATGATCGGGTTGGCGCCGTCGGACGACTGCAGATGTTGAACCGCCTGTCCGAAGCTGCGGTACGGCGACCACACCAGCGATGTCCCGGTCAGCGCATGACACACCTCGGCCATCGGCCGGTCGGCGAACCAGCGCTGGAACAGGCCGGCCAGCACTTCGCGGTACTCGAACCTGTCGTCCTCGACGGAGAAGTCGGCACGTAGGGATTCCTCAAGGGCGGCCACAGGCTTGTGCATGCCCGTCACCTCAAGCAGGTCACGCCAGTGCCGACCGGTCAGGGCCACCACCATGAGGCGCCCGCCATCGCTGCAGGTGAAGTCCCGGGCGAACCCGCCGTACAGGTAGTTGCCTATGCGCTGGCGCTGCACGTTGTTCACCTGGGCCTCGGCCAGGAATCCCAGATTGCCCGCCATGGCAAGTGCCACATCGGCCAGAGCGACCCGCACCTGGTCACCCTCGCCTGTAGCGGCGCGACGACGCGCGGCCGCGGAGACTCCGAGTGCGGCGTACAGCCCGCAGGCGATGTCCCACGCGGGCAGCACGTGATTGACCGGATCGCCGTGACCGGCCGGGCCCGTGACCATGGGAAACCCCACCTCGGCGTTCACCGTGTAGTCCACGGCCGGAGACCCGTCGCTGCGTCCTTCGATCTGCACGTGGATGAGGTCGGGGCAGACGGCCGAGAGCTCGTCGTAGGACAGCCAGGGTCGGCCCACAGCGTTGGTGAGCACCACAGCGGTGCCCGCAGGGCAGGTGGCCACCAGGTCCCGCACGATGGCGCGTCCGGCGTCTGAGCGCATGTTGACCATCAGGGACCGCTTGCCCTTGTTCAGTCCGGCCCAGTACAGACTCGCGCCGGACTTGGTGAGCGGCCAGCGTCGCGTGTCGGCGGCGCCGTCCAGAGGGTCGACGCGGATCACCTCTGCACCGAGCTGCGAAAGCGTCATGCCGCCCAGCGGGGCAGCTACGAACGACGACACCTCGATCACACGCAGCCCGCTGAGCGGTCCTGTGGCCGGACGGCGGCCTGGGCTGCCTGCCGAGCCTGCGCGCTGGCTCGATGCTGCTTCTACCTGCATGAAGTTCCACCACTCTGTGCCGCTGAAGCCTGCACGGCTTGGTTCTCTTAGTGCACTGGTCAGACCACAGTACTCGCCCCTCTCAGGGCACACCAGTACTGGCTCGACAGGCCCGCGCGAATTGAGTGAGAGCTCACACAGATGAGCCCGGTGGCACCTCGTCGTTACCCACCCGAGCTCCGGCGCCGCGTCCTCGGTGTCATTGGATCCAGTCGGAAAGTCGCCGATGTGGCCAAGCTCCTTGGAGTCAGCGCGCAGACCATGATCACGTCCGTCGAGGTGGTGCATCGGCGGCTACTCCGTGGGTGGAGTGGTCCAGAATGGCTGCCTACCTTGCCTGCGCCGTACGTCGAGGACCCGCGTGACGCCCTCCAGCCCCGCACACACCCAGCACACCGCTCGCCTGGCCCTGCGCACCGACCAGCAGGAGGGCATCGCCAACACGGTCCGCCACCTGCGCCGCCCGCACACCCGAGGCCACGTCGTCTCCGCCTGCGGCACCGGCAAAACCCTCCTCGCGCTGCGCGCCTCCGAGGAACTGGGAGTGCGCCATCTGGCGGTGGCAGTGCCGAGCCTGGACCTGATCGCCCAATGGGCGGCCGCCGCCCGCGCCGACCTCCGCCGCGAGCCGATGATCACCGTCTCGTCGCTGCGCGCCGCCTCTCATCCGGTGCTGGCCGCAGCCGAGGCCGATTCCACCAACGAGGGGGAGTACCTGGCCTACTGGCTGGCCCGTCACCCCCGAGCAACGGTGTTCTTCACCTTCGACTCCCTGTCCAAAATCGAGGAAGCCCAGCACTCCGCCGTCTTCCCCGCCCCCGTCTTCGACCTCCTGGTCGTCGACGAGGCCCACGCCACCGCCGGCACCTGGACCAAGAACTGGACCGCGCTGCACGACAACAGCCGTATCCCGGCCGACCGCCGCCTCTACCTCACCGCCACCCCCTACGCCTGGGAAGCACCGCGCCTGGCCGAACCGCCCACCACCGGCCCGACCCCCAAACGCACGACCGCAACGGCCCCGCACTGGGACGACCCCACGCTGCTGGCCACCATGGACCAGCCGAAAATCTTCGGCGCCCGCCTGCACACCTACTCCCACGCCGACGCCATCGACGACGGCGTCCTGGCCGACTACCAACTCGTCGTACCCACCGTCACCGACGACGAACTGCGCACCGCGCTCACCGATCCGGAAGCCGGACCCACCGCACGCCGCACCACCGCCCTGCACCTCGCCATCCTCAAGGCCATGCGAGAGCAGGACCTGAACCGGGACGTAGTCCAGGTCCTTGATCGTGTCGAAACGCCGGTCCTGGTCATCGATCAGCGCATTGATGATGGGCAGCGAGCACGTGAGGTCCATGCTGGCCTTGGTCTCGTTGCGGACGATGGTCTCGAGGATCATGTACTTGGCGTCTGAGCCAGCCTGTTTGGCGGCACCGTTGAAGGTGATGCTGTTGGCCCCCCGGACCTTCATGATCGTGACAACGGTGCCCCGATTGCGCGCCTCCTCCCCGAGCTTGAACTCGGCTTCGCTGGGCGCCTCAGTGTCGGCGTTGCCGCCGGTCGCTCCTCCTCTCGGATCGTCGAGATAGATCGGCGGCTTTGAGGTACGCGCGTTCCGCCAAAGCCAGGAGTCGGCGACTGTCCGCCGAGCGGGAACGGATGGGTGGAGGACCTGCGCCGGCTACAGGAAGGGAGGAACCCAGATGCGCATGCCGAGCTGCCGGTAGGCGTCTGCGTTGTCCCGGATCGTCCACCAGTTCCGGCGGGTGAATTGCAGGGAGGTCGACTGGGCGGGGTGGCGCTTGCCCAGGGTTGCGCAGATCTCGGTCAGGTCAGGCGGGAAAGCCAGGACACCCGTCACGGCGAACGCTTCGTAGACGACAAGCGCGTACCAGTCGACGCCGGGGATGGTTCGCACGGTGTGCTCGTTCGGCCAGTCGGAGAGAGGATTGGCGAGGTACTTGACCTGTACGTACTCGCCGTCGACCGATCTCAGGTCGTAGTTCGCCTGGACCCGGGATTCAGCGAGCTGGCCTCCCGACAGGGCTGCGACCAGATGCTCGGCGAACTCGGCCAGTGGGTCCCGGTTCGACTGGCCGAGTCCCAAGGTCCCCAGCAGGGTTTGCCGCGCCAACCGGTAGGAGTCCAAGGCGCTCAACAGCTCGGGTATGCCAGCGCCGTTCGGCGCGGGATGAAGAACGCTATCGGTCACGCAGTAACGATGTCGCACCAGGCTGCAGGTCCGCCAGTGGTTCTACTGTGGAGGTGATGGCGATATCTGTAACTGATTGCACGAATCCCCATCAACGGCCGGACAAGATCAATTTCACCGGTGATCGCTGTGCCGACGCCAGGAGCTACGGGCGGATCCAGACCTTCTGGCCGCACGGTTCGAAGCGGATACCCTTCGGCCCAGTGAGTGGTGTGCATCGTGAAGTTGCAGGTCATGGGTCTGGTGTGCGCGGGGTGCATGGTGCTCGTGCTGGTCGTGGGCGGATGGCTTCGGTGAAGATCGTCGGTCGCCGGGAGACTTCGCGGTTCGTCAGGGCCAGCTGGGCCCTCACCAGAGCAGTCGCCCACTTCGGGTCGGTGCGGACCTTGCCGAGAACGCGTGTGTGCGCTGATGTTGAACCGGGTTCGTTGGATTTCCCAAACGAGTGACCTACGGCGGCGCGGTTGGGCGGGGAAGTCCCAGCAAATTTCCCCGAGTTGACGGTGGTACGTTCATATACATGCCGATGGGATACGTGGCGACGACCGCGCTCTTCGCCTGGTGCACCTTCTTCGCCGTTGTCGCGCCACGTCGGCCCCGGCCTCTGGCGACCATGAGCTTCTGGTTCGGCCTGGGCCTCAACGAGGTGCCGTTCGTGGGGATCTATGTCCTGGTGGTCTCCACGGCACTGGCCGCCCAGGGCGATCTGGAGTCACCGGGTGCCAAGGTGACAACTGCGGTGGCCGCCGTCGTCACCGTCGGCCTTGCTGTCTCCGCCTGGCGGGGCGTGCGCACGGATCAGGTGGTCGGGCGGGCTCTTGAGCAGGGCCTCGGGACCGGCTGGCGGGATCGTGTGCACGTACCGCTGCGCCGCCACCGGCCCTGGGCCCGCATCCTGCTGCTGCCGGGCCTGATGCGGCAGCGTGACGTGCAGCGGATCCCCAACATCCGCTACGGGGACGCCGGCCGCCGGAATCTCCTCGACATCTACCGTCGCCGCGACACACCGCAGAACGCGCCGGTCCTGATCTACTTCCACGGTGGCGGGTACACCAGCGGAGCGAAGAACCGCGAGGCACGGCCCCTGCTCTACCGGCTTGCCGGCCAGGGGTGGGTGTGCATCAGCGCCAACTACCGGCTGCGGCCCCAGACCACTTTCCCCGGCCACCAGATCGACGCCAAGAAGGTCATCGCCTGGGTCCGTGAGCACGCCCCCGAGTACGGTGCCGATCCGTCGAGGCTGTTCGTGGCGGGCAGCTCCGCCGGCTCCAACCTGGCAGCCCTGTGCGCGCTCACGCCGAACGACCCGGTGTTCCAGCCCGGATTCGAGTTGGCCGACACCTCGGTCACCGCGGCGATCTGCCTCTATGGCTACTACGGCCACTTCTTCGGCGAGGAGCCCGACGCAACGCCGTCCCCGAACCAACCGTATGCGTACCTCAACCCCGGTGCGCCACCGTTCCTCATCGCCCACGGTACCAAGGACGCGCTGGCGACTGTCGAGGGCGCCCGGAACTTCGTCGACCGGCTGCGCCGTGTCTCGGACAGCACCGTGGTCTACGCCGAACTGCCCGGCGGACAGCACTCGTTCGACCTGTTCCACTCCCCGCGCTTCGAGGCCGTCGTGGACGGCGTCGAAGCCTTCGCCGCCTGGGTCCTGGCTGCTCCGGAGCGCACTCCCGACTCAGCCCGTTAGGTCCTACGGGACGCAGACGACCCGGTGCAGGTCGGGACGGTCGGTGGGCAGCTGGGCCTGGACGCCTCGGCGCGCGGCAAGCTGGAGCCGCTGCGGGCGAAGATGACCAAGCTCGCCGGCCGAGGCTGGCTACACACACGGGGCGGCGGGCGATTCACCGCGCGGTTGTGATCGCGCGGGGGCAGGGCGTAACTGACAGGCCCCTGACGGCAGTTGAGTTTGGTGTGAAGGAAGCCAACAGCACCGTCGAGGGCCCTGATGGCCTTGTCTACACCGCCCGCCTGCCGCTCTCGAGCGCCACCCTGAATTGGCTCGCCGACCTGATCCGCGGCCATCTGAAGAAGATCGGCTCCAGGTGGCGGGCCCTGCCCGCGGGGAAGATCGCGGGCATCGTGCTGGCGGTACTGCGCTGTGACCAGCTGCCGGGCGACCTGGCCGGCGGCAACGGGGTACACCGCACCACCGTCGCCCGGTGGGTGCGGGAGGTCATCGGCCTGCTGGCCGCCCGCGCCCCGCGCCTGGAGCGGGCCCTGAAGACCGAGTGGTGACCGAAGTTGGATCCGGGATGCGTTCGCCCAGTGGTTACTGTGACCGTTCGGCGAACGGTTCCGTTCCGGCGCCTCCAAGCCCTCACCTTGCACCGCGGCGAGCAGAACATCGCGTCCGAGCGGCGGTCGACGCCGGCCACCCGCCGGGCCCCGCACTCCGGGCACTCCGCCTCGCCCGTGCCGTCCCGGACGGCCGCCAGGCGCTGGCGCAACCGCCGTTCCCGGCGCCACTGCCTGGACCGACACGCCGACGAACAGAACTCCGCCCCGGGCCGGGCTCCCGGCCTCAGCCGTTCCCCGCAGCCCCGGCAGATCCTTTCCCCGGCCCGACCGGCGTCCTCGGACACCAGGCCAGCGTAGGACGCCAGACTACTCAGAACCGGGGCTTAGAAACACGCACATAGACCTGGCGGACGGCGGGGCCGCCCTGGTCATCCCGGTCCTGCTCAACCACGGCCAGCAACTCCTCTACATTCCCGGACGGGCGGTCAACCGGGGCTCCGAGGGCTACCGGGGTGACGTCAAGACTGATGCCAAGGACGCGGCGGTCATCGCCGACCAGGCCCGCATCCGCCGCAGCCTCACGCCCTTGCGGCCCGGCGAAGAGCTGGTGTCCGACTGGAAGGTTCTCACCCGGCACCGCCGTGACCTCAGCGACGACCGCACCCGGACCATCAACCGGCTCCGCGGCCATCTCACTGAGGTCTTCCCCGGCCTGGAACGCGAACTCGACCTGGGCAATGTCGGCCCCTTGGTAACTCCTGACCGGCTACCAGACCCCGGCCGCTATCTGCCGGACCGGACGACGGCGTCTGGCCACCTGGCTGCGCAACCGCAAGGTCCGGGGCGCCGACGAACTCGCCGCCAGGGCCGTCCAGGCCGCAGAAGGACAGCACACATCCGTCCCCGGTGAGGACATGGCCGCCCACGTGGTGCACTCCCTGGCGAGGGAGGTGATGGCCCTCAACGAGAAGATCGCGGAGACCGACAAGCTCATCAAGGGCCGGTTTCGCCGACACCGCAACGCGGAGGTGATCACGAGCATGCCCGGCATCGGCGTCCTGCTGGGCGCCGAATTCGTGGCCGCCACCGGCGGAGACATGGCCGCGTTCGCCACCGCGGACCGGCTGGCCGCGTTCGCCGGCGTTTCCCCGGTGCCTCGTGACTCCGGGAAGGTGAGCGGCAACCTGCACCGCCCCACCCGCTACAGTCGGCGCCTCCAACGCGTCTTCTACACCTCCGTGGCTTGGTCACGAGAACAGACAGCACCTGTACACGAGTTTGGGCAGCACTCGAAGCTCTGCAGAAATCGAACAGTTCATGACTTCAGGCAGCACGGGCCCCTGCCGAGAGTGCAGCAGGGGCCCACGGTGTGGAGAGCTGCGGAGGGCCAGGACCTGTCCTCGATGAGCGGCATGCCGGCCGACATCAGCTACCGTCTGCTGCCGGTCTGACGGCCCGGCCTCACTTCAGATGTCGGGTGAAGAACTGGGCCGCGGCGTCTCCCGCGAACTGCGGGACGCCGGTGTGCCCGCCCATGTTGGCGTGCAGGGACTTCTCCTTGGAGCTGAAGGCGTCGAACAGGTCCAGGGCCGCCTGCCGGTCGTTCCCTTCGTCATCCCACTGCAGCAGGACGTGCAGTGGAATGGTGACCTGCCGGGCCTCCTCGAACATGGCGCGAGGCACGAAACTCCCGGCAAAGAAACCGGCGGCCACGATGCGCGGCTCGACCACCGCAAGCCGGACGCCGATGGAGATCACTCCCCCCGAGTACCCGACCGGGCCGCCGATCTCGGGCAGCGAAAGGAGGGCGTCCAGGGCGGCCTGCCATTCCGGGACTGACTTTTCGACCAGCGGGAGGATGAGGGCGTCGACGATCTCGTCGCTGACCGGCTCGCCGGCCTCCATCGCCCGGTGCAGGTCGGCGCGGGCCTGCTCGGCCGCGGGCCAACGGGGCCGGTCGCCGCTTCCGGGGAGCTCGATGGTAGCCGTGGCGAAGCCCTCCGCCGCGGAGTGCCGGGCCCGGGCCACCAGTCGGGGGTACATCTTGTGCAGCCCGAGGGGAGGGTGGCCGAGCAGGATCAGCGGCACCGGTGCGGGTGCGGATGCGGGTGTCCACAGGATGCCGGGGATCTCACCGAGGGTGAACTCGCGTTCGAGGACGCCGTCGTCGAGGCGCTGCTCGGAAGTGAATTGCATGGTCGTGCCTTTCGGGAGGGCTCTGGAACGGCGCTCCCGGACGGCCTATCGCCCGACCGTGACCCCGGAGGGGAGCACCCATGTCGATACTGCGTTCACGGGTACCACCTCCTCGTTCTCTCGCACGGCCTCCGGGAAAGTAGCAGTGGTCGCCGTGGTCCGCCAACGGGTTTTCGCGGAGCCTCCGTGGCCGGATACCACGGAGACACTACGCAGAGCTACTTAAGGTGTCGTCGCGACTTCCCGAGTGACGGCTCTGCGACGGCCGGGTGCACTGGCGCTGCCATTTCTCATGAACATCGAACACGACGCACCGCCGACGCCTCCCAAACTCGTGTACAGGCGCTGTCGGTTCTCGTGAACAAAGCCACCTCCGCGCTGATCAGCATCCGCTGTTGTGACGAATCCCGTCGCTTCTACGACCGCAAGCGCGCTGAAGGCAAACGACACAGCCAAGCTGTCATGGCACTCGCCCGGCGAAGGGTCAACGTCCTGTGGGCCCTGCTGCGTGACGGACGGTGCTACAAGCCCATACCGCCCGTCACTCAGGCCACTTGACAACTCCATTAGGAATCGGTTTACAGCAGAGAGGTGAGATGGCGCAGCTGCTTCACGAGGGGGGTGCCCCTATCTGTTTCGTCAACCCTGGCGGGGTCGGGTTGTAGGGGTTGATCCTGGTTTCCGGGAACGTCCCGCGAAGCGGGATGTTCCCGGCGGATCGGGTGGCTGATGGGCAGCCCGGTGGCCGGCAGGGCCGGAGTGGCCGTGCCGGTGCGCGGGCGTGATGGGGCCTGGAGGGTAGGGGCGGTGGAGTCGTCAGGCGGCGAGGCCGACGTCGCCCGGGGTGCGTGCTTCGTAGAGGGCCCCGGTGCGGATCATCGCGTGGATGACGTTCACGCGCTGGCGGGCCAGGCGGAGGATCGCCTGGGTGTGGGTCTTGCCGCGTGCGCGTTGCCGGTCGTAGTAGATCCGGGAGGACGGGTCGGCTTTGCAGCCGATCGCGGCGAACGCGGCCTGGAACAGGGCTCGTTTGAGGAGCCGGTTGCCGCGGTGGGGTGCGTGCTCGCCGCGGATGGAGGTGCCCGAGGACTTCGTGGCGGGCGCGAGTCCGGCGTAGGAGGCGAGGTGTCCGGCGGTGGGGAAGCCGCTGCCGTCACCGATCGCGACGATCACGGCGGCCGTGGTCCTGACGCCCAGGCCGGGCAGGGACGTCAGGAGGTGGAAAAGAGGGAGGGCCTCCAGCAGGGCGGCTATCTCCTGCTCGGCCTGGCGGCACCGAGCTGGGCGGCCAGACCGGGGATGATCAGCGCGGACGTCTCGGTGCCCGGGACGACCAGGGTCTGCTCGTCCAGCGCCTCGAAGATCTCGGTGGTGAGGTGGTGGGCCTTGCGCGAGCCGTTCGCCTTGAGCAGTGCCTCGACCCGGGCCCGCCCCAGCTTCCTGATCTTCGCAGGAGAGCCGTGCCGCTGAAGGAGGGCCTGGACGTAGGGGTAGGCCAGGCGCTTGCCCAGGACCCGCTCCAGGGAGGGGTGGATCTGGGAGAGCAGGCCGCGCAGCCGGTTGGTGGCGCGGTTGACCTCGCCGGCCAGGTCGTTGTCGTAACCGGTGAGCATGGTCAGTGCGGCCAGCGTCTCGTCGTCCCGGTCGATCGCGCGCAGGGTGTGCGGCATCGTGCGGGCCGTCTCGGCGATCACGAAGGCATCGCGAGCGTCGGTCTTCGCCTCACCGGGATACAGGTCGGCGGCCCGCCGCATCGACAGTCCGGGCAGATAGGCGACCCGGCAGCCCGCCGCGCGGGCCACCGTCAGCGGCAGCGCGCCGATGTTGGCGACCTGGTCCACGATCACCAGAACCGTGCCGAACTTCGGCCGGAAGGCACCCGACAATCTGGGTGCCTTCCCCCATGGCAAAGACCGCACCATCCTGGGGCCCCGCCCGGCTTCGGCCGTGCGGGGCCCTCTGCGTACTCGGTCGGCGGGCCTGTCCGCACGATGGACGCCGACTGAAGGGGAAGACAGCCCCTTCGGGACTGACGACGGTGTGACACGTGCGCTTCGAACGTTGCACCAGCCATCGGCTGGATCGCGTCGTGTCCCGCCGTTGCGGGTCGGGTACGGCTTCGGTAACTGGCCGTGGCAGTGGGGAGGCTGTGGGGTGGGGAAGGCGAGCCGGGGCAAGCTGGAGCGCAGCAGGGACAAGGCCGGGCAGTGGACGGCGGCTGGCGCGGCCCGGGCTGCGCACCGCCTGCGGGAGCAGACCCAGCGGTCTTTGATGGGTAACCCGTGGGTGCAGATGACGCTCGCCTCCAACATCAACAACGTCATCACCGAGCTGCAGGGCGTGCTGCTACACAGCGATCTCGCGGACATGGCGGAGAAGCCCGAGGGCCTGGAGTGGGATGCGGCGCTGTCGATGACGCTGGGCAAACAGGGACTTCGGCCGCCGTGGCCCCGTGCGGCCGGGGAGGCTGCCGCGTGGCAGGTACGGGAGATCCAGAAACTGCTGCGGCAGGCGGAGGTCCTCGTCATCTCCCCGGCCGCGCACGCCGCGGTCATGGCCGCGGCCGCCACCCTCGAGCCGGCCGATGTCAGCACCCTGGACCGTGACCAGGACATCCTCGTGCCCACCGGGCTGGTGGTGCTGCCCGAGCCGGTTGTGGTCGTCAACCGCACCGGCTCCCTGTCTGATGTCAAGGCGTTCGGCTGGCAGTTCATCACCCAGCACTTGATCCTGCCCACCGCCCAGTACCCGGGCGTGCAGGTGACGACGTTCATGGACCGCGACGGGCCCGTGCAACCGACCGGGTGGCGGCAGGCGGTCGCCCAGGCGCACGCGTCCGGCAGGCCCCTGCCGCCGCTGATGCCAGACGGCATGTACGGGATGCGGGGTGATGCGTGCCTGGCGGAAGAGAGCACCGAGACGCTCGCGGACCTGTCCGAGCGCCACCGCCAGCTGCAAACGGCCCTTACCCAGGCCTCGCAGTGGCGCTCCGAGCCGGTTCCCGAGACGGGCGAGTGGGGCGGCGGTCGAGTGGACGATCCGTACGACGACTTCGTGAGCCGCTATATGTTCGCCTTCTGGCGTCTGATTGCCCAAGGGGTCACGGCCGCCAGCCCGTCCCGGAGTACATCAGGGGTGCGTACGACGGCGGGCGGCGAGGACCGCTCCCTGCCGCGTGATCCCGAGGTGCGGGTCATCCGGCTTGCCGCGCCCTCGCCCCGTCCGTCGGATCCGGCGGGGGAGACGAAGCGGGTGTACCACCACCGGTGGCCGGTGCGGATGCACAAGGTCCGGCAGTGGTATCCCAGCCTGCAGGAACACCGGTTGATCTGGCGCGGCCCCTACATCAAGGGGCCGGCTGACGCACCGCTGATGATGGGGGAGAAGGCCTACCTCGTGGACTCATAGACGTCGCAGCAGCACAACTCATGGGCTGCCTGATCCCGGCGCGGCCCAGCTGGGAGTCTCATTCCTGGAGCACCGGACGCAGCATGGGCTGCGGTGTCCGGACGGACGCGTGGGCGCGTGGCGAGGTCGCGCAGGTACGGCTCGGATTCCTGCAGAAGGTCGGACCAGGGGTGGGCTACGCGATGGCCCAGTGGGTGCCGGGATCGAGGGTGTGGCTCGAGCAAGCGATGTCGACGATGCCGTTCGCCGAGCAGACCGGACGACAGCGTCCCGGACCGGCCACTTGCACGGGAGGATGGCCGGGGGCGCCGAGCCTGGCGGCCTGTCAGGGCAGAAGGAGCAGAACGAATGCGGTGTACGTGCTCGTGATGAGGGTGGTGGCGTGGGCCTCCCAGGGGCGGGGGCCCCGTGATGGCACGGTGCCGGGATGTCCAGTGCGCAGTGCACTGGCGACTGTAGCGGTGACGGTGAGCGCCAGGCCGGTGAGAATGATCGTATTCGCTGCAGCGGTCCCATCTGGCAGACGGAGCCCTCTGACTCTGCAGACGGTGCCTGCGATGACTGGCAGAACGCCGATCGCCGTTACACGCAGTGCGGCTCTATCAGCGTGTCCCTGCGAAGTGATCCACTCTGTCTTCTTCCAGTCCTGGTAGTCGGGCGAGTGTGTCGGATGGGTGGCCAGGCTGTCGCCGAGGGCAAGGGCAGTGAAAAAGACGCCCAGAAATCCGGCTGCTCCGGTGATCAGCAGCAGGAGGAGCCGGGCGTGAGGCAGAGCGAGGAAGGCGAGGATTTCGAACGCTGCGACTATGTCGACAAGAGCGATGACGACAGCAACAGCGGCGTACATGATCCCTGGCGTGAGGTTAGGCGTCAGTTCGCTTTCTGCGCCGATCGCGGCAAGAGCAATGGCTGCGATGATGCTGCCGATCATTGCGACGACGAGAAGCCCTGCGGCGAACGCGATGGCCTGGCCGCCGCTTGGATCCTCGGGAGGACTCGTGAACACGACGATGACTGCGGGGACTGCCAAGGCGCCGAGCGTTCCGACGATTGGGGCGTAGCCAGCCGCACCACGGCGTGCGTCATAGTGGCCTTCGGGAGTCTTGTCAGGCACAGGTGGTGTGGGGTCGTGTAGAGGGGTAGTTGTAGACCGCCGCTCCGCCGCTCTGCGTGCAGTGAGGGCGATCAAGCTGGCCGCAGTAATGGCGGCGAGAATCATCTTTGGGCGCTTCACGTGTCCCCCTCGTGACTGCTCGATGACGCTACGTGGCTATCGGAAAGCGCGTTGGAAAGATGCGAATCCGTGATGCGAAGCGACCCGCCTCCGTGCGCTGCCTCGGTCGGGTACGGCGGTACTGGCGCCCCGCGCCCAGCCGCTGGAGTCCAAAGAAGCGTCTGCTGGTTCTCGACCGAGCCGGAGGCCGTGGTGCGCGACCGATCATCCTCGATCGACACCGCCCGCGGCCCCGGCGGCTGGGTCCGGCAGCCGCGGGATAGCTCGGTCAGGATGCGCGGGGCGGTCGTCAGACGAGGCCGAGCGCGGCCAGTGTCGTCAGGGCGAGCAACGGTTCGTGAACGCCTCGTCAGCCTGCAGGCTGCGGTCGTTCGTACTGAACAGGTCCCTCAGATCCCGGCTGCCTGCCACGTCCACTCCCGAAAATGATCACCCTGCGAGCTCCAACTTATGCCCGCAGTATTCCTGTTGGGGATGCCGCCCCTGTCCGGGGTGGACAACTTGCTGCCTGCCGGGTGAGCGTACGGCATCCTTCAGCGATGAAGCTCGATCCCGAGCCCTGGTACAGCACCACCCTCAACGTCCGGATGCTGGCGGGAGTGGTCGTCGCAGTCTGGACTCTCCTCAAGACGATCACTGAGGGTGGCGCCGCACCATCGGCCGCAGGCGCTACCTCACCACCCGCCTCCGCAAGATCGCCCCCGGTGTCCCGGCACGACTACGTCGTGTCCCTGCTCGGAGAGTCGATGTGGCACAACGATGGAATGCACCCGTCTCACCGCCACCGAGCCAGAAGACGCCGATGACGAGGTCAGGAAGGTGGAGATCGCCGTCCGGACCTGGCCTCTGTCATGGCCACCGACGGCGACGAGCACTTCATGCTGTACCGCGGAGAGATGGGCAGGCACGGCTTCTACGAAGCTCCGAGTCTCAACTTCCGCGTGGCCAGCTACAACTCCCGCAGCTGCACTTGACGCCACGGTCGCCGTGAGTGACTGGCCGTAGTGTAGGTCGCGGCCCGCGGCGACCAGACCGCATTCGCCGTCCAAGAGCTGCTCGCCGTCCGGTGGGCGATCGCGTCGGCGGAACGTACGACCCGGGAGGCCGGCGAGCCGGGCGTGAGGCTGCGCTGCTTCCTGGACCTGCTCCAGGAGCCTGGCCAATAGCTCTGCGAGCACGGGCAGGCTTCGTCCTGGCCGTGCTCGCGGCAGCCGTGCAGTACGCCGCCCGGCTGCCAGTGTTGTCGACGACGACCCGGCCACCATCATGCAGTGGCCTTCGCTCAGAAGGTCCTCGCCGTGCGCAATGCTGGCCACGGCGGCCACTGACAGTGGCTCCTGGCGGCAAATGCCCGGTTTACCGCGACGGCGAACCGGCCTGCTGACCAGGACCAGATGACACAGACGCCCTTGGCCGTAGCTATACGAGAACAGGGCCGTGGAACGGCGCGTTGCTGGTCGCGCGTCGCGAACGTCGGCGATCCTTGTGCGGCCATGTGGATGCTGCTATTGGCCGTCGTGGTGCTCGCGGCCGCGAACGTGCTCAACGCCCTGCTCGCACCCGGTTGGTACGTGCCGGTCTGTGTAGTCGCGGCCGCGCTGCTTGTTCTGATCGCCCGCCGGTCCGGCCTCACTTGGGACGATCTGGGGCTCGGCAGGGCCGCGGCCCGCCGCGGTCTGCGCTGGGGCCTGGTCCTGGCCGGAGCCGTTCTCGTGGTCTATCTGGTGGGCCTGGCCCTACCGTTCACCCAAGAGGCATTCCAGGACGAGCGGGCCGCGGGCCTGTCTCCCGGCGAACTGGTGTACCGCGTGCTGGTCCGCGTACCGCTCGGCACGGTGCTGCTTGAGGAAATCGCATTTCGCGGCGTGTTGTGGGCCATGGTCTGGCGACGGTGGGGGCCTGTATGGGCCACCGTTGCTTCCTCGGTGCTCTTCGGGCTTTGGCACGTACAGCCGTCACGCGGGCTCACGCGCGCGAACGCTGCGGCCCAAGCGGTCTTCGGAGCCGGCCAGGTCGGCGTCACCCTGTCCGTGACAGCGGCGGTCGCCGGCACCGCCCTCGCCGGTGCGCTCTTCTGTGAGCTCCGCCGCCGCTCCGGCAGCCTCATCCCACCCGTGGTGCTGCACTGCTCCCTCAACAGTCTGGGCTACGCGCTCGCCTGGGCGGCGAGTCGCTGGTGGGCCTGATCGGCACACCTCGGTGCGTCAACGGCGCAATGGCGCTCGTAGGTCCATTTCTGCCCCACTCCCGGGCCGTCACTCACCGCTACATGTCCGTCTGCCGTAGCTATACGAGCGGACCCCCTCGACCCCCGCGAGTTCGCGGAAGCTGAAGGTTCTTCGGCGTGAACCCACGGGTGCGAGGCCCCGACTGTGAGGGGCGGGCCCGCGGGTTCGTGGTCAACTCGCTGGGTCAGCCTCGACCGCCTGGTTCCGATAAGGATCTTTGAAATCGGCTCTGGCCGCGCTTCCGTGAACGACCTTGGCGCTGCGACAGGCTGCCGCCGAATCGGTCTCACCTCTTGACCGCGCTGCCGAAGTGGCACGTCATCTGCCCGGCCGTCGGCCCGATGTTTCGCCCGTCACAGTGTGCGGTGCAGGCGGCTTGATGCCTTGCGGTCCCGGAGCGGCAGCACGGGCGAGCGCCGCATTACCGGTGAGGACCTTGCCTTCGGCAGGATGGGCGCCATGACCGAGATCCGCACACCTCGCCTCCTCCTGCGTCGCTGGCATGACGACGACCTCGCGCCGATGGCGGACATCAACGCGGACCCGCGGGTCATGCGCTGGATTGACGACGGCTCGGTGCGCGACCTGGACCACACGGCAGAGGCCGTCGAGCGGTGGGAGGAGGAGTGGGACGAGGAGGGCTTTGGACTCTTCGCCGTCGAGCTGCTGGCCTCGGGCGAACTGGCAGGCTTCATGGGTCTGTCCGTGCCCGAGTTCCTGCCGCAGGTACTGCCCGCCGTGGCG
>NZ_KQ949106.1:0-1085 GCF_001514305.1 Streptomyces dysideae
AGTTCTGAGACAACGACCGTTGTCGGCTTAGAGCAGAACAGACAATAGAAGAGTGTGCTTGTTCGCTCGAAACCATTAGGGTTTCGGTGGCCATAGCGTGAGGGAAACGCCCGGTTACATTCCGAACCCGGAAGCTAAGCCTTACAGCGCCGATGGTACTGCAGGGGGGACCCTGTGGGAGAGTAGGACGCCGCCGAACAATCTTTGGAGGACCCCTGGTCACCAGCGTTCAGCTGGGGCCAGGGGTCCTTTTTGTTTTTCCAGAGCGCGCCGGGTACCCGGCTGCGTGAGAATGACTTGCGGTACCGAAGACAGGAGTCACCGATGTCCACCAACTCTCCCGACGATCGACCGGAGCGCGACCAGCGGCGACGGGACAGTGGTGACCGCGGCGACCGCCGGGGCGATGCCCGGCGTGGTGCCGGCGGTGGCTTCCGTCGCGATGACAATCGCGGGGGCGGCTACGTTCGCCGTGACGACCGGCGAGGCGATGACCGCGGTGGTTTCCGCCGTGACGATCGTCGTGATGACAGTCGCGGTGACAACAGAGGCGGGTACGGCCGGCGCGATGACCGTCGTGGAGACGACCGCGGCGACCGCGGTGGTTTCCGTCGCGACGACAGCCGTGGTGGCGACACCCGTGGCGGCGACAACCGCGGTGGCGGATACGGTAGGCGCGACGACCGGCGTGACGGCGACCGTGGGCCCCGTCCGGCGTTCCGTCGCGACGGGGACCGTCCGGCCTTCCGTCGCGACGACGATCGTGGTGGCTTCCGGCGAGATGACAGTCGTGGGGGCGGTTACGTTCGCCGTGATGACCGCCGTGACGACCGGCGGGATGACCGTCGGGGCGATGGTCGCGGTGGTTTCCGTCGTGACGATCGTCGTGATGACCGGCGTGACGGTCCCCGGGACAGCGACCGGGGTGGCTTCCGGCGGGATGACCGGTCCGGTGGGCCGCGTCGCGACGACCGCGATCGGGACCGTGACCGTGGCTTCCGTCGCGACGAGCGTGGAGGCGGGGATCGCGGTGGTTTCCGGCGTGATGACCGGCGTGACGCTCCCCGCGACAGCGACCGGGGCGG
>NZ_KQ949106.1:1966-130683 GCF_001514305.1 Streptomyces dysideae
CAGCCGCGGTGGCGGCGGTGGATTCCGTGGCCGGGACGACCGTGGCGCCCGTGGGCCCCGGCGTGACGACCGCGGTGGACGTCCCGGCGGGTTCCGTGGCCGGGACGACCGGCGCGACGACCGCCGGGGTGACGATCGGCGCGGTGGCGGCGGTGGCCGGTTCCGTGAGGAGCGGGAGCGGGACCGGGAGCCGATCAAGCGGCTGCCGATCCCCGAGGACGTCACCGGCGACGAGATCGACAAGGACGTCAAGCAGGAGCTGCAGAGCCTCCCGAAGGGGCTCGCGGAGGACGTCGCCAGGAACCTGGTGATGGTCGCGCGGCTCATCGACGAGGACCCCGAGGGCGCGTACGGCTACTCCAAGGTGGCGCTGCGGCTGGCGTCGCGCGTCGCCGCCGTACGAGAGGCGGCCGGGTTTGCCGCGTATGCGAACCAGAAGTACTCCGAGGCGCTCGCCGAGTTCCGGGCCGCGCGGCGGATGACCGGGACCGTGGAGCTGTGGCCCGTCATGGCCGACTGCGAGCGTGGGCTCGGGCGGCCGGAGAAGGCGCTGGACATGGCCGGGGCGCCCGAGGTGAACAAGCTCGACAAGGCCGGGCAGGTCGAGATGCGGCTCGTCGCGGCCGGCGCCCGGCGTGACATGGACCAGTTGGACGCGGCCATTGTGACGCTGCAGAGCCCCGAGCTGGCGTCCAACGCCGTACAGCCGTGGACCGCGCGACTGCGGTACGCGTATGCCGACGCGCTGCTCGCCGCCGGGCGGGAGGGCGAGGCCCGGGAGTGGTTCGCGAAGGCCGTCGAGGCCGACAAGGACGGCAGCACCGACGCCTCGGACCGGCTCGCGGAGCTGGACGGTGTCGAGTTCGTCGACGCCCTGAACGAGGACGAGGACGAGGACGAAGCCGAGATCGAGGCCGACGAGGACGTACAGGGTGCCCCTGAAGAGGACGGCGACAAGGACTGACGTCTGTGAGTGAGAGGGCGGGATCCCGATGACGGGGTCCCGCCCTTTTGCGTGGGGAGGGCTCAGAGATCCAGTGTGCGCAGGACCAGGCCCGATGCCGGCTTCGGGCCGAACGACGTCGACTTGCGGGGCATCGTGACGCCCTGCCGGGCGAGGTCGCGTACGACCTCCTCGCGGACGGGGTGCATCAGGACGGCCGTACCGCCGTCGCGCTGTGCCTTGCGGACTGTGGCGGCGGTGTCGTGGATGTAGGCGATGCGGGCGGGGTCGTCCTCGGGGATGTGCCAGACGTGGTCGAGGAGGGTGGCGTGCAGGACCGTCGCGTCCAGGGTGCGCCAGGCCTCGGGACGGTCCGCGGGGATCGTGCGGGACAGGAGGGCCGGGTCGGGGCGGTCCACGAGGTGGAAGGCGCCGTCGCCGGCCAGGAGGAAGGCGTTGCCGGCGCGGGCCGCGTCGGCCAGGGCGTCCAGGGCCTGTGGCAACGGGACTTCCAGGTGGCGGACGTGGAACTGGCCGTCCAGGGCGGCCAGGGCGTCGGCCACCGGGAGGTCGTGCAGAAGGCGGTGGATGGCGCGGACGCGGAGGGGGTAGCGGGCGGTGTCGACCAGGAGGACCAGGCCGTAGTCCCAGGGGCTGGGGGAGGCGTGCTCCGCGCGGAGCCGGCGGTACGTCGCCCAGCGGTGGTGGCCGTCGGCGATCAACGCCTGGTGGCGGGCCAGGTCCGCCTGGATCTGCGCCATGTCGGCAGGGTCGGTGATCGACCACAGGCGGTGGCTGAAACCGTCCTCCGTGGTCGTGGCCAGCAGCGGTGCGCGGTTGGCCGTGCGTTCGAGGACGGCGGTCGTGTCCGCCGCCGAGCCGTTGCCACGGTAGGTCAGGAGCAGGGGCTCGAGGTTCGCGGAGGTGGCGCGCATCAGGGCCGCGCGGTCGGCGACGACGTGCGGCATGACGTCCTCGTGCGGCAGGACCACATGGTCGGCGGGGTCCGAGACGCGCAGGGCGCCTATGACGCCGCGCTGCAGCATGCCGTCGCCGTCGCGCTGTTCATAGACGTACAGGCCGGGCTCGGGGTCGGCCGTCAGGACGCCCTCGGACAGCCAGTGGCGCAGGGTCCGTGCCGCCTGTTCGTTGCGGGCGGCCGGGGTGCCGTCCTGAGGGAGGATCAGGCGGACGATGTTGTACGGGTCGGCGTCCTGGAGGTGATGCAGGCCGTCGGGGCGGACGACGACGTCGTACGGCGGGGATGTCACGGCGGCCAGGCTGCCGACCCGGTCGGGATCGTAGCGAAGGCCTCGGAACGGGGTGAGTTCCAGGCCTCGGCGCGCCGTTGCTTCCGAGTGACCTGCTGAGTTCATCCCGGCATCGTACGGGTGTCAGTGGCATGGGGGATGATCGGGGGAAAGCGAGCACACCGAGGAGCGATGCGGAATGAGCCAGGGCGTCAGGACGAGGCCCGAGGGCAGTGGGCAGGCACTGAGCGAGGCGTACGACACGGCGCTGCTCGACCTCGACGGGGTGGTGTATGCGGGCGGGAACGCGATCGTGCACGCGGTCGAGTCGCTCGCCACCGCGCGGGCGGGCGGGATGCGTCTGGCGTACGTCACCAACAACGCGCTGCGCACACCGGGCACCGTGGCCACGCATCTCACCGCGCTGGGGATACCGACGGGGGCGGACGACGTCATCACGTCGGCGCAGGCGGTGGCGCGGCTGATCGCCGAGCAGGTGCCGGCCGGGTCGCGGGTGCTGGTGATCGGTGGGGAGGGGCTGCGGGTCGCGCTGCGGGAGCGCGGGCTGGAGCCGGTCGAGTCGGCGGACGACGATCCGGCGGCCGTCGTGCAGGGGTACGGCGGGCCCGAGCTGCCCTGGGGACGGTTCGCGGAGGCGTGCTACGCCATCGCGCGCGGGGTGCCGTGGTTCGCGTCCAACACCGACCTGACGATTCCGAGCGCGCGCGGCATCGCGCCGGGCAACGGCGCGGCGGTGCAGGTCGTACGGACAGCGACCGGTGCCGAGCCGCAGGTGGCGGGGAAGCCGTTGCCTCCCATGCACCGGGAGACGGTCCTGCGCACCGGCGCCGAGCGGCCGTTGGTGGTCGGGGACCGGCTGGACACGGACATCGAGGGGGCGTTCAACGGCGACGTGGACTCGCTGCTGGTTCTGACCGGTGTGACCGACGGCGCGCAGCTGCTTGCGGCGCCGCCGCAGCACCGGCCGACGTATGTCGACGCCGATCTGCGCGGGATGCTCACCGGGCAGCCGGAGGTCGTGTCCGCGGGGGACGGGTTCCGGTGCGGTGGCTGGACGGCGGTCGCGGGTGGCATGGGGGTCCCCCCGCTCGAGCGAAGTCGAGAGTGGGGGAGGCTCGAACTCGACGGTGAGGGTGAGGCCTTGGACGGGCTGCGGGCGCTGTGCGCGGCGGCGTGGACGGCGGCCGGCGCGGGTGTGTGTGAGCTGGACGCGGGGAAGGCGCTGGCACGGCTGGGGTTGTGACCGCCGTAGGGCGAAGGCGTCGGGGCTACTTGGGGTGTGAGTCGGCGCACAGTTCCCGGGCGGGGCTGCGAACCTGGGGATCCGTGTGCGGTCGTACCCTGGGAATCGTGATCGCTTGAGAGGGTAGGCTAACCTAACTGCGTGTTGGTCGACAGTCCCCCCGAACTGCGCGAGGAAACCGCCGCCGCGCCCCCAAACCGCCGGACGATACGTGCCGTTGGGTTGCTCGTCTCTGTCCTGATCCTTGCGCTCGTCGCGCTGGCGAGCATCGCGATCGGGGCGAAGGAACTGTCCCTCGGGCAGATCTGGCACGGCTTGTTCGAGGACTCGGGGACGTACGGCGACGTCGTCGTCGCCGAGCGGGTGTCGCGGACCGTGCTGGGACTGCTCGCCGGCGCCGCGCTCGGACTCTCCGGAGCCGTGCTCCAGGCGCTCACCCGTAACCCGCTGGCCGACCCGGGACTGCTCGGCATCAACGCGGGCGCGTCCGCCGCGGTCGTCACCGCCATCACCTTCTTCGGCGTCACGAGCCTCAGCGGCTACGTCTGGTTCGCCTTCCTCGGGGCGGCCGCGGTCGGGACACTGGTCTGGTTCCTCGGCGGCAGCCGGGGGGCGACACCGGTGCGGCTCGCGCTCGCCGGTACGGCGATCAGCGCCGCGCTCTACGGCTATCTGCAGGCCGTGATGATCACGGACGATGCGGCGCTCGGCAAGATGCGCTTCTGGACGGTCGGTTCACTGGCCTCGGCGACCGACTCGACCATCACGCAGGTGCTGCCGTTCCTCGCGGTCGGCACCGCACTGGCGCTGTCCCTCGCCCGGCCGCTGAACGCCATGGAGATGGGCGACGACACCGCCAAGGCCCTCGGCGCCAACCTCAACCGCACCCGGGCGCTGGCCATGCTCGCCGCCACCGTGCTGTGCGGGGCCACGACCGCCGCCTGCGGGCCGATCGTGTTCGTCGGGCTGATGGTGCCGCACGTCGTCCGCTCCTTCACCGGGCCTGACCTGCGCTGGATCCTGCCGTACGCGGCCATCCTGTCGCCCGTGCTGCTGCTCGGCGCCGACGTCCTCGGCCGGCTCGTCGCCCGTCCCTCCGAGCTCCAGGTCGGCATCGTCACCGCGATCATCGGCGGCCCGGTGTTCATCTATCTCGTACGACGCCGGAGGCCGGCCCAGCTGTGAAGACCAACCGTGCTGTGCGGACCCCGGGCGGGCTCTCCGTCCGGCTGGACGTCCGGGCCCTCACCGTCGTCCTCCTGCTGCTGGCCGCCGCACTCGCCGCGAGCGTCGTGCTGATCGGCACCGGCGACTTCCCGATACCGGCGGGCGACGTGCTCAGGACGCTGGCGGGCGACGGCGACGCGGGGCAGGAGTTCATCGTCAACGAGCTGCGGCTGCCGCGGGTCCTGGTCGGGCTGCTGGTCGGCGCCTCGCTCGGACTCGGCGGCGCCCTGTTCCAGGCCGTCTCCCGCAACCCGCTGGGCAGCCCCGACATCCTCGGCCTGGGACAGGGGGCGACGGCCGGGGCGCTCGTGGTGATCGTGCTGTTCTCCGGAAGCGCCGAACTGGTCACCGTGGGCGCGCTCGTGGGCGGACTCGCGACCGGGATCGCCATCTATCTGCTGGCCTGGAAGCGGGGCGTGCACGGCTACCGGCTGGTGCTGGTCGGCATCGGCGTGTCCGCGATCGTCACGGCCGTCAACGGCTATCTGCTCACCATCTCCGACATCGTCGACGCGGCCCGCGCGGTCGTCTGGATGACCGGATCCCTCAGCGGCCGCGACTGGGACCAGGTCTGGCCACTGCTCATGCTGTGCGCCGTCCTCGTACCCCTCGTCCTCGCCAATGCGCGCGAGCTGCGGATGATGGAGATGGGCGACGAGGTCTCCCACGCCCTCGGGGTGCGCGTCGAGCGGGTACGCGCCCTCCTGATGATCGCCGCCGTGCTGCTCACCGCGACCGCCACGGCCGCCGCGGGACCGGTCAGCTTCGTGGCGCTCACCGCGCCGCAGCTCGCCCGCCGCCTGACCCGCTCGCCCGGCCCCAACCTGCTGCCGTCCCTGTGCATGGGCGCCGCCCTCCTGGTCACCGCCGACTGGGTCTCGCAGCGCGTCTTCGGCGCCGACCAGCTGCCCGTGGGCGTGGTCACGGGCGTGCTCGGCGGTGTCTATCTGCTCTGGCTGCTCGTCACCGAGCGCAAGGCGGGCCGGATATGAGCGCCGCCACCACGCCGGACATGAGCGGCTCAGCGAACAAGAACATCCGAAGGAGCACCGTGAACCGACTGTCCGCCGACAATGTCACCCTCGCCTACGACCAGCGGGTCATCGCCGAGCAGCTGTCGGTGGAGATTCCCGACAATTCCTTCACGGTGATCGTCGGCCCGAACGCGTGCGGCAAGTCCACGCTGCTGCGGGCGCTGTCGCGGATGCTCAAGCCGAGCGAGGGCCGGGTCCTGCTCGACGGGCAGGTCATCCAGTCGATGCCCGCGAAGAAGGTCGCCCGGACGCTGGGCCTGCTGCCGCAGTCGTCGATCGCGCCCGACGGGATCACCGTCGCCGACCTGGTGGGCCGCGGCCGCTACCCGCACCAGGGCATCCTGCGCCAGTGGTCGACCGAGGACGAGCGGGTCGTCCAGGAGTCCATGGCGCAGACCGGCGTCGCCGAGCTCGCCGACCGGTACGTCGACGAGCTGTCCGGCGGTCAGCGGCAGCGCGTGTGGATCGCCATGGCGCTGGCCCAGCAGACGCCGCTGCTGCTGCTCGACGAGCCGACCACCTACCTCGACATCCAGCACCAGATCGACGTCCTGGACCTGTGCGCCGAACTGCACGAGGAGCAGGGGCGCACCCTGGTCGCCGTCCTGCACGACCTCAACCACGCCGCCCGCTACGCCACGCACCTCATAGCCCTGCGCGGCGGCACGGTCATCGCCGAGGGCGCGCCGAACGACATCGTCACGGCCGAGCTGGTCGAGGAGGTGTTCGGGCTGCGCTGTCAGGTGATCGAGGACCCGGAGACGGGGACGCCGCTGGTGGTGCCGGCGGCGCGGAAGGCGCGTACGGAAGCGCGGACCGGCGCCGAGAAGGTGGCCGCTACAGAAGCTTCCTGAGGCGGAACAGGTCCTTCAGCCCCGCCTCCAGCTTCACCCGGCCCGAGCCCCACGCCTTCGCGAAGTTCAGCTCGCCGCCGACCAGCGCCACCAGGTCGTCGCCGGCCATGGTGAGTCTGATCTGGGCCTTCTCAGGGGGGAGGCCCTGAAGGGTGTCCTGGACGTCGATCAGGCCGCCCGTCATCCGGCCGACGAACGTGATGTCCAGGTCGGTGATGTGGCAGCTCACCGAGCGGTCCAGGGTCGCGGCGTCGCGGGCGTCCCCTTCGGCGTGCTGCATGTTGTCCGAGAGCTTCTCGAGTGCTGCGCGGCACTCCTCGATCGTGGCCATCGCGGTCGACGGTACCCCACAGGCCGCTATGCCTCGATCGTGTGATCGTCGGGCTCTCGGCTTGCGGTGCTGCATGAGGGGCGGGATATCTTGAATCCCGCGATCTGGGATGCCGAGTGTGGCGCCAGCGTGCGGGGCCCCTGCCTCACCATCGAGATGGTTCAGGGCCTCCCCGCCACCTCTGGCCACACCCACAGGCCAGATCGTGAGGGACTCTGCCCGCCCGGCTTGGACCACGGACGCGATCCGTGTCGCCGCCCGGGATGTGAAAGCGGACGACCTGGGGGTACCTCCCACGCCCTTGGCAGTGGGGGAGCGCTCAAGACCGTTCGGAGCGTGCCAGTGCGCGGGCTCACTCCTGCTCACTGCGAAGGAACGGTAGCGTCTGGGCATGAGCGACTCTGTTGTGGAGACCGATTCTCCCCAGGACTCGGCGGTGGTGGAGCCCGCACCAGGGCCCGCCACCGCCCCCCTGAACGTGCCCCGCACGCCGACCGGCGACGCAGAGGTCGACGCCCAGCTGGAGCGGCTGGGCGATGCCGACCACCTCGCCACGGACGGACACCTCGAGGTGTACGAGGATGTACACAGGGGGCTGCGCGACGCGCTCACCGCGCTCGACGCCCGCCCGGGACCTCCGGCGCCCCCATCGACGTATGGCAGTAGGAGCTGAACCGAACGTGGCAGGAGTCGCACGCCGCCGTCTCGACGCGGAGCTGGTCCGCCGGAAGCTCGCGCGCTCGCGCGAGCACGCCGGCCAGCTGATCGCCGCGGGGCGGGTCACCGTCGGCAAGACCGTCGCGACCAAGCCCGCCACGCAGGTGGAGACCGCGGCCGCGATCGTGGTCACCGACGACGACAGCGATCCCGACTACGTGTCCCGAGGCGGCCACAAGCTCGCCGGCGCGCTCGCGGCGTTCGTGCCGCGGGGGCTCGGCGTCGAGGGGCGGCGGGCGCTGGACGCCGGCGCGTCGACCGGGGGTTTCACCGACGTCCTGCTGCGGTCGGGGGCCGCGCACGTCGTCGCCGTCGACGTCGGATACGGACAACTCGCCTGGACTCTGCAGAGCGATGAACGCGTCACCGTCAAGGACCGTACGAACGTACGCGAGTTGACGCTCGAAGCGATCGATGGGGAGCCAGTGGATCTTGTCGTGGGGGATCTGTCCTTCATCCCGCTCGGACTGGTACTGCCCGCCCTGGTGCGGTGCGTGAAGCCGGACGCCGATCTGGTGATGATGGTCAAGCCGCAGTTCGAGGTGGGCAAGGAGCGGCTGGGGAGCGGCGGGGTCGTCCGCAGTCCCCAGCTGCGGGCCGAGGCTGTGTGCGGCGTGGCCGGGAAGGCGTGGGAACTCGGGCTCGGGGTGAAGGGCGTCACGGCCAGTCCGTTGCCCGGCCCCTCCGGGAATGTCGAGTACTTTCTGTGGCTGCGTGCCGGGGCACCCGCTCTGGACCCGGCCGACGTTGACCGTGCAGTGGCGGAGGGGCCGCGTTGACACAGAACCGAGCTCGTACTGTTTTCCTGCTCGCCCACACCGGGCGGCCCGCGGCCATTCGCAGCGCCGAGCTGGTGGTCAAGGGGCTGCTGCGGTCGGGGATCGGGGTGCGTGTCCTCGAGCACGAGGCCGCCGACCTGCCGCTTCCCGAGGAGGTGGAGCTCGTCAAGGAGGCGACTCCGCAGTGCCTCGACGGGTGTGAGCTGCTGATCGTTCTCGGGGGTGACGGGACGCTGCTGCGGGGCGCGGAGTTCGCGCGGGCGTCGGGGGTGCCGATGCTGGGCGTCAACCTCGGACGCGTGGGGTTCCTCGCCGAGGCCGAGCGGGACGATCTCGACAAGGTCGTCGACCGGGTGGTGACCAAGGCGTACGAGGTCGAGGAGCGGATGACCGTCGATGTCGTCGTGCACAGCAACGGGGACATCGTGCACACGGACTGGGCGCTGAACGAGGCGGCCGTGCAGAAGGCCGGCGCCGAGAAGCTGCTCGAGGTTGTGCTGGAGATTGACGGGCGGCCGGTTACGGGGTTCGGGTGCGACGGGATTGTGCTGTCGACGCCCACCGGGTCTACCGCGTATGCGTTCTCGGCGGGTGGGCCTGTGGTGTGGCCTGAGGTCGAGGCGTTGCTGATGGTGCCGATCTCGGCGCATGCGCTGTTCGCGAAGCCGTTGGTGACCTCGCCGGATTCCGTGCTTGCCGTGGAGGTTCTGCCGCACATTCCGCCGGGGGTGTTGTGGTGTGACGGGCGGCGGACCGTGGAGTTGCCGCCGGGGGCGCGTGTGGAGGTTCGGCGGGGGGCTGTGCCGGTGCGGCTTGCTCGGCTGCATCATGCTTCGTTCACCGATCGGCTTGTGGCGAAGTTCGCTTTGCCCGTTTCTGGCTGGCGGGGGGCGCCGCACTAGCGCTTCCAAAGGGGGTGCGATGTGAACAGCCCCGCGCCCTGGAGGCGCCCCCACTCGCCTGGGTGATATGTGAGGGCGTTGCGTATTCGTCACCTGCACCTTCACATCACGGGGCCGGGGGGCGTCGCACTTCTCCTCCCCGACCTCGTAAGGTCGTGTCCGTGTTGGAGGAGATGCGGATACGGTCGCTCGGAGTCATCGACGACGCGGTTGTCGAGCTGTCGCCCGGATTCACCGCCGTCACGGGTGAGACGGGTGCGGGCAAGACCATGGTGGTCACCAGCCTGGGGCTGTTGCTCGGTGGGCGGGCGGACCCGGCGCTCGTGCGGATCGGGGCGAAGAGCGCGGTCGTCGAGGGGCGGATCGCCGTGCCCGCGAACGCGTCCGCCGCGGTGCGTGCGGAGGAGGCCGGGGCCGAGCTCGACGACGGGGCGTTGCTGATCAGTCGTACCGTTTCCGCCGAGGGGCGGTCTCGGGCGCATCTGGGTGGGCGTTCCGTGCCTGTGGGGATGCTTGCCGAGCTCGCCGACGAGTTGGTGGCTGTGCACGGGCAGACCGATCAGCAGGGGCTGCTGAAGCTGTCCCGGCAGCGGCAGGCGCTCGACCGGTACGCGGGTGACACGGTGACCGGGCCGCTCGCCAAGTACACCGAGGCTTATCGGCGGCTGCGGGCCGTCTCCGTCGAGCTCGACGAGATCACCACGCGCGCGCGTGAGCGGGCCCAGGAAGCCGACATGCTGCGTTTCGGGCTGGACGAGATCGCCGGTGTGGAGCCGCGGGCCGGCGAGGACGTGGAGCTCGCCGAGGAGGCGGAGCGGCTGGGGCACGCCGAGGCGCTGGCGTCCGCCGCGACGGCCGCGCATGCCGCTCTCGCGGGCAATCCCGAGGATCCCGAGGGTGTGGACGCGACGACGCTCGTCGCGGGCGCGCAGCGGGCGTTGGACGCGGTGCGGTCGCACGATCCGGCGCTGGCCGCCCTTGCCGAGCGGATCGGTGAGATCGGGATCCTGCTGGGCGATGTCGCCGGGGAGCTGGCGGGGTACGCCGATGATCTCGACGCCGATCCGCTGCGGCTGGCGGCGGTCGAGGAGCGGCGGGCCGCGCTGAACGCGCTGACGCGGAAGTACGGCGAGAACGTCGACGCGGTGCTCGGGTGGGCCGAGGAGAGCGCCGCCCGGCTGACCGAACTCGACAGTGACGACGACCGGATCGGGGAGCTCACCGCCGAGCGGGACGCGCTGCGGGCCGAACTGGGCGGGCTGGCCCAGGCGCTGACGGATGCGCGGACGGACGCGGCGGAGCGGTTCGCGGCCGCCGTGACCGCGGAGCTGGCCTCGCTGGCCATGCCGCACGCGCGCGTGTCCTTCGCCATCCGGCAAACCGAGGATGCGGAGGGCGTCGAGGTCGGCGGGCGTACGGTCGCGTACGGGCCGTCCGGCGTCGACGAGGTCGAGCTGCTGCTGGCCCCGCATCCGGGGGCGCCGGCCCGGCCCATCGCCAAGGGGGCGTCCGGCGGTGAGCTGTCGCGCGTGATGCTGGCCGTGGAGGTCGTGTTCGCGGGGACCGATCCGGTGCCGACGTATCTCTTCGACGAGGTCGACGCCGGTGTCGGCGGCAAGGCCGCGGTGGAGATCGGGCGGCGGCTGGCCCGGCTTGCGAAGACCGCGCAGGTCGTGGTGGTGACGCACCTGCCGCAGGTGGCCGCGTTCGCCGACCGGCAGTTGCTGGTCGAGAAGACGAACGACGGGTCGGTCACCCGGTCCGGCGTCAAGGTCCTCGAAGGTGAGGAGCGGATCCGGGAGCTGTCCCGGATGCTGGCCGGGCAGGAGGACTCGGAGACCGCCCGGGCGCATGCGGAGGAGCTGTTGGCGACGGCTCGGGCGGACGCGTAGCGACGCGGCCGGCTCAGGGGCGGGCGCTGTCCTGGTGCCGGCCCCGCAGGCTCATTCGCTGCCGGGCCGTGTGGTAGGCCCACGCGTGGGTCGACACCTTCCTAGGATGGGCGCGTGATCGTTCACACAGGCAGGAGAGCGGCATTCGCCCTGGCCGCTGTCGGCACGCGTGCGGGAATGAGCCTCCTGCGGGGGACGACACCCGGCCGCGACCGCTGGGAGCGGAAGAACTACGCCGGGCGGACCGTGGAGTTGTACGCCGGGCCCGCCTCCGCCCTGGCGGCCGCCGTCGGGGCCGGGCGGGTGCGGCCCGCCGCCGGATTCGCCGTGGCCGTTGCCGGGGCCTGTGGGGCGTACGACGACGTCGTCGGGGTCGGGGACGCCCGGCGCGGGTTCCGCGCGCACCTCTCCGCCCTTCGGCACGGTGAAGTCACCAGCGGGGCCGTGAAGTTGCTCGGGATCTCCACGGCCGGGCTCGTCGCGGGCGCGTTCCTCAGGGAGCGGCCGCTGGACAAGGTGCTCGCGGGGGTCGTGATCGCCGGAGCCGCGCACTGCGTCAACCTCGTGGACGTACGGCCCGGCCGGGCCGCCGCGGTGGTACTCGCGCTCGGCGCGCCGGGGCTGCTGCGTGCCGGCCCCGGCGCCGGGCTCGCCGCCACCGCCATGGGCGCCGCCGCGGCCGTGCTGCCCGACGACCTCGGGGAACGGGCGATGATCGGGGACACGGGTGCACACGCGCTGGGCGCGGCCCTGGGAGCCGCCGTCGTCGCCGGGAACGGGCGGGCCGGGCTGGTCGCGCATGCCGCCGCCGTCGTTGCCGCCGCGGTGTACGGCGACAAGGTGAGTGAGGCGGCGCGTTCGCTGGGCGGGAGGTGAGTACGAGGGCGCGCGTGTGTTCGAGCGGAAGCCGGTCCTCCCTCACCCGTGTGGGTGACTGACCCTGCCGCGCGCGCCGCCCGCGCGCTCCCGGCGTTCCCGGAACACCCGTACGTCCTGGCATCCTTGGCGTAAGCACGTCGTACGCGTGGGGATCCCGGCGGTACACCCCCTTCGCCCGATCCTTCTGTACGTTCTTCGTGACCGCCCGACGCCGAACCAGGAGCCCCGGCCACGTGACCCCCGTGAGCAGCCACTCACCGCACGGCCAGTCGTCGCTGCGCACCGTGCAGGTGCTGGGCGGCGGCAACGCCGGCAGTAGCGCGCATGTGCGATCGCTGGCCTCGGGGCTGGTCGCGAGGGGCGTACGGGTCACCGTGTGCGCCCCCACCGAGGCCGATCACTTCTACGACTTCACCGGCGCCGGCGCCGAACACGTGCACGTGCCGCGCAGCAGCGACCCGGCCTCCGTGGCCGCGCTGCGGGCGGCGTGCGCGGACGCCGACCTGGTGCATGCGCACGGGCTGCACGCCTCGTTCCGGGCCGTGCTCGCCCTCAGCGGGCGGCGGACCCCGCTCATCGTCACCTGGCACGACCGGGCGCATGCCGAGGGCGCCCGCGCCCATCTGGTACGGCTGTTGGAGCGGCGGGTCGTCAAGGCCGCCTCCGTCGTGCTCGGCACCACCTCCGCCCTCGTCGACCGGGCGCGCCGGACCGGGGCGCGGGACGCGCGGCTCGCCGCCGTCGCCCTGCCCGGGCCGCGCCGGGCCGCCGAGTCCGAGGACCCGGACCGGCTGCGGCCCAAGGTCCGGGCCGAACTGGGCGCCACCGGACGCCCGTTGCTGATGGCCGTCGGATCGCTCGACGGGCAGCGCGGTTACGACGTCCTGCTGGACGCCTCGCGCGCGTGGCGGACGCTCGACCCCGTGCCGCTCGTCGTGATCGCGGGGGAGGGGCCGTTGCGGGCCGAGCTGCAGCGGCGGATCGAGGACGAGGGGCTGCCGGTCCGGCTCATCGGGCGGCGCGACGACGTCGGCGAACTGCTCGCCGCCGCCGACCTCGCCCTGCTGCCCAGCAGCTGGGAGTCCCGGTCCGTCCTCGCCCAGGAGGCCCTCCACGCGCGCGTGCCGCTCGTCGCCACCGCCGTCGGTGGCATCCCCGAGCTCGTCGGCGACGCGGCCGAACTCATCCCGTACGGCGACCCGGAGGCGCTCGCCGGCGCCGTCGTACGGCTCCTCGGCGATCCCGAGCGGCAGCGGCTGCTCAGGGAGCGGGGCGTGCGGCAGGCGGCCACCTGGCCGAGCGAGGACGAGACGGTCGCGCAGGTGCTGAGCGTCTACGACGAGTTGACCCAGCCCGGGCCCATGATCTAGGGCACGTGCCGGCGCGCCCGCAGCGCCAGGCTCAACGCCAGCACCGTCTGCGGGTCGTCGAGGTCCGTGCCGAGCAACTCCCCGATGCGGGCCAGCCGGTTGTACAGCGTCTGCCGGTTCAGGTGCAGCTCGCGGGCCGTCTCCGCCTTGCGTCCCGCGTGCGCCAGGTATGTCTCCAGGGTGGGCAGCAGCGGCGGCCTGGAACGGTTGTCGTGGTCCCGGAGCGGGCCGATCGCACGGTCCACGAAGGCCGCCAGGTCGGGATGGTCGCGCAGCCGCCACAGCAGCAGGTCGATGTCCAGACGCCGGGCGTCGTACCAGGGCCGGTCCGACAGGCCCTGCGCCGCGGTCGCCGTCTCGGCGGCGTGCCGCAGCCCCGCCGACGCCGCCGCCCAGCTGCCGGCCACCCCGACGACCACGACCGGCGGCAGCGCGCCCGGCCGCTGCATCCCGGCCCGCTCCACACCCGCCCGCAGCGCCGCCGCGACCCGGTCCGCCACCGCCGACCGCTCCGACTCCGAGCGCAGGCCCAGCAGCAGCGGGACCCGGCCCTCCACCGGCCGTACGCCCAGCAGCACCGGAACCCCCACCGACGCCAGCTCCTCCGCCACCGCCCGCGCCAGCACCGCCCAGCCACCGCCGGGAGACAGCGCGTCGCCCAGCCGCATCACCACCGGCAGCAACGGGCTGTCGCCCGGCTTGAATCCCAGCACGCGCGCCTGCGCGGGCGCGGCCTCGGCGGCGATACGGCCCTCGGCGAGGTCGGTCAGGAAGTCCCCGCGTCCCCGCGCCGCCAGCTCCTCCTCCTGCCGCGCCTGCATCAGCACCACGGCGAGGATGCCCGAGGCCCGCTCACCGGCGATCCGGTGCACGGGTGCCAGCGGAGCCCGCACCGGAAGGAGGACGAGACGCGCCCGCACGGACCCTGCCCCCGGCCCGCCGCCCGGCACGTCCACCAGCACCGACCCCGACGGCGGCGGCGTGTCCTTGTGCTGCCCCCGCAGCCCCTCCCACACCTGCAGCGGATCCGCGCCCTCCGGCCCCGCCCCGGCGGCGTACAGCAACTGCCCGTCCGTCGTCTCCAGGAACACCGGGTTGCCGCTGAAGTCGGCCAGGATGCTCAGCACCTGAGGTATCCCGCCGCCGCCCAGCAGGGCCTCGGTGCACCGCCGGTGCACCTCCTCCGCCCGTTGCAGCAGCGCGTAGTGACCGTTGACGATCTCGGTGTGGATCTCCTCCGTCACCGCCACGAACGGCACCTCGCGGTGCAGCTGGACGAGCGGGAGGCCGGCCGTGCGTGCCGTGTCGACGAGGGCGGCGGGCAGGCGGGTGAAGCGCGGGCCGAGTTCGATGACGAGGGCCGCGATGCCGCGCTCGGCCAGGGTACGCACGAACGCCCGCTGGTCGGCAGGCCGGGTGCCGAGGCCGTAGCCCGTGGTCAGCAGCAGCTCGCCGCCCTTCAGGAGGGAGGCGATGTTGGGCACCTCGCCCGCGTGCACCCAGCGCACCGTCCGCCCCAGCCGGTCGGCGCCCGCGAGGATCTCCGGGAGACCGCTGCGCAGACCGGGCAGTTCCAGTGCCCGCTGCACGGTGATCCCGGCGCCCTGGGTGTCGAATCCGCTGTCCATACCGCTGTCCATGAGCCGGACGCTACCCGCGCGCGTGCTCCGGCGGCATCTCCCGCTCCCGGGTGAGCGAGCGGCCGGGGAGGTGATCGCCGTGCGGGATTAGGGCTGTTCGGCACGGGTAAGCGCGCCGGCATGGACTTCACTGTGGTGGCCGTGGCACGGGAGGACGACAGTCCCATCGACGAGCCGTTGCGAGTGGCGGTGGCCGCCGACCGGCTCGGGTACCGCGAGGTGTGGGCGGGGGAGGGGCCGACCTGGGACTCCTTCGTCCTCGCCACGGCGATCGGGCGGGCCACCGAGCGGGTGGCGCTGACGGCCGGTCCGGTGGCGGTGTCCGTGCGGGACGCGTTCAGCATCGTCCGGGGCGCCGCGTCGACCGCCGCCGTCACCGGCCGCCCCGTCGGTGTGGCGCTCGGGACGTCCAGCAAGCGGGTCGTCGAGGGCGTGCACGGGCGGCCCCGGCTGCGTCCCGCGGCCGTGATGGAGGAGTCGGCGGCAGCACTGCGCACCCTCCTGCACGGCAAGCCCGGCGAGCCGGTCGTCCCCGGCAGCGTCTTCCCGCGCCGCCAGCAGCCGCCCGGCGGCCCCCTCACCGTGGCGGCCTTCGGAGACCGCGCGATCGCCACGGCCGCCGCGCACGCCGACCGTATGCTGCTCGACATCGTCTCCCCGGAGCAGGTCCGCACCCTGCGCGCCAAGCTGGAGGCGGCCGCCGAGCGGGTGGGCCGTACGCCGCCCACGCTGGCCTCCTGGCTGCCCGCCGCCGTCGATCCGGAGCCGGAGTCCCTCGCCCAGGTCCTGCGGAGCATCGCCGGGTATCTGACGGTGCCGGGGTACAGCGACATGTTCGAGGCGGCCGGCTTCGGTGAGGCGGTCGAGCTGGCGCGTACCGGCGCGGACCCGGACGTCCTGGTGCGGGCGCTGCCGCCCGAGGCCGCCGGCGTGGTCGGGCTGGTGGGCGACGTCGAAGCCGTACGCGCGCGTGTCGAGGACTACGCCGCGGCGGGCCTGGACGAGATCGCCCTGGTCCCGGCCACCGTCGGCGACCCCGGTGGGGAGCGGACGCTGACGGCGCTCAGGCCGGAATGATGTTGTGGTTGAAGCGGAACACGTTGTCGGGGTCGTACAGCCGCTTCAGCTCCGCCAGCCTGCGGGCGTTCTCGGCGCCCAGGCCGGCGATCACCCGCTCGGCGCCCTCGTCGCCGATGAAGTTGAGGTAGACGTCGCCGGTGCTCCACGGCCGGACGTGGTTGCGGACGTCCCGCACCCAGCCGATGGCGCGTTCGTCGTCCGTCGGGTCCTCCCAGGCCGCGAAGGGATGCACCACCCACGGTGCGTCCCGGTACGGCACGGGGTACTCGCGCGGCCCGTCGGCTATCGCGCCGCCCTGCGGCAGCAGCACGTGCTGGGTGTTGGTCGGCACGGGCATGGAGTCCGCCAGGCCGCAGAAGACGTCCACGAAGTCGTCGGTGGCCTCCGCCATGTACTCCGCCGACCAGTAGTTCCGCATCCCGGGCGGATCGTCGATCATGCACTGGACTTCGGCGTACGGCATCGCCCCGACGATCTCCGCCTCGTGCGGCAGCGCCAGCAGCGGCTCGGCGAGCTTGCGCAGGTCCTCCTCGCCGCCGGCGTACGTCAGCAGCACCCCGCACAGCAGCGTGCCGACGAGCTGCGGCGGTACGAACTCCTCGGGCGGGCCGGTGATGTACAGGACACCGCCGCCCGCCTCGTCCGGGCCGACCGCGATGATGTCGCGGAAGGTGCGGACGAGCTCGGGGCCGACCTCCGGGAGGTACAGCGCGAACGCGATGGAGAACTCGGGCAGCTCGTGCAGCTTCAGGGTGAGCGCGGTGGCGATGCCGAAGTTCCCGCCGCCGCCGTGCAGGCCCCAGAACAGCTCGGGGTTCTCGTCGGCGTTCGCGTGGATCCGGCCGCCGTCGGCGGTGACCAGCTCCACGCCCAGCAGATTGTCGACGGCGAGCCCGCAGCGCCGGTCCAGCCAGCCGCTGCCACCGCCGAGGACAAAACCGCCGACACCGGTGGTGGACGCCCGCCCGCCGGTGGTCGCCAGACCGTATGGCTGGCACGCCCAGTCCAGGTGGCTCATCGTGGCGCCGCCCCCGACCCGTACCGCCTCCGCACCGGGATGGACGGTCACGTCGTGCATACGGCGCAGATCGACGACGAGCCCGCCGTCGTTCAGCGCCATGCCCGCCACGCTGTGCCCGCCGCCCCGCACCGCGATGTGCAGATCCAGCTCCCGGCCGAAGCGGACCGCCCGTACGACGTCGTCCTCGTCGGTGCACTGCGCGATGACAGCGGGCCGACGGTCGATCATGCCGTTGTGGACGGTCCGGGCCTCGTCGTACCCCGGATCACCAGGGGCGAACACGTCGCCGGTGAGATCCTCGCGCAGCGCGGCGAGGGCCGCGCCCGCCTTCGAGAGGGAAGCCATGGCCGCCCCCTTTCCGGAAAGGGGCAATCGCTTGCTCCAAGCCTAGGCGGGCACGCTGCGGCCGTCCTGTTCAGCCGCCGTAGGCCCCGGAAGCCGTCAGCCGCAGTGCCGTGTCGATGAGCGGAACGTGGCTGAAGGCCTGCGGGAAGTTGCCGACCTGGCGCTGCAGACGCGGGTCCCACTCCTCGGCCAGCAGACCGAGGTCGTTGCGCAGCGACAGCAGCTTCTCGAACAGCTTGCGGGCCTCGTCCACGCGGCCGATCATCGCCAGGTCGTCCGCCATCCAGAACGAACAGGCGAGGAAGGCGCCCTCGTCGCCGGGGAGGCCGTCGACGCCCTCCTTCTCGCCGTCGGTCGGGTAGCGCAGGATGAAACCGTCCGTCGTGGACAGCTCGCGCTGGATCGCCTCGATCGTGCCGATCACACGCTTGTCGTCCGGCGGCAGGAAGCCCATCTGCGGGATCAGCAGCAGGGAGGCGTCCAGCTCCTTCGAGCCGTAGGACTGCGTGAAGGTGTTGCGCTCCTTGTCGTAGCCCTTCTCGCACACGTCCCGGTGGATGTCGTCGCGCAGCTCGCGCCACCGCTCCAGCGGGCCGTCGGCGTCGCCGGACTCGATGAGCTTGATGGTGCGGTCGACGGCGACCCAGGCCATCACCTTGGAGTGCACGAAGTGCCGGCGCGGGCCGCGCACCTCCCAGATGCCCTCGTCCGGCTCGTCCCAGTGCTGCTCCAGGTAGCGGATCAGCTTGAGCTGGAGCAGCGAGGCGTAGTCGTTGCGGGACAAACCCGTCATGTGGGCCAGGTGCAGGGCCTCGGTGACCTCGCCGTACACGTCCAGCTGGAGCTGGTGCGCGGCGCCGTTGCCGACCCGGACCGGCGCGGAGTTCTCGTAGCCGGGCAGCCAGTCCAGCTCGGCCTCGCCCAGCTCGCGCTCGCCGGCGATGCCGTACATGATCTGCAGGTTCTCGGGGTCGCCCGCGACGGCCCGCAGCAGCCACTCGCGCCAGGCGCGGGCCTCCTCGCGGTAGCCGGTGCGCAGCAGCGAGGACAGCGTGATCGCCGCGTCGCGCAGCCAGGTGTAGCGGTAGTCCCAGTTGCGGACGCCGCCGATCTCCTCCGGCAGGGAGGTGGTGGGCGCCGCGACGATGCCGCCCGTGGGGGCGTACGTCAGGGCCTTCAGCGTGATCAGGGAGCGGATCACGGCCTCGCGGTACGGGCCGTGGTACGTGCAGTGCTCGACCCACTCGCGCCAGAAGTCCTCCGTCGCCTCCAGCGACTGCTCCGGCTCCGGCAGCGGCGGCGCCTCCTTGTGCGAGGGCTGCCACGAGATGGTGAACGCGATCCGGTCACCCGGGGCGACCGTGAAGTCCGAGTACGTCGTCAGCGACTTGCCGTAGGTCTCGCAGTCGGTGTCGAACCACACCGAGTCGGGGCCAGCGACGGCCACCGTGCGCCCCTCGTGCTTGTGCACCCACGGCACGACACGGCCGTACGAGAACCGCATCCGCAGGGCCGAACGCATGGGCACCCGGCCCGACACGCCCTCCACGATCCGGATCAGCTGCGGCGCGCCGTCACGCGGCGGCATGAAATCGGTCACCCTGACCGTGCCGCGCGGGGTGTCCCACTCGGACTCCAGGATCAGCGAGTCGCCGCGGTAGCTGCGCCGGGCCGCCGTCGGGGGCTCCGCGTCGGAGGCGTGCGCGGGGCCGAGCCGCCAGAAGCCGTGCTCCTCGGTACCCAGCAGACCGGCGAAGATGGCGTGCGAGTCGAAGCGGGGCAGGCAGAGCCAGTCCACCGTGCCGTCCCGGCAGACCAGCGCGGCGGTCTGCATGTCTCCGATGAGTGCGTAGTCTTCGATGCGCCCGGCCACGTGCAACTCCAGTCGAACGGCCACGTCACCCCGCAAGGGGGCTGTCGCTAGTGCGGTCAAGGGGTGTTTGTAATGCGTCGTTGAGCGGTGAAGCAAAGCAGTCGCCCGGCTGTGGTGCAAAGCGACGATTGTTGCTCAACGAACTGACGAGCTCTTGTTGTTCCGGTGGTAACGGTCGGGGGTGTGCCGTATGGCCGGCCGCGCTCGGCAGCGAATGTCCGAGCAGGATACGACGCACGTAGATGATCTGGGTGCCGCTCCGGACAACGCGGGTGGGGCGAACGGGTGAGTAACGAGTGAGAAAAGGGTGTGCCCGTGCGGGGTCCGTGTCCGCGTGTGCGCGGAGCGTGGCCGGAAGCCATCTCCTTCGGTCGCTGATACCCTGGTAGCCCGTGGACCGGTGGGAGAAAAACCCCCGAACCGCAGCGACGGCTCCTCCAGTAAAAACCCGGAATCTCCGGGCCGGACAGCCGCACCGCACCCCAAACCGAGACCACGGGAGCCCCCTCTTGGCCATGCCGCCCGCTGCTTTTCGCAACAGCACAGCCACGACGACCAAGCACATCTTCGTCACCGGGGGTGTCGCCTCCTCGCTCGGCAAGGGCCTGACGGCCTCCAGCCTCGGCATGCTGCTCAAGGCGCGGGGCCTGCGCGTCGTGATGCAGAAGCTCGACCCGTACCTGAACGTCGACCCGGGCACGATGAACCCCTTCCAGCACGGTGAGGTGTTCGTCACCAACGACGGTGCAGAGACCGACCTGGACATCGGACACTACGAGCGCTTCCTCGACCGTGACCTGGACGGCTCCGCCAATGTCACTACAGGACAGATCTACTCGACGGTGATCGCCAAGGAGCGGCGCGGCGAGTACCTGGGCGACACCGTCCAGGTCATCCCGCACATCACCAACGAGATCAAGCACCGCATCCGCCGGATGGCGACCGACGAGGTCGACGTCGTCATCACCGAGGTCGGCGGCACGGTCGGCGACATCGAGTCGCTGCCGTTCCTGGAGACGGTCCGCCAGGTCCGTCACGAGGTCGGCCGGGACAACGTCTTCGTCGTCCACATCTCGCTCCTGCCCTACATCGGTCCCTCGGGAGAGCTGAAGACGAAGCCGACCCAGCACTCGGTTGCGGCCCTCAGGAACATCGGTATCCAGCCGGACGCGATCGTGCTGCGCTGCGACCGCGAGGTGCCGACCGCGATCAAGCGCAAGATCTCGCTGATGTGCGACGTCGACGAGGCCGCCGTGGTCGCCTGCCCCGACGCCCGCTCGATCTACGACATCCCCAAGACCGTGCACGGCGAGGGCCTGGACGCCTATGTGGTCCGCAAGCTGGACCTGCCGTTCCGCGACGTGGACTGGACGACCTGGGACGACCTGCTCGACCGCGTCCACAACCCCGACCACGAGATCACCCTCGCCCTGGTCGGCAAGTACATCGACCTGCCCGACGCCTACCTCTCGGTCACCGAGGCGCTGCGCGCGGGCGGTTTCGCCAACAAGGCCCGCGTGAAGATCAAGTGGGTCACCTCCGACGACTGCAAGACCCCGGCCGGCGCGAAGGCCCAGCTCGCCGACGTGGACGGCATCTGCATCCCGGGTGGCTTCGGCGACCGCGGCGTGCTCGGCAAGGTCGGCGCGATCAAGTACGCCCGCGAGAACAAGATCCCGCTGCTGGGCCTGTGCCTCGGACTGCAGTGCATCGTGATCGAGGCGGCGCGCAACCTCGCCGACATCTCCGACGCCAACTCCACCGAGTTCGACCCGGCCACCTCGCACCCGGTCATCTCCACCATGGCCGAGCAGCTCGACATCGTCGCCGGCGAGGGCGACATGGGTGGCACGATGCGCCTGGGCATGTACCCGGCCAAGCTGGCCGAGGGTTCCATCGTCCGTGAGGTGTACGACGGCAAGGAGTACGTCGAGGAGCGGCACCGGCACCGCTACGAGGTGAACAACGCCTACCGCGCGGAGCTGGAGAAGAAGGCCGGAATCCTCTTCTCGGGCACCTCCCCGGACGGCAAGCTCGTCGAGTACGTCGAGTACGCGCGCGACGTCCACCCCTACCTGGTCGCCACGCAGGCGCACCCGGAGCTGCGGTCGCGTCCGACGCGGCCGCACCCCCTGTTCGCGGGCCTGGTGAAGGCCTCGGTCGAGCGCAAGACGGGCAAGTAACACGAGGGTTGTACGGTGGCCGGGGTGCGTGCGTTCACTACGCGCGCACCCCGGCTTTCTTTGTACGCGCGGCCGGGATCTCTCGTGCCCGCGTGGCCGGTTTTCTCTTGTACGGCTGGAAGGACAGGGCATGACGATCAAGGACACCCCGGAGGAGTGGGAGATCCGGGCGACGGAGACCCCCTTCGTGGGCAACAAGACCTCCGTCCGCACGGACGACGTGGTCATGCCCGACGGCCATGTGGCCCGCCGCGACTACCAGGTCCACCCCGGCTCGGTCGCCGTCCTCGCCCTCGACGACGCGGGCCGTGTCCTGGTCCTCCGCCAGTACCGCCACCCCGTCCGCCACAAGCTGTGGGAGATCCCGGCCGGCCTCCTCGACGTGCCCGGCGAGAACCCGCTGCACGCAGCCCAGCGCGAGCTGTACGAGGAGGCTCACGTCAAGGCCGAGGACTGGCGCGTCCTGACCGACGTCTACACCACGCCCGGCGGCTGCGACGAGGCCGTACGGATCTTCCTCGCCCGTGATCTGTCCGAGGCCGACGGCGAGCGCTTCGAGGTCGAGCACGAGGAGGCCGACATGGAGCTGGCGCGGGTGACCCTGGCCGAACTCGTACGCGGGGTCCTCGCGGGCGGGTTGCACAACAACTGCCTCGTCGTGGGCGTCCTTTCGCTCGTCGCCGCGCAGAACGGGGACGGGCTCGACGCACTGCGTCCGGCGGAGGCGCCGTGGCCGGCGCGGCCCTTCGAGGCATGAACCCTCACCTGCCCCGTGGTGTGACCATCGGCTGATCCGATCGGGGGACGTGGCCGCCGCGCTCCGCCCGGAACGTAGCAGAGCGTGAACTAGGCTCTGGAAACGCCCGAACCGGAGTCCCGGCGGGCTTGCGCGTGCGGTGGGACGGGAGTGTGGCCCGTGACGGATCAGGCGGTGGACACAGGCGGCGTGCAGCTGTCGTCACTGGCTTCGAACGAAAGCCGATTCCTCGGCCGCACACGGGAGTTGAAGGAGCTCAGGGCCGACATCGCGCGGGCCGGCCTGGACACCCTGGCCGGCCGCAAGGCGCCACGCGCGCGCGTGCTGCTCATCGCGGGGCGCCCCGGCTCGGGCCGTACCGCACTCGCCGAGGAGCTCGTACGGCAGGTCGCGGACGGCTATCCCGACGGTGTGCTCCGCGCCCGCCTCGGCGAGCCCGACGGCACCCCCGTCCCCGTCGACCGCGCCGCCCGCGAACTGCTCGCAGCCCTCGGCCTGCCGACCCCGGCCGGCGCCGCCGAGGACGACCTCACGGCGGCTCTCCGGGACGCCCTCGCCGAGCGCCGGATGCTGCTCCTGCTCGACGACGCGGCTGACGCCGAGCAGGTCGACGCCCTGCTGCCGGACACCCCGGAATGCCTGGTCGTCGCCGTCTCCGACGGCCCGCTGACCGGGATCTCGGACGTCCGCCCGTGTACCCTCGGCGGCCTCGACACCAAGTCGGCGGTGGAACTGCTGTCCCGGCACACCGGATCGGTCCGCATCACCGTCGACCCACGCGCCGCCGAGGGCCTCGTCGAGGAGTGCCGGGCCCATCCGGCCGCGCTGACGCTGGCCGGCGGCTGGCTCGCCGCCCGCCCCAAGGCCGCCGTCGCCGACCTCGCCAAGCATCTGCACGCCGAGGTCGACGAGGACACCGCGGGGAGTCCGCTGACCCGCATGTTCCGGCTCGCCTACGGCTCCCTGCCCGGCGCCGCCGCCCGGATACTGCGACTGCTCTCCCTCGCCCCGGCCGGCCTGGTCGACCCGCACACCGCCTCCGCGCTCGCCGGCTGCTCGGTCAGCGGCGCCCACACCACCCTGGACGACTTCGTCGCCCTCGGCCTGCTGCACGCTGTCGACTCGCCGCTGCCGCAGTACGAGGTCCCGGCCTGTCTGTACCCCCTCCTGAAGGCCCTCGCCGAGACCCAGGACCGCCCGGCCGAGCTCCAGCTCGCCCGCGCCCGGATGCTGGAGCGGACGGTACGGCTGCTGCAGTCCTGTCGCGCGATCACCGAGACCGACAACCCCCTGGCCCGCGAGAAGCTCCTCGGCATGCCGCGCTCCCTGCGCTTCCCCAGCCCCCGCGCGGCCGCTGACTGGCTGACCGTCCGCAAACCCGCCCTGCTCGCCTCCGCTCGCCTCGCGGTCGCCGACGGGGAGCTCGACACCCTCGCCCGGCGGCTGATGTCGCAGCTGGTCAGGGCCATGGTCGTGCACTACGGCATGCAGGCGGCCGCGCCCGACCTCTACGGCATCCACCGCCTCGTCCTCGACGTGGCCGAGCGCCGGAACCTGCCCCGCGAGCAGGCCGCCGCCCTGCTGAACCTCGGCGACCTGGACGCCCGGACCGGACGGACCCAGGAGGCGATGGTGCGCTACCGGGCCGCACTGGACGCCGGACGGGAGGCGAACGACCCGTATGCGACCAGCCGCGCGATGGAATCCGTAGGCGGTGCCCATCTGGAGCTCGGGGACTACGACCGGGCCGCCGACTGGTTCGGCCGCGCCCTTGCCCAGCGCCTGGCCCGGGACGAGCGCGCGGACGCCGCCCGGCTGTACGGCCGTATCGCCGCCGCCCACACCTGCGCGGGCCGCTACGGCGAGGCACAGCGCGGCTGGCGCGCCGCGGTCGCCGGGCACCGCAAGAACGGTGATGTCGCCGCCCACGCACGGGCGTTGAGCCAGCTGGCGCGGGTCCAGGAGTACGCGGGACGGTCCGAGGAGTCGCTGCGCACCTGCCAGGAGGCGGTGGAGTGGGCGCGCCGCGCCGAGGACGTAAGGCTGCAGGCCGCGCTGCAGCTGCGGCTCGCCGACACGCTGGAGCGCCTCGGCGATCCCACGGCGGCCGCGCTGCACCGGAAAGCCGCCGATCGGCTGCTGAGGGGCGGGCTCTCGGAGGAGGCGCCGGAGCCGGAACAAGGCACTTTCGAGCCGGAACACGGTCCTAACGCCTGCGAAATCCGTAGTACATCCGCCGAAGATTGATGCAATGAAAGGCTAGACAGCGGGTACGCCTTCATTAAACTGGCTCTGCCGCACCTTCTCCTGCGGTGTCTCCCGGTGTGCCCATGCATGCCTGGGTATGTCATGTAATGCCCCCACATTCTCTGAGCCAAGGACCGTGATCGACGTGAAGGTCGGCATCCCCCGCGAGGTCAAGAACAACGAGTTCCGGGTGGCCATCACCCCCGCCGGTGTGCACGAGTTGGTGCGCCACGGTCACCAGGTCGTCATCGAGCAGGGCGCCGGTGTCGGCTCGTCGATCCCGGACGGCGAGTACGTCGCCGCCGGTGCGCAGATCCTGGAGACCGCCGACGAGGTGTGGGTCACTGCGGACCTGCTGCTGAAGGTCAAGGAGCCCATCGCCGAGGAGTACCACCGCCTCCGCAAGGACCAGACGCTCTTCACCTACCTGCACCTGGCCGCCTCCAAGGAGTGCACGGACGCGCTCATCGAGTCCGGCACCACCGCGATCGCATACGAGACCGTCGAGCTGCCCTCCCGCGCGCTCCCGCTGCTCGCCCCGATGTCGGAGGTCGCGGGCCGCCTCGCCCCGCAGGTCGGCGCCTACCACCTGATGCGCGCCAACGGCGGCCGCGGTGTGCTGCCCGGCGGTGTCCCGGGTGTGCTGGCCGGCCGGGCCGTCGTCATCGGCGGCGGTGTCTCCGGCTGGAACGCCGCGCAGATCGCCATCGGCATGGGCTTCCACGTGACCCTGCTCGACCGCGACATCAACAAGCTCAAGGAGGCCGACAAGATCTTCGGTACGAAGATCCAGACGGTCGTCTCCAACGCCTTCGAGCTCGAGAAGGCCTGCCTCGACGCCGACCTCGTCATCGGCGCCGTCCTGATCCCGGGCGCCAAGGCCCCGAAGCTCGTCACCAACGAGCTCGTGTCGCGGATGAAGCCGGGAAGTGTCCTTGTCGACATCGCGATCGACCAGGGCGGCTGCTTCGAGGACTCGCGTCCCACTACCCACGCCGAGCCGACCTTCAAGGTCCACGAGTCGGTCTTCTACTGCGTCGCCAACATGCCCGGCGCGGTGCCCAACACCTCCACCTACGCGCTGACCAACGCCACGCTGCCGTACATCGTCGAGCTCGCCGACCGCGGCTGGGCCGAGGCGCTGCGCCGTGACCCCGCGCTCGCCAGGGGCCTCAACACCCATGACGGCAAGGTGGTTTACCGGGAGGTCGCCGAGGCGCACGGGCTGGAGCACATGGAGCTCGACTCGCTGCTCGGCTGAGCCGCCGCGCCAAGTCACCGTTCGGTAAAAGGCGATACGTCAACACAGGTCGTCAACCGTCCGCACCCGGCCGGACCTTGCCCGACAAGGTCCGGCCGGATGTGTGTATGGTCACTTTGCGGCTCTCGGTCAACTCGCCTCGAACGTAACCCTTGGGCCGATTCGTACACCGGTGAAACCCACCGTGCGACGGCCGTACGCCCTTGACAGAGGGATGTTTCATTGCCGACACATCCTGCCGGGTCCGGCGGATTGTGTTGCTGCGGACCGCCGACACGCCATAGAGTCGCCAACCGTCGGCATGGTGCCACGCTGACCTGTCTAGAAGTTTCCTGGTCACCAAGGAGGTAAGACGACTTGTGAATGAGTCGACATTTTCTCCCGGGGGTGGTCAACCAGGAATGCCTGCACGGGCCGAGGGCCCCGCGGGGTTCGAGGCTGTCGGCTCCGTCGCGGTGCGCACCTTCGCAGCCCACCAGAGTCACCACAAAGCAGGGGTGACTCAGCCAGCACACCAGAGCATGGATGGCCATCACGTGAACGCCATGGCCGGCGACGGAAGTGGCGCGCCCCACAACCACTTCGCCGACTACGACGAACTGCCCGAAGGGCACTTCTACGACCCCGACGCGGAGTACGAGCCCGACCCCGAGTACGCGGCCACTCTCGCGCCCGACGCTGCCCGCCAGCGCCGCGAGCGCATCGGCCCGACCGGGCGTCCGCTGCCGTACTTCCCGATCCCGGGCCCGCTCACCAGTCACGGCCCCGCGACGATCATCGCGATGTGCAACCAGAAGGGCGGCGTCGGCAAGACCACGTCGACCATCAACCTGGGTGCCGCGCTCGCGGAGTACGGACGCCGGGTCCTCCTCGTCGACTTCGACCCGCAGGGCGCGCTGTCGGTCGGTCTCGGCGTCAACCCGATGGAGCTCGACCTCACGGTCTACAACCTGCTCATGGAGCGGGGCATGGCGGCCGACGAGGTGCTCCTGAAGACGGCGGTCCCGAACATGGACCTGCTGCCGAGCAATATCGACTTGTCGGCGGCCGAGGTCCAGCTGGTCTCCGAGGTCGCGCGCGAGTCGACACTGCAGCGGGCCCTGAAGCCGCTGATGGCCGACTACGACTACATCGTGATCGACTGCCAGCCCTCGCTCGGTCTGCTCACCGTGAACGCCCTCACGGCGGCTCACAAGGTGATCGTGCCGCTCGAGTGCGAGTTCTTCGCCCTGCGTGGTGTGGCACTGCTGACGGAGACCATCGAGAAGGTCCAGGAGCGGCTCAACCCGGAGCTGGAGCTCGACGGGATCCTCGCCACGATGTACGACTCGCGCACGGTGCACAGCCGTGAGGTGCTCGCGCGTGTCGTCGAGGCCTTCGACGACCACGTCTACCACACGGTCATCGGGCGCACGGTCCGCTTCCCGGAGACCACGGTCGCCGGTGAGCCGATCACCACGTACGCCTCCAACTCCGTCGGCGCCGCCGCCTATCGCCAGCTCGCCAGGGAGGTGCTCGCCCGGTGTCACGCCGAGTGAGTCTGCCGGGGGCCGACGAACTGTTCCGTACGACAGGGGGAATGGCGCTCCAGCCGTCCACTCCCCGGCGCCCGGCCAACGGCGAGGCCCGGGTGCCGGCTCCCGCAGGGGAGAGCGACAACGCCGCCGCGGAGGACGCGCCGCAGTCGGTGCCCGCGCGGGGCGGCGACGGCGACGGGGCCGAGCACGTGGCCACGGAGCCGGGGTCGGCCGACGCGGGGGAGTCCCGTAGCCGGGCCGCTGCCGCCGAGGGCTCCGGGCGGCGTCAGGGGGCGCAGGAAGGTTCTGCCGGGGCGGCGACCGCCGGGTCCGCGTCGCGCAAGCGGGGGCGGGCCGCGGCCCGCCGGCCGAGCGGGCGGGAACGGCACGACGAGAAGATCACGGTGTACGTGTCCGCCGAGGAGCTCATGGATCTGGAGCACGCGCGACTGGTGCTCCGCGGTGAGCACGGTCTGGCCGTGGACCGCGGGCGGATCGTCCGTGAGGCGGTGGCCGTGGTGCTCGCGGATCTGGAGAGCCGCGGAGACGCCAGCATCCTCGTACGACGGCTTCGCGGGCGGTAGCGGTAGCCTGCGGGGGCTATGACCTCGAACGGCTTTCCCCCGGTCGCCGGCGCATCTGCCGGTCGTCGGCGTGCGCTGGGGCGGGGCGCGCTGGGGGCTGAGCCGGAGAGCGGGGCGCTGGCTGAGGTCGAGGCTCCGGCTGAGGCCGGTGGGCCGTCGGCCGAGCCCTCGGCTGTCGAGTCGCAGGAGATCGCCGAGGCGCCCCAAGAGCCCGCCGACGGCGTCTTCAAGGTTCGGCTTGCGAACTTCGAGGGGCCCTTTGATCTCCTTCTCCAGCTGATCTCCAAGCACAAGCTCGACGTCACCGAAGTCGCCCTGTCCAGGGTCACCGACGAGTTCATGGCGCACATCAGGGCGATGGGGCCGGACTGGGATCTGGATCAGACGACCGAGTTCCTGGTCGTCGCCGCCACCCTGCTGGACCTCAAGGCGGCCAGGTTGCTGCCCGCCGCCGAGGTCGAGGACGAGGCCGATCTCGCGCTGCTGGAGGCACGGGACCTGCTGTTCGCGCGGCTGCTGCAGTACAGGGCCTACAAGCAGATCGCCGACATCTTCAGCCGGCGGCTCGACGAGGAGGCCCGGCGCTATCCCCGTACCGTCGGGCTCGAACCGCACCACGCCGAGCTGCTGCCCGAGGTCGTCATCAGCATCGGCGCGGAGGGGTTCGCGAAGCTCGCCGTGAAGGCGATGCAGCCCAAGCCCAAGCCGCAGGTGTACGTCGACCACATCCACGCGCCGCTGGTGAGCGTGCAGGAGCAGGCCGGGATCGTCGTCGCGCGGCTCAAGGAGCTCGGCGAGGCCAGCTTCCGGGCGCTGGTCGAGGACACCGACGACACCCTCACCGTCGTAGCGCGCTTCCTGGCCCTCCTGGAGCTGTACCGCGAGAAGGCCGTCGCCCTCGACCAGGAGACCGCCCTCGGGGAGCTCATCGTGCGGTGGACCGGCGGGGACGGGGGCGAGACGCCGATGGTGACCGACGAGTTCGACCGGCCGCCCGAGCCGCCCAAGGAGGAGAAGAAGGCGTGAGTGAGGAGACCACGGAGGTTCCGGCCGGGCTGCGCACCGTCGCCGATCTCGAGCTCAAACCCGCCCTGGAAGCCGTCCTCATGGTCGTGGACGAGCCCGTGACCGAGGAGAACCTCGCGAAGATCCTGGAGCGGCCTCGGCGCCAGGTCGCGGATGCCCTGCGGGAGCTGGCCGACGAGTACACGGTTCAGGGGCGTGGCTTCGAACTGCGGCTCATCGCCGGCGGCTGGCGCTTCTACAGCCGGCCCGAGTACGCCGCCGCCGTCGAGCGGTTCGTCCTCGACGGGCAGCAGGCCCGGCTCACCCAGGCCGCACTGGAGACGCTCGCCGTGGTCGCGTACCGGCAGCCGGTCAGCCGCAGCCGCGTCTCGGCCGTGCGCGGAGTGAACTGCGACGGCGTGATGCGGACCCTCCTCCAGCGCGGTCTGGTCGAGGAGGCGGGCACGGAACCCGAAACAGGTGCGATCCTGTACAGGACGACGAACTACTTTCTGGAGCGGATGGGCCTGCGAGGTCTGGACGAGCTCCCGGAGCTCGCGCCCTTCCTCCCGGAGGCGGAGGCGATCGAGGCCGAGACCCAGGAAGGGGTGCCGTCGTTCGACCCGGACGCTCCCGATGACGGTCCGGGCACCCCGGTCAGCCGGGGTACCGACGACGTAGACGACCAGACGGAACTTTGATGCGAAGCAGCGGCAGCGGCAAGAGCGGTGGCGGGCGCGGTAACTACCGCGGTGCCGGCAACAACAGGGACCAGAAGCAGGGGCAGGGCCGCCCCAGCAAGCCCCGCCCCGAGGAGCGCCGCTACGACGTGGGCCCCGGGGCGACGAAGGACGGACCGAAGTCCGGGCGCGGCGCCTCCGCGCGCGGCGGCGCCAAGGGCGGGCCCAAGCAGGGCCAGGGCACCGGTCGCGGCCGTTCGGCCCCGGCGAGCTCCCGGGAGTACGACGCCCGGGCCGAGGAGCGCAACCGCGAGCGGTACGCGGGCAAGAAGGACGTCAAGCTGCCCAAGACCTTCCCGGGCGCCGAGCAGGAGGGCGAGCGACTGCAGAAGGTCCTCGCGCGCGCGGGCTACGGCTCCAGGCGTGCCTGCGAGGAGCTCATCGAGCAGGCCCGGGTCGAGGTCAACGGCGAGATCGTCCTGGAGCAGGGCAAGCGGGTCGACCCGGAGAAGGACGAGGTCAAGGTCGACGGCCTGACGGTCGCCACGCAGTCGTACCAGTTCTTCTCGCTGAACAAGCCCGCCGGTGTCGTCTCGACGATGGAGGACAACGAGGGCCGGCAGTGCCTCGGTGACTACGTCACCAACCGCGAGACGCGGCTCTTCCACGTCGGCCGGCTCGACACCGAGACCGAGGGCGTCATCCTGCTCACCAACCACGGCGAGCTGGCGCACCGGCTGACCCACCCCAGGTACGGCGTGAAGAAGGTCTACCTCGCGCACATCGTGGGCCCGATCCCGCGCGACCTGGGCAAGCGGCTCAAGGACGGCATCCAGCTGGAGGACGGGTACGCGCGCGCGGACCACTTCCGGGTCGTCGAGCAGACCGGCAAGAACTACCTGGTCGAGGTCACGCTGCACGAGGGCCGCAAGCACATCGTGCGCCGCATGCTCGCCGAGGCCGGCTTCCCGGTCGACAAGCTGGTCCGGGTCGCCTTCGGGCCGATCACCCTGGGCGACCAGAAGTCGGGCTGGCTGCGGCGGCTGTCGAACACCGAGGTCGGGATGCTGATGAAGGAAGTCGACCTGTAGGTCGTTTCTGGTGAAGGAGGCCGGTTCCGGGCCGGGGGCCTGGGGGTGTCCCCCAGAAGACACAGCGTCCGGGGCCGGCCGATTGGTTTTCGCGCTCCCGCCGGTCTGTATCGGTGACGGAGGGAGCGGTGATGGCTGCGACGACGACGGACCGCGAGGAGTTCGAACGGCTGACGGATCCGTACCGGTGGGAGCTGCTCGCGCACTGCTACCGGATGCTGGGCTCGGCCGACGACGCCGAGGACCTGGTGCAGGAGACGTATCTGCGGGCCTGGCGGTCCTACGACGGCTATGCGGGCCGGGCCTCCCTGCGGACCTGGCTGAACCGGATCGCCACCAACACGTGTCTGACGGCGCTGGAGAGCCGCGCGCGACGTCCGCTGCCCTCGGGGCTCGGCGGGCCGTCAGAGGCGCCTGAGGAGCCGCTGAGGGCCCCTGTGGCGGACGTTCCGTGGCTCCAGCCGCTGCCTGGACGCGCTCGTCGGCCCGGCGACCGTCGTGGCCGCGCGGGGGAGTCTGCGGCTCGCGTTCGTCGCCGCGCTCCAGCATCTGCCGGCGCGGCGGCGGGCCGTGCTCATCCTGTGGGACGTGTCGGCCTCGCGGGCGCCCGAGGTCGCCTCGCTGCTCGGCACCTCCACGGTGCCCGTGAAGAGCAGCCTGCAACGCGCGCGTGCCCGGCTCGACGAGGTTGCGCCGGACGAGGACCTCGTCGTCGAGCTGGAGATGCCGCCGCACCTGGAATGGTTCAGCGGCAAGAAGGACGTGCTGCGGTTCCTGGGCGCCCGGGTGCACGAGAAGGGCACGCTCCGGATGCCGCCCACGCGCGCGAACGGACAGCCGGCCGACGCGTGGATGCGCGAGGTGCTGTCGTGAACTCCGGGGAGCTGCTGGAGCGTTCGCTCGCCTACGCGCTGGGGAGCGTGACCGGGGTGGAGGCCGGGAGTCTGGGGCGGGGGACGCCGTGCGCCGAGTGGGATCTGGGGGAGCTGCTCGGGCATCTCGACGACTCGCTGGACGCCCTGCACGAGGGGCTGACCGGCGGGCGGATCGGGCTGTTCCCCGGGGAGCCCGCGGCGGATCCGGCATGCGGGTTCCGGCGGCGGGCGTGTGCCGTGCTGGGGGCGTGGGCGGCGGGACCCGGCGAGCGCGTCCTGGTCGGTGAACGGCCGCTGGACGTGCGGGTGATGGCCGCCGCGGGGGCCGTCGAGATCGCCGTGCACGGCTGGGACGTCGCCCAGGCCTGCGGGCGGCCACGGCCCATCCCGGGGCCCCTCGCGGCCGAGCTGCTGAGCATCGCCCGGTGCGTGGTCGGGGACGAGGACCGGGGGGCGCGGTTCGGGGCGCCGGTCCAGGTGCCGCCACGCGCGCGTATCGAGGTACGGCTGCTGGGCTTCCTGGGGCGGCGCGATTCCTTTCCGGGCTGAGGTTGGTCTGCTTTCCGTGAGTGACCTCGGAGGTTTGAGGGGTTGTGCGAGCCCGTCCACCCTCTTTATAGTCGGAGCGACTATTAGTCGTACTGACCATAAAGGGAGTGAGCGGCCGTGTCCGCACCACCGGGCTACGACAAGTACGCCCACGAACCCTTCGCTGTCACCGCCGACCTGGCCGTCCTGACGATCCGAGCCGGCGCCCTGCACGTCCTGCTCGTCGAGCGCGGACAGGAGCCGTACAAGGGCCACTGGGCGCTGCCCGGCGGCTTCGTGCAGCCGGACGAGTCCGCGGAGACGGCGGCCCGGCGTGAACTCGCCGAGGAGACCGGCCTGTCGGACGTCTCCGGACTGCACCTGGAGCAGCTGCGCACCTACAGCGAACCCGACCGCGATCCTCGTATGCGGGTCGTGACGGTCGCCTTCGCCGCGCTGCTGCCGCACCCGCCCGAACCGCACGGCGGCAGCGACGCGGCGCAGGCCCGCTGGATGCCGTACGACACGGCCGGGCCGCTCGCCTTCGACCACGACCGGATCCTGGCCGACGCCCACGAACGCGTCGGCGCCAAGCTCGAGTACACCTGCCTCGCCACCGCCTTCTGCCCGCCCGAGTTCACGCTCGGCGAGCTCCGGCACGTCTACGAGGCGGTGTGGGGCACGCCCCTGGACCGGCCCAACTTCCGGCGCAAGGTGCTCGCCACGCCGGGCTTCGTCGAACCGGTCCCGGGCGCCGCGCGCCTGACCGGCGGCCGCGGCAAACCGGCCGCGCTGTACCGCGCGGGCGCCGCCACGGCCCTCCACCCGCCCCTGCTCCGACCGTCCCGGGAAGGACGCCCCGCATGACCACCACCGTCCGCAAGCGCGCCGCCACCGGGTCCCTGCTGGGCCTCGCACTCGGGGACGCGCTCGGCTTCCCGACCGAGTTCAACGACGTGCCGTCGATCCTCGCCAAGTGCGGGCCCTGGAGGGAGATGGACCTGCCGAGGCCGGCGATCGTCACCGACGACACGCAGATGACGCTCGCGTTGGGGAAGGGGCTGCGGACGGCCACGGACCGGGGCGTGCTGGCACCCGAGAACATGGCCGAGGCCGTACGGCGGGAGTTCACCGCGTGGAATCGCTCCCCGGAGAACAACCGCGCGCCGGGCAACACCTGCCTCCGGGCCTGCGAGCTGCTTGAGCGCCCGGGTCCCTGGCAGGACGCCAGCCAGATCAACTCCAAGGGCTGCGGCGCCAACATGCGCGTCGCGCCCATCGGTCTGATCCCCGGCCTGAGCGACGAACAGCGTGCGGGCGCCGCCCAGTTGCAGTCCGCCCTCACCCACGGCCACCCGACGGCACTCGCCGCCTCCGACCTCACCGCGCACGCCGTACGGCTGCTCGCGCAGGGAGCCGAACCGACCGGACTGGTCGGCCTGCTGCGGTCGTACGCCCACGAGAACCGCAGCCACTACCACCACGCCTGGCTCGGCGACCTGTGGACCCGCAGCCAGGACCCGACCCCCGAGCACTTCATGGCGCGCGGCTGGGGCGAGTGCGCGGAGATCCTGGACCGCCTCCAGGGCGCCGTGCGCACGACGTCCCCCGAGACCGACCCGTGCCTGGCCACCGGCGCGGGCTGGATCGCCGAAGAGGCCCTGGCGACCGGGCTGTTGTGCTTCCTGTGGTTCATCGACGACCCACTGACGGCCCTGCGCCGGGCGGCCTGCACGTCCGGCGACTCGGACTCGATCGCCTGTCTGACGGGGGCGTTCGCGGGGGCGTACCTGGGCGCGGACGCGTGGCCGACGGAGTGGGCGGACCGGATCGAGTACCGGGGTGACCTGCTGACCCTTGGGGCGCTCTGGGACGCTTGACGGGTGATCGACGCCCTGGACATCGACCTCGTTCCCGTCGTCGCCGAGCAGCCCGACCCGGTGCTGTTCGCGACGGTCTCCGGCGCGCATCTGTACGGCTTCCCGTCGCGCGACTCCGACGTGGACCTGCGGGGCGTGCACCTGCTGCCGGCCGCCGACCTCGTCGGGCTGCGGGAGCCGGCGGGGACGCGGTCGCGGATGTGGGTGCGGGACGGCGTCGAGATGGACCTGGTGACGCACGACCTGCGCAAGTTCGCACGCCTGATGCTGCGCCGCAACGGCTATGTGCTGGAGCAGCTGCTCTCGCCGCTCGTCGTGCACACCACCGACGCGCATCGTGAGCTGGCCGCGCTCGCGCCGGGTGTCCTCACCAGCCACCACGCCCATCACTACCGGGGGTTCGCGACGACGCAGTGGCGGCTGTTCGAGAAGACCGGCGAGCTCAAGCCACTGCTCTACACCTTCCGCGTGCTGCTCACCGGCATCCACCTGATGCGCGGTGGCGAGGTGCAGGCACATCTGCCCACGCTGCTGGGGGAAGTCGACGCACCCGCGTATCTGCCGGAGCTGATCGCGGCGAAGGCCGAGCAGGAGCACGGGGGCGCAGATGTCGACCACGCGCGCGTGGAGGCCGACATCGAGCGGCTGCACGGTGTGCTGGACGAGGCGCAGGCTGCGTCAGCGCTGCCCGATGCCCCGTCTACGACGCCCTGCACGACTTCGTCGTACGGATCCGGCTGGAGGGCTGAGGCGCGGCGGACGCGGATCAGGAAGTCCTCGACGCGGCGGTGGTCGGGCTCCGCGGGGAGAGGGCTGGTGTGCGACGCCTTGTCCGCTTCCTCGGCCAGCCGGGTCATCCAGGACTCGACCTCCGGCCACGGGACCTCGCCGCGCTTGACCGTGAGCAGCGGCTCGCGTTGGTCGCTGACGTCGATCGTCAGGCGGCCCGTGCGGAGCAGGTCGCGGGCGCTCATGAGGAGGCGGAGGAGGTGCGTCGCGTGCTTCCAGCGCGGGGCGCCGTGGTTGCGGACGTCCGCCTCCAGCTTCCTGCGCTGGCCCAGCGCGTAGCCTGCGAACGTCTCGTGGGCCCGGCGGGACAGGAACGCGCCGCGCAGGGCGAGGAGTGCGCGGCCCGTGTCGTCGGCGTACTCCACGAGCGGGGAGTGCAGGCACTCGAGGATGTTCGGGTTGGCGCGCAGGGCCAGCTCGCAGAAGCGCTCCAGCTCCCAGCTGAACTGCTCCTCGGCCGGCCCCTCGACATGCGTGGGCGGCTTCTCGAAACGCCAGAACAGGGGCGTGGGCGCGAGGAACACGCCCCGGCGGTCCGTGTCGCTGCCGTCCGTCGCCAGACCGAAGGCGCGCGAACCCATGACACAGGCGTAGACCGTGTGGTCGCGTACCAGGTTCTCGGGGCGCATGCCCGGGAGCGTACGTGGCGCATCACGCCAGCCGGATCGAATTTCCGTCCACGGTGATCTTCTTCGCGGCCAGTGGCCTCGTCGCCGGCGGGTTGGCCACCGAACCGTCCGCGATGTTGAACTTGCTGCCGTGGCAGTTGCAGTTGATGGTGCCGTCGGAGACGCTCGCCACCGGGCACTGCTGATGCGTGCAGATGCTGGTGAAGGCCTTGAACTCGCCTTCCTCCGGCTGCGTCACGACGACCTTCTCGTCCTTGAAGATCTTGCCGCCGCCGACCGGGATGTCGGCCGTCCTGGCCAGCTCCTGGCCGGGGGAGGTGTTCGCGGACGAGGAGTCCCCGTTGTCGCCGTACTCACCGCAGCCCGCGACAAGCGCCGCGGCCCCCGTGGCGAGAAGGATCGTGCGCCGCGTCGGACGGTCGGTCATGTCGTCACTCCGAAGGTGCGGAAGAACCAGAGGGCGGAGGTCAGCCAGATGATGCTGAGGGCGGTGAAGACCAGCCCGCCGACGATCGGCAGCAGCCAGCCGGGAAGTCGCTCCGAACGGAGCAGCAGCATCTTGGCACTGAAAGCACCGAAGAAGAAGCAACCCAGGAGGGAGTGCCACAAAACGCGCGTTTCGTGTGTCTGATAGCCCAGCGCGTACAGGCAGTGCACCGCCACGGGGACCGAGGCGAGGAACGCCGCCCGGCCCGACCAGCGGTGCAGCGCCGCCGACCAGTCGGGACCCGGCAGCCTGCCGTACACCATCAGCGCCGAGACGACCTGGACGAGCGCGAAGGCGAACGCGACCGTCGCCAGCCACGACTTCACCGCACCCGTGCTGTTGAACCCGGCCAGGTTGAAGGCCGTGCCCGCCGGGTCGTGGACCTTGCCGTACACCCCGAGGGTGACCGCTACCGCGCCGGCGACCAGTGCCGGGACCAGATAGCGGGCCGGACGCGGGCGGGCGTGGGCGGGCGGCGAGGGCGGGAAGCTCTGGGTGGCGGCGTTCGGGTCGACGGTCATGATCGGCTCCCGTGAGCAGGGGATCAGGGCAGGGCCGGGCGGGCCGTGAGCTGCTGTCCGTCGACCGTCACCGCACCGGTCTCCGGGTCGATCATGGGGGCGGGCGAGGGGGTGCCGTCGCGGTTGAGGATGCCGACCTGCCGGCCGCCCGTCAGTACGATCCAGCCGCCGTCGACCTTCGCCCCGCGCACGGTGGCGGTCGCCCGGTACAGCCCCGACGGCTTCTTCGCCCTGTCGGCGGTGAAGGCGTAGTGCCCGCCGTCGATGTCGACCGTGCCGCGGATCCGCTCGCCCTCCCTCAGGGTGCCGTTGAGCACCGAGCCGTCCTTGCCGGTGAGCTTCATGGTGCCGTCGTCCGTGACGTCGCCCTTCAGCCAGGACTCCTTGTTGCGGCCGTCGCAGAAGTACGCGATCGCCTTTCCGTCGCGGAGGGTGAGGGCGACGGCGGAAGAGTCGTCGTCGGTACGGCCGGCGTAACTGGCGTCGGGCACGGGCGTCCGCGACGGGGACGGAGAGGGGGATGCCGATGGTGTGGCGGTGGTCGGGGACACCGTCGGTGTGGGTGACTCCTTGCGGGTCTCCGCGGATGTGCTCTTCGTCCCCTTCGTCGCGTTCAGGGACAGCAGGAACACGCCCAGCAGCAGTCCCGCGAGAAGGGTGAGCAGCGGTCCAGGACGCTTCATGACGGTCTCCCCCGAGGCGGGCTTCCTGCCCCATGAGAGCGGACCCGCGCCCCGGCGTCCAGAGGCGCACGGGCGTATTCTCACCCCAAGTAGCGGAATAGGACTATTCAGGTGAGATTAGCAGGGTCTGAGACCGGGCTCTCCGTGTCCTGCGCCCGGCCGCACAGGTCGGCACCGGCGAGAACCAGTCCGTGACCGGCGCGCAGATCCGGCAGGCGATCCCCGACGAGGCCCACAACCACGTCGCCGAGCAGGCCGGCTCTCCCCGGACGTGGCCGCGACCGAGCTTGCCCAAGTGCTGCCGACGGCCGTCGACAAGCTGACCCCGAACGGCCAGGTGCCCGCCTCGCTGGACGAGATCGTCAAGCAGCAGTCCCAGTAGGCCGGCCGTCTCAGCGGGCGGGCGCCGCGCACCCCGGTGACGCGGGCTGACTAGGCTGGACGGACCAAGAGCCGAGACGTACATCAGCAAGGAGCAGCGCCGTGGCGGTACGAGCGGTCCGGGGGGCCGTCCAACTGGAACGGGACGAGGCCGGCCACATGGACGAGCAGGTCGGGGCCCTGCTCACCGCCATCCTCGAGCGGAACGACCTCACCGCCGACGACCTGATCAGCATCTGGTTCACGGCCACGCCCGACCTGCACAGCGACTTCCCGGCGGCCGCCGCCCGCAAGCTCGGCATCGTCGACGTGCCGCTGATCTGCGCCCAGGAACTGGACATCGAGGGCGCCATGCCGCGCGTCGTGCGAGTCCTCGCGCACATCGAGTCCGACCGGTCCCGCGCCGACATCGCGCACGTCTACCTCGGCACCGCGGCCGCCCTGCGCAAGGACATCGCCCAGTGAGAACGGCACTCGTCATCGGCACCGGCCTCATCGGCACCTCCGCCGCCCTCGCCCTGGCCAAGCGCGGAGTCGTCGTCCACCTCGCCGACCACGACCTCGAGCAGGCCCGTACGGCGGCCGCGCTCGGCGCCGGCACCGACGAGGCGCCCGACGGGCCCGTCGACCTCGCGATCGTCGCCGCCCCGCCCGCCCGTGTCGCCGCCGTGCTCGCCGACGCCATGCGCCGAGGGGTGGCCCGCGGCTACCTCGACGTGGCCAGCGTCAAGGGCGGCCCGCGCCGCGAGCTGGAGGCCCTCGGCCTCGACCTGGCGTCGTACATCGGCTCGCACCCCATGTCCGGCCGGGAGAAGTCCGGCCCGCTGGCCGCGACCGGCGACCTCTTCGAGGGCCGCCCCTGGGTGCTGACGCCGACCCGGGACACCGACACCGAGGTGCTGAACCTCGCCCTGGAACTGGTCTCGCACTGCCGTGCCGTGCCGGTCGTGATGGACGCGGACGCACACGACCGTGCCGTCGCCCTGGTCTCGCACATGCCCCACCTGGTCTCCAGCATGGTCGCCGCCCGCCTGGAGCACGCCGAGGAGGCCGCCGTACGGCTGTGCGGTCAGGGCATCCGCGACGTGACCCGGATCGCCGCCTCCGACCCCGGGATGTGGATCGACATCCTCTCCGCGAACCCGGGGCCGGTCGCCGACCTGCTCACCGACGTCGCTGCCGACCTGGAGGAGACGGTGCAGGCCCTGCGCGCTCTGCAGTCCTCCGACGAGGCCAAGCGCGGCGCGGGCACGTCCGGCATCGAGGACGTCCTGCGGCGCGGCAACGCGGGCCAGGTCCGCGTCCCCGGCAAGCACGGGTCCGCGCCGCGCGCCTACGAGGTGGTCGCCGTGCTGATCGACGACCAGCCCGGCCAGCTGGCCCGCATCTTCGCGGATGCCGGGCGGGCCGGGGTCAACATCGAGGACGTACGGATCGAGCACGCGACCGGGCAACAGGCCGGTCTGGTGCAGCTGATGGTGGAACCGCAGGCGGCGCCGGTCCTGACGGCGGCACTGCGGGAACGGGGCTGGGCGATCCGGCAGTGATCCCCGGATCATCCGCCTGTAAGAGCGGTACCGGGGAGCCAGTAACCTTGTGCGGGGCACGATCGCGCCCCGCACACCCCACCGCACCGCACCAGGAAGGTGTCCCCCCGTGGAAAACGGCGCCGCCCAGCCCGTGATTGTCGCCATTGACGGTCCCTCCGGCACGGGCAAGTCGAGCACGTCGAAGGCCGTGGCCGCGCAGCTCGGCCTGAGCTACCTCGACACCGGTGCCCAGTACCGGGCGATCACCTGGTGGATGGTGACCAACGGGATCGACACCGACGACCCGTCCGCGATCGCCGCCGCGGCCGGCAAGCCCGACATCGTCTCCGGGACCGACCCCGCCAACCCGACGATCAGCGTCGACGGCACCGACGTGGTCGGCCCGATCCGCACCCAGGAGGTCACTTCCAAGGTCAGCGCGGTCAGCGCGGTGCCCGAGGTGCGCACCCGGATCACCGAGCTGCAGCGGTCCATCGCGGCCGGCGCCGAGCAGGGCATCGTCGTCGAGGGCCGTGATATCGGTACGACCGTGCTGCCCGACGCCGACCTGAAGATCTTCCTCACCGCGTCGCCGGAGGCCCGCGCCGCCCGCCGCAGCGGTGAGCTCAAGGGCGCCGACGTGCACACCACCCGCGAGGCCCTGATCAAGCGGGACGCCGCCGACTCCAGCCGGAAGACCTCGCCGCTCGCCAAGGCGGACGACGCGGTCGAGGTGGACACCACCGACCTCACCCTCGCGCAGGTCATCGAGTGCGTCGTCACCCTCGTCGAGGAGAAGCGGGCCGGCAAGTGAGCGCACCGTCCGCCTCCGAGAGGGGCGCCGAAGTCGGCCGGCGGATCGGCGTCGGCCTGATGTACGGGCTGTGGAAGCCGCGCGTGCTGGGCGCCTGGAAGGTGCCCGCCACCGGCCCGGTGATCTTCGCCGTCAACCACTCCCACGCCATCGACGGCCCGATGGTCATGGGCGTGGCGCCCCGGCCGACACACTTCCTGATCAAGAAGGAAGCGTTCATCGGCCCGCTCGACCCCTTCCTGACCGGCATCGGCCAGCTGAAGGTGGACCGCGCCACCACCGACCGTACGGCGATCACCCGGGCACTCGATGTACTGGCGGCCGGCGGCGTTCTCGGGATCTTCCCCGAGGGCACCCGAGGCGAGGGCGACTTCGCCGCCCTGCGGGCCGGGCTCGCGTACTTCGCGGTGCGCGGCGGGGCGCCGATCGTCCCGGTCGCGGTGCTGGGAAGTTCCGACAGGGCGGGACGGTTGATAAAGGGGCTGCCGCCGCTGCGCAGCCGCGTCGACGTCGTCTTCGGCGACCCCTTCGAAGCGGGCGACGGCAGCGGACGGCGTACGCGCAAGGTCCTCGACGAGGCGACCGAACGCATCCAGAAGCAGCTCACCGCGCACCTGGAAAACGCCAGGCGCCTGACCGGGCGCTAGGCGACACTGAGTAGTGGATCAACCGGGGAAAACGGGCGGTCCACCGATCACCACGATGAACGAGGTACGGACTTCATGAACGACCAGATCCACTCCGACGGCTCGGGCGGGGAGCACGAGCACGGAGCGCTTGGCGACGCCGAGTACGCGGAGTTCATGGAGCTCGCCGCGGAAGAGGGCTTCGACATCGAGGACGTCGAGGGCGCGATCGAGGCGGCCGGTCATGGTCCGCTGCCCGTCCTCGCCGTCGTCGGCCGCCCGAACGTCGGCAAGTCGACACTCGTGAACCGCATCATCGGCCGCCGCGAGGCCGTCGTGGAGGACAAGCCGGGCGTCACCCGCGACCGCGTCACCTACGAGGCCGAGTGGGCGGGCCGCCGCTTCAAGGTCGTCGACACCGGCGGCTGGGAGCAGGACGTCCTCGGTATCGACGCCTCCGTGGCCGCGCAGGCCGAGTACGCCATCGAGGCCGCCGACGCCGTGGTGTTCGTGGTCGACGCCAAGGTCGGCGCCACCGACACCGACGAGGCGGTCGTACGCCTGCTGCGCAAGGCCGGCAAGCCCGTCGTGCTGTGCGCCAACAAGGTGGACGGCCCGAGCGGCGAGGCCGACGCGGCGTACCTGTGGTCGCTGGGCCTCGGCGAGCCGCACCCCGTCTCCGCCCTGCACGGCCGGGGCACCGGCGACATGCTGGACCAGGTTCTGGAGGCGCTGCCGGACGCGCCCGAGCAGACCTTCGGGACCGCGGTCGGCGGCCCGCGCCGCATCGCGCTCATCGGCCGCCCCAACGTCGGCAAGTCCTCGCTGCTGAACAAGGTGGCCGGCGAGGAGCGCGTCGTCGTCAACGAGATCGCGGGCACCACCCGTGACCCGGTCGACGAGCTGATCGAACTGGGCGGAGTGACCTGGAAGTTCGTCGACACGGCGGGCATCCGCAAGCGCGTCCACCTCCAGCAGGGCGCCGACTACTACGCCTCCCTGCGCACCGCGGCCGCCGTCGAGAAGGCCGAGGTCGCCGTCGTCCTGATCGACGCCTCCGAGAACATCTCCGTCCAGGACCAGCGCATCATCACCATGGCCGTCGAGGCGGGCCGCGCGATGGTGATCGCGTACAACAAGTGGGACACCCTCGACGAGGAGCGCCGCTACTACCTGGAGCGGGAGATCGAGACCGAGCTCGCCCAGGTGGCCTGGGCGCCGCGCGTCAACGTCTCGGCGCGCACCGGCCGGCACATGGAGAAGCTGGTCCCGGCGATCGAGACGGCCCTGGCCGGCTGGGAGACCCGCGTCCCGACCGGCCGCCTGAACGCCTTCCTCGGCGAGCTGGTCGCCGCCCACCCGCACCCCGTCCGGGGCGGCAAGCAGCCGCGCATCCTGTTCGGCACCCAGGCCGGCACCAAGCCCCCGCGGTTCGTGCTCTTCGCCTCCGGCTTCATCGAGGCGGGCTACCGCCGCTTCATCGAGCGCCGGCTGCGCGAGGAGTTCGGCTTCGACGGGACGCCGATCCACATCTCGGTGCGGGTGCGCGAGAAGCGCGGCGCGAAGAAGAAGTGACGCGGACACAAGGAGAGGGCGGCCCCGACCGGGGCCGCCCTCTCCTTACGCCTCAGATGCCGCGGCGCGGGCCGGGCGGCAGCGAGGCCGGGACGTGGTGCATGCCCGTGCTGTGCTGCTCCCCGATCGATCCGACGCGCTGCCACTGCGACTGCTGACGGGCACTGAAGGCCCCCGCACTGTAGGCGCTGTACGAGTTGCTGAACGAGCCCGTGCTGTACGGGGTGTTCCCGAAGGCGGTGAACCCCAGGTCCTCCTCGCCACTGCGGTCACCTGGCAGCGAGCGGAAGGACTTGACGTACTCGGCGTAGAGCGCGTCGTAGATCGGCGTGGCCGATGGGCCGCCAGGAGGATCCGGAGCCGACCGCGAGAACGCCGGCTGATAGGACAGGCGGAGGGGAACGTCGTAGGTGTGCACGTATGTGCAAACGATCGCGAGCTTGATGAGATGCGGTTGCGCGGCAGGCCTCCAGGGGCACTAGGGGGTGTTTCGAAAGTCCCGCACAGCACCCACGGCGCCCGCGCCGAGAGCACGCACCGGACACCGCGGGCACCGCACAGGACTTTCGAAACACCCCCTAGATGTGCGGCTCCGCCGCGTGGGCGCGACCAGCCACAACCGACCCGCAGCCGCCCGACAACGCGCAGTGCCCTTTTCCCTGGGCGCTCACGTCCCCGCAAGCGGCAGCGCGGCCGCGACCAACTTCCCGTTGGCCGCCGCCTTGTCCAGCGCGTCCCGCAGCAGATCCTCCCGGGGCTGGCGCCCGATGGACCCGACCGGCGCCGCGAACATGAGTACCTGCTGGTGCTTGTTGGCGGCGGCCCGCCACCCCTCGGTCACCTGCAGCGGATGGTGCGCCTGCCACCAGGCAACCGGCTGCCCCCCGTTGGCCCCGGGCTGCAGCACCGCATGCAGCTGCCCCACGGCCAGCAGCACCGACCACCCGTGCAGCACCGGCGGCACCGAGTCGATCGCCGTCGCCGGCATGAACCCCTGCTCGATGAGCAGCGGCAGGAAGTCGTCGCCCGCGCTGGTCGCGCCGGGCCGCACGATGGGCCCGGTCGGCTCGACGACCAGCGCCGGATGCAACTCCCCGGCGATCAGGATCAGTCCGCTGGTCACGCCGAGCACGGCCTGCTCGGGCACGATCTTCTCGGGCTCCAGGTCGACGGTGTCGCCGGTGATGGACTTCACGGCCCCCTGGAGCTGCTCCTCGGTGACCTGGACGACTTGCGAGGGCAGGCAGGTGGCGTGGGCGAAGGCGAGGACGGCGGTCTCGTCGCCGATGAACAGGACGGTGCTGGTGCGCTCCTGTTCGGAGTCGCCCGGGGTGCGGCAGGACGTGCAGTCGTAACTGCCGGGGGCGTTCTCTCCGGCGAGCAGCCGGTCGGCTTCTTCGTCGCCGATCTCGGCGCGTACCTCGTTGCTGACGTCGAGCATGCGCGGCACGGTGGCTCCCTCGGGAAGTGGTGCGTGGCGGGACCGGGTGGCTCCCGGCCCCGTGAACCGGGCGGTCCCGGGCTCATGAAGGAGACAACGGGTGATCTGTGGCGGGAGTCACGCTCCAGGGCGAACGGAATCGAACCATCCACCGCACAGCGTCACGTGCGGTGCGGAATTGGACACTCAGGGTCAAGTCCTTGGAAATCCAAGGAAGTTGATGCGGTGAGGTGAGTCACAGATCGCCGGACCGGCGGGTCGACAAATCCTGAAATCAGCGAATGAAGTGGGTGGCTGAAAATCGCCGATACCCGAGGTAACGGCGAACTGGCCTGGAATGACAAGGAGTCGGTTGATACCGGTCGCCCCGCTCCCTAGATTCCTCGGCCGTGTGCAACGAGCACCGCTCGGGTACGTCCGCCGGCCGCACCAAAAGCCAGCTCGCAGCACCAGCCTCCGGCGGACGGGGCGGAGCGCGACGACCGCGTGCGACACGCGGGCCGTGGCGTCCCGCCTTGGGGGATCCCGGGTCCTTCGAGAGGGAACTACATGTCCGCATGTGCCGACAACACTCACGGCAACGCTCGTAAGACGCAGGGGAATCCGGCCCGGGGCCGGACTCGTACGACGGCGGTCCTCGCCGGGGCGGCACTGCTCGCCCCCCTCGGGCTGCTGGCCGCGAACGGCAACGCCGTGGCGGCGGACGGCGGAGTGTGGGACCGCATCGCCCAGTGCGAGAGCGGCGGCAACTGGCACATCAACACCGGGAACGGCTACTACGGAGGACTGCAGTTCGCCGCCTCCACCTGGCGGGCGTACGGCGGCACGGCCTACGCGCCGACCGCCGACCAGGCCTCCAAGTCCCAGCAGATCGCGGTGGCCACCAAGGTCCAGCGCGCCCAGGGGTGGGGCGCGTGGCCGACCTGTTCGGCCCGGGCCGGAGCGTACGGGAGCGCGCCCGCGGCTCCGTCCACCGGCTCCGCCACCACCAAGGCAGCCCCCTCGACGCCGTCGAAGACGCCGGAGCGCTCGACCGGGCACACGACGCGCGACGCGTCCCGCGGCGACTACACCGTCCGCACGGGCGACACCCTGAGCGGCATCGCCGCCCGGAACGGGACCACCTGGCAGAGTCTCTACGCCGCCAACAAGGCCGTCATCGGCGGTGATCCCCACCTGATCGTGCCCGGGCAGCGCCTCGACATCTGAGCGGCGCTCCCCCCGTTCCGGGCACGGGGCCCCGTCCGGCCGGTCCGCCGACCGGGTGGGGCCTCTGGGCGCACCGGACGCGCCGCAAGGCCGTACGCGGCACGCTGCTTAGCGTGGCCCGATGTACCGCAAGCCGATCAGCCTTCTCATCGCCGCGGCCCTGTACACGGCCCTCGCGCCGGGCGTCTCACAGGCGGCACCACCGCCACCGGCCGCCGTCTCGTACGAGTGCGCGAAGGACCAGTGGCCATGGGGGTGTGTCGCCGAGTGCGAGAGCGGCGGGCGCTGGGACGTCGACACCGGCAACGGCTTCTACGGCGGACTGCAGTTCTGGCAGCCGACCTGGGAGGAGTTCGGCGGTCTGAAGTACGCCCCGCGCGCGGATCTCGCCACCCGCGAGCAGCAGATCGCGGTCGGGCAGGAGGTGCTCGCCGTGCAGGGCTGGGAGGCCTGGCCGGTCTGTTCCCGGCGGTACGGACTCAAGGGCCGTATGCACACGGTGAAACCCGGCGACACGCTCTCGTCGATCGCCCGCAAGTACGGCGTCAAGGGCGGCTGGCAGGCGCTCTACAGGGCCAACGAGGAGTTGGTCGGCCGCGATCCGGACCTGCTGAGGCCGGGCATGCTGCTGGTCATCCCGAAGGCCGCGGCTCGCTCGCCTCTCCGCTGAACACGACGGCACCGCGCCGCAGTTCGTACACGAGTGCCGGCCGGCCGTGCAGCACGGGCGGCAGCCGCTGCTCGGCGACGACCACGCACGCGTGGAGCGCGCTCAGCAGCTCGTACGTACGGGCCGCGACCGTCGGCGACATGCCCTGCGCGGGTTCGTCGACGAGCACCACACGCGCGCGTGCCAGCAGGGCCCGGGAGAGGGCGAGCATGCGCTGCTCGCCGCCGGAGAGGGTGCCGGCGCGGCGCGCGAGGAGGGGCTCCAGCTGGGGGTAGGCGTCGAGGGCGGAGTCGTAGGCGGGGGCGGTGAGTTCGAGGTTCTCGCGCACCGTGAGGGAGCCGAACACGGCCTGCCGTTCCGGTACGAGGCACAGTCCCCGCCGGGCGCGTTCGTGGGCGGGCATACGGGTCACGTCGGCGCCGTCCCACACCACCGCGCCGCCGGACAGCGGCACGGTTCCGGCGAGGGCACGCAGGGCCGTCGTACGGCCGGAGCCGTTGCGGCCCAGCAGGACGGTGAGACCCGGGCCCGGGGCGGCCAGGGTGACGCCGTGGAGCGCTTCCAGGGGGCCGTAACGCACGCGTGCACGGCGCAGGGAGATCATCGTCGTCATGCGGGGCTCTCCCGGGCGGCGAGGGTGTCGAGCACGCTGCCGGGCGGGCCGGAGGCGACGATGCGGCCCGCCGTCATCACGTGCACGACGTCGGCCAGGTCGGCGACCAGGTCGAGGTCGTGCTCGACGACGAGCAGGCCGGTGCCGTCGGCGGCCAGGGCCTTCAGCACGCGGGTCAGCGCGGTCACTTCGGCGGTGTCCAGTCCGGCGGCGGGTTCGTCGAGGAGCAGCACACGCGGGCTGCCGGCGAGGGCGCGGGCGAGTTCGACGCGGCGCAGCGTGCCGGTGGGCAGCCCGGCGGCGGGCGACGCCCTCACCGGGCCGTCAAGACCGAGCAGCCTGAGCGCCCGCTCCACGGCCCCCGGATCCCGGACCCGCGCCTGCTCGGCGCCCACCTGGACGTTCTCGGCCACGGTCAACGACGGGAAAACGGCCAGCTGCTGAAAGGTACGCCCGATCCCGAGCCGGGTCCGGGCATGCGCCGCCAGCCGCGTCACGTCCCGCCCACCGAGCAGAACCTGCCCACGCGAGGGACGATGCGTCCCGGCGAGACAGTGGAACAGGGTGCTCTTCCCGGCACCGTTTGGTCCGACGATGGCGGTGACCTCGCCGGGCGGGACGTCGAGATCGACACCGTCGAGGGCGGTGAAGCCGCCGTAGCGGGCGTGGAGGTGGCGGGCGGTGAGGGTGGGGGAGGGGGGTGTGCCGGGGCCGGTGGGAGGAGGTGGGTCCGCCCGGCGGTGCCGCTCGGACGGTGCGGCGTCGTCTGGGTGGTCGTCCCGTGGCGGCCAGCTCGCGTCCGGGAAGCCGGTCGGTGGCTCGCCGTGTGGTCGTCCATGCCCTCCCCCTGCTCCGCCCTCCTCACTGCCCTCACTCAGGCGACCCGCGGCGGCGTTTGTCTCGGCGTCCCCAGGGCGTCCGGTCCTCGCCCTCGCCCCGCCGCCTCCACCGCTCGCCCCCGCATCCCCCCGCTGCCTGGCCGTCCCCGAAGCTCCACCCCGCTCCGACCAGCGCGTCGTCCCCGCCGGCGCGGGTGCGGGCGTGGTCCGCTCCACCGCCGGCCGCAGCCTCCTCCGCGCCCCCGCCCCCACCGCCGTAAGCGTCGCCCTCCGTCGCAGCCGCAGTCTCCCCGCCGCCGTCCGCAGCGCCTCGTACGGCCCCCCGGGAAACCGCCCGACCAGCACCGCCAGCACCCCGATCAGCGCCGCCGCCACCCCGCCCCGCGCGCCCGCGTCCAGGCCGACCAGGAGCGCCGCGGCCGCCAGTGCGCCCAGCGTGCTGTCCGCGCCCAGGACCACGACCGCCGCGAACCACAGCAGGCCGCGGACGGGGTCGTACGCCCCGGGGTCGAAGGCCCGCAGTCCCATGCCGAGCATGCCGCCGCCGAGGGCCGCCAGCGCGGCGCCGGAGACGAAGGCCAGCAGCTTCAGGGACGGGACCTGGACGCCCGCCGCCGACGCCCCCGACTCGTGGTCCCGCATCGCCGCCAGGGCCCGGCCCGTACGGCCCCGGCGGAGCCGCCAGGTCGCCAGCAACGCGCCCGCCAGCAGGGCGAGTTCGAGGACGTAGTACGCGCGGTCACCGTCGAAGCCCGCCGGGCGGCCGAGGGACAGGCCCGAGACCGCGTACGGCTGGGCGAACACGAACCGGCTCACTCCGACGCCCACCGCGAACGTCGCCAGCGCGAGGGCGAGGCCCTGGCGGCTGATCGCCGGCCAGCCCGTGAGCAGGCCCAGGGGGGCCACCAGGACGACCGCCAACGCGAGTGCCGCGAGTTCCGGCAGACGGGGCAGGCCGGGGAAGCGGCCCGCCGCCAGCAGCGCCGTGAACAGGGCGCCCAGTCCCGCGTACGCCGCCTGCCCCAGCGAGATCTGGCCGCCCCGGCCCGTGACCACGACCAGCGACAGCAGCACCACGCCCAGCGCCGGCACCTGGACGGACGTGTGCAGGTCCGAGCCCGCGAAGCCCAGCGGCAGCAGGAACAGCACCACGGCCACGATCCAGGCGCCCGGCGGAGTCGGTACGCGCGCGGTGGCCGTGCGCGGGAGCGCGTCCCGTGTGCCGATGCGAGGGAGAGCGAGGGCGGCGATCAGCAGGGCCACCACGAAGAGGTTCGCGCCGGCCGCCTGGACGAGTGGTTCCCCCCAGCCCGAGGGGTGCAGTCGGGTCAGCTGGCTCTGCGCCACCCCGATGCCGAGCGCGACGACCACCGCGACCGGGAGGCTGCGCATACGTGCCGCCACCGCCACCGCCACCACCTCCATGACCAGCAGCGGCATGCCGTACGGGTCCAGGCGTACGTACGGCGCCAGCAGTACGCCCGTCAGACCCGCCGTGAACGACCCGAACGCCCAGCCCGCCGCCGCCACCCGGTCCGCGTCGATGCCGCCGACGACGGCCAGCTGACGGTCGTCCACCACCGCCCGCAGCTCCCGGCCGAAACGCGTCCAGCGGATCACCGCCCCGACCCCCGCCGCCAGCAGCAGCGCCACCGACAGCTGCCCCCAGGGGTCCGCCGACACCAGCTCCGGCGCGTCGTCCCGGGCCCCCTGGCCCCATAGCAGCGCCGCCCCGCCCACCAGCAGCACGAACACCCCGATGGACGCCACCAGAGCCTGCGCCGGGTCGGTCCCCAGGACCGACAGCGGCCGGAAGACGAACCGTTCCAGCGCCATACCGATCCCGGGCGCCAGCACCAGCAGCGTCACCGTCACCCCCGCCCACAGCGGCCAGCCCCACTCCACCACGCACTGCCGCAGGACGTACGCGCACACCATGGCGATCGCGCCGTGCGCGAAGTTCAGCACGCCGGTCGCGCGGTACGTCACGATCAGGCCGATTCCGGTGAGCGCGGCGGCGCTGCCAACGGAGAGGCCGGCGAGGGTGAGGTCGTAGGTCAGGGAGGCCATCAGCCGGTTTCTTCGGCGGGCTCGCAGATCGGGCACGGGCCCAGTTCGCCGGTCGCCAGCAGCTTGGCGTCCACCGGCACCGCCTCCGCCTTCCCGGCGACCAGCGGACAGTCGGCGCGGTGCCACAGCGTGCCGCCCGGCACCATCAGCAGGTCCCCGCTGACCGCCGGCCGCGTCGCGGCCGCCTCCCCGGACTCCTCGCCGTCGGCGCTCCCGGCGGCCACCAGAAGGCCGTACAACTCCTCCACGCGCGCGGCGGCGATGGCGCTGCGGCCGTGGGTGAGCAGCACCGCCCCGGCGATGATCAGCGCGGCACCGGGGACCGTGCAGGACGCGAGATACGGCAGCTGACGCTCCGCGAACCGCTCCCCGGAGATGCCGTACCAGCCGATGACGCACAGCACCGCACCCGCGGCGAGCGCGCCCCACCCGGCCCACAGGACGGGATGCACGGTGCGCAGTCGGGCTGTCCGCATCATCGACTCCCACACGTCGTGTGTCTGTGCATGCCAGCCAATGGCTTGCACTATGCCTTCTTGAAGCTGACCCTGAAAGCACCGGGCTCGCACGGTCCGGACCGACACCCGGTGGTGAGCCAGATGGTTCTCGGGAGCGACCTCAGGCGGGGGACCGTACAGAGGGGACACGGCCCACGGGCGGCGGGACGGGGTACGGCACTCGCGGCCGCCCTGCTCCTCTTTCTCGCCCCGGCCCTCGCGGCGTGCAGCGACGACGAGGGAGGCGGCGGCGACGCCACGCCCCCCACCCCGACCGTCGAGCAGACGTCTCCGGCTGCCACGGCGCCCGCCGACGTGGGAGTGGCCGAGCAGGAGATCCGGCAGAACTGGCAGAAGTTCTTCGACCCGGCGACCTCCCTGGAGGAGAAGCAGACCGTACTGGAGAACGGCGACCGGATGGCGCCGGTGCTGCAGGCCTTCAGCGGTGACGAGCGCGGCGGACAGGTCCAGGCGAAGGTCACCAAGATCGAGTTCACCTCGCCGACCGACGCGGACGTGACGTACGACCTGACCCTGAAGGGCGCCACCGCCCTGCCGGCCGCCTCCGGAACGGCGGTGGAGCAGGACGGCACCTGGAAGGTGTCCGCGAAGACGCTGTGCGCGCTGGTCCAGCTGAGCGGCAATGGGTCGCCGATCCCGGGTTGCTGAGGCCATGGCCGCCGTGCTGCTGCTCGCCCTGGGCGCGGGCTGCGGCAGCCGGCTGCCGGAGAGTGACTTCGAGGACCGCGGCCGGACCCCGACACCCGCGCCGAGCGACGGCGCTCCGATCCGCGTCGGCATCATCACCAGCGCCACCAGCCCGGTCGGCGGCAGCGCCTTCACCGGCCCGCGCGACGGTGCCAAGGCGTACTTCGACCGCCTCAACGCGCGCGGAGGCATCGACGGCCGCCGGATCGAGGTACGGCTGTGCGACGACGGCGGCAGCGGCGTCGGCAACAACGAGTGCGTGCACAAAGTGGTCGACGAGGACAAGGTCGTCGCCCTGGTCGCCACCACCGCCCTGGACTACGCCGGCGCCTCCCGCGTCTCACGCGCACGCGTGCCCGACATCGGCGGCCAGCCCATCGGGGCCGCCTACGACACCTGGCCGCACCTCTACGGCATCTACGGCAGCCTCGCGCCCCGCTCCGGCACCCCGGGCTGGGACGGCAAGCTGTACGGCGGCACGGAGGTCTACCGCTACTTCAAGCGCGAGCACGGGGCCCGTACGGCCGCGGTCATCTCCTACAACCAGTCCGCGTCCGCCGCCTACGCCCGGCTCGTCGAGCGCGGTCTGAAGGCCGAGGGCTACAAGGTCGTCACCGAGCAGGTCGACTTCGCGCTGCCCAACTTCCGTGCCGCCGCGGCCGACCTGAAGGAACAGGGCGCCGACCTGGTCTTCGACGCCATCGACAGTCACGGCAACGCCCGGCTGTGCAAGGCGATGGACGACGTCGGCGTCGAGGTCACCGCCAAGGTCACGAACGTACAGAACTGGACGTCCACCGTCCCCGACGACTACAAGGACGCGCCGCGCTGCCGCAACGCCCTGTGGGCGACGGGCTCCAGCCGCAACTTCGAGGACACCGGCCAGGCGGCCGTACGGGAGTTCCGGGACGCCACCGAGGGGCTGAAGACCCACTCCCAGTGGCAGTTGGAGGGCTGGGCGGCCGCCCGGTGGTTCACGGACGCGGCGAAGTCCTGCGCGGAGGCGGAAACGGGCGTCACGCGCGCGTGCGTCGACGACTTCATGAACCGCAGCGAGGACTACACCGCCGGCGGACTCCTCGTCCCGGTCCGCTTCGAGCGGCTGGCCGAGCCGCCCGAGAGGCGCAGGACGTGCCTGTCGGTGGCCCGCTGGCGGGACGGCAGGGGCTGGGTCTCCCAGGGCGACATGAACGACACGTGCTTCGAGGTGCAGCAACTGGCTTACGAGCCTTAGCGGGCAACCGAACGCCCAGGTTGCCGGTCCAACAGGACACGGCAGAAGACCGAGGGAGGAACCGCACCGCATGACGACGCCCGTCTCGCGGGTCGCACCGCTGCGCGCCGACTGCATCGCCGACTCCGCCGGCGGGCTGACCTTCGACGTCAGTGTGCGCGGGGCGGCCGACGTAGCTCACCTGGTGCTGCGCCGACGCGACGGCCTGGAGGAGGTCGGTCTGCCGCTGACCCCGGCGGCCGACGGCCGGCTGCGCGCCGCGCTGCCCAGCAGCGTCGCCCTGCCCGAGGGCCGCTGGGACGCCTACGCGCGCGTGGGCGCCGGTGAGCCGCGCCGCCTCGCCCCGGGCGTCACCGACCTGTGCTCCCTCGCAGCCCGGACGCCGAGCGGTGCCCGGGGCCATGTCGCCGTCCGCATCCCGTACGAGACCCGGCACGGCAACCTCACGGTCCGCAGCTGGTTGCGCGCCCCGCACGCGGAGGCGGGGGAACTGCGGCTCACGGAGGGTGGGCTGACCGTGTGCGGGCGCGTGTACGGCACCTGCCTCACGCCCGGCGCGTATGCCGAACTGCGCGGCCGGCACGCCCCGGACCCCGTGCGCCGGCTCGCCGTCGCCGCCGGCCAGACCGGGTTCCGGTTCACCGTCGCCTACGCGGCCCTGGAACCCGGCGTGTGGGACCTGTGGCTGCGGCCGACGGGGGAGGCGGGGCCGTGCGTGCGGATCGCGCGGCTGCTGGACGACGTCGCCGACAAGAAGCCGGTGTTCACCTATCCACGCGTGCGGGTGCGAACGCCGTACGGACCGGTGGAGGCCGGGCCCTACTACACACGGGACAACGACCTGTCCCTGTCCGTCACCCCGCCCCGCTGAGTCTGCCAGGGCTTGCGGACAGCAGCTGTCCGCAAGCCCTGGCAGACTCAGCCCCATGTTGGAGACCTCGGCACGACTCCTGCGCCTGCTCTCGCTCCTCCAGGCCCACCGCGAGTGGTCCGGCGCCGACCTGGCCGACCGCCTCGGCGTCACCCCGCGCACGGTGCGCCGGGACGTGGACCGGCTGCGCGAGCTGGGCTACCCGGTCAACGCCAGCCCCGGCACCGGCGGCGGCTACCAGCTGGGCGCGGGCGCCGAGCTGCCGCCGCTGCTGCTGGACGACGACGAGGCCGTCGCCGTCGCCGTCGGCCTGCGCACCGCTGCCGGACAGGGCATCGAGGGCATCGGCGAGACCTCCGTACGGGCCCTCGCCAAGCTGGAGCAGGTCCTGCCCAGCCGGCTGCGCCGCCGGGTGAGCGCCCTCAACGCCTTCACCGTGCCGATGCTGCGCGGCCCGCAGCCCTCCGCCGTCGATCCGGCCGTCCTCACCGAGCTCGCCAACCTCTGCCGGGACGCCGAGCGGCTCCGCTTCGAGTACAGCGATCACGAAGGCGCCCCGACCCGCCGTACGGTCGAACCGCACCGCCTGGTGTGCACCGAGCGCCGTTGGTACCTGGTCGCCTGGGACCTGGACCGCGACGACTGGCGCACCTTCCGCGCCGACCGCATCATGCCGAGGCCCCCGCATGGCCCGCGCTTCACACCCCGCCCCCCGCCCGCCGACGACCTCGCCGCATACGTCTCCCGGGGCGTCTCCACGCGCGCGTACGCCGCGCAGGCCGTCATCCGGCTGCTGGTGCCCCTGGAAGAGGCCGCGGAGCGTATCTCGCCGTCCGCGGGCACGCTGGAGGCCGAAGGGGACGACGCCTGCGTGCTGCGCACCGGGGCCGCGAGCCTCGATGTGATGGTCCTGCACGTGATGATGACGGGCTTCGAGTTCGAGGTGCTGGAGCCCGCGGAGTTCACCGAGTCGATCAGGACCGCTCGGGACCTGCTGTCCCGGGCGCTGGAACGGGACCCGGCTCGATCGCCCCGTACTCCGGATGGTGCAGGTCGAACGCCGGGGACTCGGAGCGGATCTTCGGCAGCGTCGTGAAGTTGTGCCGCGGGGGCGGGCAGGACGTCGCCCACTCCAGGGAGCGGCCGTAGCCCCAGGGGTCGTCGGCGTCGGCCTTCTCGCCGTACTTGGCGGTCTTCCAGACGTTGTAGAGGAACGGCAGCGTGGACATGCCGAGCAGGAACGCGCCGATCGTCGAGATGGTGTTGAGCGCCGTGAACCCGTCCGCGGCGAGATAGTCCGAGTACCGGCGCGGCATGCCCTCGGCGCCCAGCCAGTGCTGCACCAGGAACGTGGTGTGGAAGCCGACGAACAGCGTCCAGAACTGGATCTTGCCGAGCCGCTCGTCCAGCATCTTCCCGGTGAACTTCGGCCACCAGAAGTAGAACCCGGCGAAGATCGCGAAGACGACGGTGCCGAAGACGACGTAGTGGAAGTGCGCGACGACGAAGTACGTGTCCGTGACATGGAAGTCCATCGGCGGCGACGCCAGGATCACCCCGGTCAGACCGCCGAACAGGAACGTCACCAGGAAGCCCACCGACCACAGCATCGGCGTCTCGAAGGACAGCGAGCCCTTGAGCATGGTCCCGGTCCAGTTGAAGAACTTCACGCCGGTCGGCACCGCGATCAGGAAGCTCATGAACGAGAAGAACGGCAGCAGCACCGCGCCCGTCGCGAACATGTGGTGCGCCCACACCACCACCGACAGACCGGTGATCGTCATCGTCGCCGCGACCAGCGTCAGATAGCCGAAGATCGGCTTGCGGCTGAAGACCGGGATGATCTCGCTGATGATGCCGAAGAACGGCAGCGCGATGATGTACACCTCGGGATGCCCGAAGAACCAGAACAGGTGCTGCCACAGCAGCGCCCCGCCGTTGGCCGCGTCGAAGATGTGCGAGCCGAACCGCCGGTCCGCCTCCAGACACAGCAGCGCCGCCGCCAGCACCGGGAACGCCATCAGGATCAGGATCGACGTGAACAGCGTGTTCCAGGTGAAGATCGGCATCCGGAACATCGTCATGCCGGGCGCCCGCATCCCGATGATCGTGGTGATGAAGTTGACCGCGCCGAGGATCGTGCCGAAGCCGGCCAGCGCCAGGCCCATGATCCACAGGTCGGATCCGACTCCGGGCGAGCGCTCCAGGCTGTTGAGCGGCGCGTAGGCGAACCAGCCGAAGGAGGCCGGCCCGTCGGGCAGCATCAGCGAGCCGAGCACGATCAGGCCGCCGAACAGGAACAGCCAGTACGACAGCATGTTCAGCCGTGGGAAGGCCACGTCGGGCGAGCCGATCTGCAGCGGCATCAGCTCGTTGGCGAAGCCCGCGAAGGCCGGTGTCGCGAACAGCAGCAGCATGATCGTGCCGTGCATCGTGAACAACTGGTTGAACTGCTGGTTGTCCACCAGCTGTAGCCCCGGCCGGGCCAGTTCGGCGCGCATCAGCAGCGCCATCACCCCGCCGACCAGGAAGAACGCGAACGACGTGATCAGATAGAGGTGCCCGATCTTCTTGTGGTCGGTGGTGGTCAGCCAGTCGACCACCACCTGGCCGCGCTGATTGGTCCGCACGGGCCGTGCCGTCGCGTGTACGGTCTGCGTCCCCATCGCTCGCTCGCCCCTTCGCTCGTCGCGCCCCGGGGCCGCTGAAGCCCGCGCTGCGCGTGCCCGCGAGCTCACGCCATGATGCTTGTGTCGGCGTGCGCTCCGACAGGGGGCGTACGGCGGGTTCTGTGCCAGAACCATGTATTTCCTATGCGGCGTCAGCTCTCGCGCCCCGCATGGAATCGGACAGGAAAGGAGTCCGGGGGCAGTTCTCCGGGAACTTTCCGCCGCGCTATTCCGTCGGCTGTCGCGACACGCGGTAATTACGTTCAAATGCCTGCGGAAGGCGTACGAAACCGCTCGTACGTGTGACGCACTTCGACTGAAACACGTGTCGTGATCCTGTGACAAAAGCGTGACCGGAGGGGGATGTAGGGCCTAGCGTGGCGGCATGGCACCGATACCGAAACCCCCTGCCGAACCCCACGACAGCCCGGACGCGTACGTCGGTCTCGACGCCGACCGGGCCGAACGGCTCGCCCGTGAACGAGGGTGGTCGACGGTGCGCTCGCTGCCGCCCGGGGCGATCATCACCATGGAATACCGCGTGGGACGGCTGAACTTCGAGGTGAAGGAGAGCCGGGTGGCGCGGGCCTGGAAAGGCTGAACAAGGGCGCCGTACGGGGTGGCCGTGCGTACCGAACCCCGCTGTCCGGAAGGTCAGCCGCCGGTCAGCGGGCGGGCCGTCGGGGTCGTGCCGCGGGCGGTGCGGTCCGGGTGCGGCGGGCGGCGGCTGCCGACGGGAGTGACCGGTGTGCGCTCCGAACGGGGCGTGTGCGGGCCCGGAGCCAGATAGACGGGCGCCCTGGCCGAGCGGGCCGCCTCGCGCGCCGCCGCGTCCTCGTCCGCGGGCGCTGGACGCGGCTTGAGCAGCACGGGAGCCTCGACGGGGGCCGGCGGGACGGACACCGTGACGGTGCCGCGGGCCCGCCAGTCGTCGCGCAGGTCGAAGATGCCGTTCTCGGCGCGGGCGATCAGCTGCTCGAACCAGGGCAGCGCCAGCAGAATCAGCAGACCCGCGGCCCAGCCCAGCAGCACATCGCTCAGCCAGTGAGTACCGAGGTAGACGGTGGACAGGCCGACGCCGAGCGAGGTCACCGCGGACAGGGCGGACAGCCAGCGGCGCGCTCGCGGGGTGGAGGCCAGATACGCCAGGATTCCCCAGGTCACCACGGCGTTGGCGGTGTGGCCGCTGGGAAATATATCGCCGCCGAGCCCCATCTCGTTGGCGCCGATGGTGGTCGCGTAGTGCGGTCCGAGGCGGCCCATGCCGAGCTTGGCGGCGCCGACCGTGATGTTCAGCAGCAGCAGTGAGACGCCGAGCGCGAGCAGCGGGCGCAGCGTGTGCTGCCGCCAGCAGCGCCAGCCCAGCCAGGCCGCGACCATCACCGCGGTGGGACCGCGCTGGCCGAGCACCACGTAGTAGTCGACGAACCAGTGGACGTTCGACCACTGCTGGTACGGGCGGAAGAACATGACCTGCCAGTCCAGCCGGACCAGCCACGAGGTGATGACGACGGCCCACACGATCGCCACATAGAAGGCCAGGGTTCCGGCGAACAGCACGACCCTGTGCCGGGTCATCCGCGGCACATCGATGTGGGCCGGTCGTTCGGGTTCCCGGTCCAGCCTGGCGAACACCCGGTCCAGACGGGTGAGGTTTCGTTCGGTACGCACCCAATGGACGTTACAGCGAGTGAGCTCTGTTCCCGGGCGAATCAGCGGCTTTGTGATGACGATGTGATGTGGGATTCCTCTCAGGGGGAGGTTTATTTCCGAGGAATCCGCAATCCCTGGTCGTAGTCCTTCTTTTTCCTTTGATCATTCCGGTCGGCGATTTTATGCCACTTATGAATTCGTTCACCGAAACCTGGGGTGGAATTCGCCGGGTCCTCATCCGGCCACCTGGAGTTGATCATGAAGTGGGCGCGAGTCGGCGGAGGAGGGGCGCGCTGTCGCTGACGTGCGCCGTGCGTCCGCGCCGCGCTTCCGCGTCGTACGAACGTGGCGTACGCCACACGCGTTGACGCCCGGTCTGAGAGGTCCGCCACTCGGCACCGGCACGAACTCGCGTACGCTGACGAGCTACTCGCCTTCGTTGCGCGGGCCGGAGACCACCGCTCCTCTCCGGCCGAGTCTCGGGGAGTCCCCACCCCGTGAGCCCGCCGGACGCGAGAGAACATCTGGGAGGTACGTACATGTCCGGGACGGCCACGGCTGCTGCTGCGCTGCGCCGTCGCGCGGCCGGGGCCGGTGCCAACCGCTGGGTCGTCCTGGTCGTCCTCTGTGTCAGCCTGCTGCTCGTCGCCGTGGACGCGACCGTGCTGCACGTGGCGGTGCCCGCCGTGACCGAGGACCTCAGGCCCGGCGCCATAGAACTGCTCTGGATCGTCGACGTCTATCCGCTGGTCTGCGCCTCGCTGCTGATCCTCTTCGGCACGCTCGGCGACCGGGTCGGCCGCAGACGCGTCCTGCTCCTCGGCTACGGCCTGTTCGGCATCGCCTCCGGCCTGGCGGCCCTAGCCCATGACGCCCAGGTGCTGATCCTGGCGCGGGCGCTGCTCGGCGTCGGCGGCGCGATGATCATGCCCGCGACGCTGTCGATCCTGCGGCAGGTCTTTCCGGACCGGCGTGAGCGGGCGCTCGCGATCGGCATATGGAGTGCGGTCGCCGCGGTGGGCGCGGCGGTCGGGCCGCTGCTCGGCGGGTTCCTGCTCGAGCACTTCTGGTGGGGCTCGGTCTTCCTCGTCAATATTCCGCTGATGCTGGTCAGCCTGCCGGTGGGCCGGCTGTTGCTGCCGGAGTCGAAGGGGGCGGGGGACGGGCCCTGGGACGTGGTCGGTGCGCTGATGGCGGCGGCCGGGCTGTTCGGGGTCGTGCTCGGCGTGAAGCGGCTGGGTGGCGGGGAGTCGGCGGGCAGTGTGTTCACCGTGCTGCCGCTGGTGGTGGGCGCGGTGCTGCTGGTGTTGTTCGTACGCCGGCAGCGGCGCCGTACGCATCCGCTGGTGGACCTGCGGATGTTCGCGCGGCCGGCGTTCAGCACGGCCGTGGGGTGCATCGTGCTGGCGATGCTGGCGCTGGTGGGTCTTGAGTTGATCGCGGCGCAGTATCTGCAGCTGGTGCTGGGGTTGTCGCCGCTGGAGACGGGGCTGCGGTTGCTGCCGCTGACGATCGCGGCGATGGCGTCGGGGCTCGCGGGGGCGCGGATGCTGCGGCGGTTCGGGCCGCGGCGGATGGTGTGCGGCGGGTTCTGTCTGACCGCGGCGGCGGTGGTGACGCTGACGGCGATGGGCGGGGCGGACAATCCCGGGCTGCTGCTGGTCGGGTTCGTGCTGCTCGGGTTCGGGCTGGAGACGACGCTGTTCGGGGCGTACGAGTCGATGCTGAGCGAGGCGCCGCCGGAGCAGGCGGGCGGGGCGGCGGCGATCGGGGAGACGTCGTATCAGCTGGGCGCGGGGATCGGGATCGCGCTGCTCGGGAGTGTGATGAACGCGGCGTATGCGCCTGGGGTGGCGTCTGTGCCGGGGGTGCCTGCGTCGGCGTCTGCGTCCGCGGGGCATTCGCTGGGCGAGGCATATGAGGTGGCCGGGAGGCTCGGGGGGGCGGCCGGTCTTGCCCTGCGGCGGACCGCTCGGGAGTGTTTCGTGCACGGGCTGCATGTGACGTTGCTGGTGAGTGCGGGGTTGTTGCTGCTGGGAGCGGTGATGGCGTTGCGGTTGCCGAGGGTCATGCAGTGCGAGTCGCCGGAGGTGGAGTTGCCCGCCCCGAGGAAAGTCGCGGAGTCCCGCGTCTCAGCCTGACGCCAAGCTCTCCACGCACCACCCGTGACAGTCGACAGAAGAGTGGGCGTCGCCCGTGGGGGTGGTCCGCCGTTGGCGGCTGCGGGCTGTTGTGCCGTGCGGGTGCTGCGAGACACGACGACCCGGGCTGGACGTGCGGGACACTGCGTCGTAGCGTCAGGCCAGAGTCGTAACTAGCAGTGCTAGTTTTCCGTCGCCGGAGGGTGGTCCGTCCATGTCCGCGTCCTCGAAGTTGCCTCCGTTCGATCCCGCTGATCCGCTGGGGATCGACGACCTGCTCGACGCGGAGGACCTGGCCGTCAGGGACACCGTGCGGAGCTGGGCCGCGGACCGGGTGTTGCCCTGTGTCGCCGAGTGGTACGAGGCCGGTGAGCTGCCGGGGATCCGTGGGCTGGCCCGCCAGCTCGGAGGAATCGGGGCCCTCGGGATGTCGCTCAGTGGGTACGGGTGTGCGGGGGCCAGTGCCGTGCAGTACGGGCTGGCCTGTCTCGAGCTGGAGGCCGCCGACTCCGGGATCCGGTCCCTGGTGTCCGTACAGGGGTCTCTTGCCATGTATGCCATCTGGCGGTTCGGCTCCGAGGAGCAGAAGCGGGGGTGGCTGCCGCGGATGGCCTCCGGCGACGTCATCGGGTGCTTCGGGCTCACGGAGCCCGACCACGGGTCCGATCCCGGCTCCATGCGGACGTACGCCAAGCGCGACGGCTCCGACTGGGTGCTCAACGGGCGCAAGATGTGGATCACGAATGGGTCTGTCGCCGGTGTCGCAGTCGTCTGGGCGCAGAGCGACGACGGGATTCGCGGGTTCGTCGTGCCGACCGACGTTCCCGGGTTCTCCGCCCCGGAGATCAAGCACAAGTGGTCCCTGCGCGCCTCCGTCACCAGCGAACTCGTCCTCGACGACGTACGGCTGCCCGCCGATGCCGTGCTGCCCGAGGTCGTCGGCCTCAAGGGCCCGCTCAGCTGTCTCTCCCACGCCCGCTACGGCATCGTCTGGGGGGCCATGGGCGCGGCGCGTTCCTGTTTCGAGGCCGCTGTCGAATACGCGAAGACGCGGGAGCAGTTCGGGCGGCCCATCGGAGGATTCCAGCTCACCCAGGCCAAGCTCGCCGACATGGCTCTCGAACTGCACAAGGGGATTCTGCTCGCCCATCACCTCGGGCGGCGCATGGATGCCGGCCGCCTGCGTCCCGAGCAGGTCAGCTTCGGCAAGCTCAACAACGTACGAGAGGCGATCGAGATCTGTCGTACGGCGCGGACCATCCTCGGTGCCAACGGGATCTCACTCGAATACCCCGTCATGCGGCACGCGACCAACCTTGAATCGGTCCTCACTTACGAGGGCACGGTCGAGATGCACCAGCTCGTGCTGGGCAAGGCGCTCACCGGACTCGACGCCTTCCGGTAGATCCGCTTCCGGTGAACCCTGCGTGGGGGCAGGGCCGGTGAGCGGCCCTGCCTCAGCTCTGGTTGAAGAAACCGTCCGTGCGGTGCGCGGCCGGGTCTCCGTTGATGATTTCGGTGTTGGCGGGGGTCAGCAGGAACACCCGGGTGGACACGCGCTCGATGGAGCCGCGCAGCCCGAAGATGAGCCCGGCCGCGAAGTCGACGACGCGCTTGGCGTCGGCGGCCTCCATGGCCGTGAGGTTCATGATGACCGGAACGCCCTCGCGGAACAGCTCGCCGATGGCGCGGGCGTCCCGGAAGCTGTCCGGGGTGACCGTGCCGATCCGGCGGCCCTTCTCCTCGGCGACGTCGGACGCCACCTTGACCCGCGGGTCGGTCACCCAGGCTTCCCCGGGCTCGGTCCCTTCGGAGTATCCGTCGTCGTCGTAGTAACGCTCGTCATCGTTGTCGTCAACGAGGCCCAGCCAGGCACTCGCCTTGCGCACCGATCCCATGGACGCCTCCTCTCACAGCGGTCTTTCTTGCTTTCCGCATCCCTATGGTCATCCATGATGCGGATGGCGCGCCAAGTGGATAGACGCCGCGCGGGGGGTTTGTGACGGTACTGGTGCACAGCGAATCCGTCGAGAGCCCTGGATTCCCAAGGGCCTTGACACATACGGCTGCTGACTGTGAGTGAAATATGATTCTTCGCGGCGTATGGGTGAGTTGCGGAGCGTCCGGGTGAACGCGGTCAGTCGATACGATGCGGCAGCTCAGTGTTGTACGAAGTACGGGGGAGTGTCGTGTTCGGAATCGTCAGGCCCTGCCGGCATCGGCTCGGGGAGAGCCTCGCGAGTCAGTGGATGGCGCATTTGTGTGGGCTGTGTCTCGCGTTGCGCGGGGATCACGGGCAGTTCGCGCGGGTCGTGACCAACTATGACGGGCTGCTCATATCCGTTTTGACGGAGGCTCAGGCAGAGCGGGGCGGTGGGGGACGGCGTACGGCGGGGCCGTGTCCGTTGCGTGGGATGCGGTCCGCTTCCGTCGCCCAGGGTGAGGGCGCGCGGCTCGCGGCCGCCGTCTCGCTGGTGCTCGCCTCCGCCAAGGTGCGTGACCATGTCGCCGACGGGGACGGGTTGCTGGCCCGCAGGCCGGTCGCGTTCGCCGCCCGCCGGGTCGCCGCGAGCTGGGACGCCGCCGGTGTCCGTACCGGATCCGCCGTCGGGTTCGACACCGCCGTCCTGGTCGACGCCGTGGACCGGCAGGCCGGCGTCGAGGCGCTCGCCGGGCCCGGTACGCCGATCCTCGCGGTCACCGAACCGACCGAGACCGCGACCGGCGCCGCCTTCGCGCACACCGCGATCCTGGCCGGACGGCCGGGCAACGCCGTACCGCTCGCCGAGGCCGGGCGCCTCTTCGGACGGCTGGCGCACCTCCTGGACGCCGTGGAGGACAAGGAAGCTGACGCCGCGTCGGGCGCATGGAATCCCCTCACCGCCACCGGGACCCCGCTCGTCGAGGCCAGGCGGCTCGCCGACGACGCCGTGCACGGGATTCGGCTCGCGCTGCGCGAAGCGGACTTCACGGACAGCAAGCTGGCGCACCGGCTGCTCGTGCACGAACTGCACGCCTCCGTCGACCGCGCCTTCGGCACCGCCTCCTGCGCCCACCGGCCCGAACTGGCCGGTCCCTACGCGCCGCCCGGCGGCCCCGGCGCCCCACTGCCGCCCCAACCGCCCCGCCGCGACCCACGCGGGCCGCTCGCCGGGTGTCTCGTCTGGGCGGGCCTCGCGTGTACGTGTCAGATGTGCTGCGGAGCGTACGAGGACCCGTGGAGCCGGGAGCGCAAGGAGGGGCTGTGCGGTCAGTGTGACTGCAGCGGGTGCGGTGACTGTTGCAGTTGCTGCGACTGCTGCGGGAATTGCTGCAGCTGCTGCGGCGAGGACGGCTGCGACTGCAGCTGCGACTGCTGACCGCCGGGGTCGCCGGGTGACCGTATGACGACGGATGCGACGGACGCATCCCATGCCTGGAAGCAGTGGCACGAGCAGCGCGACGGACAATCCGGACGGTCGACTTCCGGACATCCCCTGGGATCTGGTTGGCCGACGGCGACGCGGTGGTGCTGACAGCGGCCGAGGCGGACGAGCTCACCGCGGGACGGGCGGTCCTTCGGCGCCGAGGTGCGACTCCCGGCCGATCCCGGGCCGGTACGCCGGGCCCGGTGGGGTGCGGGGAGCGCGCCGGCTGGTGGTGCTGGTACGCGAAGGGGAGTGCGGCGTACGCGACTTCGACCCCGCGGCGTCGAGGCCACGCCCTACTGGTGTCGGTGCAGGCCGACGGTTCGCCGGGCTTTCGCCGGCCACTTCATCTGTCCTTTCCCGCCACCGGGGAACACCCCGGGGGTCGCCGTCGCCGCGGGGGAACGCGACCTGCGCTGACGGCGAACTCGGTGGTGGACCCGCATAGATGGTTCAGGACTCGTTAAGATCGTTCAACGGTTGACGGCCGAAAGGCGCCCTTGCGCGCAGCGGTCGTACGGCCGAATACTCCCCCACAGCGCTTGTCAGGGGCACGGCGAGTTCGGAATCCGAACCAACCGGCTCCCTGGCTGCGCCTCACGGGCCCGAAACCCCACGAGGGCCCCCGACTTCCCATGTGGAGGAACGAAAAGTGAGGATCAAGCGCACCACCCCCCGCAGCGGTATCACGAGACGGACCCGGCTGATCGCCGTTTCCACCGGCCTCGTGGCCGCGGCCGCGATCGCGATCCCCAGCGCGAACGCATCCGACACCCCCACCACCTTCAGCGCAGCCGAGCTCAAGAGCGCCGGCGGCGCTGTGCTGCAGGCAGACGTCCCGGGCACCGCGTGGGCCGTCGACAGCAAGACCAACCGCCTTGTCGTCACCGTCGACAGCACGGTCTCCAAGGCCGAGATCGCGCAGATCAAGGAGCAGGCGGGCGCCAACGCCGACGCCCTCACGATCAAGCGGACCAACGGCAAGTTCAGCAAGTTCATCCAGGGCGGCGACGCCATCTATGCGAGCAGCTGGCGCTGCTCCCTCGGCTTCAACGTGCAGGACAGCAGCGGCAACCAGTACTTCCTGACCGCCGGTCACTGCACCGACGGCGCGGGCACCTGGTACTCCAACTCGGGCCGTACCTCGGTCATCGGCTCGACCGCCGGCTCGAGCTTCCCGGGCAACGACTACGGCATCGTGCGCTACAGCGGTTCCGTCAGCAGGCCCGGCACCGCGAACGGCGTGGACATCACCCGGGCGGCCACGCCGAGCGTGGGCACCACCGTCATCCGCGACGGCTCCACCACCGGTACGCACAGCGGCCGGGTCACCGCCCTGAACGCGACCGTCAACTACGGCGGCGGCGACATCGTCGGTGGTCTGATCCAGACCACCGTGTGCGCCGAGCCCGGCGACTCCGGTGGCTCGCTCTACGGCAGCAACGGCACCGCGTACGGTCTGACCTCCGGCGGCAGCGGCAACTGCTCCTCCGGCGGTACGACCTTCTTCCAGCCGGTCACGGAGGCCCTCAGCGCCTACGGCGTCAGCGTCTACTAGACCCGGGACGCGTCATCGGCACCCGCATGACCTGACCTGCAGCCGGCAGCAGCAGGTGAGCCCCCGCACGCAACCGGCGTGCGGGGGCTCGCCCTTGTACGGACCCGGGGTTACCGTCGAAGGACGCCAGGAACGTACAAGCACCTGACGCACCTGATGCGCCCACGTCGGACCCTGGGGGCCGTGATGGTCGAGGAACTGGTGGCGGCGGGAGTGACTCTCGCGTCCGTCGGAACGGTGTACGTGATGGCGGCGGCCCGGGTCGTCAAACAGTACGAGCGAGGCGTGGTGTTCCGGCTCGGCAAGCTCCGGTCCCAGGTGCGCGGGCCCGGGTTCACCCTGATCGTCCCGGCCGTGGACCGGCTGCACAAAGTCAACATGCAGATCGTGACGATGCCGGTGCCGGCCCAGGAGGGCATCACCCGGGACAACGTCACGGTGCGGGTCGACGCCGTCGTCTACTTCAAGGTGGTCGACGCGTCCGACGCGCTCGTGCAGGTCGAGGACTACCGCTTCGCGGTCTCGCAGATGGCGCAGACCTCGCTGCGGTCCATCATCGGCAAGAGCGATCTGGACGATCTGCTGTCCAACCGCGAAAAGCTCAACCAGGGCCTGGAGTTGATGATCGACAGCCCGGCGATCGGCTGGGGTGTGCAGATCGACCGGGTCGAGATCAAGGACGTGTCCCTGCCCGAGACGATGAAGCGGTCGATGGCCCGGCAGGCCGAGGCGGACCGGGAGCGGCGGGCCCGGATCATCAACGCCGACGCCGAGCTCCAGGCCTCGAAGAAGCTGGCCGAGGCCGCACAGGAGATGGCCGAGACGCCTTCCGCGCTCCAGTTGCGGCTGCTGCAGACGGTGATGGCGGTGGCGGCCGAGAAGAACTCCACGCTGGTACTGCCGATTCCGGTGGAGCTGCTGCGGTTCCTGGAGAAGGGGGCGCAGGCACCGTCCGCGGGGCCGCGGGCGGTGAGGGGGCAACCGGCGTCGGAGCAACTTCCGCCCGCTGAAGCAGACTCGGGGCCGGATGCGCAAGGGGCGAATTCAGGACAGGCGTAGACCGCACTCCATGGTGATGAGTTACTCGCCCGTAGTGTTTGCAGTGCGAAGATGCCTGGTGTGACTGTGCACGGTCAAAACTAGGGGGGCGCGCAACCGCGTTCTACGCGCGTCCGGAAGTCGACCTTGTGTGCCCCCTGCAGGCCTCGGAATAGTGAGCGTTGTTCAACCGGCGCTGACGCGGCTTTTGTTGTATGCCGTCCCCCGCGCCGTACGCCTTCCGGCTCGCGAGGTCCCCACAACCTCCCGGGCCGACCCCCCACAGGAGGACGTGAGTTGAAGCACCGACGCATACCCAAGCGGCGTGCAGCCGTGGCAGGTGCGGGCATCGCCGCACTGGTCGCCGCGGGAGTCACCTTCCAGACTGCGAACGCCAGTGAGCCCGTGCAGACCTCCGCGCCCGAGACCCTGTCGGTCGCGGCGGCCGGAAAGCTCGCCTCGACGCTCGCCAAGGACCTCGGCGCCGACGCCGCGGGCACCTACTACGACGCCACGGCCAGGAACCTCGTGGTGAACGTCCTCGACGAGGGCGCGGCCGAGACCGTCGAGGCGGCCGGCGCCAAGGCGAGGGTCGTCGCGAACTCCCTCGCCGAGATCAAGAGCGCCCGTACGACGCTCAAGCAGGACGCGACCATTCCCGGCACCTCCTGGGTGACGGACCCGACGACCAACAAGGTCGTCGTCACCGCCGACCGCACGGTCTCGAAGGCCGAGATGGCCAAGCTGACCGACGTCGTCGACGGGCTCGGCACGGTGGTCGAACTCAAGACGACGAAGGGGGAGTTCAAGCCCTTCATCGCGGGCGGCGACGCGATCACCGGCGGTGGCGGGCGCTGCTCGCTCGGCTTCAACGTGGTCAAGGGCGGCGAGCCGTTCTTCCTGACCGCCGGACACTGCACCGAGTCCATCTCCACCTGGTCCGACTCCAGCGGCACGGAGATCGGCACCAACGAGGTGTCCAGCTTCCCGGACAACGACTACGGCCTGGTCAAGTACACGGCCGAGGTCGACCACCCGAGCGAGGTCAACCTCTACAACGGGTCCGCGCAGGCGATCTCGGGTGCGGCGGAGGCGACCGTCGGCATGGAGGTCACCCGCAGCGGTTCGACGACGCAGGTGCACGACGGTACGGTCACCGGTCTTGACGCCACCGTGAACTACGGCAGCGGTGACATCGTCAACGGCCTGATCCAGACCGACGTCTGCGCCGAGCCCGGTGACAGTGGCGGGGCGCTGTTCTCGGGCAGCGACGCGATCGGACTCACGTCCGGTGGCAGCGGTGACTGCACCTCCGGTGGGGAGACCTTCTTCCAGCCGGTGACGGAGGCGCTGTCGGCGACGGGGACCGAGATCGGCTGACGCCGCCGGTAACCGTGTGAAGTCCCGCCCCGCGTGCGAGGGGCGGGACTTTCGTTTTCTCACCCGCAGCCACCCGTGCGGGTTTCGTGGTCGGCTGCGTCGCCTGATCGGTCCGTGCAGTCGTGGACTCCGCACCGCCGCACCACATCGCGGGACGCCATCCTGTGCCGCCGGTGCCCACCCAGCCGTGCGGCCGGTCGTGCGCCTGTGTCCGTCCCCCTGTGGGCCGTTCCGCCCTCCACGCTCGCTCACCCCTCCCCACCCGTCCCCGGGACCTTCGGCCCCGCCCCCCAGCGGGACCTTCTTCCCGTAGGTAGGGCCCTTCTCATGCCCCGGCGGGTCCGTCTTGGCGTTCGAATGGGGACGTAGGCGGAGGTCGTGACGGAAGAGGGGCTGCCATGCAGGTCGGGGACCAGGTGGACGTGCTGGTGGAAGGTGCCGTGGCTGCGCTTCGGCGGTTCGAGGCGTATGACCAGGAGCAGGTCGATCACATCGTCAAGAAGGCCTCGCTCGCCGCCCTCGCCGCACACGGGGAACTGGCGCGGATGGCGGTGGAGGAGACCGGGCGCGGGCTCTTCGAGGACAAGGCCGTCAAGAACATCTTCGCCTGCGAGCACGTGACCCACTCGATGCGTGGCCTGCGGACCGTCGGGGTCGTTCACCGTGACGAGCTCAACGGTGTCACCGAGATCGCCGAACCGGTCGGTGTCGTCTGTGCGATGACGCCGGTGACCAATCCGACCTCGACGACGGTGTTCAAGGCGCTGATCGCCCTCAAGACCCGCAATCCGATCGTCTTCGCCTTCCACCCCAACGCCCAGCGCTGCTCCGCCGAGGCCGCCCGGATCGTACGGGACGCCGCGATCGAGGCCGGGGCGCCGGAGGGGTGTGTGCAGTGGATCGAGGAGCCCTCGATGGAGGCCACCCGGTTGCTGATGCACCACGAGGACGTCTCCACCATCCTCGCCACCGGCGGCAACAGCATGGTCCGTGCCGCCTACTCCTGCGGAAAGCCCGCCCTCGGCGTCGGCGCCGGGAACGTACCCGCCTATGTCGCGGCCGACGCCGACCTGGGGCGCGCGATCCATGACGTCGTTCTCTCCAAGGCCTTCGACAACGGCATGATCTGCGCCTCCGAGCAGGCCGTCATCCTGGACACGGAGGTGTACGAGGCCGGGATCGCCGAGCTGAAGCGGCTCAACGCCCATGTCGTCACCGCGGCAGAGAAGGCCAAGCTCGAGGAGTTCCTCTTCGGCGTCGGCGCGCACGGCGCCAACTGCGCGCAGGCCAAACTGAATTCGGCTGTCGTCGGGAAGACCGCGGCGTGGATCGCCGAGCAGGCCGGGTTCACCGTGCCCGACGACACCTCCGTCCTCGTCGCCGAATGCGCGGAGGTCGGCGAGCGGGAGCCGCTGACCCGGGAGAAGCTGTCGCCGGTGCTCGCGGCGCTCAGGGCGTCCTCGACCCGGCACGGCATCGAACTGTCCGCCCAGATGGTCGAGTTCGACGGGCTCGGGCACTCCGCCGCGATCCACACCGAGAGCGAGGAACTGGCCGAGGAGTTCGGCAAGCGGGTCAAGGCGATCCGGGTCATCGTCAACGCGCCCTCCAGCCTCGGCGGGATCGGCAGCGTCTACAACGCCTTCCTGCCGTCGCTGACCCTGGGCTGCGGGTCGTACGGCCACAACTCGGTGTCCGACAACATCTCCGCGGTCAACCTGCTCAACATCAAGCGGATCGGGCGGCGCAACAACAACATGCAGTGGTACAAGGTCCCGCCGAAGATCTACTTCGAGCGCAACGCCCTCCGCTATCTGAAGTCGATGCCGGACGTGCACCGCGTCACCCTCGTCACCGACCGCACGATGGAGCAGCTCGGCTTCGTCCGCAAGGTCACCGAGATCCTCGACTCCCGCGAGGAGCCGGTCACCCTGCAGTTCATCGACAACGTCGAGCCCAACCCGGAGCTGGCCACCGTACGGGCGGGCGCCGCCGCGATGCGGGACTTCGAGCCGGACACGATCATCGCGCTCGGCGGCGGTTCGCCGATGGACGCGGCGAAGATCATGTGGCTGATGTACGAGAGGCCCGAGGTCGAGTTCGCGGACACCAAGGAGAAGTTCTTCGACATCAGGAAGAGGGCCTACAAATTCCCTCGGCTGGGGCAGAAGGCGCAGCTCGTCGCCATTCCGACCACCTCCGGCACCGGCTCGGAGGTCACCCCCTTCGCGGTCATCTCCGACCCCGAGGCCGCCCAGAAGTATCCGCTCGCCGACTACGCCCTCACCCCGGACGTGGCGATCGTCGACCCGGTGCTCGCGATGAACCTCCCGCCGACGGTGACCGCCGACTCCGGCTTCGACGCGCTGACGCACGCGACCGAGGCGTATGTGTCCGTGTACGCCAGCGACTTCACCGACGGGCAGTGCCTGCAGGCGATCCGGCTGATCTTCGAGAACCTGGAGGACTGCGTGAAGGTCGGCGCCAAGGCGCCCCACGCGCGGGAGCGGATGCACAACGCGTCGACCATCGCGGGCATGGCCTTCGCCAACTCCTTCCTCGGCCTGGTCCACGCCATGGCGCACACCCTGGGCAACACCTTCCAGGTCGCCCACGGCCGCACCAACGCGCTCCTCCTCCCGCACGTCATCCGCCACAACGGCACGGTCACCCACAAGGCGACCCCGTGGCCGAAGGCCGAGACCTACCGCGCCCCCGAGCGCTACCAGGACATCGCCCGCATGCTGGGCCTGCCGGCCGCGACCCCGGAGGAGGGTGTGGAGTCGTACGCCCGGGCGGTCGAGGACCTGCGCGAGCGGTGCGGGATCCCGGCTTCCTTCCAGGAAGCGGGAGTCGACGAGGAGGCCTTCATCAGGGCCGTCCCGCAGCAGGCGCTCAACGCCTACGCCGACCAGTGCGCGCCGGCCAACCCGCGGATGCCGATGATCGACGAGATGCAGGGGTTGATGCGGAAGGCGTACTACGGCGGTTGAGCCAGGCGTACGTCAGAGGTACGCCGGTGAGCCGGGCCCCACGCCGGAGGCCCGGCTCACTCACGCGTCGGCGGGCGATCGAGCGAGCCGCTCAGGAGCGTGCCCGCGCCGACCGCGGAGACGGTCAGGGCGCCGAGGCCCCAGAGGGCGGCGAAGCTGCCCGGCAGCGCGCCCAGGACCGGCCCGCACTCGAGCTGGTCGGCGTCCGGAGGGCGGTCACACCGATCACCGGCAGCGTGGCCCGCGGGGCGTTTGCGCAGGTGGGACAGGGTCGAACGGATGTCGCGCATGTGTTCGAAAATTGGTCTATGGTGGGGGTGGGATAATTGGGAACAGATGTTCGAGAGCCTGCTGGGGCTCGCAAGCGCGGGAGGTGCGTGTGCCGGGTTTCACGCATCTGCACACCGTCTCCGGGTTCTCCCTGCGCTACGGCGCCTCGCACCCGGAACGGCTGGCCGAGCGCGCCTCCGAACGGGGCCTGGACGCCCTCGCCCTCACCGACCGGGACACCCTCGCGGGCGCGGTCCGCTTCACCAAGGCCTGCGCCAAGGCGGGCGTGCGGCCGCTGTTCGGGGTGGAGCTGGCGGTGGCGGAACTCGAGCCCGTACGGCGGGAGAAGCGCCGCGCTCCCGTGCGGGGTGGCATCTTCATCGATGAGTCGACACCTCGCGTCACCTTCCTCGCCCGGGACGGCGCCCACGGCTGGGCCGACCTCTGCAGAATCGTTACGGCAGCGCAGGCGGCCGGCGAGAGCCCGCCCCTGCTGCCCTGGAACGACAACCGGGGCGCCGGCCTGACCGTCCTGCTCGGCCCCGACTCCGACGTCGGCCGCGCTCTCGCTGCGGGCCGCCCCGACCGCGCGGCCAAGCTCCTCGCCCCTTGGCGGGAGGTCTACGGCGACGCCCTGCGCCTGGAGACCGTCTGGCACGGCCGCAAGGGCACCGGCCCCGGCTCCCTGCGCCTGGCCGCCCGCACCGTCGGCTTCGCCGCCGAGCAGCGCGTACGTCCCGTACTCAGCAACGCCGTCCGGTACGCCGACCCCGGCCAGGGCCCGGTCGCCGACGTCCTGGACGCCGCCCGCCGTCTGGTCCCCGTCGACCCGACGAAGGGGCTGGACTCCGGCGAGGCCTGGCTCAAGGACGCCGGCGCCATGCTGCACACCGCCGAGCGGATCGTCGAGGCCGCGGGCTACCGGCGCGACACCGCACACCGGCTGCTGGAGCAGACGCAGGCCACCGCCGCCGAGTGCCTGGTCGACCCCGAGGACGACCTCGGCATCGGCACCGTCCACTTCCCCGAACCGCACCTCGTCGGCGCGGGCCGCCGCACCGCCCAGCGGACGCTCGCCTCACGGGCGGCGGCGGGGATGGTGCTGCGCGGTTACTCCGAGAAGCGCGCGTACTGGGAGCGGATGCACCGGGAACTGGACATCATCGCCCACCACGGCTTCGCCTCCTACTTCCTGACGGTCGCTCAAGTTGTGGACGACGTAAGGAAGATGGGCATCCGGGTCGCCGCCCGAGGCTCCGGGGCGGGGTCACTCGTCAACCACCTCCTCGGCATCGCGCACGCCGACCCGGTCGAGCACGGGCTGCTGATGGAACGCTTCCTGTCCAAGCGCCGGCTGGTGCTGCCCGACATCGACATCGACGTGGAGTCCGCGCGCCGGCTGGAGGTCTACCGGGCGATCATCGGCCGGTTCGGCACCGAGCGGGTCGCGACGGTCGCGATGCCGGAGACGTACCGGGTGCGGCACGCGATCCGGGACGTGGGCGCGGCCCTGTCCATGGACCCGGCCGACATCGACCGCATCGCCAAGTCGTTCCCGCACATCCGGGCGCGGGATGCCCGTGCGGCGTTGGATGAGCTGCCCGAGCTCAGGCAACTGGCAGGGGAGAAAGAGAAGTACGGCAGGCTCTGGGAGCTGACCGAGGCCCTCGACGCCCTCCCGCGCGGAGTCGCCATGCACCCCTGTGGCGTCCTCCTCTCCGACGCCTCCCTTCTCTCCCGTACGCCGGTGATGCCGACCAGCGGCGAGGGCTTCCCCATGTCGCAGTTCGACAAGGACGACGTCGAGGACCTCGGGCTGCTCAAGCTCGACGTGCTCGGCGTGCGGATGCAGTCGGCGATGGCGCACGCGGTCGCGGAGATGGAGCGGGCGACGGGGGAGCGGGTCGACCTGGACGCCGTGCCGCCCGGCGACCCGGCGACGTATCAACTCATCCGTTCCACCGAGACGTTGGGCTGCTTCCAGATCGAGTCGCCGGGTCAGCGGGACCTGGTCGGGCGGCTCCAGCCGGCCACCTTCCACGACCTGGTCGTCGACATCTCGCTCTTCCGGCCAGGGCCGGTCGCCGCCGACATGGTGCGGCCGTTCATCGCGGCGCGGCACGGGCGGGCGCCGGTCCGCTATCCGCATCCCGATCTGGAGGGGCCGCTGAAGGAGACGTACGGGGTCGTCGTCTTCCACGAGCAGATCATCGACATCGTGCACATCATGACCGGCTGCGGACGTGACGAGGCGGACCGGGTGCGGCGCGGGCTGTCCGACCCGGAGTCGCAGGGGCGGATCCGGGTGTGGTTCGCGCAGCACGCGGCGGCGAAGGGGTATGAGGCCGAGACGATCCGGCGGACCTGGGAGATCGTCGAGGCCTTCGGGTCGTACGGCTTCTGCAAGGCGCACGCCGTCGCCTTCGCCGTACCGACGTACCAGTCGGCGTGGCTGAAGGCCCATCATCCGGCCGCCTTCTACGCCGGGCTGCTCACGCACGACCCCGGGATGTATCCGAAGCGGCTGCTGCTGGCGGACGCGCGGCGGCGGGGGGTGCCGATCCTGCCGTTGGACGTGAACAAGTCGGGCGTCGCACACCGTATCGAACTGGTGTCTGAATCTGGGGATTCTCAAAGGGTTTGGGGGCTGCGACTCGCCCTCTCCGACGTGCACGGCATCAGCGAGGCCGAGGCGGCGCGGATCGCGGACGGACAGCCGTACGCCTCGCTGCTCGACTTCTGGGAACGGGCCCGCCCGAGCCGACCGCTGGCCCAACGGCTCGCGCAAGTGGGCGCGTTGGACGCCTTCGGTGCCAACCGTCGTGATCTGCAACTGCACTTGACCGAGCTGCACCGGGGGGCGAGGGGCGCGGGCGGTGGCCAACTGCCGCTGGACGGCGGGCGGAAGACGGCTCCGGCCGGGCTGCCGGACCTGTCCTCCGCCGAGCGGCTCAGTGCCGAGCTCGGGGTGCTGTCCATGGACGCCTCGCGCAATCTGATGGACGACCACCGGGCCTTCCTCGACGAGCTGGGCGTCGTGTCGGCGCGGCGGCTGCGGGACGCCCGGCACGGGGAGACGGTGCTGGTCGCGGGTGCCAAGGCGGCCACCCAGACGCCGCCGATCCGGTCCGGGAAGCGGGTCATCTTCTCGACGCTGGACGACGGCACGGGCCTGGTCGACCTCGCCTTCTTCGACGACTCCCACGACGCCTGCGCCCACACCGTCTTCCACTCCTGGCTGCTGCTGGTGCGCGGGGTCGTGCAGCGGCGCGGCCCGCGCAGCCTCAGCGTGGTGGGCGCCGCCGCCTGGAACCTCGCCGAGCTGGTCGAACTGCGCGCCGAGGGCGGGCTGGACGTGGTGGCGGCCAGGCTCGCGGAGCCGCTGCCGGAGGCAGGCGGAGATCCGACCCGGGGACGGCGAATCCAGATGCCCACCGGATACGAAATGCATCCGTGGGCCGATCTGCGCCCGGCGGGCGAAGAGCCCGCGAAGACAAGGAAGTTGTGGCATCAGAGTCCGGGGAGTGCGGGATGACCATCCTCTGCGTACGTTTTCAGCTGCCGCCGATGCACGAGGCGGCCCTGCCGGGGCTGCTCGGGTTGCTGGAGGAGTTCACGCCGGTCGTCGAGGCGCTGCCGCCGGACGGGGCGCTGGCCGACCTGCACGGCGCCGAGCGGTACTTCGGGCGCGACGCCGTGGCGCTGGCGTCGGTGATCCGGGTCCGCTCCCTCGCCCTGTACGGCGTCGACTGCGCGATCGGCGCCGGTCCGGGACCGATGCTGGCCCGCGTGGCACTGGGGGACGCCCGGCCCGGGGTGACCTGCGCGGTGCCCGAGGACGCCGTCGGGGAGTTCCTCGCCGACCGGCCCGTCACCGCGCTGCCCGGCGTCGGTACCGCGACCGCCCGCACCCTGTGCGAGTACGGCCTCGACACGCTCGGCCGGGTCGCCGCCGCCCCCCTGTCCACGCTCCAGCGGCTGGTCGGCGCGAAGACCGGCCGCGAGCTGCACGAGAAGGCGAACGGCGTCGACCGCGGCCGGGTGGTCCCGAACGCGGTGTCACGCTCGCTGGTCACCGAACGCCCCTTCACCCGCGACGAACTGGACCCCGACCGGCACCGCCGCGCCCTGCTCTCGGCCGCCGAGGAACTGGGCGCCCGGCTGCGCGCCCTCGACAAGGTCTGCCGCACCCTGACCCTCACCGTCCGCTACGCCGACCTCCCCCACTCTCGAACAGGCTCGAGCGGGGGGACCTCCATCTCGACGACCCGCACCCGCACCCTCGGGGAACCGACCGCCCACTCGGTGGCACTGACCAAAGCGGCGTACGGCATGTACGAGGCCCTCGGCCTGCAACGCGCCCGCGTCCGCGCGCTGGTCCTGCGCGCCGAGGGCCTCGACCCCGCCGAACAGGCCTCCCACCAGCTCACCTTCGACCCGCTCGACGAGAAGGCCCGCCGCATCGAGGAGGTCGCGGACCGCGCGCGAGCGAAGTTCGGGCCGCACGCGGTGATGCCGGGGTCGCTGGCCGCGTAGACGTCAGTGGGTCCACGGGGGAGCGATACGCGTCCCGTCGGCCAGCTCCGCCTCCAGGCCGACGGAGGTCGTGACCCAGGTGACCGCGGTCCGGTCGGTCGGGTTCTCGACGGCGAGGGTGGCGCCGGGGTTGATGATCAGAGTGTCGCCGGTGGTGACGCGGGTCGTGCGGTCATCGAGGGTGACCAGCAGTTCACCGTCGAGCAGATGCAGGATCTCCTCCCGGCTGACGGAGTGCGCGGGGGCCTTTGTGCCGGGCGGGATCTCGCCGCGCCAGGCGCAGAGTTCCTTACTGCCGGTGCGGGGAGTGGCGTACGAGACGAAGCGGGCGCCGTGCATCTCGTGGACCACGGCTTCGGACGGGCGGACTACGGGCATGGCTGCGCCTCCGGATGACGAGGTGAGGATTGGTCAAGTAGCTTGACTATATGGCTTATGGTCAAGCTGCTTGACCAATTCGTCAAGGGTGTTTCAATGCCCGGGTGCAGAACTCCGAGGCCCTGGCCCTGACCGCCGCCCTGCTCGCCGCCGCGGGCGATCTCACGCAGCGCATCAACGACGGTGTCGTCGCCCGCGGTTTCGAGGCGCGCCCGGCGTACGGCTTCGCGTTCGCCCGGCTTGCTCCGGACGGTGCCACGGTCACCGACCTCGCGACCCATCTCGGGGTGACCAAGCAGGCTGCCAGCCAGCTCGTCGACGAGCTCGTGCGGAAGGGGTTCGTCGAGCGGCGGCCGCATCCCGGTGATGCGCGGGCGCGGCTGGTTGTGCTGACCGAGCGGGGGTGGGCCTGTACGCGGGCGGCCGAGGAGGCGGCGGCGGAGGCTGTGCAGGGCTGGGTCGATGTGCTCGGCGAGCGGGAAGTGCGGGCGTTGTGCGATCGGTTGGTGCGCATCGCTCCCTATGGGCGCATCAGGCCTGCCTGGTGAGGGTTCATCAGTAGTTGTCGCCCGCCGCCGGTTATCACTGGAAGTTTTTACTGACGCGTAACTTCACATGTGAACTACCCGTCCGTAACTTGACGAGTGAACAGCATCCTCGTGATCCGGATCACAGGGCGTAAGGCCATCGTCCTTCCCTTGAGCCGCAAGGAGATCACCCGATGCTGCCCTGGAAACGAGTGCTCAGACCCCTGACCGCGCTGCTGCTGACCGCCGTGGTCGCCGTCGTCCCCGCCGCCACCACCGCCCAGGCCGCCGCCGACGCACCCAGCAGCGGCTGGAACGACTTCGCCTGCAAACCGTCCGCCGCCCACCCCCGCCCCGTCGTCCTCGTGCACGGCACCTTCGCCAACTCCGTCGACAACTGGCTGGCCCTCGCGCCGTACCTGAAGAACCGCGGCTACTGCGTCTACTCCTTCGACTTCGGCCAGCTGCCGGGCGTGTCCTTCTTCCATGGCCTCGGGCCTGTCGACAAGTCGGCCGAGCAGCTGTCCGCCTTCGTCGACAAGGTGCTCGGCTCGACCGGCGCCGCCGAGACCGACCTCGTCGGCCACTCACAGGGCGGCATGATGCCCCGCTACTACCTCAAGTTCCTCGGCGGAGCCGCCAAGGTGAACGCCCTCGTAGGGATCGCGCCCAGCAACCACGGCACCACCCTGGGCGGCCTCACCCAGCTGCTGGACTACTTCCCCGGCGCCAGGGACCTGCTCTCCGCCAACATCCCCGCCCTCGCCGACCAGGCCGCCGGCTCCGCCTTCCTCACCAAGCTCAACGCGGACGGCGACACCGTCCCCGGCGTCCGCTACACGGTCCTCGCCACCAAGTACGACGAGGTGGTCACGCCGTACCGGAGCCAGTTCCTCAGCGGACCGAACGTCAACAACGTCGTCCTGCAGGACCTGTGCCCGCTGGACCTCTCCGAGCACGCGGCGATCGGGCTGCTCTCCAGGGTCGCCTTCCACGAGGTGACCAACGCCCTCGACCCGGCGCGCGCCACCCCGACCACCTGCGCCTCGGTGTTCGGCTGAGGCCGGTGCGTGTCCTCGGGGCCTGTCCGGCCTGAGCCGCCGGACAAGCCCCGAAGCCCGTCTCAGCGACCGTGCCGGCCGCCGCTCACCGCACGCCGGCGGGGCGACGCGAACAGGATCGCCGCACCGAGCGCCAGCACGCCCGCGCCGCCCATCACGAGGTACGGGGTGCTGGTGTCGCCGCCGGTCTCGGCGAGGTTCCCGGTGGCACCGGCCGCCTTGGGCCGGTTGGCGACGGGGGCCTCGGGCGCCGCGGCCGGCTCCGCCGACGTACCGGCGTCGTCGTCGCCGTGCCCGTGGTGCTCGACCGTCGACTTGTCGGTACCGTCCTCGATCTGCTCCTCGGAGGGCGCCGAGGCGCTCGGGGCGACGGTGGCGGCATCGCCGCCGAAGGTGACGTCCGAGCAGGAGTAGAACGCCTCCGGGCTGTCCGAACGCTGCCAGACCGCGTAGAGCAGCTGCTTGCCGGAGCGCTCGGGCAGGGTGCCGGAGAAGGTGTAGAAGCCGCCCGACGCGACCGGGTCGGTGGCCGTCGCCACCGGGTTCGCCAGGTCCAGGTCGTCCCAGGCGAGCGGCTGGGTGGGATCGTAGCCGTCCTTGGTGACGTACACCTTGAAGGTGCCCTTGTGCGGGGCTGTCACCCGGTACCTGAACGTGTACGACCCACTGCTCACGCTGGTCGCCGGCCAGTCGGCGCGGGCCAGGTCGAGCCCCTTGAACGCCTCGTTGTCCGCGCTGCACAGCTTGCCGTCCGGGATCAGCTCCTGGTGCCGGCCGCCCGCGTCACCGATCCGGACGCCGTTCCAGTCGTACAGCGCCTGCGTGCCGCCCGCCGCGACGGCCGCCTCGCATGCGTCGGACGTGGGGCTCTCGGGACCCTCCGCGTAGCACTGCGAGACCCGGCTGACGGGGTCACCCATCGAACCGTGCGCGGCCGCCGGGGCGAGGGCGGTCAGGGCGAGCGGGGCGATGCCGACGGCGGCGACGGCGGCGGCCTTGCGGCGTGCGGGCATGGGGGATCTCCTCGGAACCGGTGCTGATGGGGTGCCGGATCCAAGAAACCGCGAAACCGCCTGCTGGAGGCGGTCCGCGGCGATCTTTATGGCCGCCTTAAGGGAGTGCTCAGACTGAGATCAGGTAGGACGGCATCGCCGTCAGGGACGGGCTGTTGGGGGCGGGTCGGCTCAGCCGTCCGGCCACCACGTGCGCGCGATGTCCTTTCGGACTTCCGGGCGCCCCGCGGGGCGCTCGTCGGCCTCCTCGCGGATCCGGCGGGCGTCCGTCTTCTTCAGGGGCTTCTGCACGGTCACACGGCGCATGGCTGCCTCCTTCGCGCCTACCCGAGTTCCGCGTTTGTCACGGAGGTAGACCCTTTCGGCGAGAGTTCCTCATCGGCGTCGGTCTGTCAGTGGCGGCTGTCACGATTCGACTGTCAGTGGCGGGTGTCACCCTGGGTGCATGACCAACGACGATCATGGTGACGGCACCGGGACCGGCCTCGACTGGGACGCGGCGGCCGCCACCTTCGACGACGAACCGGACCATGGCCTGCGCGACCCGGAGGCGCGCCGGGCCTGGGCGGACCGCCTGCGCGGCTGGCTGCCCGAGCGCCCCTCGGACGTCCTCGACCTCGGCTGCGGCACCGGCAGCCTGTCGCTGCTCGCCGCCGGACAGGGACACCGAGTGACCGGCGTGGACAGCTCCCCGCCCATGGTGGATCTCGCCCGCGCCAAGCTCGTCGGACGTGACGCGGCGTTCCTCGTCGGTGACGCGGCGGCGCCGCCGGTCGGGGAGGAGCGCTTCGACGTGGTCCTCGTACGGCATGTGCTGTGGGCGCTGCCCGAGCCGGGCCGGGTCCTGCGGCACTGGCGGGAGCTGCTCAGGCCCGGCGGGCGGCTCGTCCTGGTCGAGGGCGTGTGGGGGACGGTCACACCGGTGGGCATACCGGCGGACCGGCTCGCCGCCCTCCTCGCCCCGCTCACCGGGCCGGTGCGCGTGGAGCGGCTGTCCGGTGACGCGCGGTTGTGGGGAAAGGACGTGGACGACGAGCGGTACGCCGTGGTGGCCGCCGTGCCGTGAGCCCGGCTGTTACGCCAGCAGCGCCTCGAAGCCGTCCTCGCGGGCCAGCGACTCCAGCTCGTCGAGGGCCGCCACGGAGGCCGCCGCGGCCTGCGGATCCGTCTCCGCGAGGCCGCTCTCGGCGAACTCGTCCTCGTCCAGGCGGCGTACGTCCGTGCCGTCGGCGGAGCGCCACAGGTCGAGGTCGAGGTCCTCGACGACCAGCTCGCCGGCGGAGACCGTGGCCGGGCGGGTGATGTCGCAGTACCAGCCCTTGAGGGCGCCCGTGCCGTCGCGGACCTCCTTCACGGCGTACCAGCGGTCACGCCAGTAGTACTCCGTGAAGACGTCGCCCGGCTCGAAGCGCACGAAGCCGAAGTCGCGTACGCCGGCGCCGGCCCAGGGGGCGCGGACGGCGACACGGGTGCCGTCGTCGCTCACCAGCGTGCTCCCGTAACGGATCTTCGTGCGGCCCGCCTTGACCAGGACCACGTCCAGGTGACGTGCCGTGTCAGGTGAGTTCGTGGACACAGCGGACCTCCGTCGCGCAGATCTCGTAGCCGAACCAATTGTTGATCGCGAGCATCGGCTCGTTGCCGGTGTCGTTGCCCGTGAACGCCTCCGTGAACCCGGCGGCGCGGGCGCGGTGCAGGGAGTCGTTCTTGGCGAGCTTGGCCAGGCCCCGGCCGCGGAAGGCGCGGGCGGTGCCGGTCATGGCGGTGCCGTAGCGGCCGGCGTCGTCGGTGTGGGCCACGCTGAAGGCGGCGGGGCGGCCGTCGACGACCGCGACGGTCGTCAGCTCGCGGTTGAGCAGCGGGTGCATCCAGGTCTCCTCGAGCCACGCCTCGTAGTCCGTGAACTCGGCGCCGACGTCGCTCGGTTCGTCGGACGTCACCTCCGCGTCCAGCTCGAACATCGGGCGCGGATCGTCCGCGTAGTCGGCGGCCGTGCGCAGCTCGACGCCCGCGGGCGGGGACTGGAGCGGGGGCAGCTCGCCCTTCGCCAGGTCCAGGCGGAGGAAGTGCGCGGAGCGCCTCGCCTCGTAGCCGCGACGCTCGGCGAAGGCGTGGTTGTGCGGCTCGTCCAGGACCCAGGTGAAGACCTTGGTCACACCCCGGGTGGCCAGGTACTCCTCGGCGGTGCGGACCAGCAGGGAACCGGCGCCGCGTCCCGTCCGCCCGGGATGCACGTACACGTTGGCGAAGCCCAGGCCCGGCGTCGGGCTGTCGTGGGCGACACCGACCTGGGCCGTGCCGATGATCTCACCACCCTGCTCGGCGAGGAGCTGGCGGAAACCGGCGTCCGGATGGGCGTGGGTGAGGGCGTGCACCGCGGACCGCGGGGTGGTCACCATGAAGGGCACGGCAAGCTGCCGGACAAGGACGAAGCCCTCGGCGTCGGCGGGGACTTCGGGGCGCAGATCGCGCACAAGCACAGTCATGTGTGCGCACGCTACGTGGTGGCGCGCGCGGGCTCCTCTCATTTTCCGGCGGGTACGGGACAATCACTGCGTGACCTTGAAGATCCACATCGACGACAGTGCCGCGCCCTACGAGCAGGTGCGGGCGCAGATCTCCGAACAGGCGCGATCGGGGGTGCTGCCCGTGGGGTACCGGCTGCCGACCGTGCGGGGGCTGGCCGAGTCGCTGGGGCTGGCCGCGAACACGGTCGCCAAGGCGTACCGCGCGCTGGAGACGGACGGGGTGATCGAGACGCGGGGGCGCAACGGCACGTTCGTGGCTGCCGCAGGCTCGGCGGCGGAGCGGGAGCTGGCGTCGGCCGCGCAGGCTTACGCCGAGCGTGTCCGACGTCTGGGGCTGGACGAGGACGCGGCGCTTGGTGCCGTGCGGGACGCCCTGCGGGCGGCGTTCGGGAAGTAGGGGTTCGGCGTCCGGAGGCTGAGCCGGGTTCGGCACCGCCGGAGTACGCCGTCGCGGCTGAGCGTCGTTGCGGCGGAATCAATGTCGGCGGCGAGATGAAGGGAGCGGTTGGAAGGCGGTGCGGTTGTCGTCGGGCGGCACGGTCGTCATGGCGTACGCGTGACCTCCAGCCCCTTCGCCGCCGCCACCCGCCCGAACGCCCTCGCATCCTCCACCGCCGCCCCATACGGGTCGTTGTTGAAGTACGCGTACACGTCCTCGCCCTCGGACCACGCCCCCGCGGCCCGCTCGGCCCACGTCTTCAGCGACTGCCTGCCATAGCGCGGCCACGCCTGCGCACGGCCCTCGTGGAAGCGGACGTACCCCCAGTCGGCGGTCCGCCACAGCGGGGTCACCGGGCGGGCCCGTACGTCGGCCCAGCACAGGGCGGCGCCCCGGGACTCCAGGACCTTGCGGACCTCAGGCGTCCACCAGGAGTCGTGCCGGGGTTCGACGGCGATCCGGGTGGACCGGGGGAAGCAGGCCAGGCACGTGTCCAGCAGGTCGGGGTCGGCCTGCAGCGTCGGTGGCAGTTGCAACAGGACCGGGCCCAGCCGGGCGCCCAGGCCCGCCGCATGGGTCATCAGGCGGTCCACCGGCTCCTCGGGGTCCCGCAGCCGCTTGATGTGGGTGAGGTAGCGGCTGGCCTTGACCGCGATCACGAAGTCGTCCGGCACCCGGGCCCGCCAGGCCTCGAAGTTCTCCCGCGTCGGCAGCCGGTAGAAGGCGTTGTTGATCTCGACCGTCGCGAAGTGCTCCGCGTACTCCTCCAGCCACCGCCGCACGGGCACGTCAGCCGGGTACAGGACGCCCCGCCAGTCCTTGTACTGCCACCCCGACGTGCCGACGAACAGGGTCATATCTCCATCAAAGCACCGGCCGGCGGGATCTACAGATACAGCCCCGCGTCCGCCCCGCCCCGCGGCTCCGGCAGCGCCGTCGGAGACGTCCCGCGCCGCAGCGCGTACAGCTCCGCCAGCGTCGCCCCCTCACGGCCCAGATCTTCCTCCCGGCCGACGGCCTCCCTGCCCAGCCAGCTCACCGCCTCCCGCCGGGTCAGCGGCCCCACCTCGATACGGGCCAGACAGCGGCCGGGGCGGACGACGGCGGGGTGGAGGCGCTCCAGGTCCTCGTTGGTCGTGACGCCGACCAGGACGTTGCGGCCCTGGCCCAGCAGGCCGTCGGTGAGGTTCAGCAGCCGCGACAGGGCCTGGCCCGCCGTGTGCTTCGCCTCCCCGCGGATCAGCTCGTCGCAGTCCTCCAGGAGCAGCAGCCGCCAGCGGCCCTTGCCGGTGGAGTCCTCCTCGCCGATCGCGATGTCCATCAGATAGCCGACGTCGGAGAACAGGCGCTCCGGGTCCAGGACGCAGTCCACCTGGCACCAGTCCCGCCAGGAACGCGCCAGCGTGCGCAGCGCCGACGTCTTGCCGGTGCCCGGCGGGCCGTGCAGGAGCAGCAGGCGGCCCGCGATGTCCTCCGGGGTCGTCTTCATCAGGTGGTCCATGGCGTCCGCCACCGGCGCGGTGTAGTTCTCCCGCACCTCGTCCCAGGTGCCCGCCGAGATCTGGCGGGTCGTGCGGTGCGGGCCGCGCCTCGGGGAGACGTACCAGAAGCCCATGGTCACGTTCTCCGGCTGCGGCTCGGGCTCGTCCGCCGCGCCGTCGGTGGCCTGGTCGAGGACCTTCTCGGCCAGTTCGGCGCTGGTCGCCGTCACCGTGATGTCGGCGCCGCGGTTCCAGCGGGAGATCAGCAGGGTCCAGCCGTCGCCCTCCGCCAGCGTCGCGCTGCGGTCGTCGTCGCGGGCGGCGCGCAGCACGCGGGCGCCGGGCGGCAGGAGCGTCGCCCCGGACCGTACGCGGTCGATGTTGGACGCGTGCGAGTACGGCTGCTCGCCCGTCGCGAAGCGGCCGAGGAACAGCGCGTCGACGACGTCGGACGGCGAGTCGCTGTCGTCGACGTTGAGCCGGATCGGCAGAGCGTCGTGTGGGTTCGCAGACATGCCGCCATGATCCGGCACGAGGCCGCCGTGTGCACCCGGTTTCCGAGGTCGGCCCGGAGTGTCGGCGGTGCCCGTCGGCTCCGTTTGTACCCCCTCCGTCCTGTTACAAGGGCGTAGCCCTACGAACTCTGCCCCCGGGGTGATTTCCGCCGTTACTGTTGCCCTTGATGGGACGTCATGGGTGGAATTCGGGGGCAGGGCGGTGGCGGCTCACCGCGCTGCTCGGGGTGGGTCTGGCCGCGCTGGCCCTGGTGGTGACCCTGCTCAACACGCTTCCCGCCGACGGCGGAAGCACCAGGGGCACCTCACGCGACGGCGACAAGGTGCACGGCACTCCCGCCGCACCCGAGGACGAGACGACACCGGACGTCGGCTGGGGCTTCACCCACACCCAGCACAGTGCCGACGAGGGCAGCGGCGCCGCCGTCGAGCGTGCCGAGGGCCTGCTCTCCCAGGGCGGAGGGCTGCCGCAGAACCAGCACATCATGGGCTGGGGCGCCGACAATCCCGAGCCGGTGAAGGGGCGTTACGACTTCGAGGCGATGGACCGCCGCATCGACTTCGTCCGTGCGTCCGGCGGCACCCCGGTGGTCACCCTGTGCTGTGCGCCCGACTGGATGAAGGGCGGCAAGGCCGGCGTCGACAACACGAACTGGAGCCAGGCCGCCCTGGAGACCGCCCCGGAACCCGAGCACTTCGAGGACTTCGCCGCGCTCGCCGTGACCGTCGCCAAGCGCTATCCGGACGTACGCCACTTCATCGTCTGGAACGAGTTCAAGGGCTTCTGGAACGACGCCGAGGCCCGCTGGGACTACGAGGGGTACACCAGGCTCTACAACCTCGTCCACAAGGCGTTGAAGGCGGTGGACCCGGACATCATGGTCGGCGGGCCGTACCTGGTGATGGACAGTGTCGACCCGCGCGCGGAGGAGGCCTCGACGGCGCTGACGGGCAGCTGGGGCGCCATGGACCAACGCATCGTGGACGCCTTCGCCTACTGGAACAAGAACAAGGTGGGCGCCGACTTCGTCGTCGTGGACGGCTCCAGCTACACCCGGGACGACGAGTTCCTGTCCGACGAGTTCGCGGCCACCGACAAGTTCACGGCCGTGAGCCAGTGGGTGCGGCGGCAGACCGGTGATCTGCCGCTGTGGTGGGCCGAGTACTACGTCGAGACCGCCGACGGCAACGACGACCGCAAGGGCTGGTCCGAGCCGCACCGTGTCGCCGTCCAGGCCGCCGGGATGATCGCCATGGCCGAGGGCGGCGCGACCTCGGGGTTCTACTGGAACCCGGAGGAGGAGAAGGGCACCGACTGCCCCGGCTGCCTGTGGACGCCCACCGACAGGGCCGGCGGTGGGAAGAAGCTGCCGATGTACGACCTGGTCGCGCGGTTCAGCAGGGAGTTCCCGCCGGGGACCGCCTACGAGAGCGTGTCCGTCGCCGCCGACGACGTGCCCGACGTCCGCGTCCTCGCCACCGACAAGGCCGTCCTGGTCGTCAACATCCTGGACCGGCCGATCAGCGCGAAGGTCGACGGGAAGCGGTTCGACATGCGAGCGCATGAGGTCAAGTGGCTCAGCCGCTGAGCCACTTGACCACCATGCCGACCTCGCTCACTTGATCGTCAGGAACCGCTGCACCAGCGAGGCCAGCAGCACCGCCAGCAGCGGCAGCGAGAACCAGAAGCTGCTCTGCAGCCACCGCAGCTGCCGCACGCCCGGCCGCACCGCCACCCGCACGACCTCCCGCGCGGTCAGCAGCACGATCAGCGCCAGCGCCGCGAGAGCGCCCACGACCGACCACGGCGTCCAGGTCACCTGCGGTCCGATCGGCCCGGGATCGGCGGCGGGGACCTTGCCCGCGGGCTGCTTCGCCATCGTGTAAAGGGTGACGTCGGTGTTGCTGAACGTCTTCTTCAGCTCCGGCCGCTTGTCCAGGTTCTGTACGAGCCGGGACTCCCAGGTCGTCGAATAGCCCATGTCCAGCCGGAGATAGGTGACCTGACTGCGGTTGATCATCAGATACGAGTTCTGCCCCGCGTCCTTCAGCGCCTTGACCAGCCCCGACACCAGCACCGGGTCGGTCGGCGCCAGTGTCGGCACGTACTCGACCTTCTCCATGTCCCGCGAACCCCACGGCATCGCCGGAGTCACGTTGTTGAGCGTGTCGTTGCTCAGCCACAGCAGACGCAGGCTCGGATCGTCCTGGGCGTACACGTACTCCATGGCGGCGACCTCGCCGGGCCGGATCCGCTCGAACGGCTCGTTGCCCCAACGGGCCACCAGGAAGCCGCCGATGAGGACCAGGCCCGCCATCAGCGCGGCCAGCGGAGCGAGACTCACCCGGTCCTTGTCGCGCTCCTTCGCGGTGACGCCGGTGCGCGGGAACAGGGCGAGACCGGCGAGCAGGGCCGCGCCCGGCAGGGCGAACATGAAGACCCGCAGGGCCATCTCGCCGCCGTACGACTGCATGCCGAAGCCCAGGAACGGCACGAAGGTGAGGACCAGCAGCGACCGCTCGCGGTACTTGTGGTCGCGGCGGCGCCACCAGCCGTAGCAGGCGGCGGTCATCACACTGCCGGCCAGCAGCACGCGCGTGTACAGCACGAGCTTGTGTGTCGAACTGCCGCCCTCGATACGGCCGGACACCGACGACGACACATTGCTGCCGACGCCGCCGACTCCGCCGAAGAGCTCGTCGAAGTGTCCGGACCAGTACGGCTCGGCCATGAAGCCGACCCAGAACGCCACCAGCACGCCGAACAGGATGGGCAGCCCGCGCAGTTCGGACTTGCCGATCAGCACGAGCGCGGCCAGCACGCCCAGCATCACGAACGGGGTGAGCTGGTGGGCCGGGACGCTCGCCGCGAACAGCCCTGTGACGAGTATGAGCAGCACGGCCCGCTGGCGGCGGCCGGCCGGTTCGACCTCCGCCTCGCCGGGGCGCCGCTTCGTCCAGATCACGCGCGGTGGGCGGAACCAGACCAGGAGGACCGCAGCGAACACCAGGTAGAGGAGGTAGGTGAAGCCCTGCGGTGAGAAGTAGTCCTGGCCGACCCAGCCGCTGAGCACGAAGATCCAGATGCCGGTCCACTTGGCGCGCCAGCTCGCCCGCATCGAGCGCACGAGCAGGAACATCGGCGCCAGATAGAGCAGTTGCACGGCCGGCGGCCACCAGCGGATGACCTCGGTGAAGTCCGTGACCCCGCACGCCTTCGCGACGAACGCGGCCACCGCGAAGAAGCCCGGCCAGCTCCAGCGGGCGTCCAGGTCGGGTACGGCGGACCCGGTGCGGTCGATGTAGTCGAGGAAGCCGAGATGCTGCCAGGCCGTCGCGAACCGCGGCTCGGTCTCGATCACGGCGGGCAGCGCGTGCAGGGACACGACCGTCGCGAGCAGCGTGATCAGCAGCAGCGCCTTGTGCTCCCGGCCCAGCCACAGCAGCGACGCGAACACCGTGGCCAGCAGCGCGGCCCCGACCAGCGTCGGCAGCGGCAGCACGGAGATCAGCCCGAGCCCGCCCATCCCGTCGAGGTCGGCCTCGCCGAGCCGCAGCGCGGGCACCCAGTACAGCAGCAGGGCGGCGGTCAGCAGACAGCCGAGGACCACACCCAGGCGGGTGGGATGCAGACGGTCCCGCCAGGCGAGCGGCGGCGCCTCGGGCTGCCGTACCTCGTCGCGCGCGGGCGGCTCTTCCGGTACGGCGGCCTCCTCTCGTACGGCCGGCTCCGCGGCTACGACGGGCTCCTCGCGTTCGGCCGACTTGCCCGCGTCGAACTCGGACTCGAACGGCGCGTCCACCTCCGTCGGCCCCAGCGAGGCCTCCGAGCCCGGTTCCCGTTCCTCGACCGGCAGCCCCAGCTCCGGCTTCCGCGCCCAGGTCGGCCGGGGGTCCCGGCCGACGGGCGCCCCGGTGGGCGGCGTCCCCGGTCCCGGACGGACATCGGGCCGGCGCTCCTGGTGGTCGAAGTCGACATGGATGCCGAGCGCGAGTGTGTCGCTGTCCAGCGCCCACGCGGGCCCTCGCCTCCCGGGCACCTCGCGCGCCCCCAGATCGGCGAGGTCGCCGTCGGGTGCCGCGTCCTCGGGGACCGTGGCCGGCGCGGCCCTGGCCACCTTGTACAGCTTGGGCGCGGCGAGCGCGACGATCACCGCGAGCGACGAGATCTCGGCGACGCCCGCGCCGGTCAGGCCCATCCGCGGGAGCAGCAGCAGCGTCAGCCCGAGCACCAGGGCACACAACAGGCCCTGCAGCCAGGCCAGTCCGGCGGTACGGCTCTGCGCGCGCAGCACCGCGAAGTACGTCTCCATGACAACCCGCAGCACCGCGCCGACCGCGAACCAGCGCAGCAGCGGCGTCGCCGCGTCGGCGTAGCCCGCGCCGAAGACGCCCAGGATCCACGGCGCCCCGAAGAACAGCACCGCGGCCACCGGCAGCATGATCCGGGCCATGCGGCGCAGCGCGGCCCGGGTGTTGGCGGCGAGTCGTCCCGGGTCGTGCGAGCCCTCGACCGTGAGGGAGGCGCCCATGTTGATGGCGAGCAGGTTGACCGTGCCGCCTATGGTGGTGGTGATGTAGAAGTACGCGTTGTCCTCGGAGCTGACCTGCGCGGCCACGATCACGGGGATGAGGTAGACGACGGCCAGGGAGAACAGCGAACCCGTGTAGTCGCCCGCCAGGAACTTGCCGATCTCCCGCAGGGCCGGCGGACGCGCGTGGTCCTCGGTCGCCTTCACATGCCGTGGCACCAGCCGCCGGAACACCAGCCAGCCCAGCGGCAGCACCGAGACGGCGATCGCCGCGACCCACGACACGAAGACACCGGTCGTCGGGACGGCCGTCGCGAAGGCGACCAGCAGGCCCAGCTTCACCGCCGAGAACGCGGTGTTGCCGACCGGCACCCACAGCGCGCTGCGCAGCCCGGTCAGCACCCCGTCCTGGAGGGTGAGCAGGTTCCAGGCGACGACGGCCAGGATGAAGCCGAGCCCGTTCACCGGCCCCTGCAGGAAGCGGTACGACGGCCCCCACGCGGCCAGCGTCAGCAGGAAGACGCCCGCGGCCAGCGCCACGATCACGCAACTGCCCGCGTACGTACGGAAGATCAGCCGCCCGGTGCCGCGGCCCGCGACCGGGATGAACCGGGCCAGCGCGCCGGTCAGAGCCACCGCGGTCAGGCCGGCGAGGAACTTCATCGCGGCGATCGCGGCGGAGCCCTGCCCGACGGCGGCCTCGGAGTAGTAGCGGGCCGCCGCCAGCCAGAAGCCGAGCCCGAGCACCGCGGAGACGCCGGTGTTGAGCATCAGGGCGTAGGCGTTGCGGAACAGCGGGCTGCCGCCGGACGACCGGCCCAGGCCGGGCAGACGGAGCCGGCGCCCCGACTGCTCGGGCGCCTTGGCGTCGGGAGCGGTGGGCTCGGTCGTGGTCGTCGTGTCAGACACGGGAACGGATGGCCTTCCGGCGGACCTGTCGGGCTCTGCGGACCACGGCGTACCCCTTGGTGAGGGCACGGTCCGTGGCGAAGGTGCGGGCGATGGCGCGGCCCTCGACCAGCCGCTGGAACTCCTCGATGCCGGTGCTGCGGCGCACGGTCAGCCGCGTCAGGGCGTACGGCCCCTGCCGGCGCCGGGCCAGACCGTTGCTGACGGCGAGCGCCTGGGCGTACCCCGTCTCGCGCACCGTCTCGCGCACCCGGCGGCTGGAGTAGCCGTACGGGTAGGCGAACGAGGACGGGACGGTGCCCAGCTCGTCCGAGATGATCTCCTTGCAGAGGATCAGCTCGGAGCGCAGTGTGTCGTCCGGGATCTGGTCGAGCTGCGGATGGGTGTGGCTGTGGCCGCCGATCTCGACGTCCGCCCCGGCGAGTTCGCGGACCTGGTTCCAGTCGAGCATGGCGTCCAGGCCGCCCCCGGTGTCGTACGGGCCGCGCAGCCACCCCGTGGAGACGAACAGGGTGGCGGCGAAGCCGTGCTTGGCGAGCACGGGGAGGGCGTGCCGGTGCACGCCCTCGTAGCCGTCGTCGAAGGTGATCAGCACAGGGCGCCCGGGCAGCGGCTTGCCCGAGCGCCAGCGGGCCGCGAGATCGGCCGTGTTGACCGGTGTGAGGCCCAGGTCGCCGATCAGCGCCATCTGTTCCGCGAACGCCTCCGGCGCCACGGACAGCTCGCGGGTGGCGTCGTTCGGTGAGGTCGCGATCGAGTGGTACATGAGAATCGGCACGCGCGCGTCCGTCATCCGCTGGCCCCCTCGATCCCTGCCACCGTGTACGTCACGCCGCCCCGGCGCGTCCGGACACTGCCCACCACGTACCCACCGGCCGCCGTCAGCACCCCCGCGACGATCGCGCCGGCCCGCCCCGCACCGCCGGGACGCGCGAGCAGGGCATCCCGCAGCCCGCGCGCCACCCCGGCCGGCAGGACCCGGGTGGTGTACCGGCGCTCGGACTCGAGCCCCTTGTCGGCGCCCACACTCCGGGCCACCAGCGCCTTCGACAGGCCCTCGGCATACGTGCGCGTGCGGAAGTACCCGAAGTGCTCGCGCGCCTCGGGCACCCGGTGGTGGATCACCGCACGGTCGTCGATCAGCAGCACGGCGTCAGGTCTGGCCCGCGTGAGCCGGATGCACAGCTCCGTCTCCTCGCAGCCCAGCGGCCGCTTGTCGCCGTCCCGCCCGATGCCGGTGGCGAAACCGCCCGCCGCGTCGAACGCCGTACGACGGAAGGAGGCGTTGCCGCCCAGGACGTTGCGGACCCGGACCCGGCCCGGCGGCAGACCCTTGTACGTGCAGCCCACCACCCAGTCGAACTCCTCCGGGAACCAGTCCGGCCGGCTCCCCGACGCCCAGATGGGCTCCGTACGCCCGCCGACCGCCATCACCCGCGGGTCGGCGTACCCCTCGGCGAAGTGCCGCAGCCAGTCCCGCTCGGCCACGGCGTCGTCGTCGAGGAAGGCGATCACATCGCCGTGCGAGGCGGCGATGCCGGTGTTGCGGCCCGCGGACAGGCCACGGGGGCCCGCGTTGGCGAGCACCCGCACGGGCGTGCCCTCGTCGGACTCCTTGTACTCCCTGGCCAGCCGGTCCAGGAGCGTCTCGTTGTGGTCGACGACCAGCAAAGTCTCCAGCGCCGGATACGACTGCGCCCGCACCGAGGAGACCGCCGCGAGGATGTCCTCCCAGCGGTCCTCGGTGTACACGCAGATCACGACGGAGATGTCGGGACCGCTCAAGACATCTCTCCCCGGACCGAGTCGAGCATCGGGGAGTGCGCCGGACGGCGGCGCAGGGCACGCCGGTTGGAGCGCTCCTTCAGGATCACCCTGAGCACCCGCAGCCCGTCCCGCACGGCGCGCAGATTGCTCGTGCCGTGGATACGGAGGTACTCGTGGCTCGGTATCTCCTGCACCTTGAGCCCGGCCTTGACCACCCGGATGTTCATCAGGGTCTCCACCTCGAAGCCGGTGCAGTCGAGGTCGATCTTGTCGAGGCAGTGCCGCCAGAACGCGTTGTATCCGTAGCAGAGATCGGTGTAGCGGGCGCCGAACTTGCGGTTGACGACCGTGCACAGCGCCCAGTTGCCGAGCTTGCGGATCGGCGTCATGTCGTCCGTGCCGCCGCCGTTGGCGAAGCGGGAACCCTTGGCGAAGTCGGCGCCCGAGACCAGGGCGGAGACATACGACACGATCTCGTGGCCGTCGGCCGAGCCGTCCGCGTCGACCATCACGATGATGTCGCCGGTGCACGCCTCGAACCCGGTGATCAGGGCATCCCCCTTGCCCTTCCCGCGCTGCGGCACGACCTTGACGTCGGGCCACAGCTCACGGGCCACTTCTACAGTGTTGTCGGTTGAATTGCCGTCCACGAGAACCACTTCATGGATCCAGTCCGGAAGCGTCTTGAAGACGTAAGGGAGATTCTCCGCCTCGTTCATGGCGGGAATCACCACGCTCACCGGCGGCGCTATGGCCAGGTGAGAGGAGATCGGCCGGTACTTGCCGGCAGTGAAAGGATCGCGACCCGCGGTCGCGGGGCGCAGAACAGAACTCATGAGTCTGGTCCCTCTCGTCCGGTGGACCGCCCGCCCCTGGGCGGCCCGGCTCTTTGTCCGGTTCGAAAGGGGGGTTCTCACTCACGGCACGGTGAAATACACCTCCATGGTTCTCCGCGCACGCATCGTGAGCTGGCAAATCTGGCCGGCCTCCGGAACAAGACGACAGCCGGTCGCGCGGCACGACTCGGTCACATGAGCGGTCACCGAGCACCCCCCTACCGCGCCCCCCACCGGATGCCGCCGCGGTCCCTTGAGCCCTCCCCTGGAGCCGCGTACCGACGGTCCGATGCGAGTGAGATGTACGACGGTATTGACGATTGAGCCTGTATGGCAAGACCTGGAACGAGGCCTCACGTTTTTGTTGCTTTTGGCCTGTTACCGGCGTCCCGACCGGATCTTCCCCATCTGCTTGAGCAGCCGGTCCGCCGGCTCGAACAGCTCCGGCCGGGACTGCACCGTGTTGCGCAGCGCCCGCACCGGCGCACGCCGCGCGCGGTGTCCCAGCGCGACCGGGTGACGGCGTGTCACCCACCCCTCGGACACGCTGAGTTCACGTGTCTTCAGGGAGTCCTTGTATTCCTTCTGGCCCCGGCCGAGATCCAGATACGCGATGCCGTCGGCGGCGGCCGCCTCGGCCATCCGCAGATGCAGGACCAGACCGGGGGAGTACTTCGAGAACGCCGGGTCGTACGCCGGGAACCAGCAGGCCAGCACCCGTTCGGAGCGCAGCCCGAAGTGGGCGGCGACCGGCTTCCCGTCGGCGTACAGCACGGACAGGATCCCCGCGAACGGCTCGGAGCGGGTGTGGAACAGCTGCTCCACCAGCCGGGTGATCCAGTCGTGCGCGAAGCGGTCGCTGCGTCCCGTGCGGCGGTACTGCGCGGACTTCCAGTCCATCAGGGCGCGCAGGGCACCCGGGTCGCGCTCGTCGTGCACATAGCGCACGCCCTCGTGGTTCCGGCCGAGCTTGCGCTCCTTGGCGAGCGTCGACTTGGTGAACTTCGGTGCCTGCTCGCGCAGCTGGCTCAGATACGCCTCGTAGCCCTGGTCGACGTCCATGACCGGCGACGGGAAGCTGCCGGACGCCCCCGCGGCGAACGGGGCCTGCCCCTCCACCAGATGGTCGAACTCCCATACGGCGAGCCCGCAGGCCCGCAGCAGCTCCCGGGCGTCCCAGCTGACCCCGGGCCGGTGCACCAGGCCCTGGGCGTCCGAGACGCCGAGCCCGACGGCCCGCCCCACCCCGGCCGCCGTGCGCTGGTACGGGAAGAACGCGGTGGGTTCGCCGCCCTCCCGTACGACCGCGATCCGCACCCCGCGCCGGCAGCGGCCGACCGCGAGCGTGAACTCGGGGGACAGGAACGGGTTCGCCAGCTCGGGCGATCCGTGCAGATGGGCCTTGGACTGCATCGCCGTCCACGCCGCCCGGTCGGCGGCACTGAGCTCGCCGGGGCGGTACACGCTGATGTCCACGTCAGGGAGTCCGCTTCCTCGTCGTGCGGCCACGCAGCCGCCGTACCAGAACCAGCAGGAGCACGAGGGAGCTGACCGCGGTCACGGCCACGATCCCGCCGCGTACCGACCAGCGGTGCACGGCCAGCATCCCCTGGGCCACCAGCATGTTGACGACGACCGCGCCCGCAATCGCGGCGACGGTCCGGCCGAAGGGTTCCAGCCCGCGCAGCGCGGCGGCGATGGCCGCGGTCGGCGCCGCGAGCAGGAAGAACAGGGTGAGCGGAGCGCGCAGCGGTGAGTCCGTCCCGGTGAGTGCGAGGACCGCGCCGAATCCGGCGGCGGCCGTCGCGGCGCCCGCGAGCAGCGGTGACAGGTCCCTCCCCGGCCCTGGTCGCGCCTGCTCGGCGCCCGGTCTTGAAGCTGTCTTGATACGTAAGGTCTGCATTGGCGACTTTGCCCCCTGAAGCGCCGGATGCCGGGCTTCAATGTCGCTCAGCTCCGTGGCGGGCGTCAAGGGCCGAAAGGTCCCGGGGCCACTTCTCGTCTTCTCGCCCGGCTTTGCGCACGCCGTTCCCCGGAGGCGGCGGACGCCTCCGGGGAACGGTCGTTCAGGGGGTGGTGCGCACCGGGGTCACGGCACGAGCTTCAGAAGCCGGTTCGGGGAACCGCTGCCCGGGCTGGTGACCGCACCGGTGGTCGCGCCGCCCGTCAGGGCCGTGGCGACCGTGGCCGGGGTGGCCGAGGTGTGGCCGGCCAGGTAGACCGCGGCCGCGCCCGCGACGTGCGGGGTCGCCATCGACGTACCGGAGATGGTGTTGGTCGCGGTGTCGCTGGTGTACCAGCCCGCCGTGATCGAGGAACCCGGCGCGAAGATGTCCAGAACCGAGCCGTAGTTGGAGTAGCTGGCCCTGGCGTCCGTGTTGGTGGTGGCGCCGACGGTGATCGCCTCGGTGACCCGGGCCGGGGAGTACGAGGAGGCGTTGGCGCTGCTGTTGCCGGCCGCGATCGCGTAGGTCACGCCGCTGGCGATGGAGTTGCGCACGGCCGTGTCCAGGGCGGTGGAGGCGCCGCCGCCGAGCGACATGTTGGCGACCGAGGGACCCGAGTGGTTCGCCGTCACCCAGTCGATGCCCGCGACGACGCCCGCCGTGGTGCCGGAGCCGCTGTTGTTCAGCACCCGGACCGCGACGATGTTCGCCTTCTTGGCGACGCCGTAGGTGGAACCCGCGACGGTGGAGGCCACATGGGTGCCGTGGCCGTTGCCGTCCTGCGCGGTGGTGTCGCCGTCCACGGCGTCGTAACCGTAGCGGGCGCGACCGCCGAAGTCCCTGTGGGTGATGCGGACGCCGGTGTCGATGACGTACACCGTCACGCCGCTGCCCGCGGTGTCCGGGTAGGTGTAGGTGCCGGACAGCGGGAGCGAGGTCTGGTCGATGCGGTCCAGGCCCCAGGGGGCGTTGGACTGAGTGGCGTCCATCTGGACGCGCTGGTTCTGCTCGACCGAGGCCACCGCCGGGTCGGCGGCGAGTCTCTTGGCCTCGGTCGCCGAGAGGGTGGCGGTATAGCCGTTCAGCGCGGTGCTGAACGTCTTGATCACCGAGCCGCCGTACTCCTTGACCAGGTTCTTGCCCGCGCTGGAAGAGGCCTTCAGGCCGGCGCTCTTCTTGAGCGTGACGATATAGCTGTCCTTGATCGCCGTGGGGGAGCCGGCGGCCAGGACCTTGCCCTCGGCCGGGGCGGCCTGGGCGGGGATGGCGGTGAGGCCGCCCACGAGAGCGGCGGTCGCCAGGCTGGTTATCGCGGCGACCCGGAACTTCTTGCTACGCAGTTGTGCCATTACGAGGGAGTCCTCCTCTTGGCGGCGCGCGCCGGGGTGGGGTGCGCGTCTGTGGGGGATGTACGCGCGATCGCGCACATGACCCGGAGCGTCGCGTTCCACTCCGGGCTGCAGTAAAGCGTCCGCCATCTGCGCGGGTAGAACAAGGCAGTTGACGCCCTGTCAACAAATCTGTCATGGGCACGTAATCAACCACATCGTGAACCCGCGGGAGAGGAGGTGTGATGACCGCAAAAGTCTTGGCATGGACACTTCCTATCAACACGCGTAGTTGCTACGACGGTTGTGGCAGAGATCCTGCTAAAGGGAGGTTCCATGAGACGTTCCCGATTTACCTCATACGTCACCTCGCTCCTCCTCGCCACCGCCGCGGCCCTCACCGGCGCCACGACGGCCCAGGCGTCCGAACTCGCCGCCACCGGCGGCTATGTGGCGCTCGGCGACTCCTACTCCTCCGGCGTCGGCGCCGGCAGCTACATCTCCTCCAGCGGCGACTGCAAGCGCAGCACCAGGGCGTACCCCTACCTCTGGGCCGCCGCGAACTCACCCTCGTCGTTCCACTTCACGGCCTGCTCGGGCGCTCGTACGAGTGATGTCACGGCCGGCCAGCTCGCCCCGCTCAACTCCGGCACCGCCCTCGTCTCGATCTCCGTCGGCGGCAACGACGCCGGCTTCGCGGACGTCATGACGACCTGTGTGCTCCAGTCCGACAGCGCCTGCCTGTCCCGCATCAACACCGCGAAGGCGTACGTCGACTCCACGCTGCCCGGCCGCCTCGACAGCGTGTACTCGGCGATCCGCGCCAAGGCCCCGGCCGCCCATGTGGTCGTCCTCGGCTACCCCCGCTTCTACAAGCTCGGCGCCTCCTGCGTCGGCCTCTCCGAGACCAAGCGGAAGGCGATCAACGCCGCGGCCGACTACCTGGACACCGCGATCGAGAAGCGCGCCCTGAACCACGGATTCACCTTCGGTGACGTCCGGCCCACCTTCACCGGCCACGAGATCTGCTCCGGCAGCTCCTGGCTGCACAGCGTGAACTGGCTCAACATCGGCGACTCGTACCACCCCACCGCGGCCGGCCAGTCCGGCGGCTATCTGCCGGTGCTGAACAGCGCGGCCTGAACCGTCACTGAGCCGCCGTAGGAGGTGGCGAAGGGGAGACCCCGCCCGTCGGGGTCTCCGCCTCACAGGTCACCGAGAACGGCACCGAGTTGGACGTGGTGCGCACCGGATCACGGACCTCGACACTGATCGCGTTCTCGAACGTCCCGCTGTCGTCATACGTCGTCACGAACGCCCGGTCCTGCTTGGACCGTCCGCCGCTCTCCGGGAACGACAGCGTCTTCCAGCCCGGATCCATGATCTCGCCGTCCTCCGACACCCAGCGATAACTCACCTGCGCCGGCAGCCGGCCCACCGTGAACGTCGCCGTGAACGCGGGTGCCCTGCCGTCCGACGGCGGACAGGGCCCGGAGTACTCCGTGTTCGCACCCGACAACGACACCTGCACGGACTGCGAGGCGGGGGTGGTGGCGGGGCTGCTGCTGGGCGGTTTCGTTTCCGGACTCCCGGAACCGCCCGCGGTGCTGTCATCGTCGGTATCGGACGCTGTCGGCGAAGTCCCCTCGCCGGCCTGGCTGGTGCGGCCGTCGGCGCCCGGACTGCCGCCGCCGTCCTCGCGGTCGAGGAGGGCGTACGTCAGACCCGCCAGGGCCAGGGCGAGGGCGGTGAGGCCTGCGATCAGGGCGATGGCGGCACGGCGGTTGCGGTCGGGACCGGTGGGCGTGGGGGTGGTGGGCGTGGTCGCGGCGGTGGGGACGGGGGCTGCCGGGGGTGGCTGCTGCGGTGGTTGCTGGTGGGCCGCGATCGTCGGGGTGTACGGGGCCGCCCGCACGGTGTCCGCGCGGGGTGTGCCGCCCGCGCCGATGATCCGCAGGTCCTGTTCGGCCTGGTCGGTGGTGAGCCGCTCGGCCGGGTCCTTGCGCAGGATCCCCTCGATCACGGGGGTGAGCGGACCGGCCCGGTGCGGCGGGGGCAGCTCCTCGTCGACGATGGCGCGCAGGGTGCTGAGGGGGGTGTCCTGGCGGAAGGGGGAGTTGCCCTCGACGGCCGCGTAGAGCAGTACGCCGAGGGACCACAGGTCGGACTGCGGACCCGGCGTGCGGCCCAGCGCCCGCTCCGGGGCGAGGAATTCGGGCGAGCCGATGACCTCGCCGGTCATGGTGAGCGCGGAGCTGCCCTCGACGGTGGCGATGCCGAAGTCGGTGAGCACGACACGGCCGTCGTTCGACAGCAGCACGTTGGCCGGTTTCACGTCCCGGTGCAGGACCCCGGCCTCGTGCGCGGCCCGCAGGGCGGCCAGCACCTCGGCGCCGATGTGCGCGGCACGCTGCGGCGTCAGCGGGCCCTCGGCGTCCAGGAGTTCGGCCAGCGAGATGCCGCGCACCAGCTCCATGACGATCCAGGGCCGGCCGTCCTCGGTGGCCACGTCGTACACCGTCACGACATTGCGGTTGGCGACCCGCGCCGCCGCCCACGCCTCGCGCTCCAGACGGGCGTACAACCGCTCGATGTCCGGGCCCGGCAGTCCCGCCGGGGCGCGCACCTCCTTGACGGCGACCTCACGGTGCAGCACCTCGTCGCGAGCCCGCCACACGGTGCCCATGCCGCCCTCGCCGAGCGGCGAAAGGAGGCGGTAGCGGCCGGCGATCAGACGTTCACTGCCCGGTTCTTCGGACACGGGCGTCCCCCATTCGCATCCGTGCGTTTTCTCCCCAAAAGTAGCTCAGCCGAGTGCGGATGCCGCCCCCTTGAGCACCAATCCGGCCCCGAGGGCCACGACGAGGAGCGCGGAACCGACGGGTGCGGTCCTGCGGAGGAACGCCGTCAGGGGGTGTGCGGTCCAGCGGGGGCGCCGGTCCAGCACCCGGGTCACCCCCGTACCCAGTTTGACGACGGCGAACCCGGCGGCGGTCAGGGTGAGGGCGAGCCCGACGCCGTACGCGACGACGAGCAGCAGCCCGAACCACGCCTTGCCGAGCGCCGCGGCGCCGACGAGCACGACGACCGCGGAAGGGCTGGGCACGAGGCCGCCGGCGAAGCCGAGGAGGATCGTGCCGCGGAGAGTGGGGGCGGTGGGGTGGGAGTGGGTGAAGCCGCCGTGGGTGTGCTCGATGTGGCTGTGGCTGTGGGGGTGGGGGTGGGGGTGATCGTGTTCGTGGCTGTGCTCGTGGCCGGCTGTGGGGGTTGGGGCGTGAACGGGGTCTTGTGACGCGGCGTGACTGTGCGCGGCGACCAGGACTCGCGGGCGTTCATGGGCGTGGTCGGCGTCGTGCGTGTGGTCGTGGGCATGCCCGTGATCGTGGTCGTGTGTGCGCCCAGGGCCGTCTCCGTGGCTGTGGCCGTGTCCGTGCGGGTGCCCGTGGTCGTGACCGTGGGGGTGGCTGTGACCGTGCCCGTGCTTCCGCCCGCGCCACGCCCGTCGTACGAGCGTCGCGCCCGCCAGCGTCACCAGGACCCCGCTCGCGATGCCCAGCCAGGCGATCACCGAGGGTGCCGCCGCCGAGCCTGCCGTGACCAGGAGGCCCAGGGCGACCACGCCGAGGGTGTGGGTGACCGTCACCGAGGCGGCCAGGGGCATGACGTCCTTGAGGCGGGCCCTGCCGCCGCGTGCCGTCGCCACCGCGGCCATCAGCGTCTTGCCGTGACCGGGTGCGAGGGCGTGCATCGCGCCCAGGAAGACCGCGATGACCAGGGCGAGGGCGGCGAAGCCGACGGTGAGGTCGTGGCGGGCGACCAGGTTGTCCAGGGCGCGGGTCCAGCGGTCGGCGCCGCGCGGGAGGACGGAGGAGGCGGGGGCGTCCCGCTGTTCCTCGGCGAGGGCCGGGCCGCCGGGGCGGATACGCAGGGAGGCGGTCGTGGTGTCGGCGGGGGAGGAGAGCAACTCCTCGGGGTAGTCGGTCAGTTCGCGGGATACCGAATCCTCCGGTACGTCCGACGCGGTGAGCGTCGTCCGGTCGCCGCGCGCGGTGATCTCACGCCAGCCGGGCCCGGAGTCCGCGCCCGCGCCGCGGAAGCCGAGGGTGACGGTGGTGTCCTCGGGGAGCGGTGCCGTCAGCCTGCACTCCACCCGGAGCGTGTCGAGCCCCGCCTGACCGGGCCGTACGCGCGCGTGGCTCGCGGTGACGGTGAGGGCGGCGGTACGGCCGTCGACGGTGACGGCGCTGTCCCGCGCGGCCGTCGCACACCGGCGTCGCGCCCACTCACTGATGCCCGACTTCTTGATGTCCGGTGCCGCCTGGGTCGCCGGGATCTCGGCGAGGTCCTCGACGTGCAGGACGCGCAGTTCGCCGGGGGCGACGACGAGGCCGTCGTAGCGGTTGACGGTGAAGTTGCCGAGGGGGTGCGCGCTCGCGGAGGTGGAGGGGAACAGCGCGAGCGCGCAGGCCGCCGTGAGGACGGCGCCGGCGGAGGCGAGCAGACGACGGGGGGTCACTCGGCCGCCTCCAGGTCCTTGAGCGCGGTACGGGCCTCGCGAGCGCCGAGAGGGGAGAAGCCGGGGTTCAGCTTCAGGGCTGCCTGGAGGTGCTCGCGGGCGTCCTTCGCGTGGCCGGTGGCGCGTTCGATCATGCCGCGGTGGTAGAGGAACGAGGCGTTGCGGTAGCCGGTGGCGGTGGCCTCGCGGGCGTAGGGGAGGGCTTCGTCGGAGCGGCCGTTGACGTGCAGGGCCCAGGCGAAGGCGTCCGCGGTGTGCACGGTGTGGCGGCGGTCCCATTCGGCGCGGGCGGCGCGCAGGGCGGAGGCCTTGTCACCGTGGTCGGCGGCGGCGAGCGCGGTGTCGAGGTCGGCGTTGACGCCGTTGGCGCGGGCGAGGGCGGTCCAGGCGTTGACGAGGGCGTACTGGTCGCCGGCCTTCGCCTTGTCGCCGTCGGCGCCGCGCTCCTCGTACAGCTCGCCGAGCACTACGAGGGGCCCGGGCAGCGGATACCGGGCCACGACGTTCTCCATGCCCTTGATCGCCCCGGCCCGGTCACCGCCGGCGGCCTGGGCGCGGGCGCGGCCTTCGAGGGCGGGGACGTAGTTCTCGTCGGCGGCGAGGGCGCGGGCGTAGTGGGTGAGCGCGGCCTTGTAGTCGCCCTGGTTCCAGGCGAGTTGGCCGAGCTGGGTGGCGATGTAGGCGATGTCGCCGGGGGAGAAGGCGGAGCTGAGCGCCTGCTCCAGCACGCGCTGCGCGCCGGCCACGTCGCCGCGCAGCTCCCGCACGTACGCGTACCGCGCGAAGACGGGGACGCCGGGCCGCCGGTCGTCGGCGGTGTCGGCGGCCTTGGACGCGTCGGCGTAACGGCCGAGCTCGACGAGGGCGTCGACGCGGGTGGCCAGGGCGCGTTCGCTGTAGGGGTTCTGTTCGAGCGCCTGGTCGGCGTACGTCAGGGCGTCCTCGAAGTCGTGCCGCGCGGCGGCGAGGGCGGCGCGGCCGGCGAGGGCCTGGTCGTTGCCGGGTCCGAGATCGAGCGAGCGCGTGAAGGCCTGCTCGGCCTGCGGGTAACGCGAGGGGTCACCGTTGGTGCGGGCCTGCTCGACATAGGCGAGCCCGAGGGTGGCCCAGCCGCTGAAGTCCCGTGGCTGGTCCCGGAGATGGGCCTGAAGAGAGTCGATACCCGCGTCGAGATCCCCACCAACGAGCACCCCCGGAGCCACGGCCGCGGGCACCGACGCGACGGCGTTACCCCCACCGTCCCGCACGGCTCCAACAGCGACGGCCCCGGCAGTCATCGCGACGGCCAACAGAGCGGCACACCCCGCAAGATGAATCCCCCGCCGCCGACTCGAAGCGGCAACGCGACGCAGGGCGGCGACGCGGGGGCCGGCGCCCACAGAGGAAACGGCAGCCTTCGGACTCGGCGTGCTCGCGGCCCCGGCACCTGGCTCTGGACTCCGCGGGGTTTCCGGCCCGGGGGGCGGTGTGTCGTCGTGCCCGCTGTCCGGCCTGGCACCCGGCTCGGGGCTCTGCCCGTGCCCGGGCTCGGCGGACCGGCCGGCCTCATGACCGTTGGCCGCGGCGTCCGGCTCCGGGCTCTGCCCGTCCCTCGCCCCGCCGTTCAGCGTCTCATCGCCTCCGAGCTCCCGCTTGCCGCTCGCCCCTCCCTCCCGTCGGGCTTCCGACCCGGCTGCCGCGAGCCGGCGGACGGCGGCGACGCGTTCGGCGTTTGCCGTGGGGGCCGGTTGGTTCGTCGTATCCCCGGCTTTCTGGTTGTGCTGCGTGACATCGGGGCCGGGTTCCCTCTCCGGGGCCGTGTCGTTCGTGGGCCGGGTCATGCCCTACTCCTCAGTCCGCTTGTTCTGTACGGAAGTTCACGCAGGCGGCGGCGCGGCCCGCGCCGTGGGGGATGAGTACATTGCGGGCCGCGCCAGTCTGGGGGGCGGAGCCACCGGAGTGGTCCGCCCTGCGGGGAGGGCTAGTACGCCCGCTCCCGCATCCGGCGCCACCACATCAGGGCCGCGCCGATGAGGAGGATGCCGAGCGCACCGGCGCCGGCCGAGGCGGCGATCAGCGGCATGTTGTCGGAGCCGGCCGGCTGAAGCGCGTCGCCGAGCTGGCTGCGGACGTCCGTCTCGCCGTCGGTGCCCTTGGCGAGCGGGCCGCGTGAACCCTCCGTCGGCAGCGCGACGTACGGGAAGTGCTTCTCGAATTCCTTGTCGTTCTTGTCGACCGCGTCGCCCAAGTCGTTCTTGGCGCCCAGCAGTTCACCCTCGACGACCTGCAGTGAGGCGTCGATCACGTCGTCGGTGAGCCGGCGCCCGTTCGGGAAGCCCGCGTTGTCACCGTCGAGGACGCCGAGCCGCTTCGGATCGGCGGCCGGCTCGATGGAGGTGTTGAGGCGGAGCATCTCCGACGGTGTCACGTGCGGCGGCTGGTTGAGGCCCTCCACGCCCTTCAGGAACACGTCGACCAGGTCGTTGCGCGGCTCGTCCGGCGCCTCGATCTTGTAGATCGCCTCGATGAGCTTCGGCAGCTCGGGGTTGGTGACGTTCTTCAGGAACTGCGCGTCGTCCCCGGGCGCGGACGCGTTGAACTTGTCCTTGTCCTTCAGCGGGTTGACGACCTCGTTGACCAGCGGGCTGCCCAGCCGGGACACCTGCTTCCACTGGCCCTTCGCGTTCTTGCGCTGGGTCGTCGACCAGATGCCCACGATCGGCTGCTCGGCCGACTCGGTGATCATGTGGGTCGGGACCTGCAGGGCGATGGAGTTGACGTTGTAGCCCTTGAGGGTGTCGTTGCCGACCTCGGAGAGGTCCCCGCCGTAGAGGAGGTCGAAGACCCTGAGGTCCAGGAAGAACGGGTCGTCCGCCTGCCCGGCGAACGTCGTCGAGTCGCCCGCCAGCTTGTACACGGCCTGGTCGCGCAGCTTGGCGTAGTCCGGCATGGACGCCTTGCCGACGTTCGACGGCGCCACCGGCACATCGTCCGCGACCTTCGTGCGCGACACCGGGTACTGGTCCTTCAGCTTCAGCAGCTCGACGTCGTAGGTCTGCGTGATGTTGAGGTCCGGGTCGTCGAGACTCTCGACCGGACCCGTGTTGTACAGGAACGTCTTCTTGTTCTTGATGTGCGTCTTGAAGGTGAACCGGTAGAGCAACTCGCCCTGCGCGTCACCGTTGTTGTCGATGTGGATGTCGTACTGCGCGTCCTCGGCGAACGTGAAGAAGTTCGGTCCGCCGGCCGGCTCCTCGAACGGGATCCAGTTCGCGACGATCGTCGTCGAGTCCGGCTTGTCCGGGCTGACGAACGCGTACACGTCCGTGTTGTCGTACTGCGGGGTCCCCGAGATCAGCGGGGCCTCCCGGTGGCTGGAGGCGACAGCCGCCCCCGGTTCCAGCGCGGCGACGCCGGCGGCTGCGAGCCCCCCGGCGGCCAGCGCGCCACATACGAGGGTCGCGAGGCCCTTGCGTCCCGCGCTGGTCCTGGGGATGCCCCTGGAATCTGGTGTCATGCCTGTCCGTCCTCAGTGCCAACTTGCCTGACGCTCGCCATTCGGAGCCGGTCGCCAGGGCGGATTGGTCGAATCTCAAACGTTCTTACGGCGAGGCCGGAAAGTTGTTTCAGTCGGCGGCCGACCCGCGTTTTGGGCCCGCTGATCCGTAACCCCATCCGGAGGTGGGTTCGTTGCGAATGCCTCGTGGGACGAGACGGCCCGGATGCGGCCTGGCTGGAGGGGGAGACGAGTTGGAGGCGGACGAGCTTCTGGTGCTCGTGGCAGGCGGGGACCAGAACGCATTCGAGGAGCTGTACGCACTGGTGTCCGGCCCGGTGTTCGGGCTGGTCCGGCGCGTGGTGCGGGACCCCGCCCAGTCCGAGGAGGTGGCTCAGGAAGTGCTGCTCGAACTCTGGCGGTCCGCCGCGCGGTTCGACCCGGGCCGGGGCAGCGCCCTGTCGTGGGTCCTCACCCTGGCCCACCGCCGCGCCGTCGACCGGGTGCGCAGCGCCCGCGCGGCGGGCGAACGCGAGCAGCGCGAGGCACAGCGGGCCCACCACCCCGCCTTCGACCAGGTCACCGAGGAGGTCGAGGCGGGCCTCGAACGCGAGTGGGTCCGCCGCTGCCTCGACCGGCTCACGGCGCTGCAGCGCCAGTCGGTCACCCTCGCCTACTACGACGGCTATACGTACCGTGAAGTGGCCGAGCGGCTCTCGCTGCCGCTGGGCACGGTGAAGACGCGGATGCGCGACGGGCTGACCCGGCTGCGCGAGTGCCTGGGAGGTGTCGCATGAGCCTGCGCGGCCGCTTCCGCCGCGAGGACCTGCACTCCCTCGCCGCCCCCTACGCCCTCGACGCCCTGGAGCCCGCCGAGCGGGTCCGCTTCGAGAAGCACCTCAAGGACTGTGCCGTCTGCGCCGCCGAGGTACGGGCGCTCACCGAGGACGCCGTCCGCCTCGCCTGGTCGACGGCCGCCCCGCCGCCGGCCGCGATGCGCGACCGGGTCCTGGCCGCCGTACGCCACACACCGCAGGAGCAGCCCGCCCGGCAGCGGGAGCCGGCACGCGCGCGTGCGACCCAGTTGCCGCCGCATGTGTGGGGGACCCAGCCGCCGCCGCGGGAACGGCGCCGGATCCCCCTGTTCGTGCCCTTCGCGACGGCCACGGCCGCAGCGGCGCTCGTGGTCGCCTCCCTGTTCGCCGTCCAGGCGAACGAGACACAGGACCAGCTGGCCGCCCAGCAGGCCCAGGCGCGTGAGATCGCCCACGTTCTCGCGGCGCCCGACGCCCGCGCGAGCACCGGAGAGGACACCGAGGGCCGGACGATCGGAGTGATCGCTTCCGTATCTGAGGGGCGCGCGGTGGTCACCCTCGGCGGATACGGCGACCTCCCGAGCGGCCGCGTGCACCAGCTGTGGCTCATGCGCCCCAATGTGCAACCACGCTCCCTGGGGCTCTTCGACAGTGACACGCCCCTGGTCGCGAGCGGCCTCGACAAGGCATCGACATCACTGGCTGTGACCGTCGAACCCGACGGGGGCTCACCGCAGCCCACCAGCCAGCCGGTTGTCCAACTCGCCCTGAAATCGGTTGGATTCGGAGAGTGACCAAGGAGGAGTCGTCAACACCCCTACAGGGAAGGTGAATCCTGTGACCGCGATACACGAGTGCCCCGAGGGGGCGATAGGGTTACCCTGCCCGGGCCGGGTGGACTCGTACGGGTGGGGAGTGACATGGAACAGATAACAGTGCGCAGCAGGGCGAGGGTTCCTGCGATCACCTGCGGGAGCGGCGCGACCAGTTCGCGCCTCGACCGCCATCTCTCGGTGCTGGCGGGTCCTGCGGTCCCGCAGCGGGAGACGGCCGAGGCGACCTCACTGATGCGTGAGCTGACCGCGCGTGACACCACGCACGACCGCAGCGGCAGGGGTGCGCGAGTGCGTCGCGTCTCGCTGTTCGCGCCGCTGCGCCGACTGCGCCGTTCGCTGTTCGGTGGGCGCTGAGTCACCACACTCAGAGGTTCCTGATCCGGGCTCAGACGGTCACACCGTCCCGGCGCAGTGCTGCGATCCCGTCGTCCGTCATCCCCACGGCATGCAGCGGCGTCCAGGTGTGTCCGTCTGGGCACGGGTACGTCCCTTTTCGTTACGCGTACCGCCCCCCGCCCCCCCCGCCCCGCTTCACCTCCCCCAACGGCAGCACCCGCCGGGCCCGCCCAGAAGTAGCGCGTACGGAGCGGAGCTCAGCGCTCGCCGTGCGCGTACCGGCGTACCGCGAGCGGCGCGAACAGCACGAGCAGTGCCGCACACCAGGCGAGTGACCCGGCGACTGGATGCGCCACCGGCCATGCCGCACTGTTCGGCGCGGGCGCATTGCCGAACAGGTCCCGCAGCGCCGTCGCCACCGCGCTGATCGGGTTCCACTCGGCGACCGTGCGCAGCCAGCCGGGCAGCCCGTCGGTCGGGATGTACGCGTTGGACAGCAGCGGCAGGAGGAAGGTCGCGCCGCCCAGCTGACCGGCCGCCTCCTCGTTGCGGGTCAGCAGGCCCAGGAAGATCCCGACCCACGTCGTCGCGAACCGGAACAGCAGCAGCAGGCCCACGGCGCCCACCGCTTCGAGCGCGGACCCCTCGATCCGCCAGCCCACCGCGAGCCCGACCAGCAGGAACGGCACCGTCCCCGCGGCCGTCACGACCAGATCCGCGACCGCCTGCCCGAGCGGCACGGCGCCCCGGCTCATCGGCAGCGTCCGGAACCGGTCCGTCACCCCCCGGTGTGTGTCCTGGGCCGCCTGGAACATGCCGGTCATGATCCCGTTGGCCGCGGTCGCCACCAGCAGCCCTGGCACCAGGAAGGACCGGTACTCCTCGCCCGGCATCGCGAGGGCGCTGCCGAAGACGTAGCCGAAGAACAGCAGCATCGTGATCGGCATGGTCTGGGTGAGGATGATCAGCCCCGGGTTGTTCCGGATCCGCCGCAGCTGCCGGCCCAGCATCGCGCTGCCGTCGTACGCCAACGTGCTCATGCCGCACGCTCCTCGGTGTCCTCGGTGAGCCGGAGGAAGGCGTCGTCGAGGGTCGGTGGTTTCAGGCTCGCGTCGAGCAACGGCACGCCGGCCGCGTCGAGTTCGCGTACCAGGTGGGGGAGGGTGAGCGTGCCGTCCCGGGTGACCGCGCCGACCGCGCGGCGGTCATGGTCGAACGACGGCTCGGCGCCGGTGAGTTGGTCCAGTACGGCGGCCGCCTTCACCATCACGTCCGCGTCCGCGACGACGACCTCGACGTGCGCCCCGATGAGCGCCTTGAACTGCGCGGGGGACCCCGTGTGCGCGACCCGGCCCCGGTCCACCAGGGCGATGTCGTCGGCGAGTTGATCGGCCTCCTCCAGATACTGCGTGGTCAGCAGCACGGTCGTCCCGTCGCCGGTCAGCTCGCGCACCGCGTCCCAGATCTGGTTCCGGCTGGCCGGGTCGAGGCCTGTCGTGGGCTCGTCCAGGAACAGGACGTCGGGGCGGCGGACGAGACTCGCCGCGAGGTCGAGGCGGCGCCGCATCCCGCCCGAGTACGTCGACGCCGGACGGTCGGCGGCCTCGGCCAGCCCGAACCGGTCCAGCAGCTCACCGGCCCGCCCGGCCGGCCCGCGCACCCGGTGCAGCCGGGCGAACAGGCGGAGGTTCTCGCGTCCGGTGAGGTCGCCGTCGATCGACGCGTACTGCCCGGTGACGCCGATCCTGTGCCGTACGGCCGCCGCCTCCCGGACGAGATCGTGCCCGGCGATGCGAGCCGAGCCGGCGTCCGGCCGGAGCAGCGTCGTCAGCAGCCGCACGGCCGTGGTCTTGCCCGCGCCGTTCGGCCCGAGGACCCCGCAGACGGTGCCCTCGGCGACGGCGAGGTCCAGTCCCCGCAGGGCGCGCACCTCACCGAACCTCTTCTCCAGACCTTCACTAAGTACAGCGTACGTAGAAGTCATGGCTTGACCATAGCGCACTACGTACGCTGTACGTAACTAGGATGGTGGTCGAGGTGATGATCGATGGCGGGCCGAGCGGCCGAACCCGAAGTGATCTGGGCCCGACCCGAGCGGACGGGGCGCGGGCCGAAACCGGCGTTCACCCGTGCCGACATCGCGGCCGCGGCCGTGCGGCTCGCCGACGCCGGGGGGCTCGACGCCGTCTCCATGCGGCATGTCGCTGCCGAGGTGGGGTGCGGGACGATGTCGCTGTACAACTACGTCCCCCGTAAGGAGGACCTGTACGAGCTGATGGTGGACGCCGTCGCCGGGGAGCACGAGCTGTGGGAGCCGTGCGGTGACTGGCGGGCGGACATGGCCCGGGTCGCCCAGCAGACGCGTTCACTGATGCACCGGCATCCCTGGCTGACGAGGCTGATGTCGCCCGTCTACGGCTTCAGCCCCAACGCCCTGCGCTATCTGGAGCACTGCCTGGCCTGCCTGGATCCGCTGGAGGCGCCCTACGGCATGAAGATGCAGCTCGTCGGGATGCTGAACGGGTGCGTGACGTCGTACGTCGCGACCGAGCTGGCCGCGGAGGAGCGGACGCGGTCGCTTCCGTGGTCGGCGGAGCAGGAGAGTGCGGTGCGGGTCGCCTACTTCGGGAGTCAGGTGGCGAGTGGGGCGTATCCGAGGCTGGCCTCGGCGTTCATGGAGGATCCGGGGCCGATTGATCTTGAGGGGGCGTTTGCGTTGATGCTGGGCCGGATCCTGGACGCGTTCGAGCCCAAGAACTAGGGGGTGTTTCGAAAGTCCTGTGCGGTGCCCGCGGTCAAACGTTGCCTGCCGGGGCACTAGATCAGCGCGAACTGGCCCTCCGGGCCTTCCTCATGGTGATCCAAGACAGACGCCGGCTTCCGTGCCGCCTCCGGTACCGGAAGCACCCCCGCCCCGCGCAGCTCCGTCGCCGTCACCGGTGCCGTCACTGTCAACTCCTCCTGCCGCGGCCGCAGTTCCGCGAGCAGCGCCAGCACCGTGATCAGCTCCAGCAGTTCCGACGTCCACGTCTGCGGCCATGCCGCCGGGCGGATCGCCGCCAGTGTGCCGGGCTCGGGCTCAGTGGTACGGGCGGTGAACCACTGCTCCAGGACCCGCACCCCGTCGACCTCGTAGTCCCAGGCCTCCGGCGGCACCGGGGAGACGCGGCCCTCGTCGAGGTGCAGGGTCTCCTCGTCGCGGTCGTAATGGAGGGTGACGGGGCGGGACGGGAGTGGCGCGCGGACGTAGGGGCGGCGGCCGCCCGGCAGCTTGGGGCGGTCGCCGTTGCGGCGCATCAGCCACAGCAGGCGCCGGCCCAACTCGACGCCGTGTGCCCAGAGTTCGGTGTCCTCGGTGAGCGGGACGGCATGTCCGCAGGGGGAGTGGCGGACGGTCGCCAGAGACCATGCGAGGACGTCCACCGCCGCCACGGGACGCCCGAGCCGCGCGCCCAGGTGCTCCAGCAGGCCCGGCGCCAGGTTCGGTTCCGCACCGCCGGGTCGTCGGTAGAGCGGGCGGACGCGGCCGGGGCGGAACAGCGCGAGCCGCGAGGTGGCGAGCAGGAGCGGGCCGGAGGCGTCGGGGACCGCCGTCGCCTCGACCGCGAAGATCTGGTGCTCGTCCGCCACCCGCCACAGCTCGGGGCGGGCCGCGTCGATCAGGCGGTGGTCGGGGATCAGCCACTGCTCGTCGAAGGGGGCGTGCAGGACGCGTACGGGGTCCGCGCACGGGCCGGTCGCGCGGATCAGCTTCTCGGTGCCGGTCGACTGGCCCGGCAGCTGGCCCACCGCCGAGTGCAGCGTGCGCGAGCGCGTCGGTTCCAGCAGGGCCTCCCGGTCCGGGCCCTCGGCCTTCACCAGGGCGTCCCAGCGGGCCTTCAGGGATGCCTCGTCGGGGCCCGTCGGCCACCCCCGGCCGAGCCGCGGCGGTGCGACGGACCACGGCAGAAGGTCCGCCAGCAGCGGAGCGTCGTCGTGCGTCACGCTGGGCATCGTACGACTTGTCCGCGACACAGGGGTCAGGTGGCGTCGAGGGTCACCGTGAAGGAGAAGCGGTCACCCCGGTAGTGGATGACCGCCGCGTCCAGCACCCGCCCCGCCGCGTCGTACGTCATGCCCGTGTAGTGCAGGATCGGGCTGAGCAGCGGGACTTGGAGCAGGCGCGCCGTCTCCGGGTCCGCCAGCCTTGCCTCCACCGTGTCCGTGATGCGGCTGATGTCCGCCCCCACGGCATCCCGCAGCACCTTTGTCATCGGCCAGCGCAGCAGGTCGTCCAGGTCGATGCGGGCGGCCAGTTCGGGGCGGACGTAGTTGCGGGCGTGGTTGGTCGGCTCGCCCGTCTTCTCGTCGCCACGCAGGCGGTGGTACGTGGCCACCTCGTCGAGATCCGGGAAGTACTCGGCGAGGTCGCCGGGCACGGGCGCCTTGCCGTGGTCCAGCAGTTCCGTCGCCATGCCGGACTGCTGGGCCACGATCGCGTCCACCGAGCCGAGCAGCCGCACGGGGGCGCCCCGGCGGGCGTCCGGCTCGATGAACGTGCCGCGCCGGCGGTGCCGGGTGATCAGCCCCTCGTCCTCCAGCTCCTTCAGCGCCTGCCGCATGGTCAGCACACTCACGCCGTAGTGCCCGGCCAGCTGCTCCTCGGTGGGCAGCCGCAGCGGGTCCTGGGCGCGGCGGCCCAGTATCGAGGCGCGCAGCGACTGCGACACCTGGTACCAGAGCGGCAGCTTGCGGTTCAGGACGATGGAGTCCGGGGCGAAGGAGGTCACAGGGCCATCCGTACCGGTAGGCAATCTTCAGTGCAAGGGGCGGAAATGACGCTCGGGGCCCTGCCAGACGTCGTCGTACCGCTGTTGCAGATGCTCCGCGCGGGCCGCCTGCGGTGCCAGCGTCACCGGCCACCGCGTCTCGAACATGAACGCCAGGCCGTCGTCGACCTTGTGCGGCTTCAGCTCGGCAGCGCTCGCCCGCTCGAACGTCTCCCGGTCCGGTCCGTGCGCCGACATCATGTTGTGCAGCGAGCCGCCGCCCGGCACAAAGCCCCCTGGACCGGCTGCCTTCGCGTCGTACGCGCCCTCGATCAGGCCCATGTACTCGCTCATCACGTTCCGGTGGAAGTACGGCGGCCGGAACGTGTCCTCGCCCACCAGCCAGCGCGGCGCGAACACCACGAAGTCGATGCCCGCCAGGCCGGGGGTGTCGGACGGCGACGTCAGCACCGTGAAGATCGAAGGGTCCGGGTGGTCGTAGGAGATGGTCCCGAGCACATTGAAACGGCGCAGGTCGTAGATGTACGGCACATGGTTGCCGTGCCAGGCGACCGCGTCGAGCGGCGAGTGGTCGTACGTCGCCGTCCAGAGGTTGCCGCAGAACTTGTTGACCACCTCCACCGGCCCCTCGAAGTCCTCGTACGCGGCGACCGGTGCCCGGAAGTCCCGTGCGTTGGCGAGCCCGTTGGCGCCGATCGGGCCCAGGTCGGGGAGCCGGAAGGGCGCACCGTAGTTCTCGCACACATAGCCGCGCGCGGTCGGGCTCTGCCCGCCGTCGGATGCGGTGTCGAGCAGCTCCACACGGAACCGCACCCCACGTGGGACCAGCGCCACCTGTCCCGGCTCCGCGTGCAGCAGCCCGAACTCCGTGTGCAGCAGCAGTCCGCCGCGCTCCGGCACGATCAGCAGCTCGCCGTCGGCGTCGCTGAAGACGCGGTCCATCGAGGAGTTGGCGTGATACAGGTGCACTGCCATGCCGGAGCGCTGGGTCGCGTCGCCGTTGCCGCCGAGGGTCCACAGGCCCGCCAGGAAGTCGGTGCCCTCGGCCGGCTCCGGCAGCGGGTTCCAGCGCAGCCGGTTCGGGTCCGGCACCGACTCCGTGAAGGGCGCCGTGCGGATCGCGCCGTTGTCCGTGCGCGTGAACGCCGGGTGCGCGGCCGACGGACGGATCCGGTACAGCCACGAGCGGCGGTTGTGCGCCCTCGGCTCGGTGAACGCCGTACCGCTCAGCTGCTCCGCGTACAGCCCGAGCGGCGCACGTTGCGGTGAGTTGCGGCCCTCGGGCAGAGCGCCCGGCACCGCCTCCGAGCTGTGCTCGTTGCCGAAACCGGAGAGGTAGGTCAGCCCTTCCGCGGTCTTCCGCGCGTCCCCGCTCATGATCGCTCCCTTGAGATCTGATTCCTATGCTTCACCGTAGGATTGCGTATTCGCGGGCGCAAGGGGGACGCTTGACCTCCTCTCTGAGGACGACCGGAACCCGACCTCAGAAGGATCCGTATTTCGGACCGGTGTTCTACGCTCCCCCGCATGTCGTCGTGGATGCGGGCCCTTCCTGCCGCGCTCGCGGTCTGTGTCCTGCTGCTGACCGGATCCGCGGGCTGCGCCTCCGGTGGTGCCCGGGAACAGCCGGGCGGGGCGTCGCCCTCGCCGGTGGGCAGGCTTCTCGACGACGCCGACGAGGAAGGGCGGAAGTACCGCGAGGTGGGCGAGAAGGGTGCGCCCGAGGTCGGCATCGAGGTGCAGCCGGAGGAGGACGACAGCTGGGACGTACGGCTGACCGTCCGCAACTTCCGCTTCTCACCGGCCGGTACGAAGGCGGAGGCGGCGGCCGGCCGCGGGCTTGCGTATGTCTACCTGGACGGCCACCTCGTCACCCGGCTCCGCGGCCCCGAGTGCCGCCTCCCGGCCGACCTGGTCCCGCGCGGCACGCACCACGTCACCGCCCGTCTCCATGCCGACGACGGCACGGTATGGGCCGTCGACGGCGAACCCGTCGAGAGCACGGCCGACATCACCGCGTCGGAGGCGGTGACGGCGACCCCGACGGCCTCCGCGGCTGCCCGGCTCCACAGTGGGGGCCGAGGTTCACTGGACCGGGCCGTAGGGGCATCATGAGCACCGTGCCAAACGCGACCCCGCTACGCCGTGCGCCCGTGCAGCGGCGCAGTGCCGAACGGCTCACCCGAATCCTCGACGCCTGCGCCGACCTCCTCGACGAGGTCGGCTACGACGCCCTGAGCACCCGCGCCGTCGCCCTGCGCGCCGGCGTCCCCATCGGCTCTGTCTACCGTTTCTTCGGCAACAAACGGCAGATGGCCGACGCGCTCGCCCAGCGCAACCTCGAGCGCTACACCGACCGTGTCACCGAGCGCCTGAAGCAGGCCGGCGACATCGGCTGGCGCGCGGTGGTGGACGCCGTACTCGACGAGTACCTCGCCATGAAGCGCACCGCTCCCGGCTTCTCCCTCGTCGACTTCGGCAACCAGATCCCGGTCGGCAACCGCCAGACCGAACCCAACCACCGAGTCGCCGACCGCCTCACCGACCTCCTCTCCACCTACCTCGACCGCACCCCCGACGACGACCTGCGCCGCACCTTCCTCATCGCGGTGGAAACCGCGGACACCCTGGTCCACCTGGCCTTCCGGATGGCCCCGGAGGGGGACGAACGGATCATCGCGGAGACCCGGGAGATGCTGCGGGCGTATTTGGCGCGGGTGCTGGACTGAGGGGCCCGGGGCGGCCGCCGGGGGCATGGTGAGACGGCCGCGGGCGACGGGGGTGGTTGCGGCGCAGCGACGGCATGGCGGCGGGAAAGACGGGCGCTCGCCGGGGCGGCGGCTGTGGGGGAGTGGCGGGTGGCTGTGGGGGTTGGTGGTCGGGTGGTCGCGGGCGTGGCGGTGAGCGTCGCGGGCTGGCGGCGGGTGCTCGCGGTGCCGGCAGCGCGACGGACGTGGGGAGCGGCGGGTGGCCGTCGTGGCGACGGCGGGGTGCCGCTGAAGTGGCGGCAAGACCTGCGGGGCAATGGCGTGCGGCTGTGAGATGGGCGGCGCGACGGTCGGGGGACCGGTGTTGGGTGGTGGTTCGGTCGTGGGACGGCCGTGGAGCGGCAGGGTTCGGTCGCGGGGCGGCAGCGCGTAGGGCGGGGGACGGCGGTGGTCCAGCCGGGCGCGGTGGGCGCGTTCGTGGAATCGCCGGGCGCGGCCGGGCGCGGCGGCGGTTCCGTCGGAGTCGGTGGGCGCGTTCGTGGAATGGCGACCTCGGTCGGGCGCTGGGGTGACAGTGTGTTGGCTGGCGGTCGACCGTGCGCGAATTCGCGACCTCACCCCTGCCAGGGCCTCCCCTCCATGCCTACCGGTCGGTATGCTCGGGCTGCGACATACGTCCCTGCGTCAGCGAAGCCGCCACCCTCCGGGAGGACCCGTGTCCCGCACCGCACTGCGCATCTGCCCCCTGTGTGAGGCCACCTGTGGCCTGACCCTCACCATCGAGGGCACCCGGGTGACCGGTGCCCGCGGCGATCGCGACGACGTGTTCAGTCGCGGCTTCATCTGCCCCAAGGGTGCTTCGTTCGGGGCCGTCGACGGCGACCCCGACCGGCTGCGCACCCCCCTCGTCCGCAGGGACGGTGAGCTGCGCGAGGCCACCTGGGAGGAGGCCTTCGACGCGGTCGCCGCCGGGATCCGGCCGGTCGTCGAACGGTACGGCCCGGACTCCGTCGGCGTCGTGCTCGGCAACCCCAACGTCCATACCATGGCCGGCGCCCTCTACCCGCCCGTCCTGCTCGCCGGCCTCCGCACCCGCAGCCTCTTCACCGCGTCCACGGTCGACCAGATGCCCAAGCACGTCTCCAGCGGGCTCCTCTACGGCGACGCCCTCGCGATCCCCGTCCCCGACCTCGACCACACCGACCACCTGCTGCTCCTCGGCGCCAACCCCCTGGAATCCAACGGGAGTCTGTGCACCGCCCCCGACTTCCCGGGCAAGCTGAAGGCCCTCAAGGCCCGCGGCGGCACCCTCACGGTGATCGACCCGCGCCGCACCCGCACCGCCAAGCTCGCCGACCGGCACATCGCGATCCGGCCGGGCACTGACGCCCTGCTGCTCGCGGCGATGACGTACGTGCTGTTCCAGGAAGGGCTCGTGGATCTCGGCGAGTTGGCCCCGCACGTCCAGGGGATCGACGAACTTCGGGAATCCGTACGGGACTTCACGCCCGAAGCCGTCGCCGACGCCTGCGACGTGGACGCTGGCACGATCCGCGCCCTCGCACGTGAACTCGCCGCCGCCCCCACCGCCGCCGTATACGGCCGCATCGGCAGCTGCACGGTCCCGCACGGCACCCTGGCCAGCTGGCTGGTGGACGTCCTGAACATCCTCACCGGCAACCTCGACCGCCCGGGCGGCGCCCTCTTCCCGCAGGCGGCCACCGACAAGACGCCCCGTCCCGCCGGACCGGGCCACGGCTTCGCCCTGGGGCGATGGCACTCCCGGGTGAGCCGGCACCCGGAGGCGAAGGGCGAGTTGCCGCTCTCCGCGCTCGCCGAGGAGATCGACACCGCCACGGAGCAGGGTGAGCCGGTCCGGGCGCTCGTCTCCGTCGCCGCCAACCCCGTGCTGTCCGCCCCGGACGGCAACCGCCTCGACAAGGCCCTCGACTCGCTCGACTTCATGGTCAGCGTCGACCCCTACCTCAACGAGACCTCCCGGCACGCCGACGTCGTCCTCCCCCCGCCCCCGCCCTCGCAGAGCCCGCACCACGACTTCGCCTTCAACACCCTCGCCGTACGCAACCAGGTCCGCTACACCCGTCCCGCCGTCCCCCTGGAGCCCGGCCGCATGGCCGAGACCGAGATCCTGGCCCGGCTGATCCTGGCGGCGACGGGCATGCACGGCGCCGATCCGGCCGCCGTCGACGCCATGGTCGTGGAGCAGACCCTCGGCAAGGCGGTCAAGGAGCCGCACTCCCCGGCGTACGGGCGGGATCCACGCGAACTGGCCGCTCAGCTCACCGGCGACAGCGGTCCCGAGCGGCGGCTGGACATGATGCTGCGCCTCGGCCCGTACGGCGACGGGTTCGGCGTACGGCCGGACGGGCTGACCCTGGAGAAACTGCTCGCCCATCCGCACGGCATCGACCTCGGGCCGCTCAAGTCGCGGTTGCCGCAGCCGCTGAAGACCGCGAGCGGCAAGGTCGAACTGCTGCCGCGGCCGATCGCCGACGATCTGCCCCGGCTCAGGGAAGCGCTGCGGGCGCGCCCCGACGGACTCGTGCTCGTCGGCCGCCGGCATCTGCGCTCCAACAACAGCTGGATGCACAACGTCCCCGCCCTCACCGGCGGCACCAACCGCTGCACCCTGCACATCCACCCCGAGGACGCCGAGCGGCTGGGCGTACGGGACGGGGCCGCCGTGCGCGTGAAGGGCGCCGGGGGAGAGGTGACCGCCCCCGCCGAGGTCACCGACGGCGTGCGCCGGGGTGTGGTGAGCCTGCCGCACGGCTGGGGCCACGACCGCCCCGGCACCCGCCTCAGCCACGCCTCCGCCGACCCCGGCGTCAACGTCAACCAGCTCCTCGACGGCACCCTCCTCGACCCGCTGTCGGGCAACGCCGTGTTCAACGGGGTGCCCGTCGAACTGGCCGCCGTGGCCGAAAAGCTCACCCCGCTGACCTGAGCAAAGCGCTGACCTGGAGTTTTGCGCTTATTGCTCGCATGTCAACGTCTTGTTAACGCTGCTTGGCGGGACCTAACGTCAACGCACCGCCGTCCCTGGTGGGATGTTCAAGGGCGAACGTTAGGTATCCATTCATGCTGACCATCCTCGGCTTCGCCATGATCGCGACCTTCCTGGTCCTGATCATGCTGAAGAAAATGTCGCCGATCGCGGCGCTCGTGCTGATCCCGGCACTGTTCTGCGTCTTCGTCGGGAAGGGCGCCAACCTCGGTGACTACGTCATCGACGGCGTCACCAGCCTCGCCCCCACCGCGGCGATGCTCATGTTCGCGATCGTCTACTTCGGTGTGATGATCGACGTCGGGCTCTTCGACCCGATCGTTCGCGGGATCCTGAAGTTCTGCAAGGCGGACCCGCTGCGGATCGTCATCGGCACCGCCCTGCTGGCCTCGATCGTCTCCCTCGACGGCGACGGCTCGACCACCTTCATGATCACGGTCTCGGCGCTGTACCCGCTGTACAAGCGCCTGGGGATGAGCATGGTCGTGATGACCGGTGTCGCCGCGATGGCCAACGGCGTGATGAACACCCTGCCGTGGGGCGGCCCGACCGCCCGTGCCGCGACCGCGCTGAAGCTGGACGCCAGCGACATCTTCGTGCCGATGATCCCGGCGCTCCTGGTCGGCCTCCTCGGCGTCTTCATCCTCTCGTACGTCCTCGGCATGCGGGAGCGCAAGCGTCTGGGCGTGCTGACGCTGGACGAGGTCCTGGTCGAGGAGAAGGCCGAGGAGACCGAGACCGTCCTCGTCGGCGCCGGCGGCTCCGGCGACGGCAAGGCCCCCGCGAAGACCACCGGCGGCGCCGGCACCGACGCGGACGCGGACGACGACTCCGACGCGAGCGAGGGTCTGCAGGGTCTCGACCCCAACCGGCCCACCCTGCGCCCCAAGCTGTACTGGTTCAACGCGCTGCTCACGGTCACCCTGCTCACCGCCATGATCATGGAGTGGCTGCCGATCCCGGTGCTGTTCCTGCTCGGCGCCGCGCTCGCGCTCAGCGTGAACTTCCCGCACATCCCCGACCAGAAGGCCCGGCTCGCCGCCCACGCCGACAACGTCCTCAACGTCTCCGGCATGGTCTTCGCCGCCGCCGTCTTCACCGGCGTCCTCCAGGGCACCGGCATGGTCGACCACATGGCCAAGTGGATGGTGGACGTCATCCCCGAGGGTATGGGCCCGCACATGGCCCTCGTCACCGGCATCCTGAGCCTCCCGCTCACCTACTTCATGTCGAACGACGGCTTCTACTTCGGTGTCCTGCCGGTCCTCGCCGAGGCGGGCGCGGCCCACGGCGTCTCCCCGCTGGAGATGGCCCGCGCCTCCCTGGTCGGCCAGCCGCTGCACATGTCGAGCCCGCTCGTCCCGGCCGTCTACGTCCTGGTCGGCATGGCCAAGGTCGAGTTCGGCGACCACACCAGGTTCGTGGTCAAGTGGGCGGCGCTCACATGTCTGATCATCCTCGGGGCAGGGATTCTCTTCGGCATCATCTAGTGCCCCGGCAGGCAACGTTCGCCCGTCAAGGAGCGGCGGCCGGTGCGTGCTCTCGGCGTGCCGGGTACAAGCCCTCGTACTGGACGTACTTGGGTTTGTGCCCGGTGCCCCCACTCGCCGCACCGGCCAAAAGTCCAAGTACATCCAGTACGAGGGCTTTCGTCCGGCGCGCCGAGAGCACGCACCGGACACCGCGGGCACCGCACAGGACTTTCGAAACACCCCCTAGTCCCTCGCCCGTTACGTGGAGCCCTCCAGGGAGGACACGCCCATGAGGCCCGGTGGGAACCGCGGCTGGCTGCTCCGCCTCGTCATCGCCTTCAGCTTCGCGCAGGGGGCGGTGTCGATGGCCCGGCCCGCCGTGTCCTACCGGGCCCTCGCGCTGGGCGCCGACGAGCGGGCCATCGGTGTGATCGCGGGGGTCTACGCCCTGCTCCCGCTGTTCGCCGCCGTCCCGCTGGGGCGTCGCACGGACCACGGCCGCTGCGCGCCCCTGCTGCCGGTAGGGGTCGTCCTCATCTCGGGCGGCTGCGCGCTGAGCGGCATCGCCGACTCCCTCTGGGCGATGGCGATCTGGTCCGGCGTGATGGGCCTCGGCCACCTCTGCTTCGTGATCGGTGCCCAGTCGCTCGTCGCCCGCCAGTCCGCCCCGCACGAACAGGACCGCAACTTCGGCCACTTCACCATCGGCGCCTCGCTGGGCCAGCTGGTCGGCCCGATCGCGGCGGGCGCGCTGATCGGCAGCCCGGACATGGCGGGTTCCAGCGCCCTCGCCCTGCTCGTCGCGGGTGCGGGCGGCGCCGTCGCGCTCACTTCACTGTGGCGAATAGAGAGCCGTACGACGGCCAAGTCCCGTAAGGAGCAAGGGGAGCGCGTCCCCGTCCAGCGCATCCTGCGCACCCGGGGCGTGCCCGCGGGCATCCTCATCAGCATGGCGGTGCTCTCCGCGACCGACATCCTCACCGCCTACCTCCCGGTGGTCGGCGAACACCGGGGCATCGCCCCGTCGGTGATCGGCGTCCTGCTCAGCCTGCGCGCGGCGGCCACCATCGCCTGCCGCCTGGTGCTGACGCCCCTTCTCCGGCTGCTGGGCCGGGCGTTGCTGCTCACCGTCACCTGTCTGCTGGCGGCGCTGCTGTGCGCCGGCATCGCGGTGCCGGTGCCGGTGTGGGGGCTGGCCCTGATGCTCACGGTCCTCGGCTTCTGCCTCGGCGTCGGCCAGCCGCTGTCGATGACGACGGTCGTCCAGGCGGCCCCCGACGGCGCCCGCTCCACCGCCCTCGCCCTGCGCCTCACCGGCAACCGCCTCGGCCAGGTCGCCGCCCCGGCGACGGCGGGCCTGGTCGCGGGCGTCTCGGGGGTGGCGGCGCCGTTCGTGATGCTGGGCGTGCTGTTGCTGCTGTCGGCGGGGGTGGCACTGCGGTCGCCGGCGAAACCGGCCGGAGGGGCCGAGGCGGCTGCCGAGCCCCGTCGCCCCGGGTCGGCGGTGGGCCGGAAGAGGGCCATCTGACGGGGGCCGCCGTCGCGGGAACCGCCCTCGTGTCGGCACCGGCGGCGGTCACCGCGTCGGGGTGCGCCGCGCCGACGGACGTATCGCCGTCTACACCGTCGACGCCGTCAAGTCGTACGAGAAGGCGCACTCCCCAACCGCGAGGCGTACGTCGCCCGGGGCCGCCCCCAGATCCGCCTGATCACCCGTGGCGGCGCCTACGACCGCAAGACCGGCTACGCCGGCAACGTGGTCGTGTTCGCCCACCTCACGCGGATCCGCGAGCCGCGTCCACAGCCCGAGCGCTGAATCCGACCGTCCGCTTTCTCACTTGGTGGACCGGAGCGCCCGATCCCGCCCGTTCCCTTCCCTCGGCCGCACACAATCCGTTAACTTCCGTGACCCACAGCCCCGTTCGACCCGCTCGGGGCTCTTCGACCGCGGAGCACCAGCGCCTGATTCCGCCCCCGGGGGCACCGTCATGACACGCGCCATCTCTCTGCACGACGTGAGCAAGAGCTACGCCAAGGGCGTCCGCGTGGTGGACCGGCTCTCGCTGGACATCGAGCCCGGCGAGTTCCTCGTCCTGCTCGGACCCTCCGGCTGCGGCAAGTCCACCGTGCTCCGGATGATCGCCGGTCTTGAGGAGATCGACGAGGGCGAGCTGCTGCTGGACGGCGAGTACGCCAACGACCTGGCGCCGTCCGCGCGGGACATGGCGATGGTCTTCCAGAACTTCGCCCTCTACCCGAACATGACCAGCCGGGCCAACATCGGCTTCCCGCTGCGCGTCGAGGCCCCCGGCGCGGACCCGCGCCCCCGCGTGGACGCCACCGCCCGGATGCTGGGCATCGAGGACCTCCTCGACCGCCTCCCCGGCCAGCTCTCCGGCGGCGAACGCCAGCGTGTCGCCATGGGCAGGGCCATTGCCCGGCACCCCTCCGCCTTCCTGATGGACGAGCCGCTGTCCAACCTGGACGCCAAGCTCCGCAACCGGCTGCGCGCCGAGATATCCAAGCTGACCCGGGAGCTGGGCGTCACCACGGTCTACGTCACCCACGACCAGTCCGAGGCCATGTCGCTCGGCGACCGCGTCGCCGTCCTGCGCGGCGGTGTCCTCCAGCAGCTCGGCACCCCACGCTCGGTCTACGCGCTACCCCGCAACGTCTTCGTCGCCGCCTTCATCGGCACCCCGCGCATCAACCTCCTGCGCGGTGTCGTCCGCGCCCCGCTGGACGGCGCGATGACCATCGGCCTGGGCCGGCAGGCCCTCCGGCTGCCCGAACCCCTCTCCCTGGACCACCAGTTGCTCCGCGTCCAGCAGGGCCGCGAGGTCATCGTGGGCCTGCGCTCGGAGGCCGTACGGCTCGCCAAACCGGCTTCCGCCCGCCCCGGCGAGGTGCCGATCAGCGGACTGGTCGAGCATGTGGAGTTCCAGGGCCACGAGGTCCTCGTCCACTTCAACACCGGCTCAAGCCCCGCCGTCGTACCGGACCTGGAGGCCCCGCGCCCCGCCCGCCGGACCCGGCGCCGCCGCGAGGGCGGCAGGGTCCTGGGCCGTCTGAAGGAACGCGCCGGCGCCCTGCGGGCCGGCCCGGTGGTGGTCCTGGACGACCCGGCGGACGCCCGGGACCCCGCCCCGCCCGAGGGCCGCCTCCCCGGCGACCTCATCGTCCGCACCACCCCCGACCTCGAACTCCGGCACGGCATGCAGGTGCCCCTGCTCGTCGACATCGCGCACCTGTTCGTCTTCGACCAGCACGGCGAACGGATCTGCCCGGCCCCGGCGCGGCTGCCCGACCTGGAGGATTGAAGCTCTCTCCCGGATGAATCCGGGAGGTTCCTGCCTACCTTGCGGTGGCGGGTTTGACGCCGTTCGAAGCGCGCCTGACGACTGCCCTCCCGGCAGCCGGGACGAGCGCGTGGCCCGTCCGGTGTCGGTGAAGCACGGTGTGGGCGGCGTTGGTGTCGGCGTTGCCTTCCCAGCCGCACGCGGGGTTGTTGCACACGAACTCGGCCTGGTTCCTCCGGTTGCCCGGGGTCACTGTGTGGCACTGGGCGCATTCCTGGGAGGTGCCCGGGGCGGGGACCTCGGCCAGGAGTCCGCCCCGGCGGGCGAGCAGCCAAAGGCCGTGTTGGGCGGTTTCGCCGTCGGACAGGGCCGGCGGGACGGTGATGCCGGCGCCGATGCCGGCGCCGATGCCGGCCTCCGGGCCGGGATGCGGGCCGGGGGCGGGGGCCAGGGTGGTGACGCGGAAGGCGATGTGCCGACCCAGGGCGTCCTTGACCAGCCGCGCCCCGGTGATCTTGTTGTCCTTGTCCGCGTGCTTGCCGACGGGGAGGTCTTTGGTCCAGCAGAAGCGGACCCGGCCGAGCTCGGGGATGTCGACCATGCCCCACCGGCGGTGCACCCGCACCACGTGCAGGTCGCGGCCCTGCGGGGTGTCGATGCTCATCCTCGTGCGGAAGCGGGCCTTGAACTCTGGTGCCTGAGCCCGGCCCTCCCAGCCGTTCTTCCATGCCTGGAAGTAGGTTTTCAGCACGGCCTGGGCGGCCTGCGCGGGCCGCACGCCGAGCCAGTCCAGCTCCCTGCGGCCCCTGGCGGATGACCCCGTCGGCCGCCGCCAGGGTCCGCTTCGCCTTCGGGAGCATCGTCCACCAGTCGTGCAGCAGGTTCCAGGTGGTGCGCGCCGCATGCCCTTGTGCGTCCAGGACCGCCACCTGGGCAGGGTCGAGCGCCAGCCGGGCACGATGCCCGGACTGCCGCTTCACCAGCCCTTGCCGGCTGTCCTGTTGCCCCATGGGCGTCGACGCCAGCGTTGGTTTGTGTCACCTCGCTGGACGCCGAACGGAGATGTCAGAGCCGGTCGTCATGTGGTCTACAACCTCCATGCCCACTTGGTGTTTCTGACCAAATACCGTCGTGCTTCGCCGCCTCCTGCGGCGGAGCGCCCCTCACCGTCGTCAAGCAGTACATCCGGCAGCAGCAACGCCCGACCTGACCACGCTCACTCCGGCTCCGCCGGAATGCCGCCCCGACCTTCACCTCCACCGTGAACGGCGGAGCACTACCGACGAACTTGGTAGACCACGCCAGGCGGGCTTGGTGCGGGTGCGGTTCGACCGCGCCCTGAAGGTGCGCGGGGCTGTGCTGAATCTGCGGGCTACCGCCGCGTGGGTGCGACCGTCTGATCTCATGGGGTGTCTGGCGCCCAAAAACTAACGCCGCTAGTTTATGAGCCGGACGACGACGCGGCCCCGCCCGGGAGGAAGCACGATGAAGGCACACGACGGGATGTACATCGACGGCGCATGGCGCGCCGCCGCCGGCCAGGACGCGATCGAGGTCGTGAACCCGGTCGACGAGCAGGTCGTCGGCCGGGTCCCGGCCGGTACCGCCGAGGACGTCGACACCGCCGTACGGGCCGCCCGAGCCGCCCTGCCGGGCTGGGCCGCGACCCCGCCCGCCGAACGGGCCGCGCGCCTGGCCGCCCTCCGGGACGTCCTCGTGGCCCGCGAGGACGAGATCGCCGAGACGGTGACGGCCGAACTCGGCTCACCCCTGAAGCTGTCGCACGCGGTCCACGCGGGCCTGCCCATCGCGGTCGCCGGCTCCTACGCCGAACTGGCGGCGACGTACGCCTTCGAGGAGAAGGTCGGCAACTCGACCGTCCACCACGAACCCGTGGGCGTGGTCGGCGCCATCACGCCCTGGAACTACCCCCTCCACCAGATCGTCGCCAAGGTCGCCCCGGCGCTGGCGGCGGGCTGCACGGTCGTCCTCAAGCCCGCCGAGGACACCCCGCTGACCGCCCAGCTCTTCGCGGAGGCGGTGCACGAGGCAGCCATCCCGGCCGGCGTCTTCAACCTGGTCACCGGCCTCGGCCCGGTCGCCGGCCAGGCACTCGCCGAGCACCCGGACGTCGACCTGGTCTCCTTCACCGGCTCCACGGCAGTCGGCAGGCAGATCGGCGCCACCGCGGGCGCCGCCGTCAAGAAGGTCGCCCTGGAGCTCGGCGGCAAGTCCGCCAACGTGATCCTGCCGGGCGCCGACCTCGCCAAGGCGGTCAACGTCGGAGTCGCCAACGTCATGTCCAACTCCGGTCAGACGTGCAGCGCCTGGACACGGATGCTGGTGCACCGGGACCAGTGCGAGGAGGCGGTCGAGCTCGCCGCCACGGCCGCCGCCAAGTACGGCGACCGCATCGGCCCGGTCGTGAGCGCCAAACAGCAGGCGCGGGTGCGGAGTTACATCGAGAAGGGCGTGGCCGAGGGCGCGCGGCTGGTCGCGGGCGGCCTCGAATCTCCTTACGAGCACGGCTACTTCGTCAGTCCGACGGTCTTCGCCGAGGTGACCCCGGACATGACCATCGCCCAGGAGGAGATCTTCGGCCCGGTCCTGGCGATCCTCCCCTACGAGGACGAGGAGGACGCCCTGCGCATCGCCAACGGCACGGTCTACGGCCTCGGCGGCGCCGTCTGGGCGGCCGACGAGGCGACGGCGGTGGCCTTCGCCCGCCGTATGGACACCGGCCAGGTCGACATCAACGGCGGCCGCTTCAACCCGCTCGCCCCCTTCGGCGGTTACAAGCAGTCCGGCGTCGGCCGCGAACTCGGCGCGCACGGCCTGTCCGAGTACCTCCAGACCAAGTCCCTGCAGTTCTGAGGAGCGTTGTCGTGGTTCGAGCCGCCGTCCTGCCCGCCGTAGGCGCCCCTCTGCACATCACCGAGATCGACCTCCCGGCCCCCGGCCCCGGCCAGGTCCAGGTCCGTCTTGCCGCCGCCGGTGTCTGCCACTCCGACCTGTCCCTGTCCAACGGCACCATGCGGGTGCCCGTCCCGGCCGTCCTCGGCCACGAGGGCGCGGGCACGGTCGTGGCTGTCGGCGAGGACGTCACCCGCGTCTCACCCGGCGACGGCGTCGTCCTCAACTGGGCCCCGTCCTGCGGCAGTTGCCACGCCTGCTCACTCGGCGAGGTCTGGCTGTGCGGCAATGCCCTGAACGGCGCCGCCGACGTCTACGCCAGGACCGTGACGGGCACCGACCTCCACCCCGGCCTGAACGTCGCCGCGTTCGCCGAGGAGACGGTGGTGTCGGCGGGCTGCGTCCTGCCCGTCCCGGAGGGTGTACCCCTCGCGGACGCGGCTCTCCTCGGCTGCGCCGTCCTCACCGGCTACGGCGCCGTCCACCACTCGGCGCAGGTCCGGCCGGGCGAGACGGTCGCCGTGTACGGCGTCGGGGGAGTGGGCCTCGCGGCGCTCCAGGCGGCCCGGATCGCGGGCGCCGCGAAGATCATCGCGGTCGACGTCTCCCCGGAGAAGGAGGAGCTGGCGCGTTCGGCGGGAGCCACCGACTACGTCGTCGCGTCCGAGAACACGGCCCGCGAGATCAGAGGGCTGACCGGCAAACAGGGCGTGGACGTGGCCGTCGAGTGCGTGGGCCGCGCGACCACCATCCGCACCGCCTGGGACTCCACCCGCCGAGGCGGGCGGACCACGGTCGTAGGCATCGGCGGCAAGGACCAGCAGGTCACCTTCAACGCCCTGGAGATCTTCCACTGGGGCAGAACCCTGTCCGGCTGCGTCTACGGCAACTCGGACCCGGCGCGGGACCTGCCGGTCCTGGCCGAGCACGTACGGGAGGGCCGCCTGGACCTCGGCGCCCTGGTGACGGAGCGGATCGCGCTGGAGGGCATCCCGGCGGCGTTCGAGAACATGCTGGCGGGCAAGGGAGGGCGGGCGCTGGTGGTCTTCTAGCGCTCACGGTCGACGAGGGGCTGGGGACTGTCGTCCCCAGCCTCATTTTTCTACTCCGTGCACACCCGTTGACCTCCATACCGTCCGGTCAGTATGTTCCCGGGAACGTCCCCAACGCACCCACCGGAGTGTGCACGCATGGGCACCGCTCACCCCGCTCAACCGCTCCCCACCACGGCCCTCCCCAAGGCCAACCACCGCCGCGTCGCCACCGCCGCAGCCCTCGCCTCGGCCGTCGAGTGGTACGACTACTTCGTCTTCGGCATCGCGGCCGCCCTGGTCCTCGGTGACCTGTACTTCCCGGCCGGCAGCCCCACCGCCGGCGTCCTCGCCTCCTTCGCCACCTTCGCCGTCGGCTTCCTGGCCCGCCCGATCGGCGGCATCGTCGCCGGCCAGCTCGGCGACAGGCGCGGCCGCAAGCCGATGCTGGTGCTGGCGCTCACGCTCATGGGCCTGGCCACCACCGGCATCGGCCTGCTCCCGACGTACGAGACGATCGGCGTCGCCGCCCCCGTCCTGCTGGTCACCCTCCGCGTCGTCCAGGGCATCGCGGTCGGCGCGCAGTGGGGCGGCGCGATGCTGCTGGCCACCGAGTACGCCCCCGAGGGCAAGCGCGGGGTCTACGGCAGCGTCGTCCAGCTCGGCGTCCCCATCGGCGTGGTGACCGCCAACTCGGTCTTCCTGCTCGCCGGCGCCTTCACCTCGGACAGCGCGTTCGCGGCCTGGGCCTGGCGCGTCCCGTTCCTCATCGGCCTGTTCGTCCTCGTCCTCGCCTGGTACATCCACACGCGCGTCGAGGAGACCCCCGAATTCCGGCAGGCCGAACGGGCGTTGGCGGAGAAGGAGAAGGCCGAGAAGAGTTCCCCCCTCCGCACGATCATGCGCGACCACCTCGGCACGGTCCTGCTGGCCGGCGGCTCCTTCGCCGTGAACACCGCGACCTTCTACATCCTCATCACCGGCGTCCTCGACTACACGACCCGCGAACTCGACATGAAGCGCGGCGCGGTCCTCACCGTCTCGCTCTGCGTCAGCCTCACCCAGCTCGTGATGATCCCGGCCGCCGCCGCGCTCTCCGACCGCATCGGCCGCATCCGGATCTACGGCTTCGGCGCCGCCGGCATCGCCCTGTGGGCCGTACCGATGTTCCTGCTGATCGACACCGGCTCGCTGCTGTGGCTGGCGGTCGGCACGTTCGTCGCCAGCTGCTTCCTGAGCATCATGTACGGCCCCCAGGCCGCCCTGTTCGCCGAGCTGTTCACGCCCGAGATGCGCTACACGGGCGCCTCCCTCGGCTACCAGATCGCGGCCGTGTTCGGCGGCGGCCTCGCGCCGTTCCTCATGGTGCTGCTGCTGGAGACGACGGGCACGTCGATGTCCGTCTCCGCCTACATCATCGGGCTCGCGGTGATCGCCCTGCTGTCCATCAAGGTCCTCGCGGACAGGGCGCGTTCACGCTGAGTCCGCCGCCTTCGCGGGCCGCGGCTCCGGTACGACCACCGGAGCCGCGGCCCGTGGCCGGGACCGCGACACGGCAACTCCCGCCAGACACAGCGCCCCGCCCGCCAGCGTGAGCGGCCCCGGCACCTCACCGAGCGCCAGCCATGACATCAGGACGACCAGCGCGGGCACGGCGTAGGTGGTCGCGCCCATGCGGCTCGCGGTCGTACGGGCGAGGGCGTAGGCCCAGGTGGTGAAGGCGAGGGCCAGCGGAAAGACGCCGAGGTAGACCATGTTGAGCGTCGCGGACATCGGGGCGCCGGCGGCCTCGTCGATCAGCTGCGCGCTGAACGGCAGACACACCACCGCTCCGACCAGAGACCCGAGCGTCGTCACTTGCAGAGCGCTCGCCTGCCCGAGCGCAGGCTTCTGCGCCACGACACCGCCGGCGTAGGCGACGGCCGCGAGCAGGCAGAGCACCACCCCGAGCACCGAGGCCCCGCCCTCACCGGACATCGACAGCCCCACCGCCACCGCACCCGCGAACGACACCGCCATCCCCGCGAGCAGCCGCGGCGGCATCGGATCACCGAGCAGCCGCGCACCGAGCAGGGCGATGAGGATCGGCCCGGTGTTCACGACCAGGGCGGCCGTACCGGCGTCCACCTGCTGCTCGCCCCAGTTCAGCGCCACGCTGTAGAAGCCGAACCACAACAGCCCGGATATCACGATCCCGCGCCAGGCCGACCGGGGCGGCCACCCTTCCCGACGCACGGCCCAGATAACCCCGAGCACCACCGACCCGGCGACCAGCCGCCCCAACGCCAACGCCCCCGGCGAGTACTCCTCACCGGCACTGCGAATGGAGACAAAGGCAGAGGCCCACAGCACAACGGTGACGGCGGCGGCCCCGGCGGCGAGCAGTTCCGTACGACGGAAGGTGGTCATCATGCTCCAGAGGCTGGGAAGGGACTGTGACGCAGGGCTCGCGATTTTCGGACGGGGTACTTGGAGCGCCCCGTAAGGGGCGCGGGGCCGTATCAAATATGCGGCTCCGCCGCGTGGGCGCGACCAGCCACAAACGGCCCGCACCCGGCACACCACAAGGCCCTCCACCCCCTCAACCGCTTGGCAACTCAACACCGAGCAGTTCCCAAAGCGCCCGCTCACCCACCTCCGTCACTTTTACGGCCCGCTCCGACCCGACCCGCACACACCACCCCACCTCCAGCACATGCCGACAAAGCGCCGCCCCCGCAACCCCCGCGAGATGAGGCCGCCGCTCCGTCCAGTCGAGGCACCCCCGCGCCAGCGCCCGCCGCCCGGTCCGCTCAAGCCGGATACCCACCGCGTCGAACCACCCCAGCCCCGCATCCGTGAGCGCGAACCCGGTGTCCTGCACCAGCAGCCCGCGCACCGTCATCGCATCGGTGAGGGCGATACCGAGCCGCCCGGCAAGATGGTCGTAGCAGGTGCGCCCGCGCGCCATGGCCGACCCCGCATTGGCCGCCCGCAGATTCCGCGGCCGCACGACCGCACCCGGCGACACCTGCGCGGCCAGGTCCTCCACCAACTGCGCGACCCGCGCGTCGGCGAGCCGCACATACCGATGCCGCCCCTGCCGCTCCTCCGCCAGCAGCCCACCCGCGACGAGCTTGCCCAGATGCTCGCTCAGCGTCGACGCGGCGACGCCGGCATGCCGCGCCAGCTCACCCGCCGTCCAGGCCCGCCCGTCGAGCAGCGCCAACAGACACGCGGCCCGGGTCTCGTCGGCGAGGAGCGAGGCGAGCCGGGCGAGGTGCGGCGCCCGGGGATCAGCCCGGGGATCCCTGTCGGTCATGCGTCCCAGCATGGGACACGCACACTTCGGCGCCCGCCGAAGTGTCGTCCTACACGGCCCGCCCGACCTGTTCGTACTGCTGTGCCAGCCCGTCCAGCAGCGCGGTCAGCCCGGTCTCGAAGGCCCGCTCGTCGATCTTCTCCTGCTGTTCGGCGAGGAGATGGGCCTGCCCGAGGTGCGGATAGTCGGCGGGGTCGTACGCGCTCTCGTCGTCCACGAAACCCCCGGCGAACGAGCCGAGCGCCGAGCCCATGATGAAGTACCGCATCAGCGCGCCGATGGACGTGGCCTGCGCCGGCGGCCAGCCCGCGTCGACCATCGCGCCGTAGACCGCGTCCGCGAGGCGCAGACCGGCGGGCCGGCGGCCGGGGCCCTGGGCCAGGACCGGGACGATGTTCGGGTGGTCGCGCAGGGCGGCCCGGTAGGAGACGGCCCAGTCGTGCAGCGCGGTCCGCCAGTCCCGGCCGCCCTCGAACATCGACAGGTCGACCTGCGCGCTCACCGAGTCGGCGACCGCCTCCAGGATCTCGTCCTTGGTCCGGAAGTGGTTGTAGAGGGAAGGCCCGCTGACCCCCAGCTCGGCGGCGAGCCGGCGCGTGGAGACGGCCGCGAGACCCTCCGCGTCCACGAGCGCGCGGGCCGTCTCGACGATCCGGTCGGTGCTGAGGAGGGGCTTGCGCGGTCGGGCCATGGCGCACATAGTAGGGCTGCCCAACAGAAACTAGCAGTGCTAATTTAAATGTACGGTTTTCAAGGTCCGCTATCTGTGGGGTGACTCGGCATGAACCTGGAGCTCAGCGAGGAGCAGCGCGCCGTACGGCAGCTCGCCCGGGACTTCGTGGACCGCGAGATCACCCCCCATGTCGTCGCCTGGGATCGCGCCGAGGAGGTCGACCGCTCGCTCGTCAAGAAGCTCGGCGAGGTCGGCTTCCTGGGCCTGACGATCGACGAGGAGTACGGCGGCTCCGGCGGCGACCATCTCGCGTACTGCCTGGTGACGGAGGAACTCGGCCGTGGGGACTCGTCCGTGCGCGGGATCGTGTCCGTCTCGCTCGGCCTGGTCGCCAAGACCATCGCCGCGTGGGGGAGCGAGGAACAGAAGCGACGCTGGCTGCCGGGGCTCACCTCCGGGGCGTACGTCGGCTGCTTCGGCCTCACCGAGCCGGGCACCGGATCCGACGCGGGCAACCTCGCCACGCGCGCGGTCCGGGACGATGGGGGTACCTCCCGCTCGAGCGGAGCCGAGAGCGGGGGAGAGTACGTCATCAACGGCACCAAGATGTTCATCACCAACGGCACCTGGGCCGACGTGGTCCTGCTGTTCGCCCGCTCCACGGACGCGCCGGGCCACAAGGGCGTCTCGGCCTTCCTGGTCCCCACCGACACCCCCGGCCTGACCCGCCGCACCATCCACGGCAAGCTCGGCCTGCGCGGCCAGGCCACCGCCGAGCTGGTGCTGGCGGACGTGCGCGTCCCGGCGTCCGCGATGCTGGCTCCCGAGGGCAAGGGGTTCTCGGTCGCGATGTCGGCGCTGGCGAAGGGGCGGATGTCGGTGGCGGCGGGGTGCGTCGGCATAGCGCAGGCCGCGCTGGACGTGGCCGTCCGGTATGCCGGTGAGCGTGAGCAGTTCGGGAAGACCATCGCCCACCATCAGCTGGTCCAGGAGCTGATCAGTGACATCGCCGTCGACGTGGACGCGGCCCGGCTGCTGACCTGGCGGGTCGCCGACCTCATCGACCGCGGCCTGCCCTTCACCGTCGAGTCCTCCAAGGCCAAGCTCTTCGCCTCCGAGGCCGCCGTCCGGGCCGCCAACAACGCCCTCCAGGTCTTCGGTGGCTACGGCTACATCGACGAGTACCCGGCCGGCAAGCTGCTCCGCGACGCCCGCGTGATGACCCTCTACGAGGGCACGAGCCAGATCCAGAAGCTGGTCATCGGGCGGGCGCTGACGGGGGTTTCGGCGTTCTGAGTAGGCGAACTGAGTAGGTGTGCGGATGTGGCGGGGGCCACGTCCGCCGATCCTTGTCCCCATGAGTGACACACCGGGCAAACAGCAGAACACGGCCGCGTTCTACGGCCAGGCCGTCGCCTCCTTCGCCGTCGCCATGGCCGCGACCGCCATCGGCATCTTCAGGCTGAACGCCGACGCCTGGGTGCGGGCCTTCCTCGCCATCGCGGTCCTCTACCTCGTCACCTCCGCCTTCACGCTGGCCAAGGTGATCCGGGACCGGCAGGAGGCGGTGGAGCGGGCGTACCGGCCGTTCGAGAAGCTCTGAAAACTCTGACCGCTGTGTTCCGACGACCTCTGGGTTCCGGCGTGCTGAGCGGGCACGCTAAGCGCCCGCTCAGCTTCAGCGGTATGGTGGTGACTCTGTCATCGAGAGGGGCGAGCGAGCGATGAGTACGGCGGAGGAGACGGCCGGCGGCGAGACGTCGGCGTGGGGCGAGGTCACGCCCGACGCGGCACGGCGGCTGCTCATCGCCGCGGTGGAGGCCTTCGCCGAACGCGGCTACCACGCCACGACGACCCGCGACATCGCGGGCCGCGCCGGCATGAGCCCCGCCGCGCTCTACATCCACTACAAGACCAAGGAAGAGCTGCTCCACCGCATCAGCAGGATCGGCCACGAGAAGGCGCTCGAGATCCTGCAGACGGCGGCCCGGCGCGAGGGCACCGCCACCGAGCGGCTCGCCGACGCCGTCAGCTCCTTCGTCCGCTGGCACGCGGGCGGACGTACCACCGCCAAGGTCGTGCAGTACGAACTGGACTCGCTCGGCCCCGACGCCCGCGCCGAGATCCTCGGCCTGCGCCGGCAGGTCAACGCCGAGGTGCGCGGGATCATCGAGGACGGCGTGGCGTCCGGCGAGTTCGACGTCCTGGACGTCCAGGGCACCACCCTCGCGGTGCTGTCGCTCTGCATCGACGTGGCCCGCTGGTTCAACGTCAACGGCCCGCGCACGCCCGACGAGGTCGGCGTGCTCTACGCCGACCTCGTGCTGCGGATGGTGGGCGGCGCGAAGTAGCCGGCCGTGGCTAGTGCCCCAACAGGCAACATTCGCCCCGTCGCGACGCCCGGTGCGCCGCTCCTTAACGGGCGAACGTTGCCTGCCGGGGCAC
>NZ_KQ949107.1 GCF_001514305.1 Streptomyces dysideae
GAGCGTCCCCGACGCGCTGCCGCTGGACGGGGACCGGCCGCTGGGACTGTCGTGGTCCCAGGCGAACAGCCCCGGCAAACTGGCCGCGGCCACGGCCGCCGTACTGTCCGAGCGGGGACAGACGATCACGCTCGCCCAACGACCGGACCACGCCTGGTCGATCGCCGAGTCCATCGCGGGCGGCCGGGAGCCCGTGACCGAGGCGGGTGACGACCTGCGGGCGGTCCGGGAGGTGGTCGCCGAGGAGTTCGGTGCGGACTTCCCTCTCGTTCGGCTGCTGTCCAAGGGGATCGGCGTCCACCACCGGGGGCTGCCCGAGGAGATCCGTACGCTGACGGAATTCCTCATGGAGTCGGGTGAGCTGGCCCATCTGGTGTCCACCACGACCATCGCCCAGGGGGGCAACTTCCCCGTGGCGAACGTGGTGCTGGCCTCCCACCAGTTCCCGTACGGGGTCGACATCCCCGCCCCGGACTTCTGGAATCTCGCGGGTCGCGCCGGCCGGGTCGAGCAGGGCGAGGTGGGTCTGATCGCGCTGGCCGCCCCGGACGCCGAACGCGCGGACGTGCTCAGGACGTTCGTGGCCCGGCAGATCGCGGATCTGAACTCGACGCTGATCGAGATGGTGCGGGCGGCGCTTTCCGCGTACGGGCACCTCGACCTGCACCTCCTGGCCCATCAGCCGGAGTGGTCGGCGTTCGTGCAGTATCTGGCGCACACCTACCGGCAGATCGGCGACCACGAGGAGTTCGCCGAGGAGGCCGAGCAGATCCTGCGCGGCACCCTGGGATTCCAGGACCTGCGGCGTACGCACAGCGGCTGGGCGGCGGAACTGACCCGCAGCGTACGGGAGTACGCGGAACGCCTGTCGGGGAAGGCTCTCGGTCTGGTCGACAGCACCGGTTTCTCGTGGGAGAGCGTCTCGGCCACGCTCGGGCGGCTGAGGGAGAGCCGGATCGATCGGGCCATCTGGGAAGCGCCCCTGTTCCAGGGCGACAGAGAGCCCCTGTCGAAGCTCATCGGCGTCATGCTCCAGGTGCCGGAACTCAGGGACAACCTGCACGAGATCACGGAGGAGCACGAGGGGCGCACCAGCGACTACATCGCCCGGGTCATCCAGGACTGGGTGGGCGGCGCCTCGGTGCCGCAGCTGGCGGCGGACCATTTCAAGAGGACCGGGGAGTCCGATCTCAAGGCCATCACGCGCTGTTGCCAGCGGCTGTTCGGCGGGATGACGCCCACGGTCTCCTGGGGGCTGTCCGCACTCCAGTCGCTCACCTTCGGCGGCGACTTCGCCACTCTGCCCGCGCCGACGCAGCGCGAGCTGCGCAATGTCCCGTCGTACGCCTTCTACGGCGTGCGGTCGGAGGACGCGATCGCGATGCGGCTCGCCGGGGTGCCACGCTCGGCGGCGGCCCGGATGGCCGTCGCGCTCACCCCCGACGGGGACAGAGGCGGCGATCGGGCCGGGGACGGCGAACACACCGGCTCCGCCCAGGCCCGCATCCGTACCCGGCTCGCCGCCCTGCCCGAATCCGGCTGGCAGACGGCTCTCGGGGCCAAGGGGGCGGCTTACCGGAAGGTGTGGCAGATCCTCGACGGTGTGCAGTGAGACCGGGCACGGCACAGGCGGCCGGGCGGCAGCCACCGGCCGGCCACCGCGGTCGCCCCGGCGGGCCTCCGCCAGGATGTTCGCTTCAGGACGCGGTCGCCGAGCACGGTTCCCTGACGGATGGCGTGCACGTTCTCTCCCCGGCCGGTGGCGATCAGTAGAGTGACCGTAGTTCCTGGAGGGGACGCGCCGGAGGGGGCACGGATAGCGACGCTGGGCATGCACCGGGAGGGTGGTGAGCCGCTGCTGGCCGTCGACGACGAGCCAGCGCTGCATGCCTCCCGCGGTGATCCTTCCCGGGGCGAGCACCACGGAGCCGAGGAAGTGGGTCGCGGGGGTCCTGCCCTCCAGCTGCTCCTCGACCAGCTCCAGCACGTCGTCCCAGAGCTGCCGCAGTTCGTCCTGCTGCCAGCTGTAGGTGCGCTGGTAGAGCGGCACCCTGGAACTGCTTCTCGCCCTGGACGAGCTCCTTGAACGTGGTCTCCTGAGCGTGCACTCGCCTCTCCCCCGCTGTCTGCCGGACCAGCTCATGCTCCCCGTCTGATGGGGATGGCCTCTGCCCCGGCTCGATCACCAGCGGTGACACTATCGGCCGAGCCTCAGGGCGCACACCTCGTTCCCCCCGTCGTGAGGGACCCGTCGTAGACGAAGGAGAAGGCCCGAACGGCCACGCCTGACCTGTGAACAAAGTCAATGGTCGTAGTAGCCTGACAGGCGCAAGAGGGAAGGGTGGCATGATCACGCACCCGCTGTCGGGGGCACATCCTCGTTCGATCAGAAACGCCCTGGGGGTGCAGATGACCACGCCTCGCGCCGTACCAGTGACCCTGGCCGAGATCGCTCGCCTCGCCGGTGTCGGTCGGGCTGCCGTCAGCAACTGGCGGCGGCGGCACCCGACCTTCCCCCAGCGCATCGCCGGCACCGACGTCAACCCGCAGTTCTCCATGACCGACATCGAGAACTGGCTGCGCGAGAACAAGAAACTCAAGAAGTCCGTCGAGCGGGAATGGCTCTGGCCCCGCTTCGAGATGCTCGGCGGACGCGACGAGACCGGGGACACCGTCGCACGGACGGGACGGCTCCTCGCCGGCCAGGAGGACGAGGAAGGTGGTCAACTCCCCCTCGAAGCGGCGGAATTGATTGACCGGGCCGTGGAGCTGGGGCGGCGCGAGGGGGAAGCCGAAACGTTCGCGTTCCTGCTGCGCCGGTGGCTCGACGTCCACGTACGCCAGATCGCCACGACGCCGGAGCCCCTGGCGGCACTCATGGCAGACCTCGCCCTCGGCGCGGCCAGTAGTGCCGGGAGCGGCTCAGACAGCGTCACGATCATGGATCCGGCCTGCGGCACCGGGCACCTGCTCGTGGCCGGGGCCGAAGCGGTGAAGGCATCCGGAGGCGGGGAGCCCACCCTGCTCGGCGGTGACCGCGACCCCGTCCTCGCCGCACTTGCGGACGCCCGCCTGAAACTCACCGAGAGGGAAGGCGGACGGGCCCTCACCGACGTACGAGCCGGCGACTCGCTGCGCGACGACCCCTTCGCCGACGACCCCGCCGACATCGTCCTGTGCAATCCGCCCTTCAGCGAACGGGACTGGGGGTACGAGGAGCTCGCCACCGACACCCGTTGGAGCCACGGGCTGCCCCCGCGCACCGAGCCCGAACTCGCCTGGGTCCAGCACTGCCTGGCCCGGCTGCGTCCAGGCGGCGCCGCTGTGCTGCTACTGCCGCCCGCCGTCGCCGCCAGGAAGGCCGGGCGGCGGATCCGTGGTTCACTGCTGCGCACCGGCCACCTCCGGGCCGTCGTCGCACTGCCGCCGGGATGCGCTGCACCGCACAGCGTCTCCCTGCACCTGTGGCTGCTGCGGACGCCCGCGCCCGGGGAGGAGAGGCAGGCGGGCGGGCGGCTGCTGATCGCCGACGCCGCGTCACGCTTCCCCCGGGATTCCGCGCGGGAGAGCACCCCCGCCCCCGACTGGGCGGCGATCGGCGCCTTTGTCCGCGAGGCAGTCGAACAGGCGGACTCCCCGCAGCTCCCGGCCTACGTCGCGCAGGTGCCCGTCATCGAACTCCTCGACGACGAGGTCGACCTCACTCCGGGACGCCACATCACCCCGTCCCCAGCGGACACCGCGCCCCGACTGGCCGCATCCTGGGGGGAGTTCGCCTCACTCGCCGCAAGCATGGACAAGTCGGCCCGGCTGCTCGCGGCGCTCAACCTCGTCGCAGCCACGGCGGACACACCGACGGCGACCACCGTCGCCGAACTCGCCCGCGCCGGTGCGCTCACCCTGCGCGGCGGCCAACAGCCACCGGAGGAGTCGATCCGCACCAGCCCCTCGTCCGAGGGCGACATCCCCTTCCTCACCGTTCCCGACCTGTTGGGGACGGGGGAACCCGGGGCCTGGCTCGCCCCCGACGGCGATGCGGCCCGCGAGGCAGTGATCGTCCAACCCGGGGACATCGTGGTGGTGGGCGTGGCGCGGAAATTCTCCGCCTGGGTCCACGAGGGGCCACCCACCGCCCTCGGTCCGCAGCTGCACGCCGTGCGGGTGCAGCCCGAACAGCTCGACGCCTGGTTCCTCGCCGGTTCGCTCCGCGCCCCGGCCAACGCCCGGCAGGCGGGCACCCACACGACGAGTTCCTCCCGCGTCGACGTCCGCCGCCTCCAGGTCCGCCAGGTCCCGCTCGGCGAACAGCGCCGCTACGGCGAGGTGTTCCGTGAACTGGATTCCTTCGAGCGGGTGTTGCGCCGCGCCGCCGACCTCGGCGCGGACCTCGTCCGTGGCCTCGGCGACGAACTCGCGGCGGGACGCCTGGCGAGCGGGGCGTAGGGCGGCGAGCGGGGAGCTCTCCGAAAATGCGATGCGTCAGCGCACGCCTGCTGCGTCGAGCAAGGTGGTCACCGTGGGCGCGACAAGCCCGGTCAGTTTGTCCGCCTGGATCCCCGCGCGGGCGCTGGCGCCGTCGAAGACCAGGCTGAGCTGCCGGGCCAGCAGGTCAGGGTCGCTCGCCCCGCCGCGCTCGGCCTCGGCACGGAAGAAGGCGGTCAGGTTCTCCTTGACCTGATGGGCGACCCGACTCGCGGGGTGGCTCTGATCCTTGAGCTCGATCTGCACGGCCAGGTACCGGCAGCCTCGGAACTCGGGCGCCCCTGCCTGCGATTCCACCTGCTCGAAGACGTGCAGGATCCGCTCGCGGGGTGACCGGCCGTCGTCCGTCGCGGGCAGGAGAGTCGCCACGTAGGCGGAGGCGCGCTCCTTCAGGCTTACCGCCAGGAGTTCGTCCTTGCTCTCGAACAGCTGGTACATGGAGCGCTTCGACACCCCCGCCGCCTTGCACAGCGCCTCGACGCCGATGCCGACGCCGTCTCGGTAGGTGAGCGTGGCCGCCGCCTCCAGCAGCCGCTCCCTGGGGCTCAATTTCACTTCGGTGGTCATACCGCGAGGTTAACCCGAAACGGACGAAATGAAAACCGATCGGTTTCCATGGGGGTTCCGGGCAGAGGCTCGGCGACGGCCTGGGGAAAGGCCGTCGCCGAGCCCTGATGGTGCGCGCGCCTGCGGTCCGGCAGCGACATGCACCGGGGCCACTCCGAGTGATGGCCCCGTCCTGAGGGGATGTGAGGTGGCTTCCGCTATGCCGGGACGGCGGTCTTCTCGGGCTTCGCCTCCTCCGGGACGCGGTGCAGCCCCTTGCGGTCGTACCACCAAGCCCCTGTGGATCGAGCCCGCGCTGCCCGGCACCCGCACCAGTTCACCACCGTAAACTGATCGGTTTCCGAGCGCAAGCCCGCGCTGCGGGCAGCTCCCGGGGCCGCCAGGCCTTCAACAGGGTGGAGCGCGACTTCGACGCCTACACGGTGAAGTCCATCGACGCGCTGCTGATGCATAAGTCCGACGGGAACATCGAGCCCAACATGCCGATCATGCCGTTCGCGCCGATCTTCGGACTCTCCATGGACCACGAGGTGTTCCGGGTGCCCCGTATGCGGGCTGCGGGAGCAGTACGACCAGCTGGGCAACAGCACGCAAGCCGCGGCGACCGGGCTCGGCACCATCGGCCGCCTGGTCGTGAGCGCCGCTGCGCTGATGCGCCTGCTGCCCGCGGCGATCGGGACAAGCGGCGTGCCACCCATCAAGCTGTTCGGCATCGGCATGGTGTTCGCAGTCCTGACGGACGCGCATCCTGCCAGGAACGGCCGTCACGAGACCGCCGGTCAGGGCGGCCTGATGGGCTCCGGGCCCGCTTCTACGACCGGTTCGGCATCAAGGAGACCGACGTGTCCGCCGGAACCGACGAGCGGGCGCCTGTCGCCTGTCGCCTGTCGCCTGTCGCCTGCGAGCGGGGCACCGGCGACATGGGGGCACCCCGCCGTGGACCCACTCCGCCGACCACTCCTCTCCCCCGTCGGCGCAACGATGATGGCGGTGGTTCGATCACCATGCACGTGGAAAGCCTGACCAGCACCCTCTTCGACGGCGAAGGTATGCACTGCCACCAGCCCGCCGCCCTGCACCTCACCCACCCCGACACCATGCCGAAGCAACCCTCCGACACGGTCGGGAAAGCCGGTCTCAAGCTCCGACTCGGCGGCCCGATTCGGCTGATGCCGTCCTTGAGCTTGCGCCTGGAAACCGATCGGTTTACCGTGATGGAAACCGATCGGTTTCCCAGTCTGTGGAGGTAGCCATGACCGCGTTGAAGGGCGAGATGCCCAGCCAGGAGTCACGTCCCACGATCCACATTCCAGGGACCACCAGCCACACCATCGCCCCGCGCGCGGGACGCTACAGCCGCGAGGGATCCCTGCGCTACCTCAAGGCGGGCACCGGTGCCCCCCTGGTCCTGCTGCACACCGTGCGCACCCAGGCCGAACACTTCCGCCACCTCATCCCGCTGATCGCGGACCACTACACCGTGTACGCCCTCGACCTGCCCGGGATGGGCTACTCCGAGATCGTGCCCGGCGCGTCGTACGAAGAGCCGGCCATGCGCGCGGGCGTCAAGCGGCTCCTGACCGAACTCGACCTCCACGACGTCACACTGGTCGGGGAGTCCATGGGGGCGGTGCTCGCCCTGACCACCACGGCCGATCTGCCGGAGCGGGTACGGCGCGTCGTCGCGGTGAACGCGTACGACTTCCGCGGCGGGATCGCCCGGTCGAGCCTTCTCGCCCGTGTGGTGGTCAGCGGTGTCCTCGCCCCGGGGGTGGGTCCGGTGATCGCCGGCGTGGAGCCCAAGCCCGCCCTCAGCAAGATCCTGCAGGGCGGCCTCGGCGACAAGAGCGCCCTGCGGGAGGACTACGTGGACGAACTCCTCCAGGTGGGCCGCCGCCCCGGCTACCCGACCGTCGCCCGAGCCGTGTACCAGGCCCTGCCCAGCCTCATCGCCGCCCGCTCGCACTACCCCGAGATCAAGGCCCCCGTCCACCTCGTCTACGGGGAGAAGGACTGGTCCCGGCCCTCGGACCGGGAGGCCAACAAGAGGCTGCTGCCGGCCGCCGACTTCACACAGGTGCCCAAGGCCGGTCACTTCATCACCCTGGAACGGCCCGACGTGCTGGCCGACCTGTTGAACGCGGTGGCGTGACCGCCCCGAGAGTGCCGTGGCCACCCCCGTTCGGGTGTAGTGCGTAGCGGCCGCTTCAACGACGAGCTCAGCAGGGCCAAGAAGCAGGCCGCCGCCGGCATCCCCTTCGACCCGTACGGCGCCGGCTGACAGCACACGAACGGCCCTCCGGGTGCGAGGCACCCGGAGGGCCGTTCGTTCGTGCATCTCGGGCCGCAGTCTTGCTGAAGAGGATGTCCCAACGAGCGACTCTGCCGGGGCCTTGACAGTCCTCGGCGGATGGGCACGATCAACCGGCATGCTCGGGCTCGGTTTCGAAGGTGAACGACTGTCGTTGAGGTGCCCGGTGTCCATCTGTCCTCGCTGCGCCGTGCAGATTCGCGCCGTGACGCCGGTGGCCCGCGTGAGCAATCCCCGCTGTACGGCGATGTGGGTACGCGACCGGCTGGACAACTGTGGCGGGACGAGGACTTCGAAGCCCAGTACCCGCGCGACGGACGCTGCAGGCCGGCGCCCGCCCAGCTCGCCACGATCCGTGTCCTGCGGTTCCTGCTTGACCTGTCGGGCCGGCAGGCGGTGGGGGTGCGGTGCGCCGCCGCCTCGCGAAAATCGACCGCGCCGACCGGCTGCTCGACCTGACGCGAGAGCGGCTCAAGGTGGCCGGCCTGCTCACAGCGTGGGGGGAAGGAGAACACTTTCCCGGACGACCTCGCCCCATTTCCCGCTCCCCCACCCCGAGTACCTGCGTGGCAAGGGCACCGCGCTCCTGCGGGAACTCACCGCAGCCTGTCCGGAGGTGCGCGGACTCGCTCGCTCAGCAGCCGAGTCCGCTCAGCGCCGCCAGGGGCGGGCATTGTCCGAGAAGATCTCGATCTTCACGCAGACTGCGCGCCGCTGCTGATCTGCTGGGTGAGCTTGAGCAGTTCTTCGACGTGGTGGATCTCGGTGATCTCGCCGTCGACAACGCGGATGATGTCGGTGCCGTTGATGTCGACCGGGTTGCCGCTGGCGGCGAACCCGAAGGCGTCTCCGGTGTGGGTCCCGGTCATCCGCCAGTGCAGGACCACCCAGCCGCCGGGAAGCTCCTGCTGGAACAGGATCCGGTGCTGCGTGCCGGTGAATCCGTCGCGGACCGCGGCGATCAGCGCTCGCATGCCGTCGATGCCCGAGGCGGCGTCGCCGGCGGGGTTGTGGTCGATCACATCCGGGGCGAACACCTCATCCGCCCCGGCGACATTCCCGGTGTCGTAGAGCTCAAGGTTGCGCGCGACGACCCGCAACGCGGTGCTCGTGGCCGAGCGCACTACGGGTTCCGATCGCCCGCTCCTGACCGTGTTGGACGGGCCGTAGGCGGCGCTGATCGCGTCCGTCTACAACTTGCCCGTCCGGAAATCCGCGCTGCTCTTGAGGACCGCGGAGTCCATGGTCCAGTTCTCCGGCTGAACCCTCTCCCAGAGACTTCCCTTGCCGAGTTCCCTTCCCAACTGGTCTTCGCGGCGGAACCACTCCTCAGCGCTTCGGATCCTGTTGGGGTGGATTTCGTCGAGCAGAGCGTAGTCCCTGGTGATAATTCCGTGCCTCCACACGTTCCAGAAGCCCGTGAAATTGTCGCGGAAGCTCATCGTGCTCTTGTCGTTGGGGTCGGCATTGTAACCGGCAGGATGATCAGCGACATTCTTCAGGTCCGGACTGTTCCAATATGTTTCCAGATCGATGTCGATGTACTGCGCCGGATGCCCGGTGACCTTCTCGAATGCCGCAGCCATATCGGCATAGGTCATGTGCTCGATGGCGACTTCGAGGTCCATGCCATTGGCCCGCTCCGGGTGGTCGAAGAGCCAGCGGACATAGAATCCGCAGTCTTCGAGAGCCACGTGCGGAACGGCTCCCTCGCCCAGCGGGACTCGCCACGTGACGACACCGTCCTCGATGCTGGGCGTCATGGGCGTGAGCGGCGAGATCACCATCTCGATGTAGGGACCTGACGTGAAGACCGCCGCTCCCATCCGGTCCCTGTTCTTTTCGTTCTGGAACAGTACCCATTCGGCCATGCGGCCTTTGCCGTCATAGTGGCCGGTGCGGAACCTGGAGTCGTAGCCTGACTTCTTGAGGGCATAGTCGAGGTTTCCGTAGACGAAGAACTTGATTCCTTCTTCGATCGCTATCTCATAACTGCGGATGGCCCAGTAGGTCTCGGCTTTCTCACCGGTGTTGAACCCGTCGATATTGACGAACGCCCCGTCGCAGCTGCGAAATCCTTCGCGCAGCACCTCCTCGTCGGCGAATGACCCTTCGAGGATGGAGACGTTGCCGAGCGCGAGGAGTTCCTGGGCCCGGGGGGAGGTGGCATCCCGGGTGAGGACCCGGACGGAGTACTTCTTGTCCGCGACAAGAGCGCGGACGATGGGCATCCCTTGGGCCCCTGTACCGCCGATAACGAAGATGGTGGAGGTGGCATGAGAGGACATGGTTTTTGACTCCAGAGGTACGCACGCGATCAGCACGCGCCGGGTGCGGCGCGTTCGGGACTGATCTCTGCATCAGCTTGGCGATCAACGACTCCGACCGACTGACGCTGCGCCGATGCCCGTGGGCCACAAGCGCTTCGGAAACCGATCGGTTTCACATCACCGTACACCGATCGGTTTCCGGGCGGCAAGCGCTCGGGGATCCGGTTCTCACAGCTGAGCGGTGCGGAGGTGCTTGCGGGCTCGGCGCGTGGGTCACGCACCACGTGAGCAGGCGTCGATGGTCGGCGTTGCGGAAGCCGAAGGGCCTGACCACCGGCGGCGCCCCCACCGTCGCGGCGCGGTGAACCCCGGCGAGGCCGGGACGGCCTCCTCACGGGCGCCCGCCGTGACGTACTCGCTGTCGGTAGGGCCGAGCGTGGCGGCGTGCTCGAAGAACACCGCCACGGTGTACCGCCCCTGGAGGAGGGACCAGCCGTGGTGGCCGTCGTAGCTGAGACTGCCGTATTGCGGATCCTCCAGGTACAGCTTCCACAGCGCGCGTTCGCCGCGGTGGACGACTGAATCCTGGTCGAGCTTGAGCACTGGGTCACCAACAGCACGGCGACCAGGCAGGCAAGCGGCCGGCCACTGCCGCAGGAAGACAAGGAGGGCCGCTCCGGTCCGTAGCGCCGTTCAAGGGCCACTTCGCGAGCGTACTGTTGAGGAGAACGTGACCGGCATCGGTCTCCCGCACGACGCGCAGCAGTCTGGGCTCTTCCCGGGAGATGTGGTCGATCACGGCGGTGGTGCAGGCGGGTGCAATGCTCCGCAGGAGGCTCTGGCCCGGCTCGGCGCACGCCTGCCGACCTCCTTGAATGTGCGCATCGCGTCGACCGCGGCGACGATCCGACTCATCATCTGCGCGGTCTGCCCAGGTGGTCTCGCCGAACTGACGGCTGAAGGCCCAGTCCGGGGAGCCGGTGGCCGTGGACAGCAAGAGCCCCCGCCCACGTCTTCCTCGCGGTGATGGCGCACTTCAGTGTGTTCGTGCGACCCGACCTGAAGCGAACCGTCAACGCCCGACCACCCACAGGACAGGCTGCGCGGCCCGGTCATCTGCTCCCGAAGTGGATCAGAGGTCGAGGACCAGGCGGTTGCCCTTGGCCCGGGAGACGCAGATCATCATGGTGTCGCCCGCGGCATGCTCCTGGGCGTCCAGGACCGAGTCGCGGTGGTCGATCTCCCCGGACAGCACTTTCGTCTCGCAGGTTCCGCAGATTCCCTCCTCGCACGACGTCATCACCGGCACACCGGCACCTTCGACGGCTTCAAGAACGGACATGTCCTCAGAGACCAGCAGCTTCTTGCCGGACCGGGCCAGCTCGACCTCGAAGCTGCTCTGCGGCCCGGCGGTGGCGTCCTTCTTCGGGGCGAAGCGCTCCAGGTGCAGAGATCCGCTCGGCCACTTCTCGCACCCGGCCTCGACCGCCGCAAGCAGCGGTTCCGGACCGCAGCTGTAGACGGCTGTCTTCCGCTGCGGCTTGCCGAGCAGCGAAGCCAGGTCCAGCAGCCCGTATTCATCCTGCGGCCGCAGGCTCACCCGCTCTCCGTAGGCCCGCTGCAGAGTCTCACCGAACGCCATCGAAGCTCGGGTGCGGCCCCCGTAGACGAGGCGCCAGTCGGCGCGGGTCGCGTTGACGGCTGCCACCATGGGCAGGATCGGGGTGATCCCGATTCCGCCCGCGATGAACAAGTACTTTTTGGCCTTCACGAGCGGAAAATGGTTGCGCGGCCCACGGACGCGCACCGACTCACCTTCCGTGAGCCCGTCGTGCACGTGACTCGACCCGCCGCGGCTTTCCGGTTCACGCAGCACCGCGACCTGAAACCGGGACCGATCTCCCGGGTCCCCGCACAGTGAGTACTGCCGGACCAGGTCGGCTCGCAGTATCAGATCGATGTGGGCTCCCGGCTGCCATTCCGGCAGTGGACGGCCTCCCGGGTCGCGGAACGTCAGCAGCACGACGCCTTCGGCCATCGTTTCCTTACGTTCCAACACGAGGTCAAGCTCGACTTCGGTGCTGAGAGTGCTCATGATCCGCCTTTCATTTCTCACGGTGATGAATCGGTGATGCGTTCTTTCCTGACCGATCAGGACGGGAAGCAGCGGCCGAAGTCGCGCAGCAGTCGGGGGGATCCCTGCAGCTTGATCTGGCGCCGCACCAGTGCCCACGCCAACAGCGAAGGCTTGCTGAGGAAACGCAGCCAGGTCCGCGTGTCGGCGGTGATCCTCAGATCCGGCTCACCGTGATGTCCGTCGGCGACCTCGAGTTCGCGGTCGCGGATGGTCACGGTGATCTGCCGGGACTCGTCACCGGTGAAGGTGAAGTGGTAGGTGGCGGACATGTCCTTGGCCTGTTCGCGCTGAAAGATCAGCGGCAGGCCTTCCACCAGACCGTCGATGCTGTTCGCTCGCAGACTCATCGCCACATGCTTCGTGCGCTTGTTCGGGAACCGGTCGGCCACGTGCTGCTCGGCGTCGGAACCCGGGACGACGTAGACGGTCTCTTCCTTGTCCATCAGTGGGCGCACGACCTGGGTCAGATGTGCCTTGCGATCATCCAGCCAGGGGCCGATGACGTCCTCGCCGGCCGGGCAGACCGACATGCAGTAGGCCGCTTTGTAGTTGGCGCCGAAGGACAGGCTCTGCCACATCGAGGCGCTCTCGCTGTCGCTCACTCGCGCACGGTAGTCGTGGGCGTTACGGCTTTCGGCGACCTGTTCGGCCCAGTCGCCGAAGCCCCCCATGAACTCGCGGTAGTTGTGCGTGTAGCAGGCGGAGAAGTTGAAGTGGCCGTCGGAGGCGATCGCCCCGGTCGGGCAGGCGGTCACGCACAGCTTGCATTCCAGGCAGGGGTTGTACTCGATGGGCCGGGTGTATTCGCTGACCTCGGCGTCGATAAGGATCGTGCCCAGCAGGATGAAGTTGCCGAATGTGGGGTGGATGACGTTGCGGTGGATGCCCATCTTGCCGAGCCCGGCCGCCACGGCGACCGGCTTGTGCGAGACGACCCACGCCTTCCTGGGGAACTTGTCCATCTCCATCGGAAAACCCATCGCGGGGTTGATGGCGCGCACGCCCACCGCTTCCAGCTCGCCCACCACGTGCCGGCCGACCTCGTTGGATTCGTCACCGGTGTGATGAAACTCCAGGTTGGCGACCGAGCGCGCAGGAGTACGGACGTTCTCCCGGTTCATTCGGGACACGACGCTGATCAACGTCCGGACACCCGGCAGCGCGGCGTCCAGGTCCTCTCGCTGGTCGGCGATGTCCGGCCGGTCGATCTCGACGAAGCCGACGTCGTCCGCACCCGCGTCGAGACACAGCTGGCGCAGCCACGACGCATCCAGCGGCTCGGCGGGCCGGGCGGCGGTGCGGTCACGCCGGCGGACTTGGACGACGGTGGGATGGTCTTCGAGCTTGTTCCTGGCCATCGAGCGTCACCTCACGGGGCGGGGATACTTTCAAGTTTCATGAAGCAACTCGGACCTTAGCCGCGCGAGTTTCGTGAAGCAACTTAGGGTCGAGCTGTGCTGCCAGTGCCCCGGCAGGCCAACGTTCGCCCGTTAAAGGAGCGGCGTCCGGTGCGTGCTCTCGGCGTGCCGGGTACAAGCCCCCGTACTGGACGTACTTGGGTTTGTGCCCGGTGCGGCGAGTGGGGGCACCTCCCACGCCCTTAAGGCAGTGGGGGAGCGTGCCGGGCGTCGCGACGGGGCGAATGGTGCCTGTTGGGGCACTAGCAGCTACTGCAGCGGCAGGAGGGTGGGCTCCGGTGGTTCACGCCGGCAGGCAAACATGGGAGAGGCTGCTGGAGTTCGTCATCTGGTCGGCCGTCCACCACCGCTTCTGCTACGGAGGACGGAAGGCCGGCTTACCGCGGCGTCGGCAAAGCAGTCGGGCGCGGGATGTCGAAGTGGAGAGACGGATCACCGACAGCGGGCAGTTCAACCCTGCCTGAGCAAAGAGCGGGTCGGCTGGCCCGTCAGCCGCCCTTGCATCGGTCCAGACGACGGTCGAACTGGTGATGACGCGTACTCAGCAGGCGGAAAGCGGGGGTGGCCCGCCCGTCAGTCGCGATGCAGATCTCTCCACGGAGAGGATCATCGTTGAGCGTCAACCGCGCGCCGTGATGATGTGGAACAGACCTCACGCGGACCACCCCTGATCGCGACTCGGTACGCACCCCAGCTGGTGGCGGCGAGTCCGTCGAGGAATATTTCGGATGTCAGGCCGGCGAGTCGGTGAGTGCCGGGCCGGGAAGCAGATGAACGGCGTCCGGGCCCACCACTTGTCCGCAGTGGGTGCACACGAGCTGTTCCCGAACGCCGCCTCCGCATCCCGCATGGCTCGTGACCCGCGGAGGGCCGACCGGATCCTCGGCGTGCTCATCGCCCCAGTGCATCAAAGAAAGCAACGCGGTGAGCAGGTCCTTGGCCTTGCTCGTCGGCTGGTACTCATAGCGGGCGGGCCGCTCCTGGTAACAGACCCGATCCAGCAGCCCGTCGTCGACCAGCTTGGAGAGGCGGTTGGTGAGTACATTGCGGGCGACACCGAGACTGTCCTGAAATTCCTCGAACCGGCGCAGGCCAAGCAGCGCGTCGCGAATGATCAGCAAGGTCCAGCGCTCGCCCACAACCTCCAGAGTCCTGGCGATGGAGCACAGTTGACTGTCGTATGTTCGGCCCAGCATGCTGCGAATTTAGCACGTTGCGTCAAGCAACTGACAGCTTCGAGGAGTGAGGTCGCTCGCCCTCGGGCAGGCGGCGAGCGCAGCGGCTCGGTCCGTGACCGGCGAGTCCGCGGAAGGTCAGCGCCCGCGTCGGGTCACCAGTGCCGGCGTCTCCCCGGGTCCGGTGCGTCACGCAGCTGAGCCTGAACATCGCCCACTCCATCGGCATCACCGCCAAGTACCCCTCCCTCACCCACCACGACGCCGTTGCGCGACATCGTGGAGTCGAAATTCATCCCGCTCCACCCCCGAACGGGACGGGAGTGGCCACGGCACTGTTGGGGCGGTCACGCCGCCGCGTTCAACAGGTCGGCCACCACCTCCGGCCTCTCCAGTGCGTCGAAGTGGTGCGCTCCCGGCACCTGTGTGAAATCGGCGGCGGGCAGCAGCCTCTTGTTGGCCTCACGGTCCGCGGGCCGGGACCAGTCGTTCTCGCCGTAGACGAGGTGGACGGGGGCCTTGACCTCGGGGTAGCGCGCGCGGGCCGCGATGAGGCTGGGCATGTTCCGGTACAGAGCGCGGGCGACGGTCGGGAAGCCGGGACGCCTGCCTGACCGGAGGAGCTCGTCCAGGTAGTCCTCCCGAAAAGCGGTCTTGTCGCCCACGCCGCCCTGCAGGATTCTGCGCAGGACGGGCTTGGGTTCCTGCTGGGCGATCACCGGGCCCACCCCAGGAGCGATGATCCCGCCGGTCACCACGCGCGCGAGGACACTGGAGCGGGCGATGCCGTCGCGGTAGTCGTACGCGTTCACCGCGACGACACGCCGTACCCGCTCCGGCAGATCGGCCGCGGTGGTCAGGGCGAGCACCCCGCCCAACGACTCCCCGACCAATGTCACGTCGTGTGGGCCTGCGTGCCGCGAGCGCGGCGGCCCGCTCCCTGGCCGGAACTGGAGGCGCCGACGCGTGACGTGACTTCGCACGGATCTGCCCAGGTCTGGATACGGCGCACTGGAACCAGGGCAACGTCACCGCTTCCACGTGCGACATGGCGCACTGCCCCGTAGTACCGTTTCGATTGGTAGGAAACGACGTCACGAGAACCGGAGCCCAGCATGCCTGCGGCAGGAGAGACGGAACGCGCCCCCAACATCGGGAAGGCCGTATGGGAGAGCGCAGGCGAACGCGCCAAGAGCGAGGGACTACCTCTCATCTGGATCATGAGCCGAGCCCTCACCGACTACGCCGCCGGGGCCCTCACCCTGTCCCGTACCACCGCCAGCTCGGAGGCCGGGCCCCGCCGCGGCCGGACCATCTTCGCAACCGACACCGTATGGACCAGCGCCGGCAGGCGTCGCGCAAAGGACCAGGTCCGCTCGATGTCCGCGCTCTGCGAGATCCTTCTGGACGCCTACGCCCGAGGCGAGATCCACCCGTACGCATGCATGGTCACCACTGCCCAGCGTGACGAACTCAAGCAGACCACGCCCGCCCCCGTAGCCGCCTGACGAACGCCGCCACCGCAAAGGATCGCCGCTCATGACCACGCTCACCGACACGCCCGCGGGGCCGCTCCTCCCCATGCCGGACAGGAACCCCGCCGCTCTCCGTGTCGCCGTCGCCCGCCTCGCCCCCGAAGCCCTGCCCAAGTTCGACACCCACTGGGCCGAAGCCATGAACCAGGCCCGCGACGAGTTCAGCCTCCTGCCCGGCCGCCACTTCGTCGATCACTGGTGGGCATGGGTCGCCGTCCAGCGGTGGCCCGAACGAGCCACCCGCTTCCACGCCTGCGAACACATCGTCGCCACCAGTGAAGACAAAGACGCCCGCCGCGCCGCCTCCGCCGAACTCGGCCGCATCCTCGCCGACGCGGAGGCCGACGCCGCGTGAGTGACTGGACCTGGGAGTACAACCCCGACGCCGAACACGTCGTCGGCGACCTCCCTGAGCCCCACAGACAAGACGTCGAAGACCTCGCCCGCCGCATCGCCGAAGCCGTCGGCGTCCGCCGCATCGGACACCCCTTCGACATCCAGGAATCCGCCTCCGGCGTCAAGACCCACGCCGAAGGGCCCGTCATGATCTGGTACCAGGAGGACTACCGCGATGACGTCGTGCTGATCCTCCGCGTACAGCACTACCTGGCCCCCACTGCCGACCCTGACGGCGAGGGCTGACGGACTCGTACCGCACCGCGCGCTCCATCAAGTCTGCGTGCGGCAAGCATTCCGGCCCCGCTCCGAGGCCGGAGCGGGACGCCGAACGGGTCGGAGCAGGACAGCCTCTGGATACGGCCGGCGCACCGATGCGAACCGAGCACCCCACTTCCCGCATGGCCCTGAATCAGCCGTCGCAGATCGAAGCAAGAAGACACTCCCGACCGGGGTCGGTCACGGAGCGACCGCGCGGACGAGGAGCGTCCCGATGTGCCCGGGGTGAGGCGCGTCGAGGACCCGTGCGTTGGCCGTGGCGAACCCGGCCAGGGTGAGCAGGCGCTCCCAGACGGCCGGACGGTAGCTGTAGCGGTAGGTGAACATCGCCTTTCCAGCGAAGCCTCCCTTGTACATGCCCTGCGGCCCGTACGCGCCGGGGATGGCCGGCGGCTGCGAGAACACGAAGACACCGCCAGGTCTGAGCCTCCGATGGACAAGGGGGAAGAGACGGCCCGGGTCGGTGTACCAGGCGGCGCCGAAGATCGAGTAGACCGCGTCGTACACCTCCTCGTGCTCGCTCAGGTACTCCAGCACCTCGGAGCACACGAACTCCGCGCCGGTGCCCGCCCACTTCGTGGTGGTCTTCTTCACCATGACGGGAGACAGGTCAACACCCCGAGCGGCGATGCCGCGCTGAGCGAGGTAGGCGAGAGCGCGGCCGGTGCCACAGCCGATCTCCAGGACGGAACGCGAGTCGCCGAGCAGTTGCGGACCGGGTCCGTGTCCGGCGTACTGAGTCCAGCAGAAGCTCGGTTCCGCGTCGTCCTTGAAGGCAGAAGCGGCGAAGGTGTCCCACAGCTCCGTCTCGGCAGCGATGTCGTGTTGTGCGGGCAAGGCGATTCCTCTTCGCGAAGGCCGGCCCCTGTCCTCCTGGGGACCGAGGACAGGGGCCGGCGTAGGACTGTTCAGTGGCTGTCGGGGACCTTGTTGTCGCACGGCGAGCAGTCCGTGCCGTCGATCGACCACAGCTCCTCGTCGATGTCGAAACCGATGGACTTCAGGAAGTCCGCGGAACGCAGGCCCGGTAGGTCCACACGCGGGCACCCGCCTCGCTCAGCCGGGCAGCCAGGCGGCGGGCGGGACCGTCGAAGAAGGCCGCACCCGCGGCACGTTCCACAGCGTCCGCAGTCGCCGAACCCAGGGCCGGGACCCGGCGCAGGCGGCGCAGCGCCGGGTTCAGGGCGTAGAAGGCGCTCATCTCCCGCCCGGTGGTGCCGATGATGACGTCCAGACCGGGAGCTCGGCCTGCCAGGCATGCGGCCCAGCGTGCTGGGTCCGGGAGCGGGCCGACTCCGGCGACCGGCCTGAACAAGGGGACCGTGCGGATCCCGAGTCTGCCTGCCGCCTCGCGCGCGAGAGCGGTCTGGGCGTCCAGGACATCGGCGACGGGGACGGTACGCGGGTCTGCGCCGAGCCGGGTGAGGTACCGTTCGGCGGCCTTCCGGGCGCCGCGGGCGCTCCCGAGGCCGAGAGCGGCGGGGGAACTTTGAACGACGGCCCGGCGGAACAGCCCCTCGGCGTCGGGCATGCCCAGCAGACACTGCACGGTGTGGGCGCCGGCGGACTGACCGGCCACGGTCACCGCGTCCGGGTCGCCGCCGAACGCGGCGGTGTTCTCGCGCACCCACCGCAGCGCGGCAAGCTGGTCGGCCAGGCCCAGATTGCCTTCGGAGATCCCCGGCGCGCGCAGATAGCCAAGCACGCCAAGCCGGTAACTGACGGAGACGACGACCACATCGCCCTCGCGGGCGAGCCGATGGCCGCCGTAGCCCAGGCCAGCCACCTGCCAAACGGCGCTGCCTCTGCCCACCCCAACCCGAGGAACCCGGAGGACCCGACCCGAGCGCCGGGCCCCAGGCACAGGCCAAGGTCTACTTCATTCCCGTGGTGGCGATTCCCTTGACGAGGTAGCGCTGGCCGACGAGGAAGACGATGAAGACCGGGATCAGCGTGACGACGGACATCGCGAACAGCGATCCCCATGAGGCTCCGCTGGTGGCGTCCACGTAGTTGCGCAGGGCCACGGGCGCCGTCTGCAGTTCGGGTCTGGTCAGGTAGATCAACTGGCTCAGGAAGTCGTTCCACGTCCAGATGAAGGTGAAGATGGCGGTGGTGGCCAGGGCCGGCAACGAGATCGGCAGCAGGATGCGGAAGTAGATGCGCCAGTACCCTGCTCCGTCGATCTTGGCCGCCTCGTCCAGTTCGGTGGGAAGACCCCGGAAGAACTGGACCATCAGGAAGATGAAGAAGGCGTCCGTGGCCAGGAACTTGGGAACGATCAGCGGGAGGAACGTGTTGACCCACCCGATCTCCGAGAACATCACGTACTGCGGAATGATCAGGACGTAGATCGGCACCATCAGGGTCAGCATCATCATGCCGAAGAAGAAGGCCCGCCCGCGGAACTTCAGCCGCGCGAAGGCGTAGGCCGCCATGGAGCAGCTGACCAGGTTGCCCAGCAGTGCCCCCAGGACGACGATCGCCGAGTTCAGCAGGTAGACACCGAACGGGTGCGACAGCGCGTTCCAGCCGTCGGCGTAGTGCCCGAAGTCGGTCTGCGTGGGCAGCAGGGAGGGCTCACGGAAGATAAGGGCGTCGGGTTTGACCGAGCTGGCGATCATCCACAGCAGCGGGTAGACCATCACGAGCCCGAAGGCGATCAGCACGATGTGCCTGAGGCACGCCCGTATGCGAGCCGTCCGCCTGCGGCGTTGCGCGGCAGGAGGAGGAGAGGGAGCGGGAGCAGGCGAAGGAGCGTCTTCGGCCTTGAGAGGTGTCATCTCACTTACCGTCACCGTAGAACACCCATCTCTTGCTGAAGTAGAAGTTGATTGCGGTCAGGGCACCGACGATCACCACGAGCAGCCACGCCATGGCCGAGGCGTAGCCCATGTGGAGCCGGCCGAAGCCCTCCTCGTACAGGTACAGCGAGTAAAAGAGGGTCGAGTCCGAGGGCCCTCCCGTCCCCCCGCTCACGACGAACGCCTGGGTGAAGGACTGGAAGGAGCTGATGACCTGGAGAACGAGGTTGAAGAAGATGATCGGGGTGAGCAGTGGCACGGTGACGTGCCGGAACTGGTGCCAGCGGCCGGCGCCGTCGAGGGCGGCGGCTTCGTAGTACTGCTCGGGGATCTGCCGCAGGCCGGCCAGGAAGATCACCATGGAGGAGCCGAAGGTCCACACGTGCAGGACGACGAGGCTGTACAGCGCGGTGTCCGGGTTGGAGATCCAGCCGGGCCCGTCGATGCCGAAGAGACCGAGGAACTTGTTCACCAGGCCTTCGGTGCCGAAGACCTGCCGCCACAGGATGCCCACGGCGACCGAGGCGCCGAGGAGCGAGGGCAGGTAGTAGACGGACCGGTAGAACGCCAGCCCCTTGATGCCCCGGTTGAGGACCATCGCCAGGGCGAGGGCGACCGCCAGCAGCAGCGGCACACTGAGGGCGACGTAGGCGAAGGTCACGCTCAGCGACTGGCGCAGCCGGGGGTCGTCGAGCATCTTGCTGTAGTTCTCGAAGCCCACCCACTCGGGAGAGCTCAGCAGGTTGTAATCGGTCATCGAGAAGTACAGCGAGGCGATCATCGGGCCGAGCATGACGCCGGCCATGCCGACGAACCACGGCAGGAGGAAGACCCATGCGGTCCGTTCTTCTTTTCTGGCCGCCTGGCTGAGGGGTCTGCGGAGCACAGTCATCGTCCTCGGGTTCTTGGATCGGGTGCGGGTTCGGGAGTCGCTCGGCGACGGCTCGGCGTGCTGCGATGCGGACAGCGCACGACGGCGACGTCCGCCGCGTCGAGGACGAGCGTCTGCCCGGCCTCCAGGCGGCGTCCGGTGATCAGGTCGGTGCCGGAGCGGTCGAGGGTGACGGTCGCCTTGTCCTGCCGGTGGTTCAGCAGGAACAGGTACACATTCGTGTCCGTCCGTCGCTCGGTGACCTCGACGCCTCGTGGTGCGGCGTGCACCGGTCGCACCCCGGCACGATCCAGCACGTACCGCACCAGGGCCTCGAGGGCGTCGTCGTCCAGACGTGTGCCGACGTACACGGCACGGCCCTGGCCCAGTTCGTGCTCGACCACCGCGGCTTTGCCGGCGAGATGCCCCTTGCGGTAGACGGCGAGCGGTCGGGCGGTCTCCGTTTCGAGGTCGTCCTGCCACAGGGAAGCGATCGCGAGGAAACCGGTCAGGGCGGTCTGTTCGGCTGCCGCCCGGACCGGCACCGTGGCCTCGGCGGGCAGCGGAGAGAACTCCTGCACATGCGCGCCGATGACCTCGCGCAGGGCCCCCGGATATCCGCCTTCGACGATCCGGTCGTCCTCGTCGACGATCCCGGAGAAGTACGAGACGACGAGATGGCCGCCGTCCTCCACGAACCTGTGCACAGCCGCACTGTGCTGACGTGTCATCAGGTACTGGTTGGGGATGACCAGGACGCGGTAGGGCGACAGGTCGTCGTCGAGGGTGACGACGTCGACGGCGACCTGGCTGTTCCACAGGGCCCGGTAGTGCCGGGCGACGGTGTCCCGGTAGTCGAAGGCGTTGTCCGGGTGGGCGCAGCCTTCCACGGCCCACCAGTTCTGCCAGTCCCAGACGATCGCGACCTGGGCGCTGGTGCGCGCTGTGGCGATCTCGTCGATGGCCCGCAGTTCGTTGCCGAGGGCCTTGACCTCCTGCCAGGTCCGTGTCTTCTCTCCGCCGTGCGGGAGCATCGCGGAGTGGAACTTCTCCTGCCCCTGGCGTGAGGCCCGCCACTGGAAGAACATCACCGCGTCGGAGCCGTGCGCGACGGCCTGGTAGGAGCCCAGACGCATCCGGCCAGGCTGCTTGACCTGGTTGGTCTTCCACTGGCTCACCGCGCCGGCCGCCTGTTCCATCAGCATCCAGGGCTGCCCGTCGCGCAGGGTGCGCATCAGGTCGTACTGGAAGGCGGCGACGGACATCGAGTGCGGCTTGCCGGGGTCGGGGTAGCAGTCGAAGGCGACGACGTCGAGTTCCTTCGCCCACCGGTGGCTGTCGGTCAGCCGGCACCCGAAGAAGTTGGTGGTCGCCGGCACATCGGGGGTGATCTGGTGGAGCAGGTCGCGCTCCTGCGTGACCAGTTCCAGCAGGAGGTCGGAGGTGAAGCGGGAGAAGTCCAGCTCACGGGTGGGATTGACCCAGCCGCGCACGGGTCGGGGCAGGTGCACCTGGGACCAGTCGCCGTAGCGCTGGCTCCAGAACTCGGTGCCCCACCGGTGGTTGAGTTCGTCGAGGGTGCCGTAGCGCTGCCGCAGCCACTCGCGGAAGCGGTCGTCGCACAGGTCACAGAAGCAGTCGGAGTGGTACTCGTTGCCGATGTGCCACATGGCCAGTGCCGGATGGCTCCCGTACCGCTCGGCCAGCTTGGTGGCGATGCGCCGGCTGCGGTCCTGGTAGACCGGGGAGGAGGGGCAGAAGTGTCCTCGACTGCCGATGCCGTGCCGCACTCCCTGCCGGTCCACCGACAGGATCTCGGGGAAATCCGTGGCGAGCCACGGAGGTGGCGCGGCGTTCGGCGTCGCGAGGTTGACATGGATGCCGTTCGCCCACAGCAGGTCCATGATCTCGTCGAGCCATGAGAAGTCGAACTCGCCGTCGGCCGGCTCCAGCATGGCCCAGGAGAAGACGCCCAGGCTCACGAGCCGCACGCCCGCGGCTCGCATGAGCCGGACGTCCTCCTGCCACACCTCCCTCGGCCACTGCTCCGGGTTGTAGTCCCCGCCGTAGACGACTCCCGGCAGTCGACTGCGAAAGGTGTTCATGCGCGGATCGTTCGTGCGCGGATCGGACACAGCGGGGATTCCTTCCGGAAGCGCTACTACATGTGGCAGCTCAGAGCTGGGACTTGATCTCGGAGATGAACTTCTTGGCCGCCGCCTTCGGCGACAGACGGTCGAACAGCACGTCCTCGTTGAGACGCTGGAAGATCTCGGGGACAGCGGGACCGGCCTTCGCGTTGGGGAGGTGCACTGCGGTCGGCTTCAAGGCGTTGGCACGGGCCAGGTAGTCGGCGATCCGCTTCTCGGCAGGTGACAGCTCGGGCGTGATCGCCTTGAGCACGTCGGGGTTGACGGGAACACCACGGTCGAACTTCCCGATCTTGCCCGCCTCGGGGGAGTTGACCAGGAAGTCGAGCAGCTGCGCGGCCTCCTTGGGGTGCTCGGTCCGCGCCGAGGCCCCGTAGAAGACGCCGGGCTTGGTGTAGGCGCCGACCTGGGCGGCACCGTCCTCACCGGGGAAGAGGAGCAGCTTGGTCTCGCGCTCACTGGCGGTCTCGAGCGCGCCGAGCTGGGTGACGGACATCTCGGTCATGGCCGCCTTGTGCTGGGCGACCAGGTTCTGCTCGATACCGGCTCCTGACGCCAGTGCCTCGATCGCGGCCTCCGGGCTGGTCGTGCCACCGCTGTCACGCAGCTTGACGACCCATTCCCAGTAGCCCGCCATGGTCTTCTCGGTGAAACCGATCTCGCTGCCGTCCTCGGTCCAGTAGTCCTCGCCGTGCTGCCGCAGCCAGGGGCCCACCATGTTGGGGTAGAGAGGCATCACACTGCCGACCAGTTTCGACTTCGACTCGGCGATGGCGGTGGCGGTCTTCACGTAGTCGTCCCACGACCACTTGGTGTCGTCCGGAATGGGCACACCGGCCTTCTCGAACGCCGCCGGATCCACGGCGACGCCGAACGCGCTGTCGCCGGCTGGGACGCCGTAGAGGCCGCCCTTCACGGTCGTCATCGACATCGAGTTCGGGGGCAGCTTGTCGGTGTTGAGCACGTCCTTGACCTTCTTCAGGTCCATCAGCTGCCCGTTGTCGATGTAGGAGTACATGAACGGGTCCGTGATCTGCAGGACGTCGGGCATGTCACCGGCGGCCGCGCTGGTCGACAGCTTCTTCCAGTAGTCGTCCCAGTTGGAGTACTCGACCTGGACGGTGACGTCCGGGTGCTCCTTCTCGAACAACGCGATCATCTGCTTGGTCTGCTCGTGCCGGACGTCCGACCCCCACCAGTTGAACCGGATGACGGTCTTGCCGCCGTCGTTGCCGGAGGAGTCCGCGGCGCAGCCCGCGGACAGGACGAGGGCGAAGACCGAACAGGTCATGCCGACCGCACGGAGTCGCGAGCGTCTGCTCGGACGGGACGAGTGGTTCATGGTGGGGCTCCTCTGCTGCCATCACTGGGCGGTGTGCCCAGACGGGGGAAACGTCGTCTCAGGAAGCCGGCGTAGGACGCCGGCTGTTTCGCCGCGTGGCGTCCGACTGCACAACTCGGCTGCTTTGCGGGCCGCGAAAGTTACTTGCGATCCGGTTGCCCGCCGCTGGCCCGGCTCGTCGGGATCCCGGGTGGGCCGCAGCGGCTCTGACAGGGGTTGTTGTGAACGTACGCTGGAGCCTTGGGTCGGTGTGCCGAGCTGATCCGCGGGGTTGACCGCGAGCGTCGCGCCGAGTTGAGGGCTGTGTGCGTCAGCAATAGTGAACGTTCACGCGGCGAGCGTAATAACCGGCCACATCTCGGTCAAGAGGTCTCTGCATAACGCTTGGGTACTTAGTGCGACTTCACCGGTTCCGGACCGGTACGGAAGCGGAACGCCACCGTGCGCGAACATGCCGGGTCAGCGCGTTCATCGCGCGGTGCGGACGGGGGTTCGGGCGCGTATGTCCGCCCGGACGCCCGTTGTACGACGGCCGGTTGGTGGGGCCGACGGGCTACATGGTGTGGTTCGTCCTCGCCGGTCCGGACGACTCGCGCAGCACGAGGCGGCAGTCGAGGTCCAGATGCAGTTCCGGCTCGGTCTCCTCGCGGATGCGGGCGAGCAGGGCCCGCATGGCCCGGCGGCCCAGGGCCTCGCGGTCGAGATCCACGGTGGAGATGGACGGGTTGAAGTACGCGGTGAACTCCTGGTTGTCCCAGCCGAAGACGCTCACGTCCTCCGGGACGCGCCACCCGCGGTCCTGGAAGCCACGGATCACGCCCATGGCGACGTCGTCGTTGGCGGCGAGAACCGCGGTGACACCGGAGTCCGCCGACAGGCCCTGGGCCGCGTCGTATCCGGACCGCACGGACCAGTCACCGTCGATGACGGCGTAGTTCTCCAGGCCCCGCTCGGCGACCGTTCGCAGATAGACCTCGCGTCGCTTGCGTGCCGACATCCAGTCCGTGCTGCCGGCGACATGGACGAAACGCCGATGGCCCAGGGAGACGAGGTGATCGATGATCATGGCGGCCGGCTCGCCGTCAGCCGTGATCCCGTGGGACCGCATCTGGTCGTCGTACTCACCTATGACGACGGTCGGAGTATGGTCCAGCCCCAGCTTCTCCAGGTCGCCGATGGGGGTGAAGGTCAGCACTCCTTCGGCCTGACCGGAGTCCAGCAGGGCGCGGACACGGTCGCCCCTGACCCGTTCGTCGCCTTCCAGGCCGACGATGTCCAGCAGGTAACCGGCCGCCTGTGCCTCGGCGGACGCTCCCCGCAGGATCTGCGAGGGCACGAAGGTCGTCATGGCCGGCAGGACCACGGTGACGCGGTTCGACTTGCGGGTGCGCATCGACCGCGCAACCAGGTTGGGCCGGTAGTCCAGCTCGGCCACGGCCTGTTCTATGCGGGCCACCGTCTGCGGCTTCATGCCGCCGTTGCCCCGCAGGAAGCGCGAGACGGTCTGATGCGACACCCCCGCGTGCGCCGCGACGTCGAGGATGGTGGGACGCTTTCTGGACGGCGGCTTCGGCCGTTTCACGTCCCGCTCCGCTCTCTCCGGTCCCGTGTCCGCGTCCACCGTGCCGCCCCCCGCCGCATCTCCACGCCCCGCACGCCCATCGGTACTGTACTGCCGAGTTCTCCATGGCAGGCCGGATCCCTTCCTCTTGCCGTCTCGCCGGACCCGAGCGCATGGGCCGGTCGAGCCCGGCTGCCCTGCGGATCGTCCGGCCCGGCCGGCCGCATGGTCCCTGTCCGGGCCGTGCGGCCGGCCGCCGAATCCGCCGTCACCCGGCGGCTCGCGTTCCTCATGTCAGACCTGCACGGTCCAGTGCTGGTTCCTGTGCGACTCGCTGTTCCAGCAGGTGTACTGCAGCAGTCGGGCGCCGTCCGTCATGAGGGCCCGGTCCACGTCGAGGCACTTGCCGGAGTGACGGGCGATGATTGCGGCGTAGCCGGTGCCGGTGTCGCTCAGCCGCCACTGCTGGCTGGGGCGGCCGTCGCAGGTCTGCTGGACGATCGCGGCCGTGTTCGCCGTGGAGGAGCCGGCCACGTCCAGGCACAGTCCCGAGTGCCGGGAGAGGATCTGGTAGTAGCCCCCGCCGACGTCGTGCAGCTGCCACCGCTGGTCGCCGCCGCCCGAGCAGCCGGCCTGTTCGATCGCGGCGCCGGCCGTGGTCGAGGAGCCGACCGCCTCGGCGCACTTGCCGGAGTGCCGCGCCTTGAGCGTCGTCGTGTCGGCCAGCTGGGACAGTGTCGATGTGAGGACGGGCACGTAGAAGTCGGTGATGCCTGCGATGTTCGGGTGCGTCCCGGTGCCGCCACTGCCTGGGAAGGTGTTGACGAGGTTGTCGAACGTGTACGCCACCCGCTGGGCGTCAGCACGCGTGTCGAGGGTCGCGTCCGCGAAGACGTCGGCCACCGCGATGCCCCACTTCTGTGCGGCTTGCAGGTACACCTGGCGCAGGGCGAGTTGGGTGTCCCAGTCCCGCGAGCCCATTTTGTGGGCGGCCACGTACACGAGCTGGGCGGACGGCCACTTCTGCCGCATCGTGCGGATGGTGGTTTCGAGCGTTCCGGCGTACGTGCCGGTGTCGAACGTGGCGGGGTCCTGGGAGGCGCTGACGGTGCCGACCGTGTAGGTGTGGTTGTTGAAGATCTCGCCGGCGTCGTTCGTGCCGCCGTCGAAGACGACGAAGTCGGGCGCCTGCGCGTTGGCGTTCTTCACCTGGGTGAGGATCTGGTTGCTGGTCGGACCCACGGTCGCGCCGTTCACCGCGTACTTCGTCAGCGTCATGCCTTCACGTTCGGCGAGGAAGTTCATGAAACTGCGGGAGTACTTGTGTCCCCAGACGATGCTGTCGCCGAAGGCGTAGACGGACGAGCCGTTGAGGGATCCGTAAGCGGGGTTCGCGGGGCGGGTCAGGCGGAAGTTGTCGATGGACTGCACACCGGTGCCGTAGTAGTTGCAGGCGACGAACTTCGCCAGGTTCTGTCCCGTGATGGTCTTCGTGGTGGAGACCAGCACCGTCGGCGCGGCTTCCTTGCTGGTGACCGTGTACTGGACCTTGCCGAGGGTGAAGTCCATGTGCAGATCGACCGTGTACCACTTGGTCCGGTCGAAGCTGATCTTGGTCCAGGTGGGATTGAGCGAGTCCGGGGCGGAGGTGGAGTCCGAGTCGGGTCCGGTCGCGGCGTGACGGAACTCCGCGCCGGTCGCGGCCATGCCGAAGACCAGGCGTCCGGCGCTGTCGCGCAGTTCCAGACCGGTCTTCATGCCGGTGCTGCTGATGGCCGTCTTCCAGTCGAACCGCAGGTCGAGCGTCTTCTCCTGGGTGATCGACGACGCGAACGGCCGCACGGACGTCGTGTAGTTGCCCATGCCCTTCGTGACATCCAGTACGCCGTTGCCGATGGCGGCCCCGACCGGGAACCCGAAGTTCGCGGGGTTCGTCTGAGCGTCGAACGTCTCGTTGATGAACGTCGCGCCGGGGGTTTCGGCGGCGGAGGCGGCCGGAGCTGTGAGGAAGGCCGCGAGGAGCAGGATGCCGGCGGCCAGGGAGCCGGCCCATCTTCGGGGCCGACGGCCCGTTCTGCGCATGACCGTATACACGTGATCTCCCTTGATCTGGTGATACCGACCGGTGCCCGGCGGGGAGGAAGGTGCCCGGCCGTGGCTCGGCCCGAGGGCGCACAGAAAAGCCACGAAGTACCGGGAGCGATGAGGTGTCCGACAACAGCAGGGGCAACTTAGTGATCGTTCACCTGAGCGGTCAAGATGTCTGCAGGTGATCGTTCACTACGTGGGGGGTTCCACCGGCACGACCTGAGCCGACCGGCTCTGGACTGCGAAGCAACTCCCCCCGTTCACACCATTGACACACAAGCGTTTCAGCCAGTCTTATGTGCGCCATCGTTGGTTTCGGCCACCACCTGATCGCCAGGGCCTCGCCATCGCCTGTCGGCTCGATCACGCTGCGCCCGACCCCTCTGCCTCGAAGGTTCCTGACGGGCACCGTCGAACCCTCAATCGTGATCGTTCACTATCCGGCAGAAGTTCACCTGACACGGAGGTAGTGCAATGAAGTCGAACACCGGCCCTTGGTCGCGCCGCAGGTTCCTCGCCACGAGCGGGGCGGCAGCCCTCGGGGGCATGGCGCTGAACCTCGTCGGCGGCCTCCCGCGGGCCGCCGCGGCCGGCGGCGTGGTCTCCTACGTCGACACATCGAGGTCCACCTACGACAAGATCGCCCTGATGGTCGACGGGAAGCCCTTCTACCACAGTGGCGTCCAGTTCCGGTACGAGAAGCACAAGTACACGTTCGGCTGGACGGACGCCCAGCTGAAGCCGGTACTCGGGATGATCCGCGACGACGGGTTCACCGTGGTGAACATCCCGATCTGGTGGTCGCAGATCGAGACCTCGAAGGACACGTTCGACTGGACCGACATCGACAAGTACGTGGCCTGGTGCAAGGAGTACGGCCTCAAGCTGGAACTCCTGTGGTTCAGCCACGAATCGACCGGTTCGTCCATCGCGGACCGGATGCCGGACTACGTGATGAACGACTACCAGTTCGTGGTGAGGTCCGACGGCACCAGGCTGACCCTGAACGGCAACCCCCTCCTGGACAAGACCGACCCGAACCTGCTCGCCAGGGAGAAGTTCGTACTCGGCCGGCTCATGACCCACCTCGCGTCCGCCGACACCGCTCACACCGTCGTCGGCATCCAGGTGCTGAACGAACCGAACGTGTCGAAGCAGCAAGGCGGCTCGTCCATCGACCGCAGCTACAGCACCTACAGCACCGACCGCTGGAACAGCGGCGGGTACACCGACGCGACGAAGTTCCGCAAGGACGTGCTGCTGGACTACCTGACCCAGCTGGGACAGGTGATCAAGCAGTCGGACTACTCGGTGTACACCCGGGTCAACCTCGCAGGCAGCGCGGACACGGTGCCGGTCGCCGAGAACGAGGCCTTGAGGAGCCAGGGAACGGCGACCATCGACTTCTTCGGAAGGGACCTGTACACCAAGGGCCTCGACACGCTCTACAACTACGGGAGGGACGGCCTCTGGGCCCAGGGGAAGAACTTCCCCATGGTCCCGGAGAACTTCGGAGGATCCCCGGCGGCGGACGTCGAGAAGTTCAACGCCCTCGCCGGCAACACCGCCCTCAATCTGTACGCCGCCCTGGACCCGGACTCCAGCACGGGCAGCAGCGACCACGGCCTGTACAACTTCAACCCCACCACCAAGGTCGTCACCCGCAAGGCCGTCTCGGACAGGGTCGCGCGGCTCAACCGTGCGCTGAACAAGATCCACCGAGACCTCGCCAGCAGGACTCCGGTGGAACGCGGCGGAACCACCTTGCAGACCTTCAACCGGGGCGCGACCGCCAGCACCAGCTTCACCAAGACCCTGGGCGGGCTGGACATCGGCTTCGCGACCACGAGCGGTGCGCAAGGACTCGCCGTCAGGCGCAGTGCGGCCGAGTTCGCCCTCACCACCACGACCCAGGCCACGTTCACAATGCCGGGAACCACCGGCGTCGTACGGTCCGTAGAGGTCGGCAGGTACGACGCGAACGACAACTGGGTGAAGTCCGGCACCAAGGCGTACAGCACCGTGTCCGGGAACACCGAAATCACCCTGGCGGCCGAGGAATGCGTACGGGTCTCATACCTCGTCAGCGGCGCCCGGTACAAGCTGAGGAACACGTCCTCGGGCAAGTACCTCGACACCGATGCGAACGGCGCGGTCATCGTTTCGTCCGGGACCATCTATGACGACCAGGACTGGATCGTCGCCAGGGACACGTCAGGATCGTGGACCATCAAGAACGTGCGGACGGGACGCTTCTACCTGGAAGCCGGCGCGAGCAACAACGACGTCATCTGGAACACCGGCACCGTCGCGGACGCCTCGCTCTGGAACCTGGAAGGGGTCGCGGCAGGCGGGCTCCGCGTCAGGAACACCCACACGGGAAGGGCCTACCTGTACGGGAACTCCGCAGGTGAGGCGAAGTGGAACACGGGAACGCAGGACGCGAGCACGGTCTGGGAGTTCCAGCCCAGGTAGCCGCCCTCCCGCCGTCCCCTCCCCCGCGCCGGCCGGAACGGCGATCCACGCGGGGGAGGGGAGGGCGCAGGATGCCCGTGTAATGATTGCTGCATGACTCAGGCCGAGGTGTTGCGGGCTCTGGACGCCAGGGCCGCCGACCAGTGGGGTCTGGTGACCACCGCGCAGGCGAAGCTGGACGGCGTGCAGGGGGTCCAGCTCCTGCGCCTGGAGCGGTCCGGGGCGCTGGAGAGCGTCGGCCACGGGGTGTACCGCCTGCCCGCCTCTCCCCCACCGGAGCACCTGAGGATCAAGGTCGCGTGGCTGCGGCTGGATCCCAGGACGCCGGCGCGGGACCGCCGCATGGACGGCCCCGGGGCGGGCGTCGTCTCCCACACCTCCGCGTGTGTGGTGCACGGCCTGGGCGGCCGGCCCGCCGACCCTGTGGAGCTGACGGTCTCGTCCCGCCGTACCACTCGTGACGAGACCGTCGTGTTGCACCGCGCCGCAATGGACGCCGAGGACATCACCGTCGTCGACGGGCTGCCCGTCACCACCGTGCCGCGTACCGTCGTCGACCTGCTTGAAGCCCGTGCCGACGCGGCCCGTACGGGCACGTTCGTCGCCGAAGCCGCCGCCCGTGGCCTCGTGCGCGTCGACGACCTCGCGCCACGGGTCGTGGCCTTCGCCGGCGCCTACGGACTGCCCGCGGAGGCGTCCGGCGCGGAGCTGCTGGAGTTCCTGTGCGAGCGGGCGGGGCGTCCTCTGCGGGCGCGGAAGGCCGGTCGGCCCGCCGTGAAGGCCGCCGGTCCGAGTGCGACCTACGGCCTGGAGAGGAAGCGGCCGACCATCTGGGAGGTCGCCAAGCGGGCCGGCGTGTCGCACCAGACCGTGTCCCGGTTCCTGAAGAACGACAGCGGCATGAAGCCGACGACGCGAGCGAGGATCGAGCGGGCCGTCACCGAGCTGGACTACCGGCCCAACCTCATGGCGCGGTCGATGCGCACACAGCGGTCCCAGCGGATCACCATCGTGCTGCCCGAGTTGAGCGGCTTCGTTCCGATCCCCCTGTTGAGGGGTGCCTCGGCCGCGGCGCACGAGGCCGGGTACATGACCGACGTCGTCGGGCTGGAGGGCGGCGAGTCGCGGCGCGCCCGCAGCGTGCTGTCCCTGCTGGAGACCCGGCAGGCGGACGGGGTGCTGTCGCTGGTGCCGCTGGGGGACCTCGCCGGCGGCCAGGGAGCCGGGCAGTGGCCCGTGGTGGTGCTGGGCGAGTACGACGACAACCTCCAGTCCCGGGGACGGCTGGCCGACGGACGCCCCGCCGAGGAGATCCTGCGTCACCTCGCGGACCAGGGACACCGCCGGTTCCTCCACGTCGCAGGCTCGCAGGACTGGGCCTCGGCCCGCAACCGGCGGGCGGTCTACGTGGAGGCGGTCGAGCGACTGGGCCTTACGTCCTACGGCGTCGTCGACGGGGACTGGTCCGTGCGCTCCGGCTACGAGGCCGCGCGAGACCTGCCCGCCGATTCCGGCGTGACGGCCGTGCTGGCCGCCAATGACTACGTCGCCCTGGGGGTACTGCGCGGCTTCCAGGACCGCGGTACGCGGGTGCCCGAGGAGATGAGCGTCTTCGGCTGGGACGACGAGGAGTTCACCCGGTACTTCTCGCCGAGCATCTCGACGGTGCACATCAACAAGGAAGAGGTCGGCCGCCAGTCGATGCTGTCGCTGCTCGCTCTTCTGCGCGGCGAGCCCGAGCAGCAGTCCGAGGTGACGGATCTGTTCCACCTCGTGCCGCGAGGGTCGAGCGGTCCGGTCCCTCACTGAATCCCGCGGCGGTTCCGACAAGGCGTCACGCGGAATGTGAACGATCACTGCGCCACTCTTGACCGCGAAGGTGATCGTTCACTACGTTCGGGCTGCCGCCCTGTTCGTATCGGCGAGAGCCGAGTCCCTCTGACGGAGCCGTTCCCCTCGACCGCACGGGCACGCGTGCACGACTTGGGCTGAGCAGGTCGAACCGACCCACTTCGTCAGCGGTTGACGAACCCCCAATGCCGCGCCCAGGCACCGCCCGAGCTTCCACGAAAGAGCCACATGACTGAGTACAGCCAATCCGCGCGGGTGGCGATCGTCGGTGCCGGCAATATCGCCGACGGCTCCCACATGCCCGCCGTCCAGGCCCAGAGCGGCGAGGCGACCGTCATTGCCGTGGTCGACGTCGACCTGCGGCGCGCCGAGGCGTTCGCTGCCCGCTGGGGCATTCCCGCCGCCTACGACAGCCTCGACCGGATGCTCCAGGAGCAGCACCCGGACCTGGTCATCGTCTGCACGCCCCCGATCGCCCACGGCGAGGCCATCACCGCCTGTCTGGACGCCGGCGCGTCGGTGTGGTGCGAGAAACCCCCCACCCTCTCGGTCGCCGAGTACGACGCCGTCGCCGCCCACGAGCGTGAGGGCGGCCCCTACGTCTCCTACGTCTTCCAGCACCGGTTCGGATCCGCCGCCCGAGCCCTGCGGGAGAACATCCGCACCGGCCGCCTCGGCGCTCCCCTGGTAGGCGTCTGCCACACCCTGTGGTACCGGGACGACGCCTACTTCGAGGTTCCCTGGCGCGGCAAGTGGGAGACCGAGGGCGGCGGCCCCACCATGGGCCACGGCATCCACCAGATTGACCTCATGCTGTCCCTGATGGGGGAATGGACCGAAGTCCGCGCCGCCATGGGCACGCTGGCCCGCGACGTGGAGACCGAGGACGTCTCCATGGCGATGGTCCGCTTCGCCAATGGCGCCATGGTGTCCATGGTCAACAGCCTCCTCTCTCCCCGTGAGACCAGCTACCTGCGCTTCGACTTCGCCGAGGCGACGGTCGAGCTGTCCCACCTCTACGGCTACGACAACTCCGGCTGGACGTGGACCCCCGCCCCCCACCGGGCCGACGCCACGGCGGGGGAGCTGGGAGCACCGCTCGACAACGAACCCAGTTCGCACGCCGCGCAGTTGCGCGCGCTGCTGCGGTCGCTGCGAGCCGGAGAACGCCCGGAGGCCAGTGGCGACGACGGCCGCCGCGTCCTGGCCCTCATCGCGGCCCTGTACGAGTCGGCGATGACGGGACGCCCCGTCACCCCGGGCATGATCACCCCGGCCAACCCGTACTACCACTCCATGAGCGGCCGCCCCGGCGCCGCCCAGGACAACACCGTCAAGGAGAAGACCGGTGTCTGAGACCCCCTTGCGTATCGAGCACGACGCCGCCGGGACCCAGTTCGTGGTGTCGGCCGCGGGCGTGGACCTCGCCACGTACGTCTACCGGCCGAACACCCCGCTCGAAGAATCCCCCAAGCCCTACGTCTACCCCCTGAAAACCCTCTCCGGCGCACCCGTGGGCGTCTACCGGCCCTGGGACCACCGCTGGCACAAGGGCCTGCAGATGACCTGGTCGCACCTGTCCGGGGACAACTTCTGGGGCGGGCCCACCTTCAAAGCGGGCGCGCCCGGACACGGCTACGTCTGGCGTGAGAACCACGGCCACCAGGTGCACCGCGCCTTCGACCGGCAGGACGTCAGCGACAGCGGCAGCGAGGTGTCGGTCGTCCAGGGCCTGGACTGGATCGCCTCCAGCGACGAGGTGTGGATCGACGAGACCCGCACCCTCCGCTTCCACGGCGCCGACACCGACGACGGCGTCTGGGCGCTGGACTTCACCACCGACCTGACCAACGTCCACCACGAGCCCCTGGAGATGGGCAGCCCCACCACACACGGCCGCGCCAACGCCGGCTACACCGGACTGTTCTGGCGCGGGCCCCGGGCATGGACCGGCGCCGACGTCATCGCCGACGGGGGCCAGGAAGGAGACGCCGTCATGGGCACCCAGGGCGCCTGGGCCGCCATCACCGGCGAGCACGACGAGATCGACGGCGGCGCCACGGTCCTCGCCTACGCCGGGACCACCACGGCCGCCGCCCCGCTGAAGTGGTTCGCCCGCAGCAGCGCCTTCGCCTGCCTCAACCCGTCGCCCGCCTTCGACACGGAGATCAAGCTGGAACCCGGTGAGTCCCTGTCCCTGAGCCACCGCTTCGTGTTCATCGACCGCATGGTGGACCGCGCTGAACTCGAACCGATCGCGCAGGAGTTCGCGCTGTGACCGCCCTGCCCGACTTCCCCGGAGCCGTGGGGCTCAGCCAGCTGGAGGTGTACTCCTGGCCCGCCGCGGACGACGAACACGGCGGCTCCCCCCACATGCACCTCGCCTGCGCGGAGTGCTACGTCGTCGTCAGCGGCCGCGGCCGACTGGAAACCCTCAACCACAATGGGCACACGACGACCGAGCTGCACCCCGGAGACACGGTCTGGTTCACCCCGGGCACGATCCACCGCGCCATCAACGACGAAGACCTGCGCGTGATCGTCGTCATGCAGAACAGCGGCCTCCCCGAAGCAGGCGACGCGGTCATGACCTTCCCGCCCGCATGCCTCTCCCCCGAGACCTACCCGGACGCGGCCTCGCTCCTCGACGCCGAAGGCACCCCCAGCCCCGAGCGCGCCCAGGCACGCAGGGACCTGGCCATCGAGGGATTCGGGGAGCTGACGCGGCAGTGGCGGCGCGGCAACCGCTCGGCGTACGAGGAGTTCTGCGCGGCAGCCGTGCGACTCGTCCAGCCACGCCTGGACGCCTGGGAGAAGACGGTCAACGACGGTGCGCTGGCCGCCGCACAGGAGGCACTGCGGCAGATCAGCGCGCTACGGAAGGGCGACTTCAACCACCTGTTCGAAGCGGCCCTTTCGCGTATCGCCCAACCGCCCCGGCAGACCCTGGGCATGTGCGGTTTCCTGCGCGCCTACGACCCGGTCCGCCGGGCCGGCACCTCCGCCGACCCTCAGTGACGCCCCACCCCCGCCCCACCCACCCACCGAAGACCGCGACGGGCATTTCCGCCGCGATCAACGCCCAGGACTGCGTGCGCGTCGCGCACTTCCAAGCCGGTAGGTGGAGAACATGTCCAACGGGTGTTGACGTGCCCGGGTTCGAACTAAGGAAAGCGTCTCGATGAGTTCGATGCTGCCGGAAGGCAATGGGAGCGCCGACGCGGCAACCACCCCGATCCTGTCCGGGATGTACCCCGACCCATCGGTATGCCGGGTCGGCGACGACTACTTCCTGGCCAATTCGTCGTTCGAGTACAGCCCCGGCGTCCCGATCTGGCATTCCCGGGACCTGGTGTCCTGGCGTCAGGTCGGCAACGCCCTGACGAATGACGATCAGTTCCCAGCGGGCCGGTCGCCGTCGAGTCGCGGCATCTACGCCCCGACGCTGCGCCACCACGAGGGACGGTTCTGGCTGATCACCACGAACATCGACGACGCTCGGGGTGGTCATCAGATCTACCACGCGACCGACCCGGCCGGGCCGTGGTCCGCGCCGGTCTGCCTGACCGAACTCGACGGTATCGACCCGGACCTGGCCTGGGACGACGAGGGAACGTGCCTGGTCACCTACTGCTCGTGGTCCGAGACCGAGATCGGCATCAGACAGGCCGCGGTCGACCTGGAGCGGGGCGTGGCCCTCGAGCAGCCGCGATGGATCTGGCACGGCACCGGCCTGGCCCATTCCGAAGGGCCGCACCTGTACCGGCGGGGCGACTGGTGGTACATGGTCATCGCCGAAGGCGGCACCGACCGGGGCCACGTCGTGTCGGTCGCACGCTCACGCGACCCCCGAGGGCCGTTCGAGGCCGCCCCGAACAATCCGGTCCTCACCCACCGCAGCACGGCTCATCCCGTCCAGAACGTCGGTCATGCCGATCTGGTCGAGCGCCCCGACGGGGCCTGGGCTGCGGTGTATCTCGGCACACGGCCGCGAGGCCGCAGTCCGCGCTTCCACGTCAACGGTCGTGAGACTTTCCTCGCCGACGTCTCCTGGGTGGAGGACTGGCCAGAGTTCGAGCCGGCGAGCCTACGCGTCCCCACCGGGCAGCGGGACTTCGAGGACGACTTCTCCTCGCCCGGACTGCATCTCAGGTGGGTTTCGCCAGGGGAGCGTCCCGACCGGTTCGTCCACAGCGTTCCGGAAGGGGTGGTCATGGGTCACGCACCGAGCGAGACCGGTGAGCCCTCGGGCCTGTTCACCCGGGTCGGCGGAGACCACTGGGAGGCCGACTTCCTCGTGGATCCGGGGAAGGGTGCGTTCACCGTCGCGCTACGGCTCGACGGTGCTCATTGGTACGGGCTGCGCGTCGCCGACGGCGAAGTCACGGCCGTCGCACGTATCGGACAGATCCAGACAGTTCTCGGCTCCCGCCCGCTGCCCGACTCCCCTGTCACCCTCCGCATCCGATCCACGGAGCCGACCTGGAACGGACCGGACGACATCGAGCTGGGCATCGGTGACGGAGCCGGCACCGATGTCCTCGCCCGCCTGGACGGGCGCTATCTCTCCACCGAAGTGGCGGGCGGGTTCACCGGGCGCTTGGTCGGTGTGTGGACCGAGTCGCGGGAGGTCCTTGTCCGCCGGGTCCGGTTCGCCGAACAGCGTGCGTGAGTCCGCCCCCGCGACGGACGTACTCTCCTCCCCCGGGTTCTGCCTCAGGAGGTGCCTTCCCGACTCGGGATCCGGAACCGACATGGCCCAGGTGCCCATAACGTCGAGGATGTCGCGCGGGCATCGCGCTGAGCCGGCGGGTGCCTCTCCGAGTCCACTGCGGATTCGGCGGGCCACGCGGGCCCCGCTCTCGGCGGCGCCGTCCATGAAGCCGGCCCTTGAGTTCGCGAAACAAGAGCTGGGGCATAGCGGGCGTCAAGCTGGGTTTCGTCCTCGACGGCACCCAGGCCGTGACCAACCAAATCATCACCTGGGTCAAAACCGTCCCTCGGGCGGCGCAACTTCCGGGCCGTACGGCCCCTCGGACGCAAGGCTTTCCGTGCGCTGCCCGGCGTGCTCGCCATCACCGCCCTCGCCGCCCACCAAGCCCGCCTACCACAAGCAGCAGCAACCACTGGCGAGTCTTCCACCAGACCCGCACCACCGTCAGCCACTACACCGCCGTGGCGACCCACTGCCCACCCGTTACCTGTCACAGCTGGCGCCGCATCACTTCGGTGTACGGGCAGTGCCCCGGCGGCCCGCTCGATGGCGGGGTCGCCGGGGCAGGCGGTCAGGAGAGAGTCCAGGTCTCGCTGTTGGCGCTCGCGCTGCCGCCGAGCTCCTGGTTTACCGCCGCTCCCTGGGTGGTCGAGCCCGTGACGCCGATGTGCAGGCCGCTGCCGATGCCCACCAGCATGTAGTTGCTGCCGGTGTAGCTGCCGGTCAGGTCGAGGGCCCACTGTTGGTTCGTCCCGCCGTTGCAGGTCCACTGGTGCAACTGGACGCCGGCGGTGGTCGACTTGCTCGGGACGTCCAGGCACAGCCCGCTCTTCACGCTCTTGAGCGTGAAGATGTTGTCCGCCACCCGCGTGAGGGTCCACTGCTGGTTGGCGCCGCCGTTGGACGGCCACTGGATGATCTTGGCGCCGGTCTCGGTGGACCCGCTGGAGACGTCCATCAGCATCGAGCTGCTGACGTTCTTCAGCGTGTGGATCCCTTCCGACGGGATCCCGCTGCCGGCCGTCCATGTGCCCGCGTCCACGTCGAGGGACCAGGTCGGGTACTGACCGAGGTTCACCGTCGTGCCCCGGATGGTCAGCGGCAGCCAGATCAGCTTCGAGGCGCCCAGGTTGGAGGTGTCCCAGCGGTCACCGGCGTAGATGTACGTGGTGCCGGAAGTGCCCTGGACCGTGATGATGTTCGCGGTCTGGCTGCCGTAGGTGCGGGTGCCGGGGGCGGCGAAGTTCCGGAACGCCGACCAGGGGCCGCTCAGCGAGGTGGCGGTGGCGTAGACGTTGTCGTTCAGGCTCCAGCCGGTCAGGCGGGAGCCGAGGACGTAGTACATCCCGTCGATCTTCACCATGGCGGGCGACTCGACGCTGCCGCTGCTGCCGCTGCTGCCCAGCACCGCCACCGCGCTGTCCACGGAGAGGTAGTCGGCGGAGAGCTTGTAGATGCGCAGGCCGTTGTTGCGGTCCTCGCTCATCAGGTAGGCGGTGCCGTCGGTCTCCTGGAACAGGCCGATGTCCCGGCTGAGGTTGCCCATCGGCCGGAAGCTGCCCCGGTAGGTGTACGGGCCGCACGGCGTGCTGCTCGTGGCCACACCGACCCTGGCCTCGGCGTAGTTGGTGCTGTCGATGTGCATGTACATCACGTACGTGCTGGTCGACTTGTTGTAGATGACCTTCGGCCGCTCCACGATCCGGCTCGGTCCCAGATCCCCGCTGCTCTGCCGGCTCAGGGCCTGGCCCTGGTAGCTCCAGTTCGCCAGGTCGGTCGAGGTGTAGCAGGTGATGTCCTCGAACGACGTGTCTCCCGACGCCTTGCCGGTCTTGTCCTCGCCGAAGCCGTACCAGGTGTCGCCGACCTTGACGATGCCGAGCCCGTGCAACTGCAGGGCGTTGCCGTTCTGGTCGGTTCGTGCGGCGCCCGTCGTGAAGGTCACCGTGGCCGCGTGTGCCTGCGTGGCGGGCACGAGCAGGGCGGCAAGGCTGCCCAGCAGGGTCAGGAACGCGGCCATGGTGGTCCGCCATCGGGCGCGTGGGGGCGATGTGCGGTGTGATGTGGTGTCGGGCATGGTGTCACCTCTCCGTCGAGGTTCGGGGATTGTGCGGGGGGTGCGGGTCGAGCGGTGGGATCCTGGGGCCGCTCAGGGGGCGAGCGGGATGGTGATGGTGTTCCAGGACATCGGTGGCAGCAGGGCGCTGAGCCGTCCGCTGTCCGTGACGGTGCCGGTCACCGGCTTCGGCGTCACGCGGTCCTGACGCTGGAGCGTGTTGGCCGCGTGGCGGTCGGGGTCGGCCAGGGCGGTGTGCGTCACCGGCCCGGCCACCAGGTTGAACGCCCGCAGGTCGGCGGTGAGTTCGAGCGGTCTCGTGGTGTCCCGGTTGACGGCGAAGACGGTGAGCGTCCCGTCCTCCTGCTGGACGGCGGTCGCGTGCAGCAGGGGCACCTCGCCGTAGCGGGCGGTGTCGTGGACGGGGCTGTCCAGGGCGAGCCGGAGCACCTGGCCGCGGCCGCGGCGGGCCGCGTCGGCGAAGGGGTAAAAGATGGTCTGCCGCCAGGCCGGGCCGCCGGGCTCGGTCATGATGGGGGCGATGACGTTCACCAGCTGGGCGAGGCAGGCCGCGGTGACGCGGTCGCAGCGGCGCAGCAGGGTGATCAGCAGGCTGCCGACCACGACGGCGTCGGTGACGGTGTAGACGTCCTCTAGCTGGCGCGGGGCCACGCTCCAGTCCGGGGTGTCGGTGTTGTTGACCGGCCGGCTCTGGTACCAGACGTTCCACTCGTCGAAGGAGAGGTTGATCCGCTTGCCGGAGCGGCGCTTGGCCCCGATGTGGTCGGCGGTGGCGACCACCCCGTCGATGAAGGCCTCCATGTCGGCGGCCGAGGCCAGGAAGCTGTCGACGTCGCCGTCGCTCTCCTCGTAGTAGGCGTGGCAGGAGATGAAGTCGACGAGGTCGTAGGTGTGCTCCAGAACCGTCGCCTCCCAGGCGCCGAAGGTCGGCATGGAGCGGTTGGAGCTTCCGCAGGCGACCAGTTCCAGACCGGGGTCGACATCGCGCATGGCCTTGGCGGTGACGGCGGCGAGGCGGCCGTACTCGTCGGCGCTCTTGTGACCGAGCTGCCAGGGTCCGTCCATCTCGTTGCCCAGGCACCACAGCCGGATGCCGTGCGGCTTGTCCACGCCGTGCGAGCGGCGCAGCTCGGAGAAGGCCGTGCCGGCGGGGTGGTTGGTGTACTCCAGGAGGTCGAGTGCCTCCTGCAGGCCACGGGTGCCGAGGTTGACGGCCTGCATGGGCTCGACGTCGGCCTTGGCCGCGAAGCGCATGAACTCGTTCAGCCCGAACCGGTTCGTCTCGACGGTCCGCCATGCGCCGTCGAGCCGGCGGGGCCGCTGCTCCACCGGGCCGACTCCGTCTTCCCAGCGGTAGCCGGAGACGAAGTTGCCGCCGGGGTAGCGGACCACGGTGACGCCCAGTTCCCGGATCAGGGCAAGGACGTCGGTGCGCAGTCCGTCCTCGTCGGCGCTCGGGTGGTCCGGTTCGAAGACGCCGGTGTAGACGCAGCGGCCGAGGTGCTCGACGAAGGATCCGAACAGCCGGGGATTCACCTCGCCGACGGTGAAGTCGGGGTCCAGATGTATGGCCCCTGCGAGCGGCGGATGGCTGTCGGGGTTGGGCATGGGTCACTCCGGGATGGATCGGTGCGAAGAGTGGCGTTCTGTGCGGTTGGCGGGTGCCGTTGCGGTCAGCCCTTGATGCCGGTGTGCGCTACGCCTTCGACCAGGTATCGCTGCAGGAAGAGGAAGACGAGCACCAGCGGCAGGATCGACACGGTGGCCGCGAGGAACAGCTCGTGGATGTTGACGGTCTGTGCGGTGGTGAAGGTCGACAGGGCCACCTGCACGGTCCAGCTGGACTGGTCCTGGCCGATGACCAGCGGCCACAGGAAGGCGTTCCAGTTGGTGATGAAGGTGATCACCGCGATCGCCGAGAAGAAGCCACGGGAGTTGGGGACGACGATCCGCCAGTACGTGCCCCAGCTGCCGAGACCGTCGATCCGGGCGGCCTCCTCCAGTTCCTTGGGGAAGCCGAGGAAGTACTGCCGGAAGAGGAACGCGGTGAAGCCGCTGAACAGGCCGGGCACGATCAGGCCTTGCAGGGAGGAGACCCAGCCCAGTGACGACACGAGGACGAAGCTGGGCACGAAGGTGACCGCGCTGGGGATCATGAGGGTGGCCAGCACCGCGTAGAAGATCTTGTTGGCGTGCCGGTACGGGACGCGGGCGAGGGCGTAGCCGGCCAGGGAACAGACCAGCAGCTGCCCGGCGGTGCCGAGCACCCCGACGACGAGGGAGTTCCACATGCTGCGCGCCATGGGAACCGCGGGGTCGTTGAACAGCTCGGGGATGTTCTCCCAGTGCAGCTCGGTCGGGAAGAACTTCCAGTTCGTCCCGGTGATGTCGGCGTCGGTGGCCAGGCTGTTGCGGATCAGCAGGTAGAACGGGATCAGGAACAGCAGCGCCGTGACGACGGCGACGGTGTAGAGGGCGGCGCTGCCGGCCCGTTCCCTCGCTGTGCGTGGGCGGCCGCGGACATGGGTGGTGGAGGAGGTGGCCATCAGCCGTCCGCCTTTCCGAAGCCGAAGATCCTGCCCTGCAGCAGCGTCACCATCGTGATGAGCGCCGACAGCACCAGCGCCCCGGCGCTGCCGTGGCCGAAGTCCTGCCCCTGGCCGAGGGCCGTGTAGTAGAGGTAGACCAACGGCGGCCGCGCGTAAGGGGTGTTGGGCAGCAGGTTGTAGAACTCGTCGAACGCCTGGTAGGCCGCGATCAGCAGGAGGAGCACCACGGCGACCGAGGTCGTGCGCAGCTGCGGCAGGGTGATGTGCCGGAAGGTCTGCCAGCCGGGTCGGGCACCGTCCGTCCAGGCCGCTTCGTACAGTTCCTTGGGGATCTGCTGGAGGGCGGCCAGGAAGAGGATCATGTAGAAGCCCAGCTGGAGCCAGAGCCGTACGGTGACCAGCACCAGCCAGTACCAGGGCGGGGAGACGGTGCCGATCCAGGCGACGGGCTCGATCCCGAACCAGCCCAGGACGGTGTTGGCGAGTCCGAAGCGCACCCCGTTGAAGATCGACAGCTTCCACACCATCGAGGCCACGACGTAGGAGCACGCGGTGGGTATGAAGAACACCGAACGGAAGAAGGCACGGGCGACGCGGATGCGGTGGACGAGCAGCGCGAGCGCCAGAGCCAGGACGAAGGTGAGAGGGACGACGATCAGCGCGAAGAGCGTGAAGGTCCACAGGCTGTCGGTGAACGGCCCGTCGGTGAGGATGTCCGCGTAGTTGTCCAGGCCGACGAACTTCGTCGGGGTGACCGTGTTCTGGGCCTGGAAGAGGCTCAGGTAGAAGCTCCAGCAGACCGGCACGTAGACGAACAGCAGGAGACCGGCCAGGAAGGGACCCGCGAAGAGCCAGAAGGTGCGGGTGCTGCCTCGCACCCCGTGCCCGTCACGTCTCGCCTTCGCCGTCGCCGGGGGGCCGGGGGACGCGGTGGCGCGCGGACGGGCGCCACCGGTGGTGATGGTTGTCATGCCTGTCAGGGCCCCTCAGGTGATCTTCTTGAGTTCGGCCTCGACCCGGGTGCGGGCCTTGGCCACCTCGGACTCGGGGTTCTTTCCGCTGACCACGGCGTTGTTCACCATGTCCTGGGAAATCGTGATCATGCCCTGGGTCCAGTACGGGTCGTCGTAGTGCCCCTTGGTCTCGAAGAGCTTCACCGCCTCGGCGGCGGTGCCGCTCTGCAGCTTGGTGGCCTTCGCCGCCAGGCTCTTGCGCGGGGGGATGTGGAAGCCGTAGGAGGTGCACCAGTCCTCCTGGAACTTCGTCTGCTCGATCCACAGCCACTTCACGAACGCCTTGGCCGCGTCGACGTCCTTGGCCTTGGCGCTCACGTAGGTGGACCAGCCGCCGTTGTAGACCACCTGGCGGCCGGTGCTGCCGATGCCGGGCAGGGGGATGATGCCGAAGTCGTCACCCAGCGCCTTCTGGATGCCGGGCATCGCCCACAGGCCACACCACTGCATCGCCGTCAGGCCCTGGATGAACGCCGACGGGTCCCACCAGTCGGTGGGGGCTCCGAGCAGCAGCGTCTTGCTGGTGTAGAGCTCGCGCATCTTCTTCAGGCCCTCGACGGTCGCCGGGGTGTCGAAGGCGACCTTGTGGTCGGTGGTCAGCAGTTCACTGCCGGTGGCCCAGATCAGGGGACTGGCCAGGATGTCGCTGCCGCCCTTCAGGCCGAGGTACAGGCCCTTGACCCCGCCCTTGTCCAGCTTGCGGGATGCCTCTATCAGCTCGTCGAAAGTGGTCGGGGGCTGGACGCCCGCCTTCTCCAGCAGGCTCTTGCGGTAGTACAGGAACTGCGGGTCGTCGATCATGCGGATGCCGTAGACCTTGCCGTCAACCGAGTTGGCGGCCAGGTCCTTCTCCGTGAAGTCGGACTTCACGTCCGCGATGATGTCGTCCAGCGGCACGATCTGGCCGGACTTGGCCATCTGGACGTCGGGGTGGAACTCGAAGACGTCGGGGCCGTTGCTGGAGACCAGGCCGCTGGAGAGCTTGGAGGCGTAGTCACCGGGGATCCACTGCACCGACACGTCGGCCTTGGTGTACGCCTTCGCGTACCGCAGCGCCGCCTGCTGGGTGCCCGCCTCGCCGTACTGGTGGTACCACTGGCTGATCGCCGCCTTACCGCCGGTGGAGCCGCCGCCGCGACCGGTGTTCCCGCCGCACGCGGCGAGGAATCCCGCCGCCGCCACGGTGCCGGAGGCGCGCAGGAAGGATCTGCGGCCGAACGATCTGCTGGGGTTCTGCTCAGGGGACATGGGCACCTCTGCTGTGAAGAACGGGTGTGGGACCGGGCCTTGGGGACGAGGCCGCGACGGCGGGTGATGACGCTGTGGACGGCCGCGGAGTGCGGCCGGTATGAGCGCGACGCGAAGCCCGCGGGGTGGGGGCGCGCAATCGGAGGGGGGAATTCCTGCCGCTGCCGGGGTTGCAGCGAGCGGAGCGAGACGCAGGTTATGCGCGCTACACCCCTTCGTCAACAAGCCAGAAAAAGTCTGTGCACGGCAGTTCCAACGGCGCGCCCCCCGTGGCTACGATCAGACGCCCCAGCCCCATCGAGCACAGGACGACGCCGTTGAAGCGGACGTACCAGGACATACGCCGGACCAACCGTTTCGCGGTGATGCGGCATCTCATCGCCTCGGCGCCCGTCGTCAGGCGCGACATCGCCGCGGCCACGGGCCTGTCGGTGGCCACCGCCTCCGACATCGTCAGCGAGTTGCACGAGCTGGGGCTTCTGGCCGAGATCGGACAGCAGGCTTCGGGGGGCGGACGCCCGCGGAACCTTCTCGCGCCCGCCCGCGAGGGCCCCCGGCTCATCGGCGTCGACATCGCCGAGACCTACGTCCACGTCGAGGTCTTCGATCCCGCTCTGCAGGTCCTGGCCAGAGCCGAGTACGAACTGCACCCGCACGCCAACCCGCCGGACTACGTCGTGGACCGAATCGTCCGCGGAGTCGACGACGCGATCGCACAGGCCCGGGTGGAGCGCGGCAGGATTCTCGGGATCGGCGTCAGCATTCCCGGCCAGGTACGGCCGGACGGCACGGCCTCCGTCTTCGCCCCGAACTGGAACTGGAACGACGTGCCACTGCTGGCCCTGCTCACCGACAGGGTCCCTGATATGCCGATCCTCCTCGACAACCCGCTGCGGGCGAGCACCGTCGCCGAACTGTGGTTCGGTGCCGCCCGCGGCCACGACGACGTCGCCGTCCTCACCCTGGGAACCGGCGTCGGCGCGGGCCTGGCCGTCCACGGGGCGCTCTACCGCGGAGCCACGAACACGGCCGGCGAATGGGGCCACACCAACCTCGTCATCGACGGCCGCAAGTGCCGCCGCGGATGCGTCGGATGCGTGGAGACCTACGTGGGCGCACCCGGCATCATGCAGCACCTCGCGGAGACCGACCCGGACAGCCCGCTCCTGCACCCCGACGACCAGACGGCGACCATCAACGCCCTGGCCACCGCCCACGCGGCCGGCGACCCCGCCGCACAACAGGTGATCGCCAGGACCGGTCAGTACCTCGGCATCGCCATCGCCGACCTGATCAACCTGTGCAACCCGCAGATCATCGTGCTCACCGGCTGGGTCGCCGACAGGCTGGGAAGCGCCGTCCTGCCGTACGTGCGCGCCACCGCCGCCCGTTACGCACTCGCCGAACCCTGGGAAGGCACCGAGCTCAGCCTCTGCCCCATCGACCGCAACCCGGTCAGCCTCGGCGCGGCGACTCTCGTCCTCGAAGGATTCCTGTCCTGACCCTCCTGCTGTGAGCGGCTCCAGCTCGGGGACGGAACTCCAGGGCATACCCAGCCACGCCTGCGATCAGGAACGTTTGACCTTTTTTGTCTGTGTTCACATCGACATGCATGCAACGGAGAGGTGTACGAGTCATGACGGATTCAGCGAGCCACGCCATACCCGAACAGTCGTCGACCGGCGCTCCGGGACGGCTCTCGCGGCGTGGACTCCTCAAGGGCGCCGCCGTCACGATGGGAGCCACGACGCTGGCTGCCGGCGCCGCCGGGACGGCCGCGGCAGCCGACGCCTCGGTCACCGCGACGGCCCCCGACGGCAGCAACACCATCACGATGTCGCTGACTTCGGGCGCGCTCAGCTGGTCGGCGAAGCGAAGAGGCGTGACGGTGGCCGGCACTTCGGCTCTCGGTCTCAAGCTGAGCGACGGGACGGTGCTCGGCACCGCCGGCACGGTGATCACCAACTACCAGCACTGGACCATCGACAACACCTGGACTCCGGTGTACGGCCGCACCGCGACCGTTCGCGACCATTACCAGGAGATGCGATGGAACCTCCAGGACACCGCCTCGCTGATCAACTTCAGCGTCCAGATCCGCGCCTACCCGACTGGCGTCGCCTTCCGGTACGTGCTGCTCGGCAAGGGCACCGCCACCATCGCCGACGAGCTGACCACGTTCGTCTTCCCCGACAGCACCCTCGTCTACAGCGCGCGTGACGAGGACCCCTACAACCCGGTCGCGCCCGGATCGATCCCCTCCACGGGCACCTCGACCACGGACACCGGCCCACTGACCGACCTGCCGTTGACCGCCACCTACACCGGCGGCAGCCTGATCGCCTGCATCTGCGAATCCTCCCGTCTCAACTTCCCGCGGCTGATGCTCAGCTCCGTGTCCGGGCAGCCGGGCACCCTCGCCGCCCACCTGATGGAACGCACCGGTCGCGGTTCGGACAGGGTCCAGACGACCTCGACGGTCACCACGCCGTTCGCCACGCCCTGGCGGGCGGTGGTGACCGGCTCCACCCACGCCGAACTGGTCGACAACGCCGAACTGGTGCTCAACCTGGCCCCCGCGAGCGCGTTGGCCGACACCTCGTGGATCAAGCCCGGCAAGGCCTTCCGTGTACAGCTGACCACCGCCGCCGGGATGGCGGGCGTCGACTTCGCCGTGGCTCGCGGCCTGCAGTTCATCGAGTACGACGGTGGCTGGTACGGCGATGTCAGAGGCACCGACGCGACAAAGCCGATAGCGGACATCGACCTGCCCTCGGTGATCTCCTACGCCACGAGCAAGGGCATCGGCGTCATCCTCTACGTCGACCGCGTAGCGGCCACCAACCCCGACAGCCTGTTCAGCGTCTACAAGAGCTGGGGCGTCAAAGGCGTCAAGCTCGGATTCGTCAACGACGGCACCCAGGCGATGACGAACCAGATCACGAACTGGGTCAGGACGGCGGCCAAGTACAACCTGCTGATGGACATGCACGACAACGTGCGGCCGTTCGGTTACGAACGGACGTACCCGAACTGGGTCACCATGGAGGGCGTGCGCGGCAACGAGCGCTTCCCGACCGCGAGCCACAACGTGACCCTGCCGTTCGCCCGCAACATCGGCGGGCCGATGGACTACACCATCTGCTACGGCCAGTCGCGGAACCGGACCACCAACGTCCACCAGATGGCCATGGCGGCGGTCTTCTACCAGCCGCTGAACTTCCTGTACTGGTACGACTCGCCGTCCAGGTTCGCCAACACGTCCAACTGGCCGGGGCTGCCATGGTTCGACGCCATCCCCACCACCTGGGACGAGAGCCGCGCCCTCGCCGGATCGATCGGCCAGTACGCCGCCGTCGCCCGCCGCCACGGCGACACCTGGTACGTCGGGGCGATGACCAACGAGACGTCCCGGACCCTGTCGCTCCCGCTGACGTTCCTGGGCGGCGGAACATACACGGCGACCGTCTACGCCGACGGCACCCCGGGCACCAGCGCCTACCAGACGCCGGTCGTGGTCAGCACCCGGACGGTCACCTCGGCCACCACGCTGAACGTGGCGATGGCTCCCGCGGGCGGCCAGGCGATCATCCTCAAGCCGAGCTGACGCGACGGACGCAGTCCGTAGGACACGCCAAGCCTTCCGCGGCCTCGCTCGGGGAGTGCTGTCGTGCTGGAGTGTTTTTCGTGAGCGACCGCCGGCCTACAAGAGCGACTTGTCCGACGAGCGGTGGGCCCTGATCGAGCCCGTCATCGCCTCCTGGAAAACTCAGCATCCCTCCGTCAGCGGCCACCAGGGCGCCTACGAGATGTGGGAGATCGTCAACGCCCTGCTCTACCAGTCCCGTACCGGCTGCCAGTGGGACTGCCTCCCCCACGACCTGCTGCGCCGGCAGGTCCGCGAGAGCCGGGGGCACAAGGCCGGCCCGAGCCTGGTGGTGCTCTACCCAGAGCCTGCACGCGGCCGTCAGGGTACCGGCCGACACCATCGGAAGGGACGCGGTAAAAAAGTCCTGGGCCGCAAGCGCGGCCTGGCAGTTGATGTTCTCGATCTGGTGATCGCGGGAATGGTGCCGGCCGCATCCGCACACGACGACGCCGCCGGCATCGCCTTGCTGGACAAGGTCGCCGCTGACACCGACACGGTGTCATCGTCGGGCCGGACGGCGACTTCGACTGGACGGCGCCCGACGAGGAGGTCTTTCGCTTCTGGAACGACAAGATTCGAGAGGTCGGCGTCCACCTGTGGGGACGACGGCTGTACGAGACGATGCTGTACTGGGAGACCGCCGACCAGGATCCATCGCTCGACGACTCACAGCTCGAGTGGGCCGCGATCTGGAAGCCGCTCCCGAAGGTGGTGTTCTCCACCACGCTGTCGGCGGTGCAGGGCAATGCCCGCCTGGCCTCCGGCGGCCTGGCGGAGGAGATCGAGCGGCTGCGAGCCGAACCGGGGGAGGGCGACATCGCGATCGGCGGCGCGACTCTCGCCGCCGAGGCGGCCGGGTCGGGCCTGATCGACGAGTACCGGGCCATGGTCTACCCGGTGCTGGTTGGCGGTGGCATTCCGTTCTCTCCCCAGCGCGAGCGCCGGTTGGATCTCGAACTCGTCGAGACCCGCACCTTCAGCTCTAGCGTCGTCTACCTCCGCCACCGCGTGGCGCGCTAGACCTGTCCGGGCGATCACGCGTCGCGTCACTGTGGCTGCGGCGGAGGGACGTGATGAGTGTCAATCCCCTGGTTGCGTAGAGACGTTGGTTATGCGGCCCGGCCTTCCTGATCGGTCCGGGCTCGCGCTTCCTGGATGATCCGTTCGAATTCGACGGGTGGTTTCCCGCCGGCCGCGCTGTGACGGCGTTTCGTGTTGTTGAAGTCCGCGATCCATGTGGCGGTCTTCAGCCTCGCCTCGGCGCGGGTGACGAAGGTATGCCGGTGGACGTACTCGACCTTGAGGACCGAGTTGTCGGCACGCAAGCGACGCGAGGTCTATCTGCGCGCGATCGCCGAGCGCGGTCTGGAGAACTACGCCGTCATCGACGGCGACTGATCGGTGCGGTCCGGATACGACGCGGCCCAGGGGCTGTCGGCGGATTCCGGCGTCACCGCGGTTCTCGCCGCCAACGACGACGTCGCCATGGGCGTCATCCGCGGGTTCCAGGACCGCGGGTGGCGGGTCCCGCAGGACATGAGCGTCTTCGGCTGGGACAACCAGGAGTTCACCGCGTACTTCAACCCCTCCATCTCCACCGTGGACCTCGACCGCGAGGCCATGGGCCAGCAGGCCATGAAGGCCCTGCTCACCCGCATCCGCCAGGAGGCGGAGCCGGAACTCCACCTGGACCTCGACTCACGCCTCGTACTGCGCGAGTCGACCGGCCCGGCGAGGCCCTAGGGCATCCCGGAAGCTCGCCGCTGCCGCACTCTCCCCGATGCAGCTTCAACGAGGGGCGACATCCAAAAAGGTGAACGATCACATGCAGACACCTTGACCCTCTTGGTGATCGATCACTACGTTGCCTGTGCAGTTGCCGGGCATCACATCTGTCCCGGTACAGAACCACCGTCACCGTGGTCGCACTGCTGCTACGAGGGAGGGTCGGCTACAGCGATGATGTCACTGCGGTGCGACCTCGTTCATTGCGCTGCGCGGCGAAAACTCCGGGTGGTGGTCGTCGGCGTCACGTCAGCGCCATTAGCGCCCTTCTGTGGCGCCTCCCCCACTCTCAACTTCGCTTGAGCCGGAGCCCATCGAGGACTTCCGCACGGCACACGCTTGACGTGGTCGAGTTACGCCACCGAGGGCGGCGGGCGCCTCCGAAGATCAACTCAACTCTCTGTTGACGCCACGGCCAGGATTCTCCTCTCCTCGCCAGGCACCGGTCGACATCACCGTGAGATCAAGGGAGATCAACGTGGATACCGTCATAGGCAGAAGAGGCTCAAGGCCCCGAACGTGGGCCGGCCTGCTCGTCGCCGGAGTCCTGCTCTTCTCAGCCTTCCTCATGCCTCCCACCGCCTCGGCCGCCGAACCCCCGAGTACAACGCTGATCAATGAGACGTTTGACGCTCAGACCGATCCTGCGAACTTCGGTTTCCCCACCGGAGCCAGCATCGGCAACGGCGTCCTGAACGTCACGGAGAACATGAGCAACTACACAACGTCTGTGAGCGAGTTCCCGCCGCAAATCCCGCGCGAGAGGACGCTCGATCTGCGCTTCGACTGGAAGACGGCGATCGCCAGCGACGGTATGAAGACCGGCACGGAACTGCGTGACGACAACGGACGCCTCATCTTCGCGATTGCCGCGACCGGCTCCGAACTTCGCTATGCCGTGACGGGACCCGACTCGGACTCCACCTCCGCCCCTGATTCACTCAACCCCGACTGGATCAAGACCGGTTTCGACCGGAGCAAGTGGTACACGGTCGATCTGCACATGGACTTCGTCCTCGGCACGGTCCAGTATTCGATCACCAGCAAGGAACCCGCCCCGCGAGTGATGGCGTCCGGTACCGGGAGCGTCACGGGGAGAGGCCTCGCGCGGCTCGCCGCTTGCAACTACTACGGAACCGGCACGCAGTCGATCGACAACTTCCGGCTGGACCGGCCCGATTACGCTGCCAACGGTTCCCTCGCGGGCTCGTCCGTCTACGCCTTCGGCGACAGCATCGTCTACGGACACAAGTACCCGCGCGGCTTCATGAACTTCCTCGCCGAACGTGAAGACATGACGCTGTCGAAGTACGCGGTCAACGGCGCGAGGGTGGGGCCGGTATCCGGTGACCCCAGTGGGAAGATCCTCACTCAGGTGAAGCAAGCCGGCTCGGCGTCGCCCGATTTCGTGGTCTTCGACGGTGGTACGAACGACGAGATCGCGCTCCTCGACGACCCGGGCTACGCGATGGGCGCCATCAGCAGCTCCAAGGATCCCGCGGATTTCGACACCAGCACCTTCGCCGGATCGCTCGAGACCACCATCCAGGCCATGCAGGAGAAGTGGCCTGACGCCCAACTCGTTTACGTGGCCGTCCACAAGCTGGGATCGCGAGACTGGGACACCCAGCTCGCCGTGCGTGACATCACCCTGCAGGCCGCCGACAAGTGGGGCGTCGCGGTCGCCGATCTCTTCGCGGACGCGACCTTGGACACCCGCGACGATGCTCAGCGGGCGGCGTACACGTTCGACAACCTCGTGAACGGCTACCCGGGCAGCGACGGCAGTGGCACACACCCGAACATCGCCGGCGTCACCGAGTTCTACGTGCCGGTGCTCACTGCCCGGCTGGTTGAGCTCGCCGGCGGGGCACCGGTGCAGGCACGGCACTCGGGCAAGTGCGCCGACGTGGTCAGTTCCTCGACCGCCGACGGAGCCGCCGTGCAGCAGTGGAGCTGCTGGGGCGGCGACAACCAGCAGTGGCAGGTGCAGAGCGTCGGGTTCGGCTACTACCAGATCGTCGCCCGCCACTCCGCGAAGTGCCTGGACGTGAGCAGCGCCTCGACGGACGATGGGGCCGCGATCATCCAGTGGACCTGCCACCGCCACAACAACCAGCAGTGGGAGCTGCGCGATGCCGGCAGCGGCTACGTCGAGATCGTCGCCCGCCACTCCGGGAAGTGCCTGACCGTGGAGAACGCCTCGACCGCCGACAGGGCCAGGCTCATCCAGCGGACCTGCTCGGGCGGCCAGAACCAGCAGTGGAGCCTCTGAGCGGTCTCAGAGCCTGTGCCCTGCGGTGATGTGACGCGCCGTTCGGATGCCGGCGCGGCGGCACCCGGGCCCGGCGGTGGCACAACGAGTACGCGCCCGCGAGTTGACCATCGAGACCACCACCTCCTCCTGTCGAGCCGGATCGCAGCGCGTTCGGCCCGACAGGAGCGAGCGCCGGTCATCGCCGGCCGGTACGGCCGGCCACTTCGCGAGCGGGCCGTCTTCAGCCCGCCGCGCTGAACGAAGGGGATGACGTCCAACCGGGCCCGAATCGGCCTCAACTCATCGACAGGCAACCGAGCACAGCGAAAGGAACGCACGATGAGCATCACGCTCAGGCACAGGCGGAGGCGGAGAACCGCGGGCCTCGCGGCCCTGGCGCTCATGGCCACATCTCTCGTCGGGACCGGCCTCGCCCTCGCGGCGCCCGCCGCCGCGGCCGATTTTCCGGCGATCGACGACACCCTTCAGCCGTCGACGCCCACCGTGACGCCGGTCTCCGAGGCCGACACCGCGAAGACCGCCTCGGATCGCATCACCCTGAACGTCGACGGGGAGCCGTTCTTCTACAACGGCACGCAGCTGAGGATCGACAAGCTGCGCGACGCGTGGGGGCTCTCCGAGCAGGAGATCGCAGCGCTGTTCCACAAGATCAAGGACGACGGCTTCACCGTCGTGAACGTACCCCTGTGGTGGGCGGAGGTGCAGCCCGACAGGGTGTTCTCACCGGTCGAATCGACCTACATCCGGGGCGGGCAGTACAGCCGCACCAACTTCGCCGACAGTCCCTCCAGCAAGATCGGATACCAGCGGGGCGTCGAGGAGGAGAAGCAGCTGACCTACCTGAAGTTCGACTTCTCCGGCTACACCGAGGCGGAGATCAACGCCGCGAAGGTCCGCGTCAACCTCAACGCGGACGCGATCGGCGACCTCCCGTTCACGGCCAAGCTGTACGGCATCACCGATGACAGCTGGGATGCCGCGACCATGACCTGGGACGAGGGCGCCCCCAACCACAACGGCCACGCCATCACCGGGACGGAGGGCGAAGACTACGTCCTGGTGGACAGCAGCCCCTCCTGGGACCAGATGGGGGACAAGCAGGCCTACGACTTCGACGTCTCGGACTTCATCGCGAACAGCCCGGACAAAACCGTCAGCTTCATCCTCCAGGCCACGCCGACGACCGACACCGATCTGGCCGTCGGCGGCACCATCGACGGCGCGCTGGGAGCCGAGCCCCCGCAGCTGTTCCTCTCCAACCAGCAGCGCTACGACTTCTCTTACCTCGACAAGGTGATCGGCTGGGCCGAGGCCGCGGAGATCAAGCTGGAGTTTCTCTGGTACGGATCCGACAGCACCGGCGCGACCCTCGACAACCGGGTCCCGACCTATGTCTTCCGCAACCACAAGAACCAGTACATCAACGCGGACGGCGTACGTCAGCCGGTGCTCAAGAAGATCGACGACCCGAAGTACGGCGTCTACTGGTACCACATGGACAAGAACGACCTGAGGACCAGGAGCCAGGAGTACACGGCCCTTAAGGCGACCATGGACCATGTCGCGGAGTACAACGCGGCCAACGGCGACAAGAAGACGCTGATCGGTGTTCAGGTGTCGAACGAGCCGAGCGTCCAGAATTTCCACGGATCGAAGCGCACCCACTGGCACAACCCTGAGACCTGGGGTGCTCTGGACCGATTCGCCTCGGTCGGGGACTTCGTCGACCGCACGATGTGGGAGTTCACCGTCAATCTCTCCAACGCCGTCAAGGAATCGGACTACCCGGTGTGGACGCGCGTGAACAACTGCAACTGCACGGACGCGTTCGGCGTCGAGTACAACGAGCTGATGCGCCAGAACCACGGCACGAGCCTCGATTTCATCGGGCTCGACCCGTACTCGAGGGACGAGGGCAGGCTGTACCGCTTCGGTCACGAAGGCCTGTACTCCACCGGCAGCAACCTGCCGATGATCAATGAGAACGGTGGCGACTACCAGAACTCGGCCAATCTCCTCCTCGCCTCGCTGGCCGGCGGCGCGTTCTACAACGTCTACGACTACTACGGTCCCGACGGCCACAACCTCTACGTGCCCAAGGACGCGGCGAACGGCGACTACACCCCGGTCCCGCGCGGCTCCTACATGCAGGAGGTCAGGGACACCAACCACATGCTCCTGAAGGCCGCGGGCGACCTGGCGTCCAAGCAGGCCGAGGCCGCCGGCGGGACGAAGCTGCAGTTCCTCAACCCGCTCTCGGACCTGGGGGCGTCCGCGAAGACCACGGTGCGCGCGATCGGGGTCGACTACCACACCCCGGCGGACGGCGTCGGCGTCGTGGTGGAGCGGGCCGATGACGAGATCGCCCTGCTCAGCTCGGACGACGCGACCTACTCGCTGCACGGCATCGGGCGGTACGGCATCGCGTCCGTCGAGTCGGGACGCTACGACGGGTCGACGTGGGTGAAGAGCGGCGACGTCAAGTGGTCGTGGGCCGACCGCACCATCACCTTCGACGTCCCCGCGTACGGCGCGGTGCGGGTCGTGACCAACGCGGCGATTCCGGCGGCCGGACCGGACGTCCCGTTCACCGATTCGAGCTTCTCGGCCACCCAGGAGGCCGAGAGCCTGTCCCCGGCCTCGAACGTCGGTCTGCAGCAGTGGGACGACGGTGCGAGCAACGGCGCCTGGATCAAGGTGCTCGGCACCGGCACGGGCGACTACGTCGAGTTCACGGTCCCCCGGCCGTCGCAGGAACTCGACTCGTATGAGCTCGCCGTCGGGTACCGCACCTCGACGGGCCGCGGCATCGCCCAGGCGTCGGTGGGCGGCACCGACGTCGGCAAGCCGCTCGACATGTACGCCGATGGCTCGCAGTGGCGGGAGGCGGTCGTCGGCGACCTCGCCTTCGGCGGCGCGTCCAGCGTCACGCTGCGGTTCACCGTGACCGGCAAGAACGCCGCGTCCAGCGGGTACCAGTTCGGCTTCGACTACTTCACGCTGAGAGACGCCGTCGACAAGTCGGACCTGTACGCGCTGACGTACGACTTCGCCGGCGAGAAGCAGTCGGACCACTCGGCCGGCTGGCAGGAGTTCTCGACGGCCCTGACAGCGGCCGAGACGGTGCTGGGCGACGGCTCGGCGACGCAGGCCGCGGTCGACAGCGCCTATGCCGACCTGCGTGCGGGTGTCAACGGTCTCGACCGAGTCCTGACCACGGATCTCCCCGTGCGCCACTCCAGCAAGTGCATGGATGTCACGGGCGCGTCGACCGCGGATGGTGCCGAGGTCATCCAGTGGACCTGCAACGGCCACGCCAACCAGCGGTGGCGACTGCAGGGCACCGGTGACGGCTACTACCGCCTCGTCGCGCAGCACTCGGCCAAGTGCCTGGACGTCACCTCGGCGTCGACGGCCAACGGCGCGGGGATCATCCAGTACGCCTGCAACGGCGGGGCCAACCAGCAGTGGCGGGTGAGCGGCACCGGCGGCTACGTCCAGTTCGTCGCGCGTCACTCCGGCAAGTGCCTCGACGTGACCGACGCCTCCATGGCCGACGGCGCCCGGATTCAGCAGTGGGACTGCAACAGCGGCCACCACCAGCAGTGGGATCTGTAGATCACGGTTGATCCCCCGGGGTCGCCTCCTCCTGTCGGGCCGGTCGCAGCACGATCGGCCCGACAGGAGCGAACCACGCGTGGCTCAGCACCACGGTCAGGGGCCGGATTCCGGCGTATTCAGCTCGGTTGTGATCTGACTTGTTGTTTTCGGTGCGACCGGGCATCTGAAGTGGAGGCCTGAACAAATTCTGGCTTCGTTTGGGGGCCGGCCGACTACCGCCATCAATCCAGCGGGATGACAGGCCTGACGAGGGTGCCGCGGGTGTGCGGGCGCTGCGCGACGAAGTCGTCCTGTTCGGGGTCGCGATAGGAGTTCGCTTGAATCAACCACTTGGCGAACCAGGGTTCGCCGCCGCATTCGGCACCGCCGCAGTCGGCGCCGCGGACCTCGCGGCGGTCGGCGGTCAGCTCCCACTTGTAGGAGTTCTGGGCCATGTGCAGTCCTGATAGCGTCGGCGATGCTGTGGCGACGCGGACGCCGTCGGGCATGACAAGGGTGTTGTCGTCTTCGAGCCATCGGGTCGGCATGCGGTCGCCCCAGGGGAACAGGCTTCGTGCGCCGAATGCGTAGGCGTGTTCCCATTCATCGGGAGTAGGCAGGCGTCGGCCGGTCCGTGCCAGCTCATCGGTGATCGTGTCGTAGGTCGTGTGGGCCGCGAGCCACGCCGCCGTGGGTCTTCCGTCTGGGTCGAAGCGGACTCGGCCGTGGGTGCCCGTGTCGGTTTCGGGCAGGATGAGATCGTCGACGAGTTCCTGGTATCCCGGCTTCCACCGCTGGATGAGCGCGGTGATGATCGGGTGGTCGAGGGGAACTTCACTCATGCCAGTCTCGTCAGCGTGCGTTGCAGCGAGGAACGCCTTCAAATGCGCGGTATGGGGGCGCGAGGTGATCGCGGCGATGTGCTCGCGGATCTCCTCGACAGTGCTGTCGGTCTGGTGGACGCGGGCCTCAGCCCGGTCATCCGGCTCAAGGTCGGCGTACTCGGGGAACAGGTCCAACGCTCGGTAGCTACCGAGATAGGACAGGACCTCTTCGTCGGTCGGCGTCCAGGATTCGGGGTCGAAGCCGAGCTGGGGGTGTCCGCCGGGGACGAAGGCGAATGGTCTCCCGTTGACCTCGACGATCGCGTTGTAGGCGGTTCGTCCGGCGAATTCGTGGAGGTGGACGGACGTGACGACACCGCCTACCTGTCGAGCGGTTGCCTCGGCGGTGGCTGCAGCCGCCCTTTGGTCGAAGTGGAGCCACTCGTCGAGGGTGATATCGGCAGTCGACATGCCGCGGAGTATGCCGGAACCGGCCGACAGCCGAGACGTCGAGTCTTTGATCATTCGGATCCCTGGTCGGGCTCATGCAGTTTCGGCCTGGTCAAGTGCCCTCCCTGTCGCCGTGGCACCGCGTGCGGAAGCCGCGACGCGCACAGCTTCGCAGGCGTCGATCGCGGACCGTTTCGGCCGGAATCCGTAGCTCGCCTCGGTGAAGTCGGCTTCGAACACCGGCTCAAGCACCAGCTTCGCGGCCGTCATCACCACCCGGTCCGCCACGGTGGGAATCGAAAGCGGCCTAAGACATCATCTCAATTTGTGAGTCTGCGGTAGCAGATGAGGGTGCAGGCAATGTCTGGTGAAGGCGAGGAAATGGCTGGCTTTGCGCTCGTAGCGTCGGTGCAGACGCCGGCAGCCGGCGAGCCAGGCCATGGTGCGTTCTTGTCAATCCCCTGGTTGCGTAGAGACGTTGGTTATGCGGTCCGGCCTTCCTGATCGGTCCGCGCTCGCGTTTCCTGGATGATCCGTTCGAACTCGACGGGTGGTTTCCCGCCGGCCGCGCTGTGACGGCGTTTCGTGTTGTAGAAGTCCGCGATCCATGTGGCGGTCTTCAGCCTCGCCTCGGCGCGGGTGGCGAAGGTGCGCCGGTGGATGTACTCGACCTTGAAGACCGAGTGGAACGACTCCGCGGCGAGCAGTACGAGTCCGGTGCCACGGTCGACGAACTCGTCGCCGACAGTGGGCTGTCGTACGGCACGGTCCTCAACCGGCTGCACGACGCCGGGACCGAGATGCGCACGTCGTGGCAGACCCGTCGGATGCGCCAGAACCCGCAGGCGCGCCAGCGTCTCGCCGTCCATCTGCGCTCCCTGTACGAGGAGCACGGTGCCACCCTCACCGAACTCGCTGCGTCCGCAGGAGAAACGAGGCGTGCTGCCCGGCGGCTGCTGATCGAGGCCGGCGGCGCCGTGCGCACCACGCAGCAGACGATGCGGATGCGCGCCGCAGCGCGGGCCGCCGAGCGGCAGAAGCTCGCGCTGTCCCTGCGGATGCGCTACGACGCCGGCGCCACGGTCCCGGACCTCGCCAAGGAGTGCAACTACTCGGTCGCCACCGTCTACCGACTCCTGCACCAAGCGGGCACCCACATGCGGCCCCAGCACAACCACGGCCCGACCCGCGACCCAAGGAGGCGGCCATGAGGACTCCCGTCCTCGCAGGCATCCCCCGACGTGCCGCTCGGCTCAACGACCCGCCCATCCGCCATCCCTGCCTCGGTTGCGCGGCTAGGGCACCCCCGCTCGCCCGCAGGCAATCAGGCCAGCCCACGAGCAAGCGTCGACGCCGTCGACGACCCCGCCAAGTCAACGCACTCTTTCCAGTTTCAGGAGATCAAGCACACGTGAACGAGAACACCCGTATCAAGACCCTCGCGGCGGCCACAGCCCACGCCTGGGACGCCTTCGTCATCGTCGTCGGCATGCTCAAGGGCGGCACCGGCAAGACCACCTCGGCCTGGTTCATCGCCCTCTACTACGCCGTCGTCCTGGAGCTGCCGACGCTGCTGCTGGACGCCGACGCCACCAGCCAGTCCGCCTACGACTGGTTCAAGGTCGCCCAGGCCGCCGGCTTCGAAATCCCCGAGAACCTGGTGGTCGAGCGGTACCCGTTCGACGACATCGCCGAGTACATCCGCGCCGAGTTCGGCGCGATCGTGGTCGACGCCGGGGGCGGCAGCTCCCGCATCTTCCACGAGGCTGTTACCGAGGCGAACCTGCTGCTCGTGCCGGTCGCCCCCACCAAGATCGAGCGCCGCAAGCTCGTGGCCACCTTCGACGAGGCCGAGCGCGCCGCTGCCCGCAACGAGCGCGACGTCACCGCCCACGTGGTCCTCGTGAAGGCCGACGACCGCACCAGCCTGCCCCGCAACGCGAAGGACAAGCTGCTTCAGCCCGCCGAGGGTGAGGGCATCGGCCCGGACCGTGACGAGCCGTTCCCGCTTGCCGAGACGACCATCCACTCCTGGGTGCACTACATGGAGGCCTTCGGCGAGATCCCCACCGAACTGAGCGAGTACGCCGAACTGATGAAGGAGCTCACGGCATGAGCGAGCGCATGAAACCCCCAGCCCGCCGCACCGGCCGCACCCTCGGCGGCGGGGCCAAGAAGGCGACCCCGCCGCCCCCTCCCCCGGCCGCCGAGCTCACCCCCGAGCAGTACGCCGCCGAACAAGCCACAACCCAGGACCCAGGCGATCCCACCGATTCGCCGGATGGTCAGTCCGCTCCTTTCACCGTCCACGTCGAGGCGTCGGCGCTAGGCCGGATCGAAGCAGCGCCCGAAGCGGCGCCAACGTCCAGCCAGACGGGGGCGGAATCCGCTTCGGAGCCAATGGAGCGGCAGGTGACGTCTGTGGCCCCCGCTCCCGAGCCCGCCGCACCTGCGCTCCAGCCCACGCAGCCGACAGGACCTGCTGCGCAGCATGGCCTGTCTCACGGCACGTCCGCGGCTGCTGGTGCGGCTCCGGCCGCCGAGGTGGCCATTCGCCCGGCCGTTCCCCCGGTGGCAGGCGGTACGGCGTTCCCGGTGAGGACCGATGGTGTGGGGGCTCACCAGGAACAGGACACTCGATCGCAGGAGGCGCCCAGCGAGGGGACGCCGTATGCGCACGGTCCCGGCCGTCCCAAGGACGTTCCCGAGGTCTCCGTCGTTCTCAACCAGCGGATCATCGCGCGCGAAAGCCTCGACTCGTCGGTTCCCGCGGCGCTGAAGCTGAAGAAGCGGATCAAGCGCTTCGCGCTGGACAACGAACTGGACCACCTGCCCATCGGCGACATCGTCTCGGTCGCGCTGGACGAGTGGCTCAGCGCCCGCGGCTTCTGACGCGGCGTTCATCTCTCAGGGTGTCCGCGAACGCTTCTCCCGTTCGCGGACACCCGTCCCCCCGACTATTCCACTAGTCCACTAGGCGGCTAGCTAGTCGACTAGTGGGCCGGACTGGAGTACCCCATGCCCGATCTCTCGCGCCACGCCCGTCAGCTGCGCGAACTCGCTGACGCTCTCGAAGCGCAATCCGACCTGACTGACGACCCGTTGACGCCTCATCCGGACACACTGGAGGTCATCAATGGCCGCCATACCAGTCGCGGGCAGATCAACTACGCCGTTCCCGACGCTCTCCAACTCCAACGGCGCATCCGTCGCTACCACGCGGACCACGGTGTCCAACACGGCGACATCGTCGCGATAGCGCTCGACGCATTCCTTCGCGCCAAGGGCTACCCACCCGACGTCAAACCAACCGAGCCAGAAGCCCCGTGAGCGGAACGGACGAACGCAGAGGCCGGACTGCGGTTATTGTGAGCCGCAGCAGCGGCCACGACACAGATGATCACGCTGCGGGCCAGCCTGACCACTGCGGCCGAGCCGGTCCTGCGGGTGCGACGGCTCGCCCCTGCACGGGCGCGGCGCCAGGCGTCGTCGGCCAGCAGGCGCAGGCCGTTGAGGCCGACGATGACGGTGGAGCCCTCGTGCCCCGCGACGCCCAGCGGCAGCGTGCCAACCAGGTCCCAGATGACCGGCCCGCTGATGAACACCGCGGCGATGAGCGAGTTCCGAAGGATCAGGCGGCGCGCCTGGCGCGAGAGGTGCTCGACGGTGGGGATGGTGGCCAGTTCGTCGCGTACGACGACGGCGTCGGCGGTCTCCAGGGGAGGTCGGATCCGGCGCGGCCCATGGCGATGCCGGTGTGGGCGGCAGCCAGGGCGGGGGCGTCGTTGACGCCGTCGCCCACCACCAGCACCTTCCGCCCGGCCTGCTCCCGTCGGCGATGCCCAGAACACCCACCGGAGTGCCGTCGAGGGCGACCAGCCCGGCGGTCCGCCCGTCCTCCTCCAGGCCGACGGCCACCGGGATGGCCGGCTGGCCGGTGTGGCCGTCCAGGACGCGGGTGGGACTGCCGACCGCGAGGGTACAGCCTTCCACCGTCGCGCTCACGCCGGAGCCCGGGGTGGAGGCGAAGCCGTCCACTGTCTCGGAGGCTTCCTCGACCATGGCCACGATCCGGGCGATCACCGAGTCGGACGGGTCACGTTCGACCTTCACCCGCAGCGCGCCGATGCCGTTCAGGGTGCTGGCGAACACTTCGTCGCCCTCCTGCTTGGCCACGGGCAGTGGTTCGCCGGTGATGGTGGCCTGGTCGACCTCGCTGGCCCCGTCCAGCACCCGGCCGTCGGCGCCGATCCGCTCACCGGGTCGCACCAGAACGACTTCACCCACGGCCAGTTGGCCGGTCGGCACGGTCTCCTCTGCCGTCGTCGGTGAGCCGGGTGGCGGGGGCGAGGTCGAGCGGGCCGCGCACGGAGTCGGCGGTGCGAGCGGTGGCGATCGCCTCCAGTGCGCCGGAGGTGGCGAAGATGACAATCAGCAGCGCGCCGTCCAGGACCTGCCCGATCGCCGCCGCCCCGAGTGGGGCGACCACCATCAGCAGGTCCACGTCCAGAGTTTTCTCCCGCAGTGCCTGGAGCCCGGCCCAGCCCGGCTCCCAGCCGCCGGTGGCGTAGACGGCCGCGAAGAGCGGGCCCCACGTCCAGACCGGCGCCCCGGCCAGGTACAGCGGCAGCACGATGAGGAACAGCGCCAGCGCCGCGGCCGCCCAGCGGGCTTCGGGCAGGGCGAGGATCCGGGTGCGGCGGCGGGACGCCACCGCTTCGCGCGCGGCGGCGGGCGGCGCCGGACGGGTGAGAGTGAAGACATCGACACGGGACCCTTCACGGTGGACGGCAGAACGGAGTCGGGCCCCATCACACGCCCGCCGGCACGAAGGCCCACTGCCCGCGACCGAGTGGCCGCAGAGGTCGGCATGGAACAGTCCGCTTGCTCCCACCAGCTGCGCCTGCTGTCGCAATCTCGGTCTGGTCGTCGGTACCCGCAACGGCCGCTCGGTGGTGTACTCCCTCTACGACAACCACGTCGCCGAACTCATCGACCAGGCCATCTACCACGTCGAGCACCTCCGCCTCGGCCTGAGCGACGCGGCGGAACCAGAGCTCGAAGCCACTACCGCGCCGAGCGCCTGAGCACCGCCTCTGGGCAGCGCCTCGGCGACCAGGGGTGCTGCCTGTCTTTCGGCTCCAGGGGGCGTCATGAGGTGCAAGCGGGCAAGCGCCGGCTACGTCGACTCCTCGCGCTGCTCCCCCTCCTCCTCGCGGTCCCTGCGTCTGCGCGGCCACAGCTGGCCAGCCAGCAGGACGGTCGCGATCAGGCCGGCGGCGATGGCGAGGATCCACTGTGCCGAGGTGAGCAGGTCGAGGAGGCCGTTCTCCTCTCCGGGGTCCTGCGGGACGTAAGGCTCATCAGCACGCAGAACTGCATGGACGGTGTCGGAGACGGGGCCGCTTCGGGCAGCCCAGAGCGGTGCTTGGTGAACGGCGGGCGGCAGCCGCAGGTGGCTGTCCAGCGCGGGAGACGGAATCTCGGTGTCGGTGAATTCCAGCCGGAGCGGCAGGAGGGACTGTACGGCGGCGAGAGCGAAGGCTCTTCTGCCGCTCGCCCCGCCCCGCAGTACGGGGTAGGCGCACCCCGTGAGGACCGTGACCGCCAGCGCCAGGGCAGGCCATGACAGGACGCGTCCGTCGTCGCATGGTGCAGCCCCGCGGCCAGGGCGACACCGGCCGTGGCGACACCGATCGCGCGGCCGGTGGTGCCGCTTGCGGTGCGAGCGAGTGCCTGATGAGCCGACATGTCCGGACCATCATGACGCATCCTCAGCGGCCTGCGGCGCGAATGCGGCATTCCGGCCCTGCAGCAATGGGAACACCCCGCCGGCCTGTGTCAGCAGAGGTGGACGGGTCAGGAGGTGGATGCGGACGGGAACACGTCGGCTGGCTTTGCTCATGAGAGTTTCGACAGCGCAGGGCCTTGCTGGCGAGCTTGATGCCCCGGCGCCGGCTCGGGAGATTCACCCCCGGTCGAGTCAGGCAATGGTGGCAGGGCGCCTTTCGGGGACCAGCCGGGGAACCAGGCGGACGTAGGTGACCATGCCGATCACCTCGACCAGGGTCTGGGTGACCACGACGACGGCGGCGACGGCCAGGGCATCAGGCAGCGCCAGGGCGAGCGGCAAGACGACGAGGGAGTTGCGGGTGGCGCCGGAGAAGACGATCGCGCGGCCGGCCGGGGCGTCCAGGCGGAAGAGACGGGCCACGGCCTTGCCGGCGATCGCCATGGCGACCAGGAAGACGACGTAGAACGGGACGACCGCCACAACGTCGCCGAGGCTGTCGTCGAGCCGGGGGATCTGGGAGGCGACCACGACGAGCAGGGTGGCGGCCATCAGCGACACCATCGTGGTGGTCGCCGCGTCGGAGACCTTCTGTCCGGCCGGGCGGCGCGCGGCCCACGCCTGCAGGGCCCATGCCAGGGCCAGCGGGAAGACGATGAGGACCAGGAACGCCTCAAGGAAGGGCCCGGCCTCGACGATGTCGGCCAGCTCCGAGCCCATGAACAGGTACAGGAACACCGGCAGCAGCGCCATCTGCGTGACGAGCAGCAGCGGGGTGGCGGCCAGCAGACGACGGCTGGAGCCGTCGGCCAGGCCGGAGAAGACGATCACGTAGTCCACGCACGGGCACAGCAGCACCAGCAGGACCCCGAGCCGTACGGCCTGGTCGGCGGGCAGGAACGCGAACATCGCGGCGACCACGAGCGGTACCACCACGAAGTTCACCGCCAGCGCGGCGGACAGGAACCGGCCGTCGCGCAGCGAGCGGACCAGCTCGGCCGCCGGGACCTGGAGGAAGGTGACGAACAGCAGCGCACCGAGCACCGGATTGATCGCGTGCTCCAGGCCCGGGCCGGCCGCCGGGGCGGCCCAGCCCAGCAGGGCTCCCGCGGCCATCGCCGCCAGGTAGATCGCGACCTGGTGGTGTTCCATCCGCTCGACCAGGCCCTGCGGCCCCTGCTGCGACACCCGAACTGCTCCTTCGTACCCACCGAGGGCCGCCCGGCGGCGGCCCCACCCCCATCCTCACAGACCACCCGACCGGGGAAGCCGCCCCGCCCTGGCGGGACAGCGGCTCAGTGCTCGGTCTGCGCCGTCTCGAACCGGTCCGGAGCCGGGCCGATGGTGGGCATGCCGAGGTCGGCGCGAGCCGGGGCCGTGCGGCAGGCCGCATTCCGGCGTCGGCTCCGAATCAGCAGCACGCCGAGACCGGAGGCCACAGCCAGCACCGCGAGGACGGGCATCCACAACGCCCCGACCGCCGAGGCAAAGCCAACCCCGCCGAGGACGGAGAGGAGCGGGCCCGTGCAGCACACCGCACAGGCGGCGACTGCGGCCGTACCGGCGCCGAGGACACCCCGGCCACGAGACGGGCGGGGCGAGGAGGAGGCGGTCATACGGTCACTCCGAACAGGTCGGCCAGCATGCCGGCGGCGCTCTGCGGCGCGCGGACATCCAGCTGGAGGGCATCGGGGGCAAGGCGCAGGGTGAAGTCGAAGAACGCGCAGCAGCTCTGCTCCGCCGCCGCGAGGGCCGCGACCTCGGCCGCGAGGTCGGCACCGGCCGGGAAGACCAACCGCAGTCCGTCCGGGATCGTCTCGCGCCGCTCGGCCCTGCCGATCAGGGTCTGCCACTGCTCGGTGCGCTCGCCCAGCTCGGCGCCGCCCAGGGTGCAGGCCACCGGGGCACGGCGCCAGGCTTCAAGGTCCGGCTCGGGTGCGGGAGGTGTCCGTGACAGCTGGACCGGAACCGGCCCGGGAGCGGCAGTGGTGGTGCAGCCGCAGTCCGCCCCGCATGCACCGGCCGGGGCGGGGCCGCACAGGTCGGCATGGACACCGGCGAGACGGGCGGCGAACGCCCGCAGCTCCGCGATCCGCCCGTCGGTCTCCGTGATCCGCCCGGCCACCAGCGGCAGCATCCGTGCCCGTACCGAGGCGCACACCCCTTCCTCGCGCACCTCCAACAGCTCGCGGATCTCCTCCAGTGCCAGGCCCAGGAGCTTCGCCGAGGAGATGAACGCCAACCGCTCCACCGCGTCCTCGCCGTACACGCGGTACCCGGCCGGCGTGCGGTCAGCCGTCAGGAGTCCGGCGTCCTCGTAGAAGCGCAGTGTCGTGGTCGGCACGCCGGAGCGTTCGGCCAGCTGCGAGATGCGGTAGCTCGTCATGTCACAGACCGTAAACCTTCGACCCGACTCGAAGGTCAAGCCCTCACAGCTCTCTCCCGCACCCGGACCGGGGCCGCCCACGGCATCCACGGGTGCCTCCCGTTCTCTCGTGCACATCGGCCCCAGGGTGGTGCAGGAGGCGGCTCGGACGGTGAGAGCCGGGGCCTGTCGGTTTGTGGCAGCGAGCTGGGGGACTGCCCGGTATGGCGGTGCGGGGCACGCCGCTCTCGGTTCGGTGGGGGCATCGGGTCGCTCGGCCGGTTACGACGGCTCACAGGCACGGCGGCGGATCTTCCGGACGCTCGCCTGCGCCGTGCGGCTGAATCCGCCGTCGAGTCCTGAACCCTTCTCACGAAGCGGCCGGCCGACGTCGCGTCACCGTGCGGTCAGCCGCCGAACACCTCCAGTGCAGCCGTGTCCTCGTTCGCGTTGCTCCCCTCCTTGTTCACGCCGCGTTCAGTGTGCGCTTCGAGACTTGCCGACCAGGCATGCTCGCGACCGTTGAACGAAGGGCTTTCCGGTGAAGGACAAGAACGTCGAGGATGGCGCGGCTTCGGGAGTCTCCCGGCGCCAGTTGGTCAAGTACGCGGGAGTGGGGGCGACGTTCGTCGCCGCGAGCCCGCTGGCAGCGGCAAGTCCCGCGGCAGCGGACGCCGGTGACGACCGCAGACACGGCGGCGGCTCCCGCGGCAGAGTGTGGCGCGCGGGAGATCACCACGTGCACTCCGAGTACAGCGGCTCCTTCGACACGTCGACCAATCCGCCCACCTTCCACAAGGGCGCCGACGCGGTGTACCCGATCGTCACCAACGCCATCATGGCGAAGCACTTCGGCCTCACCTGGGCCATGTGCACCGACCACGGCGGCCCGACGCACTCGAAGGTGAACCTGGAGCAGGCGTATCCGGACCTCCTGCTTTCCCGTCAACTCGTACCCGACGTCCTGCAGTTCTGGGGAATGGAGTTCGACGCTCCGGCCCTGGACCACCACACGCTGATGATCCCTCACCACAAGGACGAGGCACAGCAGCTGTACGAGCTGGAGAGCCGCTTCGCCAAGCGTGACGCCTTCCCCACCGATCCGGGCCGCGACACCGAGGCCAAGATGATCGAGTTCCTGAAGACCGCGAAGGACATGCGGAACAAGCCGCTGGTGATCGCCCACCACACCTCGCGCTCGGCCACCGGTCTCGGCGTCTACGGGCAGGACACGCCGCGCGAGTTCCGCAACGGCAACAACGTCGCACCGGACATCTACGTCGGCTTCGAGGGAGCCCCCGGCCACCAGGCCGGCCCGCTCAACGCCAAGGCGCGCGGCGGTTACGGCAACTACCCCACCCACGGCGGCTTCGACCAGATGACGGCTCGTGTCGGCGGGCTGTGGGACGCGCTGCTGGGTGAGGGTCGGCGCTGGTGGATCACCGCGACCTCGGACTCGCACGTGCACTGGACGCGGGGCGGCTCCGACTTCTGGCCCGGCGAGTACAGCAAGACCTACGTGCTGGCCAGGCAGGACTACGCCGACATCATGGACGGGCTGCGAGGCGGCCGCATCTGGGTCGGCACGGGCGACCTGATCACCAGCCTCGACCTCACCGCGAGCGGTCAGCGCCGCAGCGCGGCCATGGGTGAGACCCTCACCGTGAGCCGCCGCAGCCGTACCGATGTCGACATCGAGATCAGGTTCCGGCCGCTGGCGGGGCGGAACGCCAACGGTGACCACCCGGAGGTCCGGCGCGTCGACCTGATCGTCGGACAGGTCACGGGTCCGAGCGCCGACCTCGACTCCGACACCAACCCCACCACGAAGGTCGTGGCCCGGTTCGGTCCCCGCGACTGGCGCAGGCAGGGGCACGAATACGTCATCAGGTACACCCTGCGCAACGTCGAGACCGACCTCTACGCGCGCGTCCGCGGCACGAGCACCGACGAGGCCGAGCCGCTCGCCGACGGGCTGGAGAGCCCGTGGGACGACCTGTGGTTTTACTCGAATCCGGTGTTCGTCCAGGTCCGCTAGTACCTCCGGCGGCGTTCGGCATCAGTGCCGACCGATTCGCGGGCACGACAGCTCGCCTGACAGCAGGTCATGTCCGCGCGGATCTGCCGCCCACGGTGACGCGGTGTCGGCACAGGGGCGGCGACGGACATGGCGCCGTCGCCGCCCTGCTGACGGAGGAGGAACGGAGCGGCTGACCCGCCAATGCCCCGGTGTCGCTGCGGCGTCCGGTCCGCTGTAACGTGCCCCGGTGCGCGTCGGCGGTGGCGGCCGGTACGCCACCGCAGCTGCCCGGCCTTTCCCTCGCCTTCGGGGCGTGGACTAGGGATGGACGTCCGTCCCGGCTGCCCGCTGTCGTCCGAGGCCGGGCAGGAAGCGGCCCGCCGTTGCGGCGTAGGCCGCGTAGGCGGGGCCGTGCACCGCGCTGAGGTAGGGCTCCTCGACCACGCGCACCTGCAGCTCGACGGCGGTGACCAGGGCGGCGAGCGCGGCCAGCGCGAGGATGTTCGGCACCATGAGGGTGAGTCCGAGGCCGGTGACGGCCATGGCCGTGAAGATCGGGTTGCGTACGCGGGCGAAGGCGCCGTCGCTGACGAGTGCGGTGCGCTCGTCAGCGTCCACGCCCACGCGCCAGGACGCTCCCATGGCCCGCTGAGCGATCAGTGTGCCGACAATGCCGAGCACCGCGACCGCCATACCGGCGCCGTGCACCGCCGGAGCATCCTGAACCAGGACCGGCATGCCCGCCAGGGTGGCCGCGGGTGCGGCGAAGGCGCCGAGCAGTGCCGCGACGAAGAGCACTCCGGCCCACCAGGCGGCCGAGCCGGGAGTGCCGGACAGGCCGCGGAAGCCGCTGTCGCCGGTGCGGCGACGCTGGATGAGCGTACGGATGCCGAAGGCGGCGGCCAGCCACACCGCGTACAGCGCGAGTGCCACCCAGGCCCAACCGGTCACCGCGCGCCCTCTTTCCCGTCCGGGGCGCAGCAGGTGCAGCCCGAACCGCACCCGCCTCGCTCGGCCTGCGCGTCGGCGCCGATCGGCACCGCGCAGCAGGTGTCACCGCGCCATGCCTCGCGGCCCTCCTTGACGGCGACGGCGGCGATCACCAGGGCGGCGATCGGGTCAGCCCAGGTCCAGCCGAACAGGGAGTTGGCGAGCAGCCCGGCCAGCAGGACCGCGGACAGGTAGGTACACAGCAGGGTCTGCTTGGAGTCCGCGACCGCCGAGGCGGAGCCCAGTTCGCGGCCGGCGCGGCGCTGGGCCGCCGACAGGAACGGCATCACGGCGAGGGACAAGGCGGCCAGCACGATGCCGGGGGTGGAGTGCTGGGCCTCGCCAGTGCCGGTGAGGGCCCGCACCGAGTCCACCGTGACGTAGGCGGCGAGCGCGAAGAAGGACGCCGCGATGATCCGCAGTGCGGTCTTCTCCCGCGCCTCGCGGACGGCGTGGTCGGCGGCGGAGAACTGCCAGGCGACGGCGGCTGCGGAGGAGACCTCGACGACCGAGTCAAGGCCGAAGCCGATGAGCGCGGTGGAGGAGGCGATCGTGCCCGCGGTGATCGCGACGATCGCCTCGATCACGTTGTAGGCGATGGTGGCGGCGACGAGCAGCCGTATGCGCCGGGCCAGTTGGGCGCGGCGCTGCGCGGCAGGGCCGAGGGATACCTGCAGGGCCATCAGCAGCAGTCCTTCTCGTCGGCGTCCGGGCAGGTGCGGTCGGCCTCGACGGCCAAAACGGCGCCGCGCAGGTCGTCCAGGGCGTGGCCGAGGCGGGCGTCAGCCAGTTCGTAGCGCACGCGCCGGCCTTCGGGGACGGCGACGACGATGCCGCAGTCGCGCAGGCAGGCGAGGTGGTTCGACAGCCGGGTACGGGATATAGCCAGCTGTTCAGCCAGGTCGGCCGGGTGGGCGGGGGCCTTGTGAAGGGCGAGCAGGATGCGGCAGCGGATCGGGTCGGCGAGCGCGCGTCCGAACCGGGCCAGCGCGTCGATGTCGGAGGCGATGGTCAGCACCCCTCGACGATACATAGAATCCTGGATTCAGGAAACCGTGAATCAACCCCTTCGGGGTTGCCCGCGAGGGCGCCCGCTCCCCAGCTCTGGCGCGGCTTGGCTACGATCTGCGCGATGAGCAACCGGCACGAGGGTTTCCGGGGCGCGGCCAGAGCCGCGGCCCCTTCTCTTGTGCTGCGCTGGGCCGCTCTGTTCGCTGTTGTGCTGGTGTGGGTGCTTCCGGTGTGCACCCATGCCGCCGGTGATGCGTTCTCCGCCGCCACGCCCGTGCCGGGCGCCGTGATGAGCACCGCGGCGATCGAGCGGGTCGACGGACACGTGTGTCCCGATACGGAACACGGGCCCGGGGATGCGCGCTGTCACCCTGCTGCGGGGGCTGCCACGAGCACCGTTTCCCCGGTGGCGGTGCCCTCGCCCCGGGCGGTGGACGTGACCGCCGCGCTCTGGGCGCCGCAGTCCCTTTCCGCCCGAGGAGCACCGGGTGTTCGCGTCCACGCCCCCGGCATCCACCAGCTCCAGGTTCAGCGGGTCTAGGACGGGCAGCCGCACGGCCGGGTGCTTCATGGCCGTGCCCGCCGATCCTTCCTGCCCCCGTGTCCCGGGTGTGCAGGCCACCGACCGTTTGAAGCGCACCACCACGCCGTTTCCCGCGTGGTGGCCAGTAGGGAGCATGTCATGGGATCTGCCGGAGCCAAGGCACAGCGCGAGGCCCGCCGCGCGAAGATAGAGGAAATGCGCCGCGCCGAGGCGGCACGGGAGCGCCGCAACCGGATCATCACCTGGACGCTCAGCGGCGTCATCGTCGCCGCCGTCACCGTCGGCAGCTGGTACTTCGTCCAGGACGCCCAGAAGAAGGAAGACGCCAAGGAGGCGGCGGCCGCCGCCCCGGTCGAGGGTGTGAAGTCCTTCAAGGAGCTGACCCAGAACCACGTCACCACCCCGGTCGACTACAAGATGTCCCCGGGGGGTGGGCGGTGACCACAACCCCGTCTGGGCGAACTGCAACGGCGACGTGTACGACAAGGAGATCGACGAGACCAACGCCGTGCACTCCCTCGAACACGGCGCGGTCTGGATCACCTACACCGACAAGGCCGCCGCCACGGACGTCAGCACCCTCAAGGAACGCGTGAAGAAGACCCCGTACACGCTGATGAGCCCGTTCGCCGGACAGTCCTCCCCGATCACCCTGTCCGCCTGGGGCAAGCAGCTGAGCGTCGATGCGGCCTCGGACCCGCGGGTGGAGAAGTTCCTGACCAAGTACGTGCAGGGCGAGCAGACCCCGGAGCCGGGCGCCGCCTGCACGGGCGGGAAGATGGCATGAGTACCGGCATCACCCGCCGCACGCCCGTACTGATCACCGTGGGCATCGTGGTCGTGCTGGCAGCCGCCCTCCTTGTGGGGTGGCGTGCGGTGGAGGGCACGGCGAACGCAGCCACGCCCGGCGACCGGTCGGTGGAGGCCGGGTTCTCCCGGGACATGGCGGTGCACCACCAGCAGGCGGTGGAGATGTCGTTCATCGTCCGTGACCGCACCGACGACGAGGCGGTGCGCACGCTCGCGTACGACGTCATCAACACCCAGGCCAACCAGCGCGGCATGCTGCTGGGCTGGCTGGAGAGCTGGGGGCTGAACAAGACCTCCACCCGGGCGCCGATGACGTGGATGGGCCACGGGGCGATGTACGAAGCCAAGGACGGCTCGCTCATGCCCGGCATGGCCACCAACACGCAGCTCGACCAGCTGCGCAAGGCCACCGGCAAGGACGCCGAGATCCTCTACCTGCGGCTGATGACCGCCCACCACCAGGGCGGCATCGACATGGCGCGCGGCGCGGTGAAGACGGCCGGCGATGACAAGCTCGTACGGCTGGCGCGGACGATGGTGGACGGGCAGCGGGCGGAGATCGACCTGATGGCCGACATGCTTGCCCAGCGGGGCGCCGAGGCCGGACAGTAGGCCCTTCGTCCCCGGCCGGGGCAGCGGTCCCGGCCGGGGACGAAGAGGGCGTGCCCGTGTGCTGTTACCAGCCGACGCGGTCGCAGCCGGTGTGGTCGGCGGGTTCGACCTGCAGGGTGGCGTGGGCGACGCCGTGGCGGTCGCGCAGCAGGTCGCGGGCCTGGTCGAGGACGGCGTGGCCGTTGGCGCGGTCGGCGGTGACCAGGTGGGCCGTGGCCACGTTCATGCCCGAGGTCAGCGTCCACAGGTGCAGGTCGTGCACGTCCTTGACGCCGTCGACGGCGGCCAGGTCGTCGGCGACCGCGGCCGGGTCCATGCCCGCCGGGGCGTGCTGGCCGAGGACGGCGAAGACCTCCCGGCCCAGCGCGACGGCGCGCACCGCGACGAACACTCCGATGGCCAGGGCGACCAGGGTGTCCCAGAACGCCTGCCCGGTCGCGGCGACCAGCCACCCCGCCGCGATCACCCCGACCGAGCCGGCCGTGTCGGCCACCACCTCCAGATAGGCGCCCTTGACGTTCAGGCTCTCCGCGGCGCCCGACCGCAGCAGGAGCAGGGCCACGAGGTTGACGGCCAGGCCGATCCCGCCCACGACGAGCATCGGCCCGGAGGAGACCTCGGCGCCGGAGCCGATGCGGCCCACGGCCTCGATCACCACATAGACCGCGACGGCCAGCATCAGCGCCACCGACAGCAGGGAGGCGAACACCTCCGCCCGGTAGGAGCCGTAGGTGCGCCGGCCGGTGGTGTCCGGCCGGGTGGCGATCCGGGTCGCCACCAGCGCCGCCCCCAGCGCCACGACGTCGGCGGCCATGTGCCCTGCGTCTGACAGCAGCGCCAGCGACCCCGACAGCAGCCCGTAGACCAGTTCGACCACGAAGAACGAACCGACCAGGGCGAACGACACCGAAAGCCGCCACCGGTACCGCCCTCCCGCGTGACTGCCCACCGCATGGCTGTGACCGTGTCCGCTCATGACCGCGTGTCCTCCCCTGTCTGCCGTGCCCGTCGAACGCAGGGAAGCACAGCGGGAATCAAAGCCGCAAAGGCTGCATCGGTGACCGTTGTCATGACCGATAACAAGGCGCTGACCTGCGCAAACGCGGAGCCCATGTGGTGAGGCGCGGTGAGGGGCACCCGGCGGCGGGACGGGCGGGCGCGGCTGGGTAGGCTGCCGGAGACGTACCGACACGTATCCCGTGACGTTGCCCTCCTCGACCGCACGACGGACTCCTCGAAGGCCCGATCCCCATGCGACCGCTCCGCCCGACCGGCTCCGCCTCCCCGGCGTCCGGTGTGCTGCGCGGAATGCGCGCCGGTGTGCTGGCGGTGCTGTGCGTCCTGCTGCCGCTGGCGGGACACGCCCTGACCCAGAGCCATGCGCCCCGCTGGATCATCATCGCGACCGTCGCCGCCGTCGCCGTGCCCGGCGCGGCGGTGCTGACCCGGCACCGGCTGACGGACGCCCAGGTGGTTGCAGTCCTCACGGCCGCGCAGGTCGCCTCCCACGTCGCGTATGCGCTGCCCGGCGCCTGCCGGGCGGTGACGGGAGAGGAAACGGCGCCGCCCGGCCTGTACGCCGTGGTCGAGCACGGCGCCGATGCCGGGCCACCGGCCGGTGTGCTGCTGGCCGGGCACCTGGTCACCGTGATCATCGCCGCCCGGCTGCTGGGTGTCGGCGAGCAGTTGCTGTGGCGCAGCGGGCCGCTGCTGGCCGCCGTACGACGTCTGCTGCTGTTCCTCTGGCCGCTGCTCGGCCGCGTCCACGGCACCGGGCCAGAGGTCTCCGTCCACGTGACCACGGCGCCGCTGCGGTCGGCGGTACTGACACGTCTGCGGGAGGGCAGGGCGCCGCCGCGCCGTGCACGCGCATCCCTCGCCCCTCTCCGGCCGATGCCGGTCGGCGGCCCGCTCCTGCCCTGACGGGCGCGACGGGAGGGCCGCCCCGCAGGGCCGGTCCCTCCCGTCCCGGCGGCCGTACGCCGCCGGGGGACGACAGAAAGTCCCACACCATGTACGTCACCGAACGGCGTGCCGCCCGCACCGCGGCACGCGTCCTCGTCGTACCAGCCGCCCTGGTGGTGGCTCTGGCCACGGCCGTCCCCCAGGCCGTGGCCCACACCGAACTGGAAACCCGCAGCCCGGGAGCCGACGCCTCGCTCGCAGGACTGCCGCCGCGCGTGACGCTGACCTTCAGTGACACCATGACCGAGAAGTACGCCCAGGTCGCCGTGACCGCGGCGGACGGCACATCCGTGGCCCAGGGCGAGCCGGAGGTCGACGGCGACACGGTCACGCTCGCCCTCGACACCGGCGCTCCGGCGGGCCGGTACACCGTGGGCTACCGGGTGGTGTCCGCCGACGGGCATCCCGTCTCCGGTTCGTACGCCTTCACCGTCAAGGCCGCACAGACCGCCCGGGCAACGCCCGTCCCGTCCGCCACCGCCCAGGACACGGCACCCGCGTCCTCCGCCCCGGCGCCGAAGGTGGACCAGGCCGGCGACGGCGGCTCCTCCGGCATGACCGTGCCGGTACTCGCCGGGGCCGGGGTGCTGGCGGTGGCCGGGGCCGTCGGCGTCTACGCGGCGCGACGCAGGCGGACTCGCCATGGCGACTGACACCAAGACGACCGAGATGGCCAGGACGGCCGGTGCCCGGCAGCTGCCCCGGCTGCCCTTGGTCCTGGCCGCGGCGGCCGGGGCCTGCGTGGCCGTCGCGCTGGCCGCGGTGTGGGCCGGCGGCGGCGTGAGCACTGCGGTCCCGGGGATCGCGGATGCCGGGGCACTGACCGCGTGGGGGCTCCCGACTGCCCGTACGCTCGCGGACGCCTCGGCCGTGGCCACCGTCGGGGCGCTGCTGCTGGTCGTGGTGCTGCTGCCGGGCGGCACGCGGCTCAGCCCGGCGCAGCTGCGATATCTGACCTGGGCGGCGGTCTCGGCCGCGGTGTGGGTCGTCGCCTCGGTGGCCGCCCTGGTGTTCACCCTCTCCGACCTGTTCGCTCGGCCCGTCGGTGACATCGTCACACCCGACGTCGTGGCGGACTTCGTCACCACCGACACCCAGGGCCGCTCCTCCGCGATGACGGCGGCCGCCGCCGGGGTGATCGCCACGCTGTGCGTGGGCGTCGGCACCGCCCGCTGGGCCCGTCTGGCGCTCGTCCTCGCGCTGGCGGGGCTGCTGCCGCCCGCCTTCGCCGGGCACTCCTCGGCGTCCGGCAACCACGACGCGGCGGTGACCAGCCTCGCCCTGCACCTGGTCGGGGTGGCGGTCTGGGTGGGCGGGCTGGTCTTCGTGCTGGTGGCCGCCGCCCGCCGAGAGGAGCAAGCGGCGGACGCGGTACGGCGGTTCAGCCCGCTGGCCGGCTGGGCGCTGCTCACGGTCGCGGCCAGCGGCATCGTCAACGCCGCCGTCCGGCTGCCGTCGCTGTCCGAGGTGTTCGCCAGCCGGTACGGGCTGATGCTTCTCGGCAAGGCTGCGGCGCTCGCCGTGCTGGGCGGCATCGGCTGGTGGCACCGCCGGCGCACCCTGCCGGCCCTGGCCGAGGGCAGGCGCAGGGGGTTCGTCCGGCTGGCCGCCGGTGAACTGCTGCTCATGGCGGCGGCGATCGGCCTCGCGGTCGGCCTGTCGCGCACGCCCGCGCCCGGCGCGGACGATGCCTCCCTGTCCCCGGCCGAGGAACTGCTGGGCTTCGCCATGCCGCCACCGCTCGGCAACTTCCCCTGGACCCCGCTGTTCACCCAGTGGCACTTCGACCCGCTGTTCGCCTTCGGCACCGCGGCCGCCGCCCTTCTGTACCTGGCCGGCGCACGCAAGCTGCGGGCCCGGGGCGACAAGTGGCCCATCGGGCGGACGATTTCATGGCTGCTGGGCCTGGCGGTGACCGTGCTCGCCACCATGAGCGGGCTCGCCACCTACGGCAAGGTCATGTTCAGCGTGCACATGGGCCAGCACATGATCCTGGCGATGACGGTGCCCATCCTGCTCGCCCTCGGCGCCCCCGCCACCCTCGCTTTGCGGACCCTGCCCGCCGCCCCCAAGGACTCCCCGGACGGGCCGCGGGAGATGCTGCTGAAACTCCTGCACAGCCGCTACGTGAAGGTGATCTCGAACCCGGTGGTGGCGAGCGTGCTGTTCATCGGCAGTGCCTTCGCCGTCTACTACACATCCCTGTTCGAGACCCTGATGCGCAGCCATCTGGGGCATCTGTTCATGCTGGTGCACTTCCTCGCCGTGGGCCTGCTGTTCTTCTGGGTGATCATCGGCATCGACCCCGGCCCGCGCCGACCGCCCCACCTGGGGCGGCTGTTCGTGCTGATCCTGACGATGCCGTTCCACTCCTGGTTCAGCATCTCCCTGATGAGCTCCACCGCGCTGATCGGCGAGGGCTGGTGGACGCTGCTGGAGAGGCCCTGGGTCGAGGATCCGATGGCCGACCAGTACAACGCCGGCGCCATCGCCTGGGCCACCGGCGACATCCCCGTCCTGATCACCACGATCATCCTGGCGATCCAGTGGATCCGCGCCGACCTGCGTGAGGCCCGCCGCGTCGACCGGCAGATCGACCGCGGCGACGCGGGCGACCCGCTCGCCGCCTACAACGCCTACCTGGCGAGCCTGCACGCCCGCGACCGCCGCCCGGCCCGCTCCGGCACTCCGAAGAAGGACGCATGAAGAAGATCAAGAAGCACCTGATCGTCGCCGCGGTGCTGCTGGCCGGCTTCGCCGCAGCCCTCGGCTCCTACCTGCTGCTCGCCCCGGACAGCCGGAGCGGGGGCGGCGGCCTGGACGTGCAGCCCGCCGCCGAGGCCCTGCCGGTACGGGACTCCACCCACCGCCTCACCGACCCGAACAAGAGCGAACTGACGATCGTGGAATTCCTCGACTTCGAGTGCGAGGCGTGCGGCGCGTACCACCCGGTCGTCGAGAAGCTGCGCGCCGAGTACGGCGACCGGGTCACCTTCGTCGCCCGTTACTTCCCCATGCCCGGTCACCGCAACGGCGAACTCGCCGCCCGCACCGCCGAAGCCGCCGCCCGCCAGGGCAAGTTCGAGGAGATGTACACCAAGCTGTTCACCACGCAGCAGGAGTGGGGTGAGTCACAGGACTGGAAGGAGGACGTCTTCCGCGGCTACGCAAAGCAACTCGGTTTGGACATGAACAAGTTCGACACCGACCTCACGGATCCGGAAACCGCCGGACGCGTCCAGGACGACCAGCGTGACGGACTCGGCCTGGGCGTGCAGGGCACCCCGACCTTCTTCCTCGACGGAGAGAAGATCCCGAATCCCGGCTCCTACGAGGAGTTCAAGGCCCTCATCGACGACCGGCTGACCGACTGACCGGGCAAGGAGGACGGTTCATGCAGTACTTGATCGACCAGGCCCGCGTCTTCCGCGCCCGCGCCGCCGCGCACGGCCTGGACCTCGGCCTCAACACCCAGGCCCACCGGCCCCGCGCCATGTTCATCGCCTGTTCCGACGCCCGGATGGTCCCGGCCCTCGTCATGGGCAGCCGCCCGGGCGACCTGTTCGAACTGCGCACCTACGGCGGTCTGATCCCCCACCACAACCCCCAGGGGCCGACCGCCGAGTCGCGGACCGTCGAACACGCCGTCCGGGATCTGGAGGTCACCGACATCATCGTCTGCGGCCACTCCCACTGCGCGGTCGTCGACGCCGCGGTGGCCGACTACGACGGGCCGTCACTGGTGACGGCAGCCGGTCACTGGCACACCCTGACCCAGCTCGACGCCCTCAGCGGCTACCCGTGCGTCAAACCCCGGCTCGCCGACCGCACCCTGCGCCTGCACGCCTGGTTCCACGAGATCGACACCGGCGCCACCCTGCAGTACGCCCCGCTGGCCAGCGCCTTCCTCCCGCTGTGAACACCCCGCACCGACCCGACGTATACGACAAGGTGACCGCCGTGACCACCCGCAAGACCCCCGCCTACGACGAACGCCTGACGGCCCCCAAAGCCTGGTGGGTCATCGCCGTCCTCTTCGGCCTCTCTCTGGCCCTGGTCTTCCTGCCCTACGGTCCGATCGCCGCGCTGATCGCGCTGATGGCGGGCACGGGCCTGGCCGGGTTCCTCGTCAGTGCCCAGGGCAGCATGCGCATCCGGGTCACCGCCGGCCTGCTCGTCGTCGGCGACGCTCGTATCCCCCTGACCGCGCTGGGCGAACCGCAGGTCCTCGACGGTGAGGAGGCGCGGGCCTGGCGGACGCACAAGGCGGACCTGCGGGCCTTCATGGTGATGCGCAGCTACATTCCCACCGCGGTCCGCGTCGAGGTCACCGACCCCGACGACCCCACCCCGTACGTCTATGTCTCCACCCGTGCGCCCGACCGGCTTGCCGCGGCGCTCCGTGCCGCCGCCTGACATGAGGCGGGCGAGGGAGGATGATGGGCGGCCGTGCCAGGTGATCACGTGACGGCGTACGACGGCCGGGAGGGTGTGCGGCAGGATCGTGCCGGAGCGTGCGTGCGGGCCGGGTTGTTCGCGCTCGTCGGCAGCGTGCTGGCCGCTCTGGGCCACCACGCGGTTGCCGAGGGTGCGGTGCCGTGGCGCCTGGTGGCGGTCTTCGCTGTCGCCCAGTTCGCCGCCGCCTGGCCCTTCGCCCGCCGCCGCTTCTCGCTGCCGGCGGTCATCGGCTGCACGCTCGCCGCGCAGGGCGCGCTGCACCTCGCCCTGACCCGGGCGGGCGGCGCCCATCACACCGAGCCCGGCCACGGTGGCCACGCCGGGCATGCCGCGATGGCGACGAGCGACGGACACGCCTGGCACCACGCCGGAACGGCCATGACCACGGCCCACGTGGCAGCCGCTCTCGCGGTCGCCTGGCTGCTCCACCGCGCCGATACGGCCGTCACCGTGGCCCTGGCCGCCGCCCGGACCGTGCGGGCGGCCGCGGCCTCCGCCCTGGCCCGCGTGGTGCCGTGCCTCACCGGTGCCACCGCGCTCACGCCGCGCAGCGTGCGGCTCGTCGGCCGCTTCACGCTCCCGGCCGCTCCACGGACACGGACTCTCGACCATGCGCTGGTGCGCAGGGGACCTCCGGGACGCGAGCGCGTCCCGGTCATCCCCCATCTCCGGGCCCGGCTTCGGCCTGCCCGGCTTCATCACCAGCAAGGAGTCCTCCTGTGTCTTCGTCCCCGCACCCCCTGCGCCGTACTGTGCGCAGGGCCGGCATCGTCGGCACCCTCGCGCTGACAGCCTTCTTCGCCCTGGCCGGTCCGGCCGCCGCACACGTGGAGGTCGAGGCCGACACCGCGCAGGCCCTGGCCGAGAACGTCACGCTCACCTTCGTCTCCGAGGCCGAGTCCACCACCGCGGGCTTCACGCAGGTACGCGTGGTCCTGCCCGAGGGCATCGCACCCGGCGACGTCACGCTCGAAGAGGCGCCCAAGGGCTGGAAGTTCAAGGCGACCGCCGACGGCTACACGGTCGGCGGCCCCGAGATCGCCACCGGCACGGATGGCGAGCACAAGATCAAGGTCCGGCAGCTTCCGGACGCCAGGGAGCTCGCGTTCAAGGCCGTCGAGACCTACGGCGACGGCAAGATCTCCCGATGGATCGAGCTGCCCACCGGCGGCGCGGAACCCGAAGAGCCCGCCCCCGTACTGAAGCTGAAGGCAGCCGCCGCGGGCGCCACCCCCGTCAGCCCCAGCCCCACCGCGAGCGAGCCCGCCGCCCCGACACCGTCGGCCACCGAGCCCGCCTCTCCCGCCGCGGCCTCCCAAGCGGCCGCCGACGAGAAGGACGAGGGCAGCTCGACCGGGCTGATCGTCGGCGGGGCGGTCGCGGCGCTGCTCGCCCTCGGCGGCGGCGCGTGGTGGTGGCTGAGCAGGCGGCGGGCCACCTCCGGGGCCGGCTGATCCATTCCCCGCCCCGCAGCGCGTGCGGGGCCAGCACCGGCGGCACGCCCGGACGTCCGTGGCGTGCCGGCCGGTGGGGTGCTGTTGAACACCGCGTGCGGACACCTTTCGTACGCATCCGCGATCCACGAGCCGGGACCGGGAGACACGACGTGGCACGACGACGGATGATCAAGAGCGGGCACGTGGGCAGGGCGCTGCTGGTGGTGGTCGCCGTACTTGCCGGTGTCCTGCTCGGCGGCGCGGTGCCCGCCTCGGCGCACGCGGTGCTGACCGGCAGCGACCCGCGCGAGGGTACCGTGCTGAAGAGCGCTCCCGAACGGGTCACCGTCTCCTTCAACGAGTCGGTCGAACTCGCCGAGGACTCCGTGCGCGTGCTCGACCCCGACAACCGCCCGGTGACCGCGGGCGACCCCGAACACGCCGACGGCAAGGCGGACACCGCCCGCGTGCCGCTGACCAGCGGCCTCAAGGAGGGCACCTACACCGTCTCCTGGCGGGTTCTGTCGGCGGACAGCCACGCCGTCTCCGGCGCCTTCACCTTCTCCGTCGGCGCACCGTCCCAGACCCGCGCCCAGGCCGCCGCCCAACCGGCCGTGGACCCCACCGTCAACATCCTCTACGGCATCGGCCGCTACGTCGCCTACGCCGGTCTGGCCCTGCTGATCGGCATCGCCGTGTTCACCCTGGCCTGCTGGCCCGGAGCAACGACCGCACGCGTAGTGCGCGGGCCGATCCTGGCCGGCTGGTGGGCACTGACGGGATCGACCGTCGCACTGCTGCTGGTGCGCGGACCGTACGCGAGCGGAGACGGCCCGCTCAAGGCGTTCGACCCGCAGCTGCTGCGCAGCACGGTGGACAGCCGGCCGGGCATCGCGCTGCTGGTCCGCCTGGCCCTGCTCCTGCTGGTGGCCCTGCTCCTTCGGCGCGGTCGGCCCGAGCGGGGGGCCGACCGGCGCACGGCCGGGGCGGGCGCTGTCCTCGCTGTCGCCCTCGCCATCACCTGGGCGGCGGCCGAGCACGCCTCCGCCGGCATCCAGGTGCCCGTGGCGATGGTCTCCTCCGTCCTGCATCTGCTCGCCATGGGCGTGTGGCTGGGCGGACTGGCCGCGCTGCTGACCGCGCTGTACCGGGCCCCGGCCGACGACCCGCTCCCACCCGCCGCCGTGGCCCGCTTCTCCCGGCTCGCCCTCACCTCGGTGGCCGTGCTCGCGGCCACCGGCCTCTACCAGTCCTGGCGCGGCCTCGGCTCCTGGGAGGCGCTGACCACCGGCTACGGCAGAACCCTCCTCATCAAGATCGCCGCCGTGCTGCTGATGCTGCTGGCGGCCTCGTCCTCCCGGCGCTGGACCGAGCGGCTGCTGCACGTGCCCGCGGAGGTACCGGAGCTGGTCACCGTGGGCGGCGGCGACCAGAACCCGCCGCGCGACCCTGCGCCCGGCCCCGCCTCCGGGCCTGACACGGGCGGGCCCGGCCCCGAGGCGCACCGGCGCGGCCTGCGCCGGTCCGTGCTGGCCGAGGTGCTGATCGCGGTCGCGGTGCTGGTGGCCACAACCGTGCTGACCGGCAGCCAGCCGGGCCGGGCCGCCAGCGAGACCGCCGCGGAGCCCATGGTGGCGGGGCAGCCCAACGTGTCCCTGACACTGATCCCGTTCGACACGGGCACTCCCGCAGGGCGCGGCACGGTGCAGATCACCCTGGAACCCGGCCTGGTGGGCAGGAACGTGGTGCAGGCTGTGGTCTACGCCGCCGACGGCCCCCTCGTCGCCGTCCCCGAACTGCGGCTCACCTTCACCCTGACCGGCCAGCGCGTCGGCCCCCTCGACGCCGACCTCGTCGACCAGGGCGGCTACTGGGGCAGCGACAGCCTCGACCTCCCCCTCCCCGGGACCTGGACGATGCGCGCCACCGTCCGCGTCTCCGACATCGACCAGGTCACCGTGTCGAAGACCGTGAAGATCACCGCCTGAGGTCCCGGCAAGGGCATCCGCCGGGTCGCCCGCAGAGGTCTCGGCATCCTCGCTCACCGGCAGTGCGGTGGTCGCCTGTCCCTGAACCGGTACCGGCTCGATCCGATCCGATGCCGTAGGAGGTGATCTGGACCCGGTGGCGGAGGAGTTCCGGGGCGGGTGTGGGTGCGGTGTCGCGCGGGCCGTGTCCCCGCGCCCGCAATGACGGGCGGAGGTTGCGGTCGCACGGCGTGAACACTCTCGGCCGGTCATCCGTACGAAACGGGAAGCCCGCCGGTCGTGAGGAGTCCTCCGATGCCCTGTATGCGCCGCCGTGGCGGTGGAGCGGATCGGGGCTGCCGTACGGCAGGCACCACCGCGGGCGCCGGCGACGCCTTGCGTCTGGCGCGGGCCGTGGTGTTCGCGGCCGTGTGTGTGGTGACGACGGCGCTGGGCCATGCCCTGATGTCCGGTGACGTCCTGCCCTGGTGGGCGGTGGGCGTCGCGTTCGCCGGGACGGTCTCGGGCGCGTGGTGGCTGACCGGACGGGAACGCGGCGCGACGGCGGTGGTCGGGGCCACGGTCGTCGCGCAGGGGCTGCTCCATCTGCTGTTCAGCCTGGCCCCTGCGACGGCTGCCTCGGCCGGTGTACCGGGGTCGGCAGGCGCTCACGGCATGGGGCACCAGGCGGCGATCTCCCACTCGGGCATGCTCATGCACCACTCTGGGGCACCCGCCGGGGCGACCGGGATGCCCTTGGACGTCCATGCGCTGTCGGCCGTCACACACGGGGGCTCCGTCGGGATGCTCCTGGCGCACCTGGTGGCCGCCGTGACGTGCGGGCTGTGGCTGTGGCGGGGCGAGGCCGCGGTCCACCGGATCGGCCGGGCCCTGGCGGCTGCCCTGCTCGCCCCACTGCGCCGGGTCTGCCGGGTGATCTTCCGTGCGGCGGCCGGCCATGAGGCCCCCTCTCACCGGGCGGCCGTCGGCGGCGCCGAGCACCGCCAGACTCCTGCCGCGCTGGAGCACGCCGTCGTGCGCAGAGGGCCGCCGAGGGGCCGTTCGGCAGTCAGCCGCTTGTCTCCCGACCCGCTGCTCGCCATGCGGCCCTGAAACCGGCCCGATTCCGGCGGCGGCCGCGGCCGGGGGACAGGCGCACGGCCGGTGTGCCCGCACGCACGCCGGCCCGTCCTCTTCGGCCCGGGCTGTGCCCGCTGTTCTGCCGCGCGACAGAGCGCGGCTCGCTGCTGCGGCACAGCCTTCCGTCATCGATCGGGAGTTCCATGTCCACGTACCACCCCACATCCGGCCGCCCGCCGCTGCGTGACACCGCGTCAGCGGTACGGCCGGTGATGCCCGAACCCGACCGGCCCGCTGGTGTCTTCAGCCGCCCGCGTGCCCGTCTCGCCGTCGCCTGCGTCACGGCGGTGGCGACGGCTGCCCTGCTGTCCGGCTGCGGCGGCGACTCCTCCGGGAACACGTCGAACGCGTCCGCCGACGCGGTGGCGTCCGCGTCCCCCTCCGCGAACATGACCGAGATGGACGGCATGGCGATGGGCGACCCGTCGGCCACCCCCGCCGACAAGATCCCCGGCGCCGACGTGGTGAAGGGCGCGTTCAGGCTGCTCGACACCCGCCCGCCCGGCATGGACGACGTCAAGGGCACGGCCTGGCTGGCCCAGGGGCCCAAGGGCACCACGGTGACGGTGTCCCTGACGGGCCTGAAGCCGGGCGAGGAGTACATGTCGCATCTGCACGCCTCGCCGTGCTCCGCCGACAACGGCGGGGAGCACTTCCAGTTCGAGAAGGGCGGTGCCACCACCCCGCCGAACGAGGTGCACCTGATGTTCACCGCCGACAAGTCGGGGATGGGCATGACGACGGTGAACAACAGCCGTAAGACCGGCAAGGACGCGGCCGCCATCGTGGTCCACCCCCAGAAGGCGATGGACAACCGGATAGCATGCGCGGACTTCGACTTCTGAGGGCGTCGGCCGCCCTGCTGGGATGCCTGTGCGTGCTGTTGCTGTTCGGTGGCACGCCCGCGTACGCCCACACCGCGCTGAAGGACGCGACACCCGGACCCGGCGCCGAGGTCGCCCCCGGTGCCGACGTCATCGCGCTGACCTTCGGTCGGCTCCAGTCCGGCACCACACCGAAGCTCGGCCTGACCGGACCCGACGGCACCGCCGTGCCCGTCGGGCAGCCCGCCGTGGCCGACGACTCCGTCGCCTGCGCCGCCGTCACCCCGCTGCGCACGGGCGTCCACACCCTCACCTACACCGTCACCTCCGCCGACGGCGACACCCAGAGCAGCGCCTTCCAGTTCGAGGTCGCCGACGGCGCCGAGCCCGTCGCCGCCCCGTCCCCCTGCCAGGGCCTGAGCCTGCCTGCACCGGACGTGGACGGCGGGAGCAGCACGATCCTGGGGCTCGACCGCACCACGGCGCTGATCGTCCTGGCGGCGGCCACCGTGGCCGTGGGCGGCGGGGTCCTCACCGCACGCACGATGCGCGGGGCTCGGTCGGCGGGGAGAAAGGGGGCCGCCGTGTGACACCGGCGCCTCGCGCGCCTCGGGCACGCTCACTGGGCACGGCCTGAGCACAGCCCCACGCACGACCTGACACAGCACACGACCTGAGCAATCGAGAGGGGCGCCTTCGAAGCGATCTGACAGGACATGTCGCGGCAGCGGCCCGGTCCGGCCGAACCGCCGGGCCGGGCCCACGCGTTCCGGCGACCCGATGGCCTGCCGGATCCGTGGCGGCGGTCAGTCTTCGCTCATCTCCTCGAAGGCGCCGTGCCAGCCGTGGTACCAGACCTGTCCGCTGGTGGCGTTGACGGACAGCATGCCGGTGATCTTTCCGTGGTCGAGGGTGTGCAGGGTGTAGTAGCCGCCGTGTGGTTCGCCGTTGCCGGCTCGGTCCTCGGCCTCGCTCTCCTCGGCCTCGCTCTCCTCGCGGCGCTCGGCCTCGGCGCTTATACCGTGTACCGCATGTCCGATCCTGCGGACACCCTGGACATCGGTATCAGGATCGACGGCTCACGGATCTCGGTGAAGGCGCCCGTCTGCCCCACGGACCTGGTGGAACGGGTCGAGGTGTTCGACGGCAGGTCGGAAGAACCGCTCTGGCAGGCCACTGGTCCGAAGACCCCCGAGGCGCGACGCGGCACGATAACCCTCTGGCAGAAGGCCGACTTCCTCAGCTCGAAGCCGGAGGCCGGGCCTCGCCGGTTGCCGAAGGAACTCGATGTCTCCATCGAGTATGCCGGTGTGGACGATGGCACCGGGAATGTGTTCAGCGTCTCCGAAGTCGCGGCTGCCCATGTGCCCGAAGGGCAGTACTGGACCGACCACGGACCCATGACCGCCCAGGACATCGACGATCAACTCAAGTGCTCATCTGCCGGGGAATCGCCCTCTCGACTGCAGTGACCGGGCGCATCGGCCCGGGGCCCGGGCCCTCCCCTCGTACGGTGCGGCCGCCCGTTCCCCCGGGCGGCCGTCAGTCGGGTCGCGGTTCACCGATCGCTGCCGTCGTCGCAGCCCTCGCCCCGCGCGTGGTGCTCGTACCGGTAGACGTGGGTGCCGTTCCCCTGGTCGTGCCGGCAGTCGTCGCGGGATGTGGTGCGGGTGTCGTAATACGAGCAGTCGTCGCGGTCCGTGGGGGTCGTGGCGTGCCCGGGCCGGGTGACCTGGCTCGTCGGGCTGGGCGGCGCGGGGTGGTTCCCGCTGTCGCCTGCGGCGAAGGCCAGTCCGCCGGTCAGGGCCAGTGCGGGTGCCAGGATCGTCGCGGTGAGGACGGCCCGCTTGCTCCTCGTGTTCCTCATTCTGATCGCCTCCTCCTGCTTACGACTTCACGCTAGGAGGCGGCTGTGAAGGACCGGTGAGGAAGCGGTTGGGTGGCGATGTGGCCTCAAGGGGCAGGCGGACGGTGAAGGCGGCGCCGTGGTCCGGCTCGCTGTCGACCTCGGTGCTGCCGCCGTGGGCTGCGACCAGCTCGTGCACCACCGCCAGGCCGATGCCCGAGCCTGCGGCGCGGGCGGTGCGGCCGCGGAAGAACCGGTCGAAGACATGGGGCAGCTCGTCGGCGGGGATGCCCGGCCCGGAGTCCCGAACCCGCACCACGGCCTGTCCGTCGGCTGTGATGAGTTCCACGCCGACCGTGCCGCCTGCCGGGGTGAACTTCAGCGCGTTGGACAGCACGTTCGCCAGGACCTGCCCGATGCGGACCCGGTCGAGCGGGGCGGTGACCGGCTCCAGACGGGTGTGCAGCTCGATCCCGGCGCCTTGAAAGAGGCCGGCGAAGTCGCGGACCGACTGCTCGACGAGCTCGTCCAGCGCGACGGGGGCAGGCTGGAGGGAGAATCCGGCGGCGTCGGCCGCGCCGAGGATCTGCAGGTCCGCCACCAGCCGGGTCATCCGCTGCACTTCCTCGTCCAGTGAGGTGAGCGCGGCCGGGCCGGGCTCCAGCACCCCCTCCTGCAGCCCTTCGACCTGGGAGCGCAGGACGGTCAGCGGGGTGCGCAGCTCGTGGGCGACCTCGGCGGCGAACGCCTGCCTCAGCCGTTCGGCGCCCTCGGCGGCATCCGCCATGGTGTTGAACGCCCGGCTCATCTCCCCGAACTCATCCGCCCGCCGCACATCGAGGCGGGCGTGGCGGTCGCCGGCCGCCAGTGCCCGGGCGGCCGTGGTGACCTGCCGAACCGGGCGGGTCGTCCGGCGGGCGAAGAACGTGCCCAGGGCGAGGGAGAGCAGCGCCCCAGCTCCTGCGGCGATCAGCACCAGGTGGACCACCCGGGTGCGGAAGGCGACGGCCTCGGGCAGCGAGTTGACCTCGGGCAGTCGCACCAGGGCGGTGCCGACGGTCGTGCCGCCGACCACGATGGGCAGCCGCTGGGCGGGACCGAGTCCGTCCGGGCCGGTGCTGTCACTCGGTTGCGGCGTGACGTCGGCCGCCGGGCGCACCGTCGCCGCCCCGGAAGCGCGCCAGGCCGCGGCGTCCGGCTTGCCCCCGTGATGGTCCTCCGAGGAGCCTGCCGTGTCATCGTCCCCGGAGCCCCCCGACTCGCAGTGCTGCCAGGACCCGCAGGCGCCCTGTCCGGAGCCGCCAGGGTCATCGTCCTCTGCGTGGTCGTCGACCCACGGGTCGTTCCAGCGCATCCGGGCACCGTCCCACTCCCAGACGTCGTGTCCGGAGGAGGTGAGGATGCGCACCGTGCCGGAGCCGGTCGCCGCGGCCAGGCTCTGAAGGCCACTCAGGTCCCATTTCTGGCTTCCGGCGTACGAGCTGGCGGCTGCCGCGGTGATGCCAGTGACCTGGGCGTTCTGCTGCTGGTCGACGTACTGCCGCAGCCGGGAGGCGAAGGCGGTGTTCACCGCCACGGCCGTGACGGTGCCGCCCACCAGGGCCACCAGGGCGAAGGCGACGGCCAGCCGCAGCGCGAACGAGCGGGCCAGCGGACCGCGCAGCCACGTCGGAGGCGCCAGGCGGCTAGGCATCGGGCCGCGCCCCGACCTTGTAGCCGACGCCCGGAACGGTCACCACCCAGCGCGGGGCCCTGGGATCGTCGTGCAGCTTGGCGCGCAGGTTCTTCACGTGCACGTCGGCGGTGCGCTCGTAGCCCTCATAGTCGTAGCCGTGCACCCGGGCCACCAGTTCGCGGCGGGAGAAGACCCGCCCCGCCGTGGTCGCCAGCGCCGCGAGCAGGTCGAACTCGCTGCGGGTGAGGGCGACCTGCGCGCCGTCCAGACGCACCTCGCGGCCCGACGGGTCGATGACCAGACGGCCGCCGTCGAACGACAGCCGGCCCTCCGTCCCGCCTGGCCGGGCCCGGCGCAGCACCGCGTCCACCCGGGCCACCAGTTCCCTGGGGCTGAAGGGCTTGACCACGTAGTCGTCGGCCCCCAGTTGCAGCCCCGCGACCCGGTCCGCCTCACCGGCCTTCGCGGTCAGCATGATGATCGGGACCTGGGAGATCTCCCGCAGCGAGCGGGCCACCTCCTCCCCGGCGAGATCGGGCAGCATCAGGTCGAGCACCACCAGGTCCGGCTTGAGCCGCAGCGCCACATCCAGAGCCTCCTGCCCGGTGCCGGCCTGCAGCACGGCGTACCGCTGCCGCTCCAGGAACGCCCGCACCATGTCCCGGATCTTGCGCTCGTCGTCGACCACGAGCACGGTCGCCCTTCCCATGGCGCACCTCCCGCACCGGGATGGCTGTCAGCGCCAGCCTCCGCCCGGCGGGGGCAGCCGCCCAAGGGGCCAACGGTCCTCGTGGGAGGGGCCGACGCGCCCTGGTTCCGTCCCGAAGGGGCCTGCCGGCCGGAGCGGGGCCGACCGTGCCGGACACCGACCGGGAGAAGCCGAAGACGGCGGATGCCGGACTCGTCGTATCAGCGGGGATGCACCCGTGCGACTGTGGGAGACGGGGCTGCCGCTACGACGTGCTCGGGGCAGGGGCCGGGCCCATGCCCCGCAGCTGCTGGATGGTTCCGCCGAGCTTGGTCTGGAACTCCTCCAGCATCTCCGGCTCTTTCGCGCTGACGATCCAGCGCGAACCGACCAGGTACTTGCCCCCGTACATGGCGGCGGAGTCCAGCCAGGTCTGCTTGTACTGCTCCTCCGGGAAGGTGGTGATGAGGTAGTCGACCTTCGGTGTGTGGCAGAGGCCCTGGCGCAGTTCGTCCGCCTCGATGCGAGTCTTGGCCTTGCAGCCGGTCAGACTGGCGATCACCTCGACCTTCGCCGGTGCCACGACACCGGCCGCCGGGGCGGCGGAGATCTTCGACGGATCGCTGTTCACTGCGGCGTCGCCCGCACCGCCACTGCACGCCGTGGCCAGGGGTGCAAGGGCCAGACCTGCGGCGAGCACGGTGCCGCGTATCCGGCGGGCGGCGGGCAGGGTCCGGCCGGTGCGTCCTGGCCGCGGCTGCTGTGACTGCTCGGGGTGCTGTCGCACGTGCCTCTCCGTCTCCGGGGTGTTCCTGTCCGCGTCGGCGGCCAGGCATACGACAAGGGGTACGGGTGAACGCCCATGACCGTTCATCCGTATGGGAGCGGGAGCCCGTGGGACGGCCGGGACCCCGCCCCACGGGTCCGGGCTCATGTCCAGGCGCGTGCGGGCTCCGGCTGAACGGTGTGCGCGTTGTGCTGGTCGGCCCAGTGCTGCAGGGCGTTCATGCAGGCGTGGTCGAGGTGCCGCAGTCCGGCGAGGTTGAGCTCGACCTGCCGGTCGGCGGGCAGCTGCTCCAGGGCGTCGAGGATGCGCGGAAGGCGCAGGAAGGTCGCGTGCCCGCGGATGACGACCCGCACTGCGTCCTCGCCGGCGTCGTCCACGTCGATGTGGACGCGCGAGGTCTCCCAGGCCGCTTTCACCACCGCCAGCAGCAGTCCGATCAGGACGCCCTCGAACATGTTGGTGACCAGGATCGCCCCTGCGGTGATCACCAGCACCACGGCCTCGCCCCGGTGGTCGCGCCACAGCGGCCGCAGCTCCTTGAGCGGCAGCAGCTTGAACCCGGCGTGGATGAGCACTCCGGCGAGCGCCGCAGTCGGGATCAGTGCGAGGGCGTCGGGCAGCAGCGTGGCGAACAGCAGCAGCCACACGCCGTGCAGGACGCGGGAGACCTTGGTCTTCGCGCCGGCCTGGACGTTGGCGGCGCTGCGGACGATCACCGCGGTCATCGGCAGGGCGCCGAGCAGCCCGCACAGGGTGTTGCCCGCGCCCTGCGCCATCAGCTCCTTGTCGTAGTCGGTCTTCGGCCCGCTGTGCAGGCGGTCGACCGCTGCGGCGCTGAACAACGACTCGGCGGAGGCGATGAGGGTAAACGCGACGATGGTGGTCAGAAGTCCGGCGTCGGCCAGCTGGCCGAAGTCGCCCACGCCGGGCGGCTGAATGGCCTCCAGCAGGCCGCTGACCTGCACCCGGGCGATGGGCAGGTCGAAGGCGGCGGTGGCGAGGGTCGCCGCGCCGACCGCGACGAGCGGGCCGGGCAGCAGGCGCGCCTTGCCGGGCAGCCTCTTCCACAGCGCCATCACGGCAACGGTTCCGGTGCCGATACCGACGGCGGTCAGGGCCGGGCCCGAGGCGAGGACCTCGGCGACCAGCCGGGGCAGAGCGGCGACGTTCGAGGTGCCGCTGCCCGGGGCCTTGAGGTCGGCGAGCGCGTAGACCTGTCCGGCGATCAGGACGAGCCCGATGCCGGCGAGCATGCCGTGCACGACGGACAGTGAGATGGCACGGAAGATCCGGCCCAACCGCAGAGCTCCGAGGGCGAGTTGGAGCAGCCCTGCGAGCAGGACGATGACGCCCAGGGCGGACAGTCCGTAGTCCTGCACGGCGGTGAGGACCAGCACGGTCAGGCCGGCCGCCGGGCCGCTGACCTGGAGGCTGCTGCCGGGCAGCAGCCCGGTGACCAGGCCGCCGACAATGCCGGTGATCAGGCCGAGTTCGGCCGGAACACCGGAGGCGACCGCGACGCCCACGCACAGCGGCAGGGCGACGAGGAAGACGACCAGGGAGGACGTGAAGTCGGTACGCAATGCGGACCGAAGGAACGAAAGGGGTGGGGTCATGGCGTTCTCTCTGTGGGGAAGGAACGTCGCGTCACAGGCGACCGGACGAGACGGGGGTGTGTGCGGGGCCGTGGTCCGGTCGGCTCACAAGGGCTTGAAGGCGCGGGTGCCCGGCATGGCGAACAGGGCTTCACCGGTCTCGACCGTGTAGTACCAGCCGTGCAGACGCAGCCGCCCCGACGAGATGCGGAGAGCGATGAACGGGTAGCTGCGCAGGTGGTCGAGCTGGGTGAGCACGTTGTGCTGGGCCACCGCGGTGGGGTACTCGCCCAATCCTTGGAGCTGCCATGGCTCGTCGGCGCGGGGGCGGTGTCCGGCCCGGGACAGCCAGCGGCGCACCAGCGGCATCGTCTGAATGCTCTGCTCGCGGATCAGACCCTGTACGGCGCCGCAGTGCGAGTGGCCGCACACGACGACGTCGGGCACCCGCAGGGCCTGGACGGCGAATTCGAGGGATCCGGCGACGGCGCAGGCGACCTGCCCGCGGTAGGGCGGCACGATGTTGCCCGCGGTGCGCAGCTCGAACAGGTCACCGGGGCGGGCGCCGGTGAACATGGCGGGGATGACGCGGGAGTCGGAGCAGGAGATGAACAACGCCTGGGGCTGCTGGCCCCGGGCCAGCCGGGCGAACTCCTCCCGCTGGTCGGCGATCTTCGTGGGGAACGTACGGGCGTGCTCGATGAGGGTGTGCATGGATATCGGCCTCGTGACTCTTCGTGGGGCTCGCAGGGCGAAAGGGAGCGAAGAGTGCGTGCTGCCCGGGCCCGGGCAGGCGTCAACCTGCCACGGCGGGTGCCCGGTTGGGCGCCGCGTCCCGCGGCGGCGGTACCGCATGCGGGAAGGGCGCGCACAGCACGCCGCCGATCAGCAGCGGAAGACCTGCAAAGCGGTGGAGTCGGGCGCAGGGCCGGCGCCCGGGTTCCGCGCGTCTCTCGCGGTGCGGGAACGCGAGGTGCCGGACAGCGCGGCGACGGATGTGATCACCGCGTCAGCGGCGAGCGACGGAGCCTCGACGAGGTGGCCCGTCCGCGGTGGCAGGGCAAGCGCCTCGGCCTCCGCCTCGTGGTGCTGCGCGCCGGTGCCGACGTGCGGCCCGGCGGACACGGAACCCGATGCTTTGCGGGACTCCGATTCGATTGCGGGTGCCATGGCGGACACCACACTCGAAGCAGCCGAGGGATGGTGCGGCGTACCGAAGTGCAGCAGCACGGCAGCGGCCAGCAACACGACGGCTGCCGCCATGCGCCGCATCACCACTGGACCCCCGGTGCTTCGCTCGTGCCGACGCTGAAACGTTACCAGTCTGCGGCTCTTGGACATGCTGAACTCCCAAGCGGAGAAGGTGACATGAGAAACACCGGCGCTCGCGTTGCAGCAGCAATCAACCGGTTCGGTGGAGCTTGCCGGATGTAGGGAGCCGGTGAGGATCCGGCGGCAGGTGGGCGCTATCCGCAGATGGCGGTGCGGCGGCGCAGGACCGCGGCGGCCCGTGCACGCAGGCGCCGCCGGGTGGGCACTGGCGAGGCCGCCACGGTCGTGGGCTTCGGTGCGACAGGCTCGTCGGGCGCCGAGGCTTTCTGCGCCGGCGGGCAGATGGTGGGGGTGTGCGTACGGGCGATCTCGGCGCGTACGAGTGCGCCGACGGCGGCGTATACGTCCATGGGCATGGCCAGGCTCCTGCGGTGCTACGGGTGAATTGAGCGGACAGACCGGCGGGCTACCCGCGCGAAGGGCAGGGGCGGGCGGCCGGTTCCGCTCAGCAGCGCAGGACGAGTGATCCGGAGGGCGCGCCGGGGAGGGATACGCCTCCCGCGGCGGGCGACACGTCGTCCGGTGATGCGGCCCGGGGCACGACGGGCGTACTGCCGGACGCCGCCGACGCATGGGAGAGGTCCGCGAGCGCGCGTGGCCCATAGGCCGACGCGCCGCAGGACTGCACGGCGGCGCCGTCGTGGTGGCCGCCTGCGCCCGCCCCGGTCACGACCTCGGCCACCGCCGACTGGCAGTCGTGCGCGGTTGCGGCGGCGGCACGCAACCGGCAACCATCCAGGTCGAGCGCGGACAGGTGTGCCGGGCCGGAGCTGAACGCGGCGTGCAGCAGGGCCAGGAGCGCGAGCAGCACGACAGCACCCAGGCCGCGCGTTGCCGCGCGGGAGGCTGTGCTGGGGACGTGCCGCATCCGGATCTCCTTGTGGACTCCCGCTCAGGAAACCTCCGGAGACCGGACGGCGCGGCGCGGATGCGGCCGATCGGGACCGGGGTTCACCCGATGTGGTGATCGGCGGCGACGGAAGGTGCCAGCACGGATGTCCGCCCCAGGCCCCCGGCCAGTCATGGGTAGCGCGGGAATTTCGCGATCGCACAGCGGACCGGAGGCGCGTGGAGTGGCCGCCTTTGACAAGAACCTTACGTACTCAGTTGATTACCCCTTGCGTTCATGCGGGCTGGGTCGATCTCTCGAAACAGCCGCTCCGTGGCACGCACCGGAGCGGTGCTCCTGGTGTTGCTCGCCGCGCTTGTGCATGTCCTGGACTGTGCACACGGTCCGACAGCAACCCCGGCCATGCGGGCCGACACACTAGTGTTCACGTCCTCCGCGAGCTGCGGCCAGGCGCCGCAGCGCGGGCAGCAGGCGACAGGCCGGCAGGCGGATCCCGCACACAGCAGCAGTGTGCACTGCGGACTGGACGAGCCGACAGTTAAGCCGCCACGTGCTGTCGCCCTGACCGCGCCCGCGGTCCACGCCGTCCCGGCCGCCGAAGACCTCGGCCCCCAGCCGACGCCCTCATCTCCAGTCCCTCAACGCTCGCCGCCTGCGTCGCTCGCGTCATCCGCCGGGCAGACGCGGGCCCATCTCGGCGTGTGGCGGACCTGACCGACCGCGCCGCCACGCCCTCGGCACGACGACGGCGCGGCAGCCGATCACCTCCGCCCCTTCCCCCGTCACACGGCCGACGCCCCTCTCGCAGCGTCGGCCGCAGGAGAAGCACGCCATGAACCACCCCACCCGCATTGCCGTTGCCACCTCACCCGCCCAACTGCTCGCCGACGCCAAGCACCCGCTGCACACCCCCGCCGGACTGGTCGGCGACACGCCCGTCCTGTGGATCGGCGAGCCCTTCACCGTCGCCGGGCGCGGCTTCTGGGCCAAGCTCGAAGGCCACAACCCCGGCGGCATCAAGGACCGCACCGCCCTGTACATGGTCCGCGCTGCCCGCGAACGCGGGCACCTGCTGCCCGGCGCCCACATCATCGAATCGACCTCCGGCACCCTCGGCCTCGGACTGGCCCTCGCCGGTGCGACCTACGGCCACCCGGTCACCGTCGTCACCGACCCGGGCATGGAACCCCTGATGACCGGCCTGCTCACCGCGTACGGAGCCGAAATCGACCTCGTCACCACACCCCACCCGGACGGCGGCTGGCAGGAGGCACGCCGCCGGCGCGTCGAGGAACTCCTCGCCGTCCACCCCGACGGGTGGTGCCCGGACCAGTACAACAACCCCGACAACGTCGCCGCCTACGCCCCGCTCACCCACGAACTCCTCGCCCAGCTCGGCCGCATCGACACCCTGGTCGTCTCCGTCGGCACCGGCGGCCACTCCGCCGGCATCGCCTCCGTCCTGCGCGACTACTTCCCCGCCCTGCGGGTCGTGGGTGTGGACACCACCGGGTCGACCATCTTCGGCCAGCCCGCCGCCCCGCGCCTGATGCGGGGCCTGGGCAGCAGCATCTACCCCCGCAACGTCGCCTACGGCCTCTTCGACGAGGTCCACTGGGTCGCCGCGCCCGAGGCGGTGTGGGCGGCCCGCCGCCTGGCCCGCCACCACTACGCCACCGGCGGCTGGAGCGTGGGAGCGGTCGCCCTCGTCGCCCGCTGGCTGGCCCGCACCCTGCCCGCCGAGGACCGGGTCGTCGCTGTCTTCCCCGACGGACCGCAACGCTACGTCGGCACCGTCTTCGACGACACCTACTGCCGTGAGCACCACCTGCTCGGACACCTGCCCCAGGACGAGCCCGACCTCATCGACCACCCGAGCGACCGGACCGTCACCCGCTGGACGCGCTGCACCCGCATCATCGATCCGCTCGCCGGTGGCGGCACCGGCACGGCGCACCTGGCGGGAGCCGCCCGATGAAGCACCTGTGGCGCCAGACCCGCTCCTTCCCGCCCGCCGTACGGCTGCTGATGGCCAACCAGTTCGCCATCAACCTCGCCTTCTACATGCTCATGCCCTACCTGGCCGCCCACCTCTCCGGCCAGCTCGGCCTCGCCGCCTGGGCCGTCGGCCTCGTCCTTGGCGTCCGCAACTTCTCCCAGCAGGGCATGTTCCTCATCGGCGGCACCCTCGCCGACCGCTACGGCTACAAGACCCCGATCATGGCCGGCTGCCTCCTGCGCACCGTCGGCTTCGGCCTGCTCGGCTGGGTCGACAACCTGCCCGCCCTCATCGTCGCCTCCGCCGCCACCGGCTTCGCCGGCGCCCTGTTCAACCCGGCCGTCCGCGCCTACCTCGCCGCCGAGGCCAGCGAGCGCCGCGTGGACGCCTTCGCCACCTTCAACGTCTACTACCAGGCCGGCATGCTGCTTGGCCCGCTGGTCGGACTCGCCCTGCTCGCCGCCGACTTCCGCCTGGTGTGCACCACCGCGGCGGCCATCTTCGCCGCCCTCACCCTGCTGCAGTGGCAGGCACTGCCCGCACGCCACGGCGCAACCACGAGCAGTGACCGCGACAGCGTGCTCGCGCAGTGGCGCGCGGTCGCCGCCAACCGGCCCTTCCTCCTCTTCTCCACCGCGATGATCGGCTCCTACGTCCTGACCTTCCAGGTCTACCTGGCCCTTCCCCTGGCCGCAACCGACGCCCTGGGCAGCAGGGGCACCTGGGCCACCAGCGGCCTGTTCGTGCTCTCCGCCGCCGTCGCTGTCATCGGACAACTGCGCCTGACCAGCTGGGCGAAACAACGCTGGAACCCGGCGCAGGCCCTGGTACGCGGACTGGCCGCGATGGGACTGGCCTTCCTCCCCCTGGCACTCACCCCTCCCGACGCCACCGCCGCCGTCCTCACCGCCCTCGCGGCGGCCGTGGCGCTGCTGGCGGCCGGCAGCGCGGTGGTCTACCCCTTCGAGATGGACACCGTGGTCACCCTCTCCGGCAACCACCTGGTCGCCACCCACTACGGCCTCTACAACACCGTCTCCGGCCTCGGCATCACCCTGGGCAACCTCGCCACCGGCGCCCTGTGGGACTTCGCCGAACGGCACGACGCCCTCTGGCTGACCTGGTGCGCACTGACCGTCACCGGCCTCGCCTGCGCCGCCTCCATCGCCGCACTCGCCCACACCGGACGCCTGACCGCACGAAACGAACCGCAACTCGCCGCCGCCTGAAGCAACGAACAACCCCCCAAGGCGGTCGCAGGGTGCCGCACACACGCGCGGCACCTCCGTAGTACCGAGCACGTCAGCCGACAGCGACCCCGGCCGCGTCGCACCGTTGCGTACGGGCGCGCTGCGAGGCATCGTCGGCGACTCCCACCGTGCCGTCTCATGGGGCGCCACCTGCTCCACCAAAGTGCGCGCACAATCACGGCAGGAAGCCCGGCGTCGTTGGCCACTTCCGCGCTGCGCACAAGCGCCCATGCCCATTCACGGCATTCTTCACCGCTGCACGGGGGTTCAGTCCGGCGCGTCCCGCGACACCCGAGAGGGCGCCATTGGCGGCTGTCTCACCATTCCCGGCCCGGCACGGCTCGCTGGAGGACGCACCATCGGTGCTCAAGTTCAGCCAGAGCAGGCCGGCAAGAGGACACCTCGTACATGAACTTCCGAGTGCATCGGAATCCAAGATGTCTCCTCCAGGACCGCACTGAACCACATTTGACACCCGAAATGCCCGGATATGCCACATGGGTAGCGGACAGAAGCGACGATACCCACAGCCCGGATTCGACCCGGATTCGACCCCGAGAGTTTGTTTAATGAGTAAACATGGCCTCTGACCTGCGGAAATACAGAGCGGCAGACGAGTCGGGCTGTACGCCCACTTTGGGTCAGCCTTGGCGACGATCACACCTCGACCGGCCTGACCAGGTACTTTACATAAGGCGGAGGGTTCGATGCGGCCGCTGGGACTTCTCGGGGACATTCGGCCGAGAGGCTTCAGGCGTGAGGGAGGCGTACGTGCGCCCGAAGGACGTGGCGCCCTCGCCCATTGCCGGCCCTACTCGAATTCGCTCCGTCCACAGGTCTCGACAGGACCAGGATCGCGGCGGCCGGAGCGAGCTCCAACTCTTGGCGGTACACGGCCTGGCCTCAGTGTCCGTGACCTCTTCTACGCTGTCGGCGAAGCAAGCCGTCAGTCAGTACGGCGTTGGGATGCCTCCTCGCCTCAATCAATCCGAACCAGCCATTGAGCGGATGCGCGAGGCTGGGGCGAAGACCCTGGACCCGTACCCGGGCGCGGACAGTTCATGGCACTGCGGCCGTACGCCCTGCGGGACAAAGGCGCGGACTGCTGCCCTCCGGTGCCGCAAGGGGCAGCGCCGCCGCTCCAGGTAGTTTCACATATTGCACTTGGTGCACTTGTTTCATATGGTTGAGGGTGATAGCAGTCACTCAAAACTGAGGACGCACCTATGCCCGTGACCCGCCAGGAACAGAAACCGGCCAAGCAGAAGAAGCACCCCACCGACGACAGTACGACGACCCTCAGCCACGAGATCGAGACCTCCCGCACTCGGAAGAAGGTGCTGCGCAAGCGCCCCACTGAGAACCCGCCCGCACTGCGTGGGACCCAGGCGCAGCGGACGCGGAAGGAGCAGCGCAAACGCAGCGTCGAGGAGGCCGTGCCATGCCTGCGTGACGCCCTCACCAGCAGTGCCGAGACGTTCCACATCACCGTCGCCGAAGCGGGCAAGGTCACCATGGAGGTGCCACGTGAGGCCCTGGCGGTCCTCATGGAGACCATGGCGCTCATTACCTCCGGCCGCGCGGTCGAGGTAATCGCCAAGAGTACGGAGCTGTCCACTATCCAGGCAGCGAAGACCCTCGGCGTTTCCCGGCCGCACCTGGTCAAGCTGCTCGACAAGGGCCTGATCGACTTCCGCATGGTCGGCACCCACCGCCGCGTGGACGTCGCATCCCTAGAGGGCTACCGACGACGCGAACAGAACGAGCAAGCCCAACGTCGCCGAGTGGCGGTCGCCTCCGCCATCGGCTCCACCGAGGCCGAGGGGCTGCGCATCAGCGCAGACACCACCGCCGACCTCGACGCCTACGCACGCGGAGAGCTCGACGCCGCAGCCTTGCGCGCCCGCACCCTCGCCCGCTACACCCGTAAGGCCGCTGAGTGACCGACCCCTACAGCGAGCCCAACGGCGTCCTCCGAAACAGTCTCGGCATCACCGACGCAACCGAGCTCTCCGAGGCCGAAGCGGACATCGCCGCCGTGGAACTCGCCATCCTGGACGCCGAGCCACTGCCTGGCAGCTACGACCTTGCACACCTGCAAGCGTTCCACCGGCAGATCTTCGGCAGCGTGTACCCGTGGGCCGGGGAACTACGAACCATCGAGATCTCCAAGGGCACATCGTTCTGCCCGTCAATCCACATCGTCTCCTTCGCAAAGGACGTGTTCCACAAGCTCGCCGACAACGACCACCTGCAAAGCTTGGACCGCCTGGAGTTCATCCGAGCCCTGGCCGACCTGTACGGCGATGTGAACGCCATCCACCCCTTCCGAGAAGGCAACGGCCGCACCCAGCGCGCCTTCCTCGCCCAACTCGCCCGTGAAGCGGGATACACCATCTCCTGGCAGGACATGGACCAAGAGGAGAACATCGCCGCATCGGTGGCCAGCTTCAACGCGAACAACGACCTACTGGAGCAGATGCTCGACGCCCTGGTACGTCCCGCCTGACTGGCGTCCCCCAGCGGCGCCGTCACCGAGATCGGTCTGCCGGTCACGACCTCTCAGCTCAGTCATCGAAAGCGACGAGTTCCCATACAAGATCGTCCCAGGTTCCTTCCCGGACCGCCCGGGAGGCCGACTCCTTGAGTTCCAGAGCGACCTGAGTGGGCATTTGATGTCGATTCGCGATGACCATTCCGGCAGTCTTCGTCCCCATTTATCACCAATGCGCACAGCCTAAAATGCCCGGAAACTCCCTGCACGTAGGGAGTTTTCGCCCTATTCCTAAACCAGACGGAATCCGAGCGCCATGTGCGAACCAAACGGTCAGCTGGGCCGATGCGCTGAAAGGTATGAACAGGCTATCCGGCGTTAATCACCACAGAAGACGCTACCCACAAAGGGGATGCAGCGTCAGAAACCTTCCCTGAATGCCCACTGAGGGTCCTTAAGGACTTTAGGCCTGAGCCGGGATCCGATGTCCCGCAGAACCCGGCACTGAGCCCTGACGACCCACAGGGTTCCGGTCACCGACTTCCCCAGTGCCCAATTCACTTGGCGGAGCGGTCCGGCGGGTCTCCTGACGGGGCGGTGTTCTCAGCGGCCCGGCCGACGTGGTGTCATCCAGGGATGGAAGCGGTTCTCACAAGTGCTGTAGCCGTCGTCGGGATCCTCCTCGGCGGGTGCTTCAGCTACCTGGTGCAGCACCGGATGACCATCCGGAACGAGCGGTTTGCCCGCTGGCGGTTCGTCCAGGAGGAACGAATGGCGGCGTACAGCGCGTACGCGGCCGCACTCGCGCACTGTCGGCGGGGCGAACTCGACCGCTGGCACCGGGCCCACGAGAATCCTGGCAGTGCGGAGGCGACGGAAGCGCGCGTCGAGTCCTACCGGCTGCGCTCAGTGGCGCGTCAGGAACTCTTCCGGCTCCGGCTCGTCGCCCAGTCGCCCGGCCTCGTCCGGCTGGCCGAGGAGGCGCTGGACCGAGTAAGCGTGATCCACAAGGCTGAGGACGAGCAGGAGTGCCACCGCAGCGGTGACGCTGCCCGCGAGGCAGTCGAGGCCTTTGTTCAGGCGGCTGGGCAGCAGATCGTCTCCTGATCTCGGCCTTTCCGAAGGCGCCCCGCTAATCGCAGTGGCGCAGTTCGTCGCGGATGTAGTCGGCGACTTCGCTCGGACAGCCGGGCAGCGCTAGCAGCCCTGCTGCCCTGCCCTCACGCCGCTTGCCGTCGATGTTCAGGACCGCCTTGGCGATCGCGTACTTGATGCCGGGCGTGAGGTCCGTACGCACGAAGAGGCCGTCCAGCCAGTCCAGTCCCTCCGGGTCACGGTGGCAGACCCCCTTGAGCAGGGTCGCGGCTGTGTTGCGAACCGTGCTGCCCATGATCTGGGATGGCATCGGGGTTAGCAGTTCGGTCAGCAGCCCACGGATTTCCGCACGGCTGAGCCTGGTACCGAGGAGGGCCCCGCACATGGTGGAGACGTCCTGGAGAGCGGCTGAGTACCAGCCGCTCTGCTCCCGCCGCCGTTCACGCTCCGCGGACGGTGCGGTTGATGCCGAGAGCGTGGACGATCCCCCCTCCTTTGGCGGCGCGTCCGGCAGACGACTCCGGGTGATGGCGTACACCTCCATCACCTCGTCCCGCCCGAGCGTCGCGTGCTCGTTTACCCGGATGATCAGTTTCAGGAGGCTTCTGATGAGGTTGGGATCCTCGTCGGTCGCGACCGCCTGCCGCATACGGGCGGTTGCCGTCCCGAGTAGCGGCCTCGCATGCTGGGTGAAGACGGCGTCGACGACGCGGGACCGGTCCAGAAAGATCTGCGTCAACCGCATGACCGCGTCGGTGTGCGGGCTGCGGAACAGTTCGCACAGCCAAGGCGTCAGTTCGTCCCACGGCAGGTCCTCAAGCTCCTGAATGATCTTGACCGCCGTACCCGCCACTGTTTGGCTCTCGCCCTCCAATACGGCGGCCGACAGCCACGCGCGTGCCTTCTTGTCCAGATGTGCGAGCCGGCTCTCCAGCCGAGCCCGGGTCTTAAGGCTCTCGCTGTTACGGCCGTTCGTATCGCTCAGACCGGTGTCCAGCTCACGGAGTCGGTCCGCGACGGCGGCCAGCACCGTCGTGGAGCCACTGTTCACCCATGACTTCAGCATGCTGCGCACTACATGCGGCTTCACCCTCACCGTCTTGAGGTCCTTCAAGATCCGCAGGTGCTCCTCGACCAGGTCGCCCGCCAACACGACCTGGGCCGGCCACACGTTCCTGGGGGCGGCCTCGCGGGCGGCGTCCAGGGCTCTGAGCACGCGCAACCGGGTTGCCAGCGGGAGCGCCGTGTTCTGCAGGCAGTAGGCGACGGAGGACAGGTTCGCGGTGCGACGGGGGTCCTCGAAGCCCAGTGCCAGCAACTGTCCCGCGAGCCAATCGGCGTGATCCGCTGCCAACTGGTTGAGGACGTTGACGTGCCGGGTAATCTCCCCACGGCGTTCGAGGATGTCGCTCACCACGCCCGCACGGACATCCAGATCCGTCGCACCGAGCCGGGCCACCAGCTTGATCTGGGCGTTGTCCCAGTTCTTGGGGAGCTTTGCGGCCAGCAGTTGCCGCCAGGTGGTCCAGCCCCGCTCCCTCCGTACCGTCGGGCACTCCCAGAACAGCCGCATGGTGCGTACGGCGTCGTCGTCGCTGAGCGAGGGCGGGCAGGGGACCGCGAGGACACAACGCGCGAATTCCGCCGTCTGGTCCGCCAGCCGCGGGTCACGAAGATGCACGAGGATCGCCGTCCGGCGTGCGAGGTCGCCCAGGCCCGGATAGGTCTCGCGCAGGACGGTGAGTACCTCCTCCGGCACCTTCTTCCGGTTCTTCCGAGTCGGGTCCGGGGCCAGGTCGAGTTCGAGGTCCTGGTCCACGACGCCCGGGAGCGCGGTCAGCAGGCGGTGCGGATGGTTCTGCCAGACCACCTGACTGGCCGGATCGAGGTGCCGGCGCGCGGCGCAGACCGCCGTCAGGGCCTCCCCCAGGCGGGTCGGCAGCTCCTCCGCCGGTGTACGGGCCAGCAGTCTCGCCAGTGCGTTGGCCACGGGCCCGACAAGCTCGGCCGGATGGTCGCCGACTGCTGCGACCAGTGCTTTGTGCGCGGCGCCCAGATGCCGGGCCGGGGCGTCGCCGAGGTCCAGGGCCACGCTGCGCATCAGGGTCGGGTCGGCACGGACCCGCTTCAGCGCATCGGTGAGGGCGTCCTCCTCGACGCGCCCCAGAGAGGACACGACCTGCGTCCTGGCGGCCACTGTCGTGTCGGCCGGGACACGTGCTGCCAGGTCCCGGTAGTCGTCGTACAGCGTCGCCTGGGAGAGCAGAGAGGTCGTGAGCGGCCACAGGTTGCTGTGCCCGGAGCCGAGCGCCCGTAGCAGTCGGGTGATGGCGACGCTGTGTGTTCCCTGCCTGAGCAGCCAGCGCGAGTGCGCGTACTCGCCGAAGCTCTGGTGGAAGAATTCCCAGTAGGTTTCGCCGTCGAGGACCAGGCCTTCGCTGATGGCCTGCCCCATCCCCTCGGCAAGTGCCTTGTTCTCGTTGATCGCCCTGTCCAGCTCCCCCTTGGGCACCTGGACGCGCAGCACGCCTTCCGGGGTCAGCAGCAGCTCGGCGAGAGCGTAGACCCACTGCTCCTTGTGGGGTGCCGACAGGCCTCCACTGGTCCGCACCCTGGCCTGCCAGTAGTCCGCGAGGAGCTGATTGGTCGTCAGGTCCTCCGGAATGTGGCCGTTGTTCGCGTAGACCTCGCAGGCCATCGCCAGCCGCACGGGCAGTGCGCAGATCCGGCGCAGCGCGCCAGGCACGGCGACTCGCCCCCGGAGGACACTGAGGAACTCCACATCGGACGGAGTCAGCCCGCTGGTTCCCTCGGCGCCCCGCAACAGGTGGCGTTGTGCCCAGTCGACGATCTCGGTCTCCGAGAGCATCGGCATCGGATTCTCGACCAGTCGGCCGGCCAGGCGGGGCGCGCTCTGACCGGGGTACCGCAGATGCCCGCGGTACTCAAGGTCGCGGCAGGTCAGGACGACGTGGCCGATTTCCAGTGCCGCGCCGAGCACCGACGAAAGCCCCGGAAGCGTCCGGGCGTCGAGGACCAGGTCGAGAGTGTCGACGAGCAGTGTGACCGTGCCGTACGCCGCGCGCAGCCGGGTGAGGAGGTCGATGATCCCCTTCCCGCCACCGGGCCGCACGGCCTCGCCGATCGCCCGGTCGGCGCTCTCGAACCCCTGGCACAGGGTGTCCTTCGGTAGCTGCGCGCAGGACAGCAGTGCCACAGCGCCCTTCTCGGTCTCCAACTGCTGCAGCAGTTGCCCGAGCAGCACGCTCTTGCCGATACCGCCGTCACCGGTCAGTGCCAGTACCACTCGCTGCCCGTCGGCATTGATCCCGCCGGACCCGTCTCCGCTCTGTGCGTCCCGCTTTCGCAACGCGGTGTCGAGCAACTCGGCTCGGAGTACCGGTGTGAATCGCTGGGCGTCCAGGCCCGCCCGGTCGGACGCCAGTACCCTCGGCAGTTCCGGCGCGGCCTTGGCCGACCGGGTGTTCCTCTTGGCATCCGCCCGGTCGTGCAGGTCCTTCCAGTATGCCTCGGAGCCCCTGACCCCTGAGATCCGGCCCGTGCCGACGCAGGCCTTCAGCAGACCGCGCACAACTTCGAAGGACGGGGCTTTCGCGACACGCTTCCGCAGAATCGCGGAGATCTGTGTTCTCCCGAGCTTTGCCGCAGGGTGCAATTGGCTCTTCTCGACGAACTGCTCGACGAGTCGGATGGCATCGGACTGCTTCAGCCCCGCGTCCTTCAGCAGACGTCCCAGTTCTTCGCACAGACGGCCGAGGTCGCCCTCCGCCGGTTCAGGTTCCGCCACGAACCGGTTCCCTCCCCGGATGTTCCGACAAGCGTCTGCGATCCACGTTACGCCCAACTCCCGTACCGGCCGACTGTCCTGAGTACACCCGCTGCACTCGGGCAGAACCGCCGATTGGGCTCCAGGCATTTGCGCAGCGTGTCCCGCCAGGGCTCCGGCAGCACCCCTACCTCCGGCCGGCCGCCCATCGTCCGCGTCGAGATCTCCAGTGGCGTGCCCTCGTACGGGAAACGCCCGCCTGCCGCGTAGAGGATCACGGAGGCCAGGCTGAAAAGGTCACGGCGTCGCAGCGAGCCGTCCCCGATCGCGGCCACTCCGAAGTCGATCAGGAAGAGCCGCCCGCCGGGGCCGGTGAGTACATGGCGCGGCTTGATGTCGCCGTGGTGGATCCGTAGCCGGTGGAGTTCGACCACCAACTGACTGATGCTCACCGCGAACTGCCGTAGGTCGGCGCCGTTCAGAGGGCCGTCCGCCCGGATCAGCTCCTCCAGGGACGGCCCAGTCAGGTATTCGCTGCTGGTGTATCGGTGTTCGCCGTCCCAGCCCGCGCTGTACAGCCTGGGGCTGAGTGAGTCGGGGGCCAGCCTCAGCGTCTCGACCTCACGCTCGAATGCCTCGAGCGACCTGCGGTCGTGGCGCCGCTCGGCGCGCAGCACCTTGACCGCGGCACTCTCGCCGCGGTTGTTCCGGCCGAGGTACACGACGGCCTGGCGACCGGCACCGATCCGGCCGAGGAGTTCGAAGCCGCCGACGGAGGTGGGATCCGTCGTCTTCAGCGGTACGGGGCCCACCGGGGTCGGCGTGTTTTGCGGTTCAGTCGGCTCCTCGGAGCCCTGGGAGTTCACCATGCCGGTGACTTTTCCGCACCCGCCCGGCCCGCCGGGGAAGCTCCGGAGACCATTCTCAGAACCCGGCGAAACACCAGTTCAGAGCCCTTTCCGGAGCCTCCGGCGCCGGACGGATCGGCCACCGGAGACCCGGTACCGAGCCCCGGCGGCCCAACCACCGCAGAGGGGAAAGCTGGTGCTGTCCGGGGTCGACCGGTGATTGCCGCCCACTGACCATGTCGGGGGTCGGCGCGGACGAGAACCCCATGAGTTTCTGATCAATAGGTCATGCAGCCGGCGGCGTGGCAGTTGGCACAGCAGTGCATGCATGGCGGAGGAGCAGGAACTCAGGGCGGCCGGACAGCGCCCCCGATGTCGCGAACGGCCAGCTCAGGAGCCCCACTTGTCCCCCCACTCCAGGGACTTTTCAGGGACTTTCAGCTCTGTCCGAGAGACTTCCGAGGGACTTTTTGCCGCCTAACACGGCAAGCTCCTGAAAGATCGGAAAGGTCCTCCGTCGCAGATCAGAGGCCCTTTCCAAGGCAAAGCCGCAGGTGGCGGCAGACGAGTCGGGCTGTACGCCGGGTTCTGTTCCCCAGGCCCCTCGCGGGTCCCGGGGCGACGGCCATCCATCTAGGACCGGCGTTGCCGCCGGTCTCGTGCGGTCTACCCGCGGACTCGGGCGGGCAGCCCTCGAACGTCCGCGCAGAAGCACCGGGGTGCTTCCTTTTGACCTTGCTCCGGGTGGGGTTTACCTAGCTGCCCAGGTCGCCCTGGGCACTGGTGGTCTCTTACACCACCGTTTCACCCTTACCCGGCGCCGGAGCGCCGGGCGGTCTGTTTTCTGTGGCACTGTCCCGCGGGTCACCCCGGGTGGCCGTTAGCCATCACCCTGCCCTGTGGAGCCCGGACGTTCCTCGGGAAGCCCCCTGAGGGACTTCACGCGGCCGCCCGCCCGGCTCGTCTGCCGTGTCGACCATGTTACCGGGCGTGGATCCTTCGCCGGACCGGCCGCCGTCGCCAGTACCGAGCCCGCCAGGATCAGGGCGAAGGCCACGGCGATCCCGGCCGTCAGCTCCTCGTCCAGGAAGAGCGCCCCCGCCGCCACCGCGACCGCCGGATTGACGTACGTGAACACCGTCGCCCGCGTCGGGCCCACCTCCCTGATCAGCTCCAGGAAGGCGACGAAGGCGACCGCCGTGCAGATGACGCCCAGGCCGGCGAGGGCGGCCAGCACCTCCGGGGAGGGGACGTCGGACGGCCGGGTCACCGCGGCCGCGGGGGCGTAGACCAGGGCCGCGAGCGCCAGGCAGGGGGCGGTGAGGTGGAGGGACGGTATGTCCTTCAGGTACCTCGCCGCGATCAGTGGCGCCGTCGCGTATCCCAGTACCGTCAGCAGCACCTCCGCCAGTGAGCGGGCGTCTCCGCCGGTGAGGTGCGGGACCGTCAGGACCCCGACCCCCGCCAGGCCCAGCGCCAGGCCCGACACCCGGCGTACGCCCAGCCGTTCCGTGTCGCCGAAGAAGCGGGCCAGGGCGACGCCGACGATCGGTACGCCCGCGATCAGCAGGCCCGCCGTGGAACTGGACAGATGACGTTCGGCGTCCGTCAGTGTCCACCAGGGGCCGATGATCTCGATGCACGCGAAGGCCAGCATGGGCTTCCAGTGCGCCCGGACGGTCCGGGGCAGGCCCCCTTGCCGTAGCGCGAAGGGCAGCAGGAGCGCGGCGCCCAGCGCGCAGCGTGTGAACACCACCACGGACGGGGACAGCGGGGCGTCCACCGCCACCTTGATCATCAGGTAGGGGATGCCCCAGACCACGCCCATGAGAGCGAACAGGAACCAGCCGCGTGCAGTCATACGGCGACGATGATCCGTCTCATCCCCCGCTGTCTTGAACGCTGTTGCGGTACGCCGCCGGGGTCACGCCCAGCACACGCCGGAACCAGCGGGTGAGGTGGGCCTGGTCCGCGAAGCCGACCAGCGGCGCGACCTCCGCGGGGCGCAGTCCCGTCTCCAGCAGTCCGCGGGCCCTGCCGACCCGGTACTGGGCGAGCCAGGCGTACGGCGGGATCCCCATCGTCGTACGGAAGGCGCGCAGGAGCTGGTAGCGGGACAGGCTCAGGCCGGCGGCGAGGTCGGCGAGGGAGGGCGGGGCGGTGAGCTCGTCGGCGAGGCGGTCCCGTACGGCGTGGGCGATGCGGTCGGCGCCGGGCACGGTGTCGCTCGCCGCGCGGGCCGTGGAGTGGCGGCGGGCGAGGGCCGTGAGCAGCCAGGGGATGCGGGACTCGGCTTCCAGCGGGTCGGGGCAGGCGGCGAGTTCGGTGTGGGTGAGGCGCAGGGCGGCGGCGAGTTCGGGGTCGTCGAGGAGTGGCTCGTGGAAGTGCGGGACGCCGCCGCCGAGGGTTCCGTCGGTCAGCAGCGGGACGTCCGCGTAGAGGGCGCGGTAGGCGTAGCCGTCGGACGCGGCGGGGCGGCCGGTGTGCATCTCACCCGGCGCGAGTACGACGATGGAGCCCGGGCCGGGCCGGATACGGCCACCCCGGTAGTCGATGACCTCACGGCCGCCGACGCACACGCCGATCGTGAATTCGTCGTGGGCGTGCGGGGCGTAGACGTGCCGGTCGAAGCGGGCGGTCAGCAGGTCGAGGCGGGGACCGCCCCGGCCCAGCCGCGCCCGCGTCCACAGTGCCTGCTCGCCCATCCGGCGTCCCCCTTTCCCCGGTACAGGGTGCGACGCCAGGAGGCGCCGCTTCCATACCGGGGCTCAGAGGAAGTCCGTCGTGTCCAGGTCGAAGGCGAAGGGCTCCGGGAGGGTGAGTGGCTTACCGAAGGCGAGGGTGCAGTGCTGCTGGTAGTCGTTCTTCTCCGGGTCGCTGAACAGGGTGACCTGTGCGGCGCTGCGGTCGATCAACAGGTAGAGCGGGATGCCGCCGCGGGCACAGCAGCGGCGTCTCGCCTCGCGATCGATCTTGGGCTTGCTGGAGGTCACCTCCAGCACCATGGCGACGCCGTTGCAGGGCATCCAGGGGTCGGCACCCCGGTAGAGCCGCAGTGCCATGGGGGCGAACGTGCCGTCAGGGATCACGTGGTCCTTCGGGCAACCCTCCGCCTTCTTCAGCTTCAGCCCCTTGTTTCCGGAGAACTGCATGTCGGTTTCGGACCGTCTGATCACCTGCCCCACGATCAGGCCGATGTAGTCCTCGTGGTCCCCGTCCGGCGGCGGTGTCACGACGATCTCCCCCTCGATCAGTTCCGCCTGGAAGCCCTCCGGAGTCTCCAGGGCGAGAAACCACTCCAGTAGGAGCTCTTGCGTGATCGGTTCGTGTGCCACAGCAGTCATGTCACGCCCCTCCTTCGGTCGCTCGCCAGACTCGGCCATCGCCGGACCACCTGTCCGTGAGATCGGGAACCGTTCCCTCGATCGTGGCACACCATCAACGCCCCCGTCAGGCGGCGAACCGCCCGCTTGACCCTGCCGCGACGACAACGTCTCTACTGATCCCATGCGGATCGGAGAACTCGCCGCCACCGTCGGCGTCACCACGCGGACCGTGCGGCACTACCACCATCAGGGCCTGCTCCCGGAGCCGGAGCGGCGGGCCAACGGGTACCGGGACTACACGCTCCGGCATGCCGTCGTGCTCGCCCGGATCCGGCGGCTCACCGAGCTGAGGCTGGGGCTCGCGGAGGTGCGGGACGTGCTCGCCGAGGATGCCGGGAAGGATCTCGCCGAGGTGCTCACCGAGCTGGACGAGGATCTCGCCCGGCAGGAGGCGGCGATCCGGGAGCGGCGGACCCGGTTGCGGGCGCTGCTGGACGAGGAGGACGGCGGGCTGACCGCCGAGGGGCCCGTGTCGCCCCAACTGGCCGCCCTGTTCCGGGACATGGGCCATGTCGTGGCCGACTCGCCGATGGCCGTGAAGGACCGCGAGATCCTCGCGCTGATCGACTCCACGGCTCCGCCGGAGGTGCGGGAGCAGATGGCGGCCATGCTGAACGGCGCCCTCGGGACGCCGGACGGCGTGCAGCGGGCCCTCGCCGTCTACGCCCTGCTCGACGAGCTCGCCGACGCCGACCCGGCCGACCCGCGCGTGGACGAGGCCGCCCGTGCGCTCGCCGACGGCCTGCCCCGCGAGATGCTGCCGGACGGCGTGGACATCAACGGCGACGACGACAGCTTCCTGCGCGCCCTGTACGCGGACTTCGCGCCGGCCCAGGCGGAGGTCATCCGCCGTACGCTGCGGATTCTCACCGAGGAGCGGCCGTGAACACCGTGCGCCGCCTGTTCTGGCACGAGTTGCGGCTGTTCGCGAGCCTGGGGTTGTGGATCGCCCGGCGGCAGCACGGGACGACGGGCGGCGGGCTGGCCTTCGGGTACACGCACGGGCAGGGCGCCGTGATGTTCGGGTTCGCGTTCGTGTGCGTGGTGGAGACGGTGGGGATGTCCGTACTGCTGCGGGACCTGCCGACCCTGCACGCGGTGGTGTTCCTGCTGGACGTGTACGGCGTCGTGATCGTCGTCGGCCAGCACGCGGCCTCCGTCGTACGACCGCATGTGCTGGACTCCGGCACGCTGCGGATCCGCCGGGCCGCGCACGTCGATCTGCGCATACCGCTGGAGACGATCGCCTCCGTCCGGCGCGAGCTGCGTATGACGCACGAGCGTGCCGACGGTGAACTCGATCTCGCCGTGGGTGCTCAGACCACCGTGACCGTGCAATTGGCCGAGCCAGTCATCCACTTCACCTTTCTCGGCCGCCGACGGGACATCGGCGTCGTCCGCTTCCACGCCGACGACGCCGACCACCTCGTACACGAACTCACGCGGGCGCGAAACGCACTTTCGTCGTCCCCGGAGGACCTGCCTGCGTGAGCCGCACCCGCAGCCGCTCCCCCAGCGGCAGCGGACCGTCGCCCTCGATCCGGCCGATGACCGCCGGTGTCTCCAGCTGAACCGTCCCCACGGCGGGCCGACGCTCCTCCACGTCCACCACACACCCGTCGAAGAGCTCACCCACCCGGTCCTTCAGCAGCGCCGCCTCCACGATGTCGACGCACTCCCGCTCCACCGTCCCCGCACGCCGCGCGCCCTCGGCCATCCGGGCCGGGAGGGCGTCGAGCGCGGCGAGCACCCAGTCGGGCGGGTCGGTGCCCGCGGCGGCCGCCAGGCAGAGCTCGGCGGTGTAGCGGTCGGCGAGGCGGCGCAGGGGGGCCGTGCAGTGGGCGTAGGGGGCGGCCACGGCGGAGTGGGTGGTGATGTCGGGGAGCACGCCGTCCCGGAAGACGGTGTAGCCGGCGCCGCGCAGCAGGGTCGTGCACTCCTGGAGGAAGGCCGCGTGGTGCGGGCGGTGCGGGTCCAGGGAGCGGACCAGTGCCGCGTACGAGACGTGGTGCGGCCAGTCGATGTGCAGGGCGTGGGCGGTACGGCGCAGTCGGCCGACGGCGCCGTCCGGCGCGGCGGGGAGGGTGCGCAGGACGCCGGTGCCGTACGCGAGCATCAGGTCGGCGGCGGCCATGCCGGTGAGCAGGGAGATCTGGGCGTTCCAGCCCGCGGCCGGGTGCGGGGCGCGGAAGGTCAGCTGGTAGCTGTGGTCCCGTTCGACGATCTCCTGCTCGGGCACGTGGAGCGAGATCCCGCCCCGGTCCACCTCCAGCTTTTCCCGCAGCTCCCCGATCTCCTTCAGCAGCGCGAGCGGCTCTTCCGCCGTCTTGTCGTCGATCCGCTTCTGTACGGCCGCGTAGTCCAGCTTGGCCCGGCTGCGGACGAGCGCCCGGCGGACGTCGAAGGCGAGCGTCCGGCCGTCCTCGTCCAGGTCGACGGTCCACAGGGCGGCCGGCCTGGTCTGGTCCGGCAGCAGGCCGGCGGCGCCCTCGCCGAGCTGCGCGGGGTGGAGGGGGACCTTCTCGTCGGGGAAGTAGAGGGTCATCACCCGCCGGTGCGCCTCCGCGTCCAGCGCGCCCGACGGTACGACGAAGGCGGCGACGTCGGCGATGGCGTACCGGACGCGGTAGCCGGTGCCCTGCCGGGACAGGTGCATCGCCTGGTCGAGGTCGGCGGAGGTGGGCGGGTCGATGGTGAAGAAGGGGATGTCGGTGGCGTCGTAGGGCGGCACGGCAGGCGTCCGCGCGGGCCGCTGAGCCTCGGCCAGCACCTCGGGCGGGAAGCTCGCGGAGACGCCGAGTTCGGTACGCAGCGCGGAGAGGGCGGCCCGGAGGGGGGCTTCGGGGGCGCCGGTCACGCGGATGTGGCGGCGGGGCATACAGCGAGCGTAGGGCCTGCCCGGCGGATCAGGCCGGAGGAAAACGACGGTGTCTGATCAGTGCAGGTGAGCGGGGGCGATGGGGGTCCCCCCGCTCGAGCGAAGCCGAGAGTGGGGGAGCGTGCAGCTGCAAGGCGGAGGAGGGAGTCGACGCGATGGGGGTCCCTCCCGCTCGAGCGAAGTCGAGAGTGGGGGAGCGTGCAGCTGCAAGGCGGAGGAGGGAGTCGACGCGATGGGGGTCCCTCCCGCTCGAGCGAAGTCGAGAGTGGGGGAGTCGGCGAGTGACGACAACGCGGCAGATGTGCGTGCCAGGCCCCGCGTCTCCGGCATGATCCGCCGGGCAGGCCCTGAGGGCGGGGAGCTGCGGGTGGCACGCCGTACGCTGTCGCACGAGCCGAAACAGAAGGAGATCTTCCGTGCTTGTCCTGCTGCCGCCCTCCGAGGGGAAGGCATCCTCCGGTCGTGGCGCCCCGTTGAAGCTGGAGTCGCTGTCGCTGCCGGGGCTCACCGACGCCCGTGAGGCCGTTCTCGGCGAGCTCGTCGAGCTGTGTGCCGGCGATGAGGACAAGGCGCGCGAGGTGCTCGGGCTGAGTGAGGGGCTGCGGGGCGAGGTCGCCAAGAACGCCGGACTGCCGACGGCCGGCGCCCGGCCCGCCGGGGAGATCTACACCGGTGTGCTGTACGACGCCCTCGACCTGGCGTCGCTGGACGCGGCCGCGAAGAAGCGGGCCGCCCGGTGGCTGCTGGTGTTCTCCGGGCTGTGGGGGGCGGTCCGGGTGACGGACCGGATCCCCTCGTACCGCTGCTCGATGGGAGTACGGCTGCCGGGGCTCGGGGCGCTGGGCGCGCACTGGCGTACGCCGATGGCGTCGGCGCTGCCCGAGGTGGCCGGGGACGGGCTGGTGCTTGACCTGCGGTCCTCGGCGTACGCCGCCGCGTGGAAACCGAAGGGTGAGGTGGCCGGGCGGACGGCGACGGTGCGGGTGCTGCACGCGCCGACGCGGAAGGTCGTCAGCCACTTCAACAAGGCGACGAAGGGCCGGATCGTACGCAGCCTGCTGTCGGCCGGGACCGCTCCCGAGGGGCCGGCGGAGCTGGTGGAGGCGCTGCGGGAGCTCGGGTACGTGGTGGAGGCGCAGGCGCCGGTGAAGGCGGGGCAGGCGTGGTCGCTGGATGTGCTGGTGACGGAGGTTCACTGAGCTCGCCTGGAGGTCTCACGGGGCGTTGCAGCATATGCAATTACCTTTGCGCATGTTGTGTGACATGGGCACGATGGTGCCATGCCCTCCTCTTCCCCTGCCTCCGTGCTGGATCTCGCGCCGGTCGTGCCGGTCGTCGTCCTCGATGACCCCGCGGATGCCGTGCCGCTCGCGCGGGCGCTGGTCGCCGGTGGGCTGCCGGTGATCGAGGTGACGTTGCGGACGCCGGCAGCGCTCGACGCGGTGCGGGCGATCGCCGGGGCCGTGCCGGAGGCGGTGGTCGGCGCGGGCACGGTGATCACACCGGGGCAGGTGACGGAGTCCGTGGCGGCGGGGGCGCGTTTTCTGGTCACTCCGGGCTGGACGGACGTACTGCTGGCGGCGATGCGGGCGTCCGGGGTGCCGTTCCTGCCGGGGGTGTCGACGACGTCGGAGGTCGTGGCGCTGCTGGAGCGCGGGGTGCGGGAGATGAAGTTCTTCCCGGCGCAGGCGGCGGGCGGTACGGCGTACCTGAAGTCGCTGGCGGGGCCGCTGCCGCAGGCACGCTTCTGCCCGACGGGCGGGATCGGCCCCGACAACGCGCCCGAGTATCTCGCCCTACCCAACGTCGGCTGTGTGGGCGGGAGTTGGATGATTCCCGCGGACGCGGTGGCGGCGCGGGACTGGGGGCGGGTGGAGCGGCTGGCGCGGGCGGCGGTGGCGCTCAGCGCAGGGGCGACGTGTCGTTGAGGAGCCGTACGCTCGCGTTGCCGTCCGCGTAGTACGCCACGACCGAGAGGGACGCGGCCGAGAGTTCCATGCGGAACAGGGACTCGGGCGGGGCGCCGAGGGCTAGGCGTACGAACGTCTTGATCGGGGTGACGTGCGTGACGAGCAGGACCGTGCGGCCCGTGTACGCCGCGATCAGCTTGTCCCGGGTGGCGGCGATACGGGTCGCGGTCGCCGCGAAGCTCTCGCCACCGCCGGTGGGTTCGGCCTCCGGGTCGGCCAGCCACCTGGTCAGGTCGTCGGGGTAACGCTCGCGGACCTCACCGAAGGTGAGCCCTTCCCAGGCACCGAAGTCGGTCTCCCGCAGCCCGTCGTCGACGGTCACCCCGAGCCCGAGGCGGGCGGCGACGATGCCTGCGGTCTCGCGGGTACGGGCGAGAGGCGAGGCGACGACGTCCTGGATGGTCCCACGCCGGGCGAGTGCGGCGGCGACCCGCTCGGCCTGCCCCCGGCCCACGTCGGACAGGGACGGGTCGGTGCCGCCACTCCCCGAGAAACGCTTCTGCGGAGTCAACGGGGTCTCACCGTGCCGCAGCAGCACGAAGGTCGCGGGCGCCCCCATGTCGGCGGCGGCCCACCCGGCGGAGGGGGTGGCCACGGCACGGGCGGCCCGAGCATCGGCCTGCACCTTCGCGACCCCGCCGGCCTCGGTGCGCGCCGCTGCCCGGTGGGACGCGGTGCCGTGGGGAGATGCGGTGCCGTGGGGAGAGGAGCCGCCGGAGGAAGCGGGAGCGGGAGAGGCGGCGGACGACGCTGGACCGCCCTCAGCGGGAACGCCGACGGACGACGGGGAACCAGCCGCAGCAGGAGCAGAGGCAGCCCCGGACAACGAGGAACCGGCCGCAGCAGGAGCAGCCGCAGACGACGGTTCCACCGAAGCTGACGCCGCCGCAGCCGCCGACGGGTCCGCCAAAGCAGCCGCAGTCGACGACGGAACCGGCGCCTGCGCCGAATCAGCCGCCCCGCGAGCCGCCACCCCCCGGCCCCCCGCCAGCGCCGCCCGCGCCCGAGCCGCTCCCGCCGCCGCGTCCCCCGGGGGACCGGACGGTTCAGGGGCCGCGGTCCTCGCGGCGGACGTGGCCAGTTCGGCCGTCGATGTCGACGCCGACCACTGTTCGCCCCGCTTGCCCGCGTCCATCGCCTCGTTGGCCAGGCGGTCCGCGTGCTTGTTCTGCTCGCGGGGGATCCACTCGTACGTCACCTGGGTGGCCGGGAGGACCCGGGCCGCCTCCGTGGCGAGCGGCTTCATGTCGGGGTGTTTGATCTTCCAGCGGCCCGACATCTGCTCGACGACGAGCTTGGAGTCCATCCGGACGTGGACCGTGGCCGTCGGGTCCAGTTCGCGGGCGGCGCGCAGGCCGGCCAGCAGGCCCCGGTACTCGGCGACGTTGTTCGTGGCGACGCCGATGTACTCGGCCGCCTCGGCCAGGGTCTCCCCGGTCGCCGCGTCGATGACCACGGATCCGTAGCCCGCGGGCCCCGGGTTGCCCCGTGACCCGCCGTCGGCCTCGACGATGAACTCCCGCACGGCAGAAATCCCCTAGCCCCTACAGACCCGACTCGGACGTACGCACCAGAATGCGACGACAGTTCTCGCAGCGGACGACCGTGTCCGCCGGGGCCTTGCGGATCTCGTTGATGTCGGTGATCGACAGCTCCTGGCGGCAGCCCTGGCAGGTCCGCTGGTACAGCTTCGCCGCACCGACGCCGCCCTGCTGCGCGCGCAGCTTGTCGTACAGCTTGAGCAGGTCCGCGGGGATCGCGCCCGCGATGACCTCGCGCTCCTTCGTCGCCGTCGCGGCCTCGCCGTCCAGCGCCTCGTAGGCCGCGTCCCGGCGGGACGTCGCGTCGTCGATCTTCCCCTGTACGGAGCCGACCCGCTCGGTCAGTTCGGCGGCCCGCTCCTGCGCGGACTCCCGGCGCTCCATGACCTCCAGGACGATGTCCTCGAGGTCGCCCTGGCGCTTGGCGAGGGAGGCGATCTCGTGCTGGAGGTTCTCCAGGTCCTTCGGGGAGGTGATCGCACCGGAGTCCAGGCGCTGCTGGTCGCGGGCGGCGCGCTGACGCACCTGGTCCACGTCCTGCTCCGCCTTGGTCTGCTCGCGGGCGGTGTCGCTCTCCTCGGTCTGCGCGGCCACGAGCAGGTCGCGCAGCTGGGTGAGGTCCTTGGTCAGCGACTCGATCTCGGCGTGCTCGGGCAGGGACCTTCGCTTGTGCGCGAGCTGCTGCAGGCGTACGTCGAGGTCCTGGACGTCGAGGAGGCGGATCTGGTCGGCAGGCTCGGCGTTCAGTTGGGGGCTCCCAGTGGGTCAGAAACGGTGGTGGACGCCGCATGGGCGGTCCAGGGGTCGGTGACCGTCTTCGAGACGTGGACCCGGAGGTCCCATCCCGCGCGGTCGGAAATCTCGTCGAGCTGGGCGGCGGCCAGCTCGCACCAGGGCCATTCGGTGGCCCAGTGCGCCGCGTCGAGCAGCGCGAGGGGACTGTGGGCGCGGTCCGCGACGAACTCGGACACCGGATGGTGGCGCAGGTCCGCGGTGAGGAAGGCGTCCACGCCGGCCGCGCGGACGTCGTCGAACAGGCTGTCGCCCGAGCCGCCGCTGACGGCGACCGTGCGGACGACGGCCTCGGGGTCGCCCGCCACCCGGATGCCCTGCGCGGTCGCGGGCAGCCGTTCGGCGGCGCGGGCGGCGAGTTCGCGGACGGTGAGGGGGTGGTCGAGTTCGCAGATCCGGCCGAGGCCGCGCCGGCCGTCGGGATCGGTGGGGTCCGGCACGAGGGGGCCTACGACACGCAGGTCCAGGGCCCCGGCCAGCGCGTCGCTGACGCCCGGGTCGGCCCGGTCGGCGTTCGTGTGGGCGACGTGCAGGGCGATGTCGTGCTTGATCAGCGTGTGGACGACCCGGCCCTTGAAGGTGGAGGCCGCGACCGTCGTCGTACCGCGGAGGTAGAGCGGGTGGTGGGTGACCAGCAGGTCGGCGCCCAGCTTCACCGCCTCGTCCACGATCTCCTGGACCGGGTCGACGGCGAACAGCACCCGGGAGACGCCCTGGTCGGGGTCGCCCACGACGGTGCCGACCGCGTCCCAGGACTCGGCCCGCGCGGCGGGCCACAGGTTCTCCAGCGCGGCGATGACTTCAGACAGACGGGGCACGGGGAAAGGCTACCTGGAGGTTCTGTGCGGCTGAACCGATGCCGGGGCCGCCCGGCCGTCGTCGGCCCCGCCCAGCACATCCGCCCCCGTTTCCTCAGGCGAATCGTTACTTGGCCACCCTTATGTGTGAAGCGGAAGCATGCCGGTCCCCCGTCTGTGCGTGCGAAAACTAGCTTCGTGGCCGGAGGTGACCAGACGATGACGGCCCGTGCGATCGAGCCCACGGCGGCGGACGAGGACGACGAGGCGCCGCGGCCGGGCTGCACCATCACCGCGGACGGCGCCTACGCCGCCCGGCTCGCGCTGGACGGCGACTCCTGGTTCCCGGAGCGCTGGACGCTGGACGGCCCCGAGCCGTATGCCGTGCCGCTGCCCGGCAACCAGCCGGAGGAGCCCGGCACCGAGGTGCAGCCGATGGGCGACGGGCGGGTCCTGATCCGGCGCCCGACGGACGGACGGCACGTCTTCTCGCTGCTCTATCCGACCGGCCCGGGCACGGGTCAGCTGCTGCTGGGCGCGGTCGAGTGCCCGGACGAGGGCACCCGGCTGCGGATGCTGCCGCCGGCGCCGGGCGGCGACCGGGCGTACGCCCTCGCCGTGGGCCGGCGGTCGAGCACGGTGTGGCTGGTGGCGGGCGGTGCCTTCGGGCCCGAGCATGTCGCGGAGTTGCCGGGGCGCTGCTCGGGTGGGGTGTGGCTGGACCGTACGGGGCGGATGCTGGCGCTGGACCGGGAGGTCGGGGGGCGGACGAAGACCGTCGTGGTCGATCTGGAGCGGGGCGGCGAGGTGTCGCCGCTGCTGCAGATCGCCGCGGACAGCGACGACCGGCTGCTGCTCGCCGCCCCCGACAGCGGGCTGCTGGTCATCCGCTCCGACGCACCGTCGCCGGGGCGGGACCGGCTGGGCTGGGGGGTGCTGGGCAGCACGCTGCCGGTGCGGTTCCCGGAGTGCCTGCGGGTGCCGGGCTGCACGGTGACGCCGTTCGCGATCCAGCCGGGGCAGGTGCTGACGCCGGAGAGCTGCCGGGTGGCGCTGCGCATCGACGGGCCGGTCGGCAGCTGGGTCTGCGTATGGCGGCCGGCCGAGCGGCAGGTACGTCATCTCCCGGCGCCCGAGGGGTGGTTGGCGGGCACGGGCCTGTGGACCGAGGACGGGGTGCTCCGTCTGCCGTATGCCACGGCCGAGGTGCCGTGCGGCGTGGCGCAGGTGCGGGTGCCCACGGGGGAAGCGGGGGGTGCGGGGAAGGCGGGGGACGCAGGTCCGGAGGATCCGGTCCGGGACGGTACGGCTGTGCGGGCGGCGCCCGATGCGACGTCGACGGAGGCGGACACGGAGGCGGACGGGGCCTCCGACACGTCGCCGCCGACGCCGCGCGAGCCGGCGGAACCGGGTCCTCCGGAGCCTGTCGCACCCCGTCCGATGCCCTTGCAACAGGCGCCGTTGGGGGGTCTTGTAACGAAGTAGTGGCGGTTGGCGTGGCCGCCTGGATTCGCCCCGTGGTGTGCCGGTTAAACTCGCCCGGCTGTTAGAAAGATCATGTTGACGGGGTGACCTTTTCCGATGAGCAACGCCAGCACGACCCAGCCGCGAGCCGAGGTCCGGGAGGACGCCGGTCAGGGCCGGCACCGGGGTCCGGTCTCGGCCCACGACAGCGAGGCGGCCCCCCGCGGCCGTCACCGCAAGCCGGTCGAAGAGACCGAGTCGGCAGCCTGACGCAAGGCCGCGCGCGGCCCCGCCCCTCTTGATGGGGGCGGGGCCGTTTCCGTTTCTCCTGCTTTGTTGGGCGCGTCTCCTGCTTCATTGGGCGCGTCTCCCGCTTTATTGCGCGCGCTTGAGCCCCAGCACCTCCACCGCCCCGAACGTCTCCCCCGGCAGCCGGTCCGCGTAGTGCGGGGTGAGCAGCGCGTCGAGTTCGTCGTAGGTGAAGGTGTCCTGCTTGCTGTCGAACTTCGCCTGGACACGAGGCCGTTCGACGACCGCCACCATGCCGCCGTGGACGACGAGGAGCTGGCCGCTGATCCGTGCGGCGGCCGGGGAGGCCAGGTAGCCGACGAGCGGGGCGACATGCTCGGGCGCGAGGGGATCCAGCCCGCCGTCCGGACGCTCCAGCCCGGCGAAGACGTCCTCGGTCATCCGGGTGCGGGCGCGCGGGCAGATGGCGTTGGCGGTCACGCCGTACTTGGCGAGCGCGAGGGCCGTCGAGGTGGTGAGCCCGACGATGCCGCCTTTCGCGGCCGCGTAGTTGGGCTGTCCGGCGGAGCCCGCGAGGAACGCCTCCGAGGAGGTGTTCACGATCCGCCCGTACACCGGCCCGCCCGCCGCCTTGGACCGTTCACGCCAGTGCGCGGCGGCGAAGCGGGTGGTGTTGAAGTGTCCCTTGAGGTGGACCCGGATCACCGCGTCCCACTCCTCCTCGGCCATGGAGAAGACCATGCGGTCGCGGAGGATGCCGGCGTTGTTGACGAGGATGTCGAGCTTGCCGAACTCGCCGATCGCCAACTGCACCAGCTCTTCGGCCTGTTGGAAGTCGGCGACGTCTCCGGTGTGGGCGAGTGCCTTGCCGCCGGCGGCCCGGATCTCGGCGGCGATCTCCTCGGCGGGAGCGGCGGAGGCCGCACCGGAACCGTCCCGGCCGGGCTGTCCGTAGTCGTTGACGACGACGGCCGCGCCGAGCCGGGCGAGCTCCAGCGCCTCGGCCCGGCCGAGGCCCCGGCCGGCGCCGGTGACGATGGCGGTGAGTCCGTCAAGTGGCAGTGACATAAGCGTCCTTGGAGTCTCCACGATGTTCTTTTCGGGGTCTCTTCGGGGTCTCAGATCTCGATGCACGTACGCAGGGCCGCGCCCGTGCGCATCTGGTCCAGGGCCTCGTTGATCTCGGTCAGCGGCACCCGGTGGGTGATCAGACCGTTCAGGTCGATACGGCCCGCCCGCCACAGGGCGATGGTCCGCTCGTAGGAACGCAGGACGTCACCGCCGCCGTACATGGACGGCAGGATCCGCTTCTCGTCGAAGAACAGCTCGAACATGTTGAGCTGGAGGAAGTCGTCCATGGCGCCCGCGCCGACCACGACGAGGGTGCCGCCGCGCCGGGTGTTCTCGTACGCCGTGCGGGCGGTGGCCGACCTGCCGACGACCTCGAAGACGTAGTCGAAGCCCTCGCCACCGGTGACCTGCTGCTTGGCGTCGGCCAGCTCGTCCGGCGAAACGGCCCGCGTGGCACCGAACTTGAGCGCGGACTCACGCCGCGACACGACCGGGTCGACGGCGACGATCTCGGCGGCGCCCTTGAGCCGCGCCCCCTGGATCGCGGAGATCCCGACGCCCCCGCACCCGATGACGGCGACCGACGAACCGGCCTCCACGTCAGCGGTGTTGAGGGCGGCGCCGAGCCCCGTGGTCACCCCGCACCCGATGAGCGCGGCGATGTCGAAGGGCACGTCGTCCGGGATCGGCACCGCGCACCCGGCGTCGACGACGACCTCCTCGGCGAAGGTGCCGGTACCCGCGAAGCCGAAGACGTCGGAAGGACTGCCGCCGGGGCGCCGGAAGTTGGGGGTGCCGGCGTTCATGAACCCGGCGAGACACAGTTCGGTCTGCCCGCGCTTGCAAGCGGGACAGACACCACATGCGGGAAGCCAGCAGACGACGACCCGGTCACCGGCCTTCAAGTGGCTTACTCCATCCCCGACTTCGAGGATCTCCCCCGCGCCCTCGTGGCCGGGCACGAAGGGCGCGGGCTGCGGCAGCACCCCCGCCATCGCGGACAGGTCCGAGTGGCACAGCCCGGTGGCCCGCACCCGGACCCGCACCCTGCCGGGGCCGAAGCCCACCGCCTCGACGTCGTCGAGGACCTCCAGCTTGTCCTGGCCGATCTCGTGCAGTACGGCTGCGCGCATGGTGCGGCTCCCCTCGGGCGGCGGTCTGACTCAGGAGTTGGTCACGTGTGCTCAGGAGTGTTCGACGATGGTGTCGGCGAGGACGGGCGCGTCGTCCCGGTCGACGGCGGTCACGGACACCTGCACCCCGCCGCCCCCGCGCCACATGCGGATGCGCAGCGTCTCCCCCGGATACACGACCCCCGCGAACCGCGTGGTGTACGACCGCACCCGGCTCACGTCGCCGCCGAGCAGTGTGTCGACGACGGCCTTGAGGGTGATGCCGTAGGTGCACAGCCCGTGCAGGATCGGCCGGTCGAACCCGGCGACCTTGGCGAACTCCGGGTCGGCGTGCAAGGGGTTGAGGTCGCCGGAGAGACGGTAGAGCAGGGCCTGGTCCTCTCGGATCGGCCGCTCGACGGTCCGGTCGGGCTCGCGGGTCGGCGGTTCGAGGCGTGCGGAGGGCCCTCGTTCCCCGCCCCATCCCCCCTCGCCCCGTACGAAGATCTGTGCATCGTTGGTCCACAACGGGCCGTCGGCGTCGGCGACTTCGGTGCGCATCACGAGGACGGCCGCCTTGCCCTTGTCGTAGACGGCGGCGATACGGGAGGTGGCGGTGGCGGTCCCCGCGACCGGAAGGGGCCGGTGGATCTCGACGCGCTGCCCGCCGTGCAGGACGTGGGCCAGGTCGACGTCGACGCCGGGCATCGCAAGGCCGCTGATCACGCCGGGCGATCCGGCGCCGGCGACGGTGGCGAAGCTCGGCAGGACGTGCAGCCGGGACTCCAGGGTGTAGCGCAGTTCGTCGGGGTCGGTGGCGGGGCCGGCCTTGTCGGGGTTCGCGCCGGCGCCGATGCCGAGGTGGTAGAGCTGCACGTCCTTGCGGTCCCAGGTGATCTCGCCGGAACGGGGTTCGGCGGCAAGGGCCTTGGCGGCGTCGATGGGCATGGGGCTCCTGAGGGCGGGGATGCGATGCGCCTGCGGTCGTCTGCCGTCTCCCGCATGCGCACTGCCTACGGTCGCTTACGGTCGTAAGACCCCGGTGCGGCCGTCCGCACCGTCGGCCGCACCGAGGTCGTCACGGGGCCGCGGAACCCGCTCGCTCTAGAACGCGTTCCAGTACGGCGACCCCCTGTATAGCCCAGCCCAGGAGAGTTGGGAAGACTCCTGACGGTATGTCAGATGACATGGGCGGCGGGCCGACCGTGACATTTGTCCCGCCGGATCAAGTACACGCGCACCTGCCGGGCGGGCACGCTCCCTTCATACGCGGACGGACATACCGCCGGGAGAGGCGGACCGTCCGAACGGGGGGGGAGCGTGGACATGCTCAGGTGGGGAAAGGGCTCGTGCCGGCCGAGGGCCGCCGTCGACCGGGGCGGGCAGCCCAGGGGCATCGCCCTGCTGCCCTGGCTGCTGCTGGGGATGGGCGCCATCTCCCATCTCGTCCAGGGCCACACGCCCAACCCGTGGATCGGCGGCATGGGGCTGTTGACCTTCAACTCCCTCTACATCTACGTGGCGATCCGCTCCTTCGAGAAGGAGAAGCGGGACGCGGTGTCCACCCGGGTGGCCCTGGGGCTGCTGACCCTGGTGACCTGTGCTCTCGGCATGGGCTATGGCGGCAACTGGCTCCTCTTCTTCCCGCTGCTCGGCCTCGCGACGGGTGCGGTCGTGCGGATGTCTGTGACCGTGAGCCCGCTCATCACCAACGCCGTCGGTCTGACGTGACAGTGGCCGGTGGCGCGGCCCGGAGACCGGCCTCCCCGGAGTCGCGCCGCCCCGCTCATACCCGGCCGACCCCTCATACGCTGACCTCGTGAACGAGATGCCCCGGGACCACCGACCCGCCAAGTCCATCAGGGTTCTGCTCGCCGAGGACCAGGGAATGCTGCGCGGGGCACTCGCCCTGCTCCTCGGGATGGAGCCGGACATCGAGGTCGTGGCGCAGGTGGCGGCCGGGGACGTGATCGTGGACGCCGTGCTCACCCACCGCCCCGACGTCGCCCTCCTCGACATCGAACTCCCCGGAAAGAGCGGCCTCGACGCCGCCGCCGAGCTGCGCGACCAGGCACCCGACTGCCGGGTGCTGATCCTGACCACCTTCGGACGCCCCGGATATCTCCGCCGGGCGATGGAAGCGGGAGCCGCCGGTTTCCTCGTCAAGGACGGCCCCGTGGAGGAACTGGCCCAGGCGATCCGCCGGGTGCTGACCGGCGAGACGGTCGTCGACCCGGCGCTCGCCGCGGTCGCGCTCAGCGCCGGTCCCAACCCGCTCACCACCCGTGAGTGCGACGTCCTCAGGGCCTCGGCGGATGGCGCGACCGTCGCCGACATCGCCACCAAGCTCCACCTCTCCGAGTCCACGGTCCGCAACTACCTCTCCTCCGCCATCGGCAAGACGGGCACCCGCAACCGCATGGAGGCGATGCGGGAGGCACGGCAGCAGGGATGGTTGTAGGGCCCGTCGTCGGCGTCATCAGCGTCGTCAGCCTCTGTCACATCCGCCAGGCTCGCCGACACACCGCGCCGGACTTGCCCCTCACACCTCGCCAAGCGCCTTTCGGAACACCGCCGTCCACAAAAATCCCTCCCCGAACCACGGCGACTCCTCCGGTTCGTCCCGCATCCGGCGCAGTTCGAGCTCCGTCAGATTGCCGAAGATCCGGCGCAGGGACTCGGCCGTGTACGCCAGCCCGCCGTGCAGCCCGGGCTGTCGGTAGAACTCGGCGTCGGGCAGTTCCGAGCCCATCGCTCCGGACGCGAAGCAGGTGAGGGCGAAGTGGCCGCCGGGGGCCAGGACCCGGTCCAGCAGCGCGAGGTAGGTGATGCGTCGGTGCGGTGGCAGGTGGTGGAAGCAGCCGGAGTCGTAGACCAGGTCGTACGGTCCCGTCAGTTCCGTGGCGGTGAGGGCGAAGGCGTCACCGCGGTGGAAGCGGGCGGCGTCTTCGACTCCCGCCTCGCGCGCCCGTTCCCGCGCCCAGTCGATCGCCGTCGGCGACAGGTCGACCGCGTCCACCTCGAAGCCCCGCGCGGCCAGGTGCAGGGCGTTGCGGCCCGGGCCGCAGCCCAGGTCCAGGGCGCGGCCGCCGGTGAGCAGGCCTCGGTCGAGGTAGGCGGCCAGGTTCTCGTCCGGCTTCGCCACGAAGAACGGCACCGGTCTGGAACGGTCCGCGTAGAAGTCGTCCCACCATGGCGAGCCCCGGTCCGTCCAGCGGTCGGCCTCCGGTGCGAACAGGCCGTCCAGGAGCGCGAGTACGTCGTCCACGGTGCGGATGTGCCGGTCCATCCGGTCCCCCTTTCCCAGTCCGCCGATCGTAGGTCCGGGAGCGATGAAAGCCCAGGTCAGGCACTGCATGGTGGACTTCCCTGGAAGTCGTCGCTCACCGTGTGCGGGGCCGGCGTCCCGGTCCCGGTGGCGTCACTCCGGGGCGGGGGTGAAAATCCGGCGGCGCCCGGTCCGAGGGCCTTCAGGAGGGCAGTCCGCGGCGCGCCGACCGCACTTTCCCGGCCCGCGGCCCCGGCCCGTACTCCCTACCCCGTCACCTTCTACCCCGTCGCCTCCTACCCCGTCACCTTCGCCGACGCGTACTCCGTCCCTTCCGGTGCCAGGCACACGAACCAGTCGAACGGGGACCCTTCGGGGCTCCGGATCACGAACTCGTCGCTGTTGACGTCGCTCGAACGTGCCCTGTGGACCTCGGTCGTCGTGCCGTCCTTCCAGATGCAGGTCACTTGCAGAGCGGTCTTGGCGACGTGGCCGACCACCAGGCGCTGGGGTCCGTCCGAGCCCGGCTCCAGCGGGACCGCTACGGCCTCGATGTCCTTCCCCGACAGGGCGTCAGCCTCGGTGACCACGTTCTGCGACGTCGGCGCGAACAGGGTGCCCCCGACACCCCGGGTCACGAAGTACGCGATCTTGCCGACGAGTTCGGCGGGCGTGTCGATGTCGACGGGGGTCTCGCCGTACCGCTCCATCGCGTTCAGCGAGGCCCGGGCCTGCGACTCGTCGCGCGGCGCCGGCCACACGTCGACGGAGACCTGCCACTCCCTCCCCTGGTCGGTTCCGACCGCCAGCAGACTCCTGTCCTGGGGCAGGAGCACGCCCGGCGTCGCCGTCGGCGGCCGCGTCGCCACCGACGCCCCCCGGTTCCCGTCCCCGCCCGGCAGCCCGGCCACCGCCAGTGTCGCCGACGACCCGGCCAGCACCAGCGCCGTCGCCGCGGCCACCGCCCAGCGCCGGGCCCTGCGCCTGCGCCCGCCGCGCATGACGGCCTGGTAGGGGGCTATACCGATCTCGACCTCGTCCGCGGCGTCGGCCAGCAGGAGGGTGATGTCCGTGTTCGTCATGTTCTGGTTCGTCTCCCGGTCCGCGCTCATCACTTCCGCCCTCCCTGCGTCGCCATCCCGGCCAGACCCGGTATGGCCCGGAGTTTCGCGATCCCCTTGGCCGCGTTGCTCTTCACCGCGCCGACGGAGCAGCCCATCGCCTCCGCCGTCTGTGTCTCGGTCAGGTCCTCCCAGTACCGCAGGACCACCGCCTCCCGCTGCCGCGCGGGCAGTTGGGCGAGCGCCTTCAACAGGGCGTTGCGGTCCTCGGCCTGGGCGATGCGGTCACCGGTGTCGGCGATCTCGCGCACGATGCCGGAGTCGTCCTTCGGCGCCAGGAACTCCCTGAGCTTTCTGCGGTGCTTGCGGGCGTGTGCGTTGATCATCACGCGCCGTACGTACGCCTCCGGGTCGTCGGCCGAGCCGACCCTGCGCCAGGCCACATAGACCTGTTCGAGCGTCGACTGGACCAGGTCCTCCGCGGCGTGCTGCTCCCCCGTGAGGAGAAATGCCGTCCGCATCAACCGCGGCCAGCGGCCGATGACAAACCTCTGGAACTCGCCGTCCCGAGCCTGCTTGCGATCCCCCATGCGCACCTCCTAGATGGTTAAAGGAGTCCATGGGCCGCCCGGACCGTTGCCTCTCCCCTCAGTTATTTTTTGGCACCGCGGCCCGCCGCGGCAGCCACACCCACATCAGCGCCACCCCCGCGACCAGCACCCCGGCCCCCACCCGGAACGCCAGCGCGTACCCCTCCGTCAGCGCCTCCGGCGTCCCGCTCCCCGCCGACCGCGTCGCCGCGATCGTGGAGAAGACCGCGAGGCCCAGCGAACCGCCCATCGTGCGCGAGGTGTTCACCAGCCCGGAGACCAACCCGGCCTCCCCCGCCGCCGCCCCGGACGTGGCCAGCGCGGCGAGCGGCGTCGCCGTCAGGCCCGCGCCCAGCATCATCAGGATCCCGGGGAACATGATCGCGGTCAGATAGCCGCCCGTCGCGCTCATCGTCGACTGCCAGCCGAAGCCGACCGCAGCGACGAGTGTGCCCAGGGCCGCGACATGGCGCGCGCCGATCGCCCGCATGCAGCGCGGCGCGAGCTTCGAGCCGAGGACGACGGCCAGGGAGCTCGGGACCAGGGCGAGTCCGGCCTCCAGCGGGGTGTAGCCGAGGACGTTCTGGGTGTACAGGGTCATGAAGTACCACATGCAGAACATCGCGGACCCGCACAGGAACATCGCCACGTTCGCCGAGGACACCGCCCGCAGCCGGAGCAGTCCGAGCGGCATCAGCGGGGCCGCCGTACGCGCCTCGGCGGCGAGGAAGAGCCCGATCAGCGCGAGCCCGGCGACGAGCGGCACCGCGGTGGCCGCCGTCCAGCCCTTGGCCTCGGTCTGCGAGATGCCGTAGGCCAGGGTGGCCAGGCCCGCCGTCACCAGGACCGCGCCCGGCAGGTCGAGGCGTCGGCCGTCCCCGGCGCGGCTCTCCGTCAGGAACCAGGTGGCGCCGGCCAGCACGACCGCGCCCACCGGCACGTTGATGAGCAGCACCCAGCGCCATGACAGCAGGTCCACCAGGACACCGCCGACGAGGCCGCCCGCGGCGCCACCGCCCGCGCCGACGGCCGTCCAGGTCGCGATGGCCCGCGCCCGGGCCGCACCCTCCGGCACCGCCGAGGTGAGGATCGTCAGCGTCGAGGGCGCCAGCACCGCCGCGCCGAGGCCCTGTATGGCGCGGGCGAGCAGCAACTGCCAGTCGTCCTGGGCGAGTCCGCCGCCGAGCGAGGCCAGCGTGAACAAGCCGAGCCCGACCAGGAACATCCGCTTGCGGCCGTAGAGGTCACCGGCCCGCCCGCCGAGCAGCATGAACCCGGCGAAGGCGATGGCGTAGGCGTTGACCACCCACTGCAGGCCCGGTGCGCTCAGGCCGAGGTCGGCGCGCATCGACGGGAGCGCGACGTTGACGACCGACACGTCGAGGACGACGAGGAACTGGCCGGCACAGGCAAGCGCCACCACCAGCCAGGTGACGGGCGCGGTACGGCGACGGGATCTGCGGGTGACGTCAGCGGCTCCGGCCATGGGCGTCATGCTCTCAACCGCCCGACGCTCCTGGCATCGGGATTTCGGCCTAGGCCCGTTCCCCAAGGGCCCGGGCCCTGTTCCTCGGGCATCGGCCTCGCCTACTCCTCCCTGCCCGCACTGATCGTCGGCGCGGTCCCCGCCTCGGAGACGGGCGCGGCGAACGGCCTCAACACGCTGATGCGTTCCATCGGTACGTCGGTCTCCAGCGCCGTCATCGGCATGGTGCTGGCCAACACCGCGAACACCGTGAACGCGTCGAGGTCCCGGCCATGCACGGCTTCCGCGTCTCCTTCCTGATCGCCACCGCCGCCGTCGCCGTCGGCCTGCTGCTGGCCCTGTTCCTGCCCGGCCGCCGCCCGTCGGCGGGGCCTCAACTGCGCGCGAGCAGCGAGGAGGACGCCGACCTGGAACGCGCCGAGGAGGCACTGCGCGGCTTCCGCGGCCGCGTCCTGGACTCCGCCGGCGCCCCGGTCACCCGCGCAAAGGTGACGCTGATCGACCGGCGGGGGCGGCAGGCGGGCGCGACGGTCTCCGGAGAGGACGGCAGCTATGCCCTCTCCGTCCCGGACCCGGGCGCGTACGTCGTGGCCGCCCGCGCCACGGGCCACGGCCCGTTGGCCTCGTCGGCGACGCATGCGGGCGACGACAGCGCGGTCGACCTGGACCTGTCGTTGCCGGGCGAGACGGTTACCGCCTGACCCGCACGCCCCCGTCGTTCACGAGACGGGGGCGTGGTGCACGATGGGCGCCCATACGCTCGTACGACCGAAAGGGACCCGCATGCCCCCGGCCCCCAAGCCCGAGATCCTGGCCGCGTTCGAGGCGGCGAAGGGCTTCATGCCCACGGGCGAGGGCCTCGCCCTGTACGCGACGGCCGTCGAGGCCGGGCGGCTGGGGCTGCCGTTGCTGGAGGTCGGGACGTACTGCGGCCGCTCCACGATCCTGCTCGCCGACGCGGCCCGCGCGGCCGGCGTGACCGCGCTCACGGTCGACCACCACCGCGGCAGCGAGGAGCAGCAGCCGGGCTGGGAGTACCACGACCCCGAGACGGTCGACCCCGAGATCGGCCTGATGGACACGCTGCCCACGTTCCGCCGCACGCTCCACAAGGCGGGCCTGGAGGAGCACGTCGTAGCACTGGTCGGCCGCTCGCCGCAGGTCGCGAAGATCTGGGGCACTCCCCTCGGCCTCGTCTTCATCGACGGCGGCCACACCGACGAGCACGCCACCGGCGACTACGAGGGCTGGGCCCCCCATGTGGCCGAAGGCGGCCTGCTGCTGATCCACGACGTCTTCCCGGACCCGGCGGACGAGTTCACCGGCCAGGCTCCGTACCGCGTCTATCTCAGGGCGCTCACCTCCGGCGCGTTCACGGAGGTCTCGGCGACGGACTCCCTGCGCGTGCTGCGGCGGACGGGGGCGGGGATCTGAGCCGGAAGTCCCGCAGGACCAGATCCAGCCAAGTAGCCGCGCGGATCAGGGATTGCAGTGCGGTGTCTTCGCCAACCGCGTCGGCCGACCGGTCAGGCAGCCCGCATTCAGCCGGGCCGTAGCAACGACGCCATAGGCTCCCAGGGTGATTGAGACCATCGTGTTCGACGTCGGCGAGACGATCACCCGGGACGACCGGTACTGGGAGGCCTGGGCCGACTGGCTGAACGTTCCCCGTCACACACTCTCCGCTCTTGTCGGCGCTGTCGTCGCCCGCGGCCAGGACAACGCGGAAGCACTGCGCCTGCTCCGCCCCGGCATTGACGTCGCCGCCGAGTACCACGCTCGCGAGACCGCAGGCCGCGGCGAGAGCCTCGACGAGAGCGACCTGTACGACGACGTCCGCCCGGCCCTGGCCGCGCTTCGCGAGCTGGGCATCCGCGTCATCATCGCCGGGAACCAGACGGCCCGCGCCGGCGAGTTGCTGCGAGACCTGGACCTACCCGCAGACCTGGTCGTCACGTCGGGGGACTGGGGGGAGGCGAAGCCGCAGCCGGGGTTCTTCGGGCGGGTGCTGGAGGTGGCGGAGGCCGCGCCGGGCAGGACGGTGTACGTCGGTGACCATCCGGCCAACGATGTCTTTCCCGCCAAGGCGGCCGGTATGCGCGTCGCGCACATCCGACGGGGCCCGTGGGGGTACCTGTGGGCGGATGCCCCTGAGGTCGTCGCGACGGCGGACTGGCGTATCGACAGTCTCAACCAGCTGGCGTCGATCGTCGCGGGCTGAGGGCGACGAACGGCCCCTGGAAACCGCCGCCGAAGCATTCCAGTAGCCAGAGCACGGCCGAGTGCTGGATGCGCGGGCCGAGCACCCGTTCCGGCGAGGGGTGAATCTCATGAAAGCGCGAGGCTGGTGCGAGCCTGGCGTTGCCGTCTTCAGCGCAGATCCAACACCATGGCGCACAGGTCCGGTGCGCCCTCGAACGGCACCACCTCGCCCACCTCGCGGTATCCCCAGCCCTCGTACAGGGCACGCACCTTGCTGTGCTCCTTGTGCACCAGCAGCGTCACCCGCTCCTCGGCACGGCCGCGCAGCAGCTCGTCATGGATCGCGCGGGCCGCGCCGGTACCGCGCCACCGATCGCGGACCATCAACTCCGACAGGGCAAACGTCCGTGACCCGGGCTCCGCGGTGAACTCCCCCGGCAAGGGCGGCGTGACGTTCGCCCACCACGTCGTGGCCGCGCTCAGCGGCGCACCGTAGGCATAGCCAACCGGTTCGCCCTGGTCGTAGCCGACCACACACGCGAAACCCTCACGCGATGACCAGTGGTCGACGAACTTCGCGAACTCCTCGCGCCCGGCGAGCGGATCCTCACTGCCCTCGTACACCTCGTCGTGGACGTCCAGGAGGAGTTCCCGGATCGAAGCGGCGTCGGTGTGCTCGTAGCGGGTGAGGTCGAGATCAGCGTGTATCGTCACGGACGTCCCTCCCTGTCGAGGCTGCTGCGGTGACCCGCTCGAGACGGGCCGTGATACGACTGCTCGCCACCCCGGACACCTGAACGTCCGCCACCGTGGCAGCGGCCCGGTCCGAGGCTCCTTGGGCGAGCTGGAGCTCAGCAAGCAGCACCGTGTAGTAGGTCCGGTTCCGGGCGAACCGATCGTCCAGCAGTTCGAGGGTGCAGGCGGTCTGCTCCTCGGCGCGGACATACAGGCCAGCGCTCTGGTGGGCGATGGCGCCGAGTCCGGACAACTCCGCCGGGGTCAGGAAGGCGAGCCAGCTCGGAGCACCCACGGTACCGGCGCGGTCGTAGATGCGTTCGGCCGCGGCGAGGTGGCGGCCCATACCCTTTGGGTCGTTGATCTGGGCGAGGCAGTCGGCCAGCCTGGCGTGGAGGAGCGCTGTGATCAGCGGCTCGGCGCGAAGGTGCCGTTCGGCGAGCGCAGCCCGGTTGATCCGGGCGGCCTCCGCAGGACGCCCGGCGTGCTCGGCCTGCGCGGCAAGATCGGACCACGCCCGGGTCACCGCGACCGGATCACGGGCCAACAGCGCCGCTTGCAGCGCCTGATTGCGTAGCTGTGCAGCCCGGCCGTAGTCGCCGCAATCGTGCGCGGACCAGCCGGCGCATGCGGCGACTTCGGCGACGGCGCGGTGCATTGCTCGCTCGACGCGCTCGCCGTAGGTGCAGTGGTCCAGAGCGCGTTGGAGCCGGGACAGGTAGTCGGCGGCGACGTCGACCAGTGCACCGCCTCCGAGGCCGTTGAAGTGGGCGTCGAGGCGGGTAGTGGCGCCTTGGAACCGGTCGACGTCGGACATACCGAGACGGCCACGCTGGGGTGTCTGATCCGTGCCAAGAGCGGCGATGAGGGCACCCGCGATGAAGGTACGGCGCTGCATCGTGTGGTGTCGCATGACAGGCGCTAGCCGTGGGGGCACAGTGGCGTTCTGTGAGGCCTTGCGTGACACGAATCCCATGGCCTCCGGGCTGCGGCCGAAGATCTCTTGCAGGGGGCGAAGGTACCGGGGCCACGGCCATCGCACCTCGCCGGCGATCCAGCGGCGTACGTGCCGGTCGGTGCAGTTCGCGGGTGTACCGAACTCGTCCAGGGCGATGCGGTTGACCTCGTCGGCGAGTTGCTGGTGGGTGTACCCGAACTCGGTGAGCAGCGCATCCAACGTGGTGTTCCGCTGCTTCGGCATGGCCGTGTCCCCTCGCTCGCGTGCCCTCGACGGTAGTCCTGCCGATGTAGTCCGTCTGGTGAAACCGTCCGGTCCGCCGCCGGTAACTGCCTTGGTTCTGTCCTGATGCCCAACAGGACGCTTCCGAGAGCCTCGGGGCATGAGCAGCCCCAAGACGACCATGGACCCGCCCATCACCCTCGGCCTCCCGCTCGACGAACCCACTCCCCCGGACGGCTGCGGCGTGTGCCAGGCGCTGGCCCATCAGCGCGCCGAGGCCGCCGAGCGCGGTGATCTGTCGCGGGTGTCGGACTGCAACGTTGAGATCCGCAACCATCACCTGCTCCCCCTGCCGCAGGAAGAGGCGGTAAGCATGGACACGAGCCAGGACATCGACACCGCGCGGTCGTTCGCCTGGTGCAGCTGGCACAAAGGGTTCAGCGACACGGCCCGTCCCGTGCAACTCGACGACCGGGGTTCCACATTCGGCGCCCGCGGCCTGTTCGCCTGCGTGGGCTGCCGCAAGATCCACAGCCTGACGCCGGTTGCCGACCGGCCGTGAGCGAACCAGAGAAGACCCCGGAGTGCGCCCTCGACGAGCATGCTCTGTGCTCCGGCCCCCGCCAGGTGCGACGTTGCGGCGCGCCCGCATGGGAGGCGCCCATCATGACCTTGAACTGCGGGTGCCCGTGCCACGGTAGAAGGCCCTGGTCCGGCCAGCCTCCCCCGGCGTAAGCCGGACCGGTCCTGTCCAGCGTGTTCATGTGTCAGCGCGAGACGCCAGACGGTCCGAGACGGAGTGCCTCTCTCGTCCGGGGGGCCTTGCCCCGTCGTTCACGGCGGCCGGCGGGCGGCTTGCGCGAGCGCGGCCCGCTCAGTCATGCGTGGGGTGCGGCCGACGGCTCACCTGCCACCCCCGGCGAGACGCACGGCCAGTTCGTTGGCGAGGTCGCGCAGCCGGTCGGCGTAGCCGTCGAGCGCGGCGGCCAGCTCGTGCAGGCTGGCAGGTCGAAGGTCTTGCCGATGGAGGAGAGACCGACGCCTCGGGCTGGCGGCCGGAGTTCTCCGGCACGATCACGTTCAAGAACGGCGCCTGGACGAGGCACGCGTCGGTGATGTGCTCCCCGTGCAACGTGAGGGTGACGTCGGTGCCGTAGCAGAGGGTGTCGGCGCAGTAGCCGGGGCGCTGGTCGGTGCGACCGACGCACCCGGAGGGTTCCGGGAGGGGGATCTCCCCGTGATCGGTCCTGATGAAGGTCACGGTACGGCCAGAGGCAGGTCCGTCTCCTGTCGAGAGCAGGGCTCAGACTCAGGATCCGGCCGGTGTCGCAGTCACCAAGTCGAGGCCGCCCCGTCTCGCACACGGTGCGGACGAGGGCTTCACTGATCACCTCCGACACGGAC
>NZ_KQ949108.1:0-1160 GCF_001514305.1 Streptomyces dysideae
GACGTCGTCCAGGGCGGCGCCGGCACGTCCACCAACATGAACGCCAACGAGGTCGTCGCCAACCGGGCGCTGGAACTGCTCGGCCACGCCAAGGGCGAGTACCAGCACCTGCACCCCAACGAGGACGTCAACCTCAGCCAGTCCACCAATGACGTCTACCCGACCGCCGTCAAGGTCGCGACGGTCTTCGCGGTGCGCGGCCTGCTCAAGGCGATGTCCGTGCTCCAGGACTCCTTCGGCCGCAAGGCCGTCGAGTTCCGCGACGTCCTGAAGATGGGCCGTACGCAGTTGCAGGACGCGGTGCCGATGACGCTCGGCCAGGAGTTCTCGGCGTACGCCGTCATGATCGACGAGGACCGCAGCCGGCTCGCCGAGGCAGTCGAGCTGATCCATGAGATCAACCTGGGCGCCACGGCGATCGGCACCGGCCTCAACGCCCCCGCCGGATACGCCGAGTCGGCGCGCCGCCACCTCGCCGAGATCACCGGCCTGCCCCTGGTCACGGCTGCCAACCTGGTCGAAGCGACCCAGGACTGCGGGGCGTTCGTGCAGATGTCCGGCGTGCTCAAGCGGATCGCCGTCAAGCTCTCCAAGAGCTGCAACGACCTGCGCCTGCTCTCCTCCGGGCCGCGCGCCGGCCTCGGCGAGATCAACCTGCCGCCCGTGCAGGCCGGCTCGTCGATCATGCCCGGCAAGGTCAACCCGGTGATCCCCGAGGTCGTCAACCAGGTCGCCTTCGAGGTCATCGGCAACGACGTCACCATCACCATGGCGGCCGAGGCCGGACAGCTCCAGCTCAACGCCTTCGAGCCGATCATCCTGCACTCCCTGTCGGAGTCCATCACCCACCTGCGCACGGCCTGCCTCACCCTCGCCGAGCGTTGCGTGGACGGCATCACCGCCAACACCGAGGTGCTGCGCCGGACCGTGGAGAACTCCATCGGCCTGGTCACCGCCCTCAACCCGCACATCGGCTACACGGCGGCCACCGACATCGCCAAGGAAGCCCTCGTCACCGGTCGCGGTGTGGCCGAACTCGTCCTGGAGAAGGGCCTGTTGCCCGCCGAGACCCTCGCCGACCTGCTGCGCCCGGAGGCCGTCGCGGGCAGCGGCCAGGCCCTGGCCTGACCTGCGGATGCGCACCGGGACCGGCACGGAGG
>NZ_KQ949108.1:1965-125774 GCF_001514305.1 Streptomyces dysideae
CACAATGGTGATCATGACTTCGTCCATGACGTTCGCGCCGGTCCTGGAACGCATCGCCGAGGAGATCGAGCGCACTCCCGGCCGTGGCCGGCCAGCCGACTACATCCCGGCGCTCGCTGCTTGCGATCCGCGCAGTTTCGGCATGGCCGTCGCGGAACTGGACGGCACGGTGTACGGCGTCGGGGAGTGGCGCGAGCCGTTCTCGACGCAGTCCATCACCAAGGTCTTCACCCTCGCCCTCGACCTGGCCCGCGAAGGCGCCGTCCTGTGGGAGCACGTGGGCCGCGAACCCTCCGGCAACCCCTTCAACTCCCTGGTCCAGCTGGAGTACGAGAGCGGCATCCCGCGCAACCCGTTCATCAACGCGGGTGCGCTGGTCGTCACCGACCGCCTCCAGACCCGTACCGGCGACGCGGCGGGGGAGCTGCTGTCGTTCCTCCGCACGGAGAGCGGCAACCCGGCCCTGCACTTCGACAAGGAGGTCGCCGCCTCCGAGACCGCGCACGGCGACCGCAACGCCGCGCTCGCCCACTTCATGGCGGCGTACGGCAACATCGACAACCCCGTGCCGGTCCTGCTCGACCAGTACTTCCGCCAGTGCTCCATCAAGGCGTCCTGCGCCGACCTCGCCCTCGCCACCAGCTACCTGGCCCGCCACGGCATCCGAGCCGACGGCTCCCGCCTCCTCAGCCAGAGCCAGGCCAAACAGGTCAACGCGGTGATGCTGACCTGCGGCACCTACGACGCGGCGGGCGAGTTCGCCTACCGGGTCGGCCTGCCGGGGAAGAGCGGTGTGGGCGGCGGAATCATCGCGGTCGTACCGGGCCGGTGCACGCTGTGCGTGTGGAGCCCGGGGTTGGACGAGCGGGGCAATTCGGTGGCAGGGGTGGCGGCCCTGGACCGATTCACGACACTGACGGGCCTGTCAGTGTTCTGAGCTGAGTCTAAGACGGACCGTCCGCGGCGGCGCCACCGCGTCCGTGGGGAACCCTGCCCGACGGCGGGACCAGCGGATTCCGATAGCCTCACAGCCGTGACGGAACAGCACGGGTGAAGGCGGGGCGGTGGCCGGTGACCGTGGTGCCGTAGGGGAGTCGTGGCGTAGACCTGGGGCATGACTTCTCACGCCTTCGATGTGGACGCCTTCCTGCGCCAGCCCCTCACGGCACGTCTCGCCACGAACGGGCCGACGGTGCGGCCCGTGTGGTTCCTCTGGGAGGACAGGGCCTTCTGGGTCCTGACCGGGCCGTGGGCCCGCCTGTTCGACCGGGTCACGGCGGATCCGCGGGTCGCGCTCGTGGTGGACGAGTGCGACCCGGCGACCGGGCTGGTCCGGCAGGTGATCGCACGCGGGCGGGCCGAGCTGGTGCCGTTCGACGTGCCGCGGGGGCGGCGCAAGCTCGTCCGCTACCTGGGGGCGGACGAAGAGCGGTGGGACGAGCGCTTCGTCCACTATCTGCACGACGATCCGGCGGAGCGCGGGACGATGTGGCTGCGGCTCGCGCCGGACTCGCTGGTGGCGACGGATCTCAGTTACACCGTCGCCGGATGACGGTCCGTCAGAGGGCGTGGAGGAAGTCCAGCAGGACGCGGTTGAAGACCTCCGGCTTCTCCAGGTTCGGGTAGTGGCCGACGCCCTCGACGGTCTCGGCGCGGCCGTGGCGGACGGTGCGGGCGAGCCGCTCGGCGGCGTCGAGCATGGCGGCGGGTTCGAGGCCGCCGTTGAGGGTGAGCAGCGGTACGTCGATCTCCGGCGCGCGGGCGAAGGTGTCGGTCACGGGCACGAACCAGTCCTTCTCGCCGGGCGTGTGCTTCGAGAGCGTGCCGACGGCCATCCCCCGCAGCCGGCGCGCGATGTCCTGGTCGATGTCGTCGGAGGTCCGGTGCTCGCCGGCCACGCCCCGCAGGAAGGCCTTGAGCCAGCCCTCGATGTCTCCGGCGGCCAGCGTCCGCGCCATCTCGGCCTGGATCTCGCGGGTCCAGGCATCCGTGTACCGGAACTCTCCCGTTGCGGCGCCGCAGGTGACCACCGCGCGGACGAGGTCCGGGTATTCCAGCGCCGTGTTGGTGGTGATCAGCCCGCCCATCGACAGGCCGACGAGGACCGCGGGCCCGGCGTCCAGGTGGCGCAGCAGGCCGGCCAGGTCGTCGGCCCAGCGGTAGGGCTCGGTCGCGTTGGCGGAGGATCCGTGGCCGCGTACGTCCGGGGCGATCACCCGGTATGCGGCGGCCAGGGCCGGGATCTGTGCGTGCCAGACCCGGTGATCGACGTATCCGGAGTGGAGCAGGACCACCGGATCGCCGGAGCCGGTGTCGAGGTAGGCGAGGTCACCGTCGGCGGACGCGAAGAAGCTCAGTTCCGAAGCAACTGTCATGACAACCAAGGTGTCATCTTCGGGCGACTTTGGCAACCAAGGTGTCATGATGGCCGGGTGAACGACATCGACGAACCGCTGTCACCCGACGATCTCGGCGACCGGGTCAGCGAGGTGTTCGACCTGATCGGCGCGCTCTACCGGCGCGGCCTGCGCAAGCTCGAGCAGGTCGATGCAGTCGAGGCGGTCGAGGGGGTGTCCGTCGGCGTGCGCTCCGTCCTGGTTCTGCTGCACAGATACGGGCCCATGACGGTGCCTCAGATGGGCCGGGTCATGACGCTGACCCGGCAGTTCGTGCAGCGCATGGTCAACGACGCGGCGGCCAGGGGCTGGATCGAGGTCACGCCCAACCCCGCACACCAGCGGTCCTCGCTGATCCGGATCACGGACGCGGGCGAGGCCGTCATCACCGCGATCCTCGCGCGCGAGCACGCCCTGAACCGGCAGGTCGGTGGCGATCTGACCGACGGTGAGCTCCGGGCGTGCAAGCGCGTACTGAAGGAGATGCTGCGGACCTTCGACCACGTGGACGCAGACTGACCTCTACTTCCCCATGACCAGGCCGTCCTGCGCCGCGCCCCGGCTGAGGACGACGTCCCGGATGCGGTCGCGCACCGCGCCCAGGTCGGCACCCTGCGCGATCACCTGGTTGAGGTTGACCACCCGGCCGGCGTCGACGTCGAACAGCTGCGGTACGAACTCCGCCTTCGTCACCGCCCAGCGTCCGCCGGGCTTCGCGGGCGGGGTGAAGGTGAAGCGGCCGAGGGTGGACTGGTTGCCGCGCGGGTCCTGGGCGCCCTGGTGGTTGTTCATCGCGCCGGCGATCTGGTCACCCATGCCGTAGACGACCCAGGTGCCGTTGACCTTCTCGTACGCCTGCGGGACATGGGCGTGGGTACCGAGGATCAGGTCGACGTCGGGGCGGTCACCGGTGCGGGCGGCGGTGAGTTCGCGCGCCAGGGTCAGCTGCCGTTCGTCGGGGGCGTCCTGCCATTCGGTGCCCCAGTGCAGCGATACGACGACCACGTCGGCGCCGGCCTGCCGGGCGGCCCGTGCGTCGGCCAGGATCCTGTTCCCGTCGATGAGGTTGACGGCCCAGGGCTGGCCGGGCGGGAGCGGGTAGCCGTTCGTGTCGTACGTGTACGCGAGGTGGGCGACCTGGGCCGCGCCCGCGCGCAGGACGGTCACGGCGCGCGCCTCGGCCTCGGTGCGCGCCGATCCGGCGTGCCGTACGCCCGCGCGGTCGAGGGCGTCCAGGGTGCGCAGGATGCCGGCGGCGCCGTCGTCGAGGCTGTGGTTGGAGGCGGTGGAGCAGCCGTCGTAGCCGGTGGCGGCAAGGCCTGCCGCCACCTCGGGCGGGGACTTGAAGGCGGGATAGCCGGTGTAGTTGCCGTCGGCGCCGTAGACGGTCTCCATGTGGCACAGGGCCAGATCGGCGCGGGAGACGACGGGCCGGACCCCGGCGAGCATCGGGCGGAAGTCGTAGCCGGTGCCGCCCGCGTCGAAGCGGGCCCGGTCGATGATCGAGGTGTGCGGGAGGACGTCGCCGGAGGCGACGAGCGTGAAGCCGCGGGCGCCGTCGGCGGACGGAGCCGGGCGTCCCGGCGATTCGTGTTCGTGGGCCTGGCAGGCGGCGCCCGCGGCGAGGACCGCGGTCAGCACGAGGGCCACCTGTCGACTGCGTGCAATCATCAGCTCACCCCTTGTGGTCATATTTACGCAGCAATAGGTACGAAGCTGCACGCGCCCGCAAACAATCCGGCCACCGCCGTTAGCCCGTCCGGCGTGTCGGCGAGAGGCGGAAGGGACCGTTCGTCGAACCGTTCGTCGACGCGATCGACCGTCCGCCGCAGATCCGTGTGCGTGCCCTGTCCCCGGGGCGCCGCCTGAGGTGCCATACGGCCATGACGGCCGGAACCACCCTCACAAACGGGACGACCGCCGAGCACGAGCTCGCCGCACTGCAGCGGGAGCACGGCCGGCCTCTCTTCGCGCTCCTTCTCCGGCTCTGCGACGGTGACCGGCAGCGCGCCGAGGACCTTGTGCAGGAGACGCTCGTGCGCGCCTGGCAGCATCCCGAGGCACTGCGCGCCGACGACTTCGACTCCGTACGGCCGTGGCTGCTCACGGTCGGGCGCAGGCTCGCGATAGACGCGCGGCGGGCCCGGCAGGCGCGGCCCCCGGAGGTCGGGGACGCGATCCTGGAGAACGCCCGGGTGATGGCCGATCACGCCGAGCGGGCCGCGGAGATGCTCGATGTGCGCGAGGCTGTGAAGACACTCACTCCGGAGCACCGTGAAGTCCTGGTGCTCGTGTACTTCCAAGGGGCAAGTGTGGCGGAGGCCGCGGAAGCCCTGGGAATCCCGCCCGGTACCGTGAAGTCCCGCGCGTACTACGCGCTGCGCGCCCTGCGCCGGGTGCTTCCGGGATACGCGGCCGACCTGCGGTGAAACCAATGGCTGAGTCAAACCTCCGTAAAGCGCCTTGCCAGTGACCCCGGTTGAGTAATCGGCTGTCTTCATCCGTGTTCCGGACTGGGGCCCGGGGTCGGGCGACGCGCACGCACCGGAGGAAGGCAGGAAGGGATGCTGCACAGAGGTCAAGAGAGCACTGACGGCACCGGCGGCGGTGAACTGACCGTCCCCATGGCGTGGTTGTACGCCGAGTACATCGCCGACGAGCTGCTGCGGACCGGCGATCTCATGCCGCCGACGTCCTTCGAGTTCCGCGCCGGGCGCGACGCCCTGGCGCTGACCGTCTTCCTGTCCGACACCGGCGGTGAGCTCTCCGGCATCCGGGTCGTCTCCCAGCTGGAGACCTGGCTGTCGCTGACGGCGTACGACCAGCCGTGGCAGGACTGGGTGCGCGAGCGCATGGCGCACCTCGCGGCCGAGGCGATCGAGTCCGGGGGGCCGGCTCCCGACCTGGATCTGGCGGAGGCCGCCTGGCGCTGGCTGGAGGAGACCGAGCTGCTGGCGCCCGATCTGAACGCGGTACCGGGTGGTGCTGCGGTGTTCGGCGAGGACGAGGGACCGAAGGTGTGGACGCCCGCGTGGCAGCTGGGGCTGCCGCTCGGTCACCTCGCCATCCACCTTTTTTAGACCGGTTTCGTTCGGGACCAATCCTCCGCCCCGGCCGCTCCGAATCCCTTGGTTGCGATTCTGTGTGTGCCTTGAGTGATTCGGCTGTCTGGTGCGTACCGGTGGGAGCAAGGAGTAACCCACCCCGCACCCAACGGCACGAGGATTCGGCATGAGGTCCCTGGAGAGGCATCGCGACGTCGCCGCGTACGCGCTCGGCGTGCTGGACGAGGCGGACGCGTTCCGCTTCGAGGACCACCTCATGGAGTGCCCCCGCTGTGCGGCACACGTGACCGAATTTGGGCCTGCCGCACGGCAGTTGATGCTGTACCGGCGGTCCACGCCGCGCGCCGTGCACCCCATGGCCAAGCCCGGCCCACAACTGCTGAACCGGCTCCTCACCGAGGTGGCGGCCCGGCACCGGGCGCGGCGCCGGCGGCTGCTGTACGGCCTGGCCGCGTCGGTGGTGTTCGCGGTCGCCGGTCCCGGGGTCGTGATGCTCGCGGGCGGCGGCGACGAACCGGTACGCATCGAGGCGACCGACGCACGCTCCGGTGTGTGGGCGCAGGTCACGACCGAGAGCGAGCCCTGGGGCAGCCAGGTCGAACTCAAGGTCAAGGACGGCGCGGGCCCCCGGGTCTGCCATCTGATCGCCGTGGGCCGCGACGGCTCGGAACAGACGATCACCAGCTGGACGGTCTCCCGCCACGACGCCCGCGAGAACACCATGATGGGCGCGGCGGCCATGCACCCCGACCAGATCGCCCGCTACGAGCTGCGGGCGGCGGACGGGGAGCATCTGGTGACGCTGAAGTCCCAGCTCTAAGGCCTGTCCTGGCAGGGTTGGTTACTTGAGCAGCCTCGACAGCCTCCGGTCCGCCAGCGGCTTGCCGCCCGTCTGGCAGGTGGGGCAGTACTGGAGCGAGGAGTCACTGAAGGACACCTCGCGGATGGTGTCGCCGCAGACCGGGCAGGGTTCGCCGGTACGGCCGTGGACGCGCAGGCCGGATTTCTTCTCGGACTTCAGCCGTCCCGCCGCCACGCCGCGGGAACGCTCGACCGCCTCGGTGAGGGTCGTGCGCAGGGCCTCGTACAGCCGTCCCGTCTCCTCGGGCGACAGCGAGGCGGCCAGCTTGAACGGGGACATCTTCGCCGCGTGCAGGATCTCGTCGCTGTAGGCGTTCCCGACTCCGGCGATCAGGCTCTGGTCCCGCAGGGCGCCCTTCAACTGACGGCGTTCGTCCTTCAGCAACTCCGCGAAACGCTCCTCGTCGAAGTCGTCGGCCAGCGGGTCGGGGCCCAGGCGGGCCACCCCCGGGACCTCCCGCGGGTCCCGTACGACGTACACCGCCAGGCGCTTCTGGGTCCCGGCCTCCGTCAGGTCGAAGCCCGCGCCGGTCTCCAGGACCACGCGCAGGGCGAGAGGGCCCTTGCCGGGCCGTGACAAGAAGGGGTCGCGCGAAGCGCGTCGTTGAGGAGCGGTGGCCGGGCGACGGGTGGGCCCGTCGGGGAACCGGTCCTTCCAGTGCAGCCAGCCCGCCCGGGCCAGGTGGGTCACCAGACGGGGGCCGTCGGCGGTCTCGAGGTCGAGGAACTTGCCGTGGCGGTGGACGGCGACGACCTCGTGGCCCTCCATGGCGGTGAGGGGAGGGTCGTAGGTCTTCAGGACGCTGATCGCCACAGGCAGCACCCGGACGATCTCGTGGCCCACCAGGTTCTCGGTCAGGAAGTCCTTGAGGGCTTCGACCTCGGGGAGTTCCGGCATACGTCCAGAGTGCCATCCGGAGCGCGCGTCCTCAGGTCCGCTCCGGCACCAGGAACTCGCACCACACGCATTTGCCGCCGCCTCGCGCCTCCACTCCCCATACGTCCGTGAGCAGGTCGACCAGGAGCAGACCCCGGCCGGAGACGCCCGAGTCCCCGGCCTCGCGGCGGCGCGGCAGGGCGCTGGAGGAGTCCTCGACCTCGACACGCAGGCGGCGGTCGGAGCCGGTGAGGACCCTGAGGGTGACGATCGCGGAGCCCTCGGTGTGCATCAGGGCGTTGGTGATCAGTTCGTCGGCGACCAGCTCGACCTCGTCGGCGCGGTCGGCGGCGCCCCAGGAGCGGACCGCGGCCGCGATCATGTGCCGGGCCTGGGTGAGGGCCTCGGGGTCGCCGGGGGCCACGTGCTGCTGGAGGCGGCCGCCGGCCCGCGGGGCGTCCAGGACGCGGCGGCGGAGCAGGAGCAGGGCCACGTCGTCGTCGCCGCCCCGTTCCTCGGCCACGTCGATGAGGCAGTCGGCGAGGTCGCGTACGTCGTCGGGGCCGGAGGTGATCAGCGCCGTGAGGGTGTTCATGCCCTCGTCGAGGTCGATGCCGGGCTGTTCGACCAGGCCGTCGGTGCACAGGAGGAGGGCGTGGCCGGGGTCGAGCTCGACCGTGCTGACCGCGTACTCGAGGCTGCCGAACTCGGCGGACAGGCCGAGCGGCAGCCCGCCCGGGACGGAGACGCGGCGGCAGCTGCCGTCGGGCGCGCGGACCAGGGGGTCGATGTGGCCGGCCCGCACCACCTGGACGACTCCGGTGGACAGGTCGGCCTCGGCGTACAGGCAGGTCGCGAAGCGGTCGGTGTCCAGTTCGTGCAGGAAGACGGAGGCGCGGGCCATCACCGTGGCGGGGGTGTGGCCCTCGGCGGCGTAGGCGCGCAGCACGATGCGCAGCTGGCCCATGACGGCGGCGGCGTGGGTGTCGTGGCCCTGGACGTCGCCGATGACGGCGCCGACGCGGCCGCCGGGCAGCGGGATCAGGTCGTACCAGTCGCCGCCGATGTCCCGGCCGAGGGAGCCTGCGGCAGAACCAGCGCGGTAGCGGACGGCGACGTCGGCGCCGGGCACGCTGGGGATGGTGCGCGGCAGCATGGCCTGCTGGAGGCCGGTGGCGAGGTCCTTCTCCTGTTCGTGGAACATGGCCCGTTGCAGGCTCTGCGCGATGCTGCTGCCGAGGGCGACGAGCACGTTGCGCTCCTCGGTGGAGAAGCCGCGCCGGTCGCTGTAGAGCAGGCCCATGGCGCCGATCGGCCGGGCCTGGGCGATCAGCGGCAGATAGGCGGCCGCGGTGATGTTCAGGTCGGTGATGTGCGGCCAGAGGACCGGATAGGTGTCCGCGAACTCCTCCGGCGACTCGATGAAGCGCGGGCTGAGGGTGCGGACGACCTCGCTCATGGGGTACGGCTCGTCGATCCGGGTGACCAGGGTGCCGGGCACGAAGCTGCCCGCGGGCCCCTCGGCGACCAGCCGGATGCGGCCCGCCTCGACCAGGCCCATGACCAGGCTGGTGGCGCCGAGGTGGGTCAGGCCGTGGGTGTCCTTGAGGATGTCGATGACGTCCTGGACGGTGCGGGCGTGCGCGAGGGCGGCCGTGGTGAGCTGGACGACGTTGGTCTGGTGGCGGCGGGCCTCGTCCTGCGCGGCCTGTTCACGGCGGGCCTCGACCTCGGCGAACTCCTGGGTGGCGTCCCGGACGATGCCGATGATGCGGCGCGGCCGGCCCGTCTCGTCACGGCGGATGTAGCCCTGCGTGTGGGTCCAGCGCAGCGCTCCGTCGCGGCGGCGGATGCGGAAGTAGGTGCCGTAGTTCTCGCTGCCGTCCTTCATCGCCTGGGAGACCAGCGCGTCGAGCCGGTGGCCCTCCGGCCGCGGGACCCGGACGGCGAGGGACTCGGGGTGGCCGTCGTACTCGTCGGGGCGCAGGTCGAAGACCTCGTGGGCCTGGGCGTCCATGTGGAACAGGCCGCTGTCCAGGTCCCAGTCGAAGCTTCCCATGCGGTTGAGCGCCAGGATCGGATCCGGGTGGGCGGGCCAGTCGTGCGGGAGCGACAAGGCGCTCGCTCCCCGGTCAACCATGCGCCCACCTTGCCAGGATTCATCCGATTCTTCGAGTGGGGAGTCCACCGGTTCTGCTCAGCCGTCGAAGACGTCGGTGGGGCTGCCCAGGATGCTGTCGGAGGTGGCCCGATCGTCAGGGATCAGGCCGCCGCCGTCGGGCAGGTCGGGGGCTTCGGGGACGGCCTCGGGGCCGGTTTCGTCCGTGGCGTCGAGGGAGGTGTCGGGCTCCGCCGGGTCCGGCACCGGTTCCGTGCTCTCGTCGGACGGCAGGCTCTCGGGCTCGGTCGTCGGGGGCGTCGCCGTGACGGTGGCGGTGGGGCAGTCCGTCGGCCCGGTGGACGGCGTCTCCGTCGTCACGTCGTCGGTGGCGCCGGGGGTGACGGTGACCATCGGGGTCGCGCAGTCGCTCGGGGACGGGCTGTCCTCGTTCGAGAACGGGTTGTCCTCCCTCGGCGAGGCGCTGGACGCGCTGTCGTGCGGGCTCGGCGTCGGGCTCAGCGGCGGGGTCGGCGTCGGCGGCACCGGGGTCGGCGACGGTACGACGCGGTCGTGGTGGACGTCGTGGCCGATCCGCCGTTCGATCCAGGTGTTGCCGACGACGTTGATGATCGTGATGTTGGTGATCACCTGGACCGCCGGGGCCACCACGATCACCTGGGCGGGCCGGTAGCCGGACCAGGGCCGCCCGCTGGTGCCGGAGTTGCCCCCCGCCGCGACCGGCGGCGCGAGCGGGTTGCCGCAGGCGCAGCGAACGCGCGGGACGCCCCGGTTGTCGACGAGGACGGCGGTGCCCGCCTGGAGCACGGACTGGAAGGTGGTCGCCCGCCCGTCGCGGAACCCATGGCTGGTGACCCGGGTGTCGGCGCGGAGCTGCACCGGGGCCAGACCGCGCAGATAGCCCGGGATCGAGGCCTGGGAGATGCCCGCGGCCCACGCGAAGGCGCGCACCTTGGTCCGGTCCGCGGTCAGGTGGGTGACCTGGCGGCCCACGTCGCAGCTGCCGACCCGTTCGATGCCGCCGTAGAGGCCGGGCGTGCCGCCGGACACGGACCGCACCCCGGCCGCGCCCGACTGTGCCGGCTGCGGCGTTCGGGTGATGGGGGAGGGGGTGGCCGTCGAGGTGACCGTGGAGTCCGTGAAGGGGTCCGGCCCCTGGGCCGCGGCGGGCTGGAGGAAGAGTTCCCCGCCCGCCCTGGTGTCCTTGTCGCCGTCGGCGCCGCAGCCGGCGACGAGGAGCGCCGCCGAGAGCGCGCAGGCCGTGACGACGGTTCCGGTGGATGTCCGCACCACGCTCTCCCGCTTCGTATCGGGCATTTCGTCACTATTGTCTGCTTCACTCGCTTGGGTTACGCAAGCGGAGAGGTGGTATACGGAGAGTCACCCGGGGTTCCGGCGCGACAATGGTGGGAGGAGTGCGAGGCCATGGACTGGTTCACGGCACCCGACTACTGGCTGAGCCGGCTGGTATTCCAGCGGGCCCTGGCCGGTGTGTACCTCGTGGCGTTCCTGACGGCGGCCCTGCAGTTCCGGGCGCTGATGGGCGAGCGCGGCATGCTGCCCATCCCCCGCTTCGTCGAGCGCGTGCCTTTCAAACGCGCCCCGAGCCTCTTCCAGCTCCACTACTCGGACCGCTACTTCGCGGCCTGCGCGTGGTCCGGCTGCGCGGTGTCGGCGGCGCTGCTGGCCGGGCTGGACTCCCTGCTGCCGCTGTGGGGCGGCATGCTGCTGTGGCTGGTGCCCTGGGTGCTCTACCTGTCCATCGTCAACGTCGGCCAGACCTGGTACTCGTTCGGCTGGGAGTCCCTGCTCCTGGAGGTCGGCTTCCTCGCCGTCCTGCTCGGCAACGACGAGGTGGCCCCGCCGATCGTGGTGCTGTTCCTGCTGCGCTGGATCCTGTTCCGCGTCGAGTTCGGCGCGGGTCTGATCAAGATGCGCGGCGACGCGTGCTGGCGAAAGCTGACCTGCCTGGACCACCACCACGAGACCCAGCCGATGCCGGGACCGTTCAGCTGGTTCTTCCACCATCTGCCGCGGCCGCTGCACCGGGTCGAGGTGGCCGCGAACCACTTCACCCAACTGGTCGTCCCCGTCCTGCTGTTCACGCCGCAGCCGATCGCGACGGCCGCCGCCTCGCTGATGATCGTGACGCAGCTGTGGCTGGTCCTGTCCGGCAACTTCTCCTGGCTGAACTGGATCACCATCGTGCTGGCCCTGTCGGCGGTGGAGTTCCCGAGCGATCCGCCGTCCGTGCCGGACGCGCCGCTCTGGTACGAGGTCGTGGTCCTCGCGGTCGCCGCGCTGCTCGTCGGCCTCAGCTACCACCCGGTCCGCAACATGATCTCCCGCGGCCAGATCATGAACCGCTCGTTCGACCCGCTCCACCTGGTCAATACGTACGGTGCCTTCGGCAGCGTCAGCCGGATCCGCTACGAGGTGGTGATCGAGGGCACCGCCGACTCCGTGGCGCACGAGGATTCGGACTGGCGGGAGTACGAGTTCAAGGGCAAGCCCGGCGATCCCCGGCACTGGCCGCGCCAGTTCGCGCCGTACCATCTGCGGCTCGACTGGCTGATGTGGTTCGCCGCGCTGTCCCCCGCGTACGCCGGTGCCTGGTTCGGCGCGCTGGTGGAGCGGCTGCTGGAGAACGACCGGGACACGCTGAAGCTCCTGCGCCGCTCCCCCTTCCCGCCCGACGAGCCGCCCCGCTACGTCCGCGCCCGCCTCTTCCGCTACCGGTACACGACCTGGCGCGAGCTGCGGGAGACGGGCGCGTGCTGGGAGCGGACGTATGTGCGGGAGTTCCTGCCGCCGACGCGGCTGGAGAGGGTGGCTCAGAGGTCGTAGACGCGGGTGGCGGTGGCCCCGAAGATCTGCGTACGGTCCTGTGGTCCCGTCAACTGGTGTGCTGTGTCCATGACTTCGGCGTACGTCGCCGCCAGTGTGCACACCGGCCAGTCGGAGCCGAACATCAGCCGGTCCGGGCCGAAGGCGTCCAGCACCACGTCGGCGTACGGGCGCAGATCGTCGACGGTCCATCGCTCGGGGTCGGCTTCCGTGACCATGCCGGAGAGCTTGCAGACCGTGTTGGACAGGGCGGCGAGGGTACGGACGTCGGACGCCCAGGGATCCAGTGCGCCGGAGGCGATAGGGGGCTTGCCCAAGTGGTCGAGGACGAAGGTGAGTTCGGGCACGGCGGCCGCGGCCTTGACGCAGGCCGGCAGCTGGTGCGGCAGCACTACGAGGTCGTAGACCAACCCCGCTTCGGCCACAGCGGCCAGTCCGCGCCGTACGTCCGCCCGCAGCAGCCACTCCGGATCGGGCTCGCCCTGTACCTGGTGACGGATGCCCTTGAGATACCGGCCGCCGGGCAGGTCCCGCAGCCGGGCCAGTTCGTCGGCGACGTCCGGGCGGGTGAGGTCGGTCCAGCCGACGACGCCCGCGATCAGCTCATGCCCGGCGGCCAGGGCCAGGAACTCCGGGGTCTCCTCCGGGACGGTGATCGTCTGGACGAGGACCGTGCGGTCGACTCCGGCGGCTCGGGCCTCGGGGGCCAGGTCGGCGACGGTGAAGTTGCGGCGGAGGGACTGGAGTTCGGGCCCGGTGATCCAGTCCTGGTCGCGGACGGAGAGGTCCCAGACGTGGTGGTGCGCGTCGACCACGGTCACGGCAGCTCCCATACGACGGGCAGGCCCGCGTCGGCGCCCTCGCCGGAGTAGTCGTGCACCACGCCGAGGAGGTCGGCCATCCGGGCCTGCCAGGCGACGTTGACGGGCAGTTTCTCCAGCTCGACGAGGAGGCGGCCGTAGTCCTCGCAGTCCAGGACGTGGAAGAGGTCGGCGCCTCCCCCACCGCCAGATGGTCCAGGAGGTGGCGCCGGCGGCGCGGATCGCGTCCGTGAGTTCCTCGGGGACCTCGCGGTGGGCGGCCTCGTACTCGGCGATGCGGTCCGCGCGGACCTTCGTGTGCAGGGCGACTCTCATGACGGCTCCTCGGCGGGCAGGAGGCCGGTGTCCCGCAGCTCCTGCCAGAAGGCGGGTGGCACGGTGGCCTCGAACTGGTCGGCGCAGTCGTGGACTTCGGCCGCCGAGCGGACGCCGACGAGGACGCTCGCGACCGCCGGGTGGACGGCGCAGAAGGCCAGGGCTGCGGCGCGCAGGGTGGTGCCGTGGCGGTCGGCGACGGACCTCAGGTGCAGGGCGCGGTCGAGCAACTCCGGCGGTGCGGCGGCGTAGCCGTAGGTGGCGCCCGGTCTTGGATCAGCCAGGAGACCGGAGTTGAAGGCGCCGCCGATGACGACGGAGGTACCTCGTTCGACGGCGGCGGGAAGCAGCTCCGTCAGGGCGCTGTGGTCCAGCAGCGTGTAGCGGCCGGCGCACAGCACCACGTCGACGTCCGTGTCGCGGATGAAGCGGGTGAGCATCCCGGTCTGGTTCATGCCCGCGCCGATCGCGCCGACGACGCCTTCGGAGCGGAGCTTCTCCAGGGCCGGGTAGCCCTCCCGGAATGCCTCTTCGGCGTGTTCGTCGGGGTCGTGGAGGTAGACGACGTCGACGCGGTCGAGGCCGAGGCGTTCGAGGCAGGCCTCCAGGGTGCGGCGTACGCCGTCCTCGGTGAAGTCCCAGACGCGGCGGTGCGTGGCGGGGACGGCGAAGCCGTTGGCGAGGTCGTCCCCTCCGCCGGTCGACGGTTCCAGACGGCGGCCGACCTTCGTGGAGACCGTGTACTCGGCGCGAGGGTAGTCGCGCAGGGCCTCGCCCAGCCGGCGTTCCGACAGGCCGAGGCCGTAGTGCGGGGCGGTGTCGAAGTAGCGCACGCCCCGCTGCCAGGCCGCGGTCACCGCCTCGTGCGCCTGCTCCTCACCGACCTCGGTGTAGAGGTTGCCGATGCCGGCGGCGCCGAAGCCGAGCCGGCTGAGCGTCCTCACTGGCCCGCCGGGCGGAGACGCAGGCCCTGCATGCCGCCGTCGACGGCGAGGGAGGTGCCGGTGGTGGCGCCGGACAGAGGGCTCGCCAGGTAGGCGATGGCGCCCGCGACCTCGGCGGCGGAGACGAGGCGGCCGGTGGGCTGGCGGGCCTCCAGGGCGGCGCGTTCGGCGGCGGGGTCGTCGGCCGCGTCGAGCAGGCGGCCGATCCACGGGGTGTCCGCCGTGCCCGGGTTGACACAGTTGACGCGGATGCCCTCGCGGACGTGGTCGGCGGCCATGGCGAGGGTGAGGGAGTACACGGCGCCCTTGGTGGCGCTGTAGAGCGCGCGCTGCGGGAGGCCCGCGGTGGCTGCGATGGAGCAGGTGTTGACGATCGCGGCGTGCGAGGACGCCCGCAGGTGCGGCAGCGCGGCCCGGGCGGTGCGGACCATGCCGACCACGTTGACGTCGAGGACGCGGTGCCACTCGGCGTCGTCGTTGTCCTCGACGGTGCCCTGGGCGCCGATGCCCGCGTTGTTGACCAGTACGTCCAGTCCGCCGAGGTCGGCGACCGCGGCCGCCACGGCCTCGCGTACGGAGGCGTCGTCGGTGACGTCGGCGCGGTGGGCGAGCAGCGGCTTCTGCACCGACGACGGGTCCAGGTCGAGGACGGCGACCTGGGCGCCGCGCTCGGCGAGGAGTTCCGCGGTGGCCCGGCCGATGCCGGAGGCGCCGCCCGTCACCAGGGCCCTGAGGCCCTCGAAGTCGCTCATGCAGCCTGTCCCTTCTTGTCCGCTGCCAGGTCGGCGACCCAGAAGGTGCCGCCTGGGTAGGTGTACCGCGCGATCGACTCGGGTCGCATGGCGGCCGAGAAGCCCGGCGCGGTGGGTGCCGTGTAGTGACCCTGCCTGATCATCACCGGGTCGAGGAAGTGGTCGTGCAGATGGTCGACGTACTCGATGACGCGGTCCTCGGTGGTGCCGGCGACGGCCACGTAGTCGTACATCGACAGGTGCTGGACGAGTTCGCACAGGCCGACGCCGCCCGCGTGCGGGCAGACCGGGACGCCGAACTTGGCGGCGAGCAGCAGGATGGCGAGGTTCTCGTTGACGCCGCCGACGCGGGCCGCGTCGATCTGCACGATGTCCACGGACCCGGCCTGGAGGAGCTGCTTGAAGACGACCCGGTTCTGAACGTGCTCGCCGGTGGCCACCTTGACCGGGGCGACGGCCTTGCGGACGGCGGCGTGGCCGAGGATGTCGTCGGGGCTGGTGGGCTCCTCGATCCAGTATGGGTCGAACTCGGCGAGGGCCTTGATCCAGCGGATGGCCTCGTCGATGTCCCAGCGCTGGTTGGCGTCGATCGCCATGCGGATGTCCGGGCCGACGACGGAGCGGGCGACGCGACAGCGCCGTACGTCGTCTTCGAGGTCGGCATCGACCTTCAGCTTGATCTGCCGGAAGCCGTCGGCGACGGCCTCGGCGGCGAGGCGGGTGAGCGTCTCGTCGTCGTAGCCGAGCCAGCCCGCGGAGGTGGTGTAGGCGGGGAAGCCCCGCTCCAGGAGGGTGCTGGTGCGTGCCTCGGCGCCTTCCCGCCCCTTGCGCAGGATCTCGAGTGCCTCCTCGGGGGTGAGGGCGCCCAGGATGATCCCGCCGTAGATGGCCTGGATCCGGAAGGACGGGACCTGGGCGAGCGTGAGCAGGTTCTGGACGACACCCAGCAGGAGGACGCCGGTGAGGGCGCCGAACATGGTGCCCTTGCCGCCGTCGAGGCTGATGCCGCCGATCACCGCGGCCGCGAACACGGTGAAGATCATGTTGTTGCCCTGGTTGGCGCTGATCGCGCCGACGTAGCCGGTCTGGATGATGCCGCCGCCGCGGCCAGGGTGCCCGCGACGACGAACACGCCGAGCATCACGCGCTCGACGCGGATGCCGGCCGCGCGGGCCGCGTCGGCGTTGCCGCCGATGGCGTAGAGGGCGCGTCCGATGCGGTGGTACTTCAGCACGAACCCGACGACGCCGAAGGCGGCCGCGGCGAGCCACACCGACATCGGGATGTTCAGGAAGGTGGTGGTCGCGAGGGAGTAGAAGCTGTCGGGCATGCCGAAGAGCGTCTTGCCCTTGGTGGCGCCGACGAGCAGTCCGCGCAGGACGATCAGCATCGCGAGCGTCACGATGAACGCGTTCAGCTTGAACTTGACGACGAGGATGCCGTTGAAGGCGCCGACCGCGGCGCCGACGGCCAGGACAGCCAACAGGGCCAGTACGGCGGGTAGTTCGGTGCCCCAGCCGGACTGGGCGGCGGGCAGCACGAGGAGCGCCCCCACGGCGGGCGCGATGCCGACCACCGATTCCAGGGACAGGTCGAACTTGCCGGTGATGAGGACGAGCGACTCGGCGAGCACGACCATCGCGAGCGCGGCGGACGCGCCGAGGATCGAGATCAGGTTGCGCTCGGTGAGGAACGAGTCGTTGAGTACCGCGCCGAGCACCATGAGCAGCAACAGGGCCGGCACGAGGGCGAGTTCGCGGGCCCGGCGGAGGAGCATCGTCCTGGCCGATCGGGCGTCGGGGACCTTTACGGGCATGACCGGCGGAGCCTTGGTGTCAGCCATGGTCCACTCCTTCGATGGAGGCGATCAGCTCGTGGTCGCGCCAGCCCGCCGCGTGCTCGGCGACGACACGGCCGTGGAACAGGACGAGGACGCGGTCGCAGCGCCGCAGGTCGTCGAGTTCGTCGGAGACGACGAGGACGGCGGTGCCGTCCTCGCGGGCGCTGTCCATGCGGGAGAGCAGGGACTCCTTGGACTTCACGTCGACGCCCGCGGTGGGGTTGATCAGCACCAGCAGCCGGGGGTCGGAGGCAAGGGCGCGGGCCATGACGACCTTCTGCGCGTTGCCGCCGGACAGGTCGGAGACGGGTTGCTCCGGGCCCTCGGTGTGGATGTCGAGGCGTTCGATCAGCGCGGTGGCGAAGCCGCGCTTGCGTTCGGTGGCGACGAAGCCGAAGCGGCCGAGCCGGTCCAGGACGCTCATGGTGGCGTTGTCGCCGATGGTCATGCCGGAGACGAGCCCCTGCTCGTGCCGGTCGCGGGGGACGCAGGCGACCCCGGCTGTCAGCGCGGCCCGCACATCTCCGAACGGCAGCCGCACGCCGTCGAGTTGTGCGGTTCCGCCGGTGGGTGTGTGCAGTCCGGTGAAGGACTCGGCGAGCTCGATCTTGCCGCTGCCGCTGATGCCGGCGAGTCCGACGACCTCGCCGCGGCGCACGGTGAGGTCGATGTTCTGGTACGCCGGTGAGGTGAGCCCGCGGGCTTCGAGGAGGACGGGGGCGTCGTGGTCGACGTCCCCGGGGTCCACGGCCTGTTCGGCGATGGTCTCGATGCTCTCTCCCGCCATGGCCTCCACCAGAGCCCGGCGCGGGAGTTCGGCGACCGGGGCCGTGGTGATCCGGCGGGCGTCACGGAGAACCGTGACGGTCTGGCAGACCTCGTACACCTCCTGGAGATGGTGCGAGATGAACAGGAAGGTGACGCCGGACTCCTGCAGCGTGCGCATGCGGGTGAAGAGCCGCTCGATCTCCCGGTTGTCGAGCTGGGCGGTCGGTTCGTCGAGGATGATGAAGCGGGCGTAGCTGCCGACGACGGGACGCCGCGGCCCGGGGTCCCGGGAGCCGTGCCGTGGTGCGCATAGGCGGGCGGATCGCGCGGCCCTCGCGGCTGGAGCGGTTCCTGACCGCACGCTGGGGCCTGCACGTCTCCTGGCACGGCCGCACGGTGCATCTGCCGAACGACCACGCGCCGTGGCCGCTGTGCCGGGCCGAGCTGCTCGACCTGGACGACGGTCTGGTCACCGCGGCGGGCCTGCCGCCCATGACGGACCCGCCGGTCAACGTGCTCTACTCGCCCGGCGTCCCGGTCCGCTTCGGTTCCCCGTCGCTGCTGCGTGGGCGGGGCCGGTAGCCGGCCCCGCTCTGCTCGAAGGGGCGCAGCCGCAGGGCGACTGGTTCCCGGTTCCCGCGGAGGTGTCCGTGGTGGCCTGGAGGACTCGGCGCTGTGCCGCGTGCCGGTGCCGCGGCTGGTCGAGCGGGGCAGCACCGGCGTGGCGCGGGGCGCGTGCGGTCAGGAGCCCAGGCCCTGGAGCCCCTCGTAGGCGGTGGCGCAGACGCCGACTCCGCGTTCCTGGTAGCGGGGTACGTCGACCGTGCGTCCGGCGGGGACGCGGTCGCCCTGCGCGAGGAGCTGGAGGAGGGTGCGGGTGCCGTAGAAGGCGCCGGTCTCGGTCGCGCCGGTCACCGACAGCCGTTTGCCGGCGTGGAGTTCGTAGCCCTCGGCACCCAGGGACGCCTTGCCGGGCCGGACGTCGATAACGATGTCACCGGTTCGGGCTCCGCCCCGCACGACGGGCACCGTGCCGTGCCCCGCCGCCCGGAGATCGTCGGCAAGGGTGCCGGCGACCCGGCGTTCCACCGCGCTGTCGGCGACGAGCCGGGTGTCGGCCCCGAAGGCGTAACTGCCGGATTCCGGCGCCCAGTCGGTCAGCGCGGGCACCGTGACCGGCGGCGGCTCCTGCGCTTCCTGCGCGACCGCGGGCACTGGCGCGACGCTCAGCGCAAGCGCCGCCGCGACCCCGGTCAAGCGCAGCCATCCTCTTCTGACCTGCCTCAACAGCGGCCCCCAATCATCGGATGGCTGATAATTGAGCGGCCCACAATCGCTGTCAATGGGACGTGAAGAAGCCAGAGTTGGGCCATTGATCGGATGACCTGCGGTTCAGTGGGAGTCGACGGGCGGCCCTCGCGAGAAAAGCCCAAGAAGACCGGTCCGAATATCCAAGCCCGGCACCCTCTCGACGGGGCGCCCGAGCGGGGGCACAGTTCTCCCTGACGTACTACTCGCCAGTACGCCCCCGCACCCGTCGCCTTCCGAGGAGCGCCCGTGACCAGCTGGGTCGGCCGGACCGCCGCCGAGATAGCCGCCGCCGTACGCGAGAAGCGGGCCACGCCGCGTGAGGTGGTGGCCGAGCATCTGGCCCGGATCGAGCGGCTCGACGGCCGGGTCGGCGCCTTCCGGGTGGTGCGGGCGGAGTCGGCCCTCGCCGAGGCCGACGAGGTGGGCGGCCGCGCCGACCTGGCCGGACTGCCGCTGGCCGGGGTGCCGGTGGCCGTCAAGGACAACCTGGCGGTGCGGGGCGAGTCGATGCGGCTCGGCTCCGCCGCCACGCCGGACACGCCCGCCGAGGACGACCATGTCACGGTGGCCCGGCTGCGCGCCGCCGGTGCGGTGGTCCTGGGTCTGACGAACGTGCCGGAGCTGTGCGTCTTCGGTACCACGGAGGGCGTCCACGGCACCGCCCGCAACCCGTGGGACATCTCGCGCACGGCGGGCGGCTCGTCCGGCGGCAGCGCCGCCGCGGTCGCCGCGGGCATGGTGCCGATCGCCCTCGGCAACGACGGCATGGGCTCGCTGCGCATACCGGCGGCCAACTGCGGCCTGGTCACCATCAAGCCGGGCACCGGCGTGGTCCCGGCCGGCATCGGCGACGGCGACTGGTTCGGCATGTCGGAGAACGGGCCGCTGGCGACGACGGTCGAGGACGCGCGCCTGATGCTGTCGGTCATCGCCGACGCCGAGGTCGTACGCCCGGCCGCCGGGCCCGGCACGCACAGGATCGCCGTCTCGCTGCGCAGCCCGATCGCGGGGATCGCCGTCAGCAGGCCGTACACGGCCGCCGCCCGGGACGCGGCCGGGCTGCTGATGAAGGCCGGTCACCAGGTGCGGCGCGCGGATCCGCCGTACCCGGTGTCGCTGAGCTTCACCTCGCTCGCGCACTGGACGGCGGGCACATCGGTGGACGCCCAGGGCCTGGACCGGAGCCGGCTCACCCGCCGGACCCGGGTGCACGCGGCCGTGGGGCGGCGCTTCGTGGGCCGGGTACGGACCGGCGAGAGCCGGAACGAGCTGCGCAGGCGCCTGGAGCCGTTCTTCGCCGAGTACGACATCCTGCTCACCCCGGCGCTGGCCCGCCGCTCCCCCAGGTCCGAGGCCTGGCACGAGCGAGGCTGGCTGCGCAATGTGCTGGCCAACACCAACTACTCGCCGATGACCCCACCGTGGAACCTGACCGGCTGGCCCGCGATGTCCGTCCCCTTCGGCACCCTGCCCTCCGGCGCGCCGTGTGCCGTACAGCTGGTGGGGCGGCCGGGTTCGGAGGCCGATCTGCTGGAGCTGGCGGCGCAGTTGGAGAAGCAGCACCCGTGGGAGCGGACGGCGCCGCTCGATTAGCGCTCAGCGCCTCACAACGCCTTGTACATGATGTGCAGCCCCACCAGCCCGTGCCGTGGGTGTTCGTATGCGTCCGGGACCGTGCCCAGGATCGTGAAGCCGAGGGAGGTCCACAGCCGTACGGCCGGGTTGGACTCGACGACGGCGTTGAAGACCATGCCCTGGTAGCCGTCCGCCTTGGCGGCGGTCAGGAGGTGCTCGGCGAGGGCGCGGCCGATGCCGCGGCCGGACTGGTCGGGGTCGACCATGAAGCCCGCGTTGGCGATGCGGGCGGCGGGGCCGCCGTAGTTGGGGGTGACGTAGGCGGAGGCGACGATGGCGCCGGTGTCGTCCTCGACGACGAAGACACGTTTGGCCGGATTCATCCACAGGAGCCGGGCGGCCTCCTCGGAGGTGTCCGGGTCCCAGGCGTAGGTCTCGCCGGCGGCGACGATGCGGTGCCAGAAAGGCCAGATCCGCGGCCAGTCGTCGGCCGCGGCTTCTCTGATCTGCATGGGCGTGAGTCTCGCACGCCCATGCGTCGGCGATCGCGAAGGGTTCTGCCAGGAGGTCAGTCGACGCTGGGCAGGATGTGGGGCTCGGCGAGGTCGTCCTCGTAGCCGGCCAGGCGGATGGGAGCGGAACGGGCCCACACGTCGAGGCTGCCGATCTCCTTCGGGCCCCGGCCCGCGCGCTCCGCGCGCTCCGTGCGTTCCTTGGGGCGCTGTTCGCGATTCGTCTTCTCCGGTGTCACCGCGCACTCCTTATGTGTTCGGTCACCCTCGGGACGTGCCGTCCGGTCTGCCGATCCGGTACCTGACGCCCGCGCGGGTCTGGGTTGAAAGCAGTTCAGACGCGGTGGCGCCGGTAACTCGTCTGAGAGCAGGCCGTTGTGCACCGGCTTGTCCCGGGACGGACCGTGGGTGTGGGTGGGACCCCGTACTGCTGTCCGTCCCCTACAGACTAACCAAATGAGCGGGCGTCCGCTCGATAGCGCTGGAAACAAGGTGTAACTATCGTGCGTCAACCCGCATTCAGGGCATTCACTATTCACCTGTTTGTTACCAGATGCACTTTTCGCGGATCCCTCATTCGGCTCAACATCATCTTGCTGCCCGCCGCGCAGTTCAGGTCCCGTTGGCCGATTCGCAAGGCGGCCATGATCTGCTGACAGACGGCAACGGCTTGCCCGGCGGGAGGACTGACGCATGGAGCTGCGCAGTGTCGAAGAGCTGATGGATCTGCTGTACGCCTGCCGGGGCACCTGGGACGCCCCGGCGCGGGCCGGTGGCGCCTGGGTCGATCTGCACCAGCACGCGCTGCAGACCGCGGCGCTGCTGCGCCGGAGCCGCCCCGCGGACAAGGAACTCCAGGTGGCGGGCCTGGTCCACGCCATCGGCCCGCTGCTGTGCCCCGGAGCCACGGCGGCCCACTCCGGCAGCGCGGCCGACGCGGTGCGGCCCCTGCTCGGCGAACGGGTCTCCCGCCTTGTCCGCGGTGCCGCGGACCCCTCGGCCCCCTCGACCGATGAGCTGCTGCGCCTGCGTCAGGCGGACGAGGAGGGCAGGGCCGCCGGGTTCGACGCCGGGGTCCTGGAGGACTGGCGCACGGTGCTGGAGCTGGTGGCGGCGCGGAACTCGCGTCTCGGGGCTGTTGACTGACGGTCCGTCATGAGACGGTACGCCGATGACGTCGCCGTACGGACTCCGGGGCAGGGCCGCGATCGTCACCGGCGGCACGCGCGGCATCGGGCATACCGTCGCCCGGCAGCTGGCCGACGCCGGGGCGCTGGTGTGCGTGACGGCGCGGGACACCGAGGAGGTGCGGCACACCGCCGCCGAGCTGGGCGGGATCGGCCTCGCGGGCAGCGTCGCCGACCCCGGCCACCTGGAGGAGGTGGTGGACCTGGTCCTGCGCGAGTTCGGCCGGATCGACATCGTGGTCAACAACGCGGCGACGAACCAGCCGTACGGCCCCCTGATGGACGTCGATCCGGACGCCTGGCGCACCGCCTTCACCGTCAACGTCGAGGCGCCGCTGCGGCTGGTGCGGGGTGCGTGGCAGTCCTGGATGCGGGACCACGGCGGCACGGTCGTCAACGTGTGCACGGAGGGCGCCGGGCACGTCGGACCCCATGTGGGCGCCTACGGCACGACAAAGGCGGCCTTGCTCCACCTCACCCAGCAGCTGGCGGGCGAGCTGGCCCCGAAGGTACGGGTCAACTCCGTCTCCCCCGGCCTGGTCCGCACCGAGATGGCGCGATTCGTGTGGGAACCGGGCGAGGAGCAGATCGCCGCCGGTCTGCCACTGGGCCGGATCGGCGAGCCGGAGGACGTGGCGCGGGCTGTGGTGTGGCTGGCGTCGGACGCGGCGGAGTGGGTCACGGGGGCGGATCTGCTGGTGGACGGGGGGACGCGGGTACGCGCGGCGGGTACGGCAACGGGATACGCCGTACACGAGCGCTTACGAGCGGACTACCACTTGCCCGGCGCGTAGTCCTTCAGGAACACCCCGTACACGTCGTCGCCCGCCTCACCGCGCACGACCGGGTCGTAGACGCGGGCCGCGCCGTCGACCAGGTCGAGCGGGGCGTGGAAACCGTCCTCGGCGAGGCGCAGCTTGTCGAAGTGGGGGCGTTCGTCGGTGATCCAGCCGGTGTCGACCGAGGTCATGAGGATGCCGTCGCTCTGGAGCATCTCCTGGGCGCTGGTCCGCGTCACCATGTTCATCGCGGCCTTGGCGGCGTTCGTGTTCGGGTGGCCCGCGCCCTTGTAGCCACGGCCGAAGACGCCTTCCATCGCCGAGACGTTCACGATGTACGCACGCCCGCTCGTCGCCTTCCTGGCGGCGTCGGCCATGGCCGGGCGGAGCTTGCTGATCAGGATGAACGGCGCCGTGTAGTTGCACAGCTGGGTCTCGAGGAGCTCCACCGGGGAGATCTGCTCGATGGTCTGCACCCAGGTGTTGCTGTCGACGACGTCGGGAACGAGGCCGCCCGCGTCGATGGCGGTGCCGTCGAGGTGCCGGGCGACGCTGGCGTTGCCCGCGACCAGAGCGAGGTCGGCGACCTGCTGTGCGTCGAGGCCGCTGGTGCCGACGGGCAGCGCGGCCGGCCCGGTGAAACGGTCCACCGCGCCGGAGTTGAAGGCGCCGATGACATGGTGGGCGGGGAGCTCCCCGGCGGGCAGCGGGGCGCTCTCGCCGTCGACCAGGGCGGCGTAGGCGGAGGGCAGGCGGCGCACGGTCTGCGTCGCGTTGTTGATGAGGATGTCGAGGGGGCCCGCCTCGGCGACCTGGTCGGCGAGGGCCACGGCCTGCGCCGGGTCGCGCAGGTCGATGCCGACGACGTCGAGGCGGTGCATCCAGTCCGCCGAGTCGTCCATGGCCTTGAAGCGGCGGATGGCGTCCTTCGGGAAGCGCGTGGTGATCGTCGTGTGCGCGCCGTCGCGCAGCAGCCGCAGCGCGATGTACATGCCGATCTTGGCGCGGCCGCCGGTGAGCAGGGCGCGCTTGCCGGTGAGGTCGGCGCGGGCGTCGCGCTTGGTGCGGTTCAGGCGGGCGCAGTCGGGACAGAGCTGGTGGTAGAAGTAGTCGACTTCCACGTACCGGGTCTTGCAGGTGTAGCAGGAGCGGGGCCGCTGGAGTATCCCCGCGATCTGGCCCTCGTCCGTGACCGACGACGGCAGGATGCCCTCGGTCTCGTCGTCGATGCGCTGTGCGGAGCCGGTCGCCGTGGCCTCCGTGACCGCCTTGTCGTGCGCGGTCTTGGCGGCCCGGCGCTCCTGGCGGCGGCGCTGCTTCACGGTGCGGTAGACGCCCGCGGTGGCCCGGCGCACGGCGATCGCGTCGGGGTGGTCGACCTCCAGCTTGTCGAGTTCCTCGAGCACGCTGAGGCAGACGGCCAGCCGCTCGGGGTCGAGGCCGGGTCCGTACGAGGACTCAGCCAGCCCGTCCGTGGTCGTCGCGCCGTCCTCTGTCACCGTCATCGCCGCTGCCGTTCCCTGCTCACCCGCGCGGCGCTCCGGTCGCGTCCGCTGTCGAACAGGGAAGTTTACGGAGCGCCGGGCCTCACCTCCAAACCCGCGACGATCACGGGGCGCAGGCGTTGATCAGCGTCTCCACCTCCTCGGAGAGGGCGGCGGCGAACCGGTCGAGATCCGGTAGGGCCTCGGCGTCCGCGACGAGCCCGTAGTGGACGCGCCCCCGGTACGTCGAGATGGCGACCGCGAGGGACTGACCGCGGGCCAGCGGGGCGTACGGGAAGACCTCGGTGACGGGGTGGCCGCCGAGCTTCAGGCCGATGCCCGGCAGCGGCACGCTGGTGACCAGGATGTCGAACCAGAGCCGGGCGGCCTGCTTGACCAACGGTCCGCCGAACCGGTGGCCGAGGGCGGGTACGTGGTCGGCGAGCAGGGCGACGGCGCCCGCGCCCCGGTTGGGGCCGGCGTCCTTGTTGCGGTCCATGGCAGTGCGGACCGTCTCCAGGCGGCTGAGCGGGTCGGGGTCGTCGACCGGAAGCCGCATCAGGTAGCCGGAGAGCCGGTTGCCCTGTGGGTGGGCGGTGCGCGGGCGGCGCTTGGAGACGGGGATCAGGGCTCGGGGCGCGACGCCCTCGCTGCCGTCGCCGCGCTCGTCGAGCCAACGGCGCAGGGCGCCGGCGACGACGGCGATGAGGACGTCGTTGACGGTGCCGCCGACGGCCTTGCGGACCTGGTGCACGTCGTCGAGGTCGACGACGACTCCGGCGGTACGGCGGGTTCCGCTGGGCTCGGCGGTCAGCGCGGACGAGGAGCGCACCCCCAGGGTCGAGACGGCGACGGACGCGCCGATGTCGAGGGCCCGGCCCACGTCGGACAGGGCGCCGCGCACCAGCCCCGGCAGTCTGCGTACGTCGGGCAGGAGACCGCGCGGGGGCTCCGCGGGGCGGGGTCGGGGCGCGGGCATGTCCATCGGGTCCAGGACGGCGGCCGCGAGCGTCAGTGCCCGCAGTCCGTCGGCCAGCGCGTGGTGGAACTTGAAGAGGACGGCGAACGACACGCCGTCCTCTCCCGGCAGCACGTGCGCCTCCCACGGCGGCCGCTCGCGCTCCAGCGGGCGCTGCATGAGCGTGCCCGCCACCGCCTGGAAGTCGGCGGTCGGGGCGTGCAGCCGGACGTGGTCGAGGGGGTCGAAGTCGGGAGCGGGCTCACGTGTGGCGCCCCCGAAGGACAGCGGCTGCAGGAGGTCGAGCGGCTGCCAGGTGTCGCGGATCCGCATCCGCAGTCCCGGAACGGCGGCGGCCCGGGCGGCGAGCAGGTCGGCCGCGTGCGCGCCCGCGGTGGGTGAGTGCGCCGTGAAGACGCCGAGCGCGCCCAGGTGCATGGGGTGTGCGGCGGACTCGATGTTCCAGAACGCCAGGTCGAGAGGTGCGAGCAGGTCAGAAGTCAATGGCTTGCCTCGCGTCGACGAAGAGTGGGTCAGCAGTCAATCGCTTTAGGGCGATTACGGTCAAGTACGATCAAGCTACGCACAGTTAACAGCAGATTAAGTCCCGCCTCCGAGGGAGAGGCGGGACTCATGAGGTATCTGGGGTCATTTTCACGCATGTCGGCCGCTTTTTGTGACCTCAGTCACCGTGTCGTGGTGACATACAGCACCACCCGTCCGGGCGCGTCCGAATGCGCCTGGGACGGCGGTGAAGCGGGGTGCGGAGCAGCTACGGGACCAGCTGCCCCTTGCCCAGCGCGATCACCCCGCCCTTGGAGACGGTGTACAGGTCGGCGTCCCGCTCCGGGTTGACGCCGATCGTCGCGCCCGGCGGCACCTCGACGTTCTTGTCGAGCACGGCGCCCCGCACCACCGCGCCCCGCCCGATGTGCACGTTGTCGTGCAGTACCGACCCCTGGACGACGGCCCCCGGATCGACCACCACGCCCGGCGACAGCACCGACCGCGTGACCTGCCCGCGGATCAGACATCCGGCACTGATGATGGACTCGCTGGCGATGCCGCCCGCGTTGAAGCGGGCCGGGGAGAGCTGGTTGGAGTGCGTGTAGATGGGCCAACTTCGGTTGTACAGGTTGAACTTGGGGCGCTCGGCGATCAGGTCCATGTGCGCCTCGTAGTACGCGTCCATGGTGCCGACGTCCCGCCAGTAGCCCTGGTCACGGGTGGTCTCGCCCGGCACGTGGTTGGCGCTGAAGTCGTAGAGCTGCGCTTCGCCGCGGTCGGTGAGCTGGGGCAGGATCGAACCGCCCATGTCGTGCACGGAGTGCTCGTCCTCGGCGTCCCGCTGGAGAGCTTCTATCAGCGCCTTGGTGGTGAAGAGGTAGTTGCCCATCGAGGCGTAGACCGTCTCCGGGTCGTCCGGCAGGCCTGGCGGGTCGGCGGGCTTCTCCAGGAAGCTCTCCACCGTCTGGCCGTCCGAGCCGGGGCTGATCACGCCGAAGGACGACGACTCTGCGCGCGGCACCCGTATCCCGGCCACCGTGACGCCCGCGCCGCTCTCGATGTGCTGGGTGAGCATCTGACGCGGGTCCATGCGGTACACGTGGTCGGCGCCGAACACCGCGACGTACTCGGGGCGTTCGTCGTAGATCAGGTTCAGCGACTGCAGGATGGCGTCCGCGCTGCCCAGGTACCAGCGCGGTCCCAGGCGCTGCTGGGCGGGGACCGGGGTGACGTAGTTGCCGAGCAGGCTGGACATCCGCCAGGTCGTGGTGATGTGCCGGTCCAGGGAGTGCGACTTGTACTGCGTGAGGACGCAGATGCGCAGGATGTCGGCGTTGACGAGATTGGACAGGACGAAGTCGACGAGGCGGTATGTGCCGCCGAAGGTGACCGCGGGTTTCGCGCGGTCCGCGGTCAGGGGCATCAGGCGTTTGCCTTCTCCGCCCGCCAGTACGATTCCGAGCACCGAAGGTCCGCCACGACGCATGGCCGCTCCCCTCACCGTGGTTGATCCATGCCTGCCCTCACGCGGGGCGCACTACGCCTGTTTGAGGATCTCCTCGTAGAGGAGGACCGTCCGTCGTGCCACCGCGTCCCATCCGAACTCCCCCACCGCGCGCTCCCGTCCGGCCTCGCCCATCCGCCGGGCGGCCTCCGGGTCGCCGACGACCGAGTCCAGGGCCTGGGCCAGGCCGGCCTCGAAGTCATCGTCATCGCCCAGCGGGACGAGCAGGCCCGTCCTGCCGTCGTCGACGACCTCCGGGATGCCGCCGACCCGCGAGGCCACCACGGGAGTTCCGCAGGCCATCGCCTCCAGGTTGACGATGCCGAGAGGTTCGTACACCGAAGGGCACACGAACACGGCGGCGTGCGTGAGGAGTTGGATCACCTCCGGGCGCGGCAGCATCTGCGGGATCCAGTGGACGCCTTCGCGGACCCGGCTCAGCTCCTGGTAGAGGTCGCGGAACTCCTGGTCGATCTCGGGGGTGTCGGGGGCGCCGGCGCACAGCACGACCTGGGCGGCCGGGTCGATGTCCCGGACCGCGCGCAGCAGATGGGGTACGCCCTTCTGGCGGGTGATGCGGCCGACGAACAGGACGTACGGGCGGTCGGCGTCGAGGCCGATGCGGCGCAGCACGTCGGTGCCGTGGTCGGGCTGGTAGAGCGTGGTGTCGATGCCGTTGTGCACGACGTGCACCGACTCCGGGTCCAGCGCCGGGTAGCAGGTGAGGATGTCCTCGCGCATGGCTCCCGAGACGGCGATCACCGCGTCGGCGGCCTCGATAGCGGTGCGCTCGGCCCAGCTGGACAGGGCGTATCCGCCGCCGAGCTGCTCGGCCTTCCAGGGGCGCAGCGGCTCCAGGGAGTGGGCGGTCATCACATGCGGGATGCCGTACAGGAGCTTGCCGAAGTGGCCGGCGAGGTTGGCGTACCAGGTGTGGGAGTGGACCAGTTCGCGGCCTTCGAGGCCGACGGCCATGGCAAGGTCCACGGAGAAGGTGCGCAGCGCGTCGTTGGCGGTGTCCAGCGCGGACCAGGAGCGGTGCCGCAGCACGCCCTCCGCACGGCCTTCGCCCCAGCAGTGCACGTCCAGGTCGACGAGGGCCCTCAACTCCCGGGCGAGGAACTCGACATGGACACCCGCGCCGCCGTACACGTCCGGCGGGTACTCCCGGGTCAGCAGTCCCACTCGCACCCGGAACCCCCTGTCTCAGCGGCTGGTTGTACTCATGGTCACCCAGATGCGGCGTGCGGGGAAGACCGCGGGGGCCGTGTGAAGCAACAGTCGCCGCACAGGCCTCCGCCCGGCACCCGGTAGTAGAGGCAGCAGCTGCGGCGCCGGAAGGCGGTGCCGGTGAGCGTGCCCGTGGCGGTGAGGCGGGGGTGGCCGAAAAGCTCCGCCGTGAGGGAGCGGGCCAGGGCGGCGACGTCCGTGCGGCCGTTGGCGCGCGCCCAGTGGTCGAGTTGCCGGGCGGCGCCGGCGAGCGCGGAGCCGGCGTTGCCCCACAGCAGGCCGGCCGCGACGCGGTACCGGGCGCGCAGCGCCTCGGCCAGGGGTTCGAGGTGGCCGTGGACAACGACGGCCGCGACGGTTCCCGCGTCAGCGGGCAGCGGGCGCACCTCGGGCAGCCACAGGTCGTCGGGAGCGCTGCCGTCGGGGTCCCAGTGCAGCAGGTGCGGGTCGAGGTCGGGGATCCGGCCGTACAGCGCGGCGCAGCCCAGCGCCACCGACCAGAGCCGGGCCGCGAGCCCCTGCTGGGCCACGGAGGCCGCGATCCGCGGCTCGGGGGCGCGCAGGGTGTTCGCGACCTTTTCCACCCGGAAAGTCATAGAATTACGACAAATATCAGATGATTCGATTTCGTATGTCTGCGCGAGGGTCGGAAGGGGCCGGTGCGGTGCCCCTCGCGTGGGCAGTACGAAGAAGCCGCCGAGCGGCCGGAGCGCGGCGAGACCGGGGTCGAGATCCACGAAGCCCAGTAGTACCAGGACCCCTAAGGGTTCCCAGCAGGGGGCCTCCCCCAGGTGTCACCCCTCCAGGGGAGGACACGGGCCCCGTCGTACTCCATCGGCAGTAGGACCCATTGCGTGCTCAGGTACGACGACGGGAAGAGGTTTTCGAGGGATCGTGTTGCACATGGAAGCCGACCGTTCGCCGCGCCGGGGCCAGGGCCCCCGCCTCACGCAGAGGAGCAGCTCATGAGCGCCCTCGCGTTGTCCGTGCTGCTGTCGCTCGTCTCCGCCGTCGCGTACGCGGGCGGAGCGATCGTGCAGGAGCGTGTGGCGGTGTCCTCACCGAGCCAGGAGTACGCGCCGCTGCGCCGGCCGGCCTGGTGGGCGGCGGTGGCGTTGAACGGCTCGGGCGGTCTGCTGCACGTGGTGGCCCTGGCGTACGGTCCGCTCAGCCTGGTGCAGCCGCTGGGTGCCCTGACGATCGTGTTCGCGCTGCCGATGGCGGCGCTGTTCGTGGGCCGCAAGGCCGGGGCGACTGCCTGGCGGGGCGCGATCATGGCGACCGTGGGTCTGGCCGGTCTGCTGTCCTTGGTCGGCGCGTCCGAGTCGCAGTCGCTGGAGACCGCGCAGCGGGTGGGCGTGGCCGTGGTGGCCGGCGGTGTGGTCGTGGCGCTGATGATCGCGGGCCGGGCCGCGCACCGGCATCCGGCGGTGCGCAGCGTGCTGCTGGCGGTCGGTTCCGGCATAGCCTTCGGTATGTCGTCGGTGTTCACCAAGCTCGTCACGGTCGACTGGGACGGCGGGGTGTCGGCGGGCGACCTGCCGACCCTGGGCACGATCGGCGTGTTCGCGGCGGCGGGTCTGCTGCTGTCGCAGGCGGCCTACCGCGGCGCGGGCCTGGCGGCTCCGCTGGCCACACTGACGGTCGTGAACCCGGTGGTGGCGGCCGCGGTCGGCATCACGATGTTCGGTGAGACCTTCCGGTACGGCACCACGGGCACCGCGCTCGCGCTGAGCTGCGGTGTGGTGGCGGCGGGCGGACTGATCCTGCTGACGACGGAGCGGATGGCCCGTACGGAGAAGGAGACGGTGGTTCCCGAGGTGGCCGCCGAGCCGGTGGTTCCCGCCGGAGAACTGCTCACCGGGCTCCCGGAGCAGACCGTGCGCCACGAGCAGAAGATCGTGGTGACGGTCCCGGAGAGCCCGTACGACGACGAGGAGCCGCCGGGTCGGCTGCGGCATCCCGCCGAACCTCTACGGCCCGTTCTACGGGGGCCCGTACGTGCCGACGCCGGTCATCGACCGGCATCGCACGGGCGTCAAATCCTGACGCCGCCGGCCCTCAGATAGGCCACCGGGTCGACGTCCGTGCCGAAGCCGGGCCCCGTCCGCACCTCGAAGTGCAGATGAGGGCCCGAGCTGTTGCCCGTGGACCCGGAGCGGCCGATGCGCTGGCCGGCGCCCACCGACTGGCCGGACTTCACCGAGATCGCCGACAGATGGGCGTACTGGGTGTAGCGGCCGTCGGCGTGCCGGATCACCACCTGGTAGCCGAAGGATCCGCCCCACCCGGAGCTCACCACCTTGCCCGCCCCGACCGCCTTCACGGACGTACCGGTGGGGACGGGGAAGTCGACGCCGGTGTGGTAGCCCTTCGACCAGGAGGAACCCGCCTTGCGGTACGGCGTGCCCGCGCCGGCGCTCACCGGGGAGACGAGCGAGCGGCTGGTCGTGGCCTGCTGCTCCCCGGCACCGGAAGAGGCCTTCTCCGGCGACGTCTTGGGCGTGGTGTGGGTGGTCGGCGTGGTGGTGGCGGCCTTGCCGCGCAGGCTGAGCCGCTGCCCCGGCAGGATCAGGTCGGGATCCGCCCCGATGGTCTTCCGGTTCGCGGCGTACAGCCGCTGCCAACCGCCCCGTACCTTCTGCTCGTCGGCGATCGTGGAGAGCGTGTCCCCGCGGACCACGGTGTACATCTCGGCCGTACCCGCCCGCGACTGGGGCGTGGTCTGCGGCCGCACGTCCTGTACGGAGGTCTTCTTCTTGGTGGTGCCGGCAGGCTGGATCTCCGGTGTGTCCCCGCCCCGGGTCAGCCCGGCCCGAACCGAGCACACCGGCCAGGCCCCGGGACCCTGCCCGTCCAGCACCTTCTCCGCGACGGCGATCTGCTGGTCCTTGGTGGCCAGATCGGCGCGGGCCGCGTACCGGGGGCCGCCGTAGGCCTCCCAGGTGGACTGGGCGAACTGCAGCCCGCCGTAGTAGCCGTTGCCGGTGTTGACGTTCCACCGGTTGCTGGACTCACAGGCGGCGACCTTGTTCCAGGTGTCCACGTCGGCCGCCTGCGCGGCGCCGGTGCCGATGAGCGGGATCGCCATTCCGGCGCTGCCCGCCGTGACGGTGAGCGAGGCCCGGTTGATCCTGTTCGGCTGATACCGGCGGTGCCGACCGCGTACGGCCATGAAAGAAGCCCCCTCGACATGCGTCGAAAAGGCCAAAAGTAAGCGTGCCGAACAGGCCATGACAAGACGGCAATCAGCCGCCCTTCCGCCTCAAGCGACCAGGAATAAACAGCGGTTGCGCAACGGCTGAGGCAGGTGGGTCCTCCCGTGCGTATTTCCCCGCGGAACGTCGACCGGCTCGGACGTGCGCTCGACGTACCGGCAAGTCAGGATGGTCGGTGGAGCGATACTGACGGGCACACCCGGCACCACCGACAACCGGATCCTTTAGGAGCCAACGGTAATGAGCACTTCAGCGCAGATCGGCGTCACGGGACTGGCGGTCATGGGCCGCAACCTCGCCCGCAACTTCGCCCGCAACGGCTATACGGTCGCGTTGCACAACCGGACGTCGTCGCGCACGCACGCCCTGGTCGAGGAGTTCGGGAGCGAGGGCGAGTTCATCGCGGCCGAGACCGCCAAGGAGTTCGTGGCGGCGCTGGAGCGACCGCGGCGCCTGGTCATCATGGTGAAGGCCGGGGACCCGACCGACGCGGTGATCCAGGAGTTCGCCCCGCTCCTCGAGCCCGGCGACATGATCATCGACGGCGGCAACGCGCACTTCGCCGACACCCGGCGCCGGGAGCGCGAACTGCGCGAACAGGGCATCCACTTCGTCGGCATGGGCGTCTCCGGCGGCGAGGAGGGCGCGCTGCACGGCCCGAGCATCATGCCGGGCGGCCCGAAGGAGTCGTACGACTCACTGGGCCCGATGCTGGAGAAGATCTCCGCGAAGGCGGCGGACGGGGCCCCCTGTGTGACGCATGTCGGTCCGGACGGCGCCGGGCACTTCGTGAAGATGGTGCACAACGGCATCGAGTACGCCGACATGCAGCTGATCGGCGAGGCGTACCAGCTGCTGCGTGATGTCGCCGGGTACGAGCCCGCGCAGATCGCGGAGATCTTCCGCACCTGGAACACCGGCCGCCTGGACTCCTACCTGATCGAGATCACGGCCGAGGTGCTGTCGCACGTGGACGCGGCGACGGGCAAGCCGTTCGTGGACGTCGTCCAGGACCAGGCGGAGCAGAAGGGCACCGGCCGCTGGACCGTGCAGATCGCGCTGGACCTGGGCGTCCCGGTGTCCGGCATCGCGGAGGCGGTGTTCGCCCGCTCCCTGTCCGGCCACTCGGCGCTGCGGGAGGCTTCGCGGGGCCTGGCCGGGCCCAAGGCCTCCCCCCTGAGCGAGTCCGAGGCGGCGGCCTTCGCCGACCGGGTGGAGCAGGCGCTGTACGCCTCCAAGATCGTGTCGTACACGCAGGGCTTCCACGAGATCGCGGCCGGCAGCGAGGAGTACGGCTGGGACATCGACCTCGGCGCCGTCTCCGCGATCTGGCGCGGCGGCTGCATCATCCGCGCGGCGTTCCTCGACCGCATCCGCGCCGCGTACGACACCCGCGCCGACCTCCCGAGCCTGCTGGCCGACGAGACGTTCGCGGCGGAGATCGCGGCGGCCCAGGACGACTGGCGCGAGGTCCTGATCGCCGCGACCCGCCAGGGCGTCCCGACGCCGGGCTTCGCGGCGGCGCTCGCCTACTACGACGCCCTGCGCGCCGAGCGACTGCCGGCCGCGCTCACGCAGGGGCAGCGGGACTTCTTCGGGGCGCACACGTACCGCCGGACGGACCGGGAGGGCTCGTTCCACACGCTGTGGGGCGGGGACCGGTCGGAGGTGTCCGCGTAGGCGGCAGGCACGGGCGTGACGGCGGTGGGTGCCCTGGACGGGCGTCCACCGCCGTTTTTGCTGCGGTGGCGGGCGGTCGGGCGGTTCCGTCGCCGGAGCGGTGCGGTGAGCGGGGGCGGGGGCGGGTGGGGAGCGCCCATCGCCGGTCCGCTGCGACCGGCCGGGCGTCCGCCATGCGGGGATCAGGTGAGCGGTGGGCCCGGCTCGGGGTTCGGTACCGGTTCTGGGCCGGGTGGGATCGGGGACGGGGAGGGCTCCGGGGGCGGGCCGGGGCTCGGGGGCGGTGTGGGCACCGGGGTGGGCGGTGGTTCGGGGGTCGGGGTTGGTTCGGGGGGCGGGACCGGGTGGGGCTCCGGGTGTGTGGGGTCCGGTCCCAGAGGGGTGGGGTCCGGGTACGGGTTCGTCATGGCGTCCTCCGGCCAATCGGTGCACGTCGGCTCTGGACTACTCCCCCGCGTACCCGGGGGCCGCGCCACCAGTCACTCGCGCGCGTCAATGCGGGCGACCAGGTGGGTCTGCCCCGCGTGCGCCGCCGCGCCGACCGCCAGTCCCTGCCGTGGGCTGGACAGCACCGGAATCGAGGTCGTGGCCAGGTGCTCGGCGGGGGCCATGGACCCCTGGGCGAGGACGATCGCGTCCGCGTCGGTCACCTCGTCCGCCGTGGCCGCCACCCGCCGGGCGTAGCCCTCCGTGTCGCCCGCCTCGAAGTACGGCCAGGCGGCCTCGACGAGGCGGGTCCGTACCTCGACCGGGCGCCCGGCGCGGGACGACTCCTCCTCGATCAGCGTCACCGTCGGCCCGAACGTGCTCTCCACCGTGGCGAGGACGACGACACGGGGACCGGCAGCCACCGCGGCCGCGGCCATCGGACGGTCGACGCGCAGCACCGGCACCCCGGCCTCGACGGCCGCCGCCTCCGCGACCCCGCCGATGCTGGAACAGGTGCACAGCACGGCCCGCGCGCCCTCCCCGACGGCCCGGTGCAGCGCCGCACGCACGTCGTCCGTGACGGAGTCGGCGCCTTCGCGGCGGGCCCGGTCCAGCAGCTCCTCGTCGACGAAGTGCCGTAGTTCCAGGCCCTGGTGGTCCTCGTCGCGCAGCGCGTCGAAGACCGGGACGTGCGCGTGCGAGGTGTGCAGGAGGGCGAGCATCAGAACCGCCCGGGATGCGCCCGCAGCCAGTCCTTCGCCGCCCGCAGCAGCTCCGGGTCGGCCGCCGGGGCCTCGTCGGGGTGGCGTTCCGCCCACTTCACGACGTACGGGCACAGCGGTGCGACGACGATGCCCTCGCGAGCGGCCATGCCGTACAGCTCGCGCGCCAGTGAGCCCGCGATGCCCTTCCCCTCGTGGGCCGGTTCCACGATGGTGTGGACGGGGACCAGGGCGTGCCCGGGGGATTCGAGGACGAAGTACTCGATGTAGCCGACGACTTCACCGCCGGCCACGGCCTCGAGGCGGCCCGCTGCCCGGTCGTCGCGGATCTCGATGTCGTTCATGGGCACGCTCCTGGTCCGTCGAATGGCGCGTCGGGTGCCGGTCAGGCCGGTACGGCCTGCGGGCTGCGCTCCTGGTCGGAGCCCGGCACCGGTGCGGACGGGTCGGCGCCGAGGGCGACGATCCGGTTGTCACCGTCCACGTGCACGACCCGCGGCTCGAACACCCGGGCCTCGGCGTCGGTCATCTGACCGTAGCTGATGATGATCACCAGATCTCCGGGATGGACCAGATGGGCCGCCGCCCCGTTGATCCCGACCACGCCCGAGCCGCGCTCGCCCTTGATGACGTATGTCTCCAGGCGGGCCCCGTTGGTGATGTCGACGATGTGGACGAGCTCGCCGGGCAGCAGATCGGCGGCGTCGAGGAGGTCCGCGTCGATGGTCACCGATCCCACGTAGTGCAGGTCGGCCTGGGTGACGGTGGCGCGGTGGATCTTGGACTTGAACATGGTGCGCAGCATGAAGAAGCTCCCGATTTGTCTGCTCCCTGCCCGCTTGTCGCAGGTCAAGGGCGGTCTCCGGAGACTACAACGGTTCGCATCTTCGGTCAGCTGTCGCCAGGTGTTCCAGGACTCACACTGACCCGTTGCCGGCTTTCCTGACGAATGATCAGGTCGATGCGGGCTCCGATCTGCAGGCCGGACAGGAACCAGGGCAGGTAGGCGCATGCCGTCAGTGCACTGACCGCGAGAGGGTCACCGGGTGGTGGCCGCGGCCGGCAGCGGTAGGGCGACCACACGTACGCCGTCGCCACTGCCCGGAACAGGCCCGCCGTGTCGCTGGTCTCCACGACGCCCCCCTGTCTCATCACACTGACGCGGTCACAGATGTCGGCGACGACGCCGAAGTTGTGCGTCACCAGAAGCACGGCCATTCCGCGTTCCTGCCGGAGGGCGCGTATCAGGTCGAGCACTTCGGCCTGCACGGTGACGTCGAGCGCGGTGGTGGCCTCGTCCGCGATGATCAGGTCCGGTTCCGCCGCGACGGGGCGACGTCGTGGCACGAACCCGGTCGATGTCACCGTGGGCCAACGCCTTCAGGGCCTCGGGAGGCAGGCGGAGGAGGGCACGACGCACAGCACAGCCGAGAGCTGCCGACGCTGCGGACGTTCCACCGGATGCCGGAGTGCCTCGTGTGAGCGGGCAGGCAACGTGGCAGCGATCCTGCATGCCCATCATGGTCGCAGGTGCAACGGGAAGCATCGGCTCCGCTGCCGTACGACGCCCGCGTGCCGAGGCCGCGCACGACCTCCTCGGCCTGGCCCGGCGGCTGCCCGGCGGCTCTGGCAGCCGTGGCGCCGACCGGCGCTCGGTCGGCCTGAGCGCCGAGTCCTGCCACGGCACATCGGCGACACCCGCCGCCTGCTCCGAGCCGTCGCCGAGGCCGGCGTCCCGCGGTTGTTCCACATGGCCTCGCCCAGCGCCTGCTCACCGAAGCAGGACGACCGCCCGGTCGAAGAGTCCTGGCCCGCCGAGGGCGCCCGACTCGCGGTACGGCCGGCACGAATCGCCGGCCCGGCGCCTCCTGCACCAGCACGACGCCTCCGGCACCGGCTCGCTCTTCACCCGCCTACTGCCCGTTGTCGTCGGCCGGAGTGCCGCCGGCATTGCCCTGCTCCGGTGCGTACCCGCCAAGGCGCTCGGCATGCTGCCGGTCCTGCCGATGGGCCGAGGGCTGCCCCTCCGGATGGTCCACACCCAGGAGATCGCCGAGGCGATCGCCACCGTGCTCCACCAGCACTCGGGCGGTCCGTTCGAACCTGCCGCCGACACGCCCGTGACCGCGGCGGTATCCCGGACGTGTTCGGCGCCAGGCCTGTGCACGCGCCCGAGGCAGTGGTCCGCGGCCGCCATGTCGGCCGCCTGGCACGTGCCCCTTCAGCAGGTCGACACTCTGTGGCTCGACATGGGCTCCGTACTCCCGATGACGGACACGACCCGCGGGCGTACGGAGCACGGACGGCCCCCGGCCGAGGACGGCCCGGATGTGTCCACCGAGATGGTCGAGAGCATGAAGGACGCGTCCCACAGAACTCCCGTGCTGCGCCCGCGCACCGTGCTCGGCACGCTCGACGCCACGATCCGTCACAGGCCGGTCGAGGTGCGGCGATGCCCGTGACCACCCGCGCGGTCCCGGCGCGCCCCGGACCGTCGCCTGTGCCCGCGCTGCTCGCCACCGCCCACGGCGGGCCCGCCCTTGCGGTCACCGCCGTCGCGGGCCTGCTCGCTCTCCGCGCCGACCTGCACCCGCTCGACGCCGCCGCCGTCACCGCGGCGGTGTTCACCGGCCAGCTCACGATCGGCTGGGGCAACGACCTGCTGGACCTCCGTCGTGACCGCACCGTCGGCCGCACCGACAAGCCGTTGGCCACCGGAGCCCTCCCCGTCAGCCGGGTGGTGCCGGCCCTGGTCGTGGCCGCACTCGGCTGCCTCGTGCTGTCCGCGCTGGCCGACTGGCGCAGCGCGCTGGTCAACGCCACCCTTGCCACCGGTGCGGGCCACGCCTACAACCTTGGGCTCAAGGCGACCGTGTGGTCCTGGGCGCCGTACGCCTGCGCCTTCGGGACGCTGCCCTCGGTCGTCACCCTCGCCGGCCCCACCCAGGGCTGGGCACCGCTGTGGATGACCGGCGCCGGCGCCACGCTCGGTGTCGGAGCGCACCTGCTCAACACGGTGCCCGACCTCGCCGACGACGAACGTACCGGCGTCCGCGGCCTCCCTCACCGGATCGGCGAACGTCGCTCGCGCGTCCTCGCCGCCGTACTGTTGCCCGCCGCCTCGCTGCTCGCCGTCCTCGGCCCCGCAGGAACGCCCCCGGCGTGGGCGTGGGTGGTCCTTGCACTGGTGACCGTCCTCGCACTCCTCACGCTGGTCGCCCGCGACCGTACTCCCTTCCGGGCCGCGGTGGCCATCGCCCTGCTCGACGTCGTCCTGCTCGTGGCGGCCGGCTGATGGCGCCCTCACTCACCACTTCGACCCCGGGCCGGCGCCATCACCCTGGGCCAGTTCCACGCCGACCCGGGTCTGCGCGATGCCCTCCTGGACCGGGCGGACTTCGCTGCCCCAGTCGCGCCACGCCGCTCTCGCCGCCCGCCTCGCCGCGACACACGGAACCTCGGGGGCGGCTGCGCTCCTCGGCCGCCGACCGGCATGTCTCCTACGGCCTCGTCGAGCTCGGTCCCGGCCGGGGCCGGCTCACCCCGACCCTCGCGCTCAGCCTCGGTCGGGCCCTCGTTGCGCCCATCCGCCCGACCAGCCGACCACCGGAGCCAGCATGACCATGCGCGTCCTCAGCGTCCGCGGCACCCTGCCGGAGCACAGCCACCGGCAGGAGGAGATCACCGAGTCCTTCACCACCATGCTGGTCGAGGACACGGTCAAGCGCGGCATCGTGGAACGGTTCCACCGCAACGTGTGCGTCGAGACCCGGCACACCGTGCTCCCGCTGGAGGAGTACGCCCGGCTCGAGGACTTCGGCCAGTCGAACGACGTCTTCATCCGGGCCGGCGTCGAGCTCGGCGGTCGCGCGGTCGTCGACGCGCTCAAGGCCGTCGGCCTCACACCGGCCGATGTCGACTACATCGTGTCGTGCACGGTGACCGGCCTGGCCGTCCCCTCGCTCGAGGCCCGCGTCGCGGCGGAGATCGGGCTGCGGCCCGACGTGGTGCGCCTGCCCCTCGTCGGCCTCGGCTGTGTGGCGGGCGTGGCGGGTGTCGCCCGCCTGCACGACCTGCTGCGCGGCCGCCCGGACGGGGTCGCGGTGCTGATGTCGGTCGAGTTGTGCTCGCTCACACTGCAGCGCGACGACACCTCGGTCGCCAACCTCGTGGCCAGCGGCCTGTTCGGGGACGGCGCCGCGGCGGTGGTCGCCGTCGGGCCCGAGCACGCACTCGCGCAGTCCGACGACCCGGCTCGTCCCGAGGTCCTCGCGGCGCGCAGCCGTCTCTACCCCGACTCGGAGCGCATGATGGGCTGGGACGTCGGCTCGGGCGGGCTGAGGATCGTACTCGACCCCTCGGTCCCCGACCTGGTGCGTCGTCACATCGGCGACGACGTCCGTGGCTTCCTTGCCGACCACGGGCTGACCAGCGACGACCTCGGCTGGTACGTGGCGCACCCTGGCGGCCCCAAGGTCCTCGAAGCGCTACAGGACGCCCTCGGGGTCGAGCGGGACGCCCTGGGCGTGACCTGGGACTCGCTGCGCCGGATCGGCAACCTGTCCTCCTCCTCCGTGCTGCACGTCATGGCGGACACGCTCGCCGACCATCCGCCCCCGCCCGGCTCCTACGGGCTCATGCTCGCCATGGGCCCCGGCTTCTGTTCCGAGTTCGTGCTCCTGCGCGCTCCGGGTGGTGAACAGTGAACAGCGAGGTCCTGTTCACCGCCCTGGTCCTGGCCGTCGGCCTGGAGCGGGTCGCCGAACTGGTCGTGTCCCGGCGCAACGCCGCCTTCAGCCTCGCGCGGGGCGGCGTGGAGTGCGGGCGGGGGCACTACCCGTTCATGGTGGTGCTGCACACGGGCCTGCTCGTGGGCGCGCTCGTGGAGGTGTGGATGCGCCGACCGGACGCTGTAGCGGTCCTCGCCTGGGCCATGCTCGCCCTGGTCGCGGCCTCGCAGGCGCTGCGCTGGTGGTGCATCGCCACCTTGGGGCGGCAGTGGAACACCCGGGTGATCGTCATGCCGGGCGCCGCGCGCGCGACGGGCGGCCCCTACCGCTGGATCCCGCACCCCAACTACGTCGCCGTCGTCGTGGAGGGGCTCGCGCTGCCCCTGGTGCACTCGGCCTGGGTCACGGCGGTTGTCTTCACCGCGCTGAACGGGTTCCTGCTCGCCACCCGCATCCGCGCCGAGGACGCCGCACTGGCACAACTGGCCTGAAGGAGGCGCACATGGACCTGCTCGTCGTCGGCGGGGGGCCGGCAGGCCTGGCCACGGCCCTGCACGCGGCCCGGGCGGGGCTCGACGTCGCCGTATGGGAGCGGCGCGCAGGCATTGTCGACAAGGCGTGCGGCGAGGGACTGATGCCGGGTGCCGTCAGCGCCTTGGCGGCGCTCGGTGTGCGTCCGCCGGGCCACGACCTGCGGGGCATCCGCTATGTCGCCGGACCGCGCCGGGCCGATGCCGACTTCGGAGGGGGCCCGGGCCGCGGGGTGCGTCGCACGAGGCTGCACGCGGCACTGCGCGAGACGGTGCTGGCCGCGGGCGTACGGGTCGAGCAGCGCACCGCGCACCATGTCGAGCAGGACGACGACGGGGTTCGGGTCGACGACACCCGTGCCGGCCACCTCGTCGCGGCTGACGGCCTGCACTCGCCGATCCGCCGGGCCCTGGGCCTCGACCGGCCACGCCGGGCCCGCCCGCGGCACGGGCTGCGGCGCCACTACGAGCTCGCCCCCTGGAGCGACCACGTCGAAGTGCACTGGGCCCGGTACGCGGAGGCCTACGTAACCCCGGTGGCCGGCGACCTCGTGGGGGTCGCAGTGCTCACCACCGCCCGCGGGTCGTTCGACGACCACCTCGCCGCCTTCCCCGAGCTGCGGGAGCGGCTGGCCGGGGCCCGGCACGCCGGACCGGTGCGCGGGGCGGGCCCGCTCCGCCAGGACACGAGCGCACGCACCGCCGGCCGAGTGCTGCTCGTCGGCGATGCCGCCGGCTATGTCGATGCGCTGACCGGTGAGGGCATCGCACTGGCGCTCGCGCAGGCGCCGGCGGCCGTCCGGGCCGTCACCAGCGGTGACTTGGGGGGCTACGAGCGGGAGTGGCGGCAGCTCACACGGCGCTACCGCTGGCTGACCCACGCGCTGCTCGGCGCGACGCGGGTGCCCCCGGCTCGCGCGGCGCTGGTGCCTCTGGCACAGCGGCTGCCGTGGCTGTTCTCCGCGACCGTCGACACGCTGGCCCGCCCGGCCGGGCAGCACGGGTCGGCGTGACGGAGCCGACCGCGTACGCCCCCGGCACGGGCACGCTCCTGCCGGTGTCCCTCGGGTGGCCCCGGTGCCGCTGCCCGCGCTGCCGGACCGGCCACGGACCACGCGCCCGGTAGCGGCTCCCGGGGACGGCCCGTGGACGGCGTCCACCTGCGAGGCACGTCAAACAGCCCCGTCCGGCCGTCCGGCTGACGGGGCACGGGCCACGGCCCCCAGAGCGCGGCTCTGGGGGCCGCGTGCTGCCCTGCCAGAGCAAGGAACCACAGTGCACAGGTCCGCGAGGATCACGTTGTGGCCGGAATGACCCACTGCGGGCTGTCCCGTTGTTACGGTCGCCCGTATGACGCTCTCGGTACCTTCGGCGCGTGCCGTCGACTTGCGGGTTGAACCGGTTGACGACGTTCTTGATCGCGTGGAGCGGTCCCTGCAGGTCCACTTGGATCAAGGCACGGTTGTGCGCAAACGGCGCTCTGTCGGGGCGCGGACGGACCGTGACACCTGGGTACGCGTCGAGAGGCGATGCCTCGACAAGATCGGAGTCCAGGGCTGGAACGGCAACGAGTGCGCCGCGCGTCTGAAGGGCATCGCCCAGCCCGCATGGCAGGCATGTGTGGTCTGGCGGGACGCGGACGAGCTGGTGATGTGGCGGGCCGACGAGACCGAACTCCTGCCGGGGACGCCCATCGGCACCGCCGTGCTCAGCGAAGACCCGAAGCTGCCGGATGGCTGGTGGCAGGCTCTCAGCTCCTCGATGGACGCGCTCGCGGCGCAGGACACGCGACGCGTTGCCACGCCGGACACCGTAACCATCACGCAGGCCCTCGTCACCGAGTCCATCCGCAGCGCGTTCTCCGGTAACTTCGACACGGCGGTTGAGCGATGGGTGCCGACACACGCGGATCTGAACTGGGCCAACATGACAGCGCCGACGTACTGCCTCTTCGACTGGGAGGACTGGGGGAACGCGCCGCGAGGGCTGGACTCCGCCTCGCTGTGGGGAAGCTCCCTTGCCGTCCCGGCTCTGGCCGATCGCGTACGGGAGGAGCGGCGCCATGACTTCGAGAGCCGGGACGGCAAGCTGATGACGCTGTTCGTGTGCTCGAAGATCCTGGGGCCGGATGCACACCCCGAGGACCCTCAGCTGGAGCCCGCGCGCCGTATGGCGGAGCAGGTCGTCGCGGAGCTTCAGACGGGCTGACCGCGCGACCGGTTGCGGAGGAGGACCCGGACACTGGTGGATCGCCTGCTCGTCGGCCTCCCCCGCCAGAGCGCCGATCAGGTCGCCCAAGTGCGCAGGTTCGTCGGTGCCCACGGCAACGGTGTCGACCAGCGGGAGGTGGTAGGCCGCCCGGAAAGCCGCCTCTAGGCGGGAGAGCTCTGCGCTGTCCCGGAGGAAGACGCGGGGGTCGATCCGGTCCCACACCCGGGCGCCCGTGCTGCCTCCGAAGGGGCACATACCCCACACCATGCTGTCGCTCAGGCACCACGCCGCAGTTAGGGCGTCGGCGGCATCAAGCGTTCTGATGCCCACCAGCAGGCCGGCGCGGACCATGAGGACGGACGGTCTCGGCATGGTCGTGTCGATCAGATCCGGCAGCGGTGACGGATCCCACGACGCGACACCCCAGGCCCCGCACATTCCTTTCGCCGAGTTGATGAGGGTGCGGGCGTGATCGCCGTAGACGGCCATCTTCGCAAGTTGGGCGAACGCCTTGCGGTAGTCGGCGATTTCGCGAGGTTGCCTGATGTTGATCTCAGCGGTGAGGATCTCCACCACGGCGTGGGCGTCGTCGAAGACGTAGAACGCCTCCAGGGGCCAGATGACGCGCTGAGCAGTGAAGGGGATGACACCGAGCGAGACCGAGGGCAGCGGCAGGACGTCAAGAAGATGCCGGAGCTGGTTGGTCGTCGTTCCCCGGTCGCCGATCCGCGAGCGCAGAACCCACTCCTCCAACAGCACGACGAAGCGGTGGCCCCCCTCGTACAGGAACCGACTACGGGCGAGGCGGGCGGCAACGGCTTCGGCGACGTCGTTGGGCGTTCCCTGAAAGTCGGTGATCGACTGCATGAGGGCGGTGGCGAAGCCGGCGGTCTGGAAGAACCCGGGAACGGCGTTGGAGCAGTACACGCGGCACACGGTCGCCTGCTCGTGGAGGGTGTAGAAGTCCTCCTGGACCTTGCGCATTCCGTCTTTGTGAATGCGCCGCCACTCCACATACATGGAGTCGACCGCCCGCGCCGTGGCGATCAGATCCGCTGTCTGGTCCCCCGCTCCGCAGTCCGCGCACCAGGCCCTGATGTCCGCGTCGGAGGGTGCGGCGTCGCCCTTCTGGATGCGGGTCGTCTTCGCCGGATGCCAGCCGCACCGGGCGGAGAGTTCCTTCCCGGTGAGGCCGGCGTCCTGACGGAGGTGCTGCAAGCGCTTCGCGAGGGCTCACGCGCCGCCTGGGCGCTGGACGAGGGGGAGGCGGGCTTGGAGTCGTGCGCGGGATCAGACGGTGAACTTCTCGTGGTCGATGGCGCGCTCCCACACAGCCTCGAACGCGGCAACGACCATCTTCACCACGTCGGGGTCCTCGTTGAACGCATGTCCTGCCCAATCGCCGTCACCGGTGAACCAGTGGAACATCACCCGCCGGTCGTCGATCAGCCACAGGTCGTTTCCGGGAAGGGCGATGTCGGAGGCGAGACGGCGGGGGAGCCAGCGGACCTGCTCACCGACGGCGACGTTGACCGGGGTCAGGGCGTGCTCCCACCGGATGTAATCGGTCACTGGCTCGGAGACGATCCGGGCCCGGCGCATCTGGACGCCCCTGGCGACGGTCTCGCGCACCAGCGGGGTCCAGCCTTGCCAGAACGGCGAATCGGGATCGACGTCGGTCCGACCGGTCCGCAGGAAGTCCTCGAAGCCGGCCTTTTCATTGCCGACGCTGTAGATGTCGCGCATCTCCAGATGGACGGCCGTGTACTGGGCGGACCGCAGCAGCTCAGCGAAGTCCGGCACGCCGTTCTGCGACATCACACGCCTCCCTCAGAATCGGCACCATGCGGACCGGGATGCGGATCACCGTCTCGTGCACGGGAATGCCCGTGTCGTGTCCGGTGACCCATTCCGTCTCGCTCACCTGGGCCCTCAACAGCTTGTCGGCCTCCTCGCCTTGGAGAATGAGGTCGGCCGTCTCTTCCTCCGCCCACACGGTCGGCGAGCCGCCTCCGGTGGTCTCCGGGTCGATTCCGACGAACTCTAGGGCCATGGTGCCCTCCCGCTTCAAGTCGGTTGCGGGTTCTTGCGTTGCGACGCTTCCCGAGCGGTTGTGCCGGGTCAAGGAAGCGTGGCGTTCTTCGCATCAACATGGCCAGTCCACGCGGAATGTAGTACGCCGATCATCCAGTCCATGTCCACAGTCACGTCGCTGCGTCCTCCTGCGTCGCCCACCACGTGGCAGCGCAACTACCCTCATGCTGCCCAGACTTCCCGGCGTCGCCGCCCTTTCGGATCAGCTCAGAACCGGAACTGGAGCGGCACCGCTGTTCAGTCCATACAGCAGACGGTGGGGGGCTCATCTTCGACACACCCGTCTGGTGGGGCATCTGCCGCCTGTACAACGGCGGCCGGTTCAAGCACCACGCGCCGTTCATCGAGCGCCGCCGCGACGGACTGTGCCTGCGCACCGGCGACTTCCTCCGCTCCCGGGGCTGGGCGATCGACGAGGAGCTGTGGGCCATCGACGGCACGGACTGCTCACCGTGCGACGACAAGGTCCCCGACAGCCACTGACCCCGGTTACAGTCGCCCCCGCCCTCACGGCTCCCCGAGGGCGGGGGCTCCCGCATCCCGACGACCAGAGGAACAGCTGTGCCCGTACCGCACGACATCGCCGCCGAGACCGAACTGTGGGACGCCTACGCCGAGTCCGCGTTCAAGGACGACGCCGAGCCGTCGTTCTGCTGGACCCAGTACGCCGGCCACGGCCCCGGCCCCGAACTCCTCGGCAGCCCGAAGACCGTGCTGGAGATCGGATGCGGCACCGGCCGCGCCCTCGCCCACCTCGCGCGACAAGGCGTCAACGCCACCGGGGTCGACCTGTCGCCGCGCATGGTGGCGCTCGCGGGCGAGAAGTGGGCGCCGCTCGGGGTGCGGATCGAGCCGGGAGAGATCGTCGATTGGCTCGCCGCCGACGAGGGGCGGTACGACGCCGTGTACTCCATCTTCGGCGCGGCCTGGTTCACCGACCCGTCCCGCCTCTTCCCCCTCGTCCACAAGCACCTCGTCCCGGGCGGCGTCTTCGTGTTCTCCCAGCCGCCGGCCATCCCGGGCGCCTACGGGCCGCAGGGCATGTACAAGGGCGGGTTCGCGGGGAAGGCCATGTTCACGTACCGGTACAGCTACAAGCCCGCAGTGTGGGAGCGGCACCTGTTCCGGGCTGGTTTCACGTCCGCTGAGGCGACGGTGGTGGATGCCCCGAAAGCCGGGCACATCGGCACGCTCGTCGTCCAGGCCCGCGCCTGACAGTCGCGTCACGGCCCGGCCGGGATCCTCCGTAGCCGACCGGGGCCACTTCATGGCCCCCGGAATGCCCCTGGCCGGTGGCTGCGGAGGACGTTGGGGTGTCAGGTCTCCCGGTGCCCGCTCAGAACAGTGCCAGGCCCTCGCCGCTGGTGTCCGCGATGACTGGGCGGGACTGGGCGGGGAGGCCGTCCACGCGGTCGGGACCGGCCGCAGCGGCCACGGCGGGGGCCGTCTCGGCCAACCAGATGCGAAACCGTTCGACGGCTTCGCGGTAGGGGACTCGCGCCAGGACACGGTGCTCGCCGGAGGGGCAGCAGTCGACGGCGACAGTGAGCAGGCAGGAACGGGGCGCGTTCTGACTGCCCGTCCAGGACACACGCAGAACACCGCACGGCGTGCGCCCGCGGGGGGCTCGGTGGGTCGGGCGCAGCGATCGGCAGGCTATGTGGGCGGTCCATGCGGCGAGGTGCGGCAGGGGCAGGGTGGTGCGGGCGCGGCAGCCGGGGCAGCGGTGCCAGTGGCGGAGCCAGTCGTCGGTGTCGGTGTGGAAGAGGCGTGTGTAGCGGTTCGCCACCCGGATGTCGTTGCTGTACAGGTGGTCGGGACGTTCCAGTGTGTTGCAGGACTGGCAGACGGGGGCGCGGACGTAGCCGTGTTCGTGGCAGTGGTCGAGCACGGTGGCGGGCGCAGTGCGGCAGACGGCGCACGCCCACCCGGCCACCCTGCGGGAGGTACCCGGCTTCCTGCTGAGCACCGAGTACAGCTGGCCTTCCAGCTCTGCGTTGTACGGGCGCGGTGAGGCGGTGGGGCCCTCGGGGCTCGTCGTCTGCCGACCGTCGACGTCTCGCCGACCGTCGGCGTCTCGGGCCCGCCGGGGGTGGGAGGGCGGCTCGGTGGCGGCTGCGCCTGCCCGGCGGGACCGCGCGGCTTGCACCCACCGCGCTTCGGCGTGCTCGGCCGCGTCGAGCAGCCTGACCACGGCGCGCGGCAGCCACCACGTGCGCTGCGTCCCGTCGCGCGTCTGCTCCACGAGCATCAGTCGCCAGTCGATCCCCGCCAGATGGTACGGCCGGCCGAGGTCACGTCGTGGTGCCCGCTCGGGGCCGCCCGGCTCCCGCAGTTCCCCCGTGATGCGCCGGCGCCAACGCAGCGGCGTCTCCTCGTCGCACTCCTGCCTCGGCGCCCCACGAAACGGACCGATGCGGACCAGGTCCTGCCGGTCCACTCCCACCGCGTTCAGTTCCGCGGCCGCCCGGCGCACCTCACCCTCCGGGACACTCCACTGACCGCCGCTCGCCCTCACCGTCGCCACCGCATGGCCGCCGAGCAGGACGTACCCCACCCGGGCATGGGCAGGAGAGCAGGTGAATGCCCCAGAAGCCGTCGGCACAGCACTGTCGGCCGTCAGATCGACCCACAGAGCGTCCGCGGCACCCAGGGTGATCAGGCCGTCCGTGCGACCGGGCATGACACGCTCCGACATGCCCACAGGCTAACGGCGCAGACGCGGCAACGGGTCTCCAAGCGCCTCGGTCAGCCGGGCCGCCGCCCGCAACTCGGCGGCGACGTCGCGTCGTGCGACTTCCGATCACCTCGCGTGACGGCAAGATCCCCGTACCGTCCACGAGTTCATGTACAAGATCATAAACAAAGTCGACGATACCCGGGACCGCCTACTGGTATCCCGGAGTCGGCCGTCCAGGTCCTGAAGGCCGAATACGACGCTGCCCGGGCCCCGCGTCCGGCTTCTCCGTCCACCCCCTCCTCGTACCGCTCGTCAATGAGCTGGGGGGCGAGGACGAGTCGTGACCGCCGGCCGGGCATCTCACGGCACGTAAGCAGTCGGCGAAGCCGCGTTGTTACCCTCCGCGCCATGCCTCATTCAGCAGCGCGGGAGATGCGCTCTCCGATCCTTTCGATCCACCCATACGTACCGGCCATCGAGCAACAGAGCGATGTGATCTGCTCCATGGCCTCGCGCGGCGACTGCGACCACAAGCTCGTCGCGGAAGTGCGACCCGAGTTCAGCGACGGCACCTCTCCCCGCTGGCGGGTGTGCGGCGAGTGGCTGACCAGCCACCCGTCAGCCATCGCCCACATCACCACGAACGGCTTCCAGGAGCCCGCCGTCCCTTGACGGGTCAGTGCCGGAGCCCTGCGGCGGCGACTACGCCGGCCGATACACGGCCTGGTCCGGGTCCGGCCTCACGATCACACCGTCCTGGGCGAGCTCGCGCAGGTTGCGGCGGGCCTCCTTGCCCGCGGCTTCGTCGTCCGCCGGCCGGTACCCGGCGACTCGTAGAGCCAGTACGGCACGTTCGGTGTCCCAGGTGCCTCCCAGCGCCTGGATCACCGCGGCGAGCGCCTGCTTGTGCGTCAGCGGCTTCTCGGTCATCTCACCCTCCCCTTCCGAAAACCGCCACAGCATGACACAAGGCGGCAGGGCTCCTCCTGGTCGGATCAGCTCAGAAGCGGAAACCGAAGAGACCGCCCTCCTCGCTCTCATCCGTCAGCCGTGGCTCGATGATGCGGTCCTCGACGCTGAAGCCACGCTGGACCGCCTTGGAAAGGTCGTCGGAGTTGAGGATGACGATGTACTGCATGTCCTCGTCCTCGGCGACCTCGGCCGCCAGCGTGAGCGCTGCGGCGATCTGCCGATCATCGACGCCGTCGAAGAGGTGACTGTCGTGCACCAGGAAGTCGGGCCCGCGTCCGTGGCGGCGGGCGATGACCGCGACGGTGAGGTCGAACCACAACTCCGGTGAATGGCGGCTGGCCGCTCCGCTGAGGGGTATGGACCCGCAGGACGCCTGGGCGGAACTGCGCGGACAGTTCGTCCGGGCCTTCGACGCCGTCGGGGCACCAGCGCCTCGACCTTCCGGCCCGATCTCCTGCTCAGCCTTCCAGAACTTCCAGGACACGACACGGCACGACGCACGCTGCTGCCCGTGGACGCCAAGTACAAGCGCTACGACCGCCACGGCGTGAGCGCGGCCGACGTCCACCAGCTCCTCACCTACAGCAGCGGATACGCGTCCGCCGACGCCCCGACGGCCGTCATCGTCCATTCCCAACCGGGCAGTCACACCCAGCGGACCCTGCAAGTGCGCGGCCCCAAAGGCCTGTTGGACGTCATCCACGTCCTCGGTGTCGACACCCGCAGCACGCCTGAGCAGGCGACGGCCTGGATCGGCTCGGTACTGCGCTGACCATCAGACGCTACCCAGTCGGCGACAGCGGCCCAGGACGGTGAGGCGCCTGCGGGACGGGTCCGCTCGGTGGATCGGGCGCCCCAGCGCATCTCCGTTCCGAGCCGGACACCCGAACACATGTACACACATCCGTCCACAGTGAATTCATAGAAGTCTGTTGACGACGCTAACAGGCTTCCGTCATGCTCGGATCGACAACGGCTCACCGTCCCCTCGCGTCGCCTTGGGCACGCCCGCCGCAGCCATCCAGAGCACCCAAGGAAGCCGAGCCATGAGCGACACCACCAGTCTCCGTGACCTGCTCCTCGCCCGTTTGCCCGGATCAGGGCTCTCCGCCGAGGAACAGGCCCTGCTGCGCGATCTGCTGCCTGCCACTCAGTCCCGGAGCGGTGCCCGTTCCGGGACCGTGTACATGCGGTCCATCACGGCCTCGGGCTGGCGCGGTATCGGGCCCGCCGCCACTGTCCGGCTGAAGCCCGGCCCCGGTCTGACGCTGGTGGCGGGCCGCAACGGCTCCGGCAAGTCGAGCTTCGCCGAGGCCGCGGAGATGGCCTTGACGGGCGACAACTTCCGCTGGCAGGGGCGCACTCAGGTATGGAAGAAGGGCTGGCGCAACCTCCACGAGCACTCCGCCCCCGAGGTCGCGGTGGAGCTCGGCTTCGACGTCGGCAGTGACGGTGAGGGCGCCAAGGAGCCCGTGACCGTACGCCGGGTCTGGTACGGCGAAGGGCTCGAGGAGTCCCGCACCGTCGTGGAGGAAGCCGGACAGGCCACCGGCGAAGTCGTGCACGACGTGATCGACGCCGAGCAACTGTCGCTGTACCGGCCGTTTCTCCCGTACACCCAGCTCGGTGCGGTGATCAACGGGCCGCTGACCACCTTGCACGACGAGATCTCCCGGATCCTCGGCCTCGAACTGCTCAGTGACACCGACGCGGCGGCACGGGCTCGGGCCAAGACCCTGACCGACACCGAGAACGCCGCGAAGGCCCTCACCGCCACCGTGATCCAGGAGTTGTCGGAGGTGGACGACCCGCGCGCCAAGGAAGCGATCACGGCTCTCTCCGGCAGGAGCCCCGACCTGGACGCCGTCCGGGCACTGTTGCAGGGCCACGGCGCCGCCGACGAGGCGCACCTCGCCCGACTGCGCCGGCTGGCCGATCTGGAGCGCCCGGACCGGCCGTTGATCGCGAAGGCCGTGACCCGGCTGCGCTCGGCGGCCGCCGCGGCCGACGACGCACGCCACGGGTCCGCCGAGGATGCCCGGCAGTTGATCAAACTGCTCGACGCCGCGCTGGAACACCGCCGCCGCCATCCCGATGTCTCCGGCTGCCCCGTATGCGGCAGCACGGACCTCTTGGACCGCTCCTGGGCGGAACGGACGCGCGCGCAGGTCGAAAGGCTCCAGACAGAGGCCGCCGAGGCCGAGGCGGCACACCGCGAACTCGTGCACTCGGTGCGGGAGGTGCACGATCTGATGCGTCCGGCCCCCGCCTGGCTCCAGGCCGACGAGCCCTCCCTCGCCACGCTCTGGCGGGATCTGGTCGCCTGCCGCACGGTTCGTGACCCGCGCGAGCTGGCCGACCGTGCGGAACGCGCCGAGGCAGTCCTCGGCGATGCCTGTGATCAGGTCCGTGAGGACGCCCGCCGACGCGTCACGGCGCAGGACGGCCGCTGGCAGCCCGTGGCCGTACGCCTGTCCGCATGGTTGGGACAGGCGGAGGCCGCGCAGGCGGCGAAGCCCGCCCTCAAGCAGGTCAAGGCCGTACGCGCCTGGGTGCGGGCGCTCACCGACGAGTTGCGGGACGCCCGCTTCAAGCCGTTCGCCGACCAGTCCGGGCAGATCTGGCGACTGTTGTGCGAGCGCAGCAGCGTCTTGCTGGGTGCGATCGGGCTCACGGGTGTCGGTCCGCAGCGGCAGGTCAGTCTTCCCGTCTCCGTGGACGATGCCGACGCGCCCGCCTTCGGCGTCATGAGCCAGGGCGAACTGCACTCACTCGCCCTCTCCCTGTTCATCCCGCGGGCCACCCACCAGGACAGTCCCTTCGGTTTCCTGGTCATCGACGACCCGGTGCAGTCCATGGACCCGGAGAAGGTCGACGGCCTCGCCAAGGTTCTCGACCTGTACGCGCAGCACCGGCAGGTCGTCGTCTTCACCCACGACACCCGGCTCGAAGAGGCCATCCAGCGCCTCGGTCTGAGGGCGACGGTCATGCGGGTGTCCCGGCAGACCGACTCGGTCGTTCACGTCTCTTCCGTCAGCGACCCGGTGAGCCAGGCCCTGGCGGAGGCACGGGCCATCGCCCTCGATCCGCACCTGCCGCCGGAAGTCGCCGACCGGGTGCTCCCCTCCATGTGCCGTCTGGCGCTGGAGGCCGCCTACCAGGACACCGCGCGGCGTGCCCTGCGCGAGGCCGGCGTCGGGCAGCACGCCATCCAGGAGCGGGTCACCCGGCCTGGGCCCCTCACCGGCCTCGCGGCCCTCGCGATGGGCATACGGGGCAAGGAGGGGCGCGAGGTGCTGGACGCCGTCGCCCGTGACCACGGCCCGTGGGCCCGGGAGTTGATCCAGGGGCTGAACCAGGCATCGCACCAGGCGCCGGCCACGCCCGTCGGTGACCGCGTGGCCCTGGTCGACCGTACGCAGCGGCTCGCCAAGGAGGTGCTGGCCCGGTGACCACTCCCGCGCGCTCCATCCGCGTTCTCCCCACGAACGAACTCCTGGCGTCCGCAGACCAGTTGCTCAATCCCTCGGACGACACCGCGCTCTCCCCCGGTGTCCGGGCGCGCGCCGCGGCCACCCTGCTCCGGCTGGCCCTCGACGAGACCCTCGACGCCTTCTGGCGGTCGGTCAGCCCTCGTATGACCCGCAGCACCGGCCGCACCCGGATGCTCTGCCTGCAGTGGTACGTCACCTCCGTCGCGCGCCAGTGGTACACCGTCTGGTCCGGCCTCAGCGCCGCCTGTCACTACCACACGTACGACCTGCCTCCTACGCCCGCCGAGGTACGGGCCTGGCACCAGGACGTGAGCGAACTGCTTCGCGTCCTGGCCGCCGCCACCGTCTGAACCACGCCGCCCTTCCCCGTACACGTGAGGAGCAGCACGATGGACGCCCGCCGCTACCGCATGGTGGTCACCAGCCGGACCGACTATGTGCGGACCGGTGCACTCGTCGACGAGCAGCTGCGCCACAGGCTTCACCACTGGTCACCACGACGCGGCCGAGGATGACCGCTCGATCATCATGCGGTCCGGATGGACGGTGTGCTTCCAGGAGGCTGACACGGCCGCGAAGACCATCGACTTCGCGGCCGTCAAGAGCGACGAGCCGTGCCCCGGGAAGGACGGCGGACCGCTCCCGTGGCCGAAAATGCCGCACGTCGTCGGCGCCACCTACAGCACAGCGACCAAGGATCTGAAGCAGGCCGGCATCAACCTCGACAGCGTCACACTCGACGACGTCTACCTCGACATCGACGCACCCACCGCTGAGGAAGCCGCCGAGGACGGCGACGAGTGGCGCGTGTGCTTCCAGTCGCCGGACGAGGGAACCAAGGTCGCCTCCACCACCACCGTCAGCCTCGACCTGGGCCGGTGGACCGACGCCGATCTCGTCCAGCGCTGCCCGAAAGCCAAAGACGCGACCTACAAGATCCCGGCCAACGATCCCGACTACGAGAGCGACAACAGCACCGGCGAGGACGACGGTTCGGCAGGCGGCGGCTCCTCGACCTCGTCCGGCGGCTCCACCGGCGGCGGCAGCGTCGGCACCGTCCACCCCGGCTCGTTCTGTTCTCCGCAGGGAGCGACCGGCGTCACCAAGGCGGGAACGCCCATGGTCTGCGGCCCCGGCTCCGACGGCCGCAACCGCTGGCGCTCCTCCTGACCCCACACGAACCCAGAACTCCACAGCCGGCCGGTCCGGCGCACTCCACCACCGGGGAGCCCCATTCCGTACGCAGAGGAAGACACCCGCAAGGTCCAGAAGGCCCCACTCCTCATACCCCTGGTCAAGGACTGGCGGAGGAGGACCCCGCGTAGTCCCCCACCCCGGTGCCAAACAGTGGCCGCGCAGCCATGTAGAACGAGTAGTACAGTGGACGGATGAGTGACAGCGCGGAGGTCCCGCTGAGGGAGCTCAACCAGCAGACATCGCGTGTCCTGGCCCGAGTGGCGGCCGGGGAGACAGTGACCATCACCAAGGACGGCGTCCCGATAGGAGACATCGTGCCCCGCGGTGCGCTGACGGGCCGACCCGCATACTCCTTTCGCACCGATCCCATGGGCGATTTGGACATCCCGGACTTGGGCGGCCCCGTGCTCGACGACGAGGAGATCGAGGCGACGCTACGGGGTATGGGCGATGACGTGGGCGGGGGGACCGATGCCTGACATCCCGGTCGCCATCGCCGACACGAACGCCCTGTACCGACTGTTCACACCGAAGGACCCCCGCCACTCCGCTCACCGGGAAGCTCTCGCACGAACGGGGCACCTCGTGGTCTCACCCATGGTGCTCACCGAACTGGACTACCTGCTGACCTCACGAGTCGGCACCAAGGCCGCCATGAACGCGCTGGACTTCATCACCGGACAGGCGGAGGCCCGCCGGTTCGAGGTCCCCGACACCGCACCGCATCTGAGGAGTGCCATGGCGGTGATGCGCGGGTACGTCGACGCGGACGGCGGTGCGGGAGTGGGCCTGACGGACGCGATGAACGTTGCCCTGGCGGCGGCCTTCCAGACGGCCGATATCTTCACGACGGACGGCCACTTTCGCATGATGCGGCCACTGACCGGGCAGCCCACCTTCCGGCTGCTGCCCGATGACCTCTGACGTCGCCGCGGCACTTCGAGGTCTACTCCGAAGCCGACTGTCAGTGGGAGCCCCTACTGTTTTCGTTCAATCTTCTGTTATTAGGTGAGAGCGGTGACGATGGTGGGCGCGGACATGCGGTACCCAGAGTTCTTGCTGCGGCTGCCGAACGGGGGGCCGCACGCGCGAGGGCGCGTACTGCCCGAGAAAGGGATGAACGGAAGCCTGAAGTTCCTCGTCCTCGCCGGCTCGCCCGTTCGCGCGGAGACCATGCCCGGCATCGGGCCTCATCCGTCGGCGCAGCGGGAACGGCTGCTGGCGGACGGCGGTATCGGGACGGCGTCGGACCGGTGGCCCGGCTATTGGGAGACGACCCGGGACATCGAATGCAACTCCCCGTCCGCAGCCGCCTCGGTGGTGACCGGGCGTAGTTCCGACGGTCTCTCGGAATGGCGCACGGAAGAGGGCTTCCCCCTCGTCGACTACCTCGGCGCCTCGTGGCGCACCCCGCACAAGGCCTGGCTGGTGCGGGGCTCGAACGTGTCCGGCCGTGATCTGGTGAAGCGACTGTGGGTGACCGACGGCTGGGTGACTCTCGCGGCCACGCACCTGCCTCAGGTGGACGAGGACGCGCCGACCAAGAGCGTCCTGCGGCGGTACGTACAGGAGGGATACGACGCCACCACCTCGTACAGCCAGAAGCAGGTGATGGCCGACGAACTGCACTACTTCCTGTCCCAGATGCGGCAGGGTGACACCGTCTGCACCATCTCGGACGGGCAGTTGTACATCGGATCGCTCACGGGAGACGCGGAGCAGGTCGAGTCCGAGGGCGGGCTGTCGAATCTGCGGCGGAAGGCCGAGTGGCGGTCCGCCGGTATCCCCTACGACGAGTTGCCGGAGGCGCTCCAGCAGAAGCTGTCCGTGCAACACGACGTCGTCGACCTGACCTCGGTGCTGGCACTCGTCGAGGGACTCGGACGGAGCGACGAGGAACTCGCGCAGGAGGCCCAGGCCATAGAACGGGACCCGAGCGTCGAGGTCCCGGCGATCATCGCCCGCCGCGAGCCCGAGCTGCCCGGCCCCACGGAGGAACTGGCGGCCGAACTCCTCGTGCACGACACGGCGTGGCTGCGCGAGGTACGCGATCTGCTGGCCGACGACCGCCAACTGGTGCTGTACGGGCCGCCAGGCACCGGCAAAACGTACCTGGCGCTGAAGCTCGCCGAGTTCCTCGGCGGCGGGCCCGAGCAGGTCAAGCTCGTGCAGTTCCATCCGTCGTACGCCTACGAGGACTTCTTCGAGGGCTTCCGGCCGCAGGAGGACCCGCAGACCAGGGAGGTCGCCTTCCGGCTCACCGCGGGCCCGCTGCGCGAACTCGCCGACCTGGCCTCCCGCGAGGGCAACCGGCACATCCCGCACTTCCTGATCATCGACGAGATCAACCGGGCCAACCTGGCGAAGGTCTTCGGCGAGCTGTACTTCCTGCTGGAGTACCGCAACAAGTCGGTTCGGCTGACCTACTCCGGCGACGACTTCGCGTTGCCGCCGAACCTGTTCGTCATCGGCACGATGAACACCGCCGACCGGTCCATCGCCCTCGTGGACGCGGCGATGCGCCGCCGCTTCGCCTTCGTCGAACTGTCGCCGCGTACCGAGCCGACACGCGGTCTGCTGCGCCGCTGGCTGGCCAAGGAGGGCAAGGGCGCGGAGCCCGCCGACCTGCTCGACGCGCTCAACTCCCGTATCGACGAGGCCGACTTCCGTATCGGGCCCTCGTACCTGATGAAGAAGGGCGTGTACCGGGAGGGCGGCCTGGAGCGGACCTGGCGGACGAAGCTCCTGCCCCTGATGGAGGAGCATCACTACGGGGAAGGCGTGGACGTCGAGAAGCGGTACGGGCTGGCCGCACTGAGGGAGTCACTGGGGTGACGTCCGCAAGTGACGCGTCCGCGGTGGACGCCCCGCGCTCCGTCGAGGACGCCCCGCGTTCCGTCGAACTGGTCGAGCACGCGCCGGCGACCCGTCTCGTCCTGCCGGATGCCGTCGGCCGTGCCCTCGCCGCTTCCGGCATCGTGGACGCGACCCCCGACCCGTACACGCCTGGGCACTGGTTGCTGCGGGCCGGGAGCAAGGTCGGGGCCGTGGCCGTCACGGGACCGGGCGGCGGCGAACCGGTCACCGTACGCATCACCCCCAAGGTGCCCATCGTCCGGCTCTTCTTCCTGCTCGGCTACAGCCTTGATCCGAGAAGGAGTTGGCGAGACGGCGAGGTCGAGGTCGCCGAGCACCGCGATCTGCTGCCCGCGCTCGCCCACGCCGTGGAACGGCTGGCGGACCGGGCACTGCGACAGGGCCTGTTGCAGGGCTATCGGGCGACCGAGGAATCCGCGCTCGTCGTCCGCGGCCGGATCAGGGAGGCCGAACAGATACGGCGGCGGTTCGGGGCGATGCTGCCGATCGAGGTGGCGTACGACGAGTTCACCACCGACATCGCGGAGAACCGCATCCTCCGTGCGGCCGTCGAACGTCTCCTACGCCTGCCCGGCATACCCCGCGACGTACGCCGCAGGCTGGCGCACCAGCGCGCCCGCCTGACCGACGTCACGGCGATCATGCGCGGGCAGCCGATCCCCGACTGGCGTCCCACACGCCTCAACTCCCGCTACCACCGGGCCTTGCGTCTCGCGCGCGTCATCCTGGACGGTGCCTCCGCCGAGCACGGCCCCGGCGATCTGCGCATCGACGGCTTCCTCTTCGACATGAACAAGCTCTTCGAGGACTTCGTGACAACCGCCCTGCGGGAGACCTTCCAGGGACGGGGCCGGGGTTCGGGCGGCCACACGGCCCGTCTCCAGGACTCTCACCACCTCGACGAGGCCGCCGCGATCCGCATGAAGCCGGACTTGGTGCTGTACGGGCCGGACGGCACCCCGTGCGCGGTGGCGGACGCCAAGTACAAGGCCGAGCGACCGGGCGGTTATCCCGACGCCGACCTGTACCAGATGCTGGCGTACTGCACGGCCCTCGGCCTGCGCGAAGGGCATCTGGTGTACGCGAAGGGCAATGCTCCGCACGCCGCACACCAGGTGCGCCACGCGGGCATCGTCATCCATCAGCACGCCCTCGACCTGGACCAGGAACCCGTCGGACTGCTCATGGACATCGAGGAGGTGGCCCAGCGGCTGGCGAACACCCCGCGCGTATGATCGACTGCGGAGTGTCCGTCCAGGGTGGGGAGTTCGCCTCGTGCCGCAGCTCGCGTTCGCCAACAGCTTCTGGGAGAGCTACGACGTCCTCGAGAAGCCCGTCAAGGCAGGCGTACGCAAGGCGATGCAGAAGTTCCAGCTGCTGACCGTGCCCGAACTGCACGCGGACAAAGGGCTCCACCTCGAGTCCGTGCAGAACGCGCAGGACGCACGCATGCGGACCATCCGCATCAACGACTTCTGGCGCGGTGTCGTCCTCGCCCCGGACGACGGCAGTGATGTGTTCCTGCTCGTCAACGTCGTACGGCACGACGACGCGTACACCTGGGCCGCCAAGCGGCTGTACACGACGAACTCCGCGACGCGCGCGCTCGAAGTCCGCAACGTGGTCGCCATCGAGCAGCTGACCCCGGCCCTGGAGAAGGCGGCTGCCGCCGCCGTGTGCGCGTGCGGCCGACCTCCTGGCCGCGTCGGCGCCCACGCACGACCACGTCGTGGTCGACGAGGCGCAGGATCTGCACCCCGCGCAGTGGCGTGTCCTGCGCGGCGCGGTGGCACCCGGCAGCGACGACCTGTTCATCACGGGTGACCCGCACCAGCGCATCTACGACTCGAAGGTGTCGCTCGGCTCCCTGGGCATCTCGGTGGCCGGCCGCACCCACCGTCTGCGCATCAACTACCGCTCCACGGAGGAGATCCTCGGCTGGTCGACCGGCATCCTCAGCCCGGTGTCGGTCGACGATCTGGGCGGTGAGGGAAGCGACAGCCTGGCCGGTTACCGCTCCCTGCTGCACGGCCGGAGGCCCCACGTGGACGGGTACGGCACGGAGCAGGCGGAAGTCGCCGCGCTTGTCGAGCGCGTCGAGGGCTGGATCGGCCAAGGCATCCGGCCGTCGGAGATCGGGGTGTGTGCCCGCTTCAACGTGCTGCTCGACAAGGCGTACGACAAGCTGACCGCGGCCGGGATCCCGGTGGTCCGGGTCAGGGACAGCCCGGGGCCCGGCGCGGACGGGGTGCGGCTTGCCACCATGCATGCCATGAAGGGGCTGGAGTTCCGCTGCGTCACCGTCCTGGGAGTGACGGCAAGCGCGGTGCCGTTCGCCCGCGAGGTGACGCCGGCCTCCGTGGACGCGCTGCAGCGCGACTCGGATCTGCTGCGGGAGCGGTGCCTGCTGTTCGTGGCGTGCACGCGTGCGCGGGAGGCGTTGGCGGTTACGTGGAGCGGGTCGGCCAGTTCGTTCGTGCCGTAACCGCATCGGCGTACAGGGCAAGCGATGTGACGGCTCTCCGTCAGCTGTCCGGGGCGAGCGCGCCGTTGCCGAGCCCGTCCCTTGCCAGTGTCGCCGCGTCCCGGCTCAGCTCCACCACTCTCCGCGCTCGCTCCTCGAACTCCTGAAGCGCGCGGAAGGCTGCCCCGTACCGCCGTTGCTCGGTGATGTCCATCTGCGGGATTCGGGCGCCCTTGCCGTCGAGGCGGTAGGTGCCGCTGGTGCTCGTGGAGCGCCGGGTGTTGGCCGCGCTGCGCAGGAAGCCCTGAAGGTAGTCGGTGTCGAGCTGGTCGCTGATCGAGACCGGTTCCGGATCGCCGTACTCGACGAGCCCTGCGCGCGCGAGGTCAGCGACGCTGACGGTGGGTCCGTCCAGAGAGCTGGGGCCGTCGCCCGCGACCAACGCCGGCAGCAACTCCGCCAACAGCCTCACCTGCACGGTCAGCTCCCGTCGCAAGGTGTGATATTCGACCGCGTAGTCGCGCTGGGAATCCTCGACATGGCGGCCGGGCGTGAGGTCCACGGCATCGTCCAGCAGATCGATCAGGGGTACTTCCGCCAGCTGCTCGGGGTCCGGTTCCAGTGAGCCGTCCGGATCGCCCGCCGTCAGATCGACCATGCGGACACTGGTGACGGCATCCCCCGGGGTCAGCGGGCGCCGCAGCTGCCAGAGGTGGACCGGAAGCGCATGCGAGGCCGCCGTGCCGGACGGAAGGGCGGTGACCTGGGTGAGGATGCCCCGTCGTACGAGCTCGGCGCGGATACGGCGGCCCGCCTTGCGGTAGGCGACCGAGGCGGGCAGGACCATGAGGACACGACCGCCGGGCGCGGTGTGCGCATAGGCGTGCTGCAGCCAGGCGAGTTCGCCTTCGGCACGAGACGGGGTGCCGAACTCCCAGCGCGGGTCGAGCAACAGATCCTCACGTCCCCAGTCGGGTTCACCGACCGGGGGATCACAGACCACCAGGTCGGCCTTGAGGTCCGTCCACCGGTCGGCGCGCAGGGAGTCCCCCGTGACGATCCCGGCACCGATGTGCCCGGTGAGGTCGGCCCTCAGTTGCGCGAACACGGCCCTGCGGGCGTCGGACTCCTGCCCGCAGCGCCTGGGGCCCTGCTCGGGACCGACGGCGAGCAGGAGGGAGCCGATGCCGCAGGCCGGGTCGAAGAGGGTCGCCTCAGGGGCCACCTCACCGGCGAAGTGGCGTACGGCACGGACGATCCGCGGTGAGGTGACCTGGTCCGACCCGGCCCGGCGTACGGAGTCGGTGAAGCGCTCCGCGAGGACGCTCACCGCCTCTGCCGCGCCCCCGCTCTCGGCCAGATCCCGCGCGAGCCGGACGATGTCCGCCGGAAGCACCCCAGGTGCCTCTCCCTCGGTGAGGAGACGGGCTACATCCACGAGCCCGCCGAGCATGTCGTCGCCGTACACTCCGCGCAGCGCCTGCCACAGCTGCACCTCCACGGAGACTTCCTGCCCCTTGCGCTGCCTGTCCAGCCAGGCCTGCACCTGGGCCAGGTCGAACAGCGGACTGTTGACACCCCCGCCGGTCGGCGTGGGGAAGTCGTCGTAACGTCGCCGCCAGTTGGAGACGGCGGCGCGGGTGACGCCCGCAAGCCTGGCGATCTCGGAGCCGGTGACCAGCGGGCCGGCCTCTGGGGCGGGAGTGTCCGTCATACGGGCAACCGTACACAGAGTCCCCCCTTCCATCAACGCTGCATTCGTTGACGGCGTTAACGATAGAATGCAGGTACCTACCCCGTGTACGAGTGTCGTAGCTATTTTCTGGGGCCAGGCGTCCAAGGCCGCGGTCGACGAGGACCAGCAGCCCGCTGCTCACCTCGCGTGCCGCGTCCGCCCCGGCCAGTACCTCGTCCGCGTCCCGCTGCACGCGTTCCTGCCGTGCAGGTCAAGGGCTCATGGTTCACGGGCGGGGTCCAGGGTACGGAAAGGGGCCCCGGCCGCGCACCGAGACCCCCGTCACTCCGTGGCGCCGGTCAGTCCACCGCGGTGGGCCGCCGCGATGCCGTCATCGCCTGCCCGACGTTCCGCAGCGGCCGCAGCCGGTACGTGTACGCGTAGTCCCGGTTGGCGAACAGCTTGTACTCGTCGTGGGTGTGGGCGCCCCAGCTGTTGTCGCCGCCCACGCCCATCTGCCGGTACGCGAGCCGCAGGACGACCTCGTCGCGCGGGGTCAGCTGGTAGTCGTGCCGGGCGCCGACGGACAGGTCCTCCGGGGTGAAGTGGGAGGCGTTGACCTCCAGCAGGGGTTCGCCGGAGACGAGGAGGCCGGTGCCGGTGCCGTCGGTCAGGGCGATCCAGCGGACGTCGGTCCTGCCGCCGTTCTCCTGCGGGCGGATGTAGGGCTCCCACTGGCCGCAGACGGTGCCGGAGTAGCGGCCGACGTCGGTGCCGTTGTTGCGGTCCCACTGGTTCTCTTCGGGGCCGCGGCCGTAGTAGTGCAGTTTCTCCAGGCGGCCGGGCAGCAGGAGCAGGGTGCCGACCTCGGGGATGTACGGAAGTGAGGACGCGCCCGGGTGCAGGGTGTTGTCGACCTTGATCTCGCCGTTGCCGAAGACCGTGTAGGTGGTGGTGTACGTCGACTCCGTGGTCGTCGGCAGGGTGCCGCCGACCTTGATCTCGACCGCCCTGTCCCGCAGTGCGCGCACGTCGACGGACGTCACCTTGCGGTTCGTGCCGGCGTCGCGCCAGGTCTGGTTGCGGATGTGCTGGCCGTTGCCGTGGTCGTTGTCGGTGGGCGCCCGCCAGAAGTTCGGGGCGGGGCCGGAGGTGATGAGCTGTGTGCCGCGGGCCTTGTACGAGGTGATGACGCCGGTCTTCTTGTCGACCGTCACGGAGAAGCCCCTGCCGGTGACGGTGACCGTCGTGTCGCCGTCCTCGTGGGTGAGCGCCGGGACGCTGTCCAGCGGTGCCGGCGTCACGGCGGGGCTCTTCGCCTCTACGGCGAGTTGCGCCCTGCCCACCTCGAAGCCGGCCCTCGCCCACTTCGTGGATTCCTTGGTGGTGAAGGACAGTTCGAGGAAGTACTCCGTGCCCGGCGCCGGGGCGGCCGGAACCTTGAACGGCACGGTGATGTCCTTGGTGGACAGCGGCGGCACGTCCAGCTGCGCGCGGCTCAGCCTTCCGCGCTGCACGGCCTTGCCGTCGGCCACGAGGGTCCAACTGCCGTTTAATTCACGGAGGTTGGTGAACAGGTTCTCGTTGGTGAGGGTGACCATCCCCCAACCGCCGGAGGTCCATGCGGCGTTGACCGTCTGGTGGATCCGCTTGATCTCGGCGGCCTTGCCGGTGTGGCCGCGGTCGGCGGTGACGATGCCGTCAGCGACGAAGTTGCCGTCGTTGGGGTTGTCGCCCCAGTCGCCGCCGTACGCGAAGAAGGTCTTCTCGCGCGGCCGCTTCTCGGTCAGGCCGACCGTGGCCGCGTCGAACCAGAACCGCACCGCGTCGTCCCCGGGACCGCGGCCGTCGGAGGACAGTTCGGCGGCGCTCAGGGCACGGGCGTAGACCCGCGCGCGGCGGATGGTGCCGCTGAACTCGCGGCTGGGGTTGTCGACGTCGGTGGCGAGGGCGAGCGGTGCGGTGTTCCTGCTGGGGCGCTGGGTGGTGGTCCGGGTGGCCTTCGCCTCGCCGTCGACGTAGAGGGTCAGCCTGCCCGCGTCCGCGTCGAAGACGCCCGCGATGTGGTGCTCGGTGCCGGTCCAGTTGTCGGGCACGGCCCAGCCGGCGGTGATCCACTGGCCGCCGCCGTGGATGAAGAACTCGACGCTCTTGTTGGTCTGCTTGAGGGCGTACTGGGTGTCGCCCTTGGCGAGGATGGGCTGGTGGTAGCCGGTGACATGCGGGGTGATCCACGCCTCCAGCGTCAGGGAGCCGGTGAGGTCGAGGCTCGCGTCGCGGGCGAAGACGGTGCCGCCCAAGACGCCCTTGGCGCGGTCGAAGGTGCCGCTGGGGGCCATGATCTCGCCGCGCAGCCTGCCGGGGCCGGTCTCGGTGAGCAGCCTGCGGGTGGGGGTGGGCCAGCTCAGGGACTGGTCGACGAAGTCCCAGATCCAGCCGCCCTGGAGGACGGGGTAACGGCGGACGAGGTCCCAGTACTTCTTGAAGTTGCCGTTGGAGTTCCCCATCGCGTGGGAGTACTCGATCATGACGTACGGCCGGGTGTCGGCGGTGTCCTTGGCGCGGGCCTCGACGCGTGCGGGGCTGTCGTACATCTCCGAGCGGATGTCGCTGATCGTGGGGCGGTCGTCGCCCTCGTACTGGATGACGCGGGTGGTGTCGTACGACTTGATCCAGTCGTGCATGGCGACGAAGGTGCTGCCGCCGCCCGCCTCGTTGCCGAGGGACCAGATGACGGCCGAGGCGTGGTTCTTGTCGCGGTGGACCATGTTCTGGGCGCGGGCGACGCAGGCCTCGGTCCAGTCGGCGTGGTTTCCGGGGTACTCGCCGCGGATGCCGTGGGTCTCGAGGTTGGTCTCGTCGACCAGGTAGAGGCCGTACTCGTCGGCGAGTTCGAGCCAGACCGGGTTGTTGGGGTAGTGCGAGGTGCGGACGCTGTTCATGTTCAGCCGCTTGATGATCGTGATGTCCTCGATCATGTCGGCGCGAGTGAGGGACATGCCGCGGTCGGGGTGCATCTCGTGCCGGTTGGTGCCGCGGAAGGAGACGGGCTTGCCGTTGATCCGCATCAGGCCGTCCTTCAGGGCGAACTCGCGGAAGCCGACCCGGTGCGAGAGGGTCTCGATCACCTTCCCGGCGGGGTCGCGGAGGCGCAGGACCGCCGTGTAGAGGTTCGGGTGCTCGGCCGACCAGAGCCTGGGCGCGGGTACGGCCTTGACGGACTGGACGGTCACGTCCTTGCCGGCTTCGTCCACTTGGGCCTGCTGCTGCAGCGGGCGCGACCAGACGGCGTGTCCGGCCGCGTCGTACAGCTGGGTCTCGACGGTGTACCGGCCGGCGCCGCTCCCGCCGTAGCCGCGCACGCTCGCGGTCACCGACAGTTCGGCGGACTTGTAGTCGTCGCCGAGCGGGGTGTCCAGGCGGAAGTCGCGCAGGCGCACGGCCGGGGTGGAGTACAGGTAGACCGAGCGGAAGATGCCGCTCAGCCGGATCATGTCCTGGTCCTCGAGCCAGTCGCCGTCGGAGTAGCGGTAGACCTCGACGGCGATCTGGTTGGTGCCGGGCTTGAGGTGCTCGGTGATGTCGTACTCGGCGGGCGTGAAGGAGTCCTCGTGGTAGCCGACGAGTTCGCCGTTGATCCACACGTAGTGGGCGGACTTGACGCCCTCGAAGTGCAGGAAGGTCCGCCGTCCCGACCAGTCCTTCGGCACCGTGAAGGTACGTCTGTACTGGCCGACGGGGTTGTAGCGGGTGGGCGCGGCGGGCGGCTGCGGCTCCTCGCCGAGGCCGTTGGGGCCCCAGTAGGGGTAGGTGATGTTGACGTAGATCGGGAAGTCGTAGCCGTGCAGCTGCCAGCAGGAGGGGACGGGGATGGTGTCCCACTCTCTGTCGTCGACGTCGGTGCGGTGGAAGTCGGCGTCCCGGTCGTCGGGGCGGTCCGCGTAGGCGAACTTCCACTTGCCGTCCAGGCTCAGCCGGTACGGGGAGCGGGTGCGGTCGGCGGCGAGGGCCTGCCTGACGTCCGCGTACGGCATGAGGGTGGCGTGCGGCGGCTCGGTGCCCAGTCGGAAGATGTCGATGTTGCCGTTCCACTCCGGGGAGCCGGCCGCTGTCCCGGCCCCCTCGGCCCCGTGCGCGGCGTAGGACGATCCGGACAGGGCGAGCGCGCCGAGGACGGCGGCTCCGCCCTCCAGGAGACGACGTCGGCTGACGGCCACGCCCTGGGGGCGGATGGGGTGACCGGCGGGAGACTCGGGAGAGTGCGACATGACCGTGGCCTTCCTCGCAACGACTGTGCGCTGCACGGCTTGAGGGAGCGTCAGATCTTGTGCGGTGCTGTTGGTAAACCGAACGAACCCTAGGATGCGAACCCGAGTGAAGCAATGATGCTGTCGTTCTTTGTGTGATCCTGCGGGGTTGACTCGCGTCCCTCGAACTGCGTCCGGTACAGCTCGGCGTAACGGCCGTCGGCCGCGAGGAGTTCGTCGTGGGTGCCGCGCTCCACGATCCGGCCGGCCTCGACCACCAGGATCAGGTCGGCCGAGCGCACGGTGGACAGCCGGTGGGCGATGACTACGGCGGTCCGGCCCGCCAGGGCCTCGGTGAGGGCCCCCTGGACCGCGGCCTCCGAGGTGTTGTCCAGGTGGGCGGTGGCCTCGTCGAGGATGACGACGCGCTGGCGGGCCAGCAGCAGCCGGGCGATGGTCATCCGCTGGCGTTCACCGCCGGAGAGCCGGTAGCCGCGCTCGCCGACCACGGTGTCGAGGCCGTCGGGCAGGGACCGTACGAGGTCGTCGAGGCGGGAGCGGCGCAGGGCGTCCCAGAGTTCCTCCTCAGTGGCGGTGGGGCGCGCGAGGAGGAGATTCGCCCCGACCGTGTCGTGGAACAGATGGCCGTCCTGGGTGACCATGCCGACGGTGCCGCGCAGGGACTCGGCGCTCAGGTCGCGGACGTCGACGCCGCCGACGCGTACGGCGCCCTCGTCTACGTCGTAGAGACGCGGGAGCAGGCCGGCGACGGTCGACTTGCCCGCGCCGGAGGAACCGACCAGGGCGATGGTCTGCCCCGGTTCGGCGCGGAAGGAGATGCCGTGCAGGACCTCGTCGCCGCCGCGTGTGTCGAGGGCGGCGACCTCCTCCAGGGAGGCGAGGGAGACCTTGTCGGCGGCGGGGTAGCCGAAGCGGACGTCGTCGAACTCGACCGCGACCGGGCCGTCAGGGACCTTCTTGGCGTCCGGCTTCTCCGCGATGAGCGGCTTCAGGTCGAGCACCTCGAAGACCCGCTCGAAGCTGACCAGCGCGCTCATCACCTCGACACGCGCCCCGGCCAGTGCGGTCAGCGGCGCATACATGCGGGTCAGGAGCAGCGCCAGCGCGACGACGTCGCCGGGCTTGAGGGTGCCGCGCAGGGCGAACCAGCCGCCGAGGCCGTAGACCAGGGCCAGCGCCAGGGCGGACACCAGGGTCAGCGCGGTGATGAAGACCGACTGGGCGGTGGCCGTCCGTACGCCGATCTCCGCGACCCGCCGGGCCCGCGCCGCGAACTCCTCCGACTCCTGCTCGGGGCGCCCGAACAGCTTGACCAGCGTGGCGCCGGGCGCGGAGAAGCGCTCGGTCATCCGGGTGCCCATCGCCGCGTTCAGCGTCGCCGCCTCCCGCTGCATCCTGGCCATCCGGCTGCCCATGTGCCGGGCGGGGATCACGAACACCGGGAGCAGCACCAGCGCGAGCAGGGTGATCTGCCAGGACAGCGTGAGCATGACGGCCAGGGTGAGCACGAGCGTGACGAGGTTGCTGACGACTCCGGACAGGGTGTTGCTGAAGGCGCGCTGGGCGCCGATGACGTCGTTGTTGAGACGGGAGACGAGCGCTCCCGTACGAGTGCGTGTGAAGAACGCGACCGGCATGCGCTGCACATGATCGAACACAGCCGTCCGCAGATCGAGGATGAGTCCCTCCCCGAGCGCCGCCGACAGGCGCCTGCCCAGCACGCCGAGCACCGCCTCCACGACCGCGATGAGGGCGATCAGCAGGGCCAGGCATACGACATTCCCCGCGTCGCCGCCCGTCACGATCGCGTCGACGACCAGTCCGGCCAGTACGGGCGTGGCGACCGCGAGCAGTGCGGTCAGCACCCCGAGCACCACGAACCGTGTGATGCGCGCGCGGTGCGGGCGGGCGAACGCGCCGATGCGGCGCAGTGTGGCCCGCGCGAGCGGGCGGCGCTCCTGCTCGGCGTTCATGACGCTGTGCAACTGTGTCCACGCTGTGGTTTCCATGCTCATGTGGGAGAACGTAGAACCTCAAGCATCATTGAGGTCAATGCCCGGCCCCCGTCGCCCACCCGACCCTCCCTGCGTTGCCCCCACGCGAAGGACCCGATGACCGTACGTAACGCACTGTCCCCGCTTCCGCAACCCGCAGTTGGCGCGGGGCGGAAACCCTCTTCTGATGTGACTGCGGTACACCTCCCCGATGCCTCCGACGTCCCCAAGGGGCGACTCCCCCGTCGCGTCCCGGTCCGGCAGATCCTGTGTCTGCTTCCGCTCCTGCTGGTCGCCGTGGTGGCGGTCCAGCACCGCGCCGTGCTCGCCGACGGCTTCGCCCACCTCGGCACCGCCGAGTGGCCGTGGCTGCTGGCGGCGGTCTGCGCCACCTGTCTGACCTGGGTCGCCGCGGCTTGCACCCGGCAGGGCGCGGTCGTCGAAGGTCTGCCCAAACTCCGGCTGCTGGCCACCCAGTTCGCGGCCGGCGCGGCCAACCATCTGCTGCCGACCGGGCTGGGTGCGAGCGCGGTCAACCTGCGCTTCATGACGGTGTGCGGGCTGCCGCTCGCCCGCTCCTCGGCGGCCCTCGCGCTCTATCTGCTGGCGGAGACGATCGGCCGCCTGACCCTGCTGGCGGCGCTGCTCATCGCGTTCCCCGAGGCGCTGCGGCTCGGCACGCTGATCCCCGAGGGGGCGATGGGCCCGCTGCTGCTCGGCGCCGCCGCGCTCGTCCTGGTGGCGGCGGTCACTCTCGTCGTCGTGCGGCGCCTGCGCGCGACGGTGATCTCCTTCCTGCGCACCGCGCTCGGCGAGGCCCGCTCGGTGCACACCCGCCCGTCCCGGGCGCTCGCGCTGTGGGGCGGTTCGCTGGCCTTTCCCGCGCTGCAGGCGACCGTGCTGGTCACGGTGGGGCAGGCGTTGGGGCTGCCGGTGCCGCCGCTGCACATGGCGGTCGCGTATCTGGCCGCGACGGTCGCGGTCGCCCTCGTCCCCACCCCGGGCGGGATCGGCTCGGTCGAGGCGGCGCTCGTGGTGGCCCTGGTGGCGGCGGGCGGTCCGGCGGCGGTGGCGACGGCGGTGGTCCTGGCCTTCCGGATCATCACGGTGTGGCTGCCGCTGCTGCCGGGCGCGCTGACGCTGGGCGCGCTGGTGCGCTGGAAGGTCATCTGAACCGCTGGGTAGCGTGCGGGGTCCGACGCCACGGAAAGGGGCCCCGCCATGCCGGTCCGAGTCGAACGCCAGGGCCACGTCACCACCGTCGTCCTCGCCCGCCCCGAGGTCCGCAACGCGGTCGACGGCCCGACCGCCACCGAACTCGCCGCCGCCTTCCGTGAGTTCGAGGCGGACGGGGAGGCCCGGGTTGCGGTGCTGTGGGGCGAGGGCGGCACGTTCTGCGCGGGCGCCGACCTCAAGGCCCTCGGCACCGACCGCGGCAACCGTGTCACGGAGGACGGCGACGGTCCGATGGGGCCGACCCGGCTGCGGCTGTCCAAGCCGGTGATCGCCGCGGTCGCCGGGCACGCCGTGGCCGGAGGCCTCGAGCTGGCGCTCTGGTGCGACCTGCGGGTCGCCGAGGAGGACGCCGTCTTCGGGGTGTTCTGCCGCCGCTGGGGCGTTCCGCTGATCGACGGCGGCACGGTACGGCTGCCCCGGCTGATCGGCACGAGCCGCGCCCTGGACATGATCCTGACGGGCAGGCCGGTGCCGGCCCGCGAGGCCTACGAGATCGGCCTCGCCAACCGCGTCGTCCCGACCGGCACCGCCCGCGCCGGGGCCGAGCAACTGGCGGCCACGATCGCCCGGTTCCCGCAGGCGTGTCTGCGCGCCGACCGGGCGTCCGTGCTCGACCAGGAGGGGCTGGACGAACCGGCGGCGATGCGGGGTGAACTCCGTTACGGCATGGAGGTGTCGGCGGAGAGTCTGGAGGGTGCGGCGCGGTTCGCGTCCGGGGCCGGGCGGCATGGGTCGTTCAGGGACGTGTGATGACGCCCGGCGGGGTGCGCGGGTGCGGTGACGTCGGATCCAGGCCATTTTCGGCGCGGCGGAGTACGGGGCGAGGGGCAGGCCGGTCGGCTGCCGTACCTCCTCGGTGTGCGGGGCGGGTTCGGCGCGGCGGTCCGGCCGGACGAGGGCGCCGGTCAACGGGCGGCCGGTGCCTGGGTCCCGGGCGAGTACGGTCTCGCCCGGGTTGGCGAGGCCCAGCGGGGAGTGCGCGGGTAGCCGGCGTCGACGACCGAGGCGTACAGCTCGTGCGGGTCGGCCTCCGCCGGGCGCCGGGGAGATGGCGGGGGTCGACGGCGAGTAACTCGCTCGTCACCGCGCCTCCTCGTCCCGTCGAACGCGCCGGCGATCACCGCACGCCGGCCCGCCGCCGAACCGCGCACCGCGTCAAGCGGCTCCGGCCGAGAGGCGCTATCCGGACTCGGCGCTGGTACGAACTCCTGTGCGGGATACCGCAGAATGAACCGGCGTGCCGGCCTCGGGGGCAAGGGGTGGTCGGCGCGACGTTACATCCCGGAATTCGAGCAGGTGACGACGTGACGAAACTTCACATGCGGCTGTCGGCGAAGGTGTTCGCCGCCGCTTTTCTCCCCGGGGGTGACCGGTGAAGCGGGCGCTCACCGTGGATGACCTGGTCATCGCCGGAATCTGGCTGGCCGCGGGCCTGGTGGCGGCGTTCCTGCTGCGGATGCTGCTGCGCTGGCTGCGCAAGCACGCCGACCGCACCCGCTGGAGCGGCGACGACGTCGTCGTGGACGCGCTGCGGACGGTGGTGCCGTGGGCTGCGGTGGTGGGCGGCGTGGCGTCCGCGGGGGCGGCGCTGCCGCTGACGAAGGCGGTCCAGCACACCGTCAACCAGATCCTGACCGTGCTGCTGATCTTCGTGGTGACGGTGGCGGCGGCCCGGGTGGTGGCCGGTCTGGTGCGGACGGTCACCCAGTCCCGTTCCGGGGTCGCCGGGTCGGCGACGATCTTCGTCAACATCACCCGGATCCTGGTCCTGGCCATCGGTTTCCTGGTGGTGCTGCAGACGCTGGGCGTCTCCATAGCGCCGCTGCTCACCGCCCTGGGCGTGGGCGGTCTGGCGGTCGCGCTGGCCCTGCAGGACACGCTCGCCAACCTGTTCGCGGGCATCCACATCCTCGCCTCCAAGACCGTCCAGCCCGGTGACTACATCCGGCTGAGCAGCGGCGAGGAGGGCTATGTCGAGGACATCAACTGGCGTCAGACGACGGTCCGTTCGCTCTCCAACAACCTGGTCGTCATCCCCAACGGGGAGCTCGCGAAGACGAACATGACCAACTTCATGCGTCCCGAGGAGCAGTTGACGATCCTGGTGCAGGCGGGCGTCGCCTACGACAGCGACCTGGACCAGGTCGAGCGGGTGACCTGCGAGGTCGTCGCCGAGGTGATGACCGAGATCACCGGCGCGGTCCCGGAGCACGAGCCGCTGGTCCGTTTCCACACCTTCGGCGACTCCCGGATCGGCTTCACGATCATCCTGGGCGTCGGCGAGTTCAGCGACCAGTACCGGATCAAGCACGAGTTCATCAAGCGCCTGCACAAGCGGTACCGCGAGGAGGGCATCCGGATCCCGGCGCCCACGCGGACGGTGTCCCTGCAGCAGGGGCCGCGCCAAGGGACGACGGCGATCCCGCAGCAGCGGGTGGGCGGCGACGAGGCCGTGCAGGGCGGGCAGGCCGCCGCCCTGCACGACTGAGAGGTCAGAGCGTCGCCGAGTTGCCGTGGTGGTGCCCGCCCCGCAGGCTGTGCGGGGCGGCCAGGGACGGGTTCACCGGCGTGACCGCCCAGTCGGGGTGGCCGGGCATGCGCGGCGGCGAGGAAGACCCGCTCGATCGCGTGGAAGGTGTCCTCGCCGACGAACCGGCGCAGCGCGTACAGGACGAGGACGCCGCCCAGATAGCGCTGACTGTCGAACAGGTTCGTGGCGTCGGGCGCGGCGACCGGCCCGGAGTCGTGACGCCACTGGTCGCCCTTGGCGTAGGTGTCCTTCATGCGGGCTTCCATGGTGGTCAGGCCCAGGGAGTCGGCCCAGCCGCGCTCGTAGCGGTACAGCAGCCCGTAGAAGTCGGCGTGGCCCTCGTTGAGCCACAGGTCGGCCCAGGTGGCGGGGCTGACGCTGTTGCCGAAGTAGGAGTGGACCAGCTCGTGCATCATGTGCGAGCCGATCTTCTTCTCCTCCTGGAGCAGGAAGTTCGGCTTGTACAGGGTGAGGGTCTGGGTCTCCAGGCCCGTGAAGTCGAAGGCCTGCGGATTGTCGGAGTTGCAGGGCAGCAGTCCGTACGTCTCGAACGGGTAGGCGCCGAGCCGCGTCTCCAGCCACGCGACCAGCCCCGGGGTGAGTGCGAGGGCGGGTTCGAGGGCCTCGGCCCGCGTGACCGGCACGACGTCCCGCAGCGGCAGCCCATGCGGGCCCTGCCGGTCCTTCACCACGTAGTCGCCGACCGTGATCTGCACCAGCTCGGTGGCCATCGGTTCGCGGGAGCGGTAGGTGTACGCCGTACGGCCGCCGTCGAGGATCTCGGTGCGGACGAGGAGGCCGGTCGCGACGCCGCGCAGACCGTCCGGGACGGTGAGGCGGAAGGTGAAGTCGGCCTTGTCGGACGGGTGGTCGTTGCACGGGAAGACGGTGTGCGCGGAGTCCGGCTGGCAGCACACCGCAAACCCGTCCGGTGTGTCGACCCAGCCGGTGTGCGCGAGCTCGCGGCGCGGGTCGGCCGAGTACTCCACGCAGACGGTGACCCGGGCGCCTGCCGGCAGGGTGCCGGCGGGGGTGATACGGAGCTTCTCGGCCACCTGCTCGCAGGTGGCCGTACGGCCGTCGACGCGGACGGCGTGGACGTCCAGGCCGAGGGCGTCGAGGGAGAGGCGGGTCAGGGCCCGGGTGGTGCGGATCCGCAGGGTCGCGGTGGCGTCGACGAGCCCGGTCGTGGCGTCGTACGCGAAGTCGAGGTGGTAGGCCGAGACGCGGTAGCCGTCGTTACCGAGGTCCGGGAAGACGGGGTCACCGAGGGTCTCGGGGCCGGGGGTGCCGTGGTGGGCCGGGGTCGCGTGGGCCGTCGGGGCGAGGGTCAGGGCCGCGGCGGTGCCGATCAGCGCGGCCGCGGGAGCCGTCACTCTGCTGCGATATCTCATGGTCAGCTTTCGGTCAGGCGGCCGGGTGGTCGGGTCCGGCCGCCGGATCAGTGGGCGATCGTGGACGATCTCCCTCCATGACCGCGGAATCGCGCGGACCGGTTGCCTGGAACCGTCAATTCCGCACGCGTCCTGGACGTCTGTGCGGACCCCTGTCGAGCAGGGGCCGGTCACGAGATATCTTGATGTCGAGCAATGTTGCAGACGTGGAGCGGAGCACCCGGTGACTGACTCGACCATCATCTATACGCACACTGACGAGGCCCCGGCCCTGGCGACGTATTCCTTCCTGCCGGTGGTCCAGGCGTACGCCTCGCAGGCGGGTGTCACTGTGGAGACCCGTGACATCTCGCTGGCCGGCCGCATCATCGCGGTGTTCCCGGAGTACCTGACCGAGGACCAGCGCATCCCGGACGCCCTGCACGAGCTCGGTGAGCTCGCCAAGACGCCCGAGGCCAACATCATCAAGCTGCCGAACGTCTCGGCGTCCATCCCGCAGCTCAAGGCCGCGATCGCCGAGCTGCAGGCCCAGGGCTACGCGCTGCCGGCCTACCCGGACGACCCGAAGACCGACGAGGAGCGGGACATCCAGGCCCGCTACGACAAGATCAAGGGTTCCGCGGTGAACCCGGTGCTGCGTGAGGGCAACTCCGACCGCCGCGCCCCCGCCTCGGTCAAGAACTACGCCAAGAACCACCCGCACCGCATGGGCGCCTGGACCCCCGAGTCCAAGACGAACGTGGCGACCATGGGCGAGAACGACTTCGCCAGCACCGAGAAGTCCGCGGTCATCACCGAGGACGGTGCGCTCCGCATCGAGCTGGTCGCCGAGGACGGCACCACCACCGTCCTGCGCGAGTCCGTACCGGTCCTCAAGGACGAGGTCGTCGACGCCTCCGTGATGCGCGTCGCCGCGCTGAACGAGTTCCTCAAGGCGCAGGTCGCCCGGGCCAAGGCGGAGGGCGTCCTGTTCTCCGTGCACCTCAAGGCGACGATGATGAAGGTCTCCGACCCGATCGTCTTCGGCCACGTGGTGCGCGCCTTCTTCCCGAAGACCTTCGAGCAGTACGGCGCGGCCCTCGCCGCCGCCGGTCTGTCCCCGAACGACGGTCTGGGCGGCATCCTCAAGGGCCTGGATACGCTGCCGAACGGCGCCGAGATCAAGGCGTCCTTCGAGGCGGAGATCGCCGAGGGCCCGACGCTGGCCATGGTCGACTCCGACAAGGGCATCACCAACCTGCACGTGCCGTCCGACGTCATCGTCGACGCCTCGATGCCGGCCATGATCCGCACCTCCGGCCACATGTGGGGCCCGGACGGCCAGGAGGCCGACACCCTCGCGGTGCTGCCGGACTCCAGCTACTCCGGCGTCTACCAGGTCGTCATCGACGACTGCCGTGCCAACGGCGCCTTCGACCCGTCGACGATGGGCACGGTCCCGAACGTCGGTCTGATGGCGCAGAAGGCCGAGGAGTACGGCTCCCACGACAAGACCTTCGAGGTCCCGGCCGCGGGCACGGTCCGCCTGGTCGACCAGGCCGGGAACGTAGTCCTGGAGCAGGCCGTCGCCGCCGGTGACATCTTCCGCGCCTGCCAGGCCAAGGACGCGCCGATCCGCGACTGGGTCAAGCTCGCCGTCACCCGCGCCCGCGCCACCGGCGACCCGGCGGTGTTCTGGCTGGACGAGAACCGCGCCCACGACGCCGTGCTGATCGAGAAGGTCAAGCAGTACCTGCCGGAGCACGACACCGAGGGCCTGGACATCCGCATCCTGTCGCCGGTCGAGGCCACCAAGCTGTCGGTGGAGCGCATCCGCCGTGGCGAGAACACCATCTCCGTCACCGGCAACGTGCTGCGTGACTACCTGACCGACCTGTTCCCGATCCTGGAGCTGGGCACCAGCGCCAAGATGCTGTCGGTCGTCCCGCTGATGGCGGGCGGCGGCCTGTTCGAGACGGGCGCCGGCGGTTCCGCGCCGAAGCACGTCCAGCAGCTGGTCAAGGAGAACTACCTGCGCTGGGACTCCCTCGGTGAGTTCTTCGCGCTGGTGCCGTCCCTGGAGCAGTTCGCGAAGACCACCGGCAACGCCCGCGCCCAGGTCCTCGCCGACGCCCTCGACCGCGCCACGGCGACCTTCCTCAACGAGGACAAGTCCCCGACCCGTCGCGTCGGCGGCATCGACAACCGCGGCAGCCACTTCTTCCTGTCCTTGTACTGGGCGCAGGAGCTGGCCCGGCAGACCGACGACGCGGAGCTGGCCAAGGCCTTCGCCGCGCTCGCCGAGACGCTCGCCGCCAACGAGCAGAAGATCGTCGACGAGCTGCTCGCCGTCCAGGGCCAGCCGGCCGAGATCGGCGGCTACTACCAGCCCGACCCGGCGAAGGCCTCCGCGGTCATGCGCCCGTCGGCCACCTGGAACGAGGCGCTCGCGTCCCTGAGCTGACGCGAGCGGCCCGACAGGGCCGTATGAGCGATCCCGCCCCGGTCGGCACACTGCCCGGCCGGGGCGGAGCCGTGTCGACCGCCTACTCGGGCCGTATCAGCTCCAGGTCGAGCCAGCGCGCCAGGTCCGCTATCTCGTGTCCGACCTCCGCGGTCATGTCCTTGCTGAACGGTTCGTCCTCGTGTGTCGCGTTGACCTTGAATATCCCGGCCTTGCGGTCGGCGGTGGCGTCGAGCTTGCCCACGAGCCTGTCGCCGTACAGTACCGGCAGTGCGAAGTATCCCCACCGGCGCTTGGCGGCCGGCTTGTACATCTCCAGCTGGTACTCGAACCCGAAGAGTTCGAGGGTGCGCCTGCGATCGTGGATCAGCCGGTCGAAGGGCGACAGCAGGGCCGCCCGCCCCTCGAACGGCTGCCCCAACTGGGCTGGATCGACACGCCACTTGCCCCGCACGCCCTCGACGACGGCGGGTTCGCCGGCCTCGCCGACGTCCGCCGGTTCGACCGGGCACTCCGGTCCCCGGGCTCGGGCGATGCCGAGGGCGCGCAGCCGCCGCTCGTCGCGGACGCGCAGCGCCTCCGTCACCGGGACCGCCGGGGTGCCGGGACAGACCCGTGCGGCCAGGTCCCACAGCCGGTCGCCGTTGCGCCGTCCCGCGACGGCGACCTCGCCGCGCTGCACCATGAGCTCCAGGAGCTTGGTGACGTTGCGGTTGTTGGTCCACCCGCTCGACCGCCACGGCAGCTCGCAGGTGTCCGGGAGCTCGCGGGAGGGCAGCGGCCCCGAGGCGCCGAGCCGGTCGAGGATGTCCCGGCGGCAGGCGTCGTTGGCGGCCACCCACTTGCCGTGGTACTCCCGCCACGAGGAGGGCGTCCCCCGCTCGGGCCACTCGGCCATCTCGGCGCGGTACAGCGCGAGATCCTCGGCGGGCCGGATCATCGCCTGGAGCTCCAGCAGCGTCCGGTCCCGCAGCGCGGCGGTCAGGTCGGCCGGTGCGTACGCCGAGGATCCGAGCCGGCTCCACGCCACGAGGTCGGCGGTGGGCGCGACGGCGGCGGTCGGGTCGATCTGCAGCAGGGTCAGCCGGCGTACGACGTCGAGCAGCCCGGCCGGCCGTGCGGCGTCGAGCAGCTGGGCACGCACGGCGATACGGCGGGCGTCGGTCCGGGAGAGCTCGTGCACGGTCACGCTCCGAGGCTGGGGGGACGGCATGACAACGTCCGTCCGTTCACCAGTCCCGGGTGGCGATCAGTTCCTCCACGTCCGCGTCCACGAATCCGTAGGCGCTGGCCACGAACCAGAAGTTCTCGGCTATCTCCTCGCGGGCCACCGTCTCGATCTCGCTGCCCGCGGCGTCGAACTCGCCCTCCAGGTCGTTGAACTCGTCGGTGGCGGCCTGGGTCAGGACGTACAGCGCGGCCAGGTCGGCAGGGTGCTCGGTCTCGATGCGCTCGCACAGCCTCAGCAGGATCTCCCTGCCTCGGTCCACCACGTGGTCGGGGTAGTAGTCGTCCTCGTACATGGCGCGCAGAAACGGGTACGCGGTCACCTGCTGGTTGCTGATCGGCATGGTGCTCCCCTGCCCCTTGCTGTTCGATATGGCACCTTGATCATGCCGCACCCCACTGACAACGCCCCCGGAGCAGCCTCATGACCGACGCCCCGTCCTCCTTCGAGCTGCTTCCCGGCGCCGCCCGCTCCCCCGTGATCCTCCATGTGCCGCACTCCGCACGGGAGGTACCGTCCGCCGTCCGTGCGGGCATCGTGCTGGACGACGCGGCGCTGGAGCGGGAGCTCGATCACATCACCGACGCGCACACGGCAAAACTCGCCGACGTCGCGGCCGAGTTGTCCGGCGTGACGCCCTGGCGGTTCGTCAACCGGCTGTCGCGGCTGGTCGTCGATCCGGAGCGGTTTCCGGACGAGCGGGAGGAGATGCTCGCCGTGGGGATGGGCGCCGTGTACACCCGGACCACGCACCTGGCCGAGCTGCGGCCCGCCGATACCGATCCCGAGCCGTTGGTCCAGCGGTACTTCCGGCCGTACGCGCGCGCGATGTCCGCGGCGGTCGCCGACCGGCTCGCCGCCACCGGGCGGGCCGTGATCATCGACGTCCACTCCTACCCGACCGCCCGGCTGCCCTACGAGCTGCACGGCGAGGGCCCGCGCCCGCCGGTCTGTCTCGGCACCGACGCCTTCCACACGCCGCCCGAGCTGTTGGCCGCGGCGCGGAAGGCGTTCGCCGCGTGCGGGGAGACCGGGCTCGACAGCCCGTTCAGCGGGACGTACGTCCCGCTGGAGTTCCACGGGACCGAGCCGAGGGTCGGCGCCCTGATGGTGGAGATCCGCCGGGACACGTACATGACCGAGCCGGGCGGCCCCGCCGGGCCCGGGCTCACCCGGCTCGCGGAAGCCCTGGCTGCCCTGGTCGACGCCGTGGCCGGGTGACCTCGGCTGGAGCACTCCCGCACGACCGGCGGCCGGGGCGCGGTGAGGAGTTGGGGCATGACCGAGGAGACCACCACCCTGACCTGGACGGGACGGCGAGGGCTGGGCGTGGCCGGCCACCCGCTACGACGACGTCAGGATGATCACCAACGATCCGCGGTTCGGCCGTGCGGAGGTCACCACACGTCAAGTGACCCGGCTTGCCCCGCCCTTCAAGCCCGGCCGGGCTCGCTCACGTTCGCCGACCAGCCCGACCACAACCGGCTGCGGCGGGCGGTCGCCGGCGCGTTCACCGTGGAGGCGATCGAGTGGCGGCGCCGGACGATGATCCGCGGGCCGCGGACCCTGCCCTGCATCTGGTAGTTCAGGCCCGCAGCCACTCCGTGACGACGACCTCCCCGCCGGTCCGCAGGCGCAGCGCGAACGGGCCGGACAGCGGTGCGTCGGTGGTGAAGCGGCCCATGTCGTCGGCCAGCAGCGGGGCGGCCGACTGCGGGCCGCTGAGCACCTCGATCCGGGCGGGCTGCGGCGGCAGCACCTGCCCCATCAGCCCTTGTGCGGTCACCTCTACGTCGACGGTCACCTCGCCCGCCCGGAAGGTCAGCATCCGGGGCACGTCCCCGGCTCCCCGCACCGGGATGGCGTCCACCACCGAGTCGAAGGTCAGCTCGGCGATCCGGGCGTCGAGATCGTGCAACGCGTAGGCCTCGACCGCGATCTGCCGCAGCTCCGCCGGGAGCGGGTCCAGGATGACGGCGGCCCGGCGGAGCTCCTCCTCCAGCAGTCCGGCGTCGAACTCCTCGTCGTCCAAGGGAACTTCGTCGTTCATGGCGTCGTCGTTCACAGTGCACCCCGTGCGTCGAGTCGGGCCCGCAGGCGGCGCAGACAGCGCTGGCGCAGCGGCCCGATGCTGCCCACGGCGATGCCCAGCGCGGCGGACACCTCCTGGTAGCTGGGCGGCGGCGAGGCCATCAGGACGCGCAGCAACTGCCGACAGCGGTCTCCGAGTTCCTCGAACTCCTGCCACAGCCGCCGGATGCGCTCGCTCTCGGCGGCCGCCTCCTCCGAGTCCAGCAGCGACTGCTCCGGCGTACGGTCCTCGCTGATCCGGTCGAGCACCTCGGGATCGCTCGTGACGGTCAGCCGCCTCAGGCTCTTGAGCACCTTCAGGCTCTCGTGCCGTGCGGTGCTCGCCAGCCAGGACCCGGCCTTCTCGGGTTCGCGGATGCGCCCTAGATGCTGGGCGAAGCGGAACCACACGGTCTGGTACACCTCGTGGCCGTCGGCGTCGGACAGCCGGTGTGCGCGCACGACGGACCACACCAGTGGGCTCAGCCCTTCCACGAGCGCCTTCCAGGCCGCCGCGTCCCCGTCGACGGCGGACCGGACCAACGCGCCGACATCTGCACGGTCCACAGCCCCACCCCTCGTGTACGGCAAGTCATCGTACGCCGCGGAGGGGACGGTTCCGGCCGTCATGCCGGAGGAGTGAGCTGAACGACGGGGACCGGGCGCCAGGTGGCCGGACGGAGCGCCGGTACGTGCGCTCCTCGCACCTCGGCGAACTCGGTGTTCCCGGAGAGGAGTTGGGTGCGGGCGGCGCGCGGGTCGGTCTCCTTGTGCGCGGTCATGTGGGCGGCGATCATGCCGGCCACGACGGGGGTGGCGAACGAGGTGCCGCTCCAGTGCGCGAAGCCCTCGAACATGACCTGGTCCGGCTTGGCCGTGGTGGTCTCCCGCTCCTCGGTCAGCACGCCGGTGTGACGCGGGGACTGGCAGGTGCAGGAGTAGGCGAAGCCGAACCGGCAGGCGTCGTACGTGGAGTGCTGGTACACGTACGGGACGGGTGCGTCGAAGCCGGTGAGGGCGCTGGTGAGGCGCTCGCCGGGGGCGTAGGCCTTGACCCAGGAGCCGTGGTTGCTGAAGCAGGCGCCGTACTCGCCGTCGCCGCGCAGCGCGCCGACCGACAGGACGGCGTTCTCGTACTCGGGCAGGGAGGCGTAGGCGGCGGGCCAGAAGGGCGTGGCGCTGGCGTTGTTGCCGGCCGCGGCGACCAGCAGGGTGCGCTGGTCGCGCAATTCCTGCATGAAGGCGTCGACGCCCAGCAGGCCGTCCGTACGGCCGTTGGAGGTGCCCGCGGAGAGGCTCATGACGTCCGGCCAGCCGTTCGCGTCGACGGACTCGAAGAGCTTCTCGCCGAACTCGGACTCGAGGATGGCGCCCGCGTCGTTGAGGGTGTTGCGGACCGTGATGTCCGTGTTGGGTGCGACGGCGGCGACGAGTCCGGCGATGAACGTGCCGTGGCCGACGTACTGCTGGAGGATCCCCTGGTCGTCGCACTCGTTGAGCTGGGCGTCGCCCTGGGCGCGGGCCAGCGGCGGGTAGGAGCGGTAGTCGCGCATCAGGCCGGTGTCGACGACGAGGACTCCGATGGCGGTGTCCGCGTCATAAATGCCGTCCACGAGCGCCGGGTTGGGCGCGCCGGTGATCGGGGCGGGCACGGGTTCGTCGCCGGGGCAGCAGTTGACCGCGATCGACACGACGTGGTTGCGGCTGACCAGGCGCCGTCCGGCGCGTCCCTCGGCCTCCCGGAGCGCGCGCAGGGCGCCCGCCACGGCGCGGTCGCCGCGCCGGTCGCCGTGGCCGGGGTCGCCGACCTGGATACGGGTGATGCCGGAGCGGTTGGTCTCCGGGCCCGCGCGGCGCACGTGGTCGGCGGTCAGGCCGGTGAACGCGGTGAAGTGCTCCCGCACGCGGTCCTCGACGAGGCGGGCCTCCTCGCCGTCGCGGGCGAGGACGACTCCCTTCTCGTAGACGAACTCGGCGGAGTCGTCCGGTCCCATCGCCAGGGGGACGTCCGGCATGGAGCGCTGCATCTGCTCGAACTGCTCCTGGAATCGCTGAGGTGCCATGGCGTGTCCTCCCGTTGAGGCGACCGTCGTCAATCAGAGTCGTGGAGCCCTTGATTGATACAGCGCCAAACCTGTGTGGGGTGCAACCCGGAGCACTACCATCCGTGGAGTGACAGCGGGAAGCGACCCGGTTCTCGAACTGCTGCCGATGGTGTTCGCCGCCCCCAACGAGGCTCTGGCTCGGGCGGAAGGGGTGCTCGACAACGATCCGTCGCCGTTGCACGCCTCCGTCGCCCATCAGGTGATCGGGATCTGGCAGCGGGACTTCGGCGACATACGGCTGGCCCTGGCCCATCTGCGGCGCGCCCGCGGCTTCGCCGTGCGTGCGGAGTCGCCCGACCAGGAGGCGGACGTCCTGTCCGCGCTCGGGGTGGCGCTGATCCACGCGGGCCGTACCCGGCAGGGCCTGGCGGAGATGGAGCGGGGTGTCGGGCGGGGCAGCGCGCACACGCGCGCGCGTGTGCTGTTCCGGAGGGCCTACGCCCAGTGGGTGCTGGGCCAGCACCGCCAGGCACTGGACGACGTACGCCGGGCGATTCCCGCGTTCCGGCAGGCGGACGACGTCATCTGGACGGCACGGTCGCTGACCCTGCGCGCGACCGTGCATCTGGCGCTCGGCGCGGTGGACCGGGCGGACGCCGACTTCACGGCGGCCGAGGCGCTGTGGGACACCACCGGCCAGGAGCACGACAAGGCCGACGCCGTGGAGAGCCGGGGGCTTGCCGCGTTCCGGGCGGGCGACATCCCGGTGGCGCTGCGGCTGCTCGACGAGGCGGAGGAGCGGTACGCCAAGCTCGGCACGCCGACGTTCATGCTCAACATCCGGCGCTGCGAGGTGCTGATGGCCGCGGGGCTGGCCCCTGAGGCGCTGGCCGAGGCGGACGCGGCGATCGCGGTGCTCGACGGCATCGGCGGTCAGTCGACCCGCAAGGCGGAGCTGCTGCTGGCCGCGGCGCGGGCCGCGCGGCGGGCGGGTGACGCGCACACGGCGATCGCGCGCGCGGACATGGCGGTACGGCTGTTCGCGGGGCAGCGGCGCACCTGGTGGGAGACGCATGCCCGGCTGGTGCTGATCGAGGCACGGGTCGCCGCCGGGCGCAGTTCGGGGCGGCTGGTCGCGGACGCGGCCGCGGTCGCCGACCGACTGGCGTCGTTCGGCGCGCCGGCCGCTCCAGAGGCGGCGCTGCTCGCGGGCCGGATCGCGCTGACGCTGGGCTGGAGGGAGGACGCCGAGCGGCATCTGACCGTCGCCGCCCGCAGCAGACGCAGCGGGCCGCCGCTGGCGCGGATGACGGGCTGGGCGGCGCAGGCGCTGCGGGCGCGGGCCGCCGGTTCCGGCCGGGGTGTGCTGGAGGCGTGCCGGCGCGGTCTGGACGTGCTCGACGATCACCGGATGACGCTGGGGGCCTCGGAGTTGCGGGCCCGCGCCACCGAACAGGGCGCGGAACTCGCCGCGTTGGCGCAGCAGGCCAGCCTCGACTCGGGCAGCCCCCGGCGGCTGCTGGTGTGGAGCGAGCGCTGGCGGGCCACCGCGCTGTCGGCGCCGCCGACCCGCCCGCCGGCCGACCCGGTGCTGCAGGGCAGTCTGACCGCGTTCCGGGAGATCGCGGCCCGCGCGGGCGCCGCCCGTATGGAGGGCCGTCCCATCTCGGTGCTGGACCGTGAACAGCGGCGTCTGGAACGGGAGATCCGCTCCCGCACTCTGCACATGCGCGGCGACTCGCCCGGCGACGGTGGCCGCTTCGACCTCGGGCGGCTGCTGGACCGGCTGGGCGGCGACGTACGGCTGGCCGAACTCGCCGTGCTGGACGGGCGGGTGCAGGTGCTGTTGTGCGGGCAGGGGCGGGTGCGGCGGTTCGAGGCCGGGCTGCTGGCGGCGGCGGAGCGTGAGGCCGAGCATGTGCAGGCCGCGCTGCGACGGCTGGCGCATCCGGGCGCGGAGGGGCGGCTGCCGGTGGTGGAGGCCATGGGGCGCCGTCTGGAGGAGCTGCTGCTCGGTCCGGCGGCGGCGCAGCTGGGCAACGGCCCGGTCGTGGTCGTACCACCGGGTCGGCTGCACCGCGTGCCGTGGGCGCTGCTGCCGTCGCTGCGGGACCGGGTGCTCAGTGTGTCGCCGTCGGCGAGCAGCTGGCTGCGGGCCCGGGAGACGGAGCCACCGGCCGGTGGGCGCCATGTGCTGGTGCGCGGACCGGGGCTGGCGACCGGTGGCGCGGAGGTGCCCGAACTGGCCGGCCGGTACGGCGGTTCGGTCGTGCTGGAGCACGAGGACGCGCGCGTGGCACGCGTGCTGGAGGAGCTCGACGGTGCGGCTCTGGCGCACATCGCGTCGCACGGCGACTTCCGCGTGGACAGCCCGCTGTTCTCGTCGCTGCGGATGGCCGACGGGCCGCTGATCGTCCATGACTTCGAACGCCTGGACCGCAGCCCGTACCGGATCATCCTCTCCTGCTGCGACACCGCCCGCTTCGCCTCGGTCGGCGCCGACGAGCTGCTCGGCCTGGTCACCGCCCTGCTGCCGCTGGGCACGGCCGGCGTGGTGGCGTGCAGCGCGCCGGTGAACGACGCCGCGGTGGTGCCGCTGATGCTCGCGCTGCACAAGGGGCTGAGCGCCGGCCTGTCGCTGGCGGAGGCGCTGCGGGACGCGCGGGCGGCGATGCCGGGGGACGCGCCACATCAGGCGACGGGGTGGGCGTTCTCGGCGTTCGGGGCGGCTTGACCTGCGGTTACGCCGGTTGCGCGGTCGGCAGTTCGATCAGCCACGGCAGTGCGCCGCGGTCGCCGGCGCCGAGGCGGGCGTACGCGCTGTAGAGGTGGTTGCCGACGGTACGGACGGACAGGGTGAGCTTCTCCGCGATCTGCCGGTTGCTCAGGCCGGCGGCCGCGAGGGTGACGATCTGCCGCTGGCGGGCGGTGAGTTCGCCGAGGACCAGTCCGTTCAGTGCCGGCGTCCTGGCGCCCTGGCAGCGGCGGGCCAGCGCGACGGCACGCGTGCGTGCGGTGCGGGCGGCGCGCGGGTCACGGTGGGCGCGTACGGCCTGGGCGTGCGCCTCGGCAGCGAAGAGCAGGAAGCCGCGCTCCGCCAGCTGTGCGGCGGCCCGGTCCAGGGCCGGACCGTCGCCGCGGGCCAGCGCGTCGGCGTGTGCGGCGAAGACGCCGGTCAGCCGGCCGGCGGCCCGCTCGGGGACGCCGAGGCGTACGGCGTCGTAGGGATCGCCGTTGATCGTCCGCACGGCCGCGTCGAGGTCGCCGCGCGCCGCCGCGAGCCAGGTGGCCGCCCCACCCCCGTGGGGGCGGCCACCCAGTACCTGGTGGGCGAGGGTCACCTCGCCCGACTGTGCTGCGGCGAGGGCGAGTTCGAGGCGGCAGGACGGATGGTCACCGCCGCCCCGCAGCCCCTCCCGCGCCCACGCCGCGGCCTCCCGCAGCTCCCCGCGCAGCCGCGCAAGCCGCGCACGTACGGCCGCGTAACCGCCGGGCACCGGCGCGCCCTCCGCCACCAGCCACTCCCCCACGGGCGCGGCCGTCTCCCTGACGTCCGCCAACTCGACACGCCGGGTCAGCGCGGCCGCCTCGGTGTCCAGGGCGGGCCCGTACTGATCCGGCGTACGGGACAGCCGCCTCGCCCGCAGCCGGCCGGCGGCGGCCCGCAGCACCGGGCCGTGCAGGGCGTGAGCGAGGCGGACGGCGCCGTGGTCGTCGACGCGGACCAGGACATCGGCCTCGAGGTGTTCGAGGGCGTGCAGGTCGAGTTCGTCCAGGGGCAGCGGCAACGGCTCGGCGAAGGCGAGGCGTTCGAGGGTGTCGCGCTCCTCGGGGCGGGTGCGGTCGAGGAGGTGCGCGGTGCGTTCCCGTACGGTCGCGGTGAGCGGCACCAGGCCACGCCAGGCCCATGTGTCCGACTCCGGGAGACTGGTGAGCAGTCCGCGCTCGCGCACGGCGCCCACGAGGTCGCGCAGCAGCCGCAGGTCCCCCTCGCACAGGCGGTGCAGCCGGTTGACGGTGAGCGGCTCCGGGCCCGCGCCGCCCGCGGCTCCCGTGGCCAGCAGCTGGGCCGTCTCCTCGCGGGGCAGCGGCTCCAGGGCGAGGCGGGGCAGCAGTTCTCCGGTCCACAGCCGGGAGACCGCGCCGGGCACGGGGGCGCCGTCGGTGGCGACGACCAGGAGGCGGGTGCGGCCGTGCACGGCCAGCTGGTGGACCAGTGCGGCGGAGGCGTCGTCGAGCAGATGGGCGTCGTCGACCAGCAACAGCCGTACGCCGGACAGGAGTTGGACGGCCCGGTGCAGGGAGACCGTCTCGGGTACGAGGTGCGCGAACGCGGCGAAGGGGAGCTGCCGGGTCTCCGGGGTGCCGGCCACCTTGGCGCAGTCGGTACCTCGGGCAGCCTCGGTGACGAGCCTGGTCTTGCCGCAGCCCGCCGGGCCGGTGATCACGATGCCGTGCCGGCCCGCGGCCAAGGACCGGCGGACCAGGTCGAGTTCGCTGTCCCGGCCGGTGAACGGCCAGGGCATGTCCAGCGTCTTCGCGTCCCGCGCAAAAGTCGTCACGCATACAGGAGCACGCATACTCACGCCTGATACACCACGACTTGAGTAGCCCCCGACTCAGGCGCCCGGCGACGCCCGACGGCACCCTTGGCGCATGACCGCACGCTACTGCTCCCTCGCGCAGCAGCCGGCCCCCGCCTTCGCACCGGGGCTGGCCGCCGAGCGGCTCAGTGCGCTCGTCGGCGGGCACCGGATGTGGGTCAACGGCACCGTGCTCCACTACCACTTCTTCGACCACGACTCCGACGCGTCCGTGATCCCCGACCCGGAGACCGGGAAGGCCCGGCGGGTGCCGTGGGCCGGCGCCAAGGAGCAGCGGGACGTCGTCCGCGAGTGCTTCCAGGAGTGGCAGGACCTCTGCATCGGGCTGACGTTCGCCGAGGTCGGCGACCGGTCGGAGGCCGAACTGCGCATCGGGTTCCAGCTCGGCGACGGCTCCTGGTCGACGCTCGGCAAGGACGCGCTCCACCTCGGCCTGAACGAACGCACCATGAACTTCGGCTGGGACCTGACCGTGCCCGGGGAGCGCGGGACGGCCCTGCACGAGATCGGGCACGCGCTCGGCATGCTGCACGAGCACCAGAGCCCGTTCGCCGGGATCCACTGGGACGACGAGGCCGTGTTCGCCGACCTCGCCGGGCCCCCGAACTTCTGGAGCCGGGACAAGACGTTCTTCAACATCCTGCGCAAGCTCGACCCGCGCGAGGTCAACGGGTCCGTCTGGGACCCGCATTCGATCATGGAGTACCCCTTCTCGGCCGGGCTGATCCTGGAGCCGGAGCAGTTCCGCGCGGGCCTGAACCCGCCCGGCACGCTCTCCCCGGCCGACAAGGAATTCGTCCTGCGCTGGTATCCGCCGGTGGGTCCTCCCCCAGTCTCGAACACGCTCGACCGTGGGGACCCCCATCGGCCGCCCGCGCTGGCGCCGTTCCGCTCGGCGCCGCTGCGCCTCGGCCCGGGTGAGCAGGCCGACTTCACGGTGGAGCCGCCGGAGACCCGCGAGTACACCGTGGGCACGTTCGGCGACAGCGACACCGTCGTCGTGGTCTTCGAGGAACGGGACGACGAGCCCCGCTTCCTCACCGCCCAGGACGACGGCGGCACCCCGCACAACGCCACCGTCAAGGCCCGACTGGTCAAGGGCCGCCGCTATTTCGTCCGGGTGCGCCTGTACTCCAGCTGGGGTTCTGGAGAGACAGCGGTCATGTGCTGGTGACAGCACGGACCCGCCGCACCCGGACGCACGGACCACTGTCCGGCACCGGGGGGAGCGGCCGCGGACGTCGCCTTCGGGGGAGGGAGACGTCCGCGGCCCATGCCGTGGTCATCGAGCTCGGGGACCGGTTGAACGGGCCCCGGCAGCCGGACGGTACAACCGGAAGACAACCCAGCAGGGTGTCAGTCAGTGGCAGAGCCACGACCACCGGAACCCGCCATGAGTATCAATGTCAGTGGTGGCCGATACCTTCGGGGCATGAGTGCATCGCACGTGATCACCGGATACCTCATCGGCGAGAGCCTCCGCCCCGGCGCCGCCTTCGAGCCGCCCGGACTGCGCCTGCGCAAGGTCAGCCGGGTGGACCTGTCCGCGAGTTCGGCCGACGGGCAGCCGCAGGTGTGGACGTTCGTCGAGTGGGAGACCGACGGCGACGTGGACGGGCTCGCGGAGGCGTTCGCCGACGCGCTGGCGCCCGAGCTCGGCTGGTACGTCGACTTCGGCGCCGGGGACGACCACGTGGTCGTCTTCGCCGGCAAGGTCTTCCGCTACCGGCGCGGAGACGAAGCGGGCCGCGCCGAAGCCGTCGCGTACGGGAGATCGGTGGGCACGCCCGAGCATCAGCTCGACTGGCAGGACTGACCTCGCGGCGGGTCGAGGTGAGCGGCCAGGCGGCGGGTGCAGGACCGGAGGGCGGGGTGGTCGGCGATGCGGCGCGCGGCGGTGCCGTCGAGGCGGTGGTGGTGCACGGTGTCGAGCCGGACCAAGGCGACCCACAACTCGACATCGGCGGTGAGTTGCGGCGACCGTGTACTCCCCGGCCGCCTGCACCTTCGTACAATTTGAGTCCGAACGACACCGCCGTCCGACGCCCCCGCGGCCGAAGGAGTGCCCATGCCCGGCCAACGATCCATCACCGAAGCCGAGAAGCTGGCCGCGGCCAAGCTCGGCGGCATCCCGTTGCGGCGGGAGCAGATGGCCGTCGTCGCCAACATCTACCGCGCCGCCTCGGCAGTCCGGCAGCACCTGGAGAATTCCGTGCTGCGCGGGGCCGATCTGACCTGGACGGCGTTCGTGGTGCTCTGGGTGGTCTGGGTCTGGGGCGAGTCGGAGACCCGGCATGTCGCGGAGGAGGCCGGTATCTCCAAGGGGACGCTCACCGGGGTCGCGCGGACACTGGAGGGGCGGGGCCTGCTGCAGCGGGCCGGGCATCCCAGCGACGGCCGGCTGGTCCTGCTCAGCCTGACCGAGGAGGGCGAAGAGCTGATGCGGCACCTGTTCCCGGCCTTCAACGAGGAGGAGGCCTTCGTCGCCGGGCGGCTCAGCGACGAGGAGTGCCGGACCGTCGCCGAGGGGCTGCGCCGGGTGGTGCTCCAGGTGGAGGAGCAGGGCGAGGAGCGCAGGCTCGCCCTGCTCGACGGAGCCGAACCGGCACCGCGGCGCAGCGGGCGCAGGCCGAAGGCCTGAGGCTCAGCGGTCGGCGGCCCGGACCAGCGCGTCGAAGAGGCACTGCTGTACGGGATCGGTGTGCGCGGTGTCCTCGGGGTGCCACTGGACTGCCGTGAACCAGCCTGCCCCGCCCGGGAGTTCGAGCCCTTCCACCGTCCCGTCGGCGGCGTGTGCGGTGACCGTGAGTCCGGTGCCGAGGCGGTCCACGCGCTGGTGGTGGTAGCAGGAGGCCTCCACCTTCTCCGCGCCGGCCGCCTGCTCCAGCAGGGTGCCGCTCCTGATCGCCACCGGGTGCACGACATGCCGGTGCTCGCGCTCGGGGCCGCCCATGTCCTGCTCCAGGCTGCCGCCGAGGGCGACGTTCACGACCTGGAGACCACGGCAGACCGCCAGCAGGGGCAGGCCCAACTGCAGTGCCTGGCGGGCGACTTCGAGATCGAAGGCGTCCTGGAGGTCGTCGACGTCGTACACGGCGGAGTGGGTGTCGGTCGCGCCGTACCGGTGCGGGGCGAGGTCGCCGCCGCCGGGGAGCAGAACGCCGTCGAAGCGGGCGAGCCGGGCCGCCACGTCGGCGGCGTCGGCGTCCGCCGGGTGGAGGCTCGCCGGTTCGCCGCCCGCCCGCCACACCGCCTCGATCAGGGCGCGGGCGTTGACCTCGGCGGCGTACCGGAGCGCGGACGTCGTGGCGGCGAAGCGGGCCGGGATCGCGATCAGGGGCCGGGTCACAGCTGGATCCAGGTGGTCTTGAGCTCGGTGTACTTCTCCAGGGCGTGGCCGGACTTGTCCCGCCCGTTGCCGGACTGCTTCATGCCGCCGAAGGGGACGGTCAGATCGCCCTCCTCGTAGCAGTTGACCCAGACAGTCCCGGCCTTGAGGGCGCGGGAGACCTGGTGGGCGGTGGAGAGGTCGGAGGTCCACAGGCCGGCGGCGAGACCGTACTCCGTCGCGTTGGCCAGCCGTACCGCCTCGTCCAGGTCGTCGAAGGCGAGGACGGACAGCACCGGGCCGAAGATCTCCTCGCGGGCCAGCCGCATGCCGGGGTCGACGCCGTCGAAGACGGTCGGCTCCAGGTAGGTGCCGCCGGTGTCGGTGAGGGTGCGCTCGCCGCCGGTGCGCAGCCGGGCGCCCTCGGCGAGGCCGGTGCCGATGTGGTCCTGTACGCGGCTCAGGTGGGCCTCGCCGACCAGGGCGCCCATCTCGGTGGCCGGGTCGAGGGGGTCGCCCACGCGCAGTTCACGGGCCCGGCGTACGACGGCCTCGGTGACGCGGTCGCCGATGGAGGAGTGCACCAGCAGCCGGGAGGGGGCGGTGCACATCTCGCCCTGGTTGAAGAAGATGCCCCAGGCGGCGGTGGCGGCGGCCCGTTCCAGGTCGGGGGCGTCGGGGAGGATGATGTTGGGTGATTTGCCGCCCAGTTCGAGCCAGACGCGTTTCAGGTTGGAGTCGGCGGCGTAGTGCAGGAAGTGCCGGCCGACGGCGGTGGAGCCGGTGAAGGCCAGGACGTCGACGTCGGGGTGGAGCCCGAGGGCCCGCCCGGCGACCGGTCCGTCGCCGTTGACGACGTTGAGGACGCCCGGCGGCAGCCCGGCCTCGGTGGCGAGGCGTCCGAGCAGGAGGGCGGACAGCGGTGAGTTCTCCGACGGCTTCAGGACGACCGTGCAGCCGGCCGCGAGCGCGGGGGCGACCTTCCAGCCGGCCAGCGTCAGCGGGAAGTTCCAGGGCACGACCGCGCCGACGACGCCGGCCGGTTCGCGGGTGACGAGGGCGAGGGTGTCGGGGGCGGTGTGCGGGGACTCGTCGGTGAGCTTGTCGGCGAGCTGGCCGTACCAGCGGAAGGTGGTGATGGCGGCGCGCAGTTCGATGTCGTACGCGTCGGTGATCGGTTTGCCCATCTCCAGGCTGATGGTCAGCGCGAGTTCCGCGCGCCGCTCTTCGAGCAGGTCGGCGATCCGGAGCAGCGCCCGGCCGCGCTCGGCGGGGGCGAGGCGCGGCCAGGGCCCGGCGTCGAAGGCCCGGCGGGCGGCGGCGACGGCCGCGTCCACCTCGGCGACGCCGCCGTCGGCGACCCGCGCCAGCACCTGGCCGTCCCGGGGCGAGACGACGGCGTAGCCCGCTCCCCCGCCGGGCTCGTCGGCGCCGTCGATGTGGTGGGCGCCGGACACCTCCAGGGACTTGGCGCGGCGCAGCCATTCCTCGTGGGTGACGTCGGGCATACGAGGCCTCCAGACTGAACATTTGAGTTCAAACGATATGATCGGCATGAGACAACGACAAGGCCCCGGAAGGAGCACCCACCGTGCGCGCACTCGTCATCCGGCACGAACACGTCACGGAGCCCGGCCTGGTCGGCGACCGGCTCGCCGAGCGTGGCTACGACCTCACCACCGTGACGGTCGTGCCTGAGGACCGGCATCACACCCCGGACGTGTCCTTCGACTTCCCGGACGCCGACGGCTGGGATGTGATCGTGTCGCTCGGCGCGCCCTGGTCGGTGTACGACGAGACGGCGGTCGGCCGCTGGCTGGGCGGCGAGCTGGCACTGCTGCGCGAGGCGCACCACCTCGGTGTCCCCGTGCTCGGCGTCTGTTTCGGCGCGCAGGCGCTGACGACCGCCCTCGGTGGCTCGGTCGCACCCGCTCCCCAGGCCGAGATCGGCTGGACCGGGATCGATACGGCCGACCCCTCCCTGGTCGGCTCCGGCCCGTGGTTCCAGTGGCACCACGACCGCTGTGTCCCGCCGCCCGGCGCCGAGGTGCTGGCCCGGAACTCCGTGTGTGTGCAGGCGTTCCGGCTCGGGCGGAGCCTCGGTGTGCAGTTCCATCCGGAGATCACCACCGCGATGGTGGGCGGCTGGCTCGATCTCGGCGGTGCGGAGGACTGTGTACGGCACGGGATCGACCCCGACGAACTGCTCGCCCACACCCGGACCATGGAGCCGACGGCCCGAACGAACGCCGGCCACCTAGTCGACGGGTTCCTCGACCAGGTGGCCCACGCGGCCTACTGACGCACCGGCCGTTTCAGCCGGCCCGCGGCGATGCCGAGGACCAGCACGGCCGGGACGGTCAGTTCGAGCCAGAGGGCAGTCGTCCGGTCGCCGCCGATGAGGGTCGTGAAGTTCTCGAGGATCAGCCAGATGGCACCGGCGATCCCGACGGCCCCCAGGAGCGGGGCGATCAGCGTGTTCCAGGGTCGGGTGTCCAGACGCTCCCGCCGGAAGAAGGCGACGACCGAGGCCGACGTCAGGAAGTACAGGAGCATGATCGACAGCACCGCGACCCCGCTCCCCCACGAGAACAGCGTCAGCACCGGGTCCTTGCCGGCCAGCGCGAACGGCACGACCAGACAGACGGCGACGGCGGTCTGTACGCCGCCCGCGGCTCCGGGCGAGTGCCGCCGGTTGATCGCCGACAGCCTGCCCGGCAGCAGCCCCTCGCGGCTGAGCGAGAACAGGTAGCGGTTGGCGGAGTTGTGGAAGGCGAGGATGCCGGCGAAGAGGGAGGTGGCCAGCAGGATGGGCAGGACGTCGTTGACCCAGGTGCCGAACTGGGCGGCGATCGGGGCGAAGACGAACGTGGTCGAGTCGCCGCCCGCCAGCGCCTGCCCGGCCGCCTCGGTCGCCTTGGAGGCGCCGTACGAGGAGATCAGCATCCAGGACGCGAAGGCGAAGAAGCCGGTGACCAGCGCGACGGCGGCGTAGGTGGCCCGGGGGACGGTCCGGCGGGGCTCACGCGCCTCCTCGCCGTAGATCGCGGTGGCCTCGAAGCCGATCATCGACGCCACGGCGAACATCAGCGCCACACCCGGGGCGCCCTGCAGGGCCGCGCCCGGCGAGAACGTGTCCGCGAAGCCGAGCCCCTCGGGTCCGCCGCCCTTGGCGAGGGTGACGACCGCGAAGGCGCTCAGGATGCTGAACTCGGCCAGCACGAAGACGGCCAGCACCTTGGCGCCCATCTCGATGCCCGCGGCTCCCAGCACCTGGACGATCACCATGGTGACCAGGGCACACACCCACCAGGGCGCGTCGAACCCGGTGTAGTGCGCGAGCAGGCCGCTCACGGTCGCCCCGTACAGCCCGTACATCGCGGCCTGGATCGCGCAGTACGCGAACAGGGCGATCCCGGCGCTGCCGTTGCCGAGGTTCCGGCCGAGGCCCCTGCCGATGTACCGGTAGAAGGCCCCGGCGTCCACCACATGCCGGCCCATGGCGACGAAGCCGACCGAGAACAGCAGAGTGATCAGACCGGCGGCGAGATAGGCGGCGGGGGCGCCGGCGCCGTTTCCGATGGCCACCGCGATGGGGACGGCGCCCGCGACGCCGGTCAGGGGCGCCTGGGCGGAGAGGACGAAGAAGAGGATGCCCAGCACGCCGAGCGAGTTGGGCTTGAGCTTGCCTGCGGTGGGGGCGTCGGGCGCGGTCTGCTTGATGGGGACCGCCGTCTGACTGTCCACTCGGATCACCTGCCAGGGAGGGGAAGGGGGACTTCGTTTCAGGCCAAACGAGTTGCCTCATAATGGGCTGGAACTATCCGTTTGACAAGGGGTGGCACCAAGATTTCCGGGGCCTGGGCCGGGCTCTTACGGGGCTGTCATCGGGGCGTAATACGGCGACGGAAAAGGCCCTGGACGACACACGTCCAGGACCCGGAAACCGCAGGTCAGACGCCGTTCTCCGGGCTGTCGTCGCCGTCGGCGTCGAGCAGCCGGAGCAGCCCGCGCAGCTCCTCGACGGCCGCGTCGGTGGTCTCGGTCTCGCCGAAGACGAGCTGGTGCAGCACGAGGCCGTCCAGGGCAGCGAAGACCAGCCGGGTCAGCGGCTGTCCGGCGTCGTCGGGGAGCATGCGGGACAGCTCGCGCTCGGTTGCGGCGAAGTAGGTGTCGTAGAGGGCGCGGATCTGCGGCAGCAGCTCGGGGCGGCGCCGGGACTCCAGCAGCAGCTCGTACTGGAAGGCCTGGGTGTCCGGATCGGCGGTGACCATGTCCGAGAGGCCGACCGAGAAGTCGGCGACCTTGCCGGTGCCGGGTTCCAGCGCGCTGGTGTTCACCGAGGTGCGGATCGCGTGGGCGAGGGCCTCCTCGATGAGCGCGTCGCGCGAGCCGAAGTGGTGGACGACCAGTCCGTGCGTGGTGCCCGCCTCCTGTGCGACCGCCCGGTAGGTGAGCTTGCGCAGCCCGCCCCGTGCCACGACCCGCACGGCGGCGTTGAGCAGGGCCTCGCGGCCCTCCCCGTAGTTCATGCGCTTGCGCGGCTCGCGGCCCTCGGCCCCCTCGGCGGATGCGGTCATGTGCGCGACCCTACCCGCGTCCGGGTGTGTGCTTCAGCGCCTGGGCGGGCGGATGCCACGGAACTCCCAGTCGCCGCCGAGCGCGGTGGACAGCACCTCCTCCGACTCGGTGGGCTGCGCGCCGACGTCGGTACGGATCGCGGTCGGACCGGTCACGATGTGGTTGGTGAGCCTGCCGAGACCCTCGGCCTCCACCTCCACGACGTCGCCGGGCCGGACGGGCCGGGAGTTGGCCGGGGTCCCGGACAGGAGCACGTCGCCGGGGTACAGGGTGATGGTGCGGGCGATGTCGGCGACGAGATAGTGCATGTCCCACTTCATCTCGTCGGTCGAACCGTCCTGGACGACCTCGCCGTTGACGTACGTCCGCAGCCGCTTGCCGTGGAAGTCCCAGTCGGTGACCAGGCCCGGGCCGAGCGGGCAGAGGGTGTCGGAGCCCTTCACCCGCAGCATGGAGCCGGCGTCGGTGTCGCGGAAGTCGTGCAGGCCGTAGTCGTTGGCGACGGTGTAGCCCGCGATGTACTCCCCCGCCTCGCGCTGCGAGATGTTCCGCGCGGTCTTCCCGATGACGATGGCGACCTCACCCTCGTAGTTGAGCCACTTGCAGCCCTCGGGCCGGACGATCGCGCCCTGGTGGGAGTTGAGGGCGGAGGTCGGCTTGTGGAAGTAGGTCGGGGCATCCGGGAGTTCGATCCGGAACTCGTCGACACGGCTGCGGTGGTTGAGGTGGACGGCGATCACCTTGGAGGGAACCACCGGAGGCAGATGCCGGGCGTCCTCGATCTTGACGCGGCGGCCGTCTCCGGCGACGAGTTCGTCGCCGTCCCGGACGGTTTCGACGACGGCGCCGTCGAGGAGGATGCGGCGGTACTCAGGCATGGGCGGGCTCCTGTACGGGGTTGAGGGGTGCGGTCCAGCCGTCGGCGGGCCGGTCGAACCACAGGTGCACCTGACCGGTGCCGATGGAGTTCTCGTACTCGCCGTACTGCCGGGCCTTGGCGACGCAGGCCTGTTCGCCGAGGGCACCGGCCATCATCAGGTAGTGGAAGAACTTCGCCTCGGGCTTGTACGTCCAGAACTCGTCCATGGTGTCGAGGACCTTGTCGTGGCGGCCTTCCTTGAACCAGGCGATGCGCTCCTGATCGGCCTCGCGGGCCTCCGGCGTGAAGATGTGCGCCGGGTCGCTGGCCTCGTGGTCACGCAGTTCGCGCAGGGGCCAGAAGGTGTGCGAGAGCGCCCCGGAGGCGATGAGCAGGACCCGGCGCCCCGGGGTGGCGGCGATACCGTCGGCCAGGGCCCGCCCGAGCCGCAGATGGTCCTCCATGTCACCGGTCTGGCAGACACCGATGGTGACCCACCGCTTGTCCGGCAGGCCCTCGCCGAGGAACTTCCAGAGATTGATGGTGGCGTAGTAGATCGGCAGGTAGTCGTCGTCGATCGCGGTGATCCAGGTGCCGTGCTTGTCGGCGAACTTCTCCACGTTGCGGGCGAGTTCGGGGTCACCCGGGAAGTCGTACGGCATCCGGCACATACCGCGCGGCAGTTCCTCGGAGGTGAACAGACCGGCGCGGCGCTGCTGGGCGGCGACGACGAACTCGACGGTCGTGGCCCAGTGGGAGTCGAGGACGACGACGGTGTCGTATTCGTTGGCGGCATCGCGCTCGAAGACGTCCTTCCGGAGCTGCTGGAGCCCGGTGACCAGGGTGATCTCCTTGCCCTCGTTGAGGTCGAGCCGGTCGGCGTCGGGCAGCACGATGGTGGGGACATGGGCGAGCAGCCCCGCCCCGACGATCTCACCCATGGTCCGTCCATCCCTTCGGCGCGGTCACCGTGTTCTTCAGGTCGCAGTAGAAGTCGAAGCTCCAGGTACCGCCCTCGCGGCCGACCCCGGACTGCCGGGAGCCGCCGAAGGGTGCCTGGAGGTCGCGTACGAAGAAGCAGTTGACCCAGACGGTGCCGGCCACGAGCCGGGCACCGACCCGGTCGGCGCGCGCCTGGTCGCCGGTCGCGACGGTGGCGGCGAGCCCGAACCGGGTGTCGTTGGCGAGCCGGACCGCCTCGTCCTCGTCGGCGAAGGTCTGGAGGGTGAGGACCGGCCCGAAGACCTCCTCCTGGACGATCTCCGAGTCCTGGGCCACGTCGGTGAGGAGGGTCGGCGCGTAGTACTGCCCGTCGCTGCGGTGCCCGCCGATGACCGCACGGGCCCCGGCCGCGACAGCCCGCTGCACGAAGCCGTCGATCTTCTCCAGCTGGCGGGGGTGGATGTTGGGCCCGACGTCGGTGGCCGCGTCCCGCGGGTCGCCCTGCGTGAGCCGTGCGGCCTTCTCCGTGAACCGGCGCGTGAACTCCTCGGCGACCGGCTCCTCGACGAGGATGCGGGTGGCGGCGAGACAGACCTGACCGGCGTTGTCGTACTGCTCCACCGCGAGGTCGACGGCCAGCTCCAGATCGGCGTCCGCGAACACCAACAGCGGTGACTTGCCGCCGAGCTCGAGACTGAGCGGGGTGAGGTTGGCGGCGGCCGACGCGGCGATGCGCTGAGCGGTCGGCACCGATCCCGTGAAGCTGATCCGGCGTACATCCGGGTGCGAGGTGAGGGCGTCGCCGATCTCGGCGCCGTACCCCTGGACGACGTTCAGCACCCCGGCGGGCAGCCCGGCCTCGGCGGCGATGTCGGCGAGCAGGGAGGCGGTGAGCGGGGACCACTCGGCGGGCTTGAGGACCACGGTGTCACCGGCGGCGAGGGCCGGTGCGACCTTCCAGGTGGCCAGCATGAGCGGGGCGTTCCACGGCGTGATCAGCACACAGGGGCCGGCCGGGTCCCATGAGACGTGGTTGGTGTGGCCGCGCCCGGCGGCGGAGCCGCCTGATGGAAAGGTGTCGAAGTCGTCGTGGTCCAGGGACAGCAACCAGTCGGCGAAGAAACGGAAGTTGTGGGCGACGCGGGGCATGACACCACGACGGTGGGAGCGAAGAAGGGCACCGTTGTCGGTGGTCTCGACGATGGCCAGCTCTTCGAGCCGCTTCTCCACACCATCAGCGATGGCGTGGAGGATGCGGGCACGTTCGGCACGTGGGGTGGCGGCCCAGGCGGGAAAGGCGGCCTTGGCGGCGGCGACGGCAGAGGCGGCCTCCTTCGGCGTACCTCGGGAGATCTCACCGAGGGTGGTGCCGTCGATGGGCGAGACGTCGGGGAAGGTGCCGGAGGAGGCGACGCGCCGGCCGCCGATCCAGTGCCGGGTGTCGACGGAAACACCGCCAACAGCGATCTTGTCAGCCATGAGAAGGGCTCCAGTTGAAACGAAGGGGTAGATCACTCACCTGAGGGGCGCGGGGCTGTATCGACATGCGGCTCCGCCGTGTGGGCGCGACCAGCCACAACGGACCCGCAGGCACCCACCGGCATCACCCGGCAGACGCTCCGGACGTCCCGGACTCCAGCAGCCGCCCCCCGTCCCAGACGACCCCCACCTGCCGGTAATACGCAGCAATCGGCTCCCGGACCTCCAGCCGAGCCAACTCCTCAGTAGGCGCCTCAAACAGCTCCAACTCGGCATCCCCAACCCACGGTTGACCGCCCTCGAAGGAGTCCGCCCCCGACTCGATCAGCTCATCAAGAGCGAGCCCCTTCCCCTTCTCGATCGACGGCAGCCAGCGATGGTGAACCATCGGATGCCCGTTGACGAACCCGTTGGTCTCGGACGGCTCCCGCAGGGTGACCACGACCTGGGACAACCGCCGATCCGCCGCCGCCAGCGTCGCCCCGAACCGCGCCCCCGCCTCGATCCGCGGAGCGGGCCCATAAGGATGCGGCCGCGTCTGATGAATGGACCCGAGCTTCTTCGGATACCCCTGATGCAGCCCCCGCGCGATGGCGAAGTCCTTGTCCACCCAGATGTACACGCACCGCGAGTACGTCCGCCCCTCGTACTTGCACCGGACGACCGCGAAGGCCTCCTTGTACTGGGACAGCACAGGATCGAGCAGCTCGCTCCCCGCCCCCGAGCACGACTGCCAGTCGGCCCAGATGAGAGCGACCGCACCGGGATCCTCGTCGGCCAACTCCAGCGGCTCGGGCAGCAGTTCCCGCACCCGCGAGGGATCCGTGCGGTACTCGACGGTCAGCAGATCACCGGAGTAACGCCACGGCGGCGACGGAATCAGCGACGAGGCACCGCTCGCCGTCTTGGGATGGAAGTAACCACGAACACCGGCCACTTGAGGCTCCTTACACAGTGAGGGCGGGCTGCTTCAGCAGCTGGGCGCGATACTTGGCGGCGCCCATCGCGGCCGCCTGGCCGCCGAGCGCGACGACGCCGACGAGCCGGCCGTCGACGTGGTAACCGACGAGAACGTCACCGTCCGGGCCGCCATCCAGGACCCGTACGTCATCGAGACCCAGACCGGGCGCACCGAACGACTGAAGCCGGAAGTCGTGCTGATCGCTCCAGAAGGTGGGCAACGGCGCGAAGGGCGCCAACTCCACGTCCCCACCGCCCAGATGAGCGACCAGCGTCTTCGCCGCGTGCCTGGCCGTGTCCGTCGGGATGGACCAGTGCTCGACCCGGCGGGGTACGCCGTCATAGCGGGCGTTGGGGAAACGGGCCACGTCACCGACCGCGACCACATCGGGACGCCCGCCGGCCCGCAGCCACACGTCGGTGAGCACCCCGTCGGAGAGATCGAGCCCGTTGCCGTCCAGCCACTCCACATTGGCGACCGAACCGACCGACTCCACCACGACGTCGGCGGGCAGCACGGTGCCGTCACTCAGCACCACCCCCGTCACACGACTGAGGCCCTCGAACCCTGCGACACCGACACCCAGCCGGAACCGCACCCCGCGTTCCTCGTGCCGCTTGAGCAGCGCGCGGGCGAGCAGTTCGCCGAGCGGCCCGACCATGGGCAGGGCCAGCGGATCCACGACGGTCACCTCGGCGGCACCGAGCCCGACAGCCGTGGCGGCGACCTCGCAGCCGATGAATCCGGCGCCGACCACGACCACGCGCACGCCCGGCCTGGTCAGCTCGTCCCGCAGGCCCTGCGCGTCGGCGAGGGTACGGACCGTGTGGCGGCCGGTGACCGGCCCGGGACAACGCAGTCGTCGGGGCCGCATGCCGGTGGCGACGACGAGTCCGTCGTAGGAGAGAGACGTACCGTCTTCGAGCACAACCGCCCGCTCGCGAAGGCGCGCGGAGACGACCTTCGTGCCGAGCCGCCACTCCACATCGGCGGCAGCCGCCTTCGGTGTGAAGGCCAGCGACTCGAAGGGCGCCTTGCCGGCGAGGACTTCCTTCGACAGCGGCGGCCGGTTGTAGGGCATGTGCGGCTCGTCGCCCACGACGGTGACCGCGCCGGTCCAGCCCGCCGCGCGCAGTTGTTCCGCCGCGCGCAGGCCGCCCATCGAGGCGCCCGCGACGACTATGCGTCCGGTCACGGGGCTCAGCCCTCGATCCGGATGGCCTGCAGGGGACAGACGTCCGCGGCTTCCTCGACCTCGTCGCGCAGTGCGTCGTCCGGGTCGGGGACGTAGGCCAGGTGTCCGTCGTCGTCCATCGAGAAGACGTCGGGGGATGCGAAGACGCACTGGCCGTGGTCCTGGCACTTGTTCATGTCGACGACGACCTTCATGGCCGGTCCTCCTAGGGGGTGGGAGGGCCCGGCCGGCCTGCGGCCGGCCGGGCCCCGTGGCCAAAGGGGTGCGAGAACCGGAAGGGAACCGAACCCCTGACTCGTTTGGCTTCAAACAAGATAGGAACCCGCCGAGTCCTGGTCAATACCTGTCCAGGTGGATAAATTTCTTGGGCCACCCCCTTGCGGGACGACGAATCCCCTCCATACCGTTCGGGTTCAAACGACAGCCCCCGTCGTTCTCACGCCGCCTTCCCCATCCGCCCGAGGAGACATCGGTGAGCTCTCACGACACCCCAGACATCCGCCGGCACATGGAGCGGCTCGCCGCCGAGGGCGTGGACGTGGTCCGGGTCGTCTACCCCGACCTCATCGGCACCGATCGCGCCCGTGACGTCCTGCTGGACCATCTGGCGTCGGCCTGCGCGCACGGCCTGGCCTTCTGCAAGGCGGTGTACCACACCTCCCCGCAGGGCGACGTGGTCCCGGTCGCGGGCGGCCTGGACGCGGGCCTGCCGGACGTGACCGTACGCCCCGACCTGTCCACGCTGGCCGTGCTGCCCTGGGAGCCCGGCGTCGCCACCTGTCTCGGCGAGGTCACCGACCCGGCGACCGGGACGCACGCCCCCGAGTCACCGCGTGACCTGCTGCGTTTCGTGCTGGCCCGGTGCACCGAGCTGGGGCTGCGGCCCGTGGTCGGACCCGAGCTGGAGTACTTCCTGCTGGAGCCCGCGCCCGGCACCCCGACCGGCTGGCGCCGGGCCCCGGAGACCACCGGCGCCGTCTACACCGCCGGTCTGCGCGCCGACCCGGAGAACCATCTGCTGCGCACCCTGCGGAGCCTGCGCGACCTGGGGATCGGTGTCGTCGCCGGGAACCACGAGTTCGACGGCGGCCAGTACGAGATCAACCTGACCCACTCCGACGCGCTGGACGCCGCCGACCGGGCGTTCCGCTTCAAGGCCTCCGTCAAGGAGCTGGCCCGCAAGGAGGGCAGGCTCGCCACCTTCATGGCCAAGCCCTTCGGAGACGCCGGCGGTTCCGGCTTCCACCTCCATCTGTCCTGCGAGGACACCGACGGCCGCAACACCTTCGACGACCCGGCCGGCGCCTACGGCCTCTCGACCACCGCACGGCACGCCGTCGCCGGCGTCATCGCCCACGCCCCCGCGCTCGCCGCGCTGGCCAACCCGACGGTCAACTCGTACAAACGCTTCGGCCCCGACACCCTCGCGCCCTGGCTGATCGACTGGGGTCTGGACAACCGCAGCGCCATGCTCCGCATCCCGCCGGAGCGCGGCTCGGGGGCCCGGCTGGAACTGCGGCTCGGCGACGCCAGCGCCAACCCGTATCTGCTGATCGCGGGCACGGTCGCTGCCGCGCTGCTCGGCGTCCAGGCGGGCGAGGAGCCACCGGCGCCGCTGGAGGGCTACGGCTACGACACGGCCAGGTCGGCCGTGCTGCCGACGGACCTGTCCGCCGCGCTGGACGCCCTGGAGGCGGACACCGCCCTGACCGATCTGCTCGGCAAGGACTTCACCACCTCCTTCCTCACCTACAAGCGCAACGAGGTCGAGCGCTTCCAACGGCATGTCACCGACTGGGAGTTCACCGAGTACGCCTACCACCTGTGACCGCCACCCACGTCCGCCGCCCGTGACGCCCTGGAGCCACCGATGACCGAGATCCTGACCCCCGCCGTGAACGAACCGATGCCGCTGGCCGACGTCGACCTCGCCGACCTCGACAACTTCACCGACGGGGTCACCCCGTGGCGGATGTTCCACACCCTGCGCCACGAGGACCCGGTGCACTGGCAGCCGGAGGAGGCGCCCAACTCCGGTTTCTGGGCGGTGACCCGGCACGCGGACATCGCCCGCGTCGACCGCGACGCCGAGACCTTCACCTCGACGAAGTTCGTCAACCTGGAAGAGGTCGACGAGAACCAGATCAAGAAACGTGCCTCGATCCTCGAACTGGACGGCGTCCGCCATCGCGCCCTGCGCAGCGTGATCCAGCGCCAGTTCGGGGCGAGCGTCATCAACAGCTACACCGACTTCCTGCGCGGCCTGACCGCGACCACGCTGGACGCGGCCCTCGCCAAGGGCGCCTTCGACTTCGTCGCCGACGTCTCCGCGGACTTCCCCATCAACGTCCTGGCCCGCCTCCTGGACGTACCGCCGGAGGACAACCAGCAGCTCATCGACTGGGGCAACCGCATCATCGGCAACACCGACCCCGACTACGCGGACGTGCTCCTGCACAGCGCGGAGAGCGAGAAGTACCGCGACCTGCCGTTCCGCTCGCCCGCCTCGATCGAAGTCTTCGAGTACGGACGTGAGCTGGCCCGGCAGCGGCGCGGCGGCGACGGCACCGACCTGGTCTCACGCCTCGTCAACGCGACCCCGCGCGACGGGGTCCCGCTCTCCCCGCAGGACTTCGACAACTACTTCCTGCTCCTGGTGGTCGCCGGCAACGAGACCACCCGCCACACCATCACCCATTCCATGCTGGCCCTCCTCCAGCACCCCGAGCAGCTGGCCCGTCTCCAGGAGGACCCCTCCCTGATCCCGGTGGCGGTCGAGGAGTTCCTGCGCTGGGCCTCCCCCGTCTACCACTTCCGCCGCACCGCCACCCGGGACGTCGAACTCGGCGGCAAGCGGGTCAGGGCGGGCGACAAGGTCGTCATGTGGTTCGCCTCCGGCAACCGCGACGAGGAGGTCTTCGGCAACCCGTACGACTTCGACGTCACCCGCGCCGACAACGACCACGTCACCTTCGGCAAGGGCAGCCCGCACCTGTGCCTGGGCAACCTGCTCGCCCGCACCGAGATCCGCATCATGTTCGAGGAACTGATCCCACGGCTGGCGGACATCAGGCTGGTGGGCGACGTGCCGCGGGTCCGCTCCAACTTCGTCAACGGCATCAAGAGGCTGCCGGTCGAGGTGACGCTCGCCTGACCGGGCGAAAGGCGCTCCGGGCTTCACAGGATAGGGCGGGCGACGTACGACGCCTGTCTGGCCCGTGCCGAGGCGGTGCCACTGCTCCCCACGCGCATGCTGAGGGCCCCCTGGCCCGCCCGGCCGCTCGCCGTTCTGAAGGACCACGACAGGGTGTTCGCCCTGCTCGAATTTCCGCGGACGTGCGGGCAGTGGCTTGTGCGGCGTTTTCCAGCGGAATGAGTACGCGCGATACGCGCGAGACACAGGGCGCAAGAAAGGCAAGGTACTATGCCTGACAGGCACTGCCTCCCTGTTCAAGGCGGAAGCCTTGAAGGATGTTCTGGCCGCCCGTGAGAACGGACAATTGCCTGCGGCGGACGGCGTGTACGACACACGTCGGGTCGCTTCTGTGGTTCGTCATGACCGGTGCCGGCGTCAGGATCGCTCCCTTCGGGATAGCCCTTACGGGGCTCTACGCGATAGAGCGCGCGATCACCGTGAAAGCGCGAGGGTGGCGCGTGGCCATGACGTCGATGCTGGTCGCACCCGAGTGGTTCTACGACCTTTTCCCTCCAGGGTGTGCACAACCGCGCACTGGCAGAGACAGCCTCCGAAGGGAACGCAACTGGTAGGCAGCGGACCGCGGCGGCGCCGTGGGCCCAGATGCGAATGGGCCTCCACGGGCATCCGCCCGCGAAGACCCTTCACGGGGAACTTTCCGGGACGCCTGCGCAGTCGACGAAGACCAGCCGCCTCTTGGGTCACCGAGTACATGGATGCGGATCGCGCCCTGTGTGGTGCATCGTCAGTCCGCCCTCACTGGATGCGTAAGGTTCGCTCCGGTCGCCGGGTCGAACACGTGAACCTTGGCCATGTCGACCTGCAGCTCCACCGGCTCGCCCTCGCGGGCACGCGTGGCGGCGTCCAGGCGGGCCACGAGCTGCTGGGTGTCGGCGCCGGTGTCGCGCAGGCCCGATTCCTTGGCGAGCTCCTCCAGTTCGGCGGTCGTCGCGGGCCCGCCCTCCGCGGTGAAGTAGACATACACATCGGAGCCCAGCGACTCCAGTACTTCCACAGTGGCGGTGAAGACCGGCCCCGTCCGGTCCCGGTCGTGTGACAGGGCCACGTCCTCGAATGCCTCCGGTCGTAGCCCGACGATGACCTCGCGGGGCGCGTTCTGCCGTTCCAGCGCCCGCCTCGTACGGTCGCCGAGGGTCAGGTCGCCCAGGGACGAGCGCAGGGCACCGCCCGCCAGAGTGGCGTTCAGGAAGTTCATCGCCGGGGAGCCGATGAAGCCCGCCACGAAGATGTTGCGCGGCGAGTCGTACAGCTCGGCAGGTGTGCCGATCTGCTGGACCAGACCCTGTCTCATGACCACGACCCGGTCGCCGAGCGTCATCGCCTCGGTCTGGTCGTGAGTGACGTACACGGTGGTCGTGCCGAGACGCCGCTGCAGCCGGGAGATCTGGGTGCGCATCTGTACCCGGAGTTTGGCGTCCAGGTTGGACAGCGGCTCGTCCATCAAGAACGCCTTGGGATCACGGACGATCGCCCGTCCCATGGCCACCCGCTGGCGCTGACCGCCGGAGAGGTTGGCGGGCTTGCGGTCCAGGTGCTCGGTGAGGTCAAGGATCCGGGCGGCTTCCGTCACCTTGGCGTTGATGGTGTCCTTGTCCACCTTGGCCAGGCGCAGCGGGAAGCCCATGTTCTCCCGGACGTTCATGTGCGGGTACAGGGCATAGCTCTGGAACACCATGGCGACGTCGCGTTCCTTGGGAGCCAGGTCGTTGACGACTCGGTCTCCGATGCGCAGGGTGCCCTCGGTGATGTCCTCAAGTCCGGCGATCATGTTCAGGGTGGTGGACTTGCCGCATCCCGACGGACCGACCAGGATCACGAACTCGCCGTCGGCGATCTCGAGGTCCACGTCCTTCACGGCGAGGGCCCCGTCGGGAAAGCGCTTGGTGACTCCCTCAAGGATGATCTCGGCCATGGATGGTGCCTCCTTGCCTTCATGCCTTCCGGGTCCGAGTACTGCGGTCGGTGGCCCGGACCGGTGGCCTGTCTGCCGCGGTCGGCCCGTTCACCCCTTGACTGCCCCGGAGGTCAGTCCGGCGACGATCCGCCGCTGGAAGAACAGGACGAAAACGATGATCGGGATGGTGATGACCACAGCGGCGGCGGCGATCGACCCTGTGGGCTGCTGGAACTGGGAGCTCCCGGTGAAGAACGCGATCGCGGCAGGCACGGTGCGCGCGGACTCGGTGGACGTCAGCGAGATCGCGAACAGGAAGTCGTTCCAGCAGAAGATGAACACGAGAATGGCCGTGGTGAACACGCCCGGCGCGGCCAGCGGCACGATGACCATCCGGAAGGCCTGCGCGGGCGTCGCCCCGTCGACCTTGGCGGCCTTCTCCAGATCCCAGGGGATCTCCCGGAAGAACGCCGACAGGGTGTAGATCGCGAGCGGCAGGGAGAAGGTCATGTACGGGATGATCAGCCCGATCCAGGTGTCGAAGATCCCGATGATCCGCTCGATGTTGAACAGCGGTGACACCAGGGAGATCGGCGGGAACATGGCGATCAGCAGTGACATGCCGATGAGCACCCGCTTGCCGGGGAACCGCAGCCGGGCCACCGCGTAGGCGGCCATGGTGCCCAGCGCCACCGCGACCACCGTGGCGATCAGGGCGATGCCGATCGAGTTGATCAGCGCACGGGTGAACTCGGTGGTCTCGAAGATGCCCTGGTAGTTCTCCCAGGTCCAGTCCGTGGGGATGTAGTTGCCGTCCGTCAGGGTGCTGGGGTCCTTGAACGACAGCGCGGCGATCCACCACACCGGGAACAGGGCGTACAGCACCACCACCACGTTCAGGACGCCCCATCGGGTGGCATGTGTCTTTCCCACTGCGGCCATCAGCGCTTCACCTCCGCGCCCGGTGCTGCGGTGCCGAACAGTTTGACGAAGGTGAAGGCGATGATCCCGACGCAGATGAAGATCAGGACCGAGATCGCCGACCCGATGCCCAGGTTCAGCGCGGTGAACAAGTTGTCGTACCCGAGGATCGACAGAGAGCCGGTCCCGTGGGCGCCCGTGGTCAGGATGTAGATGTTGTCGAAGATCCGGAACGCATCAAGTGTGCGGAAGAGCAGTGCCACCAGGATGGCCGGTTTCATCAGCGGCAGCATGATCTTGGTGAAGCGCTGCCAGGCGGTGGCACCGTCCACCATGGCCGCCTTCAGGGTCTCCTCGGGGACCAGCGCGAGACCCGCGAGCAGCAGCAGGGCCATGAACGGCGTCGTCTTCCACACCTCGGCGAGGATGATCAGCCAGAGGGCGGGCCACTGCTCGGTCAGCGGGGCCTCCCCGCTGGGCAACAGCTCGGCGAGGTATCCGAGCTCCGGGGTCCAGGCGTACTGCCAGGAGAAGGCGGCGACGACCGTGACGATTCCGTACGGAATGAGGACCGACGTGCGGACGACGCCGCGCCAGAAGATCGTGCGGTGCATGACCAGGGCGAGCCCCATTCCGAGGGCCAGTTCGATCGTCACGGACACGGCGGTGATGAACAGCGTGACCCAGAAGGCGTCCCACCAGAACGGGGAGGACAGCACCGCCCCGTAGTTGTTCAGACCCACGAACTCCGCCTGTCCGGGAAAGCGCAGGTCGTACCGCTGGAGGGACAGATAGACGGCGTACCCGATGGGGTATGCGGTCACGGCGATCATGACGACGACCGCGGGCGCGCAGAGCAGCCAGCCGAGCCGCCGCTCCTGCCTGGCGCCCGCCGAGAGTGCCGCCCGGTCCGGCCCGGCCTGCTCCGTCTCCACCTCGGGGGGCGGCGGGGTTCCGGCCGGTTGCGCCCGCGTGCTCATCTCGGGCCGTCCGAGGACGAGGCCCGCGCACCGCGGCGCCGGCTGACGGAGTGGTGCGGGAGGAGGTGGTTCACGGGATCACACCCTCGGATCGCAGGGCATCGTCGATCTGCTCCCTGATGGTGTCGACGGAGCTCTCCGGATTGATCCCGGACGGCGGAGACAGCGTGTGGGAGACCGCGATCGACACGTTCTGGTAGGCAGGAGTGAGCGGGCGCACGCTCGCCGACTCCAGGGCGGCCAGCACCTCCCCCGAGAAGGGGTACTCCTTCATGAACGCGGGATCGTCGTACAGGGCGCGCAGGGTGGGCGGCAGACCGCCCTCGAGCGCGGCGGTGAGCTGGTTCTCCCGGTTGCGCAGGCACAGCGCCGCCTCGAAGGCCAGGTCGGGGTGGCGCGAGTAAGCGCTCACCGCCAGATCGATGCCGCCGATGGTGGGCCGTGCCGGGCGGTTCGCGTCGACCCGGGGGTACGGCGCCCAGCGGAAGTTCTTGAACAGCTCGGGGTTGTTCGCCTTCATCGACGGATAGACGAACGGGTAGTTGAGCTCGAACGCCGCCACCCCCGACTCCATGGCGAGGCGGTTCTGGTCCTCCATCTGGTTGGACAGGGAGGGGTCCGCGGCCGGGGACCTCGCCAGATCACGCATGATCCCGGCGGCCCGCACGGCAGGAGGGCCGAGGGAGGGCTCGGTCGCGCTCGCGTTGAGGATGGAGCCGCCCGCACTGTTGATCAGCGTGTTGAACCAGACGGTCAGGCCCTCGTACTGGGCGCCCTGAATCTCCACGAAATGCGGTTTGCCCTGCCGGGCGAGGGCGCCGACCATGTCCAGCATCTCGGCCCAGGTCCTGGGTGGGGTGGGCACCAGGTCCTTGCGGTACCACAGGAGCTGGGTGTTGGTGTTGTACGGGACGGCGTACAGCTTGCCCCTCCAGGTCGAGGTCTGCAGCGGTACGCGCAGGGTGCCCTCTACGGCCTGCCGCCTCGCCGTCCCAGTCCATTCCCGGATCCAGCGTGCCTCGGCGAACTCCGCCGCCCAGGTGACGTCCAGGCCCAGGATGTCGAGCGAAGCGTCCTCAGCGGCGAGTCTGCGGACAAGCTGCTGGCGCTGGCCGTCCGCGGCACGCGGGAGCTTGTTGTAGCTGATCCTGTAGCGGCCGCCCGACGCCTGGCTGCACCGGTCGGCCGCCTTCTGGAGCGCACCGGAGTCGTCGGGGAAGTTGTACCAGTTGAGGGTGGGACTACCGGAGCCCTCGTCACTGCCACAAGCGGCGAGCACCGACGCCAGCAACGGCAGTACGGCGAACGCCCGCAGCCATCGCGTCCCTCTGGGACGTCCCTTCTGACCCGAAACGGGCCGGCAGCCGCACCTCGCGTGCACGCGCTCCACACCTCGCTTCCGGACGGTGACACGGAACTCGGACCTCGCAGCGTTTCCCTCCCGGCGAACACTAAAGACCACATAATGCAAGATCAAGCACAAATCGAATCATCTATTCGCCCAGCCCGGCCCACTGGTGGGACCGACTCGGCGAACCTGCGGGCGCGGAAGGGGGGACGATCAGCTTCGTCTACTTCCCGCTGCTCTACGGCAGGGTGCACGGTCTGTTCGACATGGAAGAGTCCACCGAACAAGGGAAACGTTTACATAACCGCCCCATCGCACCCGGTCCCCATCTGGCCCCCAAGAACGACGAAGACGCCACTTCCGATCAACCGGAAACGACCTCCGACCTGCTGTCGCCACCGGCCCGTTTCCACTCGGGGCGAGCGTATGGCGCCAGCGGTGGGCATGCACCAACCCGTCGACGCCGCGGTCCAGCCAGAACCGCAGCACCTGCTCGAAGTAGCCGCCGACCTCGGGGTTGCGCCAGTTCAGGTCGGGCTGCTCCGGCCCGAACAGGTGCAGGTACCACTGGCCCGGTGTCCCGTCGGGCTCGGCGACCGGGGTCCAGGCGGGTCCGCCGAACATGGAGTGCCAGTTGCTGGGCGGCAGTTCGCCACCTGTGCCGCGGCCCTCGGCGAAGTGGAAGCGGGATCCGTCCGGGCCGTCCGGGCCTTCGGCCAGGGGATCGACCGCCACGAGGAGCGCTGGTTCGCCGCGGGAGCGGCGGCGGCCCGGAGCACGGGAGCGGCCGTGGCGGTGCACACCGAGATCGGGACCGCCGCGCACGCCGCCCTGGACCTCCTGGACAAGCACGGCATCCCGGCCGGACGGGTCCTGTTGGCCCACACCGACCGCAACTCCGATCCGGAACTCCACCTCGACCTCATCGCCCGGGGCGCGTACCTCGTCTACGACAGGATCGGGCGGATCAAATACCGGCCGGACTCAGTTGTCCCCGACCTCATCGAGCACATGGCCGAGGCCGGCAAACTGGGCCAGATCCGCTTGGGAACCGACGCCGGACGCAAGTCCTCGCTCATCTCCTACGGTGGCGGGCCGGGCATTGATGTGCTCGGCCGGGACTTCGTCCCGCGGTTGCGTCGGCGTCTGGGCCACGAGGCGGTCGAGACCGTACTGCGGCATGCCCCCAGACACTGCTGGCCAAAGCACCGCCTTCGCCGGTCTCGGAGTAAAGGTACCGATGAGCGACACGCCCAACTGCGAAGCCGGAAACGCCCCACGCGGAAAAGGGCCCCCACAGACTCTCGCCTGCGAAGACCCTCGCACCGTCGGGACGACAGGATTTGAACCTGCGACCCCTTGACCCCCAGTCAAGTGCGCTACCAAGCTGCGCCACGTCCCGGTGCGTTGTGCGCGGTGAACCGCGTGAACACGCAGGTAAACCCTACCCCATGTGCAGCACGACCCCGCGCGGGACATGATTGCCTAACTCAAGTAAATTCCCGTGGGAATGGAGTCGCATGTCCCTCCTCGCCAGGCCGGCAGTGGCCGCCTTCGTCGCCAAGGCGCTGCAACGTATGACCACGATGGCGGACCGGCGTTCCGGGGGTCGCGGCTCCGCCGCCGCCTCGCACGCCCGGTTCCCCGAATTCCCGCGCAACGTCAGGGAGTTGACCATCCCGACGTCGGTCGCCCCGGCCCGGGCGGTGGTCTATCTGCCCGGGACCGACGCCCCGGCACCGCCCGTGCACGTCAACTTCCACGGCGGCGGGTACGTCATGGCGCTGACCGAGCTGGACGACCCTCTGTGCCGGTTCCTCGCCGCCGAGGCGGGCGTGGTCGTGATCAACGTGGACTACGTCGTCGCTCCGCAGCATCCGTTCCCGGCCCCGGCCCGGCAGGCGTACGAGGTCGTGCGGTGGGTCGCCGAGCAGGGTGCCGAGCACGGCTGGGACGGCGGGCGGCTCAGCATCGGCGGGCAGAGTGCCGGCGGCGGGCTCGCGGCGGCCGTGGCACGGCAGGCGATGGAGGAGGGCGGGCCGTCGATCACGCTCCAGGTCCTGCACTATCCGCCGCTCGACCTGGCGACCGGCATCCGCAACAAGCGCGCCGCCGTCCCCAAGCCGATGCTGCGGCCCTGGATGGGCGACGTCTTCGACTCGTCGTACGTCCCGGACGTACGACTGCGCCGCGACCGGCTGGTGTCGCCGGCGCATCCGTCGGACACGGCGGACCTGAAGGGCATAGCCCCGGCACTGGTCATCACGGCCGCGCACGACGTACTCAGGGCGGAGGCCGAACGGTACGCCGAGCGGCTGCGGGAGGCGGGGGCGCTGGTCGGGTACCACGTGGTGGCCGGTGCCGATCACGGCTACGACGGGAAGGACGACGCGCGAGCTCGGGAGGTGTACGCCCTGATCGCACGGGAGGTGCGGGGGGCTGCGAGCGGGTGAGGAACGCGGCGCCAGCCGGGCCGCTCCACCGGCCAGTGCCCGCGCGCGCCGAGCAGGCACCCACCAGCCTCCAGGCAGACGGCCACCGTCGGGCGCCCCTGCACTCACACAACTGCGACGACCACGTGACCGTCCTCGACGGCGAGGCGGAGGTGGTGGTGGACGGCGAGGTGACGAAGCTGGAGCGGTTCGACACGACCTACATCCCGTCGCCGGTCCCCCACCTGTTCCGCAACATCGGCGACCGCCCGCTGCGCATCCTGTGGGTGTATTCCTCGGGCCATGTGACCCGCACGTTCACCGAGACCGGTCGCACGGTCGAACACCTGTCGGCCGAGGACCGGATGGGCTGAGGACGAGCTCAGGCGGCCCCATGCCGCCGCGCGATGGCCCGGATCTCGTACACGGCGGCCGGATCCTGCAACTGCATCGTCCCGGCCTCGCGGCCCTCGTGGTGCAGCCGCAGCCGCGGTCCGTCGACGAGCACCCGCAGCTCCGGCCACGGGTGACGCCACAGCAGGACGGAACGCTCCCACATCTGCACGCCATGGGTGGTCACGAGGAGCTGGTACTGCGGGCCCTGGTGCAGGTCGGGCGGGGTGTGTTCGGCGTACGGGGGCCGGACCGTGTAGGTGCCGAGCACCGTCTCCCCCGGCTCCAGGGCCTGGTCGCGGATGCCGCGTCGGCGACCGATCCGCACCCCGGTCCAGGCGGCGAGCCCCGCCGTCGGAACGCACACGGCCGCCATCGCCCACCACGGCAGCCCGAGCCGGATCCCGAATCCGCCGACGGCCACCACCGCGAGGAGCGCCGTCGCGACGGCGCCGGACCACTCGGCGCGCCGCAGGCGCCGGTCCCGGCCTTCGCCCATCGCTCCTCCTTCGGACAGGTTTTCGTGCGGCCGTAGAAAGTACCAGGCCACCCGCGGCGGCCGGTCAGTGGGCGACGACCAGTTCCTGCTCGCTGCCGCTGCGCGGCCCCTGCTTCGGGCCACGCAGGGCCGCGATGCCGATGAAGACCATGGACGACAGTCCGGCGAGGGCGAAGGCGGTGACCCCCCAGTCACCCTGGTCCGCGGCGAGCAGCCGGCCGCCCGGCAACGGTCCGAAGACGGCGCCGAAGCGGCCCATGCCGGAGGTCCAGCCGACCGCGGTGGCGCGGTTCCCGGCGGCGGAGCGGATGGACACCGTCGCGTAGATCATCGTCTGGGCGCTGCCGAGGAACACGCCGGTCAGGAAGACGACCAGGAAGGTCACGCCCAGCGGCATGTGGACGCAGGAACACACCGGCGGCCGTGACCGCGAACCAGGTCGCCGAGATGCGCGGGGCGCCGAAGCGGTCGGCGGCCCGGCCGGCGACGACCATGCCCACGATGCCGCCGAGGTTGAACAGCACCACGAAGGTCAGGGCCGAGCCCAGGTTGTAGCCCTCGCCGCGCATCAGGGTGGGCAGCCAGGTGGCGACGCCGTGGACGAGGAGCAGTCCGCCGAAGGAGGCCAGCCAGTACAGCAGCGTCTGGATCCACTCGCCGCCGCGGAACAGACCGGCGCGCGAGTTCCAGCGGTCGCCGGCGGCCTTCTTGCCGGGCGCGGCGGGCAGTTCGACCTCGTAGCGGTCGGCCGGCGCACGGGCCTCCTCGGTGCGGCCCGTGGCGACCAGGAAGCTCAGCGACTCGGGCAGGAACCTGGCCAGCACCGGCGCGAAGAGCAGCGGGACCACGCACACCCAGAACGCGGCACGCCAGCCGACCGGCTCCACCAGCCACTTGGCGACGTAGGCGGAGAGGATGCCGCCCGCGTGGTGGGCGGTCATCAGCATGCCGATGGTGAGGGCGGCGCGGCCGCGCGGGGCGTAGTCGGAGACCATGCTGATCGCGGTCGGCAGCAGTCCGCCGAGGCCGATGCCGGCGAGGGTCCGGCCGAGCCTGAAGAGCGCGACGCCGAGGTCACCGGCCTGGCCGGCGGTGAGGCCGAGGGCCTCGGTCGCCGGCATGTGCGGCAGCGCCGAGCCGTAGATGAACATGTCGAGGCCGTCGAAGAGGACGGCCAGCCAGCACAGGCCGACGACCAGGACGGCCAGTCTGCTGCCGCGAGCGGAGGGGACAATCAAGGCGTCCCATGCGTGTGGAACGACTCGATGGTCTTCAGTCCCCAGGCCTGTCCCTTGGCCCGCTCCGCCTCGGTCCAGGTGATGAGCGGCCAGTCGGGGGCCAGCACCAGCCGGGTGAGCGGGTTGCACAGTTCGATGCGGTTGCCGCCCGGCTCGTAGACGTAGAGGAAGAACGTCTGCTGGATGGCGTGCTTGTGCGGTCCCGTCTCGATGAACACGCCGCTGTCGATGGCGAGATCGGCGGCGCGCAGGATGTCCTCGCGGGTGTCGGTCGCGAAGGCGATGTGGTGCAGCCGGCCGGTGGAACCGGTCCAGTCCGAGGTGTAGACGACGTCGTACGACTTGTCGGTGAAGGTCAGCCAGCGCGCCGCGATCTTCCCGTTGTCGAGCCGGATCTGCTCGGTGGGCCGGGCGCCGAGGACGCTCTCCTGGAACTCGGCGTTGGCGAGCACGTCGGCGGCGAGGAAGTTGACGTGGTCGATCCGCCGTACGCCGACGCCCCGGTTGGGCTTGGCCTGCGGCTGGTTCTTCAGCGCGGGCCGCAGCTCCTCCGGCGCCCGGTAGTGCTCGCTCTCCCAGTAGAGGGCGTGCTCGTGCCCGTCGGGGTCGGTGGTGAGGTAGAGCCTGCCGATGCCGGGCTCGTCCTCGACCCACTTGCCGGAGCCGCCCGCCTCCTCGATCGCCTTGATGCGGCGGTGCAGTGCGTCCTCGCTGGAGGTGCGCAGGGCGAGCCGGCCGAGGCCGGGCCGCTCGCGGGCGGTGAGGACGAGGCTGTGGTGCTCGTAGTCGTCGAAGGTCCGCAGGTAGACGGTGTCGCCGTCCTGCCCGTTGACGGTGAGGCCCAGATAGTCGGTGCAGAAGGCGACGCTGGCGTCCAGGTCGGGGGTGAAGAGCTGGGCGTGGCCGATGTGGGCGATGTCGCCGAGCGGCGGGGTCATCGGGGGCCTCCAGGGGTTGCTGCGGGGATCGGGGCCGTCTCGGTGGACCTGGGGAAGACGGTGCCGTCGAAGATCTTGCGGGCCGTACGGACCACGGCCGTGCGGCGCGCGGAGGGCAGGCCGTCGGAGCCGGTGCCGAGGCTGCTCTCGAGGTCCAGGAATCCCGTGGGGTGTTCGATGCGAACTCGGTCACCCTCGGCGGGCAGTTGGGCAAGCTCCGCACCGACGCCGCCCTCGATCCGCAGTCCGGCGGCGACACTGGCCGCGCCGAGCACGCCGATCGACGTATGGCAGCGCACGGGAATGAAGGTGCGGGTGGTGACCGCGCCGCCGGCGCGGGGCGGGGTGAGGAGGGTGAGCTTGGGCACGGTGGTGTCCGCCACGTCACCGAGCCCCATCAGCCGACCCGCCGCCAGACGGATCTCCCGGAGCCGGTCGGCGAGCGCGACGTCCTCCTCCAGGTCCTTGGGCGACTCGTAGCCGGTGACCTTGAGCGAGGAGGCCGCGATGAGGACCGTCGGCATGCCGTTGTCCACACAGGTCACCGGTACGCCGTCGATCTCGTCGCGGACGTTGCCGGTGGGCAGCAACCTCCCTGCCCCCGCCGGGAATTCGATCACCACGGGAGCGGCCGTGCCCGGTACGCCGGGGATCTCGGCGTCACCGGTGTAGTCGACCCGGCCGCCCGGGGTGGGAAAGGTCGCCGTGGCGTGGTCGCCGCTGTTGACCATGCGGATGCGGACGGAGGTCCGCTCCTCCCCCGCCGGGACCAGTCCGCGCTCGACGGCGAACGGGCCGATGCCGGCGAGGATGTTCCCGCAGTTCTGACGGTCACTCACCTCGGGCTTGTCTACGGCGACTTGGAGGAAGAGGTAGTCGACGTCGGCCCGCGGGTCGGCGGAGGGGGACACCACGGCCACCTTGCTGGTGAGCGGGTGCGCCCCGCCGAGGCCGTCGATCTGCCGCTCGTCGGGGCTGCCCATGACGCGCAGCAGCAGTGCGTCGCGGGCGGCCGGGTCGGCTGGCAGGTCCCCGGCGAGGAAATAGGCGCCCTTGGAGGTGCCACCGCGCATGAGCATACAGCGGACCTCGTCGGGCACGGGGGTCACGACCGCTCCCCCTCGTACTCCTCACAGGTCTTGTACTCGACGCCGAGGCGTTGGAGGGTCTCGCGCAAGCCATAGCGGTCCAGGCCGAGTTGGCCGTCCAGGAAGGCGGCCCGGGTGGCGGCCTCCTTGGCCTCGCGGGCCTCGGACCGCTCGGCCGTCTCGCGGGCACGCTCGCGCGGTACGACCACCACGCCGTCGTCGTCGGCGAGGATCACGTCGCCCGGGCGGATCACCTGGCCGTCGATCGCGACCGGCACGTTGACCGAACCGCCCGTGGCCTTGACGGTGCCCTGTGCGGAGACGGCCCGGGACCAGGAGGCGAAGCCCATGTCCCGCAGTTCCTGGGTGTCGCGGATGCCCGCGTTGGTGACGACGCCGCGCACGCCGCGCCGGTGCAGCGCGGTGGCGAACAGTTCGCCGAACATGCCGTCGGTGGACGGCGAGGTGGTGGTGACGACCAGGATGTCGCCCTCGCCGCACTGCTCCACGGCGGCGTGGATCATGAGGTTGTCGCCGGGCCAGCTGAGCACAGTGACGGCGGTTCCGGCGACTCGTACGCCCTGCTGGATCGGGCGGATTCCCGGGCCCAGCAGGCCGGTTCGGCCCATCGCCTCGCTCACCGTGGCGACGCCGAACCCGGCCAGCGCGTCGACGTCCTTCGCGTCCGCCTTCGGCGGGTTCGTGACGATCACGCCGCTCATGCCAGCTCCTTCGCGATCTGCGGGTAGGGGCGCATGTAGGCCTCGGCCATGGTCTTGTGGGCCAGGCCCAGGTTGGGGCCGGCGTTGCGCTTGAGCTGGACGCCGCGGCGTACCGCGAGGTCGGTGTAGTAGTCCCACAGGTGCTGCTGCGCGCCCAGGCACTCCATCGCCTTGCGCTTGGTCTCCCAGACCTCGGTGATGTCGAGGAGGACCTCTGGCTTGAAGCCGCTCATCTCGGGCTGGTGCGGCTCGAAGTAGAAGACCGGCGGGGCGCCGATGATCTCGCCGGGACCCGGGTAGCCGATGGCCTGGGCGAGGACACGGGCCTGAAGGGCCATGCGGTTGGCGGCCGGGTGGTCGCCGTTGTACGGGTCCTCGGTGGGGTGGGTGAGGACGACGTCGGGCTGGGTCTCGCGGTAGACCTCGACCAGCTGGTCGGTCAACTCGGCGGTGGCGACCAGCGGGTAGTCGCCGGCGTCGAAGAAGCGGACCTCGGCGCCGAGGGTGGCGGCGGCGCGCTCGGCCTCGTCGCGGCGTATCGCCTTGATCTCGTCGAGCTTCTTGCCCTCGCGCCAGGCTTTGGCGGACTCGCCGCGCTCGCCGAAGGTCAGACAGGCGATGGTGACCTGCTCGCCCCGGGAGGCGGCGAGGGCGATGGCTCCGCCCGCCCGCCACACGAAGTCGCCGGCGTGGGCGGTGACGACGAGGGTCGATCGTGAGGTGGCGGCGGGCTCGCCCGTGTGCGTCATTGCTGGATCTCCTCGGCTGACAGGTGGTGCGCCCGACTCACGCGGCTCTCAGTCGCGCAGCGCCTCGATCACGCTGGTGAGGTGGGCGCGGACGGCCGCCTCGGCCGCCTGCGGGTCCCTGGCCCTGACCGCCTCGATCATCGCCAGATGCTCGTTCAGGGAGTGCTGTGGACGTCCCGGCCTCAGCGCCAGCTGGAAGCGGTGGCGCACCAGTTGTGCGTTGAGCCGGTCCAGCAGCTCCAGGGCCGTCTGCTGGCCGGAGTACTGCCGGATCTTCGCGTGCAGTTCCTGGTTGAGTTCGGAGTACGTCATCGGCTCGCCGTCGGCCACGGCCTTGGTCATCGCCGTGCCCAGGTCCGCCAGTTCGGTCAGCTGCTCGTCGCTCGCCGCGACGGCCGCCTTCGCCGCGCACAGCCCTTCGAGGACCATGCGGCACTCGGTGATGGCGACCGCTTCCTCCACGGTCACCACCCGCACCCGCGAACCCCGGTTGCGGATCCGCTCGACGAGGCCCTGGGCCTCCAGATCGATGAGTGCGGCGCGGATGCTGGCCCGTGTCACACCGAACTGCTCGGCGAGCTCGTTCTCCACCAGCCGCTGTGCCGGTGCCATCTCGCCGTGCAGGATCGCCTGGCGCAGCTGCGCGAACGCATGCTGCTTGGCCTGCTCTCCGGTGCTCGGACGGGCTTCTTTCGGCATGTGCCCTCCCTGAGTGAGTGCCTGTCGAACCTAAATCCAGCCAAACAGAATTGTCAACAATTTCGTCTGCCGTATTGCGTGCATAATTCGGGGCCGGACACCCTCAGGCCGTTGACACGAGCGGTCAGTGCGTGGGTACGGGTGCTGTCGTGCCGCGGATCTCGAGGGTCGGCCCGGCCAGGTGGACCCGCCCTTCGCCGCCGGTTCCCTCGAAGCGGTCCAGGAGGCGGCGGGCGGCGCGGCGGCCGACCTCGTGGCTGGCGTTGTCGACGGTGGTGAGCCATACGTGGCGCAGCCGGGCGATGCTCGTGTTGTCGTAGCCGACGACGGACAGGTCACGCGGCACCCGCAGGCCCAGTTCCTCGGCCGCCGACAGGGCGCCGACGGAGGCGATGTCGTTCACGGCGAAGAGCGCGGTGGGGCGGTCCGGGCGGCTGAGCAGGCGGACCGTCGTGCGGTAGCCGCCCTCCTCCGTCATGTCGCTCGGCTCGACGACGGCCTCGTGCGCGAGGCCGTGCGCCCGCATCGTCGCCTCGAAGCTCCGCCGGCGCAGCTCGCCCACCGCGCCGTACCCCGCGAGGTGCGCGATCCGCCGGTGCCCGAGCCCGATGAGGTGCTCGGTGACCAGCCGCGCGCCCTTCTCGTCGTCGTTGGCCACGACGTCCACGCCGGGCGGCACCGGCTCGCGGGCGCCCGCGACCACCACCGGGATGCGCTCGGCGACCGCCCCGAGCGCGGCCGGGTCGGGCAGCGTGCCGACCACGACCAGGCCGTCGACCCCGAGGTCCAGGAACGGGCCGGCCGGATCCTGGCCGGTACGGCGGTTCAGGCGGGCGTCGGCCAGGATCATGTGCAGGCCGTTGTCGTGGAGCAGGGAGTTCAGGCCGTCGAGCGTGTCAACGAACCACGGGTTGCGCAGGTCGTTCAGGAGGACGCCGACAGTGCGGGTGCGCTGCTCGCTGAGGCTGCGTGCGGCGGCGTTCGGGCGGTAGTCGAGGTCGCGGGCCGCCCGCAGTACCGCTTCCCGTTTCTCCGGACGCACCTGGTCGGAGCCGCGCAGCACCAGCGAGACCAGCGACTTGGAGACGCCGGCCCGGTCGGCCACGTCGCGGATCGTCGGCGGTCTCATGGACATGGACCGTTCCACGCACCCATCACGCTTGTCAAAGGGTTGACACCAGCTGAATCCCGGCTCAGGGTGATCGGGACAGAAAATGGACCGGTCCAAAGAGGGGCTGTCATGGTGGACTCGCTCGGTGTCGCCGTCGTCGGATTCGGCTGGATGGGCCGGGTGCACACCCAGGCGTACGCCCGCGTCCCGCACCACTATCCGCGGCTGAGCGTGCGTCCGGAGCTGGTGGCCGTCGCCGAGGAGGTGCCGGGCCGGGCCGAGGAGGCCGCCGCGCGGTTCGGGTTCGCGTCGGCGACCCGCGACTGGCGTGAGGTGGCCGCCGACCCGCGGGTCCGGGCCGTCAGCATCACCGCCCCGAACTTCCTGCACCACGAGATCGGCGTCGCGATGGCCGAGGCCGGCAAGCACATCTGGATCGAGAAGCCGGTGGGCCTCTCGGTGGCCGACGCCCAGGCGGTCGCCGACGCGGTCGCCAAGGCCGGCGTCCAGGGAGCCGTCGGCTTCAACTACCGCAACGCGCCCGCCGTCGAGGCCGCCCGTGACCTGATCGCCTCGGGCGAGATCGGCACCGTCACGCATGTCCGCGTCCGGCTGTTCAGCGACTACGCGGCGCATCCCGAGGGGGCGCTGACCTGGCGGTACGAGCGGGAGCGCGGCGGCAGCGGCGTGCTGGGCGACCTGGCCTCGCACGGCGCCGACCTGGCCCGCTTCCTGCTGGGCGATATCGCGTCGCTCACCGCCGACACCGCGATCTTCGTACCGGAGCGAGCCCGTCCCACCGGTGCCACGGCCGGGCACAGCCGCGCCACCGGCGGCACGCTCGGCCCCGTGGAGAACGAGGACTACGTCAACTGCCTGCTGCGCTTCGCCTCCGGCGCCCGCGGTGTCCTGGAGGCCTGCCGGGTCTCGGTCGGCGAGCAGAACAACTACGGCTTCGAGGTGCACGGCACCAAGGGCGCGGTGTTCTGGGACTTCCGCCGGATGAACGAGCTCGGCGTCAGCCGCGGCACGACCTACCAGGACCAGCCCGTCAGCACGGTGTACGTCGGCCCGGGCGACGGCGAGTTCGGCGCCTTCCAGCCGGGCGCGGCGAACGCCATGGGCTACGACGACCTCAAGGTCATCGAGGCGTACCGCTTCCTGCGTTCCGTAGCCGAGGGCGAGCCGCACGGGGCCACCCTCTCGGACGCCGTGCGGAGTGCCGCCGTACTGGACGCGATGGCGCGGTCCGCGGTGAGCGGCGCGTGGGTCAGCCTGTGAGCGGCACCGGCATGTTGTAGGGCGTCACCACCTGGATCGCGGACGGCAGCGTCGGTCCCGCGGGCGGCAGCGCGCCGTGGGCCCGCATCACGATGTGGCAGGCCTCGCGCATGTCCTGGCGCAGGTCGTGGTGGAGCACCGCGGACAGGCGCTCCTCGCGCAGCAGGCGGGTGTTGTCGTGGTCGAGGTCGTGCGCGACGAACACCGCGCAGTCACGGCCCAGGTCCGCGAAGGCGCGCAGGGTGGCGATGTTGCCGCCGCCGATCGAGTAGACGGCGCGGATGTCCGGGTCCCGTTCCAGCGCGGCCCGGACGAGGTCGTACTGGGTGGCGTCCAGGCCCTGCCCCTCGGCTATCTCGACCAGGGTGCGGTCGGGATGGCGGGCCCGCATGGCGCTGCGGAAGCCCATCTCACGCTCCTCCTCGTTGCGGAAGAAGCCGCTGCTGAGGCTGGTGAGGACGTTGCCCGGCCGCTCCCCCAGCCACTGGCCCATGAGGTACGCCGCCGTGGCGCCCGCCGCCCGGTTGTCTATGCCGACGTAGGCGAGGCGCGCGGTCGAGGGCAGGTCGGTCACCAGCGTCACGACGGGGATGCCGGCCTCCGCGAGCCGGGCGACGGCGGCGGTGGCCTCGGGGACGTCCGGGGCCTTGAGGATCACGCCCTGCGAGCCGCGCCGGGCGATCCGGTCCAGGGTTCTGGTCAGCTCCCCGACCGGGCCGGTCTCGCGGAAGTGGAAGCGTGAGCGCATGACGGCCGGGTGGAGGGACGGCAGCTCCGTCTCCAGGGCGGCCCGCACGGCCGTCGAGAAGCGCTCCGGTGCCTGCATCACTATGTCGATCATGAAGGTACGGCCGACGAGGCGGACCTGGGTGCGTTGGCGGTCCAGGTCGGCGATGGCCTGCTGGACCTCTCGCGCGGTGCTCTCCCGCACCCCTCCGCGGCCGTTCAGGACCCGGTCGACGGTGGCCTCGCTCAGGCCCGCCTGACGTGCGATTTCCCGGATCGGGAACGGGTGGCCCATGCGTCCGCTCCTTGAGGGGTTTTTGATGGGTGCCTGCCGGTTGTTCGACGGCTTTGTCATGACAAGAATGACAGCGCTGAGTCACCCCTGTCACCGAGAGGACGCCGATGTCCTTCACCTCCGTACACCGTCGTGCGTGGCTGTCCGAGCAGGACTGCGACCTCGACGTCTTCCGTGCGGTGGCCGAGCGAACGACCGACCTCGCCGACTACCCGTACGCCGCCGCCGTGGAACGGAACGTCCTCGTCTACGACAGTGCGCGGCTCCGGCGGAGCGAGGACCGGCCGGAGATCCAGGCCGAACTCGTCCGCGCCTTCACCGACGGGCCGGGCATCGTCGTCTTCCGGGGCGCCTTCCCGGACCCGGAGGTCGTGGACCGGGTCAGCGAGGTGTTCGGCGCCCTGATCGCCGAGCAGCGTGCCTCGGGCGCGAGCGCCGGGGACCACTTCGCCAAGCCGGGTGCCAACGACCGGGTGTGGAACGCGCTGGAGAAGGCGGCCCTCTACGACCCGGAGGCGTTCTCCGACTACTACGCCAACGACGTCCTGGCGCTCGTCTCCGCCGCCTGGCTCGGCCCCGGCTACCAGGTCACCTCGCAGGTCAACGTGGTCAATCCGGGCGGCGCGGCGCAGACCGTGCACCGGGACTACCACCTGGGGTTCCTGTCCAACGAGGCCGCGGCCGCCTACCCGGCGCACGTCCACCGCCTCTCCCCCGTGCTCACCCTCCAAGGCGCCGTCGCACACTGCGACATGCCGGTCGAGTCCGGGCCGACGATGTACCTGCCGTACTCGCAGACGTACGAGCCGGGCTATCTGGCGTGGCGACTCCCGGAGTTCCAGGCCTACTTCGAAGCACACCACGTCCAACTCCCCCTCACCAAGGGCGACGCGGCCTTCTTCAACCCCGCCCTGTTCCACGCCGCCGGGACCAACCGCTCCGCGGACATCCGGCGCATGGCCAACCTGCTCCAGGTGTCCTCGGCCTTCGGGCGCGCGATGGAGACGGTGGACCGTGAGGCGGTCGCCAACGCCGTCTTCCCGGTGCTGCTGAAGCGGCGGGCCGAGGGGGTGGGCGAGGCGTGGCTGGAGCATGTGATCGCCGCGAGCGCCGAGGGCTACCCCTTCCCGACGAACCTCGACAGCGATCCGCCGGTGGCCGGGCTCGCCCCGCCCGCACAGGCGGACGTCGTACGGCGCGCGCTGCGCGAGACCTGGGCTCCCGAGGTTCTGCGGGACGAGTTGAGGGCCGGCGCCGAGCGGCGCCAGAGCTGAAAGGAATCGGAACAACCATGGGACTTCTCGACGACAAGGTCGTCCTCGTCAACGGCGGCAGCCAGGGCGTCGGCGCCGCCATCGCGCGGGCGGCCGTCCGCGAGGGGGCGGCCGTGGCCGTCACCGGCCGCCGCTCCGAACCCGGTGAGGCCCTGGTGGCCGAGCTGGCCGCGGACGGGGGCAAGGCCATGTTCGTACGGGCCGACCTCGCGGACGCCGAGCAGGCCAGGGCCTCCGTGGCCCAGGTCGTCGACGCGTACGGGCGGGTCGACTGCCTGGTCAACTCGGCGGGGCTGACCTCCCGGGGCACGCTGCTGGACACCACGCCCGAACTGTTCGACCAGCACATCGCGATCAACCTCAAGGCACCGTTCTTCGCCATGCAGGCCGCAGTCGCCGACATGGTCGCGCGCAAGGCACCCGGCACCATCGTCAACATCATCACCTCGTCGGCACACGGCGGACAGCCGTTCCTCGCGCCGTACGTCGCCGCCAAGGCCGGCCTCGTCGGTCTGACCCGCAACGCGGCGCACGCGCACCGCTGGGACCGGATCCGGATCAACGGCCTGAACATCGGCTGGACGGCGACCGAGGGCGAGGACGCCACGCAGAAGGCCTTCCACGGCGCCGGGGACGACTGGCGCGAGGAGGCGGCCGCCAGACTGCCGATGGGCAAGCTGGGCCAGCCCGACGAAATCGCCGACTTCGTGGTCTTCCTGCTGTCCGACCGGTCCGGCGTCGTCACCGGCTCGGTGCTCGACTGGGACCAGAACGTCCTCGGCGGACTCGACTAGAGCTCTTGTAAGAAACCGCACCCTCCAAGGAGTAGCACCCCCATGCGTATCGGAATCCTCGGCCTCGGCCGCATCGGCGCCTTCCACGCCGAGACCCTCTCCGGACTCGACGCGGTCGAGTCGCTCGTTCTCGCCGACCCGTTCGCGGACGCGGCCAAGACCGCCGCCGAGCGGTTCGGCGGCGAGGTCGCGGACTCCCCCGAGGCGGTCCTGGCCGCCGGCATCGACGGTGTGGTGATCGCCGCCGCGACCGACGCCCACCCCGGGCTGATCCTCGCCGCCGTCGAGGCCGGCATCCCCGTCTTCTGCGAGAAGCCCGTCGCCAAGACCATGACCGAGGGCGTCGAGGTGCTCAAGGCCGTCCAGGGCAAGGGCGTGCCGATCCAGATCGGCTACAACCGCCGCTTCGACACCGGTTTCGTGGCCGCCCGGACCGCCGTGCAGGCCGGTGAGCTGGGCAGGCTGCACACCGTCCGGTCGACCACCCTGGACCCGGCGCCGCCACCCGCCGCGTACATCGCCGCCTCCGGTGGCATCTTCCGGGACTGCTCGGTGCACGACTTCGACATCATCCGCTGGGTGACCGGCCGCGAGGTGACCGAGGTGTACGCCGTCGGCGGCAACCGGGGTGCCGACTACATCAAGGAGGCGGGCGACGCCGACACCACCGGCGCGCTCCTCACCCTCGACGACGGCACCATCGCGGTGATCTCCAACTCCCGCTACAACGCCCGGGGTTACGACGTCCGCATGGAGATCCACGGCTTCCAGGACTCCATCGCCGTCGGCCTCGAGGACAAGCTGCCGCTGCGCTCCGTCGAGCCCGGCGTGACCTTCCCGGCGGGCACCCCGCACGACTTCTTCATGGACCGCTTCACCGAGGCCTACCGCGCCGAACTCACCGCGTTCACCGAGGTCGTGGCCGGCACCCGGAGCTCGCCGTGCACGATCGAGGACGCCCTGGAGGCGGGCTGGATCGCCGAGGCGTGCACACTGTCGCTGAACGAGCACCGCCCCGTGACGATCCAGGAGGTACGGCAGACATGAAGAATCCGGGCCGGGAACCGCTTCGCATCGGAGTGCTGGGCGCGGCACGCATCAGCGAGCTCTCCCTCGTCGGCCCGGCCCGGACGACCGGCCACCGCCTCGTGGCGGTGGCCGCGCGCGACCGGTCCCGGGCCGAGGCGTTCGCGGACGAGCACGACGTGGAGCGGGTGGTGGACTCCTACGCCGACCTGCTCGCCGACCCCGAGGTCGAGGTCGTCTACAACCCGCTCGCGAACGGGCTGCACGGGCCGTGGAACCTCGCCGCGCTCGCGGCGGGCAAGCACGTCCTGACGGAGAAGCCGTCGGCGAGCAACGCCGAGGAGGCCGCCGAGGTACGGGAGGCGGTCGCCAAGTCCGGCACCGTCTTCATGGAGGCCTTCCACTACCTCTTCCACCCGGTCACCCGTCGGCTGCACGAGATCCTCGCCTCGGGCGAACTCGGCGAACTGCGGCGGGTGGAGACGCTCGTCGCGATTCCCGCGCCCGACGACGCCGACCCGCGCTGGTCGCTGCCGCTCGCGGGCGGGGCGGTCATGGACCTGGGCTGCTACAGCCTGCACGCGGTGCGGATGCTCGCGCCGTTCGCGGGCGGTGCGCCGCGCCTCGTCGCCGCGCGCGGCGGGGAGCGGACGAGCGCGCATGGCGTCGACGAGTGGCTGGACGCCGACCTGGAGTTCCCCGGCGGCGCCACCGCGTCCGCGCGCTGCCACATGGCGTACGGCGACCTGGAGATGAGCTGCCGGATCACCGGCTCCCTGGGCGAGGCCTTCGCGCCGAACTTCGTGCTGCCGCACCGGGACGACCGGATCGTGGTGCGCACGGCGCAGAGCGAGCGGACGGAGCGGCTCGGTACGCGCTCCTCGTACACGTACCAGCTGGAGGCGTTCGCGGCGCACCTCCGGCAGGACACCCCGCTGCCCCTGGACGCGGACGACGCGCTGGCCACGATGCAGCTGATCGACGCGTCCTATCGGGCGGCCGGGTTCGAGCCGCGGCCGCGTACCACCGTCACCGGCTGAGGTTCCGGCGGCCGACGACACCGCGTCGGCCGCCGGACCGGTTCAGCTCCACGGCGTGGCGGTGAGGCGGATTCTCGCGTCCGCGCCGACGAGGGGCGCGGGGTGGACGGCAGCGGGATGTGGGCGACCCAGCGGCCGACGGTGGGGTCCTCGCCGGAGCGGGGTGCTCCGGCGGCCTGGTGGTCCCGGATCGCGCCGTCGATCTCCGAGTTCCAGGCGGCCCGGATTCCGGCGCCGGACTCCGGTGTTCCCACGTCGATGACGAGGGTGTCGGCGAAGTCGGCGGTCTGTTCCAGGTGGTCGCCGAAGCTCAGGATCCCGTGCCGCTCGCGCAGGGAGAGGATCCGCAGCTCCGTGAGCGGGCCTACTGATAGAGCGCGGGCCGCTCCACCAGCTCCACCTCGACCCGTACGCCCTCCTCCAGCGCCCGTACGCCCGCCTCGCACACCGCGGCCACCGCGTAGCCGTCCCACACGCTGGGCCCGGTGACCTCACCGCGCCGGGTGGCGTCGACCCAGGCCTGGACCTCGCGGTCGTAGGCGTCCGCGAAGCGTTCCACGAAGTCCTGGGCGATGATGCCGCCCCAGCGGCCGGCCGCGTGGGTGACCATGGCGTGGCCGTCGCCGATGCGGGCGGTGCCGCGTTCGCAGACCGCCTCGGCCTGGACCTGGTAGCCGAAGCCGCAGTTGACGTAGATCTCGACGTCGACGATGGCGCCGCCGTCCGTCTCGAAGATCACGAACTGGGGGTCGCGGATGCCGTCCGGCGCGTTGTCGGACGGCGTCGGGGTGAGCACGGTGACGGCGGTGATCTCGTGGCCGAGCAGCCAGCGGGTCACGTCCATCTCGTGGGTCACCGAGTCGTTGATGAGCATCTCGCTGGTCCAGCCGGGCGCGCTGGCGACGTTGCGATGCCGGTTGTGCAGCATCAGCGGACGGCCCAACTGGCCGGTCTCCAGCAGGGACTTGAGCTTCATGTACTCGGCGTCGTAGCGCCGCATGAAGCCCACCTGGACCCGCCGGTGGCCCAGCTTCCGCTCGGCCTCCAGGATCCGCAGCGCGGAGGCCGCGTCCGGCGTCAGCGGCTTCTCGCACAACACCGGCAGGTCGTGCTCGAAGGCCGTGAGCAGCGCCGCCTCGTGGGCGGGGCCGGGCGAGGCGACGAGCACCGCGTGGACGTCGGCCGCCGCCATCGCGGCGGCCGGGTCGGTGTAGGCGGTGCAGCCGTCGACGCGGGCGGCGACCATCTTGGCGCGTTCCGCGTCGACGTCCACGACGGCGGTCACCCGTGCCCCGCTGGTGACCTCCTGGATACGGCGCACGTGATCCGCGCCCATCTTTCCCGTACCGATGACTGCGACACCGAGCGTCTCCGCACGCTGGGTCATGGCGATCGGCCGTCCTTTCGGGTCGTCAGGCGCCGCAGGAACGAAGGAACTTGCGGGTCCGCACCGCGATGGGCAGCGGTTTGTCCGGCTCGCACGGGTACATGTCCTGCTCGACGATCGCGAACAGTTCGACGCCGAGGTTCTGCGCCGCGACCAGCACCGGCTCCAGCTCCGGTACACCGGACGGCGGTTCGCACATCACCCCGCGCTGCACGGCCGGGCCGAACGGCACCTCGTTCTTGACGACGTCGGCGAGGATCTCCGGGTCGACCTGCTTGAGGTGCAGATAGCCGATGCGCTCGCCGTAGGTCTCGATCAGCTTGACGCTGTCGCCGCCGCAGTAGGCGTAGTGACCGGTGTCGAGGCAGAGGTTGACCAGGTCGGAGTCGGTCGAGTCGAGGAACCGCTCGACGTGCGCCTCGGTGTCGATGTGGGTGTCGGCGTGCGGGTGCACGACGATGTCGAGACCGTACGCCTCCTTCACCTCGTGCCCGAGCCGCTCCATGCCCTTGGTCAGGTACGCCCACTGCTCGCCGGTCAGCTCCGGCGGCTCCAGGATCTCGGCGGTCTTGTCGTCCCGCCAGAAGGACGGGATGACGACCAGGTGCCTCGCTCCCATGGCCTGGGTGAGGGAGGCGACCCGGCTGACCTGCTCCCAGGTGGAGTCCCACTCGGAGGGACCGCGGTGCAGACCGCAGAAGATCGTGCCGGCCGACACCTTCAGGCCCCTCTTGTCCACCTCGTCGGTGAGCCGGGCCGGGTCGGTCGGCAGATAGCCGTACGGGCCCAGCTCGATCCACGAGTAGCCGGCCTCGGCGACCTCGTCGAGAAAGCGCACCCAGGGCACCTGCACCGGGTCGTCGGGGAACCACACGCCCCAGGAGTCGGGGGCCGAGCCGACCCGGATGCGGTCCAGCGCAGCGGCCATGTCAGGACTTCCCTTCGGACGAGGTGGCAACGGGTGCGGTGAGGTCC